>NZ_VFOA01000001.1:2400000-3600000 GCF_006715865.1 Cellulomonas sp. SLBN-39 | reverse complement strand
GGGCTCGACGCCCGGCGGCTGCGGCTCCTGCCCGACCACGCGGTGGTGCTGCACCCGGGCCCGATGAACCGCGGGCTGGAGATCTCCGCCGACGCGGCCGACTCCCCGCGCGCGGTCATCGTCGAGCAGGTCGCCAACGGGGTGGCGGTCCGCATGGCGGTGCTCTACCTGCTCCTGGCCGGGGACGGCCGCACGACGAACGACGAGGCGCGCGCCACGCCGGCGCGCACGGACGGGACGAGGGTGCACGCATGACCACCTACCTGCTGCGGGGCGTCGCGCCCCTGGGCGGCGACCCCACCGACGTGCTGCTCGCCGACGGCACGGTCGCCGCGCTCGGTGCCGCGGCCGCCGCCGACCCGCGGGCCGCCGACGCGCACGTCGTCGAGGGCGCCGGGCACGTGCTGCTGCCCGGCCTGGTCGACCTGCACACCCACCTGCGCGAGCCGGGCCGCGAGGACGCCGAGACCATCGTGTCCGGCACGCGGGCCGCCGCGCTCGGCGGGTTCACCGCCGTGCACGCGATGGCGAACACGACACCCACCCAGGACACCGCGGGCGTCGTGGAGCAGGTCTGGCGGATCGGGCGCGACGCGGGCTGGGTCGACGTGCACCCCGTCGGCGCCGTCACGGTCGGCCTCGAGGGCGAGCGGCTCGCCGAGCTCGCGGCGATGGCCCGCTCCGCGGCCCGGGTGCGGGTGTTCTCCGACGACGGGAGGTGCGTGCACGACCCCGTGGTCATGCGCCGGGCCCTGGAGTACGTCAAGGCGTTCGACGGGGTCGTGGCCCAGCACGCCCAGGAGCCGCGGCTGACCGACGGCGCCCAGATGCACGAGGGCGTCGTCTCGGCCGAGCTCGGCCTGACGGGCTGGCCGGCGGTCGCCGAGGAGGCGATCGTCGCCCGCGACGTGCTGCTCGCCGAGCACGTCGGATCCCGCCTGCACGTGTGCCACCTGTCGACGGCCGGGTCCGTCGAGATCGTGCGCTGGGCCAAGGCCCGCGGCATCGACGTCACCGCCGAGGCGACGCCGCACCACCTCATGCTCACCGACGAGCTCGTGCGCGGGTACGACCCGCGCTACAAGGTCAACCCGCCGCTGCGCACCGCCGCGGACGTCGAGGCCGTGCGCGCCGGGCTCGAGGACGGGACGATCGACATCGTCGCGACCGACCACGCCCCGCACACGCGCGAGGACAAGGACTGCGAGTGGGCCGCGGCGGCCTTCGGCATGACCGGGCTGGAGACGGTCCTGTCGGTCGTGCAGGCCGCGATGGTCGACACCGGGCGGATGACCTGGGCGGACGTCGCGCGCGTGCTGTCGACGGCGCCCGCCCGGATCGGGCGCGTCGAGGACCAGGGGCGGCCGGTCGCGGTCGGCGAGCCGGCGAACCTCACGCTCGTCGACCCCGCCGCGCGCCGCGTCGTGGTGCCCGAGGAGCAGGCCACCGCGAGCGTCAACAGCCCGTTCGGCGGCGTCGAGCTGCCCGGTGCGGTCGTCGCGACGTTCCTGCGGGGCCGGGCCACCGTGCTCGACGGCCGGCCCGTCGAGCGCACCGCCGCCGCCGAGGGGGTGCACGCCTGATGCCGCTCTGGCTGTCCGTCACCCTCCTCGTCTCGCTCGCGGCGCTCGGCCTGTGGGGCATGTGGCGCGGCTGGCAGGGCCGCGCGCGCCGCACGGCCCTGCTCGTGCCCACGCTGCCGGAGGTGCCCGCCGACGCCGGCACGCCGACGGCCGGGCCCGCGGAGGCCGTCTACGTGTCGTCCACCCGCGCCGGCGACTGGCTCGACCGGGTCGTCGCGCACGACCTCGGCGTCCGCAGCCCCGCCCACGTCGCGGTGCACCCCACGGGCGTGCTCGTGCGCCGCACGGGTGCCGTCGACCTGTGGGTCCCCGCGTCCGCGCTGCGGTCCGTGGGCACCGCCCCCGGCCAGGCCGGCAAGTTCGTCGGGCGCGACGGCCTCGTCGTGCTCACCTGGGTCCCGGACCCGACCACCGGCACCGCGCTCGACACCGCGCTGCACGTGCGCCACGACACCGACCGGGGGACGCTGCTCACCGCGGCGTCCGCGCTGGTCGCCGCGCCCGGCGCGGACCACCCCGTCACCGACCCCGTCACCGCGCCGGCCCCGGCGCAGGAGGAGCAGTCATGAGCGACGCGATCCTCGTCCTCGAGGACGGCCGCACGTTCACCGGACGGGCCTACGGCGCCGTCGGTCGGACGCTGGGGGAGATCGTCTTCAACACCGGCATGACCGGGTACCAGGAGACCCTCACCGACCCCTCGTACCACCGGCAGATCGTCGTGATGACCGCCCCGCACATCGGCAACACCGGCGTGAACGACGAGGACGACGAGTCGACGCGCATCTGGGTCGCGGGCTACGTGGTCCGCGAACCCGCGCGCCGCGCGTCGAGCTGGCGCTCGCGCCGCACGCTCGACGAGGAGCTCGTCGCGCAGGGTGTCGTCGGGATCAGCGGGCTGGACACCCGGGCGCTGACGCGGCACCTGCGCGAGCGCGGCGTGATGCGCGCCGGCGTCTTCTCGGGCCCCGCCCTGCACGGCGAGGACGGTACCCGCCGGCCCGTCGACGAGCTGCTCGACGAGGTCCGCTCCGCGCCGCCGATGGCCGGTGCCGACCTGGCCGCCGAGGTCAGCGTCGACACGGCGTACGTCGTGCCCGCCCTGGGCCCGGACGGCACGCCGCGGGAGCAGCCCCTGGCCCGCGTGGCGGCCGTCGACCTGGGCATCAAGGCGATGACGCCGCAGCGGCTGGCCGAGCGCGGCGTCGAGGTGCACGTGCTGCCCTCGACGTCGACGATCGCCGACGTGCTGGCCGTCGAGCCGGACGGCGTCTTCTTCTCCAACGGCCCCGGCGACCCGTCGGCGGCCACCCACGAGATCGACCTGCTGCGGGGCGTGCTCGACCGCCGGGTGCCGTTCTTCGGCATCTGCTACGGCAACCAGCTGTTCGGCCGGGCCCTGGGCTTCGGCACGTACAAGCTGGGCTACGGCCACCGCGGCGTGAACCAGCCGGTCATGGACCGCACCACCGGCAAGGTCGAGATCACGGCCCACAACCACGGGTTCGCGGTCGACGCACCCCGCGACGCCGACACGGTCGCCCCGTTCGACGGCGGCCGGTACGGGCGCGTGCGGGTGTCGCACGTGTGCCTCAACGACGACGTCGTGGAGGGCCTCGAGGCGCTCGACCTGCCCGCGTTCTCCGTGCAGTACCACCCTGAGGCGGCCGCGGGCCCGCACGACGCGGCGTACCTGTTCGACCGGTTCCTCGACCTCATGACCGCCCCCCGCGACGGCTCGCACGACGCACCCGCGGGTGCCGCCGGGCCCACTGACGAGAAGGGTGCCGCCTGATGCCCCGCCGTGACGACCTCAAGAGCATCCTGGTCATCGGCTCCGGCCCGATCGTCATCGGCCAGGCCTGCGAGTTCGACTACTCCGGCACCCAGGCGTGCCGGGTGCTCAAGCAGGAGGGCCTGCGGGTCGTCCTGGTGAACTCCAACCCGGCCACGATCATGACGGACCCGGAGTTCGCCGACGCCACGTACGTCGAGCCGATCACCACCGAGGTCCTCACCACGATCATCGCCAAGGAGCGGCCCGACGCGATCCTGCCCACCCTCGGCGGGCAGACCGCGCTCAACGCCGCGATCGCGCTCGACGAGGCCGGCGTGCTCGCCGAGTACGACGTCGAGCTCATCGGCGCGAACATCGCCTCGATCCAGAAGGGCGAGGACCGCGAGGCCTTCAAGGAGGTCGTCGAGGTCGCCGGCGGGGAGTCGGCGCGGTCGGCGATCGTGCACACCGTCGACGACGCGCTCGCCGCGGTCGAGGACCTCGGGTACCCGGTCGTCGTGCGACCGTCGTTCACGATGGGCGGGCTGGGGTCGGGGATCGCCTACGACGAGGAGGACCTGCGTCGCATCGTCGGCCAGGGCCTGCACTACTCGCCGACCACCGAGGTGCTCCTCGAGGAGTCCATCCTCGGCTGGAAGGAGTACGAGCTCGAGCTCATGCGCGACAAGCACGACAACGTCGTGGTCGTCTGCTCGATCGAGAACGTGGACCCCGTCGGCGTGCACACCGGCGACTCGGTGACGGTCGCCCCGGCGCTGACGCTCACGGACCGCGAGTACCAGCGGATGCGCGACATCGCGATCGCCGTCATCCGCGAGGTCGGGGTCGACACCGGCGGCTGCAACATCCAGTTCGCCGTCGAGCCCGACACGGGGCGCATCATCGTCATCGAGATGAACCCGCGGGTGTCGCGCTCGTCGGCGCTGGCGTCGAAGGCGACGGGCTTCCCGATCGCGAAGATCGCGGCCCGGCTCGCCGTGGGGTACACCCTCGACGAGATCCCGAACGACATCACCGGCTCGACGCCGGCGTCGTTCGAGCCGACGCTCGACTACGTCGTGGTCAAGGTGCCCCGGTTCGCGTTCGAGAAGTTCCCCGCGGCGGACCCGACGCTGACGACGACCATGAAGTCCGTCGGTGAGGCCATGGCGCTGGGCCGCAGCTTCACCGAGGCCCTCGGCAAGGCCATGCGCTCGCTCGACAAGGCGGGCAGCACGTTCCACTGGGACGGGGAGCCGGCCGCCGGCGAGGAGCTCGACCGGCTCGTCGCGTCGATCTCGACGCCGACCGAGCACCGGCTCGTCGACGTGCAGCAGGTGCTGCGCGCCGGCGTCGGCGTCGACGAGGTCTACGCCCGCACGGGCATCGACCCGTGGTTCCTCGACCAGGTCCAGCTCGTCAACGAGGTCGCGGCCGAGACCGCCGCGGCCGACGCGCTGACCCGCGACGTGCTCGACCGCGCCAAGCGGCACGGCCTGTCCGACGTGCAGGTCGCGTCGCTGCGTCGCAGCAGCGAGGACGCGGTGCGCCGCACGCGGTGGGCGCTGGGCGTGCGCCCCGTCTACAAGACGGTCGACACGTGCGCCGCCGAGTTCGCGGCCCGCACCCCGTACCACTACTCGTCCTACGACGAGGAGGACGAGGTCGCCCCCCGCGAGCGCCCCGCGATCCTCATCCTCGGGTCGGGACCGAACCGGATCGGCCAGGGCATCGAGTTCGACTACTCGTGCGTGCACGCGGCGCTGGCGCTCAAGGGCGAGTACGAGACCGTCATGGTCAACTGCAACCCCGAGACCGTCTCGACCGACTACGACACGGCCGACCGCCTGTACTTCGAGCCCCTGACCTTCGAGGACGTCCTCGAGGTGTACGAGGCCGAGCTGCGCGCCGGGCCCGTCGAGGGGCTGATCGTCACGCTCGGCGGGCAGACGCCCCTGTCGCTCGCGCAGCGGCTGGCCGACGCAGGCCTGCCGATCCTCGGCACGTCCCCGGAGGCGATCGACGCCGCGGAGGACCGCGGCGAGTTCGGCAGGGTGCTCGAGGCCGCGGGCCTGCCCGCCCCGGCGTTCGGCACCGCCACCACGCTCGAGGGGGCCCGCGAGACCGCCCGGCGGATCGGGTTCCCCGTCCTGGTGCGGCCCTCCTACGTGCTCGGCGGGCGCGGCATGGAGATCGTCTACGACGAGGCCCAGCTCACCGAGTACGTGCAGCGCGCGCTCGTCGAGGCCGTCGGCGGACCGCGCGCGGGCACCCTCCCGCCGCTGCTCATCGACCGGTTCCTCGACGACGCGATCGAGATCGACGTCGACGCGCTGTTCGACGGCACCGAGCTGTTCCTCGGCGGCGTGATGGAGCACATCGAGGAGGCCGGGATCCACTCCGGCGACTCGGCGTGCGCGCTCCCGCCGGTGACGCTGTCGACGGCGGAGCTCGAGCGGATCCGCGTCTCCACCGAGGCGATCGCCCGCGGAGTGGGCGTGCGGGGGCTGCTGAACATCCAGTTCGCCCTGGTGTCCGACGTGCTCTACGTGCTGGAGGCCAACCCCCGCGCGTCGCGCACGGCACCCTTCGTGTCCAAGGCGACCGGGGTCTCGCTGGCCAAGGCCGCGGCCCTCGTCATGGCGGGACGCACGATCGCGGAGCTGCGGGCCGAGGGCGTGCTGCCGGCCACCGACGCGTCGGTGCTGGACCTCGACGCGCCGATCGCCGTCAAGGAGGCCGTGCTGCCGTTCAAGCGGTTCCGCACCCGCGAGGGCGTGGTCGTCGACACGGTGCTCGGGCCGGAGATGCGCTCGACCGGTGAGGTCATGGGCTTCGACGTGGACTTCCCGACGGCGTTCGCGAAGTCCCAGGACGCGTCGTTCGGCGGCCTGCCCACGTCCGGCACGGTCTTCATCTCCGTCGCCGACCGCGACAAGCGCTCGATCGTCTTCCCGGTGAAGCGGCTGGTCGAGCTCGGGTTCGAGATCCTCGCGACCGAGGGGACCGCGGCCGTGCTGCGGCGCAGCGGCATCACCTCGCGCGTGGTGCGCAAGCACTCCGCCGGACGCGGGGCGGCGGGGGAGCCGACGATCGTCGACCTCATCACCGACGGCGCGGTCGACATGGTCGTCAACACCCCGTCCGGCCAGGGCGCCCGGGCCGACGGGTACGAGATCCGGGCGGCGACGACGGCCGCGGACAAGGCGATCGTCACGACCGTGCAGCAGCTCGGGGCGGCGGTGCAGGCGATCGAGGCCCGGCAGGCCGGCCCCTACCGGGTGACGAGCCTGCAGGAGCACGGCGCGGCGGCGGACGTGCGGCGGGCGGCGCGCACGGCGGCGTCCGCGTGAGCGCGACGCCGGGCGGCACGCCGGGGCCGGACGGCACCCCGGGGTCGGGCTCCGTCGCTGGGCCGGACGTCGTCGCGGGGCAGGTCGGGCCGGTGCGTGCACCGTTCGGTGCCCGCCTGGCCGCTGCCGCGGCCGCGCACGGGCCCCTGTGCGTCGGCATCGACCCGCACGCCTCGCTGCTCGCGGCGTGGGGGCTGACCGACGCCGCCGCGGGGCTGCGCACGTTCGCGCTGACGGTGCTCGACGCGGTCGCCGGGCGGGTCGCGGCGGTCAAGCCGCAGGCGGCGTTCTTCGAGCGGCACGGGGCGGCGGGGGTGGCCGTCCTCGAGGAGGTCGTGGCAGCCGGGCGCGAGACCGGGACGCTCGTCGTCGTGGACGCCAAGCGCGGAGACATCGGCTCGACGATGGGCGGCTACGCCGACGCCTTCCTGCGCGACGGCTCGCCGCTGGCCGGCGACGCGCTGACGGTGTCGCCGTACCTGGGCGTCGGGTCGTTGACGCCGGCCGCGCAGGCGGCGCTCGCCACGGGCCGCGGGCTCTTCGCCCTGTGCCTGACGTCGAACCCGGAGGGGCGCAGCGTGCAGCACGCGCGCTCGGCGGACGGGGTCAGCGTGGCGGCGCAGGTCGCGGCCTGGGCGGCCGGGCTGAACGCGGGCGCCGACCCGCAGGGGTCGGTGGGTCTCGTCGTGGGTGCGACGGTCGGCGACGCCGCCGCGGAGGCGGGCGTCGACCTGGAGGCCGTCCGCGGACCGTTCCTGGCGCCTGGCGTGGGGGCCCAGGGGGCGGGTGCGGCGGAGCTGCGGGCGGTGTTCGGCCGGGCGCGCGGGCACGTGCTGGCGTCGTCGTCGCGCGGCGTCCTCGGGGCGGGACCGGACGTCGGCGCGCTGCGGGCGGCGGCCCGCCGGGCGGCGGACGAGGCGGCGGCGGCCCTCGGCTGAGGCGTCTCGGGGGTGGCGGGCACGCCGGGTGCGCAGGATTCACCCGGCGTGCCCGTCCGCGCCCCGGTGCACCGTGCTGAATCGTGGCAGCGGCGCCCCTGGGGCCTGCGCGCACGCCCGGCGGGGCCCACGGCGTGCCCCGGCGGGGCCCCTGCGAGGCGTCGCCGCAGGTCGTGCGCGCGACACGCGGCGCGCCCCGCGTTGCCGTGGACGTGCCGCCTCGCTAGTTTCGGAACACGATCCCGCGCATTCCGACGAGGATCCCGGACCAACGACGAGAAGGTGACCGCGCGTGGCTCTTCCTCCGCTGACTCCAGAACAGCGCGCAGCAGCGCTCGAGAAGGCCGCCGCAGCCCGGCAGGCCCGTGCCGAGGTGAAGAATCGCCTCAAGTACTCCCAGGGTTCGCTCTCGGAGGTCATCGAGCAGGGCCAGAAGGACGAGACGATCGGCAAGCTCAAGGTCGCGGCCCTGCTGGAGTCCCTGCCGGGCGTGGGCAAGGTCAAGGCCCGCGCGATCATGTCCGAGATCGGGATCTCCGAGACCCGCCGTGTGCGCGGGCTGGGACCCCACCAGGTCAAGGCGCTCGTCGACCGGTTCGGCTGAGACGGTAGCCTGCCCCCTTCGGCGTCCCGTCCCGGCCTGGTCGCAGGTCGGCGGCGGGACGCCGTCACGCCGCGCGCCGTCCGGCCCGGCGTCCCGCTTGTCGAGGAGCGCTCCACCCCCATGACGACGCAGCCGGCACGTCTGACCGTGCTCGCCGGACCCACCGCCGTCGGCAAGGGGACCGTGTCCGCGGACATCCGCGCCCGGTACCCGCAGGTGTGGCTCTCGGTGTCGATGACGACCCGCGACCCCCGCCCGGGCGAGGTCGACGGCGTGCACTACCACTTCGTGTCGACCGAGCGCTTCGAGGAGATGGTCGCGGCCGGCGAGCTGCTGGAGTGGGCCGTCGTGCACGGTCGCAACCGGTACGGCACCCCGCGCGGCCCGGTCCTGGAGCGGCTCGCCGCGGGGGAGCCCGCGCTGCTGGAGATCGACCTGCAGGGCGCGCGTCAGGTGCGCGCGTCGATGCCCGAGGCGCGGTTCGTCTTCCTCGCCCCGCCGACGTGGGACGAGCTGGTCCGACGCCTCGTCGGGCGCGGCACGGAGGGGCCCGAGGAGCGGGAGCGGCGGCTCGCGTCGGCCCGTGTGGAGATGGCCGCGGAGCCCGAGTTCGACCACGTGGTCGTCAACGACGACGTGCACCGGGCGACCGACGAGCTCGTCGGCCTCATGGGGCTGGCCCCGAGCGAGGGCTAGACTGTCCCGACCTGTGCGACCGGCGCGGCGCGTGAGCGCGGCGGACCGGGCGCGCACCGCAGACCATCGCCCTCTCCAGAACGGGAGACCTCCGTGTCCGGAACCGTCGCCGCCCCCACGGGCATCACCGACCCGCCGATCGACCGCCTGCTCGCCCGCGCGGACTCCAAGTACGCGCTCGTGCTCTTCTCGGCGATGCGTGCCCGTCAGATCAACGCGTACTACGCCCAGCTCAACGAGGGCCTGCTCGAGTACGTCGGGCCGCTCGTCGAGACCCGCCCGCAGGAGAAGCCGCTGTCCATCGCGATGCGCGAGATCGACGGCGGGCTGCTGACGTCCGAGGCGACGGCCGAGGCCTGACCCACCCGTCATGCGCGTCGTCCTCGGTGTCGCCGGCGGGATCGCCGCCTACAAGGCGGTCCTGCTGCTGCGGCTGCTGCGTGAGCAGGGCCACGACGTGCGCGTCGTGCCGACCCGGGCGTCGCTGGAGTTCGTGGGCCGGGCGACCTGGGAGGCCCTCTCGGGGCAGCCGGTGACGACCGACGTCTTCGAGGACGTCGACCAGGTCGCGCACGTGGCGGTCGGCAAGTCCGCCGACCTGGTGGTCGTGGCACCCGCGACCGCCGACCTGATGGCTCGTGCGGCCGCGGGCCGGGCCGACGACCTGCTCACCGCGACGCTGCTGGTGGCGCGGTGCCCCGTGCTGCTGGCCCCCGCGATGCACACCGAGATGTGGGAGCACCCGGCCACGGTCGCGAACGTGGCGACGCTGCGCGCGCGCGGCGTGCACGTGCTCGAGCCCGCGTCGGGCCGGCTCACCGGTGCGGACACCGGGCCCGGGCGGCTGCCGGAGCCGGAGGAGATCGCCGCGGCGGCCCTGGCGCTCGTCGCCCCGCCGGCCGTCGCGCAGGACCTCGCCGGGGCGCGCGTCGTGGTGTCGGCCGGCGGCACGCGCGAGCCGCTGGACCCCGTGCGCTTCCTCGGCAACCGGTCCTCGGGCCGGCAGGGCGTCGCGCTGGCCGCCGTCGCCGCGCGCCGCGGGGCCCGGGTGACGCTCGTCGCCGCCAACGTCGCCGCGGACGTGCTCGCACGCGCCGGTGCGACCGTCGAGGTGGTCGAGGTCGAGACCGGCGAGCAGCTGCGCGCGGCGGTCCGCGCCGCGGCGAAGGACGCCGACGTCGTGGTGATGGCCGCCGCGGTCGCCGACTACTCGCCGGCGAGCACCGCGCCGGCGAAGATGAAGAAGTCCGGCCAGCCGCCGGTGCTGCACCTGGTCGAGACGACCGACGTGCTGCGCGAGCTGGTGACCGACCCGCCGCGTGCCGGGCAGACGGTCGTCGGGTTCGCCGCCGAGACCGGCGACGGCGACGGCGACGTGCTCGACCACGGTCGCGCGAAGGCCCGGCGCAAGGGCGCCGACCTGCTCGTCGTGAACGCCGTGGGCGCGGGCCTGGGCTTCGGTACCACGACGAACGACATCACCGTCCTCGACCGCGAGGGCCGGACCGTCACGACGGGTGCGGGCACCAAGGACGCGGTCGCCGGCGTGGTCTGGGACGCGGTGCGCGACCTCGTCGGCCGCGCTCCCGCCGCGGACGTCGTGCACGACCGCCCGGCGGGTGGGTCGTCCGACGGGCACGGTGCGGACGGCCCGTCCTGACCCCGGTACGCTGCGGCCCATGAGTGATGCGTCGTCGCGCCTGTTCACGTCGGAGTCGGTCACCGAGGGTCACCCCGACAAGATCTGCGACCAGATCTCCGACGCGATCCTCGACGCGATCCTCGAGCAGGACCCCGCCGCGCGCGTCGCGGTCGAGACGATGGTGACGACGGGCCTCGTGCACGTCGCCGGCGAGGTCACGACCAGCGCGTACGTCGAGATCCCGCAGATCGTCCGCGAGGTCGTGCGCGGCATCGGGTACACCTCGTCGCACATCGGGTTCGACGGTGACTCGTGCGGCGTGTCGGTCTCGATCGGCGCGCAGTCGCCCGACATCGCCGCGGGCGTCGACAAGGCCATCGAGGTGCGCGACGACGCGTCCGGCATGGACCCGCTGGACCTGCAGGGCGCCGGCGACCAGGGCCTGATGTTCGGGTACGCGACCGACGACACGCCCACCCTCATGCCGCTGCCGGTGTGGCTCGCGCACCGGCTGGCCGAGCGCCTGGCCCAGGTGCGCAAGGACGGCTCCGTCGCCGGTCTGCGGCCCGACGGCAAGACCCAGGTGACGATCGCGTACGACGGCGACCGCCCGGTGGGCCTGGACACCGTCGTGGTGTCCTCCCAGCACGAGCCCGACCTGTCGTCGCGCGACCTGGAGCGCCTGGTGGCCGAGCACGTCGTGGCCCCGGTGCTCGAGGGCCTCGACCTCGACACCGCGTCGCACCGCCTGCTGGTCAACCCCACCGGCCAGTTCGTCATCGGCGGCCCGCAGGGCGACGCGGGGCTGACGGGCCGCAAGATCATCGTCGACACGTACGGCGGCATGGCCCGGCACGGTGGCGGGGCGTTCTCCGGCAAGGACCCGTCGAAGGTGGACCGGTCCGCGGCGTACGCGATGCGCTGGGTGGCCAAGAACGTCGTTGCCGCGGGCCTGGCCCGCCGCTGCGAGGTGCAGGTCGCGTACGCGATCGGCAAGGCGCACCCCGTGGGCCTGTACGTCGAGACGTTCGGCACGAGCACCGTGCCGCAGGAGCGGCTGACCGCGGCGATCCGCGAGGTGTTCGACCTGCGCCCGGCCGCGATCGTGCGGGACCTGGACCTGCTGCGCCCGGTGTACCGGCGCACGGCCGCGTACGGGCACTTCGGCCGGGAGCTGCCCGGGTTCACCTGGGAGCGCACCGACCGCACGGCCGCGCTGCTCGCGGCCGTCGGCTGAGCGCCACCGGTCCGGCGGGCCGCGCCGCGGACGCCGGCGTGGACGGTCCGCTGCAGCCCGACCTCGGCCTGGAGCTCGCCTCGCCGGCGCGCGCCCGGCGGCGACCGCGTCGCGCCGAGGGCGGGGTCCCGGTCGCCACCGAGCTGCCGGTCGCGCGCGTCTGCGTGGACCTGTCGCCGCCGCACCTGGACCGCGTCTTCGAGTACCTGGTGCCCGCCGACGCGTCGGACGACGCGGTGCCCGGTGCCCGGGTGAAGGTGCGGTTCGCGGGCCAGGACGTCGACGGGTGGGTGCTGGAGCGTGTCGCCGAGGCCGACCACGAGGGTCGCCTGCTGCCGCTGCGCCGCGTGGTGTCGGCCGAGCCCGTGCTGTCGCCGGCGGTCCTGCGGCTGGCGCGGGCCGTCGCCGACCGGTGGGCCGGCACGCTCGCCGACGTGCTGCGCCTGGCCGTGCCCCCGCGGCACGCCCGCGTGGAGGCCGAGCCCGCGCAGGAGCCGGCCCCGCCGCCGCCCGACCCGGGTGCGCAGGCGTGGGCCGCGTACCGCGGCGGTGCGGCGTTCTGCCAGCACCTGCTGGCCGGTGGTGCACCGCGCGCGGTGTGGACGGCCCTGCCCGGCGACGACGCGACGGGCTGGACGGCCGCGGTCGCGCAGGCCGTCGCGGCGTGCGTGCTGGGCGGGCGCGGCGCGCTCGTCGTGGTCCCCGACGCCCGGGACGTGACCCGCGTGTGCGCGGCCCTGGAGCGCGTGGGCCTGCCGACCGGTGTGCGCGGCGCGGGCCCGGTGGCCCGGCTGGTCGCGGACGACGGTGCGGCGACCCGGTACCGAGCGTTCCTGGCGGCCCTGCGCGGCTCCGCGCGCGTGGTGGTCGGCACCCGGGCGTCGGCGTTCGCCCCCGTGGCGGACCTGGGCCTGGTGGTGTGCTGGGACGACGGCGACCCGCTGCACGCCGAGCCGCGGGCGCCGTACCCGCACGTGCGCGAGGTCCTCGCGCTGCGCTCCGACCTGGAGCGGGCGGCCCTGCTCGTGGGCGGGCACACCCGGACCGTCGAGGCCCAGCAGCTCGTCGAGCGGGGCTGGGCGCACGAGGTCGCCGCGGACCGGGCCGTGGTGCGTGCGCGGACGCCGCGGGTGCGGGCCCTGACGTCGGTCGAGCTGGCCCGGGAGGGTGCCGGTGCCGCGGCCCGGCTGCCGTCGCCGGCGTGGCGGGCGGTCCGCGACGGGCTCACGCGCGGGCCGGTGCTCGTGCAGGTGCCCCGGGCCGGGTACGTGCCGGTCGTGGCCTGCGGGCGGTGCCGGGCCGCCGCGCGCTGCGGCGCCTGCCACGGGCCGCTGGGCCTGGACCGGGCCGACGGGGTGCCGACGTGCCGCTGGTGCGGGCGCACGGCGGGGGACTGGCGGTGCGACGAGTGCGGCGGTGCGCAGCTGCGGTCGGTGCGGGTGGGCTCGGAGCGCACCGCCGAGGAGCTGGGGCGGGCGTTCCCCGGTGCGACGGTGCGGGTCTCCGGCGCGCGTGCCGCCGGCGGGGTGCTCGCCGACGTCCCGGGCACGCCCGCGCTCGTCGTGGCGACGCCCGGCGCCGAGCCGGTGGCCCCCGGCGGGTACGCGGCCGCGGTGCTGCTCGACGCGGCGACCGCGACCGCGGGCGCGTGGCTGGGGGCGGAGTCGCAGGCGCTGCGCCGCTGGCTGGCCGCGGCGGCCCTGGTGCGCGCGGCGTCCGACGGCGGGGAGGTCCTTGTCGTCGGTGACGGCGCGCCCCGGCCGACGCAGGCCCTCGTGCGGTGGGACGCCGCGGGCCTGGCGTCCCGGGAGCTGGCGGAGCGTGCCGAGCTGCACCTGCCGCCGACGGCGCGCGTCGTGGCCCTGACGGGGCCCCGCGACGCGGTCCAGGCGGTCGTCGACCGGGTGGTGGCGTCGCTGGCCGAGCCGTCCGCGGCACCCGTCCCGGTGGAGGTGCTCGGCCCGGTCGCCCTGACCGGGGACGAGGACGTGCTCGAGCGCCCCGTGCGCACGCTCCTGCGGGCGCCGCTCGCGGGCGGGCGGGCCCTGACGCGTGCCGTGGCGGCGTCGGCGGCGGTGCGGTCCGCGCGCCGCGAGGGCGGCACCGTGCGCGTCCACGTCGACCCCGTCGACCTGCTCTGACGGCTGCGGGAGGACGGCCGTCACCGTCGACGCACCTAGGATCGGGCCCATGCGTCTGCTGTTCGCGGGGAGCCCCGCGGTCGCCGTCCCCTCCCTCGACGCCCTGCTGGCGTCCCGGCACGAGGTGGTGGCCGTCCTCACCCGCCCGGACGCCCGTGCGGGCCGTGGCCGCACGCTCGCGCCCTCCCCGGTCGCCGCGGTGGCCCGCGAGCACGGCCTGCCGGTCCTGACGCCGACGACGCTGCGCGACCCCGAGGTGCAGGCGCAGGTCGCGGCGCTGGGCGTGGACGCCGCACCGGTCGTGGCGTACGGGGTGCTCGTGCCGCCCGCGCTGCTCGACGTGCCCGCCCACGGGTGGGTGAACCTGCACTTCTCGCTGCTGCCGGCGTGGCGCGGCGCCGCTCCCGTGCAGCACGCGGTCATGGCGGGCGACGAGGTCACGGGCGCGTCCACGTTCCGGCTCGAGGCGGGCCTGGACACCGGTCCGGTGCTGGGCACCCTGACCGAGACGGTCCGCCCCCGCGACACGGCCGGCACCCTGCTGGACCGTCTCGCGGTCGTCGGCGCCGAGCTGCTCGTGCGCACCCTCGACGCCCTCGAGGACGGCCTCCTCGCCCCCGTGGCCCAGCCCGACGAGGGCGTCTCGCACGCCCCCAAGCTCACCGTCGAGGACGCGCGCGTGCGCTGGGACCACCCGTCCCTCGCGGTGGACCGCCGCGTGCGCGGCGTGACGCCCGCACCCGGTGCGTGGACGACGCTCCCGGACGGCTCGCGGCTGGGTCTCGGCCCCGTCACACCCGTGCCCGAGGTCACGGACCTGCCCCCGGGGCGGCTGCGCGCGGGGAAGTCCGAGGTGCTGGTCGGCACGGCCTCCGGGGCGGTGCGGCTGGGCGAGGTCACGCCCCCCGGCAAGCGCGCGATGGCCGCCGCCGACTGGGCGCGCGGGGCCCGCCTCGACGACGGCACGGTCCTCGGTGCGACGACGCCGGTGCAGCGGTGAGCGGCCAGGACGCCCCGCAGGGCGGCGGACGCGCGGGCGCCGGCGGGCGGGGCTCGCGTGGCGGACGCCCGGCCGGCGCGCGCTCCGCTGCGGGCCGGACCGGCGGGGGAGACCGTCCCCGCGGCGACGCCGCCGACGCACGCCGTGACGCGGCGGGCCGCCAGCGCGGTGCCGCCCGCGCGCAGGGCCGGGCCGGGCGCACGTCGGCCGCCCCGGGGCAGCGCGCCCGCACGGGCGACGCCGCGCGCACCGCCGCCTACGACACGTTGCGCGCCGTCGAGGGCTCCGACGCGTACGCGAACCTCGTGCTCCCCCCGATGCTCCGCGAGCGGGGCGTCAGCGGCCGGGACGCCGGGTTCGCGACCGAGCTCGCGTACGGCACGCTGCGCCTGCGCGGCCGCTACGACGCGGTCCTGGCGATCGCGTCGTCCCGCCCGCTCGACCAGGTCGACCCGCCGGTGCTGGACGTGCTCCGCCTGGGCGCGCACCAGCTGCTCGGCATGCGCGTCCCCGCGCACGCGGCCGTCGCCGAGACCGTCGGCCTGGCCCGGGACCGCGTCGGTGCCGGCGCGGCGCAGTTCGTCAACGCGGTGCTGCGCCGCGTGTCCGAGCGCACCCTCGACGCCTGGCTCGACGCGATCGGCACCGCTGCCGACCCCGACGGCACGGACGCCGTCGCCCGGCTCGCGGTCGTCGGCTCCCACCCGGCGTGGGTGGTCCGGGCGCTGCGCGAGGCGCTCGTCGGCTCCGGCCGTGCCGCCGACGAGGTGGGCGCCCTGCTCGACGCGGACAACGCCCCGCCCCGCGTCACGCTCGTGGCGCGCCCCGGCCTGGTCGACCGCGACGTCCTCGCCGCGCAGGCCGGCCCCGACGCCGAGCCCGGCACGCTCACCCCCACGGCCGTGGTGCTGCCCGGCGGCGACCCCGCCGCGCTGCCCGCCGTGCGCGACGGTGCCGCCGGCGTCCAGGACGAGGGCTCCCAGCTGGTGACGCTCGCCCTGGCCGCGGCCCCGCTCGACGGCCCGGACGCCCGCTGGCTCGACCTGTGCGCCGGACCCGGCGGCAAGGCCGCGCTGCTGGCCGCGCTCGCGGCCGACCGCGGTGCGCGCCTGGTCGCCACCGAGGTGCAGCCGCACCGGACCCGCCTGGTCCGCCAGTCGCTGCGCGCTGTGCCCGCCGACGCCGTCGAGGACGTCCGCACCGCCGACGGGCGCGAGGTCGGCGACCTGGAGCCCGCGTCGTACGACCGGGTGCTCCTCGACGCCCCCTGCACCGGCCTGGGCGCGCTGCGCCGACGCCCGGAGTCGCGGTGGCGGCGCACGCCGGCGGACCTGGCGCAGCTGACCCGCCTGCAGCGCGAGCTCCTCGCGTCCGCGCTGGCCGCGGTCCGACCCGGCGGGGTCGTGGCCTACGTCACGTGCTCCCCGCACCAGGCCGAGACGCGCCTGGTCGTCACCGACGCGGTCCGCGCGGCCGCTCGCGCGGGGACGCAGGTCGAGGTCCTCGACGCCGGCGCCGTCGTCGCGGGCGTCGCGCCGGCGTGGGCGGCGACCGCCCCCGCGGGGGACCGCCGCGACGTCCAGCTGTGGCCCCACGTGCACGGCACCGACGCGATGCACCTGTCCCTGCTGCGCCGCCTGTGACGCCGCCCGCCGACCCGGCCGCCCGCCGACCCGGCCGCCCGCCGACCCGGCCGCCCGCCGACCCGGCCGCCCGCCGGCCGGGTCGGTAGCGTGGTCCCGTGCGACCGCAGATCAACCCCAGCATCCTGTCCGCCGACTTCGCCAACCTCGAGCGCGACCTGGCCGCGATCGCCACGGCGGACCACGTGCACGTCGACGTCATGGACCAGCACTTCGTGCCGAACCTGACCCTCGGCCTGCCCGTGGTGCGGCGCATCGCCGAGGTCAGCCCCGTCCCGCTGGACGTGCACCTCATGGTCGAGGACGCCGACCGCTGGGCCCCCGCGTACGCCGAGGCCGGCGCCGCGTCCGTCACGTTCCACGCCGAGGCCACGCAGGCGCCCGTTCGCCTGGCCCGCGAGCTGCGCGCCGGGGGTGTGCGCGCCGCCGTCGCGGTGCGCCCCGCGACCTCCGTGGAGCCGTTCCTCGACCTCCTGGACGAGATCGACATGATCCTCGTCATGACGGTCGAGCCCGGGTTCGGCGGGCAGGCGTTCATCGAGGGCACCCTGCCCAAGGTCCGTCGGGCCCGCGCCGCGGTCGACCGCGCCGGCACCGGGACCCGCATCCAGGTCGACGGCGGCGTCTCGCGCGCCACGATCGCCCGCATCGCCCGCGCCGGGGCCGACGTGTTCGTCGCCGGGTCCGCCGTGTACGGGGCCGACGACGTCGCCGCCGAGATCGCCGCCCTGCGCGACCTCGCCGCGCACCCGCCGCTCGACGCCTGACCCGACCGGTCGTGCCGGTCGGGAATGCCCGCTGTGGCATCATCGTTGGCGCAGCAAGCAGCACACACGTGCTCCGGGGTCGGTGCAATTCCGAGCCGGCGGTGACAGTCCGCGACCCGTGAGGCCCGCCAGGGCCGAGCGGTTGACCTGGTGGAACTCCGGGACCGACGGTGACAGTCCGGATGGGAGGAGACACGTGGCGGCGTACCCCTGGGGTGCGCCGCGACGGTTCGGCGTGCCCGACCCGTCCGACCCCGGAGCGCCCTGACGGCCCCGGAGGAGGACGCACGATGAGCACCACGCCGACGGCACCGGCGACCACGACGCCGCCCGGCCCGCGCCCCGCCGACGGCCCGGCCCCGACCGCCACCCCGGTCGAGACGGCTGCGATGCACCGCGCCCTCGGCCTGGCCGCCCGCGGCCCCCGGGGCGTGAACCCCCAGGTCGGCTGCGTGCTGCTGCACCCCGAAGGCACCGTGCTGGGGGAGGGCTGGCACCGTGGCGCCGGCACCCCGCACGCGGAGGTCGCCGCGCTCGCGGACGCGG
The DNA here is from genome assembly GCF_006715865.1 of Cellulomonas sp. SLBN-39. Lineage (NCBI taxonomy): Bacteria > Bacillati > Actinomycetota > Actinomycetes > Micrococcales > Cellulomonadaceae > Cellulomonas > Cellulomonas sp. SLBN-39. The sequence goes on along the minus strand of NZ_VFOA01000001.1, from coordinate 3,582,073 downwards.
CCGCGCAGGGCCACGACGTGCACGGCGCCACCGCGGTGGTCACGCTCGAGCCCTGCGACCACACGGGCCGCACCGGCCCGTGCTCGGTGGCTCTCCTCGACGCGGGCGTCGCACGCGTCGTCGTCGGCGTGCAGGACCCCAACCCTGTCGCCGCGGGCGGTGCGGGGCGCCTGCGCGCGGCGGGCGTCGACGTCGTCACCGGCGTCCTCGCGGAGGACGGTGCCCGGCTGCTCGGGGCCTGGCTGCCGGCGGTCCGGCGCGGGCGTCCCTTCGTCACGCTGAAGACCGCGACGTCGCTGGACGGGCGTGTGGCCGCCGCCGACGGCACGAGCCGGTGGATCACGTCCGACGTCGCCCGCCGGCACGCCCACGGGCTGCGCGCGCAGGTCGACGCGATCGTCGTCGGCACGGGCACCGCGCTGACGGACGACCCGTCCCTGACGGCGCGCACGAGCGACGGCGGGCTCGTCGAGCACCAGCCCCTGCGGGTCGTCGTCGGCCACCGTGACGTCCCGGCCGGCGCCCGGCTGCACGGCCCCGGCGGCGACCTGCTCCACGTCCGGACCCACGACCCGGCCGTCGTCCTGGCCGCGCTCACGGAGCGGGAGGTGCGGCACGTCCTCGTCGAGGGCGGGCCCACGCTCGCCGCCGCGTTCCTGCGCGCCGGGCTGGTCGACGAGGTGCACGCCTACGTCGCCCCCGTCCTGCTCGGCGCCGGCCCGGCCGCGCTCGCCGACCTCGGCGTCACGTCGATCGGCGACGCGCTGCGCCTGACCCCCACCCAGGTCCTGCCGCTGGGCCCCGACGTGCTCGTCGTCGCGACGCCCGTCCCGCCCGCGGCCCCCGCACCCACCCCCACGCCCGGACCCCAGGAGGTCTGATGTTCACCGGCATCGTCGAAGAGATCGGCACGGTCGTCGCGGTCGTGCCCGGCGACGACGACCAGGTCGACGCACGCCTGCACGTGCGCGGCCCCCTCGTCACGTCCGACGCCCGCCACGGCGACTCCATCGCCGTGTCCGGCGTGTGCCTGACGGTCGTCGAGCTGCCCGGCGACGGCGTGTTCGTCGTCGACGTCATGCCCGAGACGCTGCGGCGCACCGCCCTCGGCGGTCTGACCCCGGGCGACCGCGTCAACCTCGAGCGGGCCCTGCCCGTCGGCGGGCGGTACGGCGGGCACGTCGTCCAGGGCCACGTCGACGGCGTCGGCACGATCGCCTCGCGCGCGGCCGGGCCCCGCTGGGACGACGTGCAGGTCACGCTCGACCCCGCCCTGGCCCGGTACGTCGCCGAGAAGGGCTCCATCACCGTCCAGGGCGTGTCCCTGACGGTCACGCACGTCGGCGACGACGTGTTCGGCGTCTCCCTGATCCCCACCACGCTGAGCGCGACGACCCTCGGGACGCTCGCCGTGGGCGACCCCGTCAACCTGGAGGTCGACGTGCTGGCCAAGTACACCGAGCGGCTGCTCGCCACGGCGGGTGCGCGATGAGCGCCGACGCCCCCACCACCGACGCGGCGGGCACCACGTCCACCACGGCAGCGACCACCACAGGCACCACCGGGGGGCCGTCGGACGTGGTGCTCGGCACCGTCGAGGACGCGCTCGCCGCGCTGCGCGCCGGCCGCCCCGTGCTCGTCGCGGACTCCCCGGACCGGGAGAACGAGGCCGACGTCGTCCTGGCCGCGCAGTCCGCGACGACCGAGTGGGTGGCCTGGACCATCCGGCACTCCTCGGGGTACCTGTGCGCCCCCATGCCCGCCGAGCGGGCCGACGCCCTGGACCTGCCGCTGATGGTCCCGCACAGCCAGGACCCGCGACGCACCGCCTACACCGTCACGGTCGACGCCGCCACGGGCGTGACCACCGGCATCTCCGCCGCCGACCGGGCCCGCACCCTGCGCGTCCTGGCCGACCCCGCGTCGGGCCACGAGGACCTCGTGCGGCCCGGCCACGTCCTGCCGCTGCGCGCCGTGCCCGGCGGCGTCCTGCACCGCGCCGGGCACACCGAGGCCGCCGTCGACCTGTGCCGGCTGGCCGGCCTCGAGCCCGTCGGCGCGATCGCCGAGCTCGTCAACGACGACGGCACGATGGTCCGCCTGCCCGAGGCGTCCGCGCTCGCGCAGGCCGACGGCCTGGTGCTCCTGACGATCGCCGAGCTGCGCGCCTGGCGCCTCGCGCACGACGACGCGCCCGAGCCCGCACCGGTCCGCACCGACGCCCTCGCCCCGCGCGTGCACGCCACCCACACCGCGCACCTGCCCACCCGGCACGGCGACTTCCGCCTGCACGGGTACCGCGACCTGCGCACCGGCGACGAGCACGTCGCCCTCGTCCCGTCCACCGGCCTGTCCGCGACCCCCGTGGTGCGCGTGCACTCCGAGTGCCTGACCGGCGACGCGTTCGGCTCGGCCCGCTGCGACTGCGGCCCCCAGCTCGACGCCGCCCTGGCGCTGGCCGCCGCCGAGGGCGGCGCCGTGGTGTACCTGCGCGGGCACGAGGGCCGCGGCATCGGCCTGCTCGCCAAGGTCGCCGCCTACGCCCTGCAGGACGCCGGACGCGACACCGTCGAGGCCAACCTCGACCTCGGCTGGCCCGCCGACCGGCGCGAGTACGGCGCCGCCGCGGCGATCCTCGCCGACCTGGGCGTCGCCCGCGTCCGCCTGCTGACGAACAACCCCGCCAAGGTCGCGGGGCTGCGCGCGCACGGCATCGACGTCGTCCAGGTCCGGGGCCTGGAGGTCGGCCGCACCCCGCACAACGCGGCGTACCTGCGCACCAAGGCCACCGCCATGGGCCACCTGCTGCACCTGCCCGAGCAGGCCGAGGCCGCGCCCATCCACGTCCCGCCCGTCGAGGCCGCACCGGTCCCGGCCGGCGTCGACACCGCGGACCACGTCCAGCACGCCCCCGTCCAGCCCACCACCGTCGAGCACACCGAGGAGTCCGCATGAGCGGCGCCGGAGCACCCACCCTCACCCTGGACGGCAGCGGCCTGAAGGTCGTCGTCGTCGCCGCCTCCTGGCACACCACCGTCATGGACGGTCTCCTCGACGGCGCCCGCCGGGCCCTGGCCGACGCGCACGTCGACGACGTCACGGTCGTGCGCGTGCCCGGCTCGTTCGAGCTGCCCGTGGTGGCCCGGCACGCCGCCGACGCGGACGTCGACGCCGTCGTCGCCCTCGGCGTCGTCATCCGCGGCGGCACCCCGCACTTCGACTACGTGTGCTCCGCGGCCACCACCGGGCTGACCGACGTGTCCGTGCACACCGGCGTCCCCGTCGGCTTCGGCCTGCTCACCTGCGACGACGAGGCCCAGGCCCTCGACCGCGCCGGCCTGCCCGGCTCGCACGAGGACAAGGGCTACGAGGCCGCGCAGGCCGCGGTCGCGACGGCGCTCGCGGTGCGGGTGCTGGAGCCGGTCGACGGACGCTGAGTCGGTGCGGGCCCCGCGGGCGTCTAGAGTCGGCGCGTGAAGTCGTTCGAGGACCTGTACGCCGAGCTCGCCGAGAAGGCCGCGACCCGCCCCGCGGGGTCCGGCACCGTCGCGGAGCTGGACGCGGGCGTCCATGCCATCGGCAAGAAGATCGTCGAGGAGGCCGCCGAGGTGTGGATGGCCGCCGAGCACGAGTCCGACGAGCGTGCCGCCGAGGAGATCTCCCAGCTGCTGTACCACCTGCAGGTGCTGATGCTCGCGCGCGGGCTGACGCTGCAGGACGTGTACAAGCACCTGTGAGCGCCGCTGCCCCGAGCACCCCGCGCGCGCCCCGACCGTCCCCCTGACGTCCCTTCCCGTACCCCCGAGGACACCGTGCTGAGGATCGCCGTCCCCAACAAGGGCTCGCTGAGCGAGCCCGCCGTCGAGATGCTGCGCGAGGCGGGCTACCGCCAGCGCCGCGACTCCCGCGAGCTCGTGCTGCCCGACCCCGACAACGACGTGGAGTTCTTCTTCCTGCGTCCGCGTGACGTCGCCGTGTACGTCGGCGCCGGCACGGTCGACGTCGGGATCACCGGCCGCGACCTGCTCATCGACTCCGCGTCCGCGGCGGTCGAGCACCTGCCGCTGGGCTTCGCCCGGTCGACGTTCCGGTTCGCCGCGACCGCGGGGCAGCTGCACGACGCCCGCGACGTCGCCGGTCTGCGCGTGGCGACCTCGTACCCCGAGCTCGTCGCGGCGCACCTGCGCGAGCGCGGCGTCGAGCCCGCATCCGTCGTCCGGCTGGACGGCGCGGTGGAGTCCGCGATCCGCCTCGGTGTGGCCGACGTGATCGCCGACGTCGTCGAGACCGGGTCGACGCTGCGGGCCGCGGGCCTGGAGGTCTTCGGCGAGCCGATCCTGCGCTCGGAGGCCGTGCTGGCGCGTCGGGCGGACGTCGACGCCCCCGCGGGCCTGGACGTGCTGACGCGGCGCCTGCAGGGCGTGCTGACGGCCCGCGAGTACGTCCTCATGGACTACGACGTGCCGCTGGAGCTCGTCGACCAGGCCGTGGCGATCACGCCGGGACTGGAGTCGCCGACGGTGTCGCCGCTGCACAACGGGCAGTGGGCGGCCGTGCGGGCCATGGTGCCGCGCGCGCAGACCAACCGGGTGATGGACGCCCTGTACGACGTCGGCGCGCGGGCGATCCTCGTCACGTCGATCCACGCCTGCCGGCTGTGACCGCGGGCGGGACCGCGAGCGACGGGCCCGCGGGCCTCGACGCGCCGTTCCGGCCGCGCCTGGCGAGGTTCGTGACCCTGGGCGTGGCGGCCGCCGTCGCGGTGCTCACCGGTGTCCTCGTCGTCGTCATGCCGGGGCTGGGGCCGCTCGACCAGGCGGGTTTCGTGGCGTTCGGGGCGCTGATCGTGTGGTTCTGCTGGCGGCAGGCCTCGGTCAGCGCCGTCCCCGACGCCACGGGCCTGCGCGTGCGCAACCTCGTGGTCACCCGGCACGTGACGTGGGCGCAGATCGTCTCGGTGCGGTTCGGTCAGGGCCGCGCGTGGGTCCAGCTCGACCTCGCCGACGGCGACACCCTCGCCGTCATGGGCGTGCAGCGCGCCGACGGCGCACGCGCCGAGCAGGAGGCCCGCCGCCTGGCGACGCTCGTGGCCCGCCGCTCGACGACCCGCCGCGACGACTGACGGTTCGCCGTCGGCGTTCAGCGCCCCTGCAGGGCTCAGTGCGAACGCAGGGCGTCGACCAGCTCGGCCTTCGTCATGGTCGACCGGCCGGTGACGTCGAGCTCGGCCGCACGACGCCTCAGGTCCGCGACGGTCCAGTCCTCGTAGGAGCCGGACCGGCCGCCCTTCGCCGCGACGTCCTCGCGGCTGCTGCGCGCGGCGGCGTTGGCGATCCGCGCGGCCTTCTCCTTGCTGCTGCCCTCGTCGCGCAGCTTCTCGTACAGCTCGGGGTCCTTCACGCTGGGTCCGGGGTCACGCCGGGGCATCGGTTCACCTCGTTCCGACGGGGACGCGGCGGCAGGCGGCGCGCCGTCCCGTCGAGCGTAGGTCGGTCCTGGACGGTGCGCCCGCGCCGAGAGACCCGGGCACAGCGCGACCACGGTGGTGATGGGTCCGCTCGCCGTGCCGGCGTCGCGTCGTTCGGCCAGGATGCGGGTCGGTCGCCCGGACCGGTCGTAATCGGTGTGGGTGTGCGCGGCCCAGCGGGAGGCGTCGGCGTTGGCCCGCAGCCAGGTGTCGGTGCGGCGGCCGTGGTCGTCGACGGCGTGCCGGGTCGTGCCGGTGACCTGATCGGGGCCGGGGTAGGTCATGGCGACCAGCGCGCCGGCGGTGTCGTAAGTGTTGGTCGTGGTGCCGTCGGAGTAGGTGGTAGAGGCCAGGCGCCCGGCCTTGTCGTAGGTCTAGGCGATGGTCTGCCCATCGACGGTGTTGACCCGTGAGCGCACGTTCGAGAGCTGGTCGTAGGTGTACGTGGTGGTCCCCGTGGGGTCGGTGCGGGTATTGAGCCGTCCGGCGGTGTCGTACCTGCGGACCGACCACGCGTCCGGGTCGCGGGCGTCACGTCCGGCGTTGGACGAGCTGCTGGCCTACGCCCGCCCCAGGGACATCCTGGTGGTCTGGCGCTTGGACCGCCTCAGGCGGGTCCGTGGCGCACCTGGTCGCGGTGATCGCCGACCTCGACGCCCGCGGCATCGGGTTCCGGTCGGTCACGGCGGCCATCGACGCCACGACCGCGAACGGGCGGCTGATGCTGCACGTGTTCGCGGCGCTGGCCGCGTTCGGGCGAGGCCTGATCCGCTCGCACCCGTGGCCGCATCGGCGGCCAGCCCACCGTCTTGACGCCCTAGCGGCGCGGCCGCCGACGACCTTCTGGCACGCCCTGGCACGAGCGTGGACGCGGCCGCGCGGGTCTCGCTGCGCCTCTAGCTCGACGAGCGCTGGAGCACGCGCCGTGGGCGGGGCGTTTCCGGGTGCCGTTGCGTCAGTGAGCCGCATCGAAACCCCAAGCCCGAGCCCGACCAATGATCGAGATTAGGCGGTGTGCTCTGCAAAGGCCAGAATGGTGGGGAGTGTTGGAAATGTAGCGTCTACGTCGCCCTCTGGTGGCATGTTGTCTCGAGAGCCGAACTCATGGCGGCGTCCGCGAACTTCGCCGACCGCACCCGGCTGCGTGGACCCAGATCGTTCGCCAAACGGTGTCGAGTCTCCCCTACCGGTCGGTCTCTAGTGGCGGTAGAGTGCAGCCATGTTTGGTACCCGAATGCTCGCTGCAACTTCTCTCAGTGTCGTATTGGCCGTGCTACTTGCGGTGGTAGTCGCGTGGCGCGTTGCGGTCTTCTTTGCGGCATTTATGAGAAGGAGGGCCTCTTGTGATCCCGTCGGAACCGACCAGCGTGACGCGCCCTAGTTCATGCTAAGGAGGGAGTTCCCCAACACTCTCCGTTTGGGCGCAATTGGGGCGCTGCCGTAGTCGTCTCGCCATCATCTCCGGCGAGTGATCCCTTCCGAGGGATTGGCCAAAGCGCGCAGCGGTACAGAGGTGATAGTTGCCTGAAGGGGTGTCACCGACTCGTGACACCCCTTCAGGGCTGGCTGACGCTACCGAATTGGCATCAGTATGTGCTGACAGTCGTGTCCTGGACTCGAATACCAATCTCTGACTGAACAGTCGTGCCAGTCTTGTTGATCTTGGCCGTGTAGGTCATCGCGGCCCAGGCGGGACCGGCGGAGTTCTGCGTCGCTCGCTTGATTCCTCCCTTAACAGAGCAAGGGCCAAAGACGTTCCCGCAGGTCTGAGCCCGGTAGTCTCGGATCGAAGCGTCGTGCTTGGTTTGCGCGATGCGATAGTCGAACTGAAAGCTTGCGGTCGTGATTGCGTCGCTGACGCCGAGTTTGCAGTTGATGCGCCAAAGGCCGCTGAGAGTGCAGCCCTTCAGGGATGACATAGGCGACACGGTTCCAGCGGAAAGTGTTGTCGGCTTCTCGATGTCGATCCATCGGCGGGAGCCGTCGGCGAATTCCGAGACTGTGCGAGTGGCGTTGGGAAGGTCAACCGTAAATGTATCGACCGGCTCCGCGCCGATCATTGAATCGAGCGGCTCGCCTGCCTGCAGTTTGGCGATGAGAGCGTCCTGAGCCTCAGGCGCGATACCGCCGGATGTCATCTGGTCGCGAATCGCAGTGATAGTTTCCGGATCAATAAGTTCGCCTGTTGTCTCGGCGCTCGCAGGTCCTGCGGGCGCGAGTGCGAGCATCAAAAAACCGATAGTCACTAGGGCAATTTGTCGCGATTAATTCCGGAGTTTGCCGGCAATCGAGATGAACATTTAACATGCCTCCCTTAGTGCGTAGTGCAGGGGCTGTGGGGGTCAAGGTGTCGGATGTTCCGCGAAAGTAGTCCGAGAAACAGGTGGTCGCCCTGGGCAATAGCCCCAAGATGGGTTGAGACTAGAGCCTGCGACGGTGTGGGTCAAACACTGATATTCCTTGGGTCCTATGTGGTATGGCTGCTGATCTTGTTGACCTTGGCGCCCGCCCGTTCCGTTGGTGGGCGCCGGGGTATGGGCGGCCGGTCGCGGTTGTCGCCACCGGGCGGGACGAGCCCGGCGTGGACCGCCAGGCCACGCGCGGGTTGCTGTCGCTGGGCGGGCACCACCCCCCGGCAGCCCTGACGGGCTGGGAGCGGGCCCCGGGCTAGATCGTGACGCACGTGGACGGACACGACGCCCCGCACGCGCGTCGACGCTGCTGGCCCTGGCCGATAGTGGCAGGGCAACGGCGCCGCTACCGACGTCGCGGTCCGACGAGCGCTCGACCAGCGCCTGGGGTAACGACTGACACGGCCGATGGACGCGACTGTCCAGGCTGGGCCCGAGCTCGACCGCCGGCCGAGCGGGCGCCGACGCGGGGTGCGTCACGGGTTAGCCCATACGCGCGCACGTCGACCCCTCCCGCCGGCCCTCCGGGGCTGAGCCGGTCCGTGCTGGCCTGCCCCGGGCACCATCTCCCGTACCGACTGCACGAGGCCGCCGCGCACCAGGGTGGGGACGTCGTCATGCCGACCTCGGCCCAGGTGGCGACCGCGTCCGCGCTCCTCGCCGATGCCTACGGTCCACCGCCACCGCCTGTCGCGCGTGTGGGCGCCAGTCGTGCGAGCATCTGCTCTGCTGACGCACTAGCGAGTGCGGGCGATGCGCCGGCCCTTCGTCCGGTACTGGGTCGACCCCCACGATCGACGCGGGCAGGTCGTCGTCATCGTCGTGCAGCGCTCGCGGTGACACGAACCCTGGACCAGGGCGCTGGGCGTGTTCGCCGTCGCGTCCGGCACCGCGTACACCGTCGGACTCCTGCTCCTGATGACGGTGCCGGCAGACCTCCTCGTGCCCACCGCCGTCCACGCGGTCGTCGCCTGGACCGTGACGCTCCTCGCCGTCACCATCGACGCCGTCGTCGAGCGGCTGCCCCGCCCCGGCCGGATCGCCCGCGCCGGACGCCGCGGTCCCGCACCCGACGTCGTCATCAGCCACATCGCCTCCAGCACCGCCAGCGGACTGCTCGCCGTGCGGGCCCACCTGCGCGCGCACCACCGCGGCGCCCGCGTCGCGGCGCGTGCCCGGGACGCGACTGCCCTCGAGCTGTTCGGCCGGCTCGGCCTGCACCCGGTCACCCCGGGAGCCGGGTGGACCACAGGCACCGTCTGACACTCCTGACGGGACCGCTCACAGGAATGCGCGCAGCTCGACCTTCCGCCCGCACGCCCGCGACCCGTCGACCGCCAGCTCGAGCGCCGCCTCCTCGTCCGGTGCGTCGACGACCCAGAACCCCGCCACGTGCTCCGTCGTCTCCGCGAACGGACCCTGCGTCACCAGCGCCTCGCCCGGCCCGGTCGCGTCGACGACCCGCGCCGTGCCGGGAGAGGCCAGGCCCCCGGCGAGCACCCACGCCCCCTCCGCCCGCAGGCGCGCGTTGAAACCGTCGATCGCAGCGGCCTCGCTCGCGCTCGCGGTCCCCGTCCCGACGTCGACCACGGACATCATGAACCTCACACGACCACCCCCTGCTCGTCACGGACCCGCTCGCCGGGACCTGCACCGACGATGACGCGCGGTGGCCCCGGGATTCGACCGCCTCCGACCGCGTGACCGACTGTGCGGCCGTCCCTGCGACCGGCGACCGCCGGGGCGACGTCAGGCGGGGGAGAGGGCCAGCTCCGCGGCGTGCACGCCGGCGACCGCCGCGGCCAGGAACGCCGCCGGGTCCCGGTCCAGGCCCCGCCCCATGGTCGACAGCCGCACCGGCGAGCCCCGCAGCGCCTCCAGCAGGTCGCCGTCGGCCACCACCGGCACCCCCGTGTGCCGCCCGCCCGGCGCGACCAGCACACCGGCCTGGTCCGCCACGCGCGCGCCCAGCGCGTCCCACGCCGCCACGTCGTCGTCCGCCGTCAGGTCCACCGGCGAGCCCGGCAGCCCCGAGAACACCGGCACCGGCACGTCGGCAGGGGACAGGGCCACCCGCCCGTACGCCGTCGACGAGTGGTGCGAGACCCCCAGGTGGCGCTCGCGGGCGTCGGCCCCCGAGACACGCAAGGACGCCACGGGCCGACCGCCCAGCACCGACGCGGCGTTCACGGCCTCGCCGGCGGCGACCCCGGAGAACCCCCACCGGGTGCCCGTGCCGAGGTTGCCCGGCCCCTGCGCCACGACCGCCAGGTCCGCGCCCAGCACGTGCCGGGCGGCCAGCAGGCCCGTGTGCACCGTCACGGCCTCCAGGTCGCCGCCGAACGCCTGCCCCGTCGTGACGCACGCCTCGACCCACCCTGCCTCCCGCAGGCCCGCGACGGCCCGCGAGAACCACGCGGGCAGCGCACCGCCGTCGGTCATCACGTACACCACGCGCACCGCCCGCCCGGCCCGGGCCGCCGCGGCCCGCGCGCCCGCGACCACCGCCGGCAGCGCCGAGTGCAGGTCCGCCACGACGACCGGCATCGCCGCCAGGTCGTCCGCGTCCCGCAGCACCTCGTGGTGCGCCGACTCCTGGTCGTCGACGCCCAGCACCATCGCCTGCAACGGCGTGTACCGGGCCTTGACCAGGTGACCCGGCCCCGGCAGCGGGTCCGCCGGCAGCGCGTCCGTGCGCGCCACCACCAGGGCGTACCCGCCCGTGCCCAGGCCCCGCTCCAGCGCCGTGGTGTTCATCAGCACCCGCGCCCCGGGCACCACCTCACCCACCAGCGCCGGGTACACCAGCGCCCGCACCGTCCGGTCCTCGCCCTCGACGGCCACGCTCACCTCGCAGGCCCCGTCCCACCGGGTCCCGCACCGCTCCACCACACCCGCACGCCACGCGATCACCCGACCACGCTACCGGCGCACCCCGCACCCACCGGCCGGCACCGCCACCCGCCCGTCACCCGCCCGTCACCCGCACGCCCCGGCGTGCTGCACCACCACCGGCCCCGACCCGCACTACCGTGGGGCACGATGCCCCCCGCGATCCCGCCCGCCGAGCGCCTGCTGAACCTCGTCATCGCCCTCGTCAACACCCCCGGGCGCATGACCAAGGAGCAGGTGCGGTCCTCCGTCGCCGGCTACCAGGACGCCCCCTCCGACGACGCGTTCGAACGCATGTTCGAGCGTGACAAGGACACGCTGCGCGACCTCGGCATCCCCGTGCTCACCGTCACCCACGCCGGCCACGGCGACGACGTCGGCTACCGCGTCGACCTCGAGCGCTACGCCCTGCCACCCATCGACCTCACCGCCGCCGAGCTCGGCGTCCTCGCCCTCGCCGCCCAGCTCTGGCAGGACCAGTCCCTGCGCGCCGACACCACCCGCGCCCTGACCAAGCTCCGCGCCGTCGGCCAGGCCCCCCAGGCCGACGACCTCGTCGCCGGCCTCGCCCCCCGCGTCCGCGCCGGCGGCACCTCCTTCGGCCCCCTCGTCGACGCCGTCCAGTCCCGCCAGGCCGTCCGCTTCACCTACGCCGCCGCCTCCACCGGCCAGGTCCGCGACCGCGTCGTCGAACCCTGGAAGCTCCTCGCCCGCCGCGGCGGCTGGGTCCTGCTCGGCCGCGACCGCGACCGCGACGCCGCCCGCTCCTACCGCCTCACCCGCATCCGCGGCCCCGTCCGCACCGTCGGCGACCTCGGCTCCTTCGCACCCCCCGCCCCCGAGGACCTCGACGCCGCCGCCCACGCCTGGGGCGGGGGAGCGGAGAACCTCGCCCTCCTCGCCGTCACCCCCGGACGCGCCGGCGCCGTCCGCGCCCGCGCCGTCCCCACCCCCGCCGACCCCGACCTCCCACCCGGCGCCACCACCGTCCTGGCCGACCGCGACCTCGTCGCAGTCCCCTACCGCCACGCCTGGGAGCTCGCCGAGCACGTCGCCGGCTACGGCGACGCCGTCGTCGTCCTGCACCCCACCGACGTCCGCGACGCCGTCCTCGACCTCCTCCACGGCGCCGCCGACCTCGACACCCGCCCCGCCCGCCGCCCCACCACCAGCACGGAGGTGCGCGGTGCCTGAACGCGCCAGCGACCGCCTCGTCCGCATGCTCGGCATGATCGCCTACCTCGAACGCCACGACCCCGTCCGCGTCGAGGACGTCGCCGCCCAGTTCGGCGTCACCCCCGCCCAGGTGATGGCCGACATCGACACCCTCTGGGTCACCGGAACCCCCGGCTACCTCCCCGACGACCTCATCGACTTCGACGCCACCTCCTACGAGCAGGGCGTCGTCCGCCTCACCGAGGGCCGCGGCCTCACCCGCCCCCTGCGCCTCGGCCCCCGCGAGGGCGTCGCCCTCGTCGCCGCCCTGCGCGCCCTCACCGCCCTGCGCCCCGCCCTCGACCCCGAGCGCGCCGCCGTCCTCGACTCCGCCCTCGCCAAGCTGACCACCGCCACGGGCGACGCCGCCGCCGGCGTCGACGTCCGCCTCGACGTCGAAGGACGCCCCGACGTCGTCGCCGCCCTCGGCGCCGCCCTCGCCACCCGCCGACGCCTGCGCCTGCGCTACACCGACGCCTCCGACACCACCACCGAGCGCGACGTCGACCCCATCCGCCTCCTCACCCAGGACGACCACTCCTACCTCCTGGCCTGGTCCCTGCCCGCCGACGCCGAACGCCGCTTCCGCACCGACCGCATCACCGCCGCCACCGTCCTCGACACCCCCGCCGACGACCACGACGTCACCCCCGACGCCGACCACTTCCACCCCGACCCCCACGCCGACCTCGTCACCCTCCACCTCGCCGGCCCCGCCCGCTGGGTCGCCGAGTCCGTCCCCGTCGAGACCGTCCGCGACCACACCGACGGCACCTTCGAGATCGACGTCCGCGTCGTCCAGCCCGCCTGGCTGCGCCACCTGCTCCTCCAGGTCGCCGACGACGTCCTCGCCGTCGACCCCCCCGACGTCGGCGCCGACGTCGCCCACCACGCCCGCGCCGCCCTCGACGCCTACGCCCCCCTGCTCGCGCCCACCCCCACCCGTACGGCAGGCTGACCGACGTGCTCTGGGGAACCGTCTGGACCGTCCTCGCCCTCGCCACCCTCGCCGGCGCGGCACTCCTCGCCCGACGTCTGTGGCGCTCCGCCGTCGCCCTCGGCCACGAGCTCTCCCGCGCCGCCGACGTCGCCACCCGCCTCGCCGACCGCACCGCCGCGCTCGAGGAGATCGCCCGCGCTCGCGGGCCGGTGACGCAGCCGGCGCTGGGGCAGGACCCCGAGGTGCTCGCGGCCCGCTACGGCGTGCTGCTCGCCGCCCGCCGGGACCGCCGCGACGCCCGCCGCGACCGCCACCGCGGCACGGTGCAGGCGTCGGTCACCCGCTGGTTCGGCTGACGTCGGCGCGGTCCGTACGCAAGCGCTTCGACGAAGTGCGTGCCTCGCGCCCAGATCGACGTTCGCCCGGCGGGCGAGGCCGTACACTCGACAGGGTCAGCACCGTCCGACGGAGGAGTGGTCGTGCTCAGGAACGGACTGCAGCTCTCGCACATCCTGATCATCCTGGTGGTCGTGCTCCTGCTCTTCGGCGCGAACCGGCTTCCCGGGCTGGCCAAGAGCGTGGGGCAGTCGCTCAAGATCTTCAAGAGCGAGGTCAAGGACCTCACCAGCGACGACGACAAGCCGGCAGAGCCGGCGACAACGTCAGCAGCGCCGTCCGCGCAGACGCCCGACCCGGTGACCCGGACGGCGGAGCGGGGCACCGACGTCCCGCCCCCGCCCAGCACGTCGCCGCGCGCCTGAGAGTCCCGTGAGCCGTTCCCGTCGACCGGGCAGCGAGCCCGGCGGCCGGATGCCCCTGCGCGACCACCTGCGCGAGCTGCGCCGGCGCCTGACGTTCATCGCCCTCGGGCTGACTGTCGGCGCCGTGGTGGGCTGGTTCGTGTACGACCCGGTGTTCGCGCTGCTCCAGCGCCCGATCCTCGACCTCGCCGAGGCGCGGGAGCAGACGGTCGCCCTGAACTTCCAGGGCGTCGCCACCTCGTTCGACATGCGGATCAAGGTCTCGCTCTTCCTGGGCGTGATCCTGTCGAGCCCCTGGTGGATCTACCAGCTGTGGGCCTTCATCACGCCCGGCCTGACGCGCCGCGAGCGAACCTACGCCGTCGCTTTCCTCGGGGCCGCGGTGCCCCTGTTCCTCGGTGGCGCAGCTCTGGCGTGGTGGGTGCTGCCGAACGCCGTCGCTCTGCTGACCGAGTTCACGCCGGACGAGGCGACCAACCTGATCGACGCCCAGCTCTACCTGAGCTTCGTCATGCGGGTCATCCTCGCGTTCGGGGTCGCCTTCCTGCTGCCCGTGGTCATGGTGGCCCTCAACCTCGCGGGTCTCGTCCGTGCGCGCACGTGGGCCGTCGGGTGGCGCTGGGCCGTGCTCACAGCATTCGTCTTCGCCGCGATCGCGACACCGACCCCCGACGTGGTGACGATGCTGTCGGTGGCCTTCCCCGTGTGCATCCTCTACTTCCTCGCGCTCGGGGTCTGCGTGCTGCACGACCGACGCGTGGACCGTGCACTCGTCGCTCAGGGACTCCCACGGCTCGACGGGACCCTCGCGGACGAGGACGCCGCGACCGCGTGACGTGCGTGAGGACGGGGTGAGCCTCGTCGGGCTCGTGGTGAACCCCGTCGCCGGCCGCGGCCGCGGGAGCCACGCGGGCCGGGCCGTGCACGACCGGCTCGCCGGTGCGGGGCACGCCGTGCGCGACCTGTCCGGGCCGACGCTCGCGCACTCCGCCGACCGGGCCCGCGCCGCGGTCCTCGCCGGGCTCGACGCGCTCGTCGTCGTCGGCGGTGACGGCATGGTCCACCTCGGCGTCGGCCTCGTGGCCGGCACCGGGCTGCCGCTGGGGGTCGTGGCCGTCGGCACCGGCAACGACGCGGCCCGGGCGCTGGGCCTGCCGCGGGGCGACGTGCGCGCCGCGACCGACGTCGTCGACGCGGCCCTGCGGGCCGGGCGTGCCCGATCGGTCGACGCGGCCCGCACGGGCCGGCCCGGCGCCGGTGCGCGCGAGTGGTTCCTCGGCGTGCTGTCCTGCGGGCTCGACGCCGCCGTCAACGCCCGTGCCAACACGCTCCGCCGCCCCCAGGGCAACGCCCGGTACCTCGCAGCCCTCGTGCCCGAGCTGGCGCGGTTCCGGCCCTACGGGTACCGCGTGCGCGTCGACGACGTGCTCTGGGAGCAGCCCGGCACGCTCGTCGCGGTCGCCAACGCGCCCTGGTTCGGCGGCGGCCTGCACGTGGCACCCGACGCCCGCCTGGACGACGGTCTGCTCGACGTCGTGCTGGCGGGCTCCTTCACGCGCGTGGGCGCCCTGGGCGTCTTCCCGCGGCTGTACGGGGGGTCGCACGTGCGCGACCGGCGCGTGCGGGTGCTCCGCGGACGCACCGTCGTCGTCGAGGCCGCGCCCCACCACGGGCCGCCTCCGCCTGCGGCGTTCGCCGACGGCGAGCGCATCGGCCCACTGCCCCTGACCGTCGAGTGCGTGCCCGGGGCTGTGCGCGTCCTCGTCTGAGCCGCCGCGCCAGGACCGCCGTCACCCGACGGCCGCACCCGCGGAGCGCGCCCGCCGACCGCGTCTGACCACCGCACCGCGCCGCCCTGTGCCTAGGGTGGGCGCGTGCCCCGCCGGTCCCGCCCCCGCACCCCCGCCGACGCCCCGCGCCCCGAGCCTGCCGAGCCGTCACCGGCCGAGCGGTACGCGGCCGCCCGCCGTCGCCACGTCGCCGAGCGCAGCGAGCTCGCCGCGTTCCGCGACCGTCTCGACTTCCCCCTCGACGACTTCCAGACCGAGGCGTGCGTCGCCCTCGAGCGCGGCAGCGGAGTCCTCGTCGCCGCCCCGACGGGCGCCGGCAAGACGGTCGTGGGGGAGTTCGCCGTCCACCTCGCGCTGGCCGCGGGCCGCAAGGCGTTCTACACCACCCCCATCAAGGCGCTGTCGAACCAGAAGTACGCCGACCTCGCCCGCGTGCACGGCACCGACCGGGTCGGCCTGCTCACCGGCGACACGACCCTCAACGGCGACGCCGACGTCGTCGTCATGACCACCGAGGTCCTGCGGAACATGCTCTACGGCGGCTCGCCCGCCCTGCAGGGGCTCGCCTACGTCGTCATGGACGAGGTCCACTACCTCGCCGACCGGTTCCGCGGCCCGGTGTGGGAAGAGGTGATCATCCACCTGCCCGACGACGTCCAGCTCGTGTCCCTGTCCGCCACGGTCTCCAACGCCGAGGAGTTCGGCGACTGGCTCGCGACCGTGCGCGGCGACACCGAGGTCGTCGTCTCCGAGCACCGCCCCGTGCCGCTCGGGCAGCACGTCGTCGTCGGCGACGAGCTCTACGACCTCTACGCCGGTCACGTCGACCCCACCGACCCCGGGGTCGACCCGCCCATCAACCCCGACCTGCGCCACCTCCTGCGCCGCGACCGCCCTGGGGACGGACGCCCCGAGGGCCGCGACGACCGCGGCCGGCGCGGCCCCGGCGACCGCGGCTACCGCGGGCGCGGCGGCCAGCGACCCGGCCCGGGCATCCGCCAGGCCCCGCGCTTCGCCGTCGTCGACTCCCTCGCCGCCGCGCACCTGCTCCCCGCGATCGTCTTCATCTTCTCCCGCGCCGGCTGCGAGGCCGCCGTCACCCAGTGCCTGTCGGCCGGGGTGCGGCTGACCACCCCCGCCGAGCAGAGCCAGATCCGCCGGGTCGTCGAGGAGCGCGCCGCCGCGATCCCGCCCGAGGACCTCGCCGTCCTCGGCTACGAGGCCTTCGCCGAGGCGCTGGTCCGCGGCGTCGGCGCCCACCACGCCGGCATGCTCCCGCTGTTCAAGGAGACCGTCGAGGACCTCTTCTCCCAGGGCCTGGTCAAGGTCGTCTTCGCCACGGAGACCCTCGCCCTCGGCATCAACATGCCCGCCCGCTCCGTGGTCCTCGAACGCCTCGTCAAGTGGGACGGCTCCTCGCACGTCGACATCACCCCGGGGGAGTACACGCAGCTCACCGGACGTGCCGGCCGCCGCGGCATCGACACCGAGGGCCACGCGGTCGTCGTCGCCCACAACGGTCTCGACCCCGTCCAGCTCGCCGGTCTCGCGTCGCGCCGCCTCTACCCGCTGCGCTCGGCGTTCCGTCCCACCTACAACATGGCGGTCAACCTCGTCGCGCAGGTGGGCCGCACCCGCGCCCGCGAGGTCCTCGAGACCTCCTTCGCGCAGTTCCAGGCCGACCGTGGCGTCGTGGGCCTCGCCCGCCAGGCGCAGGCCCACACCGAGGCCCTCGAGGGCTACGCGCAGGCCATGACGTGCGACCGCGGCGACCTGCCCGCCTACGACGCCCTGCGCCGCCGCCTCACCGAGCACGAGCGCCGCGTCAGCCGTGACACCGCCACCGCCCGGCGTGCCGACGTCGCCCGCACCCTCGAGGGGCTGCGCGTCGGCGACGTCCTGGAGTACCCCACCGGCCGCCGCACCACCCACGTCGTCGTCGTCGACCCCGGCGGGCGCCCCGGCTTCGACGGTCCCCGCCCGACCGTCCTGACGACCGACCGGCAGATCCGCCACCTCACCGTCCACGACGTCGGCACCGGCGCCCGTACCGTCGCCCACCTGCGTGTCCCCACCGGTTTCAACCTGCGCACCGCACCGCACCGCCGCGACCTCGCGGCACGCCTGCGCGCCACCGCCGACGACCTCGACCCCGCCCCGACTCCCGGACGGCGCGACCGCCGCACGGGCGCGCAGGACGACGCCCAGATCGCCGCCCTGCGCCGCGAGCTGCGCGCGCACCCCTGCCACGGCTGCCCCGACCGCGACGAGCACCTGCGCTGGGCGGACCGCCACCACCGCCTGCGCACCGAGCACGACGCGCTCGTCGCCCGCATCGCCGGCCGCACCGGCTCCATCGCCGCCGTCTTCGACCGCACCTGCGACGTCCTGGCCACCCTCGGCTACCTCGAGACCGCGGAGGGCCCGGACGGGCCCACCCTCACCGTCACCGACGACGGCCGCTGGCTGCGGCGCATCTACGCCGAGAACGACCTCCTGCTCGCCGAGTGCCTGCGTCGCGGGATCCTCGACGAGCTCGACCCGCCCGCGCTCGCCGCGCTCGTCTCCACGCTCGTGTACCGCTCGCGCCGCGACGAGGACGCCGACACCCACGTGCCCGGCGGACCCGAGTCCCGGCTCGGTCGCGCCCTCGACGCCGCCACCCGGGCCTGGTCCCAGCTGGAGGACCTCGAGACGGCCCACCGTCTGGAGACCCTCGCACCCCTCGACACCGGCCTCGTCCAGCCCCTGCACCGCTGGGCCTCGGGCCGCAGCCTCGACACGGTCCTGCGCGGCACGGACCTCGCCGCCGGCGACTTCGTCCGCTGGTGCAAGCAGGTCGTCGACGTCCTCGACCAGATCGCCAAGGCCGCCCCGACCGCCCGCCTGCGCACCACCGCCGACCGTGCCGTGACCGCCGTGCGCCGCGGCGTCGTCGCCTACACGGGCGTCTGATCCCGGTGGGCGCCCGCGACCCCTACAGTTCTCAAGCGTGACCTCGACCCTCTACCGGCACGGCGTCGTCCACTCACCCGCCGACCCCTTCGCCGAGGCCCTCCTCGTGGAGGACGGCACCGTCGCCTGGCTCGGCTCCGACGACACCGCCGACGGGCTCGTCGCCGGGGTCGACCACGTCGTCGACCTCGACGGCGCCCTCGTCGCCCCCGGCTTCGTCGACGCGCACGTCCACGTGCTGGAGACCGCCCTCGCGGACCGCTCCGTCGACCTCGGCCCGTCCGGGGGCGTGCACGACCTGCCGGACGCGCTGGCGGCCGTCGCGCGTGCCGCCGCCGCCCGCCCCGACTGGGACCGCACGCCGCTGCTGGGCGTGGGGTGGGACGACCAGCGCTGGCCGGCCCGTCGGCCCCCGACCCGGGCGGAGCTCGACGCCGCCGCACCCGGCCTGCCCGTGTACCTGGCGCGCGTGGACGTGCACTCCGCCGTCGTCTCGACCGTGCTCGCGCAGCAGGCCGGTCTCGTCGACCTGCCCGGCTGGTCGGACGACGGACGGGTCGAGCGGGACGCCCACCACGCCGCACGGGCCGTGGCCCGTCACGTCGAGCCCGCCGAGCGCACGGCCCTGTACCGCGACGCCCTGCGCCGCGCCGCGGCCGCCGGGGTCGTGGCGGTCCACGAGCACTCCGCGCCGTCGATCGACACCCGCGCCGGGCTGCGCGAGCTGCTCGCCACCACGGCCGCGGCCGCGTCGGGCCTGCCGCTCGTCGTCGGGTACCGGGGCGAGCAGTGCGTGACCGTCGACGACGCCCGGGCGCTGCTCGCCGACATCCCGGGCCTGACCGGCATCGGGGGTGACCTCAACGTCGACGGGTCCCTGGGGTCGCGCACGGCCGCCCTGCGCGACCCGTACGCCGACGACCCGGGCACGCGCGGCCACCTGTACCTGTCGGCCGAGGAGATCGCGAACCACGTCACGGCCGTGACACGCGCGGGCAGCCACGCGGCGTTCCACGTCATCGGCGACCGCGCCCTCGACGAGCTCGTGCTGGGCCTGCGGGCCGCCGCCGACGTCGAGGGCCTGGCGGCCGTGGCCGGTGCCGGGCACCGCGTCGAGCACGCGGAGATGGTCGACGCGCACGCCCTCGCCCAGCTCGTGCTGCTCGGCGCGCGTCTGAGCGTGCAGCCGGCCTTCGACGCGGCGTGGGGCGGGCCCGGCGGCATGTACGCCACCCGGCTCGGCGCAGCGAGGGCGGCGACCCTCAACCCGCTCGCGGACCTCGCGGCGGCGGGCGTGCCGCTCGCGCTGGGCTCGGACAGCCCCGTGACGCCGCTCGACCCGTGGGCCGGGGTGCGCGCGGCGGCCCACCTGCACGCCGAGGACGAGCGGATCTCGGTCCGGGCGGCGTTCCGTGCCGCGACCCGCGGCGGGTGGCGCCTGGCGCACCTCGACCACACCGGTGCGGGCGAGCTGCGGGTGGGAGCGCCGGCGCACCTGGCCGTGTGGCGTGCCGAGCACCTGGTCGTGCAGGCGGCCCGCACGGCGTCGTGGAGCACCGACGCACGTGCGGGCAGCCCGTTGCTGCCCGACCTGTCGCCCGACGCGGCGCCGCCGCGCTGCGTCCGCACGGTCCGCGACGGCGTGGTGCTGCACGACGAGCTGACCGGGTGAAATCTGGCCCTGCCACGGGCCCGGCACCCGGGCCCGTGGGACCCCTCCCACGTGCCCGGCACGCCCGGTGCCGGGGTGCCTGGCGCTGCTCCGACCGGGTGAGGCTGCGACACGCGGGCGACACGCCGGATCGCGGCCTTCCTCGGCCCCCGGGGGAGCCCGAGTGACCTGCGTCGAGACCGCTGACCTGGGCAGACACCGGCCTTGACACCCGTGACGAGACGGGTAGTTTCGCTTCAGTCCGCCACGGCGGGCATCGGGGGGAAGGGGGCCGGCCGTGGTGCGCGGCCCCGTCCGAACCGAAGCTCCGACCGGGCCCGCGCGTCCAACAGAGAACGGCAGGGCGAGAGCCCTCGCTGGTACGAAGGGCGCGCGGGCCGGTCGGCCGGGGCCGGCGTCGTCCGGCGTCGGCACGTCGGGGGAGCAGCCCCGGCGCCGGGCCGGACGCGCCAGTCCGGTGCAGGCCCCGGGTCGTCCGCCGCGGCGACGCGCCGTGCACGGCCACCGAGGTCCGGCGGCCGCCTGAGCAGCGGCCGCACCTGTCCGCGCAGGGTGCTGACGTACCCTTCTGCGGTGCCTCTGACGCCCCCGGCCCGCTGGACGACGATCCTCCTCGCGGCCCTCGGCGGGTACCTCACGCGGCTCGCGTTCCCCGACCCGGGCTGGTGGGCCGGTGCCTACGTCGGCGTGGGGCTGCTGTACCTCGCCCTGCGCCGGGACAGCGCACGGTGGAACACCCTCATCGGCCTCGTCTGGGGCCTGGCGTGCTTCGCCCCGATGATCACGTGGGCGAACGACGCCGTCGGGCCGGTGCCGTGGATCGCGCTGAGCGTGCTGGAGGCTCTCTTCGTCGCCGGCTTCGGCGCCGCGTGGGCGTGGGCCCGGCGCGGGCACGCGGTGTGGCGCAGCGGGTGGTGGCAGCTGCTGACGTTCGTCGTGCTGTGGGTGGGTGTCGAGGAGCTGCGCTCCGCCCAGCCGTTCGGAGGGTTCCCCTGGGGGCGCCTGGCGTTCTCGCAGGCGGACTCGCCGTTGGCGTCCTACGCGTGGCTGGGCGGCACCCCGCTGCTGAGCGCGGTGGTCGCCGCCGTGGGCGTCCTGCTCGCGCGTGCGGTGCTCGCCGGTCTCGACGTGCGCCTGGGGCGCACCCTCGCGGCGCTGGGCGCGCTCGTGGGGATCGGCGTCGGGTCCCTGCTGGTGCCCCTCGACACGAGTGCGGAGACCGGCTCGCTGCGGGTCGGGGCCGTGCAGGGCAACGTCCCCGAGCCGGGGCAGCTCGACGCCTTCGGCCAGCGCCGGCAGGTGCTCGACAACCACGCGAACGGCACGCACGCCCTCCTCGACGAGGTGGAGCCCGGCTGGCTGGACCTCGTGCTGTGGCCCGAGAACGGCACCGACATCGACCCGCAGGTCGACGCCGAGGCGGCGGCCATCATCGACGAGGCCGCCGTCGCGGTGGGTGCGCCCATGCTGGTGGGCACGGTCGAGTACCCGGAGTCGGGCGGCCGGTACAACACAGCGGTGCTGTGGGAGCCGGGGGAGGGGGTCGTGGCCACGTACTCCAAGCAGCACCCGGCGCCGTTCGCCGAGTACGTCCCCATGCGGGACGTCGCCCGCCTGTTCTCCGACGCGGTCGACCTCGTGACGGCGGACATGCTCCCCGGCACGGAGCCCGGCGTGGTGCCGGTGGAGTCCGAGCGGCTCGGCCGCACCGTCGTGGTCGGCGACGTGATCTGCTTCGAGGTCGCCTACGACGCGCTGGTGCGCGAGTCGGTGCGTGAGGGTGGCGAGCTGCTCGTCGTCCAGACCAACAACGCGTCGTTCGGCTGGTCGGACGAGTCGACGCAGCAGCTGGCGATGTCGCGGCTGCGGGCGATCGAGCACGGTCGATCGACGGTGCAGATCTCGACGGTCGGCGTCAGCGCCGTCATCGCCCCCAACGGCACGGTGATGGACCGCACGGACCTCTTCACGGCCGACCGGATGGTCGCGACGGTCCCGCTGCGCACGTCGCTGTCGCCCGCCGCCGCGGCAGGGGAGTGGCCGGCGCTCGTGCTCGACGCCTTGGCGGTCTGGGTGGTGCTCGCGGGGATGGTCGGCGCGGCGCGCCTGCGCCGGAAGGACCGCACCGAGCCGGCGGCCTGACCGGCGCCAGCGCCAGCGTCCCGGCACTGGTCGCCGCACATCGGCAAGCTGATAACAGAAACAGGCGCCGCCTACGTCGCCGTGGTCACGCGGGAGGTCGAGGACGGGGGAGCGGTCAGTCCTCCGCCTCACCCGTCAACGACGAGAGCCCCGCCCAGAAGGGCGGGGCTCTCGTCAACGGCTCCGGGTGGAGCCGACCGTTCGGGTCAGGCGCTGCGGCGGAGCTTGCCCGCACGCAGCAGGTCGAGCCGCTCGTCGAGCAGCTCCTGCAGCTCGTTCACCGTGCGCCGCTCGAGGAGCATGTCCCAGTGCGTGCGCGGCGGCTTGCCGCTCTTGACCTCGGGCTTCGACGCGTCGCGGAGGAGAGCCTCCGCACCGCACCGGCACTCCCACACCACCGGGACATCGGCCTCGACCGAGAACGGCAGGATGATCGTGTGCCCGTTGGGGCAGTCGTAGTGCGCCTGGAGCCGCGGGGCGAAGTCGACGCCCTGCTCTGACTCCATGCTGTGGGACCCGATGCGCATCCCGCGCAGGGACCTGTTCGCCATGGTGGACCTCCGTGCCGTGCCTCTCGGCGGTCGTTCTTCCAGGGGGCACAACGGCCGTGCAGGCACCGGTGTTCCACCCCGACGTGAAGGTGTCGTGAAACACCACTGTCCCAGGGTCGCACCGGCAGCGCGCGGCGACGTCCGCGGACCGGCATCGTAGGGTGCCCGGATGACCACCACCTACCGCCAGCTGGGCGACAGCGGACTCACCGTCTCGACCGCAGGACTCGGGTGCAACACGTTCGGCGCGACGCTCGCGCCCGAGGACGTGCCGGCCGTCGTGCACGCGGCCCTCGACGAGGGCGTCACGCTCTTCGACACCGCGGACGTCTACGGCGGCACGCCGGGGCAGAGCGAGGAGCTGCTGGGCAGCGCCCTGCGCGGGCGTCGCGACGACGTGGTCGTCGCGACGAAGTTCGGGCTCGACGTCGGCGGCCTCAACGGTGCCGACTGGGGCGTGCGCGGCTCGCGGCGGTACGTGCGGCGCGCGGTCGAGGGCTCGTTGCAGCGGCTCGGCACCGACCGCATCGACCTGTACCAGATGCACACGCCGGACCCGCGGACGCCCGTCGAGGAGACCCTCGCGGCGCTCCACGAGCTCGTCGTCGAGGGCAAGGTCCGCTACGTCGGCTCGTCCAACTTCGCCGCCTGGCAGGTCGTGGAGGCCGACTGGACGGCCCGGACGGCCGGCACGACGCCGTTCGTGTCCGCCCAGAACCGCTACAACCTGCTCGACCGGGGCGCGGAGGCGGAGCTCGTCCCGGCGACCGAGGCGTGCGGCGTCGGCGTGCTGCCCTACGTGCCGCTCGCCTCGGGGCTGCTCACGGGCAAGTACCGCCGGGGCGAGGCCGCGCCCGAGGGGAGCCGGCTCACGCGGATCCCGCAGCGGCTGCGCACGGCCGACTTCGACCGCATCGAGGCCCTGGCAGCCCTCGCGCGGGAGTGGGGCGTCAGCCTCGCGACGCTGGCGCTCGGCGGCCTCGCGGCCCAGCCCGGCGTCGCGTCGATCATCTCCGGCGCCCGCACCCCGGAGCAGGTGCGCGAGAACGTGGCGTCCGCGGGGTGGGAGCCGTCGCTCGCGCAGCTCGCCGCGATCGACGAGGCGTCGCCCGGCCCGACGGGCTGAACCGCCCCGCACCGGCCCGCGTGGCCCCGGACGGCGCGGGCCTCGTCGTCCGGGGCCACGCCCGCGAGCGCCGCGGTGTCAGCGGTGCAGGACGCGTGCGCGGTGGGCGCCGATGGCGAGGGTGGTCCAGACGGTGACGCCGGCGTGGTGGCAGGCGTCGTGGACGGCGCGGGACCAGTCGCGCTCGAAGGGTCCGTCGTCGCCGCCGGCGGCGCGGACGAGGGCGACGACGACGGAGCCGTCGGGGGCGTCGTGGGCGAGGACGGAGGCCAGGACGCGGGCGAGCTCGTGCGTGACGCGGGTGTCGGGGCGCGGGGGCACGTCGGTGATGGGCAGGACGAGGGGCAGGGGTTGGCGCGCGGCGTCGAGGAGGACGAACCAGAGGGCGGGTGGTCCGCCGGCCTCGGGTCCGACGAGGCCGAGCAGGAGCTCGAGGGCGTCCGCGGGTGCGGCCAGGGGTGCGGAGGGCATGGCGGGCAGGTCGTCGTCGGGGCCGGTGCCGTCCCAGGGGGGTGCGTCCATGCCGGTACGGTCCGCGGGTGGTGCGGCGGGGTGTGGCGCGGGCGGCTCGGCGGTGGTGCGGCGTGCGCGCGGCCGGGCTGGGGGTGGCTGGGTGTCGGCGCCTGCGCTGGTGCAGCGACGGGCGGTGCAGCGACGGCCGGCACCGGGTGGGTGCCGGCCGTCGGGTGGCGCGGTGGGTCGGGGCGTGGGTGGCCCCGGGGGGTCAGCGGCGCGGGGTGTCCGTGGTCTCGTCGAGCCAGCGGACGACGACGCGTCCGAAGACGGCGACGACCGCGAGGTCGCGGGTGGTGCCGCAGGAGCGGCAGGTGATGCTGTGGTTCGTCCAGGCGACGGCCGGGTCGGTGACCGGTGCGCCGGCTGTGAGCTCGTGGGAGCTGCAACGCGGGCAGTGCAGTCGTGCTTCCTCGTCGATCTCCGGCGTGGTGCCGGGCATCGTCGCCTCTGCTGCGTGTGTCACTGGTCCTCCGTGGGTCGTGCGCTCGCGCGGGCCGGGGCCGTGCGCGAGGCGGTTCGCCGGGCATCTTGACACTTGTCCGGGATGTCCGTCGACCGGAGAGGCGTCCGGATCGTCGGTGGACGCGTGGTGCAGCCGGCCGGGGCGGACCGTCGTGCCTGGTCAGGGTGCTGGTGCGCGGTCGCGGGCCGGGCTCGGGTGCCGGGTGGGCCGGGGCGTGGTCCGCCGGTCGACCCGGTGCGGGCGGTCGGGTCAGCCCGCGAGCGCGGGGTAGTCGGTGTAGCCGTGGGGGCCGTCGGTGTAGAAGGTCGTGGGGTCGGGGGTGTTCTCGGGGGCCTGGGTGCGCCAGCGGTCGACGAGGTCGGGGTTGGCGATGAGGGGGCGTCCGACGGCGACGGCGTCGCCGTGGGCGTGGGCGACGAGGGCGAGGGCCTCGTCGCGGGTGGTGGCGGTGGTGAAGCCGCTGTTGACGACGACGGGTCCGGCGAAGCGGTGGCGCAGGTCCTGGGTGAGGGGTCCGGCGGGGTCGGCGTGCAGGATGCTGAGGTAGGCCAGGGGCAGGGGGGCGAGGGCGTCGACGAGGGTGCCGTAGGTGGTGGCGACGTCGTGGGGGTCGGTCTCGAGGGCGCCCTGGATGTTGTGGGCGGGGGAGATGCGCAGGCCGACGCGTCCGGGGCCGACGGCGTCGGCGACGGCGGTGACGACCTCGGTGACGAAGCGGGTGCGGGCCTGGGGGGTGCCGCCGTAGGCGTCGGTGCGCTGGTTGGTGGTGGGGGAGAGGAACTCGTGCAGGAGGTAGCCGTTGGCGGCGTGGAGCTCGACGGCGTCCATGCCGGCCTCGAGGGCGCGGGTGGCGGCGGTGACGATCTCGTCGCGGACGGCGGGGAGCTCGTCGGTGGTGAGGGCGTGGGGCACGGGGCAGGGCTGCTTGCCGTGGCGGGTGTGGACGGTGGCGTCGATGGCGACGGCGGAGGGCGCGACGATGCGGTCGGTGCCGGTGATGTCGGGGTGGCTGACGCGTCCGCCGTGCATGATCTGCATGGCGATGAGCCCGCCGCGGGCGTGGACGGCGTCGGTGACGCGGCGCCAGGCGGTGACCTGGTCGTCGGTGACGATGCCGGGCTGGCCGTCGAAGGCGCGTCCTTCGTGGCTGGTGAAGGTGCCCTCGGTGACGATGAGCCCGGTGCCGGCGCGCTGGGCGTAGTAGTCGACGACGATGTCGCCGGGGATGCCGGCGTCGCCTGACCGCTTGCGGGTCAGGGGTGCCATGACGACGCGGTTGGGGAGGGTGAGCTCACCGAGCTGGACGGGGGAGAAGAGGTCCACGACCTGGCCTTCCGGGTGGTGTGCGGGTGGTGTCGCGGGGTGCGACGGCTGTGGGGGGCAACGGTGGGGGCGGGGTGGGCATTCCCGGGGCGGGGTGGGGCGGGCGGGGTTGTCACAGGGGGGTGATAGATCTTGCTCTTGCGCGATGACCGGCGGCGCGGTCACAGTTCAAGCACCCGGCTCCGTGGCGTCGGGTGGCGTCTGGCGAGGGGGAAGAGGGCGCATGGGCGTGGAGGTCGTGGGTCGGTGCGGTGCGCCGGGCGGTGTCCGGCTGCACTGCTTCCCGCACGCGGGCGGGAGTGCTGCGGCGTTCCGTCGGTGGGTCGGGGCGTTCGGCGAGGTGCCGGTGGTCGTGGCGTCGTGCGGCGGGGACGACGGGTCGCCGGCGTCGGTGGGGGTGCTGGTGGACCGGTGGCGTGCGGGGACGGCGGACCGGTCGGGGGTGTACTACGGGCACAGCCTGGGGGCGCTGGTGGCGTTCGAGGCCGCGGTCGTGGCGTTCGAGGAGGGCGACGTGCGGCAGGTGCCGTCGGCGGTCGTCCTCGGCGCCCCGCCGGCGCCGGGTCGGCGGGTGCCGGTCTCGGCGCTGGGGCCGGTGGTGGGTCCGGGCGGGGTGCGGCGGCGCTCGTGGGAGCGTGACCTCGTGCGTGGGCTGGAGCGTGTGCGTCGGTACCGGCCGTCGCAGGGTCGCCTGCCGGTGCCGGTGCTCGTGCTGCGGGGTGCCCTGGACGACGTGGTCGGCGAGGAGGAGGCGCGGGCGTGGGTCGGGCGCGGGGGTCCGGGGTCGGCGTGGCACCCGGTGGAGCGTGCCGGTCACCTGTTCCACCTGGTGCCGGGCGAGGACGTGCGTGCCGTGGTGCAGGGCGCGCTGACGGCGGCGCGTGGGGCGGTGGCCGCGTGAGCACGACGACGGGGGCGGACGACCGGGCGCGCACGTTCCGGCGGGCGGAGCTGGCGAGCTTCCTGCGGACGCGTCGGGAGGCGATCCGTCCGCAGGACGTGGGGCTGCCGGCGGGGGGCCGGCGGCGCACGCCGGGTCTGCGGCGGGAGGAGGTCGCGGTCCTGGCCCAGGTCGGGGTGTCCTGGTACACGTGGATGGAGCAGGGGCGGGAGCTGACGGTGTCCCCTGCGATCCTGGACGGGATCGCCCGTGCGCTGCTGCTGAGCCCCGCGGAGCGGAGCTACCTGTTCGAGGTGGCCGGTGCGGCGGCGCCGACGGCGGACCCGGACGCGCGTGACCTGGCCCGGCTGGCGGACCTGCTGGACGCGATGTCGGGGCGGCCGGTGTACGCGGTCGACCGGTACTGGGACGTGCTGGCGACGAACGCGCTGGCGGCGTACGTGTTCGGGATCGAGCCGGGCCACAACTGCCTGGTGACGTTCTTCACCGACGAGGGCACGGCCCGCCGGTACCCGTTCCGGGACGTGGCGGGGCCGATGATGGTCGCGCAGTTCCGTGCGCACGCGGCCCGGTACGCGGACGACCCGCGGTTCCGGGACATCGTCGAGGACCTCCTGGCGCGGTCGGCGGAGTTCCGGACGCTGTGGGACCGGCACGTGGTGGGTGTGACCCCGCACGTCGACCTGGTGTACGATCACCCGAACCTCGGGCGGCTGAGCTTCGCGCCGACGGTCCTCACGCCGGCCGACGGGGCGGACCTGCGCCTGTTCGTGTACATCCCGAAGGCCGGGACGCCGACGGAGCAGGCGCTGCGGCGGATCGTGTGACCGGCCGCGACGCCGGCGCCGTCGCCGGTCCGGCCACCCGCGCCCACCGGTGGGCGCGCCCCGGGGTGCGGCGTCGCACGACCGTCGGGGACGTGACGACCACCTACCTGCCGGACGGGTACGTCCAGCTCGAGCCCGCCCGGTGGTTCTCGCTGCCCGACCCCGGCCCCGTGGCCGACCACCCCGAGCTCCTCGACGCGCAGGGGTACCTCGTCGCGTCCGTCGGGGTGCTGCTCCTGGAGGGACCGGGGTGGCGCCTGCTCGTCGACGCGGGCCTCGGCCCCGCGCACGTGCCCGCGAGCGCGACGCACGCCTCGTTGGGGGCGATGGTCGGCGGCGGTCTGGTGGATCACGCCGGGCAGATCGGTGCGGTGGACGCGGTCGTGGTGACCCACGCCCACGACGACCACGTGGGGTGGGCGCGGGCGGGCTGGCCGGGGTTCGGCGGGGTCGCGCGGGTGCCGCACCTGGTGGGTGCGGGGGAACGTGCGCCGTCCGGGTGGGGCGTGCTGCGCGACGGTGACGAGGTGGTGCCGGGGGTGCGGGTGCTGGCGACGCCGGGGCACACCTACGGGCACGTGTCGTTGGTCGTGGACGGCGGGTCGGGGCGTCTGCTGGTGGTGGGGGACGTGCTGCACAGCCCGGTGCAGGTGCCGCACCCGGGGCTGGGGTCGTGCTTCGACGTCGACCCGGGGGAGTCGGCGCGGTCCCGGGCGCGGGTCCTGGCCGAGCTGGCCGTGCCGGGGACGGTCGGGGCGGTGACCCACTTCGCGGACGTGCCGTTCGGTACGGTGCGGGCCGGCCGGTGGGTGCCCCTGCCGGACGGGGACTGACCGGCAGCAGCCGCGCGGGCGCCGCCGCGGGCGGTGCGCCGCCGCGCGACGTCGCGGAGGGTGCGCGTGCTGTGCGGGGGCGCGTCGTGGAGGGTGGTGGTGCCACCACCAGGACCGCTGCTCCTACCGCGAGGAGAGTCTGGATCGGCCCCGGGGAGGGACCGACGCTGGGGGCATGTCCTCGACCCCCGCCCCGCAGCCCGTCCGACGCGGCACCGTCGTCCTGGTGGTGCTCCTCGCCGCGCAGTTCATGTTCGCCCTCGACTTCTCCATCGTGACGGTGGCCCTGCCGGCCATCGGCGCGGACCTCGGCATGGGACCGGGGGAGCTGACGTGGATCGTCACGCTCTTCGCGCTGTCGGCCGCCGGGCTGATGCTCCTCATGGGGCGCGTCGGCGACTACTACGGTCGCAAGAAGCTGTTCCTCGGCGGGATGGCCCTGCTGACCCTCGGGTCGTTGGTGGGCGGTCTCGCGCAGAGCGCGGAGGTCGTGTACGTCGCCCGGGTCATGCAGGGCGTCGCGACCGCGATCACGACGCCGTCCGCGCTGGCGCTGCTGACGACGTCGTTCCCCGAGGGCCCGGCGCGCAACCGGGCGCTGGGCCTCAACGGTGCCCTGCTGTCCCTCGGCTTCGCGATCGGGTCGGTCCTCGGCGGCGTCCTCACCGAGCTGTTCGGGTGGCGCTTCACGTTCTTCATCAACGTCCCCGTGGGCCTGGCGGTGCTGGCCGTCGCACCGTTCGTGATCCGCAACTCCTCGGAGCCGACGCGTCAGCGTCTCGACGTCCCGGGGGCGCTGACCCTGTCGGGGACGCTGCTGAGCCTGGTCCTGGGCCTGACGTGGGCGGGGGAGCACGGGTGGACCGACCCGACGACCCTCGGCCTCCTGGCCGGTGCTGCCCTGCTGGCGGCGGCGTTCTGGGTCGTGGAGACCCGGTCCCCGCACCCGCTGGCCGCGGTCGCGATCCTGCGGCGCAGGTCCGTGGCGCTGGGCAACCTCGCCGGGCTGGCGACGTTCTCGATGGAGAGCGGCAAGGTCTTCCTCCTGACGATCTACCTGCAGCAGGTCCTCGGCGCGTCGGCGCTGCAGACCGGCGTCGCGTTCACCGTCCTGGGCGCCGGGGCGTTCACCGGGGGGATGGTCGCCCCGCGGGTCCTCAACCGTGTCGGGGCCCGCAGCACCCTGGTCGTGGGCCTGACCACGCAGGCGCTGGCCGCGGTCGCGCTGCTGGCCCTCGGGCAGGGCTTCGTCGCCGGGTACGCGCTGATCCTCGTCGCGACAGCGATCGGCGGGTTCGGCCACGTCCTGGTCATCGTGTCCTACACGGTCGCCGTCACGTCGGGCCTGCCCGACGAGGAGCAGGGCCTGGCGACGGGCCTGACGGCCATGACCCAGCAGGTCGCGTTCACCCTCGGCACACCGGTCCTGGCCGCCGTCGCCATCGCCGCCGGGGTCTCGGCGACCGCGAGCGCGCAGGAGAACCTCGCCGGTGTGCAGACGGGGCTGGGCGTCAGCGCCGTCGTCCTGCTGGTGGTGTCCGGGCTGGTCGCGGTCTTCTACCGCACGCCCCGGCCGGTCGGCCCCACCGGTGCGGACGCCGCGGTGCCGGCGGTCGTGGGGCAGCAGGAGCAGGAGCCGGTCCGGTGAGCGAGGTCACGGGTCTGGCGTCACGGACCGCACCGGGCGCGGTGCACCGGTGGGCGTCCATCGACGACCACCTCGGCCCGGCGGCCCTGCGGTTCTTCGGCGAGGGGTACCGGCGCACCCGCCCGCAGCTGCGCGGCCTGGCCGTCACCCACGAGGGGCGCACGTCGACCCTGTCGGCGTGGGGCGCGATCACCCTGCCCGACGACTGGTCGGTCAAGGACGGGGAGCAGCAGCGCCCGCACCTGGCCACGACGGACGTCATCGCGCTGACCGCGCAGGCCGTCGGGGCGCTGGTCGCAGCCCGTTTCGACCCGGGCACGGCGGCGGCGTCGCTGGTCACCGGCCTGGACGTGCACGCCTCGGACCGGCCCCTGGAGGACGACCTCGGCCGGTTCCGCGTCGAGGCGACGCTCGAGACCGACGAGGACCAGGGCGCCGGGACCCGGTTCCGGGCCACGGTCGGGCCGTTGTCCGCGTCCGGAGAGCTGGCCCGCCCGCTGGCCGTGCCGTCCCTGGCGGACGTCGTGACACCGGGGGAGTCGACGGTGGCCCCGCCCGGCGCGCCCTACGGGGAGCGGATGACGACCCGCGCCCAGGGGTTGACGGACGTGACCCTCGACGCCGGGACGGTCCGCGCGACGTCGACCCTCGTCGACGCGCCCGCCCCGGCCGCGGCCCGTGGTCTGGAGGCCGCGGCCCAGCCCGCCTACACCCTCGTCGACGTGTTCGTCGCGACGCTCCAGCTCGGGCAGGTCCTGCTGTACGACCTCGACGCGATCGACCGCGGCGCCAGCGACACCCTGTGGATGCGCCGCACCAGCGTGCGCACCCGGGCGCCGCTGCCCGGGACCGGCCCGGTCGACGTCCGCGCCACCCTCGACCGCGCCCGACTCGTCGACCGCGACGCCGCGACGTGGCGCCTGGCCGACGTCGTCGGTGACATCGGCCCCTACACGGTGCGCACCGCCGTCGCGCACCGCGTCCCCCGACCCCCCGCCGCCCGACGGGCGACGGGCACCACTCCCGCAGCACCGACGCAGTGAAGGAGCGACGCATGAGGCTGGCCGTCTCAGGGACGTACTCGACCGGCAAGACCCTCACCACCATGGCCCTGTCCCACTACACCGGCATCCCGCGCAGCGCGGCGATGACCATGCGCGAGCTCCTGCCGATCTCGGTGCCCGGCAAGACCCTCGAGGAGTGCACGGGCGCGGAGATCCTCATGCTCATCACGCGACGCAACACCGAGCGTGCCGTGAACGAGTCCCACCTGGGTGACTCGTTCATCTCCGACGGCTCGTCCCTGCACGAGTGGATCTACGGGACCGTCCGCGTCCTCGTCGGCATCAACCCCTCCGCCAACGCGACCCTCGAGAACGTCCCGCGCACCCCCGAGCTGGCGTTCTTCGACGACGTCATCACCCAGCTCGGCGTCCCCGCGAAGCAGCACGCCAAGGCCGGGTACGACGCCTTCGTCCGCCTGCCCGTGGAGTTCCCGATGGTCGCCGACGGGCACCGCCCCGTGAACGAGCGGTTCCGCACCCTCGCCGACGAGATGATCCAGGACCAGGTCGACGCCCTCGGCATCCCGACGTTCACCGCCGGCGGCACCGTCGAGGACAGGCTCCTGGCGATCACCGACCACTTCGACCTGCCCCGCGTCATCGACCTCGACGAGGCCGTGGCCCGCGCCCGCGCCGACTACGCCGCGATCGACACCCGCAGCGAGCTCGAGCGGGACCGTGCCCTCGTCTGACCGGCGTGCGGTCCTGACCGGCTGGGGCGCGCACGCCCCGGCCCACGTCGTGACCAACGCCGACCTCGAACGGCTCCTCGACACCACCGACGAGTGGATCAGCACCCGCACCGGCGTCTGCGAGCGCCGGTGGGCCGACCCGGCGACCTCGACCGGCGACATGGCGGTGCGCGCGGGCCGCGCGGCCCTCGACCGCGCCGGCGTCGACCACGTCGACCGCGTCGTGCTGGCCACCACGACCCCGGACCACCCGTGCCCGGGCACCGCACCGTGGGTCGCGCACCAGCTCGGCCTCGGCGACGTCGGCGCCCACGACGTCGCCGCCGTGTGCTCCGGGTTCCTCTACGCCCTGGGCACCGCCCGCGACGCGGTCCTCGCCGGCTCCGCCACGCGGGTCCTCGTCATCGGCGCCGACCGGTTCACGTCCCTGCTCGACCCGCAGGACCGCGGCACCACCGTCATCTTCGGCGACGGTGCGGGCGCCGTCGTCGTCGAGGCCCGACCCGACGACACCCCGGGCGACACCCCCGGAGCCCTGGGCGACGTCGTCCTCGGCGCCGACGGGTCCACCTACGACCACATCATCGTCCGCGCCGGCGGCACCCGCGCGCCCCTGACGAGCAGCACCCCGCCGCCCGACCGGTACTTCACCATGGCCGGCCGGGAGGTCTTCACCGCCGCCGTCCACCGCCTCGCCGACGTCGCCGCCCAGGCGGCCGGTCGCGCCGGCTGGGACGTCCAGCAGTGCGACTGGCTCGTCGCCCACCAGGCCAACCGCCGCATCCTCGCCGCCGTGGGACGTGCCCTCGGCCTGCCGCCCGACCGCGTCGTGTGCGACCTCGACCGGTACGGGAACACCTCCGCCGCGTCCATCCCGATGGCCCTCGCGCACCACGCCGACCGGTTCACCACCGGCGACCGGATCGTCCTGGCGGCGTTCGGCGGCGGCACCACCTGGGGCGCGACGACCCTCACCTGGCCGGCCACCACCCGACCCGCCACCGCGGACCGGGCCCCCACGCTGACCGCCACGACCGCACGCTGAGCGACCCCGTACCCGCAGCACCCCGCACCGCAGAGCACGAGGCACGACGGAGCACCAGGCACTGCACGGCACCAGGCACGAGAGAGGGAGAGCACATGTCGACGTCCGAGGCCCTGCCCGCACGACCCACCACGCCCGACCTGCCCGACGAGGCCACGATCGCCCGCGCCATCACCCGGGACATCCCCGAGGTCCCGCACGACACCAGCCTCGACGCGCCCTTCGACGACGTCGACATCGACTCCCTCGTCCTGGCCGAGGCCGCCGTCGTCGCCACCCGCCTCTACGGGGTCCTCGTGCACGACTGGGAGCTGCACCAGGCCCGGACCCTGCGCGGCGCCGGCGCCCTCGTCCGGGACCGCATCGCCGCCGCGGCCGCCTGACCGGGTGCGCCTCGCGATCGTCGGCGCCTACGGCGCCGGCAAGACCACGCTCGCCCGCGCCCTGCACCGTGCCACCGGCCGCCCGGTCGCCCCCGTCGGCCCGATGGCCGACCCCGAGCCCGGCCGGCCCCTGCCCCTGGCACGGTGCACCCTCGCGCAGGTCTTCCAGCTCGCCCTGCGCCGCCACGACGAGCGCGCCCGGCACGAGCACGCGCTCGGCGACGCCCTGGTGTCCGACGGGTCGCTGCTGCACGAGTGGGTCTACCTGCAGGTCCTCGCGCGGTGGCCCGACCCGCCCGCAGCACCGCCCGACGACCCCGCCCACGCCGCCTGCGTCGCGCACCTGGCCGACCACGCGACCGCCGAGACGACCCAGGTGCTGGGGGACAGGTACGACCTCGTCGTCCACCTCGCCCCCGAACGCCCCCTGCCACCCGGCGCACCCATCACCACAGCGTTCCAGCACGCCCTCGACGGCGCCACCCGCGCCGCCCTCACCCGGGCCGACGTCGCCGTCGTCCACGCGCGCGGCACCCTCACCGCCCGCGTGCGGACCGTCCTCGACGCCGTCGACGGCAGGCTTGCCGCCTGACGAGCAGCTGCCGTCACCCGCAGTCACAGATCGACGCCCCCGGTGTGACTCGACGTCACGCCGGGGGCGTCGCGGGGGAGCGGCGCCACCGGCCGCACCGCCGCAGCGGCACGATCCGGCACCGACGACCAGCCGACCCGACGACGACGCCGACGAGGCGGTCGGACGAGGCGGTCGCACCACACGGTCCGAGGACACGGTCCGACGACTGCCGACGACGACACGTGACGGCTGCGGGGTGCAGCAGCCCGGACGCGTTCTCCGGCGCAGTTCGGCCGACGACTCGTCGGAGGACTCGACGGACACCGGCAGCGCCGACGAGCCACGCATTCCCGCGACGACTTGTCGGACGTGTGCACCAGTGCCTCGAGACGCCACAACGTGCGACGGCCCGCCGCCCGCAGCGTCGCGCACCGGGCCGACCACGCGGCACGTGCCGCGTCGTCGTGCGGCACCGGACCGGCTCCACCCGCACCACCCGACCCTCCCAGCGACATCCGATAATGTGCATTATGTCAATCCAACGGTCGCCGAACAGCGACCCCGTCCCCGCAGCCCCCTGTCGGACCCCACCGCTACCGTGGCACCGCCAGCGAGCGCGCCGTCCGTCGACGTCGCCCGCCGACCCCACCACGAGGAGCGCACCGTGCCGCCATGGACGACGACCGACCCGCTGTGGGAGGTGGTCGTCGCCGAGCGCGCCCGGCTGCTGGCCGACCTCGAGCACCTCACGCCCGACCAGTGGGCCGCCCCCTCGATGTGCGGGCGGTGGTCCGTCGAGGACGTCGTCGCCCACCTGACCGCGGCCGCCTCCACCGGCCGGTGGGCGTGGGTGCGCAGCATCGTCGGCGCGCGGTTCGACCCGGACGTCCACAACGACCGGCGCCTGGCCGAGCACCGCGGCCCCACCCCGGCGCGGACCCTCGACGCCTTCCGGCAGGCGGTGCCGTCCCGGGTCGCGGCGACCGGTGACGTGTGGGCGTGGCTGGGAGAGGTCGTCGTGCACGGTGCCGACGTGCGCGAGCCGCTGGGCATCACCACCGTGCCCGCGCCCGCCGCCGTCGAGGTCGTCGCCGCGGGGTACGCGCGCCGGGACTTCGCGGTGCGGTCCCGCACGGTGGCGCGCGGTCTGACGCTGGTCGCCGACGACGGCGGGTTCCGGACGGGCGACGGGCCGCTGGTGCGGGGCGCGACCCTGGACCTCGTCCTCGCGATGGCCGGTCGGCCCGCGGCCGTGGGGCGGCTGACGGGCGACGGCGTCCCGGAGCTGGCCGCACGTGTGACGCCCGCCGTGGGTGCGGGCGACCCGTCGGGCGGCACCTGAGGTCCTGCCACCGGGACGGGACGGACGTCAGGTGCCGGTGGCCTGCGGGGTCTCGGCGACGGTGCGGACGTAGCGCTCCTCGGTGCGGTCCGGGTCGCGCGGCAGGGGCTGCCGCTCCCCCGTGCGCTGGAAGCCCGCGCGCACGTACAGGTCGATCGCCGCGGCGTTGTCGTCGACGACCCACAACGACACCGTCCGGGCGCCGTCGGCGGCCGCGGCGCGGGCGACGACGTCGAGCAGCGCCCAGGCGGTCCCCCGCCGGCGCCGGTCCGGTGCGACCCACAGCGCCACGACGTGCCTGTCGTCGGCGGGTGATCCCGGCTCCAGGACCAGCGAGACCATCCCCTGCGGTGCGCCGGAGTCGTCGAGCGCCACCCACGTCGGGGTCGACCGCACCCGCATCCGCCAGTGGGACTCCTTGAAGCCCGACTCGCGGGCGATCGTCGAGCCGAACGCCTGCGGGGCGTCCCGCAGGGCGCGCAGGCGGACGTCCTGCACCAGGGGCCAGTCGTCCTCGTCGACGCGTCGGATCTGCACGTGCTCAGGATGCCTCACGTCGCGCGGTGCGCGTCAGCGCTGCTCACCGACGGGCTCCACGCTCTGCGGGGGCGCGCCGTGGCCCGCCGGGTCGGGGACGGCGCGGGCGACGTCGGCGACGTCCTCCTCGGGCCGCGGCGGGACCGTCTCGTCGAAC
This sequence comes from Cellulomonas sp. SLBN-39, assembly GCF_006715865.1. Taxonomy (NCBI): domain Bacteria; kingdom Bacillati; phylum Actinomycetota; class Actinomycetes; order Micrococcales; family Cellulomonadaceae; genus Cellulomonas; species Cellulomonas sp. SLBN-39. The sequence goes on along the minus strand of NZ_VFOA01000001.1, from coordinate 3,545,846 downwards.
TCCAGCTCGGGGATCTCCCCCAGGTGCTCGCTCATCGCACGTCTCCTCACGGTCGCGGCCTGCCGACGCCGCCACGGTAGCCACGCGCGCGGCGCCCGGCGACCGGGAGCCGTCAGACCTCGACGGGTTCGCCCGCGGCGGGCTCGACGACCCGGGCGGTGGTCAGCTGCCCCAGCAGGCGTGCGGCCAGGGCGCGGCCGGCGTCGGACAGCGTGGCGTCGTGGATCGGGACGACGCGGTCGGGCGCGACGGCGCGCACGTGGTCGACGGCGTCGGCCATGCGCAGCCACGGTGCCCCGACGGGCTCCAGGAGCACCCGCACGGCTGCACCGGCCGGCGGCAGGGTGAACGCGTCGCCCGGGTGCAGCACCGCGCCCTCGACGAGGTACGCCACGTTGGTCAGGCGCGGCACGTCGGGGTGGATGACCTCGTGCCAGCCGCCGAGCACCTGGACGTCGAGGCCGCCGACGGTCAGGGCGTCGCCGGGCTGCACGGCGTGCAGCGCTGCCACGGGCGCACCCACGGCGGCGAGCTGCTCCACGACGGCGGCCGGCGCCCAGACCTGGACCCCCCGCCCGGTCGCGGCGACCACCGCGTCGGTGTCGAGGTGGTCCGGGTGCTCGTGCGTCACGAGGACCGCGTCCACCCCGTCGAGGGCCGTCGCGACGTCGCTGAAGGAGCCGGGGTCGACGACCAGACGGGCCCCGTCGTCGCGGGTCAGGCGGACGCAGGCATGGCCGTGGCGGGTCAGGGTCAGAGGCATGGCGTCATCCTGCCCCCGGCTCCCGCGCCGCGCCACGCCGTGGCGCGCACCACGTTTCACCCCGCACCCGTGCGCGGCTACGGTGGGTGGCGTGCTCGTCCTCGGTGTGTGCAGCCTCAAGGGAGGCGTCGGCAAGACGTCGGTGACCCTCGGACTGGCGTCCGCCGCGCTCGAGCGCGGTCTGCGGACGCTGGTCGTCGACCTCGACCCCCAGGGGGACAGCACGATGTCCCTGGGGGCGTCGCGGCCCGGCGGCGGTGACGTCTCGACGGTGCTCGACTCCCCCGGCGGCCCCGCCCTGGAGGCTGCGACGGGCCGGTCCGGGTGGGCCGAGTCCGGGCTCGACGTCCTCCTCGGGTCCGAGCGCACGGTCCTGCACGACCGCCTCGACGACGCCGAGACGGGGCGGCTGGCCTACGCGCTGTCGTTCGCCACCGGGTACGACCTGGTGCTCATCGACTGCCCGCCGTCCCTCGGCGGCCTCACCCGCACCGGGCTGACCGCGTGCGACCGGGCCGTGGTCGTCACCGAGCCCGGGCTGTTCGCGGTGATGGCCGTCGGGCGTGCGATGCGCACGATCGACGAGCTGCGCCGCGGCCCGGCCCCGGCGCTGCAGCCGCTCGGCATCGTCGTCAACCGGGTCCGGGCCCGGTCGGTCGAGCAGGCGTACCGGCTCGAGGAGCTGCAGGGTCTGTACGGTCCCCTCGTCCTGTCCCCGCACGTGCCCGAGCGCGCCGCGCTGCAGCAGGCGCAGGGCGCGGCGCAGCCCGTGCACGCCTGGCCCGGCGCGGCGGCGGCCGAGCTCGCCGGTGTCTTCGACCAGCTGCTCGACCGCGCGCTGCGCGCGCCCCGCGTCGAACGCGGTCGCTGAGCCCGCACCACCGGCACGCCGGGCACCGCGACGGCGGGTGCGCGGTCACGCGGAGCAGGCCCGGTCCCCCGCGGGGCCGGGCCTGACGTCGTCCCGGTCTCAGCCGGCGGTGCGTGCCTGCCGGCGCGCGGCGAGCTCGTCCTGCGGGCTGCCCGCCGGCACGGCCTGCTCGTCCTCGGCGCGCTCGGTCGGCAGCGCGGCCAGCGTGCCCTCGACCTCGCGCCACACCCGACCCACGGCGATGCCGAACACACCCTGCCCGCCCTGCACGAGGTCGATGACCTCGTCGGCCGACGTGCACTCGTACACGCTCGCGCCGTCGGACATCAGGGTGATCTGGGCGAGATCCTCCACGCCGCGCTCGCGCAGGTGCCCGACCGCCGAGCGGATCTGCTGCAGCGAGACCCCGGTGTCGAGCAGCCGCTTGACGACCTTGAGGACGAGGATGTCGCGGAAGCTGTACAGGCGCTGCGTCCCGGAGCCGGTCGCGGGGCGGACCGACGGCTCCACGAGGCCCGTGCGGGCCCAGTAGTCGAGCTGGCGGTACGTGATGCCCGCCGCCCGGCACGCCGTCGGGCCGCGGTAGCCGGTCGTCGCGTCCAGCTCGGGAAGGTCGTCGTCGAAGAGGAGCCCCTGCGCGCCATCGGGGATCGCGCCGTGCTGCTCGGCGCTCTCGTTGCTGATCACGGGGGGCCTCCGCTCGTCGCCCGTCGCCGGACGCGGTGTGTACATCTGTGCGGCAACGCTAGGCCCGCCGTGCGACACGCGCAACGAGGAGCACCCGGCGTGTCGCCACGGCAAGTCTCACCTTCAACTTGAGGTCGAGGGTTCTGCGTGGTTCGTCCTCCCCCACCTCACCCGTTCGGCCCCCGCGGCTCCGTCCCCGGGCCCGTGCCCGGCTCGTTCCCCGTCTCGAAGTCCTCCGGCGTCACGTGGTCGAGGAACTCCCGGAACTGGGCGACGTCGTCCTCCGTCGCCGCCGGCCGCACCTCCACGCCCGCCACCGCCACGACCTCCGCCGAGCACAGCACCGGGCACCCGAACCTCAGCGCCACCGCGATCGCGTCCGACGCCCGCGAGTCCACGACCTGCCCGCCCGCGAGCACCAGCGCCGCGTGGAACACACCCTCTTCCAGGCTCGTGATCTCCACCCGGTGCACCGGCTCCCCCGCCGCGACGAGCGCGTCGCGCAGCAGGTCGTGCGTCATCGGTCGCGGCGGCACGATCCCCGCCTGCGCCGCGGCGATCGCGGACGCCTCCGTCGGGCCGATGAGGATCGGCACCACCAGCGACGAGTCCGGGTCGAGCAGGAGCACGACGATCTCGTCGTCCGACAGGTGCGTGCGCACCCCGACGACCTCGACCCGCACGAGCTCCGGTTCGGCGTCCACGCGCCCCACGCTACGACCACCCGGGCCAGGTCGGCGCGCCGGGCGGCCGAGCGGCCGCCTCAGGGGGCGAGGTCCGCCACGGCCGACCGCACCAGGGCGGTGTGCATCTGGACGCACAGCTCCCCCACCTCGGCCGCCAGCGTGCCCGCCCGACCCCGCGCCGAGACGGCCCGCTGCCCGCGCCACGGCGCCACGACCTGCTCCACCAGGTCCACCTGCCGGTCGGCGGCCGACCGGAACGCCCGCAGGTGCCGCGCGTCGATCCCGTGCTCGGCCAGCGCCGCCGCCGCCACGACCACGTCCCGCGCCCACGCGTCGAAGACGCCCCGCGGGCCCGGACGCAGCACGCCCTGCGCCACCAGCTCGTCGATGAACGCCGTCTCGACGCCCGCGTCCTGGGCCAGCCGCTCCGACGTCAGCCGCCCCGGAGCGGCCGCCACCCCGTCAGCCGTCGCCAGCCGCGCCCGCGGCACCGCACCGTCCTCGGCACCCGCGTCCAGCGCCGCCAGCTGCTCAGAGATCACCTTCAGCGGCAGGTACCGGTCACGCTGCTGACGCAGCACGTAGCGCAGCCGCTCGAGGTCCGCCGGCGAGTACTGCCGGTACCCCGCCGGGGTCCGCACCGGCTCGACCAGGCCCTGCTCCTCCAGGAAGCGCAGCTTCGACGTCGTCACCGCGGGGAACTCCAGGCGCAGCGCGGCCAGCACGTCGGAGATCCGCATCGACGCGCGCCGCGAGATCCCCCGCGGCCACGGCTCCCCGGGCGCGACGGCCTCGACGCCCTCGTCCGGGTCCTCGACCCGCTGGGCCCCTGCACCACTCATGCGCGTCCCTCTCCCGGCACGCGCTCAGGCACCGCGGTGCGGGCTCGGGTGGAACGTCATGCGGAACTTGCCGATCTGCACCTCGTCGCCGGCGCGCAGGGCGGCCTGGTCGATCCGGGTGCGGTTCACGTACGTGCCGTTCAGCGAGCCGATGTCCCGGACCACGAACGTGCCGCCGTCACGCACGAACTCGGCGTGCTTGCGCGAGACCGTGACGTCGTCGAGGAAGATGTCGGCCTGCGTGCTGCGCCCCGCCGTGGTGCGCTCCGCGTCGAGCAGGAACCGCGCCCCGGCGCTCGGGCCGCGCTGCATCACGAGCAGGGCGGACGTCGGCGGCAGCGCCGCGACGGCAGCGGCCTCGGCCGCGCTCAGCCCGGCCGCTGCCGGGATCTCGGCGTCGACCGCGCCGATCGCACCGAACACCATGGTGGTGTCGGGCCCCTCGGCACGGTGCACCGGCAGCGGGGCGTACTGGTCGTCGCTCATGGGCCACCTCCCGTGCGGGTGACGGACCGCGTGCTGCGACCCGCGCGCGCCCTTCGGCGTCGCGGGTCTCACCCTATGCGGATCCCGGCCTGACGTGCAGCCTGCGCCACGCCGGCCCGGCGGCGTGTCGTGCCATCAGCAGCCCTGCGACGGGTCGAAGACACCCCAGGTCAGGGCAATGGGCGCGGACAGGGAACCGTCAGGAGCCCTCGACCGGCACGGGGGTCGCGTACTGCGGCTCGGGCACGTCCACGACCGCGTCGACCTCGACGTCCTCGAGCTGCTCGACCGATCCGCTGCCGCCGTCGAGGCGCACCGCGGCGATCGCGCCCCCGGGGATCTCCAGCGCCGTGGCCATCGTGTCCGGGTCGCCGATCACCAACCACCGGTAGGGGGGCTCGAGCAGCGCGCCGTCCAGGACGACCTCCCCCGCGACGCCCGTGAACGCGCTGCTCGCCACCACCCGGGTCTCGTTGATCTGGATGGCCTCCGCACCCGCGTTCCGCAGCTCCTCCAGCACGTGCAGCATCGTCACCGGACGGATCGGCCCGCTGGTCTCCGTCAACGTGATCCGCACGCCAGGACCCACGGCCGGCAGCCGCCCCGTGAGGATCCCCTGCGTGGTCGCGTTGCGCCGCGCCGCGTCCAGGGCCGCCTGCTGGCTGTCGGTGCCCGACACCAGGTCGTCGCGCTCCCGCTCGAGCTCCGCCGCCTCGCGGCTGAGCTCGTCGGCGCGGGTCGTGGTCTCGTCGAGCAGCCGCACGAGGTCGTTCTGCCGCAGCGAGCCCAGCTGGGACTCGTCGGACTGGCGCAGCTGGACCACCAGCGCGAACCCCAGCAGTGCGCACAGCGCCGCCGCGAGCAGCTGGCCCCTGCTCGTCGACGGGCGCATGGCACGTCCGAGCGTCGCCCACGCACCGGGCCGCCGCGCGTCGTCGGCCGTGACCACGGGCGGGGCGGCATCCCCGGCGACGCCCGGCGCGGGGACCACGTGCCGGGCGTCGCCCGGGGAGGGGTCCTCCAGGGCGGGATCGTCCGCCGGCAGGGGGCCGTCGACCGAGGAGACGGCTGCCTCGTCCGCGGGTGCGTCGGAGGGTGCCGAGGAGGTGGTCGCACCGACGTGGTCTGGGCGCGCGGGTGCGGCCGAGGGCCCGCCCGGCTCGGCGCCGTCGAGCAGGCCCGGGGCCTCGACGCCCGCGCGGTCCGCCGCCGCCAGGTCGTCGTCCGCCACCGCCCGGTCGTCCGCCGGCGTCACGTCGTCCTGCGGCACCACGTCGTCCTGCGGGTCCACGCCGCGCGCGGCCGCCTCGGCGTCCGCAGGGGCCGTCGCGCCCTCCGGCACCGGTGTCGCGGTGCTCCGGGCGGACGGCTCGTCGGCTGCTGGTCTGGTCATGCCTTGAACAGGTGCCGCCGGATCGAGGCCGCGTTGGAGAAGATCCGGATCCCCAGCACCACGATCACGGCGGTGGTCATCTGCGACCCGACGCCGAGCTGGTCGCCGAGGAAGACGATGAGGGCGGCGACCACCACGTTCGACAGGAACGAGGTGAGGAAGACCCGCTCGTCGAAGATGCCGTCGAGGAAGGCCCGCAGGCCGCCGAAGAGCGCGTCCAGCGCTGCGATGACCGCGATGGGCAGGTAGGGCTGCAGGTCGGCGGGCACCGTCGGCTCGACGAGCAGACCCGCGACGACACCCAGCACGAGGCCGATCACCGCGATCACCGTTGCTCCTGTCCTCCGGGTCGCCCCGACGATGCCACATCGGGCACGGCGGGCCCAAGCCTCGCGGCGGACGGGCTGCCGGTGCCCGTGGGACCGGCGGGCGTCGTCGCCGGCGCGACCTCGGGCGGCCGCGCGTGCCGCAGGACGACCTGGGCGCTCGCAGGCAGCGCGAGGTCGTCGCGCACCGAGACGTCCACGCCGATGCGGTAGCGCTGCTGCAGGGTGGCCAGGTGCTGGCCGGCGGACGTGCGGGCCAGGCCGGTCTGCAGGTCGACGCCGTCACCGACGGCCAGGACGGTGTACGGGCTGCTCAGGGGCGTGAGGTCGACGAGGACGGCGGCACCGGCGGAACGGATGGCCGACGTCGAGGTCAGTCGGGCCCCGTTGATCGAGACGGCCTCCGCGCCCGCGGCCCAGAGCCCGTTGACCAGGACCTGCAGGTCGACGTCCTGCACCCGCAGGTCGGGGTCCTGGGTGTCGACCGTGCCGTCGGTGAGGACCACCTGCAGCCCGGGGCCCTGCACGGGGACGGACCCGGCGGCGACGGCGTCCTGCTGCAGCTCGGCGAGCAGGCCGGGGTCGGCGGAGCGCGCGGCCTCGGTCTGCAGCGCGGAGATCTCGGCGTTGAGGGCGGCGTTGGTGGCGCTCAGGCGCTCGACCTGCGCCCCGCGGGCGAGGATCTGCTCCTCGAGCAGCGTGCGGGCCTCGGTCACGGCGGCGACGGGGCGGCGCAGGGCCACGGCGGCCGCGGTCCCGCCCGCGCCGAGCACGAGGGCCAGCGCGAGCAGACCGCTGGTGGCGGTCAGGGTGCGGCGCGGGGCGAGGCCCGCCTCCTTGCGGCGCGCGGCCTCCTGGTACCCGGGGTCGAGCGGCCGCTCGTAGACGGCGTTGATCAGCGTCATCGACTCGTCGGCGGCCCGCCGGGGCGGGGCGACGACGTGCCGGCGGCTCACGCCGTCCTCGTCCGGGCGCCGAGGACGGAGGCCGCCTGGGCGAGGTACAGGGCACCCGCGAACCAGTACAGGCCGACGCCCCACAGCGCGCACGCCCAGCCGAGCACGCCGGCGACGGCGCCCACCGGGGCGGGCCACTCCGAGAGGAGCAGCAGCGGGAACGCGTACAGCAGCGCGAACGTGCCGGCCTTGCCGGCCATGTGCACCGGCAGCGGGGCGAAGCCCGCGCGGGCCAGGACGACGAGCATCACGGCCAGCACGACGTCACGGACGACGAGGACCAGCACGAGCCACACCGGGACGACGTCGCGCCACGCCAGCGCGAGGAGCGTGACGAGGATGAACAGCCGGTCGGCGGCGGGGTCGAGCATCTGCCCGAGGCGCGTGACCTGGTGCATGCGGCGGGCCAGGACGCCGTCGAGCCAGTCCGACGCGCCCGACGCGGCGACCACGACCAGCGCCCACGCGTCGTGGCCCTGCCCGACGAGGACGGCGAAGACCGGGACGAGCAGCAGCCGCGTCCCGCTGATGATGTTCGGCACCGTGAGCACGCGCGAGCTCATCGTGGCCTCGTCCGTCAACACCCTCCCCCGTCGTCGCCCTGCCCGGATCCTATGCGTCCGTCCCGGGTCCGCCGGCCCAGGCGCGACGGCGCGGCGGGTGGCAGGCTCCCTGCATGACCCGTTCCGCTGCACCGGGGCCGATCGCCCCGGGAGGTGACGCGCCCGCCTCGGGCGCACCCGTGGACGCGCCCGAGGAGGACGTCGACGCCGTCGGCGCGCTGCTCGGCACGCCCGGCACGTGGGCCGTCGTGGGGCTCTCGACCAACCCCGCGCGGGCGGCGCACGGCGTCGCGGCGTACCTGCGGCGGCTGGGGCACGTGGTGGTGCCGGTGCACCCGGACGCGCCGGTCGTGGCCGGGGTCGCCGGCGTGCGCAGGCTCGCGGACCTGCAGGTCAGGCCGGACGTCGTCGACGTGTTCGTCAACAGCGCACGCGCCGGGGCCGTGGTCGACGAGGCGGTCGCGGCCGGTGCGCGCGCGGTGTGGCTGCAGCTGGGCGTGCGCGCCGACGCCGCGGTCGCCCGTGCCCGGGCTGCGGGCGTGGTCGTGGTCGAGGACCGGTGCCCGGCGATCGAGGGGCCGCGGCGCGGCCTCCGCTGACCGGCGCGGTGCCCGGGCCGCGGCGCCGCGGGAGGGCGCGGGCACCGGGGCGCCGCGCGTGTGCCGGACGTCACCCGGGTCCGCACCGCCGCCGGTGCCCGGCCTGCGGCTATGCTGTCCGGCGACCGTAGGAGTTCGTCGCGCCCCCTTCGCGGGCTGCACACAGCAGCCACCGCAGCAGTGGTCGAGCGCACCGTCACAGGTGAGCCGGGTTGGTCAGGGGCAGGGCGACGCACGGGACCACATCGTTGGGCCCGCCTCCCCCGCATCTCACCGAACGGCTTCCATGAGCGACACGCTGCACCCTGCCCTGCCCACCGACGCCCCGGCCGTCCCGGCCGTCGAGGGTCCGACCTTCGCGGACCTGGGCCTGGACCCCGACCTGCTCGACGCCGTCCTCGGCCTCGGCTTCACGACCCCCACCCCGGTGCAGGCCCGCACCATCCCCGCGCTGCTCGGCGGTCGCGACGTCGTCGGCGTCGCGCAGACCGGCACCGGCAAGACCGCCGCGTTCGGGCTGCCCCTGCTGCAGGCCGTGGACGCCGGCGCCGCCGGCGTCCAGGCCCTCGTGCTGACCCCGACGCGCGAGCTCGCCATGCAGGTCGCCGACGCGCTGGAGTCCTTCGCGTCGCACGTCGAGGGCCTGCAGGTCGTCCCCGTGTACGGCGGCTCCCCCTACGTGCCGCAGCAGCGGGCGCTCAAGCGCGGCGCGCAGGTCGTCGTCGGCACCCCCGGCCGCGTGATCGACCACCTCGACCGCGGGTCCCTGCGCCTGGACGGCCTGAAGGTCCTCGTCCTCGACGAGGCCGACGAGATGCTGCGGATGGGCTTCGCGGAGGACGTCGAGCGCGTCCTGCAGTCCTCGCCCGAGCGTCGGCAGGTCGCGCTGTTCTCGGCCACCATGCCGGACCAGATCCGTCGCGTCGCCGCCCGACACCTGTCGAACCCCGTCGAGGTGTCCGTCACCCGGCAGTCCTCGACCGTCACCGCGGTCAAGCAGTCGTACGCGGTGGTCCCCCACCAGCACAAGACGGCGGCGCTGCAGCGCGTCCTGGCGATCACCGACGCCCCCGCGACGATCGTGTTCGTGCGGACCCGCGAGGCGGCCGAGGAGGTCGGGCACGCGCTGGTCCGGCACGGCGTGGCCGCGGCGCACATCTCCGGCGACGTCGCCCAGTCCGACCGTGAGCGCATCGTCGAGCGGCTGCGCGGCGGCTCGCTCGACGTGCTCGTGGCCACGGACGTCGCGGCCCGCGGCCTCGACGTCGAGCGCATCGGGCTCGTGGTCAACATGGACCTGCCGCGCGAGGCGGAGGCGTACGTCCACCGCATCGGGCGCACCGGTCGTGCCGGTCGCACGGGCGAGGCGCTGACGTTCGTCACGCCGAGCGAGCGGGGCCGGCTGCGGAACATCGAGCGCACGATCCGCACCAGCCTCGTCGAGGCGACCCTGCCGACGCCCGCCCAGGTCGCGTCGCACCAGGTCGAGCGTCTGCTGGCGCGCACCCCGGAGCGTCTGGGCGCCGACCTGCGCGTGCAGCGTGACGCCGTCGCTGCCCACCTGGCGGCGAACCCCGAGCTGGACGTGACCGACCTGCTCGCGGCGGTCCTCGCGATCGCCGTCGGCGGCGACAAGCCGGCCGGCGACGACCTCGACGACGCGCTGGTGCGCGCCCGGCACGAGTCGACGCACCGCGCGTCGGAGGTGCGTGCCGGTGGTCCGCGTCGGCGTCCGACCTCGAACGGTCCGAGCGGGCGGGCGCGGTACCGCGTCGCCGTCGGTCACCGTGACGGCCTCCAGCCGGGCGCCCTGGTCGGTGCGCTGACCGGTGAGGGCGGCCTGAACGGCAAGGACGTCGGCAAGATCGACATCTTCGGCAGCTTCGCGCTCGTCGACATCCCGTCCGGGCTGACGCCGGAGGCGTTCGAGAAGCTCGCGCAGACCCGGGTCGCGGGTCGTCCGCTGCGGATCCGTGAGGACACGGGCCCGCGTGGCGAGCGCGAGCCCCGGGCGGGTCGCCCGGAGGTCGGCAGCCGCCCGCACCGCTGACCCCCGGGGGCGCCCAGGGGCACCCACGTCACGGCCGGTCCGACGCTCGTCGTCGGGCCGGCCGTCGTGCGTGGTCCGACGACGGCCGTCGGACGGTGGTCTCAGCGGTGCAGGGCGGCCCGGGCCCGGTCGGCCGCGCTCTGGCCGCGCAGCAGCACGATGTCGGCCTCCCGCAGGACGTCGGCGGGGGTCTGCAGGTGCCGCACGCTCGGCAGGGTCCCGACCGCGACCCGCGACCCGAACTCCCGCCGCAGCCCGGAGAGCAGGTCGGCGACGCGTTCGGGCAGGCCGGTCGTGACGTCGTCGACGAGGACGGCGAAGTCGTCCTCACCGATGCGGGCCGTGGTGTCGCCCTCGCGCAGGGGGCGGCGCAGCTGCCGCACGACCTCACGGTGGACGTCCAGGTGCTGGGCGTCGGCGCGGTGCCCGACGTCGGGGTCGCGGGGCGCGGGCAGCCGGCCCGCGGGTGCGGGCAGCACCCGCACCACCGCCACGGCGCAGTCGTACGCGGGCGAGCGGCGGGTGCGCAGCAGCGCGGCCCCGAGGCGGTCGAGGAACAGCAGGCGGTTGACGAGGCCCGTCTCGGGGTCGTGCAGGGCGTCGCGCTGCAGCGCGATCTCCGCCTCCTTGCGCTCGGTCACGTCGACGAGCGTGCCGACGAGGCGGGCCGGGCAGCCGGCGTCGTCGAGCACGGTGACGGCGCGGCACATCATCCACCGGTAGTCGCCGGTCCACGTGCGGACACGGTGCTCGAGCTCCAGCGGCGTGCCGCACCCGGCGAGCTGGGCGGCGATCGCCGCGGACACCTCGTCGCGGTCGGCCGGGTGGACGCGCTCGAGCCACTCGGCGGGGCGGTCCCCGATCACGTCGTCGGCGTAGCCGAGGGTCTGCTTCCACCGCGGCGAGTAGTAGACGGTGCCGGCGGACACGTCCCAGTCCCAGGTGCCGTCGTGCGCGGCCATCGACGCCAGCGCGTACCGCTCCTCGCTCTCGCGCAGCGTGTCGGCGAGGGACCGTTCGCGGGCCGCGGCCTGCTCGAGCGCCTTGCGCTGCTCGCGCAGCGACGCCAGCAGCCGCTCCTGGTCGAGCGCCACGGCCAGGAGCGCCGCCCAGTGGTTGAAGCGGTCCCGTGGCTGCGTGGCGCGCGTCTCGACGGTCCCGTCGATCGCGAGCAGGCCCCAGTCCCCGCCGCCGAAGGTGACGGGGACGACGAACGTGAGCTCGTTGGTGCCGACGGCGCCCGCACGCGTGAGGGCGGCGGGCGGGAACTGGCTGGCGGTGGTCCGCACGCCCACGAGCCGGGCGAGGGTCCCGGACGTGTCGTGGACGCCGACGACCTCGATCTCGCGGTCGCCGGGCCCCCGGTCCGTGCCGACCCACAGGCCCAGGCACGCGTGGCCGCGGATGCCGCGGGGCAGCCAGCCGAGGGCGCGCGGGCTGGCGTCGCCGCGCAGCAGGTCCATGTCGACCTCGTACTGGTCGACGATGGTCCGTTCGAGCTGGCCGCTGCGCGCGAGCATGGCCCGGGTGGCGCCCTTCGTCACGGCCAGCAGGACGTCGGTCACCGTGCGGTGCACGGCCTCGGCGTGCCGGGCGGGCGGCGCGGGCTGCGCTGCGGTGAGGTCCTGCTCGACGGCCCGCAGGGTCGCCACGACCTGCTCGAGGGCCTCGGGGTGCGGCTGCAGGGCGGCGGTGAGGTCCGCGAGGCGCCCGAGGACCGCCCCGGGTGCGGCGGTGCCCCGCTCGGCGGCGGCCTCGAGCGGTTCGCACAGGGCGCGCCACCAGGCCTCACGCGGGTCCTGGCCGGTCGGCCGGCGGGTGCCGCCGGTGCCGACGGGCCCGGCGAACGCGGCGTCGGCGAGGCGCCGCACGCGCGCCGTCCAGCCCTGGTCGTCGGGGTCGGCGCCGGCGTGGCGGGCGACCTCGGTGCACCCGCAGGACTCGCGCAGCACCAGGCCGGCGGGCACGCGGTGCTCGCCGGGGGCCACGTCGTCGCCGTGCAGGCGCGCCAGCAGCAGCTCGACGGCGAGCTCCCCGACCCGTCCGTAGTGCGCGTCGACCGTGGAGAGCCGCGGTGTGACGCGGGCACCGGAGTCGGCATGGTCGAACCCGACGACGGCCTGGTCGCGCGGGAGGACCAGGCCGTGCGACCGCAGCGCCCGGATCAGGCCGATCGCGTTGCGGTCGGTCGCGGCCACGACGGCGGTCGTGGGGACGCCGGCGGCGAGCATGCGCGCCGCGGCGTCGGCGCCGCCCTGCTCCTGGTTGTCCGACGCCTCGTACCACCAGGCGTCGGGCGCGTCGATGCCGTGCGCGGCCATCGCGGCCCGGTACGCCTCGTACCGCTCGCGCATGTCGCGCTGCCCGAGGTGCCCGACGAAGCCGATCGCCCGGTGCCCGTGCTCGAGGAGGTGGTCGATCGCGGCGCGGACGCCGCCGTCGTTGTCGGGCACGACGACGGGGTCGTCGGGGTGCGCGGGGTCCTCGGACACCAGGACGACGGGGATCCCCCACTCGCGGACCGCGGCGAGGCGTTCGCCCGACAGGGCCCGGGCGACGACGACGAGGCCGTCGACCGCGCCCAGCGCGACGGGCGTGTCGAGCACCGACCCGTCGGGGTAGCGCTCGCGGTCCAGGCCCGCGGGGTAGGTCTGCACGGCGACGACACGGTGCCCGGCGGCGCGTGCCGCACGGGCGACGCCCCCGATCAGCGCGCCGAAGTAGAACCCGCCCACCACGGGCGAGAGCACACCGATGGTGCGGCGCACGGCCGGTGGTGCACCCCGTCGGACAGTCCCCATGACTCTCCCCTCGGCCACGTCGTCGGAGTCGAGATGATGCGCGTCACCCACATCGGGCGCAAGACTAGGCGATCGTGGTCACTCCTGCACATGACAGCGGCAAAGGCGCCTCCTCTCCGCCGGTCCCCCCGGTGACGTCCCCCGTGCCCGTGGTCACGGGGTCGCACCCGGCGGTCGCGGCGCGCCGGCCGACCATCACCGACGTGGCACGTGCGGCGGGGGTGTCGATCGCCGTCGTGTCCTACGCCCTCAACGGCCGCCCGGGGGTCTCGGCGGCCACCCGGGAACGGGTGCTGCGGGTCGCCGACGAGTTCGGGTGGCGGCCCAGCGCCGCGGCCCGCTCGATGCGGACCGGGCCGCGCGCCGTGGGTCTGGTCGTCGACCGGGGCCCGTCCGGGACGGCCGGGCGGGCGGGTCAGGTCCTCGAGCTCGTCGACGCGCTGCAGCACGTCCTCGCGACACGCTCCCTGGCCCTGGTGCTGCAGGTCGTCGACGACGTCGACGCCGCCGTCGCGCTGTACGCGCAGTGGTGGGCCGAACGGCGCTTCGACGTCATGGTCGTCACGGACGTGCGCACGCAGGACCCCCGGGTCGACGCGCTGCGCCGTCTGCGCGTGCCGTCCGTGGTGCTTGGCGGGACCAGCCCGGGCGGGGAGGTCGCGGCGGTCGGCGTCGACGACGAGGACGCCGCCGCTCGGGTGGGCCGGTACCTCGTCGAGCTGGGGCACCGGCACGTCGCCGCCGTCACGGCCCCTGCAGGCCTCGACCGCACGCGCGCCCGGGTCGCCGGCCTCGGACGGACCGTCGCGGCGGCCGGCGGCACGTTCACGCACCGGGCCACGGCCGGGACGCCGGAGGAGGCCGCGGCCGCGTGCCGGCGCCTGCTGACGGACCCGCGGCCCCCGACGGCGGTGATGCTGGACTCGGACCAGATGGCCGTCGCGGCGCTCGACGTCGCGCGTCGGACGGGCCTGGCGGTGCCGTGGGACCTGTCGGTCGTGGCGATGGCCGACTCGGCGTTGTGCCGGCTGGCGACACCGTCGATCACCGCTCTCCCGGCGGTGGCCGAGGAGGCGGGGACGGCGGTCGGCGAGGCGGTGCTCGCGCTGCTGGACGGGTCGGGGCAGCGGACGTGGAGGGTCGAGCCCGGCGGGCTGGCGGTCCGCGGCAGCACGGGTCCGCGCTCGCGCTGAGCCGGCGCGGGCGTTGGTCACGATCCGGTAACGGGCCGTTCCCTAAACGTTTCGAGGACGTTCGCGGTGCGGGGCGTGCGTGATGGATTCGCGTCGGACGCCGGGGTCCCGACCTCGGCGCCACGCACCCGTGCCGCCGAGGGCCGGGATGCACCGAGACGAACCGGAGGACGATGGTGTCCACGAACCGTACGAGAACGGGCGGGCAGCGCTGGCGCGCCGCTGCGACCGTCGCGACCGCCGCAGCGGTGGTCGCGGTCCCCCTGGCGCTGGCGAGCACGTCCGCGAGCGCCGCCGAGCCCCATGTCGACAACCCCTACGCGGGGGCGACGCAGTACGTGAACCCGACGTGGTCGGCGACGGTCCAGGACGCGGCGTCGCGTGCGGGTGACGCGACGCTGGCCGGGCGGATGCGCACGGTCGCGAACCAGCCGACCGCGGTGTGGATGGACCGGATCAGCGCGATCACGGGCAACGCCGACGGCAACGGTCTGCGGTTCCACCTGGACGAGGCGCTGGAGCAGAAGCAGGCGGGCACGCCGCTGGTGTTCAACCTGGTGATCTACAACCTGCCGGGTCGTGACTGCTACGCGCTGGCGTCCAACGGTGAGCTGCCGGCGACGGCGGCGGGTCTGACGCGGTACCAGACGGAGTACATCGACCCGATCGTGGACATCCTGTCGGAGCCGAAGTACGCGGATCTGCGGATCGCGGCGACGATCGAGCCGGACTCGCTGCCGAACCTGGTGACGAACATCGGTGAGCAGGCGTGCCAGCAGTCGGCCCCGTTCTACCGGGCCGGTGTGAAGTACGCGCTGGACGAGCTGAAGACGATGTCGAACGTGTACACGTACGTCGACGCGGCGCACTCGGGCTGGCTGGGCTGGGACTCCAACGCCGGTCCGGCGGCGAAGCTGTTCGCCGAGGTCGCGCGCAGCACGCGGCTGGGGTTCGCGTCGATCGACGGGTTCGTCACCAACACGGCGAACACGACGCCGCTGGCGGAGCCGTTCCTGACGGACCCGAACAAGCAGGTCGGCGGTGCTCCGGTGCGGTCGTCGTCGTTCTACGAGTGGAACTCGGACTTCGGCGAGCTGGCGTGGACGGCGCACCTGCACCGTCTGCTGGTCGCGGAGGGCTTCCCGGCGAGCACGGGCATGCTCATCGACACGTCCCGCAACGGGTGGGGCGGACCGGCACGGCCGACGGCCGCGGCGACGAGCACGAACCTGAACACGTACGTGAACGAGTCGCGGATCGACCGTCGTGTGCACCGCGGCGCGTGGTGCAACCCGCTGGGTGCGGGCATCGGCGAGCTGCCGCGTGCGACGCCCGCCGGCGTGCCGGCTGACGCGCACCTGGACGCCTACGTGTGGATCAAGCCTCCGGGCGAGTCGGACGGGGCCTCGAAGGAGATCCCGAACGACCAGGGCAAGAGCTTCGACCGGATGTGCGACCCGACGTTCGTGTCGCCGAAGCTGGCGAACCAGCTGACGGGTGCGACGCCTGACGCGCCGCTGGCCGGGCAGTGGTTCGACACGCAGTTCACGACGCTGGTGCGCAACGCGTACCCGGTGATCCCGGTCAACGGCACGAACCCGACGCCCACGCCGACGCCGACGGTCACCCCGACGCCGACGCCGACCGTGACGCCCACGCCGACGCCGACGCCCACGCCGACGCCGACGCCCACGCCGACGCCGACGCCGACGGTCACCCCGACCCCGACCCCGACGCCGACGCCGACCGTGACGCCCACGCCGACGCCCACGTCGCAGGGTGCGTGCCGGGTGGCGTACTCGCAGAGCAGCTGGAACTCCGGCTTCTCGGCGAACGTGAAGATCACGAACACCGGGACGAGCGCGCTCAGCGGCTGGACCTTGCGGTTCACGCTGGCGAGCGGGCAGGCGGTCACGCAGGGCTGGAGCGCGACGTGGGCGCAGTCCGGTGCGGCCGTGACGGCGACGAACGCCGCGTGGAACGGGTCGCTGGCGCCGGGGGCGTCGGTGGACGTGGGCTTCAACGGCTCGCACACCGGCACCACGACCGCTCCGACGGCGTTCACGCTGAACGGTGCGACCTGCACGGTGGGCTGACGCCTGCTGCCGGGTGACCCCCGGCACGTGCAGCACGGCCCCGTGGGGCCCGTCCGGGACGACCGGGCGGGCCCCACGGGCGTTCGGGGCGCGGTCACCGGTCGGTGCCGGCGCCCCGGGGCCGTGGTCTCAGCCGGCGGCGGGCACCACCGCGCCGTGGGTGCGCACCGACGAGGTCAGGGCGGTGCAGAACGCGTCGACGTCGTCGGGCGTGGTGTCGAACGCGCACATCAGCCGCACCGTGCTCGTCGCCCGGTCCCAGTCGTAGAACCGCCACGTGGCGCGCAGGTCGGCGGCCACCGGTGCGGGCATCTGCACGAACACGGCGTTGGACTGCGTGGGCAGGGTGGTGACGAGCCCGGCGGCGTCGACGCCGGCGCGCAGACGGTCCGCCATGGCGTTCGCGTGCCGCGCGCACCGCAGCCACAGGTCGCCCTCGTACAGCGCGATCAGCTGCGCGGACACGAACCGGGCCTTGGACGCCAGCTGCATGCTCTGCTTGCGCAGCAGGTCCACGCCCGGCACCCGGTCGGGGTCGAGGACGACGACGGCCTCGCCGAGGAGCATCCCGTTCTTGGTCCCGCCGAGGGACACGACGTCGACGCCGACGTCGGTGGTCAGCTCGGCGAGCGTGGCGTCGAGCCGCGCGGCGGCGTTCGACAGGCGGGCCCCGTCGACGTGGACGGCCATGCCGAGCGCGTGCGCACGGTCCGCGACGGCCCGGACCTGCTCGGGGGTGTACACGGTGCCGAGCTCGGTGGACTGGGTCAGGGACACCACGCACGGCTGGGCGCGGTGCACGTCGCCGATGGTCCAGGCGAAGCGGTCGAGGTCCGCGGGGGTCAGGCGCCCGTCGGTGGTGGGGACGGCGAGGAGCTTGAGCCCGCCGACGCGCTCGGGGGCGGCGTTCTCGTCGTTGTGGACGTGGGCCTGCTCGGTGCAGACCACGGCGCCCCACCGCGGTGACGCGGCCTGCAGCGCCACGACGTTCGCGCCGGTGCCGTTGAGGACGGGGAACGCGCTCGCGGTCGGGCCGAAGTGTGCGGCGGTGACGTCCTGCAGGTGCGCGGTCCAGGGGTCGTCGCCGTACGCGGGGGCGTGCCCGACGTTGGCGGCCGCGACGGCGGCGAGGACGTCGGGGTGCGCGCCGGCGTAGTTGTCGGACGCGAAGTGGCGGGCGGAGGTGGGCGGGGGCACGGTCACGGGTCCCAGTATCGGGCAGGGGGCCGGTCGTCCCGGTGGCGTCGCAGGGCCGCCGGGCGATGGGCGGGCGGGGGTTCGGGCAGGGCGTCGGTGCAGGTGCGGACCGTGGGGGCAGGCGGCATGATCCGTGCAGCCCCGCCGCCGGGCGGGCACGGCACGGGCGTGCGCGCCCCGGGAGGAGACGGCCCCGCATGGGCGAGCAGCCGCAGCACCACGACCCGTCGCACGGTCGCGACGAGTCGTCCGCCGAGCGCATGGACCGCAACTGGGAGGAGCTGCTGCAGGAGCTGCGGGTGACGCAGACGGGCACGCAGATCCTCACCGGGTTCCTGCTGACGCTGCCGTTCCAGCAGCGGTTCTCCGACCTCGACACCCACCAGGTGCGCCTGTACCTCGTGCTGGTGGTGCTGGCGTCGGTCGCGACGGTGCTGATCGTGACGCCGGTGAGCCTGCACCGGCTGCTGTTCCGCCGGGGGTTGAAGGCCGAGCTCGTCGACGCCGCGCACGCGTTCGCCCGGGCGGGTCTGGGGGCGCTCGCGCTGGTGCTGATCGGTGCGGCGATGCTGCTGTTCGACGTGGTGGTCTCGCGCCCGGCCGGGTGGACGGTCGCCGCGGGGCTCGCGCTGCTGGTGGTCCTCGCGTGGGTGGCGGTGCCGCACGTCATCGTGCGTCGCTCGCGGGGCTGACTCCCCCGCCGGGCCCCGGGTGCGGGTCTCAGGCCTGCGCGGCCCGGCAGGTCGCGCAGGTGCCGACCAGCTCGATGGTGTGCTCGACGTCGCCGTACCCGTGGGCGGCCGCGACCTGCGCGGCCCACGCCTCGGCGTTCGGTCCGTCGATCTCCACCGCGGCACCGCAGGAGCGGCACACCAGGTGGTGGTGGTGGCGGGACACCGCGCACCGGCGGTACACGGCCTCACCGTCGGCGGTCCGCAGGACGTCGACGTCCCCCGACCCGGCGAGGTTCTGCATGGCCCGGTACACCGTGGCCAGGCCCACGCTGGATCCGCGGTCCCGCAGGATCTCGTGCAGCTGCTGCGCGGACCGGAACTCCTCGAGCTCGTCGAGGAGGTCGACGATCTCCGCGCGCTGGCGGGTGCGTCGCTGCACGACGGCCATGGTCACCTCCGGTGCGGTCACCGGCCCGCCCGGGCCGGACCGCTGTCGAGAACTGCTCCCAGCAGGATACGTGACGCGCCCGGGCGGTCGCCCGGGCGCGTCACGCACGTCAGGTCAGCCCTGGACGGCGCGCTTGAGCGTGCTGCCCGCGGTGATCTTCACGCGGTGGCCCGCGGGGATCTCGATCTTCTCGCCCGTCTGCGGGTTCACACCCGTGCGAGCGGCACGCTCGGCGCGCGCGAAGGCGATGAAGCCCGGCAGAGACACGTCGTTGCCGGCGGCGAGCTGCTCGACGAGCACCTCCTGGAAGGCCTTGAGGGCCTTGTCGGTGTCGGCGTTGGACAGCCCGGCCTTCGCCGCGACGGCCTGGACGAGCTCGGTGCGGTTGACGCTCACGAGTGGTGTGCTCCTTGTCGTTCGGTTGCTGCCGGCCCGGCGACCCGGGACGGCGTCGTACGGGGCTCGGCCCGACGCACGGTGCCAGACCCTAGCCCCACAACCGCGATGATGCTGCGTCAGCGCACCGGTCACCTGCCCCGACGCCCCCGGGCACGGACCCGTTCGGCGGTCCACGTGGTGATCACCCGCTCCGCCGGCACCCCGTGCGCGGCCACCCGCTCGCACCCCGTCCACGTCCAGTCCAGCTGCCCCGGCGCGTGCGCGTCGGAGTCGATGCTCAGCTCGCACCCGACCTCGACGGCGATCGCCAGCAGCGCGTGCGGGGGGTCGAGCCGGTCCGGGCGGCAGTTGACCTCGACCGCCACGCCGTGCTCCGCGCAGGCCTCGAACACCGCCCGGGCGTCGAACTGGCTCGGCGGGCGCGACCGGCCCGTGACCTGCCGGCCGGTGCAGTGCCCGAGCACGTCGGTGCGCGGGTCCGCCACGGCCCGCAGCAGGCGGCGCGTCATCGCCGGGGCGTCCATCCGCAGCTGGGAGTGGACCGACGCGACGACGACGTCCAGCTCGTCGAGCAGATCGGGGTCCTGGTCGAGGGTGCCGTCGTCGAGGACGTCGACCTCGATGCCCGTGAGCACGTCGAACGGCGCCACCGCCCCCGCCAGCGCACGGACCTGCGCCACCTGCGCGCGCAGCCGCGCCGCGGACAGCCCGTTCGCGACCCGCAGCCGCGGCGAGTGGTCCGTGACCGCCAGGTACTCACGACCCAGGCCCATCGCGGCCAGCACCATCTCCTGCACCGACGTCGACCCGTCGGACGCCTCCGAGTGCGCGTGCAGGTCCCCCCGCAGCGCCCGGTGCAGCGCGACGGCGCCCGGGTCCGTGCGGGCGGCGTCCACCGCCGCGGCCTGCTCCTCCAGCTCCACCAGCGTCGGCACCGGCTCCCCCGCCCACACGCGTGCCACGACGTCCGCGGTGCGCGCACCCACGGACGGCAGGTCCGTCACCGACCCCGCCGCCACCAGCGACCCCAGCCGTGCCGCGTCGGTGCCCTCCACGACCGTCGCCGCCGTCCGGTACGCCTGGCACCGGTAGCTCGACGCCTGCGCCCGCTCCAGCAGGAACGCCGCACGCCGCAGCGCCGCGACGGCACGCTCGCGCCGGTCCTCGTCGCCCCCGTTCACCGGGCCGTCGCCGCCGGCGCCTCGTCCCGTCCGCCGTCCTCCCCGCCACCCTGCGCCCCGCCCTCACGCGCCGACCGCGCACGGTCGACGCTGCGCTGCAGCGCCGCCAGCAGGTCCACGACCTGCGCGCCCTCGCCCTCGCCACCGGCGTCCTCCTGACCCGCCGGCGCCGGCGCCGACCGGGTGTCCCCCGACGACACCTTCGTCTCGATGAGCTCCTCCAGCGCCGCCGCGTACGCGTCCTCGTACTGCGAGGGGTCGAAGTCCCCCGCCAACGACTCCACCAGCGACGACGCCATCGTCAGCTCCTGCGGGCGCACCGTCACGTCCTCGTCCAGCACCGGGAAGTCCGCCTCGCGCACCTCGTCCGGCCACAGCAGCGTCTGCAGGCAGATCACCTTGTCCCGCACCCGCAGCACCGCCATCGCCTCCCGCTGCCGGATCGCGACCTTCACCACCGCCACCCGGTCCGTGGCCTCCAGCGCCCCCCGCAGCAGCGCGTACGGCTTGGCCGCGGACCGCTCCGGCTCCAGGTAGTACGTCTTCTGGAGCATCACCGGGTCCACCTGCTCCGCCGGCACGAACTCCAGGACGTCGATCTCCCGCTCCGTCGACAGCGGCAGCCCCGCCAGGTCGTCGTCGTCGAGGACCACCAGCTCACCGTCCCCGGTCTCGTAGCCCTTGGCCACGTCCGACCACTCGACGGTCTCACCGCACACCGAGCAGACCTTCCGGTACCGGATCCGCCCGCCGTCGTCGCGGTGCACCTGGTGCAGACGCACCTCGTGCTCCCCCGTCGCCGCGTACAGCCGCACCGGCACGTTCACCAGCCCGAACGCCACCGCGCCCTTCCAGATCGCCCGCACGCGCGCCTCCCCGCCCCGCCCCGGCGGGCGCACCGGCCCCGCCCGCCACGCGGACCTGGCCCCGCCGCTGCCCGCGACCGGCGCACCCCTTCCCGGCAGGATGGACCCGTGCAGCCCATGCTCGCCACCGCGGCACCACCGCCCGGCCGCCCGCCCGCGGGCCCGGGCTGGGCCCACGAGGTGAAGTGGGACGGCGTACGCGCCCTGGTGACCCTGCACGACGGCACCTGGCGCCTGACCGCCCGCACCGGCCGCGACACCACCGTCGCCTACCCCGAGCTCGCGCCGTTGGCCGCCGTGCCCGCGCTCGCGGGCGGCACCGTCCTGGACGGCGAGGTCGTCCTGCTCGCCGACGGCCGACCCTCGTTCACGGCGCTCGCGGACCGCATGCACGTCCGTGACGCCCGACGGGCGGCGGCGCTGGCCGCGGTCCGGCCGGTGGCGCTCGTGGTGTTCGACGTGCTGCGTCACGACGGGCAGGACCTGACGGGCGTTCCGTTCGCCCGGCGCCGGGAGGTGCTCGACGCCGTGGCTCCCGACCTGCCGGGCACGGTGCACGTCTCGCCGCTGTACGACGACGGTGCGGCCCTGTGGGACGCGACCGCGCAGCAGGGGCTGGAGGGTGTGGTGTCCAAGCGGGTGGCGTCGCCGTACCGGCCGGGGGTGCGGTCGCCGGACTGGGTCAAGGCCCCGCACCGGCACGTGCGCACGGCGCTGGTCGCGGGGTGGCGGCCGGAGTCGACGGGGACGGGGCGGCTGGGCGCGGTGCTGCTGGTCGCCCCGGACGCGTCGGGGGCGCTGCGGTACCTGGGGCGCGCCGGCTCGGGCCTGGGCGGGCCGGTCGGCCGTGACCTGGACGGGCGGCTGCGGCACGCCCCCGCGGCGCGGTGCCCGGTGGCGGACCCGGTGCCGGCCGTCGACGCCCGCGGCACGGTGTGGGTGGCGCCCGACGTGGCGGTGGACGTGCGGTACCTGACCCGGACCCCGTCGGGGCGGCTGCGCCAGCCCGTGGTCCTGGGCGCGCGCACCGACACCGACGTCGACCCGTGGGAGTCCCGGTGAACCCGCAGCCGGCCGGGCAGACCCTGGACGTCGACGGCGTGCCGGTGCGGGTCACGCACCTCGACAAGGTCCTGTACCCGTCGGGGTTCACGAAGGCCGAGGTGATCGACTACGTCGTGCAGGTCGCGCCGGCCCTGCTGCGCCAGCTGCACGACCGCCCGGTGACGCGGGTCCGGTGGCCGCACGGCACGGGCGGGCCCCGGTTCTTCGAGAAGAACGTGCCCCGGGGCGCCCCGCCCTGGCTGCGGCACCACCGGCTGCCGGCCTCGCCGGGCACCGACGACGAGGGCACGACACTGGACCTGCCCGTGCTGGACTCCCTGCCGGGGCTGGTGTGGGCCGCGAACGCGTCCGCCCTGGAGCTGCACACCCCGCAGTGGAGCGTCGACGCCGCCGGGCACGTGCGCGACGTGGACCGCCTCGTCGTGGACCTCGACCCCGGCCCGGGTGCGGACCTGGCCGCGTGCGCGCGCGTCGCGCACCTCGTCGCGGACCGGCTGCGTACCGACGGGCTGACCCGCACGGTCCCCGTGACGTCCGGCTCGAAAGGCATGCAGCTGTACGCGCCGCTGCCCGCCCGCCGCCCGGCCGTCGACGTGCGCGCCTACGCCCGCACCCTCGCCCACGACCTCGCAGCCGCGCACCCGGGCCTCGTCGTGGCCGTCATGCGCAAGGACGTGCGCGGCGGCAGGGTCCTGCTGGACTGGTCGCAGAACCACCCCGCCAAGACCACCATCACGCCGTGGTCGCTGCGCGGCCGCGACCGCCCGACGGTCGCCGCGCCCCGCCGGTGGGACGAGATCGGGCCCGACCTGGCCCAGCTGGACGCGGCGCAGGCGGTCGCGCGCCTGGCCGCCGAGGGCGACCCGTTCGACGCCTGAGGCCCCGGGTCCACCGGTGCCCGTCATCGGACCCGGCGACCGGCTCCGATGGCGGGCACCGGCGACCTTTGGCAGCGTGGTCACGTCCCACCCACGACGGCCCCCGGGCCCGAAGGAGACTGACCCCATGGCGCGCGACCTGCCCCGTTACACGGTCCCCTCGCTGACCCCTGAGGACGGCGCCGAGCTCGCGGCGATCCTGCAGGGCCGCCTGCACGCCCTCAACGACCTCGCCCTGACGCTCAAGCACATCCACTGGAACGTCGTCGGCCCCCACTTCATCGCCGTGCACGAGATGATCGACCCGCAGGTCGACGCCGTGCGGGCCATGGTCGACGCGATCGCCGAGCGCATCGCAACCCTCGGCGTCGCACCCCAGGGCACCCCGGGCGCCCTGGTCAAGGCCCGCACCTGGGACGACTACTCGATCGGCCGCGCGTCGACCACGGCGCACCTGGGCGCCCTCGACGAGGTGTACGTCGGCGTCATCACCGACCACCGCAAGGCCGCCGAGGCCGCCGAGGCCCTCGACGACGTGACGAACGACCTGCTCATCGGGCACCTGCACGACCTGGAGCTGTTCCACTGGTTCGTGCGCGCCCACCTGGAGTCCGCCGGCGGCGAGCTCTCGACCGCCGGCGCCAGCACCGAGCGCGACGCCGCAGCGGCCGCGGACCGCGCCGACGCGTGAGCACCTCTCCCCCGCCCGGCCCCGTCGGCACGTCCGACGGGGCCGGGCTGCGCACCGGGCGCGTCCAGCCCCGGCTGGACGTCCCCCCGCCCCGCCTGCACGTCGCCGCCCGCCTCGAGGACCGCTTCGACACGGCACTGGCGGCTCTGCTGCGGCGCCGCGGCTGGACCCTGCGGATCGTCGGCTACACCGGGTACGGCACCGGCGGACGCGTGCGGGTCCTGGCCCGGACGCTCCTGGCGGCACCGACCGTCGGGCAGGACGACCTGCCGGGCCAGGACGACACGTCCCGCGAGCAGCCCGCCGTCCGGGGCTTCCGCTCGTTCTTCACCGCGTCGGTCGCCGGCGCGCAGGTCCTCGCGCACGTCGGCGGGCGGGTGCACACCCTGACGACCGACCGGGGCGGGTACCTCGACGCGCTCGTCGAGGCGGACCTGCCCCCGGGGTGGCACGAGATCACCCTCACGTCGATCGACGGGGCCCGAGCGACCGCACCCGTGCTGGTCGTCGGCCCGGACCCGGTCGACGGCATCGTCTCCGACATCGACGACACCGTGATGGTCACCCGACTGCCCCGCCCGCTCGTCGCGGCGTGGAACGTCTTCGTCCGCCACGAGAACGCCCGCGAACCCGTACCCGGCATGGCGGGCCTGTACCGGGCGCTGGGCGGCGACGACCCCGCCCGCCCGGTCGTGTACCTGTCGACAGGGGCGTGGAACGCCGCACCGGCGATCGCCCGGTTCCTGCGCCGGCACGACCTGCCGGTGGGCCCGCTGCTGCTGACGGACTGGGGGCCGACGAACACCGGCTGGTTCCGGTCCGGCCCGGCGCACAAGGTCACCCAGCTGCGCCGCCTGTTCGCCGACCTGCCGCAGGTGCGGTGGACGCTCGTCGGCGACGACGGGCAGCACGACCCGGTCATCTACGCCGGTGCCGTCGAGCACCACCCGGAGCACGTGCGCGCCGTCCTCGTGCGCCGCCTGACACCGGGCGAGCACGTGCTGTCCCACGGCGCGCCGGCGCGACCGGCCGGGACCGGTGAGGCCGAGGGCGACGCCGCCCGTGGCGGGGTGCCGGTCCTCGACGGCGCGGACGGCGTCGAGCTGGAGCGCGCGGCACGCGCGCACGGCCTGCTCACCGGGGGCTGAGCGGCGCACCGGTCCCCGGTGAGCAGGCCGCCCGGGGACCGGTGCCGCACGTCACAGACGCTGGGGGTCATCCCAGTCCTCGCCGGACGCGATGGCCTCGTCGTCGGGCACGAGCTCGGCCGCGCGCAGGGACCGGGGCGCGCGGGCGGGGTCGCCGCCGGAGCGTGCGTCGGCGGCGTGCAGCTCCGCCTCGAGCAGGGGTGCGTCGGCGAGGTGCTCGGCCGAGGGGTCGGACGTGAGGTCGGTGTCGCGGTTCCTGCTCATGACCCGTTTGTACCGTGCGCGGACCGTGGTCCGCACCTGCTCGCGGTGCCGGGCCGGTGACGACGTCGTGGCGGTCCGGTGCCGGGCCCGGGCCCGGGCTCCGTGCGTCCCGGGGGGCGGCCGTGCCGGCACGGCTAAACGCTTCGGTCCCTGCCCGGTCGTCGAAGCGCATCGATAGCGTGACGGCCGCGGTGGCGGGGCCGCGCTCGCGGGCTCCCCGCCCCTCCCGGGACGGCCCCGGGGGCTCGGGCCGCGTGGTGAAGGAGTGCAACGATGCGCGTCCCTCCTCTTCTGGGCCCGTGGGCGGCGGCCGGTGTCGCGGCCGCGCTGGTCGCCGGTGGTGTGGCTGCGGGTGTGGCCGACGCGGCCCCGGCCGCTGCGGCGTCGACGTACGACTGGGGCAACGTCGAGATCGTCGGGGGCGGCTTCGTCCCGGGGATCGTGTACAGCCGGGCCGAGCAGGGCCTGGTGTACGCCCGCACGGACATCGGTGGTGCGTACCGGCTGGACCCGGCGACGCGCCGGTGGGTGCCGCTGCTGGACCACGTCGGGTGGGACGACTGGAGCCACTCGGGGGTGCTGTCGATCGCACCCGACCCGGTCGACCCGGACCGGGTGTACGCGGCCGTGGGCACGTACACGAACTCGTGGGACCCGCAGAACGGTGCGGTGCTGCGCTCGGACGACCGGGGCGAGACGTGGCAGCGGACGATGCTGCCGTTCAAGGTGGGCGGGAACATGCCCGGCCGTGGGATGGGTGAGCGCCTGCAGGTCGACCCGAACGACCCCCGCGTGCTGTACCTGGGCGCGGAGGACGGCAACGGCCTGTGGCGCTCGACGGACCGGGGTGTGACGTGGGCGAAGGTCACGAGCTTCCCGAACCCCGGGGACTACGTGGCGGACCCGACGTCGAGCAACGAGTACCTGACGGTGCCGCAGGGTGTGGTGTGGGTGACGTTCGACCCCACGAGCGGCACCGCGGGCTCCCCGACGCGGGAGATCTACGTGGGGGTGGCCGACAAGGAGGAGAGCATCTACCGGTCCACCGACGCGGGGGCGACGTGGCAGGCGGTCCCGGGGCAGCCGACCGGTTTCGTGCCGCACAAGGGCGTCCTCGACGAGGTCGGCGGGCAGCTGTACGTCGCGACGAGCGACACCGGCGGCCCGTACGACGGCGGGAAGGGCGACGTGTGGCGCCTGGACACCGCGACGGGGACGTGGACGTCGGTCTCCCCCGTGCCGTCGTCGAGCGCGGACGCGTACTTCGGGTACTCGGGCCTGACGGTCGACCGGCAGGACCCGGACACGGTCATGGTGACGACGCAGATGTCGTGGTGGCCGGACGTGCAGATCTTCCGGTCCTCGGACCGGGGGGCCACGTGGTCGCGGATCTGGGACTGGGCGGGCTACCCGAACAGGGACCTGCGCTACGACCTGGACTACTCCGGCGCGCCGTGGCTGACGTTCGGCAAGACGTCGGCGCCGCCGGCCGAGCCGCTGGTGAAGCTGGGGTGGATGGTCGAGTCGTTCGAGATCGACCCGTTCGACTCCGACGGCTTCCTCTACGGCACGGGTGCCACGGTCTACGGGAGCGACAACCTGACCGCGTGGGACACCGGGGGGACCGTCGACATCGAGGTCCGCGCGCAGGGAATCGAGGAGACCGCGGTGCTGGACCTGGCCGCGCCGCCCGGGGCGGTCGAGCTGGTCTCGGGTCTGGGGGACGTCGGCGGGTTCGTGCACACCGACATCTCGACGGTCCCGTCGCAGATGTTCACCCAGCCGTACCACGGGTCGGTCACGGGGGTGGACTTCGCCGAGGCGAAGCCCGCGACGATGGTGCGGGTCGGGCAGGCCGTCGACGGCACGGTGGAGTCCCACATCGGGGTGTCGACGTCGTCGGGGTCGAGCTGGTGGGCCGGGCAGCAGCCGTCGGGGGTGACCGGCGGCGGGACCGTCGCGATGGCTGCGGACGGGTCGACGATCGTGTGGAGCCCGGCCGGCACGGGCGTGCACCGCTCGACGACGCTCGGCTCGTCGTGGACGGCGTCGACGGGTGTCCCGGCCGGAGCCCGGGTGGAGGCCGACCGGGTGGACCCGAAGGTCTTCTACGCGTACGCCGGCGGGACGTTCTACCGCTCCACGGACGGCGGGGCGTCGTTCACCGCGTCGGCGACGACCGTGCTGCCCGCCGAGGGCAACGTGCGGTTCGGGGCGGTGCCCGGCAAGGCGGGTCACGTGTGGCTGGCCGGTGCGGACGGCATGTACCGCTCCACGGACGGCGGCGTGACGTTCACCGCGGTCCCCGGTTTCACCGACGGCGGGGCGGTCGGGTTCGGCAAGGCGGCACCGGGCGCGTCGTACCCGGCGATCTACTCCACGTCCCAGTACCAGGGCGTGCGGGGCTTCTTCCGGTCGGTCGACGGCGGCGCGACGTGGGTCCGGATCAACGACGACGAGCACCAGTACGCGTGGACGGGGTCGGTCATCACCGGTGACCCGGACGTGTTCGGGCGGGTGTACGTCGGCACGAACGGTCGCGGCGTGGTGGTGGGCGAGGACGGCGGGTCCGTCCCGACGGTCACCCCGACCCCGACGCCCACCCCGACGCCGACGGTGACGCCCACGCCCACTCCGACGCCCACGCCCACCGTGAGCCCGACGCCGACGGCGACCCCCACGGTGAGCCCGACGCCCACCGTCACGCCGACGCCCAGCCCGACGGCCACCGGTGCGTGCCGGGTGACCTACACGGCCAGCAGCTGGAACACCGGGTTCACCGGTGGCGTGCGGATCACGAACACGTCGGCCGCGACCCTGCAGGGCTGGACCCTGCGGTTCGCGTTCGGCAGCGGCCAGCAGGTCACGCAGGGCTGGTCGGCGCAGTGGTCGCAGTCCGGCACCCAGGTGACGGCGACCAACGCGGCGTGGAACGGCGCCCTGGCCCCCGGCGCGAGCGTCGACATCGGCTTCAACGGGTCGCACACGGGCACGAACGTCAACCCGACGGCGTTCACGCTGAACGGGTCGACGTGCACGACCGGATGACGCGGCCGTGCGGCCCGCGCCGCTGACTCCCGGCGCGGGCCGCCTGCCCGGACGACGCCCGGACGGTCTCACGGACCGGCCGGGCGTCGTCCGTCCCGGGGCGAACCCGCTGGTCAGCGACGAGGAGACGAAGATCACACCCGAGGGGTGACGAAGATCTCTTGACGTCGACATAACATCGCGACGCGTGGAACCACGGACGACCGACCGCAGCGCCGCAGACGTCGACATCCTCCTCGTCGGGGGCGGGGTGATGAGCGCGACCCTCGCCTCACTCCTCACCACCCTCGAGCCCGGCTGGACCATCGAGGTCCACGAACGACTCGACGCTCCCGCCCTCGAGAGCTCCAACCCCTGGAACAACGCCGGCACCGGCCACGCCGCGCTGTGCGAGCTCAACTACACCCCGCAACGCCCCGACGGCACCGTCGACATCACCAAGGCCGTCGCCATCAACGAGCAGTTCGAGATCTCCCGCGAGCTCTGGGACCACCTCGCCACCCACGGTCGCCTGCCCGGCGCCGGGCAGTTCTGCACCCCCACCCCCCACATGACGTTCGTCCGCGGCGCCGCCGACGTCGCCTACCTGCAGGCCCGGCACGCCGCCCTCGCCGCCCACCCCCTGTTCGCGGACCTCGAGCTCACCACCGACCCCGCGACCATCGCCGAGTGGGCACCGCTGCTCATGGCCGGCCGCGACGACGACGAGCCCGTCGCCGCGACCCGCGCCACCACCGGCACCGACGTCGACTTCGGCGCCCTCACCCGCGCCATGCTCGCCGACGCCACCACCCGCGGCGTCGCCGTCCACACCTCGTCGGAGGTCACCCGCCTGCGCCGCACCCGCGACGGCCGCTGGCGCGTCACCGTGCG
Organism: Cellulomonas sp. SLBN-39; assembly: GCF_006715865.1. Taxonomy (NCBI): domain Bacteria; kingdom Bacillati; phylum Actinomycetota; class Actinomycetes; order Micrococcales; family Cellulomonadaceae; genus Cellulomonas; species Cellulomonas sp. SLBN-39. Next base: position 3,516,802 of record NZ_VFOA01000001.1, on the reverse strand, counting down.
CGACCGCCGCTGGAACGGCACCGGCCGACGCACCGTCACCGCCCGCTTCGTGTTCGTCGGCGCCGGCGGCGGCGCCCTCCACCTGCTGCAGCGCTCGCGGATCAAGGAGATCCGCGGCTACGCCGGCTTCCCGATCTCCGGGCAGTTCCTGCGCACCACGGACCCCGACCTCGTGCGCGCCCACCGCGCCAAGGTCTACGGCAAGGCCGCGATCGGCGCCCCGCCGATGTCCGTGCCGCACCTGGACTCCCGCACCGTCGACGGCGGCGACGCGATCATGTTCGGCCCCTACGCCGGCTGGAGCATGAAGTTCCTCAAGGCCGGCTCCTGGACCGACCTGCTGCGGTCGATCCGCCCCGGCAACCTCGTGCCGATGCTCGCCGTCGGGCTGCGCAACCTCGACCTGCTCACGTACCTGGTCCGCGAGGTCACCGCCACCAGCGCAGCGCGCCTGCGCGCCCTGCGCGCGTACATGCCCACCGCGGACCTGCGGCACTGGGAGCTCGTCACCGCCGGGCAGCGTGTCCAGGTCATCAAGCGCGGGCCCGGCGGCGGCGTCCTGGAGTTCGGCACCGAGCTCGTCACGTCCGCCGACGGCACCATCGCCGGCCTGCTCGGCGCCTCCCCCGGCGCGTCTACCGCCGCCGCGACCATGCTCGACCTGCTCGAGCGGTGCTTCCCCGACCGCGCGCAGGCCTGGCGGCCCGTGCTGCACGAGATGATGCCCAGCCTCGGGGCGTCCTGGGACGCCGACCTCGACCGCCTCGTCGCGCAGGACCGCCTCGACGACCACGCCCCCACCGGCGGACACTGACCCCCGTGAACGCCCCCGCCCCCGTCGCCGCACCGTCCGACCGGCCCGCCGGCACCCCGCCCGCGGACCGCTCACCCACCGACGGCGCCCCCGGGGGCGGGGACGCGCTCCCCGTCCCGGTCAGCGCACCCATGCGGCACGCGAAGGTCCGGGCGTTCACCGAGCACACCACCGTCGGCCAGGTCCGCAGCACCGCCGACGGCGACGTCACGATCGCCTGCGCGTGCGGCATGACCCTGACCAACGGGCCCGGCTGGTCCCTCGACGAGCACATCCGCCTGCACCGCGCCGAGGCACGGTTCCTCGCACTCGCGGCCGTGGCACCGGCAGGGATCCCGCGCCTGGTGGAGTGGCCCCTGCCCGCGGTCCCTCCGTCGGACGCCGGTCGTGACGCGGGGTCGACGGACGGACCCGGGATGCGCTGAGGACGGGCGCCGCGTCCGCACCTGGTGCCCGGTGACCCGGGTCAGCCCCGCTGGGTCTCTCAGCCCCGCTGGGCCTCCAGGTCGAGCAGGACGCGCTTGGCGCTCGTGCCGCCGGCGTACTGCCCGGTGGTGCCGTCGGACCGCACGACGCGGTGGCAGGGCAGCAGAAGCGGCACCGGGTTGCGGGCGCACGCCGTCCCGACCGCCCGCACGGCCCGGGGTCTGCCGGTCGCCGCGGCGACCTGCGCGTACGTCGCGGTCCGCCCGTAGGGGACGTCGGGCAGCGCGGCGACCACGTCCCGGCGGAACCCGGTGGCCAGGCGCAGGTCCACCGGCACGTCGAACCGGTGCCGGGTGCCGGCGAAGTACTCGTCGAGCTCGCGCAGCACCGGGTCGAGACGGGCACCGCCCTCCAGCACCCGGGGGCTCACGCGGCGCGCGACGTCGCCCAGGACGGCCTCGTGGTCCTGCACCTCGAACGCGACACGCAGCACCCCGCGCTCCCCGCCGACCACGAGCAGCGCCCCGACCGGGGAGTCCACCACCCGGTAGGTCACGTCGAGCAGCCCTCGGGCCGCCGCCCGCTCGACCAGCCTCCCGTGCAGAGCCGCCAGCTCGCGGCCGTCCTCGTCCCGCTCGTCCTCAGCCACCGCCCACCTCCGTGCGCTCCTGGTCAGTCCCCGCTCCGCCGAGCGTGCGACGCAGCGCGGCGACCCCGTCGGCCCCGGCCCGACGCACCGCCACCGCGGACCCGCCCACCACCTGCGCCACGTCCGCGTAGGGCATCCCCCCGACGTGGTGCAGCACCACGACCCGGCGCTGCCGGTCCGACAGGCCGGCCAGCGCGGCCCACAGGTCCAGGTCGCGGTCCCCCGGCAGCTCGACCGCCCCCGACGCGTGCCCCCGCGCCGCGAGGTGCACGTCACCGTCGAGCAGGTCCGTGGGCACGGCGTGACGGCCCCGGCGGCGCAGCTCGTCGAGGGCCTTGCGGCGCGCGATCGTCACCAGCCACGCCTCGACGTTCGCGTCCTCGGGCAGCGCGGGCCACGCGACCAGCGCCGACAGGAACGTCTCGGACCACGCGTCCTGCGCCCCGTCGTCACGCAGCACCGACCGGCACACGGCCAGCACCGTGCGCCCGTGCGCGCGCACCGCCCCCTCGAAGGGATCCCGCACCCCGCACCACCTCCCGTCCCTGCACGCCACCGCACCCACCGGGGACCAGCATGCCCACCCGCTCCCGACGTCCACCGGACCACCGGCCCGCCCCGGGCGGGCCCGACACCCACACCCACCCGACGCCCGGGCCCGCCCCGACGTGAGGTCCCCCGCCGCACGGACCTCGGTCCCTTGCCCTCGGCCCGCGTGCGGCGCACCGTGAAGAGGAGGACGCCCACCGACGAGCGCCCGCCGTGGAGGTGGTCACCGTGCGTACCGACGGACCCGTGGTCGTCGCGCTCTCCCGCGAGCCCGGCAGCGAGCACGTCCTGGCATGGGGGCTGTCCGAGGCCACCCGCCTCGCCGCACCCGTCGACCTCGTCGAGGTCGTCCCCGAGCCGCGCGACACGACCCTGTGGGCGTGGACCCTCACCCTGCCCGACGTCGTCGACGACACCGACACCCGAGCCCACCTCGCCGACGTCCTCACCCGCGAGCAGGCCCGCCACCCCGACCTGACGATCACCGCGCACACCCCCCACGGCAACCCCGCCGCCGCGCTGCGCGACCTGTCCGCCGACGCCCGCCTCCTCGTCGTCGGCGCCGGCCACCGCCCCCACCGCACCGGACGCGTCGCCGCGCACGTCGCCGCCCACGCCCGCTGCCCCGTCGCCGTCGTCCGACCCACCACCACCCGCACCCCCGACGGGCACCCCGCCCCCGTGGTCGTCGGCGTCGACGGCTCCCGCGCCGCCCGCCACGCCGCCACCACCGCAGCCGCCGCAGCGGTCGCCCGCGACGCCGTCCTGCGCGTCGTCCACGCCCGCCCCACCGTCCAGGCCCCCTACGGCCTGGCATACCTGCCGCCGGCGTCCGAGGACGACCCCACCCGCACCGCCGCCCGCGCCCTCGTCGACGACCTCGTCGCCTACCACCCCGACCTGCGCACCGACCTGCACGTCGTCGACGACGACCCCGCGCACGCCCTCGTCCAGCTCGCCTCCGACGCCCAGCTCCTCGTCGTCGGGTCCCGCGGCCTGGGCGCGTTCCCCGGCATGCTCCTCGGCTCCGTCAGCCACGAGGCCGTCCGCCACGCCCCCTGCACCGTCCTCGTCGTCCACGGCACCCCCGACGACCACGTCCCCGACGAGCCCCTCCTGCGCTGACCCCGCACCCCACCCGGCCCCCCGACGGACCGCCCTGTCCCCCGACATGCCCCCGACACGCCCCGTGCAGGACACACCGGGCATTTGACGCACCCGCCCCCGACCGCTGAGGTAGGCGCCGACCAGCCCGCTGACCTGCACAGGAGGCCCCCGTGCGCCGCGCGCGCCGCGCCCACGCCCGACCCGCGTCCCCGCACACCCCCGCCCCCATCGCCGGCGCCCGCGAGGTGGTCGCACCATGATGGGCGCGCACCACGCCGCCAGCGGCGCCGCCGCCTGGGTCGCCGTCGCCTCCACCGCGCCCTACACCCTCGGCTGGTACCCCGTCTCCCCGCTCGGCGTCGTCGCCGGCGCCCTCGTCTGCGCCGGCGCCGCCCTCGCCCCCGACGCCGACCACCACGACGCCACCATCGCCCACTCCCTGCCCCCGGTCTCCGAGGTCGTCTGCGACGCCATCGGCGTCCTCGCCGGCGGCCACCGCAACGGCACCCACTCGATCCTCGGCATCGCCGCCTTCACCGTCCTCGCCTGGGCCGCCGGACAGGTCACCCTCGACACCCCCTGGTTCGGCGACCTCGCCATCGGCGCCGGCCTGATCTCCGTGCTCCTCGTCGCCTTCGCCGCCCGCGCACTCGGCCTGTCCGGCGACAGCCGCCTCGGCGCCTGGACCCTCGCCGTCGCGCTCGCGGGCTTCATCACGATCACCGCTCCCACGGAGTGGACGTGGCTGCCCGTCGCCGTGGGCCTGGGTGCCGCCGTCCACGTGGTCGGCGACATGCTCACCACCGGCGGCGTCCCGCTGCTGTGGCCCTGGGAGCCGCGCCCGCCGCGCTGGTGGTCGCGCCGTCCCGTGCTGAAGCTCGTGTGGCGCTCCGGCGGCAACTTCGCGCTGCCCGTCCTGGGCAACGCCGGCTCGACCCGCGAGTGGATCATGGTCGTGCCCGTCGGCCTCTACGCCACCTACGGGGTGGGGGTCGCCATCGCCGTCGGGGTGCTCACGTCGCTCGGCCTGGACGCCGACGCCGTCCTCCTGCGCTTCGTCGAGGTCGCCTCGACCGTGGTCGGCACGGTCCACACCGGCGGCGTCTGACCCGGTCGGCGGGTCGCGTGCCCGTACTCGGCGCACCAAGGGCGCGCCTCAGGCGCCTGCGGCGGGACCGTCCGTGGTGGCACCCGTGCCGGGGCCTTCGCCGCGCACGGAGGCCCACCGCACGCCGGGCACCCGGAACCCGCCCCCGAAGGTCCGGCAGAGGCGACGACCTCGACCTCCCACGACCCGGCGACGACACGCCTGGCGACCCTCCCGGCGGCATCGACTGACGTCGACGAGACGTGCAGGCACCACGTCACCGAGGCGCCCGGACGGCCCGTCACGGCTCTCCAGGTCGGTCGACGTCGGCGTCGGTCGGCAGGGACGTCGGCGGCGAGGGACGACGGGCGTCATCCAGGTCGCGGCCCAGGGCTCGCACGTCGCGGGACTGCACGCCTCCCACGCCGGGCACCGTCGTCCCCAGGACGCCTACGACGGTCGTGAACGAGTGCCGCAGGCCTCGCGCGCTGATCGGCAGCCCGGCGGGTGCCAGCGCACCCGTGCGACGGTCGTGCCCCGGGTGCACCCTGAGCCAGCACGCCAGCGGGTCGCTGCCCTCCAGCGTCCGCACCACCTGCGTGCGCACCTCCAGCCACCGCTCGACCACGTGCCGCGACACGTCCGGCAGCTCGTGGCGCACGCCCGCGACGCGGACCACGCCGGCCGCCAGGTCCAGGTCCTTGACCCGCACCCCCGTCAGCTGCGCGTCTGTCGCACCTGTGGCCGCGAGCACGTGGACGTGGGCGGTGAACCGCGACCAGATCTGGTGGTGCACCGCGTACGGCGCCGCGCCCGTCGTCACCGCCAGCAGCCGCCGCGCCCGCCGCACGTGCACCTCCACCGGCACGGGCGCCGGCAGCGGCACCCGTTGCTCCCCCGCGTCCGCCGGCAGCAGCGCGCGCTCTCGGGCGTAGGCCTCGAGCGCGCGGGCGGTGGCGGCACGCGCGCGACGCCCGGGAAGGGACGTGCCCTGCTCGTCGTGGTGGGCGAGCCAGTCGGCCACGTTCTGCGGTGCGAGCGCCTCGGCCAGCGTGGGGCGGTGCAGGCTTCGGCCGCGGGTGTAGGCGATGAGGTCCGCGGCCGCCCACCGGCGCTGGCGCACGGTCGAGGCCGCCGCGTCGAGCGACGAGAGGAACTGCTCGACGACCACGTCGGCCGGCCTGCTGGGGTGCACGTGCGGATGTCTACCAGAGCGCACCCGCACGCGTGACCGGTCAGGGCTCTCGGCGTGGCCGCGTTCGTCGTTCCTCCGGGCTGCGCGGAGCGCCGCAGTCCTCTGCTTCTCGATCTCGGTGCGAGCGGATGCGCCTAGTTTCTGTTATTAGGATCCCTCGGACGCCCTAGCAATGCCGGCGGGGCGGCCCCGGGCCACCGGAACCGCCCCACAGCACAGCACCCGCCAGACCACTCAGACCGCGTCGGCCCCTCCGACACCTGCCGGACCGACCGTCGCACCCGCCGGCACCTGCCCCGGGGCTCCCTCGGCAGCCAGCACACCGTCGCCGACCACCCGGACGCCCGCGCCGAACGACCAGTCCCCCCGCACGCGCAACGACGACGCCTCCACCAACGACGGCACCTGCCCCAACCGCGCGTCGAACGCCGCCACCGTCGCGTAGAACTCCGGGTCCAGATCCACCAACGGTGCACCCACCCGTGCCACCAGCCGGTGGTCCGCATCCGTCTCGTACACGTCCGACCGCAGCACCAGCAGGTCGTTCGTCGTCTTCACCGGCAAGAACCGCGACCGGTCCACCTCCAGCACCGCAGCGCCGTCGAACACCTCGATCGCCGCTCCCATCGCCGACTCGATCTGCACCACCCGCGGCGACGTCTTGTCCGTCGGGTCCACCGTCTTCTCGTTCCGGATCAGCGGCAGGTCCAGCACCCCACCCGTCCGCTCCAGCTCCGCCGCCAGCGCCCGCAGGTCCAGCCACAGGTTGTTCGTGTTGAAGAACCGGTGCCGCCCGATGTCCCCCGCCGCAGCCGCGTCCTCCGCCGGCGTCTGCGCGGACTCACGCAGCACCAGCCGCCCGTCCGCACGCCGCACCACCAGATGACCACCCTTGCGGTCCGCCGGCGTCCGCCGCGCCACCTCCGCCGCGAACGGCGCACCCGACGCCGCGAACCACCCCGCGATCCGCGCGTCCGGCGTCGCCCCCAGGTTGTCCGAGTTCGACACCGCCGCGTAGCGGAACCCCGCCGCCAGCAACGCGTCCAACGCCCCCGACGCCTGCAACGCCGTGTACAGGTCCCCGTGACCCGGCGGGCACCACTCCAACGACGGGTCCGCCGCCCACTCCACCGGGCTCAGGTCCTCCACCCGCAGCTTCGGCTCGCGGTTCTGCACGAAGTCCAGCGGCACACCCTCCACCGCCAGCTCCGGGTACGCCGCCAGCGCGGCCAACGAGTCCTCCCGCGTCCGGAACGAGTTCATCAGCACCAGCGGCAGCCGCGCCCCCGTCGCCTCCCGCGCCGCCAGCACCTGCGCCGCGATCAGGTCCAGGAACGTCCGCTCCCCCCGCACCGGCAGCAACGACTTCGCACGATCCATCCCCATCGAGGTCCCCAGGCCCCCGTTGAGCTTGACCACCGCCGTCACCGCCAACGCCTGCGCACCCGCGGCCGCATCGACCTCCAGGTCACCCAGGGACGGCACGTCGACCAGCGGATCGACCTCCTGCTCCGGGATCATCCCGGTCCGCCCGGACTCCAGGAGCCCGTAGAAGCGGGTGAACACGTCCACCGCCGTGGCAGGCACGCCGGCGTCGCGCATCTTGAGCTGGGCACGGGCAAGTCCGTCTGCACTCATGCCCTCGACTCTAGGAGCACACCCCACCACCCGGCCCGGTGACCCGTGTCACACGATACGTATGCGCTGGTCACGACACCCATCACGGCGCGTCGCCCCCACCCGGCACCCGCAGCTGCGCCTCGTACACCGCCCGCAGCTCCGCCACCCGCTCCACCGTCGACCGCTCCGCAGCCGCCACCGCCAGCTCCGCCGCCACCCGCTGCTCCTCCAGCCGCGCCTCCAGCACAGCCACCCGCGACCGCGCCACCTCCCCCTCCCGCTCCAGCACCGCCACCCGCTCCTCCCGCGCCACCACCAACGCCCCCAGCTCCTCCCGCCGCGCCGCCCCCTCCGCCACCAGCGCCTCCGACCGCACCAACGCCCCCCGCACCTCCTGCACCTCTCCCCGCAGCACCTCCACCGCCCGCTCCCCCGCGACCACCGACGCCTCCGCCCGCTCCCGACGCCCCACCTCGTCCCGCAGCTCCTCCCGCAGCGCCGCCACCGACCCCTCCGCCGACGCGACCGCCCGCTCCAGCACCCGCACCCGCTCCAGCGCGCGATCCAGATCCGTCTCCACCCGCGCCAGCTGCGCCCCCTCCTCCTCCAGCCGCCCCGCCAGGTCCCGCACCTGCGCAAACGCCCCGTCACGCTCCTGACCCACCACCACCTCGCGCTCGCGGGCCTCCTCGAGCTGGCGGGTGGCCTCGTCGGCCAGCGCCCGGGCCGACGCCGCCTCCGCGATCGACTCGTCGGCGGCGGCCTCGGCCTCCTCACGCAGGCGTTCCGCCTCGGCCGCGGCGGCCTCGGCCCGCCGGCGCCGGGTGTCGGCCTCCGCGGCGTTGGCCCGCGCCTCCGCAGCACGCCGCTCGGCGGAGGCGGTGACGCTGGCCATCTCGAGCTCGACGGCCTCGACGTCGCCGAGCGTGCGCAGGTCAGCCACCACCGCGGCGGTGAGGGTGGTGAGCTCGCCGACGGCCGCCTCGACGCGCTCGACGAGCGTGCCCGCGCGGACGCGTGCCGAGGAGACGGGTGCGGAGTCCGTGACGTCCGTCGTGTCGTCCCTGCGCTCGACGGCCTCGCGGCGCGCACGGAACGCCGAGGCGCGGGTGTGCCCCGCGTCGTCGCAGTAGGCGGGCGGGCGTCCGCGGCCGTCCCCCGGCGCCACGGGCCGGTCGCACCCGGGGTACCGGCACGTCCGTGCACCCTCCACGGGCGCGTCTTCCGCAAGCGACCTGTCGTTACGTTCCGTCATTCCGTTACCGTATCGCCAGTGACCACAAAAAGCCCGTGGCGAGAGCGGTCCGCGCGGCAAGTCGTGACGCGGACAGTGACATATGGCGCGTCCGCGCAGATGAAACGGTGTTTTCCACTTGTCACGCTCTCAACTGGGTGCCAGAATGGGACCCTGCCGGGACCTGCCGGCGGTGCCTCTGGAGGACGAAACGTTGCCCCGGTCAGACCTGCCCGTGCGCGAGTACACGACGAGCTCCGGAGCCACCCGGTACCGCGCGACCGTGGACGCGGGGGTGCACCCCGACACCGGTCGACGGCGCCAGGTCACCCGGGTGTTCGCCACCCGCCGCGAGGCCCGGTCGTGGGTCGCGGCCACCCGCACCGATGTCGCCCGCGGCGCCTACCTGGCCCGCAGCACCGACACCCTCGACGCCCTCTGCCAGCGCTGGCTCGACGGTCGTCGCGACGTGCGGGAGGTCACCGTCCAGGGCTACCGCTACGCGCTCGTCCCAGCGCGCCGCCGGCTCGGCGAACGCCGCGTCCAGGATCTCACCGTGGCCGACCTCGACGCCCTCGCGGAGTGGATGCGCCGCGAGGGCGGCCGCGGTGGGCGGGCCCTGTCCCCCCGCTCGGTCGCAGCGACGCTCGGCGCGGTCTCGCAGGTGCTCGACCTGGCGATGCGTGAGGAGCTCGTCGCGCGCAACGTCGCGCGCATGGTCAAGCGCCCGCGGCAGGTGCGCCGCGACGCCGCCCGCTGGGACGCGGCCCAGGCCGCCGCGTTCCGCGCCCACGTGCTGCCCGACCGGCTCGCCGCCGCGTGGTTGCTCAGCCTGGCGGGCCTGCGCCGGTCGGAGGTGCTGGGCCTGCGCTGGGAGGACGTCGACCTCGACGCCGGCACCGTCCGGGTCGAGCGCGGCCGCGTGTCGGTGACGGCCACGACGGATGCGGTCGACGATCCCAAGTCCGAGCAGTCCCGGCGCGTCATCCCCGTGGGCCTCGTCCCCGGGGTCGTGCCCGCGCTGAGGACGCTGCGCACCCGGCAGGCGGCCGAGCGCCTGGCCCGCGGCACCGGCTACCGCAGCGCCGGCTACGTCGTGGTCGACGAGCGCGGACGCGCCCCGCGGCCCGAGTGGTACTCCGACCGGTTCGCCGCCCTCTGCCGCGAGGCCGACGTCCCCGTCATCCACCTGCACGCGACCCGCCACACCGCGGCCGACACCCTCCTCGCCGCCGGCGTGCCGGCCGTCGACGTCGCGGCCTGGCTCGGCCACACGACCGAGGTGCTGCACGACCGCTACGGCCGCTCCACCCCGGGCGGCATCCGCGCGGTCGGCGAGGCCCTGGCCCGCGCGTACGGCGGCTGACACGACGGTGGGCGCGACCCGTGACGGCCGCGCCCACCACGGTCACGCCGTGCTCAGTCCAGGCCGCCCCACCGCATCGGGTTGGTGGCCGTCGAGGCGAACACGAACCACGACGTCGCGCCGACGTGCTGCACCTGGAAGTACCCGAAGCCGAACCCGGAGTCCAGCAGGCTCGACGCCGCCACGACCCCGCCGTCGACCTCGACACCACCGAGGTGCTGCCCGCCGCCCAGGACGTCCTGCGCGTGCTGCACCTGCGTGAGGAGGCCGCGTGCCCGTGACCGGTCCTGCCGACCGCCCCGGTCGGCCAGGGCGGTGGCCAGCTGCCCCGTCCCCTCGAGCCAGACGCCCTGCGGGTGCACGGTGATCCCGTTGTACTGCGCCGTCGACGTCAGGCTCGCGGTGCTGAACGTCACCCCGGACACCTGCTCGCCGGCAGGCATCTGCGACGTGGGCGCGCCAGCGACGTCGGTCACCGCCAGGCCCGTGCGCGCCCAGTCCAGCGCCCGCGAGAACCGGCGGTCGCGCATCGCCAGCCACGACCACGTCGCCGGGTCCAGCGGCACCGGGTCACGGTTGATCTCGACGCCGTCGTTCGTGCCCGTCCAGAACCAGCCCGACGCCGGCTCCCACATCCGCGCGACGAAGGCACGTGCGTGGGCCTCGGCACGCGACCAGGCGCGGTCACGGGTCACCGTGCGCAGCATCGAGAAGAACGCGACGCAGTCCACGTTGTGCTCCGTCGACCCGTTGGGCACGGGCTCGTCGGCGCCGTTGCGCCCGAACGAGAACCCGCCGAGCGGCTGCGTCGACCACGTGTTCGCCGTGATCCACTCCCCGATGCGCACGGCGGCGTCCTTGTAGCGACGGTCGCGTGTGCGCTTGTACAGCTGCAGCAGGGCGATCCCCGGCCACGCCATGTCACCGACCGCCGTGCCGAGGAACCCGAACTGCCAGCCGATGTTCGCGGTGCCGTCGGGCTGGACGAACCCGTGCGGCTGCGGGTTGCCGTCGTAGAAGGTGTACGGGCCGACGTTGTAGCCCTGGCGCAGGCGCCCGTCGTCGTGCACGGGGTCGTGCTCCTGGGCGTAGACGAGGCCGTCGCCGAGCACGCGGGCGGTCGCGAGCGTCGAGCGCCGGCCGTCGGCCAGCAGCGCGAGCACCGCCAGCGCCGTGTCGTAGACGAACGCGGTGCTGAACAGCCCCAGCTCGTCGGTGTAGCTCTGGGCCAGGCGCGGCCCGGTGTTGATCGTCGGGTACGCGTCCGTCGCCGCCTGGAGGAACGCCAGCGCCGCCCGCTCCGAGCGGGCCCCGCCGCCGTGGTGCGACCCACCCGCCGGCACCGGTCCGGGCAGGCGTGCGGGCGCTGCCGCGGCGGCAGCGCTCCCACCGGCTGCCGCCGCGGCGGTCGCACCGGTGATGGCCAGGAAGGTCCGGCGGGCCAGCGGGCGTGCCTCGTACCGTGGTGCGTGGTCGTCGTGCGGACGGGAGTTCGTGGCTGCGGTCATCGCAAGTCCCCTCGCTGCGTGGCTGGGCCGCGACGCTGCGACCCGCGCTCAGCGTAGGGACTCCCGCAGGGCGCCGGAAGGCCTCCCGACCCTCCCCCGCACGTCGTGCCGGGGAGCAGCATCGGCACGCCGGCCGGCGGGAGATTCTCGTTCGTCCCGGCGTGTTTGTGCCTCTCGGATTCTCGCCTAGGCGTCGTGGGCGCCATCCTGTGGCGCATGTTTCTGTTATCAGCGATGGTGCCAGACACGGCCCTCGAAGGACTCGCGAGGGCGACGAACGGCCCGACGACCCTCCACACGATCCGTGTCACGCGCCTGGATCTCCGCAGCGCCTGCGAGACGCCTGCTGCGCCAGGGGTCTCCCCCTCGATCTCCGGACGACGAGAGGCGGCCCGCTCCCCCGCCCGGGCCGGTGCCGGCGCGCCCTCCGAGCCATGGCCCCGTCCCGGGGCGCCTGCTTCTGTTATCAGAATCGCCTCCCCTGCCGACTTGTCTCGGCGACGGTCACCGCACGGCGATCCCGCCCTGCCCGGGACCGCGCCGTGCGCCCCGGTGCCGGGCGTCAGGCACCGGCGAGGCGGGAGAGCCCGGTACGCAGGTCGTCGGCCGTGGCGGTCAGGGAGATGCGCACCCACCCCTCCCCCTCCGCGCCGAACGCCGAGCCCGGGGCCACTGCGACGCCGTGCTCGGCGACGAGGCGCCGGGCCCACGCGTCGACGTCGCCACCCGTCCGGTCGGAGACGTCCGCCCACAGGTAGATCCCGCCGTCCGCGTGCAGGTACGGCACGCCGTGCGCGTCGAGCACCCCGGCGGCGAGGTCGCGGTGGGCCCGGTACGTGCGCGCCGCCGCCTCGACGTCATCCTGTGGACCGAGCAGGGCGGCGACGGCGCCGTGCTGGGCGGGGGTGTTGACGCAGGAGACGATCGCCTCCTGCACCGACGCCATCACCGGGAGCACCGCGTCCGGCACCACGAGCGCGCCGACGCGCAGCCCGGTCATGGCCCACGTCTTGGAGAACGTGTGCAGCGTGAGGACCCGCTCCTCGTCGAAGCGTGCGGCGGGGACGTGGGGCCGGTCGAAGGTGAACGCCTCGTAGCACTCGTCGGCCAGCACCCACAGGTCGTGACGTCGGGCGAGGTCGACGAGCTCGGCGGTCAGCGCCTCCGGCAGCACGGTGCCCAGCGGGTTCGACGGGGTGTTGAGCACGAGCACGCGCGTCCGGTCCGTCACGAGACGCTCGATCCGGTCGGGGTCGGGCAGGAACCCGTCGGCTGCACGCAGCGCGTACGGCACGGGCCGGCCCTGCACGAGGTGGGTCGCCATGACGAACGGCGGGTAGCCGGGGTCGGGCACGAGCACCTCGTCGCCCGCCGCCACGGTGAGGCTCAGCGCCAGGTGCAGGGCCTGCGACCCGCCGGCGGTCACCCACACGCGGCGGGTCGGCACGTCGAGCCCGAAGCGCTGCGCCAGACGTGCACCGAGAGCCTCGCGCAACGGGGTGATGCCGGCGTTGGCGCTGTACCGGGTGTCGTCGCGCGCGAGGGCGTCCGTGGCGGCCCGGAGCACGTGCGCCGGGGTGGGCAGGTCGGGCTCGCCGACGGACAGCACGATCGCGCCCGGCGTGGCCCAGGCCAGCTCGGTGACACGGCGGATCCCGGAGCCGGGGACGGTGGCGACGTGGGGCGCGAGGCGAGGCACGGCGCGCAGGGTAGTCCTCCCACGTGACGGGGGTGTTCCGCCCGCGAGCGCGGTGTCGACGGCGGCGGGTGCGGGGCCGCAGTTGTCGGACTCCACGGCCTCGCCTGGGCGCAGGCACAGGTCCTGGTCGCCGAGGACGAGCCGGAGGGTGCCGTGGAGGACGTAGGCCCGGTCGAACCCCTCGTAGGAGCGCAGCTCGTGCACGGTGTCGTCGCGGCTGCCTGGGAGGACGAGCTTGTAGGCCTGCACGCCGCCGGGGCGGCGGGTGAGCGGGATGATGACGGATCCGTCGGCGCAGGCCAGGGGCCCCAGGTCGATGCGAGGGTCGGCGGTCCGTGGGGCGTCGACGAGGGAGTCGAGCGTGACGCCGTGGTGGCGCGCGAGGGGCAGGAGCTGTTCGAGGGTGGGGCGTCGCAGGCCGGCCTCGAGCCGGGACAGGGTGCTGCTGGAGATGCCGGTGGCCGCCCGGGCTGGCCGCGATGGGCCTCGGGGCGGGCCTGGCCATGACCCCGTCGACCGAGGGGATCACGTCCTCGCTCCCCCCGTGAGCAGCAGGGGGTGGCGTCGCGATCAACGACCTCACCCGCGAGCTCGGCGCGGCCCTGGGCATCGCGCTCCTCGGCGGCCTCCTGGTCGCCGGCTACCAGGACGCGATCGCGGGCCGCCTCGACGGGGTGCCCGCCGACCTCGCCGCCGCGGCGGGCGAGGGGATCGCCCGTGCCGACGCCGTGAGCCGCACCGCGGGCGCCCACGCCGAGGTGATCCGCGCCGCCGCCCAGGACGCGTTCGTCGCCGCCTGGCAGGACGCCATGTGGGTGGGCGTCGCCGTCATGGCGGTCCTCGTCGTGGTCGTCCTCGTGCGCGGGCCGGAGATCACCCCGACCACGCCGACCGACGACGGGGCCGCTGACAGCACCGGCCCCGCAAGCCCCGGAGACGGACGAAGGGCCTCGCACCAGGAGAGTTCTCCGGTGCGAGGCCCTTCGCGACGGTCGGGCTGACAGGATTTGAACCTGCGACCCCTTGACCCCCAGTCAAGTGCGCTACCAAGCTGCGCCACAGCCCGTCGGCCCCCGTGAGGGCCGTCGAGAACTCTACCCCACCGGACGGGGGTGCTGGTCCGCGCGTCGCAGGGTCGCCAGCTCGGCGCTGACGACGCCGAGGACGACGAGGTCGACGACCAGGCCCCACGACGCGTCCCACTCGGAGAGGCGGAAGAGGAAGAACTGCGTCACCAGGACGCTGACGAGCACCGCGCGGCGGAACCAGCGGTACCCGGGGACGGCGTCGGTGCGGACGCGGAACAGGCCCACGACGGCAAGCGCGGTGCTGAACAGGCCGCCCAGGACGGCTCCGGCGGCCATGAGGCGCAGGTCCTGCGACCCGTCCCAGGCGCGGATGCCGCGGGCGACGGACAGCACGGACGAGCCGACGAGGACGCCCACGGCCAGCCACGGCACGAACCGGGCCTGCACGAGGCGGTGCAGGAGGTCGACGGTGGTGCGCGCGACGGCACCGACGGGGTCGGGCAGCTCGGCGTGGTCCTCCTCGACGGACCGCAGCAGGGCGGCCGTCTCGGCGGCCCCGGGGGCGTCGCCGGCGGCGGCGAGGTGGGCCTCGGCACGGTCACGGGTCGCGGGGCTGAAGCCACCTGCGACGCCGGCGACGGCCAGGTCGACCGCTGCGGCGAGGTGCTCGCGCGGGTCGCGCGGGCGGCGGCCGTGCACGGCCTCAGCGAGCAGCCCCAGGGCCACGATCGTGGCGTACACGATCGCGGCGGTCGGCTCGTAGAAGTAGTCGTTGTCGCTGGTGACGAACTTGCCGACCTCGTCGACGAACAGCCCGAAGCCGACGCCGCCGACGAGGGCGGCCAGGGGGCGCATCGCCGGCCCGACGAACAGCAGGAGCAGGCCGAACGCCACCGCCATGAGCAGGCCGCCCCACAGGACGTGGGCGACGTGCAGACCGCCGCCGCCGAGCTGGGGGTAGCCGGTCGCAGCCAGGAGAGCGCGGGTGACCAGGACCGTGAGGGCTGCGACGGCGAGGAACGTGCCCACGTGCTCGGTGCCGCGCGGGTCACGGGCCAGGCCCAGCCGCAGGCGGCCGTCGGTGGCGGCGCGGCGCACGTCGTGGTGCGTCATGCCGTCCCCCGACGACCGTCCCGCGGCCGGTGCGGTCATCGCCGGCGCTTCTCGCGCACCCGCACCGAGATGGTGATGGGCGTGCCCTCGAAGCCGAAGGTCTCGCGCAGACGACGCTCGATGTACCGGCGGTACCCCGGCTCGAGGAACCCGGTGGCGAAGATCACGAACCGCGGCGGGCGGGTCGAGGCCTGCGTGGCGAACAGGATGCGCGGCTGCTTGCCGCCGCGCAGGGGGTGCGGGTGCGCGGCGACGAGCTCGCCGAGGAACGCGTTCAGGCGCCCGGTGGGGATGCGGGTGTCCCAGGACTCCAGGGACCGCTCCAGGGCCGGCACGAGGCGGTCCGTGTGCCACCCGGTGCGCGCCGAGACGTTCACGCGCGGCGCCCACTGCACCTGCACGAGGTCCTGCTCGATCTCGCGCTCGAGGTACGGGCGGCGGTCGGCGTCCATCAGGTCCCACTTGTTGTACGCCACGACGAGCGCACGACCGGCGTCGATGACCTGCTGGATGATCCGGGTGTCCTGCTCGGTCATCGGCTGGGACGCGTCGACGAGGACGACCGCGACCTCGGCCTTCTCGATCGCGGCCTGCGTGCGCAGCGAGGCGTAGAAGTCCGCGCCGGACGTCTGGTGCACGCGGCGGCGGATGCCGGCGGTGTCGACGAACACCCAGGGCTTGCCGCCGAGCGCGACGAGCTCGTCGACGGGGTCGCGCGTGGTGCCCGCCGTGTCGTCGACGACGACGCGCTCGGAACCGACGACCTTGTTGAGCATCGACGACTTGCCCACGTTGGGGCGACCCACGAGCGCGACGCGCCGCGGCCCGTCCGGCAGGGCGACGCCGTGCGCGGACACCGTCGGCAGGGCGTGCATCGCGGCGTCGAGCATGTCGCCCGTTCCCCGCCCGTGCAGCGCCGAGATCGGGTGCGGCTCGCCCAGGCCCAGGCCCCACAGGGTCGCGGCGTCGGCCTCGACCGCGGGACCGTCGACCTTGTTGGCGACCAGGACGACGGGCTTGCCGGCGCGGCGCAGCAGGCGCACGACCTGCTCGTCGGTGTCGGTCGCGCCGACCGTCGCGTCGACGACGAACAGCACCGCGTCGGCCAGGGAGATCGCGACCTCGGCCTGCTGGGCGACGCGCGCGTCGATCCCGGCGACGTCGACCTCCCAGCCGCCGGTGTCGACGAGCGTGAAACGCCGCCCGGACCACTCGGCGGGGTAGCTCACCCGGTCGCGGGTGACGCCGGGGTTGTCCTCCACGACGGCCTCGCGGCGCCCGAGGATGCGGTTGACGAGGGTCGACTTGCCGACGTTCGGGCGGCCGACGACCGCGAGCACCGGCAGGGGCGCCGCCGGGCCCTCGGCGTCGACGTCGTCCCCGTCGTGGTCGAGGAGCGCGAGGTCGTCGTCGGCGAGGTCGTACTCCGCCAGCCCGGCGCGCAGCGCGCGCTCACGGGCCTCGTCGTCCACGTCGTCGCCCGCGAGGGTGACGTCCACCTCGGGCGCGTCCTCGTCGACGGTCAGCAGGTCGTCGGCGGGCGTCGGCTGGGCGGGGTCAGGCTGGTCCATGGGGCCATTCTCCCCTGCCGGGGCCTCGCGACGTGACACGCGCGGCCCCGGCAGGCGGGCGGGCCCCGGGGTCAGGCCAGCGGGCGGGCGCCGTCGTCCTCGGGCAGACGCACGCCCGTGCGCTCCTGGGCCTGCGCGACGAGGTCCGCGAGCGCGGTCCGCACGTCGTCGGCCGCGGCGGCGATGGCCTGACGGCGGGGCAGGTCGGGGCGGACCACGTGCACGGGTGCGCCGATCTGCACGTGCACGGTGCGGCGCAGGCCGGGCACGTGGCCGACGTCCTCGCCGGTGCGGCGGGTGCCGAGGATCGCGACGGGGACGACGGGGGCGCCGGACTGCACGGCGAGCCAGGCGATGCCGGCGCGGGCGGACTCGACGGCGCCGTTGCCCCGGTTGCCCTCGGGGAAGATCCCGACCGCTCCCCCGCGGCGCAGCACGGCCAGGGCCTGCTGCAGGGCGGTGCGGCCGCCGGTGCGGTCGACGGGGATCTGCCCGGCGGAGCGCAGGTACGCCCCGAGCAGGCCGGTGAACATCTCCTGCTTGACCATGACGTGCAGGGGGCGGGGCGACGCGCCGACGAGCAGGGGCCCGTCGATCGCGGAGACGTGGTTGGCGGCGAGGAGGACGGGGCCGTCGGCGGGGACGTGCTCGGCGCCGGTGACGCGGGTGCGCCACACGACGTGGGCGAGGAACCGGCCGGCCTGGTGGCCCCAGACCGCGGCGCGGGCGGACGGCGCGACGTCCTGGGGGCGGCCGGTCACGACCGGACCGCCAGGGTGCGGGCCACGACGTCGAGGACGGCCTCGACGGTGCCCTCGTAGGTCAGGTGGGAGGAGTCGACGGTGACGACGCCGTCGGCGGCGACGTGGAACTGCACGACCGTGGAGTCGTCGGCGTCGCGGCGCAGGACCTGGTCGTGGGTCGCGGCCAGCGCGGCGGCGTCGTCGGTGCCGTGGACCTCGCGGGCGCGGCGGGCCAGGCGGGCCTCCTCGGACGCGGTCAGCAGGACGCGCACGTCGGCGTCCGGGGCGACGACGGTGGTGATGTCGCGGCCCTCGGCGACGACGCCGCGGCCGGCGGAGAACCCGCCGGTGCGCTCGGCGTCGATGAGGGCGCGCTGGCGGGCGCCGAGCTCGGCGCGGGCGTCGAGGGTCGTGGCGACCGCGGACACCGCGGCGGAGATCTCGGTGGTGCGGATCGCGGCGGCGACGTCGTGGCCGTCGACGTGCACGGTCGGGGCGGCGGGGTCCATGCCCATGACCAGGGGCATGGCGCGCACGGCGGCGGTGACGGCGGTGCCGTCGGCCAGGTCGACGCCCTGGTGGGTGCACCACCAGGTGGCGGCGCGGTACATCGCCCCGGTGTCGAGGTAGGCCAGGCCCAGGCGGGCGGCGACCTCCCGCGACACGCTGGACTTGCCCGACCCCGAGGGGCCGTCGACGGCGACGACGGTGCTCAACGGACGATCCTCCATCCCCGAGCGGTCAGCTCGGTCTCCAGGTGCTCGGCGCGCGTGGGCAGCACCGAGATCGACGTCATGCCGACCGGGCGGCCGGCGGCGTGCTCGAGGTGCAGGTCCTCGACGTTGACGTCGGCGTCCCCGACGTCGGCGAGCAGGCGGGCGATCTGCCCGGGGGTGTCGGGGACGAGCACGGTGACCACGGCGTAGGTGCGCTGGGCGCCGCCGTGCTTGCCGGGCACGCGCGCGACGCCGGTGTTGCCGTCGGCGATGGCGCGGGCGATCGTGGCGAGCGCCCCCAGCTCGACGGTCTCGGGGCCGGACGCGGCGGCGGCGCTGTCGAGCGCGCCGAGGACCGTGTCGAGGTCGTCGCGCAGGTCCCGCAGGACCGCGCGGACGGCGTCGGCGTTGGCGGCGAGGATCGAGGTCCACAGGGCCGGGTCGGACGCGGCGATGCGGGTCACGTCGCGCAGCCCCTGCCCGGCCAGGCCGAGGGCCGTGTCGTCGACGGTGCGCAGGCGTGCCGCGACGAGGCTGGCGGCGATCTGCGGCACGTGCGAGACGGCGGCGACGGCCGCGTCGTGGGCGTCGGCGTCCATCGCGACGGGCAGGGCGCCGAGGTCGACGGCCAGGTGACGGACCGCGAGCAGCGCCTCGGGGGCGCTCGCGCCGGAGTCGGTGAGCACCCAGGGCCGGCCGAGGAACAGGTCCGGCACGGCGGCCGACGGGCCGGAGCGCTCGCGCCCGGCCATGGGGTGGGAGCCGACGTAGCGGGTCAGGTCCGCGCCGGCGGCGCGCAGCTCGGCCAGGACGTAGCCCTTGACGGAGGCGACGTCGGTGACGACGGCGTGCGGGTGGGCCGCGAGCGCGGCGCGGACCACGTCGGACGTGACGTCGGGGGGTGCGGCGACGACGACGAGCGCGGGCTCGGGGTCGTCCGGGCCCGCGGGGGTGCCGGCGCCGACGTCGCGGGCCAGGGCCAGGGCGGTGCGGGACGGGTCCTCGAGCTGGACCGCGACCCCGTGGGTGCGCAGGCCCAGCCCGACGGACGCGCCGAGCAGCCCGGTGCCGATCACGCGCACCGGGCCGACGGTCGCGACGGTCACATCCCCACCGAGGCCATGAGCGAGCCGACCTCCGTGCGGGACAGGACGCGGTTGCGTCCGGGGCGCAGGTCGCCCAGGCGGATGGGGCCGACCTTGGTGCGGACCAGGCGGGTGACGGGGTGCCCGGCCTGCTCCATGAGGCGGCGGACGATCCGGTTGCGGCCCTCGTGGATGACGACCTCGACGAGGCTGGCCTGCGGGGTGGTCTGCACGACCCGGAACTCGTCGACGGCCGCGGGGCCGTCGTCGAGCTCGATGCCGCGCTTGAGGCGTGCGGCGAGGTTCGCCGGGACGCGTCCCTCGACGTCGGCGAGGTACGTCTTGGGCACGCCGTGCCGGGGGTGCGCGAGCCGGTTGGCCAGCTCCCCGTCGTTGGTGAGCAGGATCAGGCCCTCGGACTCGGCGTCGAGGCGGCCGATGTGGAAGAGGCGCTCCTCGCGGTCCGCGACGAGCTGCGCGAGCGACGGGCGCCCCTCGGGGTCGTGCATGGTCGACACCACGCCCAGGGGCTTGTTCAGCGCGATCGTCACCAGGGAGGTGTCGAGCTGGACGCGCATCCCGTCGACGTGGAGCACGGCCTTCGTCGGGTCGACGCGCACGCCGAGCTCGACGACGACCTGCCCGTCGACCGTCACGCGCCCGGAGCTGACGAGCTCCTCGCACGCGCGGCGCGAGCCGAGGCCGGCCTGGGCGAGCACCTTCTGCAGGCGCACGCCGTCGGGGTCGTGCACGTCGACCGGCTCGGGTGCCGGACCGCGCCGCGCACCGCCGGGCCGTCCGCCACGTGCCCCCGGGCCGCCCTGCGACCCGCCGCGCCCGGCGCCGCCCTGCCCGCCGCGGCCCCGGGGCGCCCCGGGGCGCCCGCCGCGTCCTGCCGAGGCGTCGCGACCGGATCCCCCGGTGCCGCCCCCTCGATGTCCTCGTGCCCCGCTCATCGCATCCCCTCTCGGCCGTCCACGGCACCCTCGAGCGCCTCGATGTCCGGCAGGTACGGCGCCAGCGGAGGCAGCTCGTCGAGGCTGGTCAGCCCCATCCGCTCCAGGAAGTATCCCGTGGTCCCGTACAGGTGTGCGCCAGTCGCCGGGTCGGTGCCGACCTCGGCGACCAGACCGCGCGTCGTCAGCGTCCGCATGACGCCGTCCACGCTGACCCCGCGCACCGCGGACACCTGCCCGCGCGAGACCGGCTGACGGTACGCGACGACGGCCAGGGTCTCCAACGCGGCCTGCGTCAGGCGGGCCGTCTGCCCGTCGACGACGAAGCGTCCGACGACGTCCGCGTAGGGCGGCGCCGAGTAGATCCGCCAGCCGTCGCCCGCACGCCGCAGCTCGAACCCGCGGGGGCGGCCGCCGCGCTCGCCGCGGTACTCGGCCGCCAGCTCGTCCAGCAGCTCCTCGACCCGTGCCGTCGGCAGGGACAGCACGGTGGCCAGGCGCACCGCGGGGACAGGCTCGTCGACGACCATGAGCACGGCCTCCAGCGCGGCGAGGGCACCGCCCGGGAGCGTGCCGACGTCGACGACGGTCTCCTCCGCCGCGGCGGGCGCAGGTGCGCCGGTCGGGTCCGCCGCGTCCGGCGCGCCGCTCCCGTCGGCGGGCACGGGCGTGGCGCCGGGCCCGCCGGTGGCGTCGGGCTCGTCCGTCAGGTCGGTGGTCATGCGTCCTCCTGCGTCCCGGTGCCCGCGACGGCCGGGGCGGGGCGGCCCGCGGCGGGTGCTGCGGCGTCGGTGGTGGTCGTGGTGGTCGGTGCCGTGGTGGTCGTGGGGTCTGCGGCGTCGTCGAAGTCGTCGGAGACGACCACGTCACCGTCCTGGCCGCCGGTCCAGCGCACGGTGAGCTCGCCCAGGGCGACGACCTGGTCGAACGCGACGACGCCCTCCTTGAACAGCTCCAGCAGCGCCAGGAAGCGGGACACCACGACGATCGCCTCGTCGGCGTCCGCGACCAGGGCCCGGAAGGTCGCGGTGCCCTGCTGGCGCAGGCGCTCGACGAGGAGGGCGGCCTGCTCGCGCACGGACACGGCGGGGGCGTGCAGGTGGCTGAGGTCGACACCCGGGGGCGGGGCCTTCGGCGCGAGCGCGCGGGCCGCGAGCTCGGCGAGCCGCTCGGTGCCCATCTGCCACACCAGCTCCGGCAGCAGCGCCGCCAGGTGCGGCTCGAGCCCGACGGTGCGGGGGAAGCGGCGGGCGCCGGCGTCCAGGCCCGTGCCGAGGTACGCGGCGACCTGCTTGTACGCCCGGTACTGCAGCAGGCGCGCGAACAGCAGGTCGCGCGCCTCGAGCAGCTCGAGGTCCTCGGCGTCCTCGACCTCCGCGGACGGCAGCAGCCGTGCGGCCTTGAGGTCGAGCAGGGTCGCGGCCACGAGCAGGAACTCGCTGGCCTGCCCCAGGTCCCAGTCGCGGCCTCCGTCGAGGGCGGCGCGCTCGGCGGCCCGGATGTACGCGATGAACTCGTCGGTGACCTGGGCCAGCGCGATCTCGGTGATGTCGAGCTTGTGCTTGGCGATCAGGCCGAGGAGCAGGTCGAAGGGGCCGCTGAAGACGGCGAGGTGCACCTCGAAGCCGCCGGGTGCCGCCGGCGCGGGCACGGGGGTGCCGCCGGGCGGCGTCAGCTCCTGCGCGGCACCCGCGGGGTCAGGCTGCGTCGCCACGGGCGACGAGCTCGCGGGCCAGCTGGCGGTACGCGGCGGCGCCGGCGTGGTTCGGCGCGTAGACGGTGATGGGCTCGGCCGCGACGGTCGCGTCGGGGAACTTCACGGTGCGCCCGATCACGGTGTGCAGCAGCGTGGAGCCGAACGCCTCGTGCACGCGGGCGACGACCTCGCGCGCGTGCAGGGTCCGCGAGTCGTACATCGTGGCGAGGATCCCGTCGACCTCCAGGCGCGGGTTCAGCCGGTCGCGGACCTTGTCGATCGTCTCGATGAGCAGCGCGACGCCGCGCAGGGCGAAGAACTCGCACTCCAGCGGGATCAGCACACCGTGCGCGGCGGTCAGCGCGTTGACGGTGAGCAGGCCGAGCGAGGGCTGGCAGTCGACGAGCACGACGTCGTAGTCGTCGAGCACGGGCCGCAGCGCCCGCGCCAGGACCGTCTCGCGGGCGACCTCGCCGACGAGCTGGACCTCGGCCGCGGACAGGTCGATGTTCGCCGGCAGCAGGTCCAGTCCCGCGACGGCGGTGGGCCGCACGACGTCCGCGATGTCGGCGTGCCGGTCCATCAGCAGGTTGTAGACCGTCAGGTCGAGCTCGTGCGGGCTGACCCCGAGGCCGACCGACGCGGCGCCCTGCGGGTCGAAGTCGACGACGAGCACGCGCCGGCCGCACTCGGCGAGCGCGGCACCGAGGTTGATCGTGGTCGTCGTCTTGCCGACGCCGCCCTTCTGGTTGCACATGGCGATCACACGGGCCGGGCCGTGGGTCGTGAGCGGCGCGGGGTCGGGCAGGTCGGGGAGCACTCTGCCCACCACGTCGACCTGCGGCTCGGTCGTTCCCTGGCTCGTCATCCGTCCACCATCTGCTCACCCGGCCCCGGCGGGGGCTCACGTCGCACGCCAACCTACCCGAGGCTCCGGGCGCTGCCGTGGCGGCGCGGCGTGCGGCGCGTCGCGGGTGTCAGCGGGCCCGCGGGTGCGCGGCGGCGTAGACCTCGCGCAGCGTGTCGGGGGTGACCATCGTGTAGATCTGCGTCGTGGTGACCGACGCGTGCCCGAGCAGCTCCTGCACGACGCGCACGTCGGCGCCGCCGGCCAGCAGGTGCGTGGCGAACGAGTGGCGCAGCGTGTGCGGGGACACGTGCTCGGCTCCCGGCAGGCCGGCGCGCTCGGCGGCGGTGCGCAGGACGCCCCACGCCGACTGCCGGGAGAGGCGGGCACCACGGGTGTTGCAGAACACCGCGGGGGTGCCGCGGCCGTGGGCGGAGAGCTCCGGGCGCGCCCGGACGAGGTAGGCCTCGACGGCCTCGGCGGCGAAGGTGCCGACGGGCACGACCCGCTCCTTGCCGCCCTTGCCGAGCAGGCGCACGGCGCCGCGGCCGGGGGTGAGGTCGAGGTCGTCGACGTCGAGCCCGACGGCCTCGGAGATCCGGGCCCCGGTGGAGTAGACGAGCTCGAGCAGGGCCCGGTCGCGCAGCGGGACGGGCCCGTCGCCGAGCCCGGCGGCGTCGATGAGGCGGGCGACGTCGTCGACGGAGATCGCCTTGGGCAGCCGCTTGGGCAGCGCGGGCGGCCTGACCCGGGCCGCGGGGTCGTGGTCGGCGACGCCCTCGCGCACGAGGAACCGGTGCCAGCCGCGGACGGCCACGACGTTGCGGGCGGCGGACGCGGCGGACAGCTCGGCGCGGCCGTCGGCGCCGGTGCGCACGGCCAGCACGTAGTCCTCGACGTCGCGCTCGAGGACGTCGGCGGGGTCCGTGCGGCCGGTGGTGGCGAGGTGGTGCAGGTAGCGCGTCAGGTCGCGGCGGTACGCGGCGAGCGTGTGGGGCGCCAGGCCGCGCTCGACGGACAGGTGCGCGAGGTAGCCCTCGAGCGCGGACGTGAGGGCGGGGGCGGGCTGCGGGGCGTCGTCCGTGGGCGCCGGGTCCGGGTCGAGCAGGTCCGCGCCGGGCACGTCAGAGCGGCAGGAAGACGTCCACGCAGATCGCGACCGACAGCAGGGTCAGGTACGTGATCGAGGCGTGGAAGACGGTCATCGCGCGCAGCGGTCCGCCCTGGGGGCGCCGGGCGCGGCGCAGCAGGTTGGTGCACGACCACAGGAACCAGCCGCCGAGCGCCGCCGCGACGATGCCGTACACCCACGTCATGCCCGCGACGGGCACCAGCAGGAGCGAGCACGCGATCATCGCGAGCGTGTAGCCGATCATCTCGCGGGCCACGCGCGTGTCGGAGGCCACGACGGGCAGCATCGGCACGCCGGCCGCGGCGTAGTCCTGCCGGAACTTCATCGACAGGGGCCAGTAGTGCGGCGGCGTCCAGAAGAACACGACGCCGAACAGCAGGACCGCGGCCCAGGAGATCCCGCCCGTCATCGCCGACCAGCCGATGACGACCGGCATGCACCCGGCGGCACCGCCCCAGACGATGTTCTGGGGGGTGCGGCGCTTGAGGATCATCGTGTAGCCGACCACGTAGATCGCGATCGCCGCGGCGGTCAGCAGCGCGGACGCGGGGTTGACCGCGAACCAGAGCCACAGGAGCGAGACCGCGCCCAGCACGAGGCCGAACGTGACGGCCGCACGCGGGGAGATCCGGCCGGTGACCACGGGGCGCCGCTTGGTGCGGTGCATGACCTGGTCGATGTCGCGGTCCAGGTACTGGTTCAGCGTGTTCGCGGCGCCGGCCGCGCCGGCGCCGCCGACGAGCGTGGCCAGCGCGAGGCCCAGGGGCGGGAAGCCGCCCTCGGCGAGGAACATGGTGGGCACCGTGGTGACGAGCAGCAGCTCGATGACGCGCGGCTTGGTGAGCGCCACGTACGGGCCCACCCGGTCGCGCACCGCCGCGAGGGCCCGGGCGGCGCGGGTCGCGGGCGCCGGGCGCCCGGCGGACGAGGAGCCCGCGAGCGCGTCGTGGGGCGTGCGGCGCGGATCGACGGAGGGCGGGCTGGACAGGCGCACGCGCTGCGGCTCCGTTCGGTGGTGCGGGCCGTCGGCGACGGCGGGACGGCCGGGACCGAGGTCCCGGTCAGCCATGCTACGACCTGTGCGGGCCGCCACGACGACCCCGAGGGTGCGCGGCGGGCCCGCGAGCGGGTGGATGTGGCGCATCACACGCCCCGCGACGGCGGGGGCGGGTCTTGGAAACCGCTTACCTGCGGGTGGACGAGGAACACGGGTCCCCCCTCCCGCGCTATAGGGTCGAACCCGGACACGGACTCCACGGCGCCCCGCCCCACGGCGGACCCGCGCCGCGTCCCGGGCACCCGGCGCTCGGCGCCGGCGCAGACGACGCCCCAGACGGGGCGGGAATGAGGTGCGGTGAACGCGAAGGCTCCCCTGGCCACCACGGCCGGCTGGACGGACCTGGACCTGCGAGCGGTGGACACGGTGCGCGTGCTCGCGGCCGACGCAGTGGAGAAGGTCGGCAACGGCCACCCCGGCACGGCCGTCAGCCTGGCGCCCGCCGCCTACCACCTGTACCAGCACGTGCTGCGCCACGACCCGACCGACCCGCACTGGCTGGGCCGCGACCGGTTCGTGCTGTCGGCGGGCCACTCGAGCCTGACCCAGTACATCCAGCTGTACCTGGCCGGGTTCGGCCTCGAGCTGGAGGACCTGCAGGCCCTGCGCACGTGGGGCTCGAAGACCCCCGGCCACCCCGAGTACCGCCACACCGCCGGCGTCGAGATCACCACCGGCCCGCTCGGGCAGGGTCTTGCCTCCGCCGTCGGCCTGGCCATGGCCGCCCGCCGCGAGCGCGGTCTGCTCGACCCGCAGGCGCCCGCGGGCACGAGCCCGTTCGACCACCACGTCTACGTCATCGCCTCCGACGGCGACCTGCAGGAGGGCGTGACGTCCGAGGCGTCGTCGGTCGCCGGCACGCAGGAGCTCGGCAACCTCGTCGTCCTGTGGGACGACAACCGCATCTCGATCGAGGGCGACACGCAGATCGCCTTCACCGAGGACGTCCTCAAGCGCTACGAGGCGTACGGCTGGCACGTGCAGTACGTCGACTGGACCGTCGGCGGGGAGTACCGCGAGGACGTCGACGCGCTGCACGCCGCGATCGAGGCAGCCAAGGCCGTGACGGACAAGCCGTCGTTCATCGGTCTGCGGACCCTGATCGCGTGGCCGACGCCCGGCAAGACCGGGGACCACTCCTCGCACGGCTCCAAGCTGGGCGGGGACGCCATCAAGGGCCTCAAGGAGCTGCTCGGCTTCGACCCCGAGCGCACGTTCCAGGTCGACGACGACGTGCTGGCGCACACCCGCGGCCTCGCGGCGCGCACCGCCCCCGTGCGGGCCGCCTGGCAGGAGTCGTTCGACGCGTGGGCCGCCGCGAACCCCGGGCGCAAGGCGCTCCTGGACCGGCTCGTGGCCGGCGACCTGCCCGAGGGCTGGGCCGACGCGCTGCCGGTGTTCCCGGCGGGCAAGGCCGTGGCCACGCGCGCCGCGTCCGGCGAGGTCCTCTCGGCGCTGGCGCCCGTGCTGCCCGAGCTGTGGGGCGGCTCGGCCGACCTCGCCGGCTCGAACAACACGACCATGAAGGGTGAGCCGTCGTTCCTGCCGGCACACCGGTCCTCGCACGACTTCGCCGGCGACGAGTACGGGCGCACGCTGCACTTCGGCATCCGTGAGCACGGCATGGGCGCGATCCTGTCGGGCATCCGCCTGCACGGGCTGACCCGCCCCTACGGCGGCACGTTCTTCACGTTCTCCGACTACATGCGCGGTGCGGTGCGCCTCGCCGCGCTCATGGGCGTCGACGTGACCTACGTGTGGACGCACGACTCCATCGGCCTCGGCGAGGACGGCCCGACGCACCAGCCGGTCGAGCACCTCGCCGCCGTGCGCGCGATCCCCGGCCTGTCGGTCGTGCGCCCCGCGGACGCCAACGAGACCGCGCACGCGTGGAAGGCCACCCTCGAGCGGACCGGAGGCCCCACGGCTCTCGTCCTGACCCGGCAGAACGTGCCGACGTTCCCCCGGGGCGAGGACGGCTACGCCACCGCCGACGGCGTGGCGCGCGGCGCGTACGTGCTCCTGGAGGCGTCGACCGGCACCCCCGACGTCGTGCTGATCGGCACCGGCTCGGAGGTCCAGCTCGCCGTCGAGGCGCGCGCGACCCTCGAGGCGGCC
Organism: Cellulomonas sp. SLBN-39; assembly: GCF_006715865.1. Lineage (NCBI taxonomy): Bacteria > Bacillati > Actinomycetota > Actinomycetes > Micrococcales > Cellulomonadaceae > Cellulomonas > Cellulomonas sp. SLBN-39. The sequence goes on along the minus strand of NZ_VFOA01000001.1, from coordinate 3,489,486 downwards.
GGCGTGCCGACCCGCGTGGTGTCCGCGCCGTGCCTGGAGTGGTTCGCCGAGCAGGACGAGGCGTACCGCGAGTCCGTGCTGCCCGCGTCCGTGCGCGCCCGCGTCTCGGTCGAGGCCGGCATCGCGCTGTCGTGGCACAAGATCGTCGGCGACGCCGGGCGCTCTGTCTCGCTCGAGCACTACGGGGCGTCGGCGGACTACCAGACGCTCTACCGCGAGTTCGGCATCACCGCCGAGGCCGTCGTCGCGGCCGCGCACGAGTCGCTCGCCGCGGCCCGGGGCGACCAGGCGCCGAGCTCGGTGTCGGCCACGCCGACGCAGTCCGGCACGGGCGACCTGCCCGCCTGACCCACCGCGCGCGGCGGGCCGCTCCAGCCGGCCCGCCGCGCCGCCCGCACGTCCGTCCACCCGTCGTGGGACGAAGGGGAACGACCATGGCCAGCACCACCCCGCTGCACCAGCTGCACGACGCCGGCGTCGCCGTGTGGCTCGACGACCTGTCGCGCCGGCGCACCCGGTCCGGCGACCTCGCCGCGCTCGTCGAGCGCGGCGTCGTCGGCGTGACGACCAACCCGACGATCTTCGCCGGCGCGCTCGCGCACGGCGAGGCCTACGACGAGCAGCTGCGCGCGCTCGCCGCAGCCGGCACCGACGTCGAGGACGCGGTCCTCGCGATCACCACCGACGACGTGCGCGAGGCCTGCGACGTGCTGCGCCCCGTGCACGAGCGCAGCGGCGGCGTCGACGGGCGGGTCTCCATCGAGGTCGACCCGCGCCTGGCGCGCGACACCGACGCGACGTCGACCATGGCGCAGCGGCTCTGGTCGGTCGTCGACCGGCCGAACCTGCTGGTCAAGATCCCCGCGACGGTGGAGGGTCTGCCCGCGATCACCGCGGCCCTCGCGCAGGGCATCTCGGTCAACGTCACGCTGATCTTCTCGCTGCAGCGGTACGCGGCGGTGCTCGACGCGTTCCTCGAGGGCCTGGAGCAGGCGCAGGCCGCCGGGCGCGACCTCGCCCCGATCGCGTCGGTCGCGTCGTTCTTCGTCTCCCGCGTCGACGCGGCCGTCGACGCCCGCCTCGACGCCCTGGGCACGCCCGAGGCCGCCGAGCTGCGCGGACGCGCGGCGATCGCCAACGCCCGGCTCGCCTACGGCCTCTACCAGGAGGTCCTGCGCAGCCCCCGCTGGCAGGCCCTCGAGGCCGCGGGCGCCCGTCCGCAGCGCCCCCTGTGGGCCTCGACGGGCGTCAAGGACCCCGCCTACCCGGACACCCGGTACGTCGACGAGCTCGTCGTGGCGGGCACCGTCAACACGATGCCCGAGAAGACGCTGGAGGCCGTCGAGGACCACGGCACCGTGCACGACACCGTCTCCGGCCGGCAGGACGAGGCCGCGCGCACGCTCGACCGCGTCGAGGCCGCCGGCATCTCCGTCGACGAGATCACGACCGCGCTCGAGGAGGACGGCCTGCGCAAGTTCGAGGCCTCCTGGGACGAGCTGCTCACCTCGGTGCGCGCCGGCCTGCAGCGCAACGGCGGGACGCCGGCATGAGCCCCGCCAAGGTGAGCGCCGGCCACAACCCGCTGCGCGACCCCCGCGACCGCCGGCTCCCCCGCATCGCCGGCCCCAGCGGCCTGGTGATCTTCGGCGTCACGGGCGACCTCGCCCGCAAGAAGCTCATGCCCGCGGTCTACGACCTCACCAACCGCGGTCTGCTGCCCCCGGGCTTCGCCCTGACCGGCTTCGCCCGGCGCGACTGGGAGACGCAGGACTTCGCGCAGATCGTCCACGACTCGGTCAAGGAGCACGCCCGCACCCCGTTCCGGGAGGCCACCTGGCGCCAGCTCGCCGAGGGCATCCGGTTCGTGCAGGGGTCGTTCGACGACGACGACGCGTTCGACCGGCTGCGCGAGACCGTCGAGGAGCTCGACGTGTCCCGCGGCACGGGCGGCAACCACGCGTTCTACCTGTCCGTGCCGCCGTCGGCCTTCCCCGTGGTCAGCAAGCAGCTGGCCCGCTCGGGGCTGTCGCAGCCCAAGGACGGCACGTGGCGGCGCGTCATCATCGAGAAGCCGTTCGGGCACGACCTGCAGTCGGCCCGCGAGCTCAACGACATCGTCTCCGAGGTGTTCCGGCCGGACGACATCTTCCGGATCGACCACTACCTGGGCAAGGAGACGGTCCAGAACCTCCTGGCGCTGCGCTTCGCGAACCAGATGTTCGAGCCGATCTGGAACGGCAACTACGTCGACCACGTCCAGATCACCATGGCCGAGGACATCGGCATCGGCGGCCGCGCCGGGTACTACGACGGCATCGGCGCGGCCCGCGACGTCATCCAGAACCACCTGCTGCAGCTGCTGGCGCTCACCGCCATGGAGGAGCCCGTCTCGTTCGACGCGGCGGCCCTGCGCGCGGAGAAGACGAAGGTCCTCTCGGCCCTGCGGCTCCCCCGCGACCTGGGCAAGCACACCGCCCGTGGGCAGTACACGGCCGGCTGGCAGGGCGGCGAGGAGGTCGTCGGCTACCTGGAGGAGGAGGGTTTCGACCCCGCCTCCACCACCGAGACGTTCGCCGCGATCCGCGTCGACATCGACACCCGCCGCTGGGCCGGGGTGCCGTTCTACCTGCGGACCGGCAAGCGTCTGGGCCGGCGCGTCACCGAGATCGCCGTGGTCTTCAAGCGCGCCCCGCACCTGCCGTTCGAGTCCATGGCGACCTCCGAGCTCGGCAAGAACGCGCTCGTGATCCGGGTCCAGCCCGACGAGGGCGTGACCCTGCGGTTCGGCGCCAAGGTGCCGGGGACCGCCATGGAGGTCCGCGACGTCACCATGGACTTCGGGTACGGCCACGCGTTCACCGAGTCCTCCCCCGAGGCGTACGAGCGCCTCATCCTCGACGTGCTGCTCGGCGACCCGCCGCTGTTCCCGCAGCACGAGGAGGTCGAGCTCTCCTGGAAGATCCTCGACCCGATCACGTCGTACTGGGCGTCCAAGGGTCGCCCCGACCCGTACCGCGCGGGGACCTGGGGCCCGGAGTCCGCCGACGCGATGATGGCCCGTGACGGACGCGCCTGGAGGCTCCCGTGATCATCGACATGCCCGATACCACCACCCGGGACATCAACAAGCGCCTCCTCACCGAGCGCGACGAGGGCGGCGCGGTCGCCCTCGGCCGGGTCCTGACGCTCATCATCGACGCGGAGGGCCACGACCCCGAGGAGTCCATCGCGGCGGCCAACGAGGCCTCCCGCGAGCACCCGTGCCGCATCGTCGTGCTCACGCAGAAGGACGACGGCTCGACGTGCCTCGACGCCCAGATCCGCCTCGGCGGGGACGCCGGCGCGTCGGAGGTCATCGTGCTGCGCGTCGCCGGCGGCGCCGGGACCCACCTCGACACCCTCGTCATGCCGCTGCTGCTGCCCGACGCGCCGATCGTCGCGTGGTGGCCGTACGACGTGCCCGAGAACCCGTCCACGCACCCCCTGGGCACCATGGCGCAGCGCAGGATCACGGACACGTCCCAGTGCTCGAGCCCCGGTCGGTCGCTGCGGCACCTGGCGGAGGTCTACGCCGACGGCGACACCGACCTCGCGTGGACGCGGGCGACGCTGTGGCGCGGCCTCATCGCCGCGACCCTCGACCAGCCGCCGTTCGAGCCCGTCCAGCGTGCGGTCGTCGTCGGCGAGAGCACCCACCCCTCGGTGGACCTCATGGCAGCATGGCTCGCCCAGTCGCTGCGGTGCCCGGTCGACGTCGAGCGCCAGCCCGACGCCCCCGCGATCACGCAGGTCCGCCTGCAGCGCGCCAGCGGCGACATCGTGCTGGACCGCCCCGACGGCAAGACCGCAGCCCTGCGCCAGCCCGACCAGCCCGAGCACCGGATCGCCCTGCCGATCCGCCAGCTGCGCGAGTGCCTCGTCGAGGAGCTGCGCCGCCTGGACGCGGACGAGGTCTACGGCGAGGTCCTCCAGAAGGGCCTCGCCCGCATCGACGCCTGACACCCGGCCGCGCCGGCACCGACCGGCGCGGCCCGACGACGCCGCGGCCGCGGCAGGGAAGGACACCATGCCCACCCACCCCGAGGTCGTCGTCCACCCGGACGCGCCCGTGCTCGCCGCCGCCACCGCGGCACGCCTGCTGACCCGGCTGGTCGACCTGCAGTCGCACCGCAGCCCCCTGCACGTCGTCCTGACGGGCGGGACCGTCGGGATCGCGACGCTGCGCGAGATCGCCGCCAGCCCCGCCCGCGACGCCGTCGACTGGTCCGGCGTCCACCTGTGGTGGGGCGACGAGCGGTTCCTCCCCGACGGCGACCGCGACCGCAACGAGACCCAGGTCCGCGAGGCCCTGCTCGACGCCCTCGGCGACGCCCTGCCGGCGGCGAACGTGCACCCGTTCCCCGCGCTCGACGTGGCCGTGCCCGACGGTGAGACCAGCGCTGCCGCGTACGCCGCCGACCTGGCCGCGCACGCCCCCGAGGGCGCGGCGACACCAGCCTTCGACGTCCTCCTGGTCGGCATGGGCCCCGACGGCCACGTCGCGTCCCTCTTTCCCGGCAAGGCCACGCTCGACGTGCAGGACGTGACCGTCGTCGCGGAGCACGACTCCCCCAAGCCGCCGCCCGAGCGCGTGTCGCTCACCTACCCCGCGATCGGCGCCGCCCGCGAGGTGTGGGTCGTGGCCGCGGGTGCGGAGAAGGCACCGGCCGTGGCCCGTGCCCTCGCCGGCGACGCCGTCACCACGACACCGGCCGCCGGGGCGCGCGGGACCGAGCGGACGCTGTGGCTCGTGGACGTCGCCGCCGTGCAGGAGGTGACGCCCGGTGACTGACAGCACCGCTCCCGAGACGCCCCAGCAGACCTGGTCGGCCGTCGACGCGTTCTTCGCGGACGTGACCGCCGAGCCGGCGGCCGCCGTCCGGGTCCGTGAGGCCGCCGCGGCCGCAGGCCTGCCCGACATCGCCGTCGCCCCGAACCAGGGCCGGCTGCTCACCCTCCTCGCGCGCACGGCAGGGGCCCGGCGCGTCCTCGAGGTCGGCACCCTCGGCGGGTACTCCACGTGGTGGCTCACGCAGGCGCTGCCGGACGACGGCTCCGTCGTCACGCTCGAGCTCGTGCCCGAGCACGCGGCGGTGGCCCGCGCGTCCCTCGACGCCGCCGGCGTCGGGGACCGGGTCGAGATCCACGAGGGTCCGGCCCTCGACTCCCTCGACGCGCTGGTGGCCGCGGGCGTCGCGCCGTTCGACCTGGCGTTCGTCGACGCGGACAAGCAGCAGCTCGCGGCGTACACCGAGCGTGTCGTGGCGCTGTCCCGACCGGGGACGTTGATCGTCGTCGACAACGTGGTGCGCGGCGGCGGCGTCGTCGACCCCGCGCACCCGGACGACCGCGTCCACGGCGTGCGGGCGTTCGCGACGGCCGTCGCCGCCGACGACCGCCTCGAGGCGACCGTGGTGCAGACCGTCGGCGCGAAGGGCTACGACGGGTTCGCGCTCCTGCGGGTGCGGTGACCCTCAGGAGCGCCGCACGAGACGCCCGAGGCCCCTCGTCCGACGGACGAGGGGCCTCGGCATGTCGAGGGGCCGCCCGACGGCGGGCGACCGGCGTGGCGCCGGCGGGCGGCTCAGCGGCCGCGACGGGCGCGCAGGGCAGCCAGGGCCTCGTCGAGGATCGCCTGACCGTCCTCGTCGCTGCGCCGCTCCTTCACGTACGCCAGGTGCGTCTTGTACGGCTCGTTGCGCGTCGGCGACGGCGGAGCCTCCGGGTCCTGCCCGGCCGGGTAGCCGCACCGGGGGCAGTCCCAGGTCGCCGGCGCCTCGGCCGCGGCCTCCTCGGCGAAGCTCGGCCGCGTCTCGTGGCCGTTCGCGCACCAGTAGGAGATCCACACGCGCGGGGCCGCGTCGCCGCGCTCCGCCTCGCCCATCGGGCCGGCGCCCACTCGCGACCCGCGGATCGCGCTCCCGCTCGCCATCGTCGTCCTCCCCCTCTGCCCGCTACTCCGCGACCTTCTCGACCAGGCCGAGAAGGATGATGACGACGGTCCACAGCAGCGCCACGGTGACCGTGATCCGGTTGAGGTTGCGCTCCGCGACGCCCGAGGACCCGGCGCCGGCGGTGATCCCGCCGCCGAACATGTCCGACAGACCGCCGCCCTTGCCCTTGTGCAGCAGCACGAGCGGGACGAGCAGGAGGCTGGTCAGCACCAGCAGGACCTGGAGGGCGATGCGCAGGCCAGTCACGGGGTGGGGTTCCTCACTCGGGGTGTGCGCCGCACGGCGGCACGGGGTGGCGCGGTACAGGGTAGGCGACGCGGGGGCGTAGGAGCCACCACCTCGCGCCGCAGGTCGGGCGGGCGCAGCAGCGCGCTGCGCCCGCCCGACCGGTGCGCTGCGGTCAGCCGACCTGGTGCGACTGGTACCGGGCGATCTTCGCGAACTCCTCGGGGTCGAGGCTCGCACCGCCGACGAGCGCGCCGTCGACGTCCGGCTTGGCCATGATCGACGCGACGTTCGACGACTTCACCGAGCCGCCGTAGAGCACGCGCACGGCGTCGGCCGTGGCCTGGTCGTACAGCTCGCCGATGCGCACGCGGATCGCGGCGCACAGCTCCTGCGCGTCCTCGGGCGTCGCGGTCTCGCCCGTGCCGATGGCCCACACGGGCTCGTACGCCACGACGAGGCCGGCGACCTGCTCGGCCGACAGGCCCACGAGGGCACCGTCGAGCTGGGCCAGGGTGTGCGGGACGTGCTCGCCGGCCTTGCGGACCTCGAGCGGCTCGCCGACGCACAGGATCGGCACGAGGCCGGCCGCGAGCGACGACTTCACCTTGGCGTTGACCAGGGCGTCGTCCTCGTGGTGGTACTCACGACGCTCGGAGTGCCCGACCGCGACGTACGTGACGCCGAGCTTGGCCAGGAACAGCGGCGAGATCTCGCCGGTGTAGGCACCGGACTCGTGCGCCGACACGTCCTGCGCGCCGTAGACGAGCTCGAGCTTGTCGGCGTCCACGAGGGTCTGCACGCTGCGCAGGTCCGTGAACGGCGGCAGCACGGCGACCTCGACGGCCCCGAAGTCGTGCTTGGCGTCCTTGAGGGTCCACGCCAGCTTCTGCACGGTGTGCGTCGCCTGGTGGTGGTCCAGGTTCATCTTCCAGTTGCCCGCCATCAGCGGGGTACGGGTCGTGGCCATGCGTCAGTCCTCCAGAACGGCGATGCCCGGGAGGGTCTTGCCCTCGAGGAACTCCAGCGACGCGCCGCCGCCGGTGGAGATGTGGCCGAACCCGGCCTCGTCGAAGCCGAGCGTGCGCACGGCAGCGGCCGAGTCGCCGCCGCCGACGATGGTGAAGCCGCCGTGCGTGCCCGCGTCGACGAGCGCCTGCGCGACGGCACGGGTGCCGCCGGCGAACGCGTCGAACTCGAACACGCCCGCGGGGCCGTTCCACACGACGGTCTTGGCGTCGACGATCTTCGAGGCGAACAGCGCGGCCGACTCGGGGCCGATGTCCAGGCCCATCTGGTCGGCCGGGATCGCGTCGGCCGGCACCACGGTCGCGGGGGCGTCGGCCTTGAACTCGGGCGCGACGACCACGTCGACGGGCAGCACGATCTCCACGCCGCGCTCGGCGGCCGTGGCGAGGTAGCCCTTGACCGTCTCGACCTGGTCCTGCTCGAGCAGGCTCTTGCCGACCGCGTGGCCCTGCGCCGCGAGGAACGTGAAGAGCATGCCGCCGCCGATGAGGAGGCGGTCCGCCTTGCCGATGAGGTTCTCGATGACGCCGAGCTTGTCGGACACCTTGGAGCCGCCGAGGACGACGACGTAGGGGCGCGCGGGGGCGTCGGTCGCCTTGCGCAGCGACTCGACCTCCTTGAGCACGAGCTGGCCCACGGCGTGCGGCAGGCGCTGCGCGACGTCGTAGACCGACGCCTGCTTGCGGTGCACGACGCCGAAGCCGTCGGACACGTACGCGTCCACGAGGGCCGCCAGCTCGTCGGCGAGCGCGCCGCGCTCCGCCTCGTCCTTGGACGTCTCGCGCGCGTCGAAGCGCACGTTCTCGAGCAGGGCGACCTGACCGTCGGCGAGCGCCGCCACGGTGGCCTTCGCCGAGTCGCCGACGAGGTCCTCGGCGAGCGCGACCGGTGCACCGAGCAGCTCGCCGAGGCGGGCCGCGACGGGCGCGAGCGAGTACTTGGCCTCCGGGGCGCCCTTGGGGCGGCCGAGGTGCGCGACGACGACGACGCGGGCGCCCTTCGCGGTCAGCGCCTGGATCGTCGGCAGCGCCGCACGGATCCGGCCGTCGTCGGTGATGGTCGTGCCGTCGAGCGGCACGTTGAAGTCGGAGCGGACGAGCACGCGCTTGCCGCGCAGGTCGCCGAGGTCCTCGATGGTCTTCATGGTCTCCTACTACCTGGCTGCCGCCGGACGCGCCGGCGTGCGGGGACGTCCACGCGAGAGCGAGGACGAGGTGCGGGTGGGTGCCGGACCGTCCTGGTCCGGGCACAGCAGCGTCCGCGTGCGCCGGGCCGGTGGCCTGGGCGCACGCGGACGCATGGACTGCCTACCCTCGCGGCTGCGAGGTCAGAGACGCTCGCCCACGTACGAGGTCAGCGCGACGAGGGAGTTGGAGTAGCCCCACTCGTTGTCGTACCAGGAGACGACCTTGACCAGGTCGCCCGACACCTTGGTGAGCTTGGCGTCGAAGATGCTCTGGTGCGGGTCGGTGACGATGTCGCTGGACACGATGTCGTCCTCGACGTAGGACAGCACGCCCTTGAGGGGGCCCTCCGCGGCGGCCTTGACCGCGGCGTTGACCTCCTCGACCGTGACCTCGCGCGAGGCGGTGAAGGTCAGGTCGGTGGCCGAGCCGGTGATCGTCGGCACGCGCATGGCGAAGCCGTCGAGCTTGCCCTTGAGCTCGGGGAGCACGAGGGCGACGGCCTTGGCCGCACCGGTCGACGTGGGGACGATGTTCTGCGCGGCGGCGCGGGCGCGACGCAGATCCTTGTGGGGACCGTCCTGCAGGTTCTGGTCACCCGTGTAGGCGTGGATCGTGGTCATGAGGCCACGCTCGATGCCGATCGCGTCGTTGAGCGCCTTGGCCATGGGGGCCAGGCAGTTCGTCGTGCAGGACGCGTTCGAGATGATGTGGTGCGCGGCGGCGTCGTAGTCGGTGTGGTTGACACCCACGACGAACGTCGCGTCCTCGTTCTTGGCCGGGGCCGAGATGATGACCTTCTTCGCGCCGGCCTCGAGGTGGGCCTTTGCCTTGGTCGCGTCGGTGAAGAAGCCCGTGGACTCGATCACGATGTCCGCACCGAGCTCGCCCCAGGGCAGGTCCGCCGGGTTGCGCTCGGCCAGGGCACGGATCTTCTTGCCGTCGACGATGATGTTGTCGTCGTCGAAGTCCACGCTCAGCGGGAACCGGCCCAGCACCGTGTCGTACTTCAGCAGGTGCGCCAGGGTCTTGTTGTCCGTCAGGTCGTTGACGCCGACGATCTCGATGTCGGCCCCCGAGGCCACGATGGCGCGGTAGAAGTTGCGCCCGATGCGGCCGAAGCCGTTGATGCCGACCTTGATGGTCACTTGCCCTCCTCGGCACGCGCCGCGCGGATGCCGGCGCACACAGTTGGTGTTCGGGTCACGCACGCCGCTGTGCGTCCCGACCATCGCATGACCCCACGTGCCCGGCACGTGACGCCCCTGTGACGATCGGATGACGCGAGCCTATACCCCGTGGCCCCGGCCCCGCCCATGACGTTGGTCCGTGCGGGTACCCGTTCGCATGCTGGACGATCCGTCGTCCGGGCACCGGACCCGAGGCCCCCGGTGCATGCCGACGCGTCCCGGTGCGTCGCACCGGGACGCGTCGCGGGGCCCGTCAGATGTCCAGCAGCTCCGGGCTCAGGCCGGCCTCGGTGTCGGGCACGCCCAGCTCGGCGGCGCGGCGGTCGGCGGTCGCGAGCAGCCGCCGGATCCGCCCCGCCACCGCGTCCTTCGTCAGCGGCGGGTCGGCGAGCTTGCCGAGCTCCTCGAGCGAGGCCTCCTTGTGCGCGAGGCGCAGCTCGCCGGCCTGGCGCAGGTGGTCCGGCAGGTCGTCGCCGAGCAGCTCGAACGCGCGCTCCACGCGGGCCCCCGCCGCGACGGCGGCACGTGCCGAACGCCGCAGGTTGGCGTCGTCGAAGTTCGCGAGCCGGTTCGCGGTCCCCCGGACCTCCCGCCGGACCCGGCGCTCCTCCCAGACGAGCATCGCCTCGTGGGCGCCCAGCCGGGCCAGCATGGCGCTGATCGCGTCGCCGTCGCGGATCACGACGCGGTCGACGCCCCGCACCTCGCGCGCCTTCGCGGTCACGCCCAGCCGGCGGGCCGCGCCGACGAGGGCGAGCGCCGCCTCCGGGCCGGGGCAGGTCACCTCGAGGGACGACGAGCGCCCGGGCTCGGTCAGCGAGCCGTGTGCCAGGAACGCCCCGCGCCACGCGGCCTCCGCCTCGCCGATGCCGGCGGAGACGACCTGCGGGGGCAGACCACGGACGGGGCGTCCGCGGTTGTCCAGCAGACCCGTCTGGCGGGCGAGCGACTCGCCCTCCTTGACGACGCGGACGACGTACCGGCTCCCGCGGCGCAGACCCCCGCCGGAGACGACGATGATGTCGCTCTCGTGGCCGTAGACCTCGGCGATCGCCTGCCGCAGCCGTCGCGCCGCCACACCCGTGTCGAGCTCGGCCTCGATGACGATCCGGCCGGAGATGATGTGCAGGCCGCCCGCGAACCTCAGCGTCGCCGAGATCTCCGCCTTGCGGCAGGAGGTCTTGTCGATCTTCAGGCGCGCCAGCTCGTCCTTCACCTGTGCCGTCAGAGCCATGGCGTCATCCTGCCATCTCGGACACCCTGGTCGTGACGGTCCCGTGACCTTTCCTGCGCTGGTCAGGGGTGTGGTGACGTCACCGTCCCGACGTCGCCGAGGAAGCCCTCGACCACGTCGCGCAGCGCCGCGGCCAGCCGCAACGGGTCGTGCACGCCCGGCTGGTCCCCCCGCCGGACCTGCCGCACGAGCAGCCGGGCGCCGAGCTTCGCGCACAGGTCCGCGAGCGCCGAGACGTCCTCGACGGACCCCGGGTCGGCGACCACGGCGTGCACGGGGAGCTCGGGAGCGTGGGCGCGCAGGACCTCCAGGTGGTCCTCCGCACCCATGCCGGCGGTCTCCCCGTCCGGTGCGAGGTTGAGGGTGACGACCACCCGGGCGCGCGTGGTCAGGAGCGCGTCGCGCAGGTCGGGCACCAGCAGGTGCGGGAGCACGGACGTGTACCAGGAGCCGGGGCCGAGCACGACCCAGTCGGCGGCGCGCACGGCGGCGACGGCCTCCGGGCACGCCGGCGGCGTGCCCGGGTCCAGGCGCAGGTGCTCGATGTGGTCCGCGGTGCTCGCGAGGCGGCTCTGGCCGCGCACGGTCTCGCGGGTGCCGTCCGCGCGCCGCACGGTGGCCTCGATGCTCAGGGGCACCGACGACATGGGCAGCACGCGCCCGCGGGCGCCGAGCAGCCGCCCGACGAGGTCGAGCCCCTCGACGGTGTCGTCCAGGAGCTCCCACAGCGCGACGATGAGCAGGTTGCCCACCGAGTGGCGGTCCAGCGGCCCGGACGAGGAGAACCGGTGCTGCATGAGGTCGCGCCAGGTGCGGCCCCAGTCGGAGTCGTCGCACAGCGCGGCGAGGGCCATCCGCAGGTCGCCCGGCGGGAGCACGCCCAGCTCGTCGCGCAGCCGGCCCGAGGAGCCGCCGTCGTCGGCGACGGTGACGACGGCGGTGATCCGGTCCGTCATCAGCCGCAGGGCGGACAGCGTGGACGACAGACCGTGCCCGCCGCCCAGCGCGACGACGGCGGGGCGCGTCGGGTCCCCGGCGCGCGGCACGTCGATCGGGCCGAGCACGGGCGATCTCACTCCTTGCCGAGGTCCCTCGCGGTCACCTGCACCCGGTGCCCGCGGTCGCGCAGGCGGGCGCCGATCGCCTCGCTGATCGCGACCGAGCGGTGCTTGCCGCCCGTGCAGCCGACAGCGACGGTGACGTAGCGCTTCTCCTCCTGCAGGTAGCCGGAGAGTACCGGCTCGAGGGCGTCCACGTAGCGCTCCACGAAGACGAGTGCGCCGGGCCGCCCGAGCACGTAGTCGCGCACGGGCGCGTCGCGGCCGGACAGGTGCCGCAGCTCGGAGATCCAGTACGGGTTGGCCAGGAACCGCACGTCCACGACGTGGTCGGCGTCGAGCGGGATGCCGTACTTGAAGCCGAACGAGACCACGGAGACGTGCAGGACGTCCTCGTGGTCGCCCGCGACGACGGCGCGCACCTGGCGGGCCAGGTCGTGGACGTTGAGGTCGGAGGTGTCGATGATCGTGTCGGCCTGCTCGCGCAGCGCGGACAGCAGCTGACGCTCGCGCGTGATGCCGTCGAGGATCCGCCCCTCGCCCTGCAGGGGGTGCGGGCGGCGGACCTGCTCGAACCGGCGGACGAGCACCTCGTCGGAGGAGTCGAGGAAGAGGATCCGCAGCTCGACGCCCGAGCCGCGCAGCTGCTCCAGGACGCCCTCGAGGGCGTCGAAGTACTCGCGGGCACGCACGTCGATGACCGCGGCCAGGCGGCGCGCGCCCTCCCCCACGGGCCCGCTGGTGAGCATCCCGACGAGGTGGGTGAGCATCTGGGCGGGCAGGTTGTCCACGACGTACCAGCCGAGGTCCTCGAGGACGGCTGCCGACCGGGACCGACCGGCCCCGGACATGCCGGTGATGACGAGGACCTCGGGCTGCTCGAGGACGGGGGCCTCGGCGGCCGCCTCGAGCGCGGGGATGCCGCTCGGCACGGTGATGGGCGACGGCTCCTTCATGCCTCCAGCATGCCAGCCGGGTCCGCGTCCACCCGGGACGGCGCGCCCGGCACGGCGTCCGGGTCGGCGTGCAGGTCGGCGGGCGGGTCCACGTGCTGGTCGGACGGCCCGTCGGCCGCCGGTGCCGCCGACGGGCCCGCGAGCGCGGCGAGCACGGCCTCGGCGGTGCGCCGGCCCATCCCCCGGACCGAGGCGACCTCCTCGACGGAGGCCGCGCGCAGGCGCTTGACGGAGCCGAAGTGCTTGAGCAGCGCGGCCTGGCGGGCGGGGCCGAGGCCGGGGACGTCGTCGAGGGCGGACACGGTCATGCCCTTGCTGCGCCGGCGGCGGTGGGCGGTGATGGCGAAGCGGTGGGCCTCGTCGCGCACGCGCTGGAGCAGGTAGAGGCCTTCGGAGGTGCGCTGCAGGACGACCGGGTAGTCCTCGCCGGGCAGCCAGACCTCCTCCAGCCGCTTGGCCAGGCCGCACAGGGCGACGTCGTCGATGCCGAGCTCGGCGAGGGCCGCGGCGGCGGCGGCGACCTGCGGGGGGCCGCCGTCGACGACGACGAGGTTCGGGGGGTAGGCGAAGCGCACGGGACGGCCGGTGGCCTCGTCGACCGGGCCGCTGCGGGGGGCGTCGTCCTCGTCGACGTCGGCGAGCTCGAGGTCGTTCGACTGCGCGCGGTCGGCGAGGTAGCGGCGGAAGCGACGGGTGATGACCTCGTGCATGGCGGCGGTGTCGTCGCGCGCGCCCTGACCCTCGGGGCCGCGGACGCTGAACAGCCGGTACTCGCTCTTGCGGGCGAGCCCGTCCTCGAAGACGACCATGGAGGCCGACTGGTAGGTGCCCTGGTTGTGGGAGACGTCGTAGCACTCGATCCGCAGGGGTGCGGTGGGCAGGTCGAGGGCCTCCTGGATCTCGCGCAGGGCCTGGCTGCGGGACGTGAGGTCGCCGGCGCGGCGGGTGCGGTGCAGCACGAGGGCGTGCTCGGCGTTGCGGTGCACGGTGGCGGCGAGCTCGCGCTTGTCGCCGCGCTGGGGCACGCGCACCTGCACCCGGGAGCCGCGCAGCCCGCTGAGCCACGTCTGGACCTGCTCGACGTCGGTGGGCAGCACGGGAACGAGGACCTCGCGCGGGACCGCCCCGGTGCCGCCGTCGCCGCCGTCCTCGCTGCCGTAGACCTGCTGGAGGAGGTGCTCGACGAGGTCGGCGTCCTGCAGGTCCTCGACCTTCTCCACCACCCAGCCGCGCTGCCCGCGGATGCGGCCGTCGCGCACGTGGAACACCTGCACGGCGGCCTCGAGCTCGTCGCCCGCGAGCGCGAACACGTCGGCGTCGGTGCCGTCGGGCAGGACGACGGCGTTGCGCTCGGTCGCCTTCTGCAGGGTCGCGACGTCGTCACGCAGGCGTGCGGCGCGCTCGTAGTCGAGCTCGGCGGCGGCCTCCTTCATGGCGGCGGTCAGGCGCCGCGTGAAGCGGGCGGTGTCGCCGGCCATGAAGTCGCAGAAGTCCTGCGCGAGGCGGTGGTGGTCGTCGGTGCTGATGCGACCCACGCAGGGTGCGGAGCACTTGTCGATGTACCCGAGCAGGCAGGGGCGGCCCTGCTGGCGTGCCCGCTTGAAGACCCCGGCGGAGCAGGTGCGCACGGGGAAGACCCGCAGCAGCAGGTCGACGGTCTCGCGGATGGCCCACGCGTGGGCGTAGGGCCCGAAGTAGCGGGTGCCCTTGCGGCGGGCGCCGCGCATGACCTGGACGCGGGGCACCTCGTCGGCCATGGTCACGGCGAGGTACGGGTAGGACTTGTCGTCGCGGTACTTGACGTTGAACCGGGGGTCGAACTCCTTGATCCAGGAGTACTCGAGCGCGAGGGCCTCGACCTCGGTACCCACGACGGTCCACTGGACGGACGCGGCGGTGGTCACCATCTGCTGCGTGCGCGGGTGCAGGGCGGCGAGGTCCTGGAAGTAGCTGTTCAGGCGGCTGCGCAGGCTCTTGGCCTTGCCGACGTACACGACGCGGCCGTGCTCGTCCCGGAACCGGTAGACCCCGGGGGCGTCCGGGATCTCGCCGGGGGCGGGTCGGTACGTCGCGGGGTCGGCCATGCGGCGAGCCTAGTTCGCCGCTCCGACACCGTCGTCGGCGGCGGGCCCGCCCGCGCGTGCGCCTGTGACCTGCGCCACTAGGGTGGGATCATGGCCCAGCTGCTGCACCAGTACTCGGTGGACCTCGCGTGGACGGGCGCCGGTGCCGACGGCACCGCGACGTACACGTCGTACGGCCGCGACCACACGCTGACGTCCGGCGGCAAGCCGCCGCTGCCCGGCACGTCCGACCCGGGGTTCCGCGGCGACCCCGACCGGTGGTCGCCCGAGGACCTCCTCGTCGGGGCGCTGGCCCAGTGCCACATGCTGTGGTTCCTGCACCTGGCCGCGGCGGCCGGCGTGGTGGTCGTGGGGTACGACGACGCCGCGTCGGGGACGATGCGGATCGAGTCGGCGGGGCACGGCCAGTTCACGGAGGTCGTCCTGCGCCCGCGCGTCACGGTCGCACGCGCGACGCTGCCCGACGGGGCACGCGTCGACGACGACCTCCTGGCGGACCTGCACCGGCGGGCCCACGAGCACTGCTTCATCGCCCGGTCGGTGAACTTCACGGTCCGACACGAGCCGACCCCGGTGACGGTCGCCGCAGCGGCCTGAGGTCCCCGGGGCCGCGGGAAGCACGTCCGTCGCGGGCACCGGCCCGCGACGGACGCCTCAGGCGCTGGCCTCGGCCCGCTGCGGCTCGAGCACCTCGGCGAGGAACCGGCCCGTGTGGCTCTCCGGGACGCCGGCCACGTGCTCCGGCGTGCCCTGGGCCACGACCCGCCCTCCGCCGCTGCCGCCCTCGGGGCCCATGTCGACGACCCAGTCGGCGTTCTTGATCACGTCGAGGTTGTGCTCGATGACCAGCACGGTGTTGCCCTTGTCGACCAGCGACTGCAGGACGCCGAGGAGCTTGCGGATGTCCTCGAAGTGCAGACCCGTCGTCGGCTCGTCGAGCACGTAGATGGTGCGGCCCGTGGAGCGGCGCTGCAGCTCGGCCGCGAGCTTGACGCGCTGCGCCTCGCCGCCCGACAGCGTCGGCGCCGGCTGCCCCAGGCGCACGTACCCCAGGCCCACGTCGACGAGGGTGCGCAGGTGGCGGGCGATCGCGGGGACCGCGGCGAAGAACTCCGCGGCCTCCTCGATCGGCATCGCCAGCACGTCCGCCACGGTCTTGCCCTTGAAGTGCACCTCGAGGGTCTCGCGGTTGTACCGCGCCCCGTGGCACACCTCGCAGGGCACGTACACGTCGGGGAGGAAGTTCATCTCGATCTTCAGCGTGCCGTCGCCCGAGCACGCCTCGCAGCGCCCGCCCTTGACGTTGAAGGAGAAGCGCCCGGGGGTGTAGCCGCGGACCTTGGCCTCGCTCGTCTCGGCGAACAGCCGGCGCACGTGGTCCCAGACGCCGGTGTAGGTGGCGGGGTTGGACCGCGGCGTGCGGCCGATCGGCCCCTGGTCGACGTGGACGACCTTGTCGAGCTGGTCGAGGCCCGTCACGCGCCGGTGCCGGCCGGCGACCTGCCGCGCACCGTTCAGCTCGTTGGCCAGGACCGTGTAGAGGATCGAGTTCACGAGGGTCGACTTGCCCGAGCCCGAGACCCCGGTGACCGCCGTGAACGTGCCGAGCGGGAACGACACGTCGATGCCCTGGAGGTTGTGCTCGCGTGCACCGACCACCGTGACCTGCCGCGACCGGTCGACGGGGCGCCGCATCGCCGGCATGGGGATCGAGCGGCGCCCGGACAGGTACGCCCCCGTCACCGACTCCGTCGACGCGAGCAGCCCGTCGAGGTCCCCGGAGTGCACCACCCGACCGCCGTGCTCGCCGGCGCCGGGGCCGATGTCGACGACCCAGTCCGCCGTGCGGATCGTGTCCTCGTCGTGCTCCACGACGATGAGCGTGTTGCCCAGGTCCCGGAGCCGGGTCAGGGTGTCGATGAGCCGGCGGTTGTCCCGCTGGTGCAGGCCGATCGAGGGCTCGTCGAGCACGTACAGCACCCCGACCAGGCCGGACCCGATCTGCGTGGCCAGCCGGATCCGCTGGGCCTCGCCGCCGGAGAGCGTCCCCGCGGGACGCATGAGCGAGAGGTAGTCCAGGCCGACGTCGAGCAGGAAGCCCAGGCGGGCCTGGATCTCCTTGAGCACCTGCGCGGCGATCGCCCGCTCCCGCTCCCCCAGCTCCAGCCCGTCGAGGAAGGTCCGGGCCTCGGCGATGGGCAGGTCGCAGACCTCGGCGATCGACCGTCCGCCGACCTTGACCGCGAGCACCTCGGGCTTCAGGCGCGCGCCCTTGCAGACGGGGCAGGGCACCTCGCGCATGTACGACTCGTACTTCTCCTTGCTCCACTCCGACTCGGTCTCCGCGTGCCGGCGCTCGAGGAACGTGATGACACCCTCGAAGCCCGTCGCGTAGGTGCGCTCGCGCCCCCACCGGTTCTTGTAGCGGACCTGGACCTCGTGGTTCTCGCCGTGCAGGACGGCGTCGCGAGCGCGCTGCGGCAGGGCGCGCCACGGCACGTCCATCGAGAAGCCCATGTCCTTGGCCAGCGCCGACAGCACCCGCTGGAAGTAGTCGGCGGACGTCTGCGACCACGGCGCCACCGCACCGTCGGCGAGCGACAGCTCGTCGTCCGGGACCACGAGCTCGGGGTCGACCTCGAGGCGCGACCCGATGCCCGTGCACTCGGGGCACGCGCCGTACGGGGCGTTGAACGAGAACGTGCGCGGCTCGATCTCGTCGAGGGACAGCGCGTGGTCGTTCGGGCAGGCCCGCGTCTCGGAGAACCGGCGCACCCGCTCCGGGTCGTCGGCCTCCGCGTCCACCAGCTCGACGAGCAGCAGGCCGCCCGCCAGGCCGAGGGCGGTCTCCACCGAGTCCGTCAGGCGGCGCTGCACGCCCTCGCGCGCGACGAGCCGGTCGACGACGACCTCGATGTCGTGCTTGAGCTTCTTCTCCAGCGTGGGCGGCGACGTCAGCTGGACGACCTCGCCGTCGACGCGCGCCCGCGCGAAGCCCTTGCCCTGCAGCTCGCGGAACAGGTCCGCGTACTCACCCTTGCGGCCACGCACCACCGGCGCGAGCACCTGGTACCGGGTGCCCTCCGGCAGCTCGAGCAGCCGGTCGACGATCTGCTGCGGCGTCTGGGCCGTGACCCGCTCGCCGCACACCGGGCAGTGCTGGGTCCCCGCCCTCGCGAACAGCAGACGCAGGTAGTCGTAGACCTCCGTGATCGTGCCCACCGTCGAGCGCGGGTTCCTGTTCGTGGACTTCTGGTCGATCGACACCGCGGGCGACAGGCCCTCGATGAAGTCCACGTCGGGCTTGTCCATCTGCCCGAGGAACTGACGGGCGTACGCCGACAGCGACTCGACGTAGCGGCGCTGGCCTTCGGCGAAGATCGTGTCGAACGCCAGGGACGACTTGCCCGACCCCGAGAGCCCCGTGAACGCGATGAGCGCGTCACGCGGAAGGTCGAGGTCGACGTTGCGCAGGTTGTGCTCGCGGGCCCCACGGACCACCAGTCGGTCGTTCACGTCGCACGACTGTACGCGGACCCGCCGACAATCGCACACGTGTTCGACGCCCCGGTGGCACCGGGGGCGTGCGACCTGCGGCGCAGACCCCGGCGCGTCATCCTGGGACCGATGCGCCCGCACCACGCCCCGGTCCCGTCCGCCCACCTGCTGCCCGGCCAGTCGCCCGTCGAGGACTACGCCGTGGTCGGCGACGGCCACACCGCCGCGCTCGTCTCGCGCGACGGGTCCGTCGACTGGCTCTGCCTGCCGGGCTTCGACTCCGACGCCTGCTTCGCCGCCCTCCTGGGCGGCCCCGAGCACGGCCGGTGGCGCCTCGCCGTCGCCGGCGCCACCTGCGAGCGCCGGCGCTGGGTCGGCGACTCGTTCGTGCTCGAGACGACGTACCGCTCGGCCACGGGCACGGCCGTCGCCGTGGACGCCATGCCGCTCGGCGACGGACGCGCGGACCTCGTGCGGCGGCTGACGTGCACCGAGGGCGAGGTCGAGGTCGAGCACGAGTGGACGGTGCGGTTCGGCTACGGGGCCGTCGAGCCGTGGGTGCAGCACGTGCAGGACGCGCAGGGCTGCGACACGATCCGCGCGACGGCCGGCCCGGACGCCCTCGTGCTGCGCGGCACCCGTCTGCCGCGCGCCGACGACCACCACCACGTCGACCGCTTCACGCTGCGCGCGGGCGAGTCCGTGGACCTGTCGCTGACCTGGACGCCGTCGTGGCGCCCGACCCCGCCGCGCCTGCCCGACGGGGCCCGCGTCGAGGCGACCGCGACGGCCTGGGGCCTGTGGGCGCGCGGCTGCCGGTACCAGGGTCGGTACCGCGAGGCCGTGGTCCGCTCGCTGCTCGTGCTGCGCATGCTCACCGACTCCGCGACGGGCGGGATCGTCGCGGCCGCGACCACGTCGCTGCCCGAGTCGCCGGGCGGCACGCGCAACTGGGACTACCGGTACACGTGGCTGCGCGACGCGGCCCTGACGGTCGAGGCGCTGGTCGAGCAGGGCTTCCGCCACGAGGCCACGCAGTGGCGGGACTGGTTGCTGCGGGCCGTCGCCGGGGACCCGCGGGACGTGCAGATCATGTACCGGGTCGACGGCGGCCGGCGGATGCCGGAGCGCGAGCTCGACCACCTGCCCGGCTGGGCGGGATCGCGCCCGGTGCGCGTCGGGAACGGCGCGGTCGACCAGGTCCAGCACGACGTCCTCGGCGAGGTGATGTGCGCGCTGGCGGTGGCCCGCGACGCGGGGCTGGCCGAGACGACCGCGTCGTGGGCGCTGCAGCGCCGGCTCGTCGACGCCCTGCTGGACGGGTGGCAAGAGCCCGACCGGGGGATCTGGGAGGTCCGGGGCGCACCGCGCCGGTTCACGCACTCCGGGGTGATGACGTGGGCGGCCGTCGACCGGGCCGTGCGCGGCGCGCGGGCGTACGGGCTGGCGGCCCCGCTGGCGCGCTGGGAGGCGGCGCGCGACGAGATCCACGCCGACGTCCTCGCCCGGGGGTGGTCGTCGCGGCGCCGTTCGTTCGTGCAGCACGAGGGCGCGGAGCACACCGACGCCGCGCTCCTGCAGATCCCGCTCGTCGGGTTCCTGCCCGCGGACGACCCGCGGGTGCTGTCCACGGTCGCGGCCGTCCGGGAGGAGCTGGAGGTCGCACCCGGCCTGCTGCTGCGCTACCGCACGGAGGCGACCGACGACGGCCTCGCCGGGCCGGAGGCGCCGTTCCTGGCGTGCTCGTCGTGGCTCGCGGACGCGCTCGCCCGGGCGGGCGACGTGGACGGTGCGACCCGGGTGCTCGACGCCGTGGTCCCGCTCGGCGGCGACCTGGGCCTGCTGGCCGAGCAGTACGACCCCGTGGGCGGGCACATGCTCGGCAACGTGCCGCAGGCGCTGTCGCACCTCGCGCTGGTGCGTGCCGCCCACAGCCACGGGCGTGCCGAACGGCTGCGTGCCGAGCGGTCGGGCGCACCGGTCGCAGGACCGGACCGCGAGCAGCGGCGCACGACGGACGAGGAGGACCGAGGATGAGCTACACCGGCGACGTCCGCGTGGGCGGCCCCACCGCGGTGCGCGAGCTCGACGACGCGGTGGTGCGCAAGGTCGCCGTCGGCCCGGGCGCGAACAACGCGTACCTGGTGACGTGCCGACGCTCGGGCGCGCAGCTGCTCGTCGACGCGGCGGCCGACCCCGACCGGCTGCTCGCGCTCGTGCGCGAGGGGTCCCCGGCCGCCCGCCTCGCCACCGTGGTCACGACGCACCGGCACGCCGACCACGTGGGAGCGCTCGTGTCCGTGCTGGCCGTGACCGGTGCGGACCTCGCGGCCGGCGCCGACGACGCGGACGCTGTCGGCGCCGCCGCCGGTGGTGCCCCCGTGCGCCGGCTCGTGCACGGGGACACCCTCACCGTCGGGCACCTCGTGCTGGAGGTCGTCGCGCTGCGGGGTCACACGCCGGGGTCGGTGGCCCTCGCCCTGCGCGAGCCCGAGCACGTCCACGTGCCCGACGCCGTGCCCGGGCGCGTCCACCTGTTCACCGGGGACAGCCTCTTCCCCGGTGGCGTCGGGGCCACCGGGGGCGATCCGGAGCGGTTCGAGCAGCTGTTCACCGACGTCCGCGCACGGGTCTTCGACCGGTTCGACGACGCGACGTGGGTGTACCCGGGGCACGGCGCCGACACGACCCTCGGCGCCGAGCGCCCGCACCTGGACGCGTGGCGCGCCCGGGGCTGGTGACCCCTCAGCCCTGCGGCGGGCCGAGGACGGACGTCGCGACGGTGCCGTGCGCGGACTCGTCGTCCGACGGGTGGTAGATCCCCGCGAGCACGTCGCGGTACAGCCGCGCCAGCTCGCTGCCGGAGGAGTACGCGCCCCCGCCCGAGACCCGCAGCGCCAGGTCGACGACGACCCGGGCGCTCTCGGTGGCCCGGACCTTGAGGCCGACGAGCTGGGCGAACCAGCGCGCACCGTGGTCGGCGTCCTCGTCGACGTCCCGCGCGAGCGCGACGACCTGCAGCTCGGCGCCGTCCTGGGCGAGGGCCGCGTCGGCGACCTTCCAGCGGATGTCGGGGTCCTGGGCGTAGGTGCGCCCGTCGTGCTTCATCGACGTGCGCCGGTGGGCGTGCTCGACGCCCAGCGCCAGGGCGCGCCGGCCGATGCCGGTGTACACCGCGGCGAGCAGGACCTCGAAGACGGCGAACAGCGCGAAGACGAACGGATCCGCGCTGGGGCCGGGCGGCAGGCGCCGGTACACCTGGCCGGGCGGGGCGTATGCCCCGTCGAGGACGGTCGTGGCCGACTGCGTCGCCCGCATCCCGAGGGTGTCCCAGTCGTCCTTGGCGTGCACGCCGTCGCCGCGGGCGACCACGCCGTGCACGAGGCGGGGGTCGTCCGGGTCGGAGTCGTCGAGCCCGAACGTGGCCAGGCGCGTCCACACCGGCGACAGGGACGTGAAGATCTTGGTGCCGGTGTACCGGTAGCCGCCGTCGGCCTGCGGCTCGGCGCGGGTGCGCGAGCCGAACATGACGAGGTCGTTGCCCGCCTCGGAGTTGCCGAAGGCGTACACCTCGCCCGCCGCGGCGTCGCGCAGCACGAACGCGACGGAGTCGTCGCCGTGGGCGTGCAGGTGCGCGGCCAGTCCCGTCACGACGAGGTGCATGTTGACAGCGAGCGCCGTGGCCGGTGCGGCCGCCGCGAGCCGCATCTGCTCGCGCGCGACCTCCTCGAGGGTCAGCCCGGCACCGCCGAGCTCGACGGGCACGAAGGCCCGCAGGTACCCGGCGGCGACGAGGTCGGCCAGGTCGTGGTGCGGGAAGGTGTTGTCGCGGTCGTGCTGCGGGGCGCGCGCGTGCACGGCGGCGAGCAGGTCGTCGGTCAGCAGGGTGCGCGGGCGGCGGGTCATCGCCGGGCCCCGCGGGCAGCGGTACGGGTCATGGGACCACTGTGCCACCCGCACCGGCAGCCGCCGCGTCCGCAGGGTCGTCCGGCCCCCTCGGCGCGACGCACGCTCGGGCAGGATGGCCCCATGACCGTCATCGCCGTCCGCTACACCTACGACGATCGCGCCGCCGAGCGTGACGTCGTCCGCCCCGAGCACCGGGCGTGGCTCGCGTCCCTCGCCGAGGCCGGCACCCTGCTCGGCTCGGGCCCGCTCCCGCAGGCCGATCCGCCGGGCGCCCTGCTGGTGTTCCGCGCGCAGGACGTCGCGCAGGTGCGCGCGCTGCTCGACCAGGACCCGTTCGCCCGTGCCGGGCTCGTGCGGGACGCCGAGGTCCTCGCGTGGGACCTCGTCCTGGGCCCCTGGTCGACGACGGTCTGAGGAAGCGGCACCGCACCCGGACCACGCCCCCGGGTGCGTGCACGGGGACGACCCGCCGTGCACCCGGCGGGTCGTCCCCGTGCTGCGCTCAGCGCTGCTCGTCCGTCTCGCGGAGGACCGGCTCCGCGTCGGCGGGACCGGCCGCCTCGGGACGGCGCGTGACGAGCAGGCTCGCCACGGTCGCACCGGCCAGGGACACCGCGATGACGGCGAGCGACACCCACGTGGGCACCTCGGGGACCCACGCGACGGGCTCCCCGCCGTTGAGGAACGGCAGCGTGTTGGTGTGCAGCGCCTCCGCCACGAGCTTGAGCCCGATGAACCCGAGGATCACCGCCAGGCCGTACGGCAGGTACACGAGCCGGTCGAGCAGCCCGCCGAGCAGGAAGTACAGCTGGCGCAGCCCCATCAGCGCGAAGACGTTCGCCGTGAACACCAGGAACGGGTCCTGCGTCAGGCCGAAGATCGCCGGGATCGAGTCGAACGCGAACAGCAGGTCCGTCGTGCCGATCGCGACGAAGACGACGACGAGCGGCGTGAACACGCGCCGGCCGTCGACCACGGTGCGCACCCGGCCGCCGTCGTACCCCGCCGACATCGGCAGGACCCGCCGCACGGTGCGCACGAGCCGGTTCTCGGCGTACTCCTCGTCACCGCCGCCGGCGCCGTCGCGTGCGATCTTCACGGCCGTGTACACCAGGAACGCGCCGAACAGGTAGAACACCCACGTCCACCGCTCGAGCACGGCCGCGCCGGCGAGGATGAACCCTCCCCGCAGCACGAGCGCCAGCACGATGCCCACCATGAGGACCCGCTGCTGCTGCTCCCGCGGCACCGCGAAGCTCGACATGATCAGCATGAACACGAAGAGGTTGTCGACCGAGAGGCTGTACTCGGTCAGCCACCCGGCGAGGAACTCCCCCGCGGGTGCCGCGCCGCCGACGGCGGCGAGGAGCCCGGCGAAGCCGAGCGCGAGCCCCACGTACACCAGGACCCACACGAGGCTCTCGCGCGTGGTCGGCACGTGCGGGCGGCGGCGGACGATCGCGAGGTCGAGCACCAGCATGCTCACGACCGCGACCATCGCGGCGACCTCGAAGACGACGGGGAGCTCGTGGTTCACCGGTCCGCCCCGTCCGTCCGACCTGCGTCGCCGATGGTGCCCTCGGGGCCGTCCTGCACGCCGAGCGTCGCCTCGCGGGCCGACGTGGCCTCGGACAGCGCGACCCGTTCGTCACGGCGCGTGCGCCGCAGCGACAGCACGGTGGTCAGCAGCAGCGTCAGCACGATGAACCCCAGGGAGACGGGCGTCGTGATCTCGGGCACGGCGGTGACGTGCTCGCCGCCGTTGATGAACGGCACCTCGTTGGTGTGGAGCGCGTGGATCACGAGCTTCACGCCGATGAACCCGAGGATGGCACCCAGCCCGTAGGACAGGTACACGAGCTTGTCGAGCAGGCCGTCGATGAGGAAGAACAGCTGGCGCAGGCCGAGGAGGGAGAACGCGTTCGCCGCGAAGACCAGGTACGTCTCCTGGGTGAGCCCGAAGATCGCGGGGATGGAGTCGACCGCGAAGATGATGTCGGCCGTGCCGATCGCGACCATGACGATGAGCATCGGCGTCATGAACCGGCGTCCGTCGACATTCACCGTCATCTTGTCGCCGACGTAGTCGTCGGTCGTGGGCAGGAGCCGGCGTGTCAGACGCAGCGCGGCGTTCTCCTGGTACTCCTCGTCGTCGTCGGAGCTGCCCGAGCGGATCTGCGACCAGGCCGTCCAGAGCAGGAACGCGCCGAACACGTAGAAGATCCAGCTGAGGTTCTCGATGAGCGCCGCGCCGACGAAGATGAACACGGTCCGCAGCACCAGCGCGATGGTGATGCCGATGAGCAGCACCTTCTGCTGGTAGAGCCGCGGCACCCGGAAGCTCGCCATGATCAGCACGAAGACGAAGAGGTTGTCGACCGACAGGCTCTTCTCGGTGATGTACCCGGCGAAGTACTCCCCGCCGTAGGTCGACCCCCACACGGCCCACACGATCGCGCCGAACAGCACCGCGACGCCGACGTAGCCGGCGGACCACCACGCGGACTCGCGCAGGGTCGGCTCGTGCGGGGAACGGACGTGGCCGACGTAGTCGACGGCGAGCATCACGAGGATGACGCCGACGGTGACGGCCCACGCCCACAGAGGAACGTCCACGGCAGATGACCTCCCGGTAGGGACAGGGGATGACCGGAGGTCTCTTCCGCCACCGCACGCGCTCTGGCGTGACTCGCAGCCGGCCGCACCGGGCCGGCGTCAGCGGCGGCCGTGATGACGATGCAGTCGCGGGGAGTACTCCCCTCCGACGGGCCACTATAGGCGACCTGGAGGCGAGGACCCCGGCGAGCGGCGAGGCCTGCGCCGTCAGGCCGTGGCGGCCTGCATCTGGCGCAGCTCCTTCTTCAGCCCCGAGATCTCGTCCCGCAGCCGCGCCGCCAGCTCGAACTGCAGCTCACCCGCCGCGGCGTGCATCTGGTCCGTGAGCTCCTGGATCAGGTCCGCGAGCTCGCCCGCGGCGACCCCCGCCAGCGCGCGCCGACCGTCCTGCCCGCCGGCCCGGGAGCCGAGACCGGGGACGGGGGCCTTGCCGCGGCTGGCCTGCCGGCCCGCGCCGCCGAGCAGCTCCGCGGTGTCGGCGTCCTCGCGGGCGAGCATGTCGGTGATGTCGCCGATGCGCTTGCGCAGCGGCTGGGGGTCCAGGCCGCGCTCGAGGTTGTAGGCGACCTGCTTCTCCCGCCGCCGGTTGGTCTCCTCGATCGCCGTGGCCATGCCGGCCGTGATGCGGTCGGCGTACATGTGGACCTGTCCCGAGACGTTGCGGGCGGCACGGCCGATGGTCTGGATGAGCGAGGTCGCCGAGCGCAGGAAGCCCTCCTTGTCGGCGTCGAGGATGGCGACGAGCGAGACCTCGGGCAGGTCGAGGCCCTCGCGCAGGAGGTTGATGCCGACGAGGACGTCGTACTCCCCCATCCGCAGCTCGCGCAGCAGCTCGACGCGGCGCAGGGTGTCGACCTCGGAGTGCAGGTACCGGACCCGCACGCCCTTCTCGAGGAGGTAGTCCGTCAGGTCCTCGGACATCTTCTTCGTCAGCGTCGTGACCAGGACGCGCTCGTCGCGCTCGACCCGGTCGCGGATCTCGCCGAGCAGGTCGTCGATCTGGCCCTGGGTGGGCTTGACGACGACCTCGGGGTCCACGAGGCCGGTCGGTCGGATGATCTGCTCGACGACGCCGTCGGACATCGACAGCTCGTAGCTGCCGGGGGTCGCGGACAGGTAGACGGTCTGGCCGATGCGCTCGACGAACTCCTCCCACCGCAGGGGGCGGTTGTCCGTCGCGCTGGGCAGCCGGAAGCCGTGGTCGACGAGGCTGCGCTTACGGGACATGTCGCCCTCGTACATCGCCCCGATCTGCGGGACGGTCACGTGCGACTCGTCGATCACGAGGAGGAAGTCCTCGGGGAAGTAGTCGATGAGGGTGTTCGGCGCCGATCCGGGGGCGCGGCCGTCGATGTGGCGGGAGTAGTTCTCGATCCCGGAGCACGACCCGATCTGCCGCATCATCTCGATGTCGTAGGTCGTGCGCATCTGCAGGCGCTGCGCCTCGAGCAGCTTGTTCTGACGCTCGAGGTCGGCCAGGCGTGCCTCGAGCTCCGCCTCGATGCCCCCGATAGCGCGCTCCATGCGCTCGGGACCGGCCACGTAGTGCGTCGCGGGGAACACGTGGACCTGCTGCTCGGAGCGCACGACGTCCCCGGTGAGCGGGTGCAGGGTCGCGATCGCCTCGACCTCGTCGCCGAAGAGCTCGATCCGGATGGCCAGCTCCTCGTACACGGGGATGATCTCGACCGTGTCGCCCCGCACCCGGAACGTGCCGCGGGTGAACGCGACGTCGTTGCGCGCGTACTGCATCGTGACGAACTGGCGCAGGAGCTGGTCCCGGTCGACACGGTCGCCGACCGAGAGGGTGACCATGCGGTCGACGTACTCCTGCGGGGTGCCCAGGCCGTAGATGCACGAGACGGTGGCGACCACGACGACGTCCCGGCGGGTCAGCAGCGAGCTGGTCGCGGAGTGCCGCAGCCGCTCGACCTCGTCGTTGATCGACGAGTCCTTCTCGATGTAGGTGTCGGTCTGGGCGATGTACGCCTCGGGCTGGTAGTAGTCGTAGTACGAGACGAAGTACTCGACGGCGTTGTTCGGCAGGAGCTCACGGAACTCGGTCGCCAGCTGCGCGGCGAGGGTCTTGTTCGGCGCCATCACCAGCGTCGGACGCTGCAGCTCCTCGATCAGCCAGGCCGTGGTCGCCGACTTGCCGGTGCCGGTGGCGCCGAGCAGGACGACGTCCTTCTCGCCCGCCCGCACGCGCGACGCGAGCTCGGCGATCGCCGTCGGCTGGTCCCCGCTCGGGGTGTACTCGGAGACGACCTCGAACGGTGCCACGGTCCGCTGCAGGTCGGTGACGGGTCGCATGGGCCCACGGTACGACGAGCCGGTGACACCGACCCGTCCGGGCCGGTGCCACGGCGGCTCAGTCGCCGCTGAACGACACGCGGCAGCCCGGGTCCTCGGCGTGCACGGCGTCCACGAACGCGTCCATGAACGCGCGGTAGACGCTGAAGCCCACGATCTTGCGCCGCGCGACCGGCACGAGCGAGGACAGCCCCGACCGCATCTCGAACCGCGTGATGGCCGAGCGTGCCGTCACCCTCCCCACCGACCGTTCGATCGCGACGACGAACTGCAGCGTCGCCCTGTCCTCCGTCCGCGTGAGGTCCTTCACCACGAACTCCACCTGACCGGCGGTGCGCTCGCCCACCTTCAACCAGCCCGAGTCGTCCTCGACGCCCGTCCCCGCCTTGGCCGCGATCTCGAGCACCCGTGTCGCCGACAACGTCGCGGTCGCCACCGAGACCGACGCCTTCGACTGCAGCGGGCGCAGCTCCCACCCGTGCGAGCCGTCCCCGTCCAGCGTCATCGCTCTCCTCCGACAGGTACCCCCACGTGGAGCCCGGTCGTCGTCGACCGGGCAGGGTCCGAGGGACACGCACCCGACCGTTGCATCGGGTGCACGCAGCCCTCGCCTTCGTGTCCGACGGCGGGTTCACCCGACCGGCGGACGAGGGCGATCGTAGCGACCGGGCGGGTCGCAGCGTCAGGGGGTGTCCGCCGCGAGCTCGGCGTCGCGCTCCGCCGCCAGCCGCAGCCACAGGACGTCGACCTGCGCGCGCAGCACGTCCTCGCTGCCGCTGCCGTCGAGGACCACGTCCGCGGCAGCCAGCCGGGCCGCGTCGTCCGCCTGGGCCGCGACGCGCGCCTCGGCGTCCTGGCGGGTCATGCCCCGCAGCCGGACGAGCCGCTCGACGCGCAGCAGCGCGGGGGCGTCGACCACGACCACCACGTGGAAGTCGTCGGCCTGACCCGTCTCGACGAGCAGCGGGATGTCGTGGACGACGACCGCGCCCGCGTCGAGCGTGGCGGCGGCTGCCTCCCGCTCGGCGGCCAGGCGCCGCACCACCGGGTGGACGATCGCGTCGAGGCGTGCCCGGGCAGCGGCGTCGGCGAACACGACCGCGGCCAGGGCAGGGCGGTCCAGGGACCCGTCAGCGGCGAGGACCCCGGCACCGAACGCCTCGGTCACCGCGTCGAGCCCGGCGGACCCGGGCGCCGCCGCGGTGCGGGCCAGCTCGTCGGCGTCGATCACGACCGCCCCGTGCTCGGCGAACCGTCGAGCGGCCACCGACTTGCCGGCCGCGATGCCGCCCGTGAGCCCGATCCTCTGCATGGCCCCATCCTGCCCGCAGGGTGCGCGGGGCCGCGACCGCTGGGCCGGCCCGCGGCCGGGGACGCCGACGGCCGGCCACCCGAGGGTGACCGGCCGTCGATGCTGCTCGGTGCGGCGCGCGCGCCGCCGGGCTCAGGCGCCCGTGAGCTTCTCGCGCAGCGCGGCGAGAGCCTCGTCCGAGGCCAGCGTGCCGGTCGCCTCGTCCGTGGACGAGGAGTACGTCGACGGCACGCTGCTGCTGCTGACCGCAGCGGCGGCGGGCTCGTTCGACGCCTCGGCGTCGGCGCGCGCGGCGTCCGACACCTGCTTGCGGTGCGCCTCCCAGCGCTCGTGCGCGGCCGCGTACTGGGCCTCCCACGTCTCGCGCTGGGTCTCGTAGCCCTCGAGCCACTCGTTGGTGGTCGGGTCGAAGCCCTCGGGGTACTTGTAGTTCCCCTGGTCGTCGTACTCCGCCGCCATGCCGTACAGCGCGGGGTCGAAGTCGTCGGACTCGGGGTCGAAGCCCTCGTTCGCCTGCTTCAGCGACAGCGAGATGCGACGGCGCTCGAGGTCGATGTCGATGACCTTGACGAAGACGTCGTCGCCGACCTGGACGACCTGCTCGGGGATCTCGACGTGGCGCACGGCCAGCTCCGAGATGTGCACGAGGCCCTCGATGCCGTCCTCGACGCGCACGAACGCACCGAACGGGACGAGCTTGGTGACCTTGCCCGGCACGACCTGGCCGATCGCGTGGGTCCGGGCGAACGCCTGCCACGGGTCCTCCTGCGTCGCCTTCAGCGACAGGGAGACCCGCTCGCGGTCGAAGTCGACCTCGAGAACCTCGACCGTGACCTCCTGGCCGACCTCGACGACCTCGGAGGGGTGGTCGATGTGCTTCCAGGACAGCTCGGACACGTGCACGAGGCCGTCGACGCCGCCGAGGTCCACGAACGCACCGAAGTTGACGATCGAGGACACGACACCGGGGCGCACCTGGCCCTTCTGCAGCGTCTGCAGGAAGGTGGAGCGGACCTCGGACTGCGTCTGCTCGAGCCACGCACGCCGCGAGAGCACGACGTTGTTGCGGTTCTTGTCGAGCTCGATGATCTTCGCCTCGATCTCCTTGCCGACGTACGGCTGGAGGTCGCGGACACGACGCATCTCGACGAGCGAGGCGGGCAGGAAGCCGCGCAGACCGATGTCGAGGATGAGGCCGCCCTTGACGACCTCGATGACGGTGCCGGTGACGACGCCGTCCTCCTCCTTGATCTTCTCGATCGTGCCCCACGCGCGCTCGTACTGCGCCCGCTTCTTGGACAGGATCAGGCGGCCTTCCTTGTCCTCCTTCTGGAGGACGAGGGCCTCGACCTGGTCACCGACCTGGACGACCTCGCCGGGGTCGACGTCGTGCTTGATCGACAGCTCACGGGACGGGATGACGCCCTCGGTCTTGTAGCCGATGTCGAGGAGGACCTCGTCGCGGTCCACCTTGACGATGGTGCCTTCGACGATGTCGCCGTCGTTGAAGTACTTGATGGTGGCGTCGATCGCGGCGAGGAGGTCCTCCGCCGTGCCGATGTCGTTCACCGCGACCTGCGGCGTGGCGGGCTTCGCGGGGGTGGAGATGCTCATGTAGTGGTGGGCTCCGATGCGGACAGGGCGTCGTGCGGACAGGGATGGGTGGTGCTGGTGCCGACGACCGCCGGGCGGGCGGTCCGTGGGGTCCGGGGGCGCGGTCCGCGACCGAGGTCGAGGGCCGCTCCGCGACCGGTCGCTGCACGGATCCGACCAGGACGAAGGCGCGCGGCACCGCCGTCAACCCTAACGGGTCGGCGGTGCGCAGGCAAAGCGAGGAGCAGGTGCGCGATCAGGCGAGCGCACCGGCCACCATGAGCAGGTCGTCGGGCACGTGCTGCACCTTCCCGGCGACCTCCTGCAGCTCGACGAGCTCGATCCGCTCGCCGCGGATCGCGGTCATCACGTCCGACCGGCCCGCGTTGATCGCGTCGATCGCCGCGACCCCGAACCGGGACGCCAGGATGCGGTCCGCCGCGGTGGGCGTGCCGCCGCGCTGGGTGTGCCCGAGGACGGTGACACGGGTGTCGAAGCCGGTGCGCCGCTCGATCTCGCCCTTGAGCCGCTCGCCGATCGCCCCGGCGACGATCTCGCCGAACTGGCCGACCTGGGTCTCGTAGTGCATGGCCGTGCCCTCCGCGGGCACCGCGCCCTCGGCGACGACGACGATCGAGAAGCTCGCGTGCGCACGGTGCCGGTGCTTGAGGAACTTCTCCACACGGGTGATGTCGAACGGCGCCTCGGGCGCGAGCACGAGCTCCGCACCGCCGGCGATGCCCGACGTCACCGCGATCCAGCCGGCGCTGCGGCCCATGACCTCGACGACCATGACGCGGTTGTGCGACTCGGCCGTCGTGTGGATCCGGTCGATGGCCTCGGTCGCGATGGTCACCGCGGTGTCGAAGCCGATGGAGCGGTCCGTTCCCCACACGTCGTTGTCGATCGTCTTGGGGATGCCGACGATCCGGACGCCGGCCTCGGCGATGCGGCTGGCCGCCTTGAGGGTGCCGTCGCCGCCGATGCAGATGAGGGCCTCGATGCGCTCGGCCTCGAGCGTCGCGAGCACGGCGTCCATGCCGCCGTCGTCCGCGTGGGGGTGGTACCGGGCGGTGCCGAGCAGCGTCCCGCCCGTGGCCAGCACGTTGCGGATGTGCTGGCGCGTGAGCGGCATGACGTCGCCGTCGACGACGCCCTTCCAGCCGTTGCGGAACCCGATGATCGAGTGCCCGTGGTCGCCCTCGCCCCGCTTGACGACGGCACGGATCGCGGCGTTCAGTCCCGGGACGTCGCCGCCGCCGGTGAGCAGTCCGACTCGCACGCTGGTAGCTCCTCGTTCGTGGTGGGGGGTGCGACGCGCCACCGTGCGCGTCGCGACCAGCCTACTGACGCCGCGGACCGGCCGGGTGCGCCTTCGGTCCTGGTCAGGTGCCCCCACCTGCCCCGCGGATCAGGCGGACCGGCCCAGCTCCAGCCCGCGGCCGGGGATCGCGTCGATCAGCATGCGGGTGTAGTCGGTGGCCGGCCGGTCGAAGACGTCGTCCGCCGAGCCCTGCTCGACGACCGCGCCCTGCTGCATCACCACGACGTGGTCGGCGATCTGCCGCACCACCGCCAGGTCATGGCTGATGAACAGGTACGACAGGCCGAGCCGGTCCTGCAGGTCCGCGAGCAGGCCCAGGATCTGCGCCTGGACGATCACGTCGAGCGCCGAGACGGCCTCGTCGCACACGACCAGCTCGGGCTCCAGCGCGAGGGCACGCGCGATCGCGACCCGCTGCCGCTGCCCGCCGGACAGCTCGGCAGGGTACCGGCGCAGCAGCTCGGCCGGGAGCGCGACCTGCTCGAGGAGCTCGCGCACGCGGGCCCGGCGGGCGGCGTGGTCACCGAGCCCGTGGGCGCGCAGCGGCTCCTCGATGGTCCGGTAGATCGTGAACAGCGGGTCGAGGGAGGCGTACGGGTCCTGGAAGATCGGCTGCACGCGGCGGCGCAGCGCGAGCTCGCCCGCACGGTCGCGGCCCGCGACGTCCTCGCCGTCGAAGCGGATCGTGCCGGACGTCGGCTCGAGCAGCCCGAGCATCATGCGCGCCACGGTGGACTTGCCCGAGCCGGACTCCCCCACCACCGCGACCGTCGTCCCGCGCGGGACGACGAAGCTCACGTCGTCGACCGCGCGCAGGTCGGTGCCGCGCCCGAGCAGGCCGCGCCCGCGCAGGCGGAACACCTTGCTGACGTCCTCGACCTCGACGATGTGGTCGGCAGCCGTCCCGTCGGCCGCGGCCGCCCCGGTCGGCGCCGCCGCGGTGGCGGGCTCCTCCGTGCCGACGTCCGCCGCGGGCGGGGACGCGGTCGTCGACGCCTGCACGGGCGCCCCGGCGTGCGCGAGGTCGATCCGCCGGGACGCCAGCGACGGCGCGGCCGCGATGAGGCGGCGCGTGTACTCGTGCTGCGGGTCGCTCAGCAGCGTGCGGGCCGGCCCCTGCTCGACGACCTCGCCGCGGTACATGACCACCACGCGGTCGGCCCGCTCGGCGGCCAGGCCCAGGTCGTGCGTGATGAGCAGCACCGCGATCCCGAGCCGGTCGGTCAGCGCGGTGAGGTTGTCCAGGATCGTGCGCTGCACGGTCACGTCGAGCGCCGACGTGGGCTCGTCCGCGACCAGCAGCTGCGGGCGCGCGGCCAGGCCCATCGCGATGAGGGCCCGCTGGCGCATGCCGCCGGAGAACTCGTGGGGGTACTGCTGGGCCCGACGCTCGGCGTCGGGCAGCCCCGCCTCGCCGAGCAGCTCGACGGTGCGCGCGCGCACACCCCGGCCGCTGAGCACCCCGTTGTCGACGAGGGCCTCGTCGACCTGGTGACCGACGCGGCGCACGGGGTTGAGGTTCGACATGGGGTCCTGCGGCACGAGGCCGATCTGCGACCCGCGCAGCCGGTGCATGGCCGCGGGCGACAGCGTCGTCAGGTCCTGGCCGTCGAAGGTGATCTGCCCTCCCGTGACCCGGCCGTTGTCGGCGAGCAGGCCCATGACGGCCGCGGCGGAGGTGGACTTGCCCGACCCGGACTCCCCCACCACCGCGACGGTCTCGCCGGCGTGCACGTCGAACGAGACGCCGCGCACGGCGACGGTCGGGCCGGCGTCGGTGCGGAAGGTGACCTCGAGGTCACGGATGCTCAGCAACGGCGTGGTCTGCGTGGTCACGGGTCAGCGCCTCCGGGAGCGGGGGTCGAGGGCTTCGCGCAGCGCCTCGCCGAACAGGGTGAAGCCGAGGGCCGTGACGGAGATGCAGATGCCGGGCCACAGGGCCAGGCGCGGTGCGATCTCGAGCTCGTTCTGCGCGGCGACCAGCATGCGGCCCCACTCGGCGGTCGTCGGCGACCCGCCGCCCAGGCCGAGGAACGACAGCGCGGCGGCCTCGATGACGGCGGTCGCGAGCAGGAGCGTGGCCTGGACGATCACCGGCGAGACGGAGTTGGGCAGGATGTGGCTCATCGTCACCGTGCGCCGGGACAGCCCGAGCGACCGTGCGGCCAGCACGTAGTCCTGGCCGCGCTGGGCGAGCATCGACCCGCGCAGGAGCCGGGCGAAGACGGGGACCTGCACGACGCCGATGGCGAGCACGACCGACGAGGGCGACGGTCCGGCGACGGCGGCGATCGAGACCGCGAGCAGCAGGCTGGGGACGGCCAGCATGAGGTCGACCAGGCGCATCGCGGCCGAGTCGACCCAGCCGCCGAACGCCCCCGCGAGCAGGCCGACGACCATGCCGCCGGCCAGCCCGAGCAGCGTGGACAGCACGCCGATGAGCAGCGACGCCCGCGCACCCCAGATCAGCTGGGACAGCAGGTCGGCGCCGTAGCGGTCGAGGCCCAGGGGGTGCTCGGCCGAGGGGCCGGGGATGAACGTGGGGCGCACGTCGGCCCGGCCGGGCAGCTCGCCCGGGGCGTAGGGGGCCAGCACGGGTGCGAGCAGCGCGACGAGCACGAACACCAGGACGATCGCGGCGCCGACGAGCGCGCCGGGGTTGCGGACCAGGCGCCGGGCCGCGACGCGCCACAGCGCCTCGCCCGCGCGGCGGTCCTCGGCGAGGCCGTCCCCGGGCGAGCCGGGGGTGTCCTGCGGGACCTCGTAGACCTCGGGTGCGCTCATCGGGCCCTCATCCTCGGGTCGATCAGCCCGTACGACACGTCGACGAGCAGGTTCACCATCGCGTAGACCACGGCGATCAGCAGGATGAACCCCTGCAGCACCGCGTAGTCGAGCGAGAAGATGGCGTCGGACAGGAACTTGCCGATCCCGGGGTAGGCGAACACGGTCTCGGTCAGCACGGCCCCCGACAGGAGCAGGCCGACCTGCAGACCGATCGTCGTGGACACCGGGAGCATGGCGTTGTGCAGGATCACGCGGCCGCGCACGTGGTCCGGGCGCATGCCCTTGGCCCGTGCGGTGCGCACGTAGTCGGCGTGCTGCACGTCGATGACGGACGCGCGGGTGATGCGGGCGATGATCGCCAGCGGGATCGATCCGAGGGCGACCGCCGGCAGGACGAGGTGGACGAAGGCGTCCCAGCTCGCGTCCCACTCCCTCGTCAGCAGCCCGTCGAGCACGTAGAAGCCCGTCGGGTGCGTCGCGATCATCGCGGGGTCCTGGCGCCCGGACGACGGGAACCAGCCGAGCTGCACCGCGAACAGCCACTTGAGCAGGAACGCGAGGAAGAACACCGGCACGGTCACGCCCAGGAGGGAGACGACCACGGCGACGTGGTCGACGGACCGGCCCTGGTGGCGGGCGGCGAGGTACCCGAGCGGGATGCCCACGCCGACCGCCACCAGGAGGGCGACGAGCGAGAGCTCGATCGTCGCCGGGAACCGCAGGAGGAACTCGTCGAGCACGGGGCGTCCCGTGCGGGTCGAGACCCCGAAGTTGCCCTGCAGCAGCTGGCCGAGCCAGGTCACGTACTGCTCGGGCAGGGGCCGGTCGAAGCCGTAGAGCTGGTTGATCCGCTCCACGGCCTCCGGGGTGGCGCGCTCCCCCAGGAGGGCCTGGGCAGGCCCTCCGGGGAGAGCGCGCACCCACAGGAACAGCAGGATCGACAACCCGAGCAGGGTCGGGACGAGCAGCGCCAGGCGCCGCAGGATCAGTCGGGTCATCGGGTGGTGCAGCTCCTCAGTCCGTGAACGTGATCACGTTGTAGACCTCGTCCTGGACCGGCGACGCCGGGTACCCCTGGACGTAGGGCGCGAACGCGAGCGAGGGCACGGGGTGGGCGAGCGGGACGCCGGGCAGGAAGTCGAGGATCTGCGCGTTGGCCTCCTCGTACGCCGCGGTCTGCTCGTCGATGTCGGCGACGTACCGCGCGTCGTTGATGGCCGCGAACAGGTCCTCGTTCTCGAAGCCCCACTCGTTCGACGGGCCGCCGAAGAAGACACCGATGAAGTTGTAGGTGTCGTTGTAGTCGCCGGTCCAGCCCAGCAGGTGCAGGCCGTGGTCCTCGCCGCCCTGGATCTTGTCCAGGTACTCCGGGTTCCACGGGTCCGGGACGGGGTTGACCGTGATGCCGACGGCCTCGAGGTCGGCCGTGATCGCGGTGAACACCTGCTCCGGGGTCGGCATGTAGGGCCGCGAGACGTTGGTCGGGTAGTTGAAGTCGAGCGTCAGGTCCGACTTCCCGGCCTCGGCGAGGAGCTCGCGCGCCTTGTCGGGGTCGTACTCGTACGTCGTCACGTCCTCGTTCCAGCCGGCCACGACGGGCGGGACGAAGTTGGTCGCGACCTCGGTGCCCTCGGGGAGGGTCTGCGCGACGAGCGCCTCCTTGTTGATCGCGTGCGCGATCGCCTGCCGCACCCGCAGGTCCGCGAGGTCCGGGTTGGCCTGGTTCATGCCCAGGTAGAGGATGTTGAACGGGTCGCGGTTGACGATCTCGTAGCCCTCGTCCGCGAGCGCGACGACGTCGGCCGGGCCGACCAGGTCGTAGCCGTCGATGTCGCCGGCCTGCAGCGCCTGCCGGCGGGCGGTGGCGTCGGCGATGATCGGGAAGACGATCCGGCGGACCTGGCCCTGCTCGCCCCAGTACTCCTCGTTGGCCGACAGGACGACCTCCTCGCCCGGGCTCCACGACTCGAACACGAAGGGTCCGGTGCCGGTCGGGTGGCCGGTCGCGTACTCGGGCAGCACCGGCGCGTCGCCCTCGCCCGTCACGCCGTCGGCGTCGTACTCCTCGAGCGCGGTGGGCGACTGCATGGAGAACGCGGGCAGGGACAGCGCCGAGATGAGCTCGGGCAGCGGGCTCTGCAGCGTGACGACGGCGGTGCTGGGGTCGACCGCCTCGCAGGACTCGTACTTGCCGGTGCCGTCGAGGGTCTCGACGTCGCTCTCGGCGAAGCCGCCGTTGACCTTCTGCCAGTAGTACGACAGGGACTCCGACTGGAGCACGCCGGTGAAGCCGTTCCACCGGTCGAAGTTGAAGCACACGGCGTCGGCGTCGAAGTCCGTGCCGTCGTGGAAGGTCACGCCCTCCTTGAGGGCGAACGTGTACTCCAGCCCGTCCTCGCTGACCTCCCAGGACTCCGCGAGGAGCGGGGCGGGGTCGGCCGTGCCGGGCTCGACGCCGACGAGGCCCTCGAAGATCTGCCGGGCGATGCGGAACGACTCACCGTCGCTCGCGAACGCCGGGTCGAGCGACGCGGGGTCCGAGGACGCCGCGAAGATGAACGTGTCCCGGCCTCCGGACGCCGTGGCGCCCTCCTCCGCGTCGCGGTCGCTCGCCGCGCACCCGGTGAGCACGAGCCCCACCGCGACGCCGCCGGCGACCGTCTGCCACCTGGTCCTCATCGATCAGCACCTCTCGTCAGGGCGCGGAGCAGACCGCGCCGGGGCAACCCGCCCGACCGTAAAGAGCCAACGTCACAGCGAGTGGAGCAGCACATCACAGGCGTGTTACGTACCAGTACGCACTGTTCACATGGTGGACACATGGTGGGCTCACCGCAGCCGCACGGGCGGCTCACGGGCACCGCACGGGCCGACGCCCGGACCGGCAGGGGCACGCCCGGGGGTCACGAGGCCGGCACCGTGGGGCGCGGCCCCGCGCGCGCCCTGCACCGCGGGCCTGGGAGGATGCGGCCGTGGACGACGCACTGGCACGGGCCGGGTACCGCGACGTGGCCCCCGAGGAGGGTGGCGGCGCGGCGCGCGGCTGGTGGGACGCCAACGCCGAGGAGTACCTCGCCGAGCACGGGGACTTCCTGGGCCCGGACGACTTCGTCTGGTGCCCCGAGGGCCTGCGGGAGGCGGACGCGCACCTCCTCGGCGACGTGCGCGGCGCGACGGTGCTCGAGGTCGGCGCGGGCGCCGCGCAGTGCTCGCGGTGGCTCACGGCCGCCGGTGCCCGCGCCGTGGCGACCGACGTGTCGGGCGGCATGCTGGCCGCCGGCGCGGGGTACGACGCCCGTCGCGGGAGCCGCACCCCGATGGTCCAGGCCGACGCCCGGCACCTGCCGTTCGCCGACGCGTCGTTCGACGTGGCGTTCACCGCGTTCGGCGCCCTGCCCTTCGTGCCGGACGCCGGCCGGGTGCACGCCGAGGTCGCCCGCGTGCTGCGCCCGGGCGGGCGGTGGGTCTTCGCGGTGACCCACCCCGTGCGCTGGGCGTTCCCCGACGACCCGGGCACCGGCGGGCTGACGGCCGCGCGCTCGTACTTCGACCGGCGGCCGTACGTCGAGGAGGCCGCCGACGGGCGGGTGCTGTACGCGGAGTACCACCGCACGCTCGGCGACCACGTCCGTGAGCTCACCGGCGCGGGCCTCGTGCTGGACGACCTCGTGGAGCCGCCGTGGCCGGCCGGGCACGACCGGGTGTGGGGCGGCTGGGGCCCGGTCCGCGGGGCGCTGCTGCCCGGCACGGCGGTCTTCGTGACCCGCCGTGCCGGCTGAGCACGCACGCCCTCAGTGGGCCGTCGCCTTCTCCGCGCCGGCCCCGGTCAGCGACCGGACCTCCATCTCCGCGAACCGTGCGGGGTCGCCGGTCTCCTTGCTGAGCAGGGTGCCGACGATCCCGAGGAGGAACGCCAGCGGGATCGACACGATGCCGGGGTTCTCCAGCGGGAACCACGAGAAGTCGACGGACGTGTCGCGGATCATCGACAGGCTCTCCCCCGTCGTCGGGTCGACCTTCCCCGAGACGACCGGGGAGAAGACGATGAGGACGACGCACGAGACGAGCCCGCCGTACATGCTCCACAGCGCCCCCGCCGTGTTGAAGCGGCGCCAGAACAGCGAGTAGAGGATCGTCGGCAGGTTCGCCGACGCAGCCACCGCGAACGCCAGAGCCACCAGGAACGCCACGTTCTGCCCGTTGGCGAAGATCCCGCCGACGATCGCGAGCGCACCGATCGCCACCACGGTGATCCGCGCGACCCGCACCTCGCCGTCGGGCGCGACCTCGCCCCGCTTGATCACCGACGCGTAGATGTCGTGCGCGAACGACGCCGCAGCCGTGATCGTCAGGCCGGCGACGACCGCGAGGATCGTGGCGAAGGCGACCGCCGAGATGACGCCGAGCAGCAGCACGCCGCCGAGCTCGTAGGCCAGCAGGGGCGCGGCGGAGTTGACGCCGCCGGGTGAGCCGAGGATGACCTCGGGGCCGACGAGCGCGCCCGCGCCGTACCCGAGCACGAGGGTGAAGAGGTAGAAGACGCCGATGAGCCAGATGGCCCAGACCACCGACCGGCGCGCCTCCTGCGCCGACGGCACGGTGTAGAACCGCATCAGCACGTGCGGGAGCCCCGCGGTGCCGAGGACGAGCGCGAGCGCCAGCGACAGGAAGTTCAGCTGCGTCAGGCCCGAGAGGCCGTACTGCCGACCGGGCTCCACGAGGGACTCCCCGCCCTCGCCCGCCGTGTCGATCGCGGCCTGGAGGAGCGCCGACAGGTCGAACCCGTGCCGTGCGAGCACCCACACCGTCATGACGCCGGCGCCCGCGATGAGCAGCACCGCCTTGATGATCTGCACCCACGTGGTGCCCTTCATGCCGCCGACGAGGACGTACATGATCATCAGCGCGCCGACGACCGCGATCACGACCGCCTGCCCCGCCGTGCCCTCGATGCCGAGCAGCAGCGCGACCAGCCCGCCTGCCCCGGCCATCTGCGCGAGCAGGTAGAAGAAGACGACAGCCAGGGTCGACAGCGCGGCGGCCATGCGCACGGGGCGCTGCCGGAGCCGGAACGACAGGACGTCGGCCATGGTGAAGCGGCCCGTGTTGCGCAGGAGCTCGGCGACCAGCAGCAGCGCGACCAGCCACGCGACGAGGAAGCCGATGGAGTAGAGGAACCCGTCGTACCCGTAGATCGCGATGGCGCCGCAGATGCCGAGGAACGACGCCGCGGACAGGTAGTCGCCGGCGATCGCCGTGCCGTTCTGCGGACCGGTGAACGAGCGGCCCGCCGCGTAGTAGTCGGCGGCGCTGCGGTTGTTGCGGGAGGCGCGGAACACGATGACGAGGGTGACCAGCACGAACGCGCCGAAGATCGCGATGTTCACGACCGGGTCACCCACCTGGGCGGCGGGGGCCGCGACGCGCACCGCGCTCATGCGCGCACCTGCCCGTCGGCCGCGCCGACCGTGCCCTGCTCGATCTGGTCGCGCAGGCGCGCGGCGACAGGGTCCTGGCGCCTGTTCGCCCAGCGGGCGTAGCCCATCGTGATCGCGAACGTCGTGACGAACTGGCCGAGACCGAGCAGCAGCCCCACCGTGATCGTGCCGGTGACGCGCTGGCTCATGACGTCGTGCGCGTAGCTCGCCAGCAGCACGTACGTGAAGTACCACAGGAGGAAGAACGCGGTCAGCGGGAAGACGAACCGGCGGAAGCGCCGGCGCAGGTCGGCGAACTCCGCCGACCGCTGGACGCGTTGGTAGTCGGTCTCGGCGACGACGTCAGGGCCGTGGTGGGCGGTCTCGGGCACGAGCACCTCCGGGGCTGCTCCGGCGGCCTCGTTGCCACCGTAGGCGGCCTACTGTGGCGCAGATCACCCACGGAATCCAGATTCCGCGCCGCAGAAGAACGTCCGAGTTTCTGCGATTCGCACCGTGGTCAGCCGCGTTAGTGACCTCGCTCGCTCAGTGCCCGGCCGCGTGCCAGCTCTCGCCGACGCCGACGGACACGTCGAGCGGCACCGACAACGGCCCGTCGGGCGCCCCGTCGCCCGCGTGCGCCATCTGCTCGCGCACGAGCTGCTCGACCTCCTCGCGCTCGCCCGCCGCGACCTCGAGCACGAGCTCGTCGTGCACCTGGAGCAGCAGCCGCGACGACAGGCCGCGGCGGGTCAGCTCGGCGTCCACGCCCAGCATCGCCACCTTGACCAGGTCGGCCGCACTGCCCTGGATCGGCGCGTTGAGCGCCATGCGCTCGGCGGTGTCCCGGCGCTGCCGGTTGTCGCTCGTCAGGTCCGGCAGGTAGCGCCGACGGCCCAGGATCGTGGCCGTCCAGCCCGTCGCGCGGGCCTCGTCGACCACGCCCGTCAGGTAGTCGCGCACGCCCCCGAACCGTGCGAAGTAGTCGTCCATCAGCGCGGACGCCTCGGAGACCTCGACCGCGAGCTGCTGCGACAGGCCGTAGGACGACAGGCCGTACGCCAGCCCGTAGCTCATCGCCTTGATCTTCGAGCGCATCGCCGCCGTGACCTCGTCCGTCGGCACGCCGAACACCCGCGAACCCACGTAGCTGTGCAGGTCCTCCCCCGAGCGGAACGCCTCCACGAGGCCGACGTCGCCCGACAGGTGCGCCATGATCCGCATCTCGATCTGCGAGTAGTCGGCCGTCAGCAGCGTCTCGTAGCCGTCGCCCACCACGAACGCCCGACGGATGCGCCGGCCCGCCTCCGTGCGGATCGGGATGTTCTGCAGGTTCGGGTCGGCCGACGACAGGCGCCCCGTCGCGGCGATGGTCTGCTGGAACGTCGTGTGGATCCGACCCGCCGGCGTGACCGAGCGCAGCAGACCCTCCACGGTCTGCCGCAGCCGGATCGCGTCGCGGTGCGCGAGCAGGTGCTCCAGGAACGGGTGCTGCGTCCGGGCGAACAGGTCCGTCAGCGCGGCGGCGTCCGTCGTGTAGCCCGTCTTGATCTTCTTGGTGCGCGGCATGCCCAGCTGGTCGAACAGGACCTCCTGCAGCTGCTTGGGCGAGCCGAGGTTCACCTCGCGGCCGATCACCGCGAACGCGTCCGCCGCGGCGGCCTGCACCTGGCCGTCGAACGTCCGCTCCAGCGCCACCAGGTGGTCGTGGTCCACCGCGATGCCCGTCCGCTCCATGCGCTCGAGCACCCCCTGCAGCGGCAGCTCCAGGTCGGCCAGCAGCCCGCCCGCCCCCCGGTCGTCGACCTCGGCGGACAGCACGTCGACGAGGTCGCGCACGGCCGCCGCACGCACCGCCGCGCGCCGCCCCTCGTCGGCACCGTCCATCTCCAGGTCGAGCGCCCCCTGCCCCGCCGACGCCGCGTCGTCCGCCGCGAGCTCACGGTGCAGGTAGCCGATCGCCAGGTCGCCCAGGTCGTAGGCCCGCCGGTCCGGCTGGCACAGGTACGCGGCCAGCTCGGTGTCGAACACC
This sequence comes from Cellulomonas sp. SLBN-39, assembly GCF_006715865.1. NCBI lineage: Bacteria > Bacillati > Actinomycetota > Actinomycetes > Micrococcales > Cellulomonadaceae > Cellulomonas > Cellulomonas sp. SLBN-39. The sequence goes on along the minus strand of NZ_VFOA01000001.1, from coordinate 3,447,729 downwards.
ACGCCCGCGAGGGTCAGGCCGCGGCCGTCGAGCGCGTGCCAGGCCGTCTTGGCGGCGTGCACCGCCTTGGGCCGCGCCGGGTCGGCGAGCCACGCCGCGAGCGCCGCCTCGTCGACGGGGTCGATCTCGGCGAGGTCGTAGGCGACGGCCTGCCCGCTGCCGTCGGCGAGCGCCACGCCCCACGCGTCTCCCCGCGCCGGCGCCCCGGTGCCCCGGACGTCGACCCCGACGAGGGCGGTGCCGCGCGCGTCGAGCCACGCGGCCAGCCCACCGGCGCCGACCTCGACGACGTCCAGCGCGGCTGCCGTCGCGGCACGCTCCTCCTGCCCGTCGTCGGGCAGCATCGCGAACAGCCGGTCGCGCAGGGCACGGAACTCGAGCTCGTCGAGGATCGCGTGCAGCGCGGCACGGTCCCACGGCCGCACGGCGAGGTCCTCGGGGCCGACCGGCAGCTCGACGGAGTCGACGAGGTGGTTGAGCTCGCGGTTCAGCCGGACCTGGTCGAGGTGCGCGCGCAGCGACTCCCCGGCCTTGCCGGTGATGCGGTCGGCCGCGTCGAGGACGCCCGCGAGCCCGTCGTGCGCGGCGATCCACTTCGCGGCGGTCTTCGGGCCGACACCGGGCACGCCCGGCAGGTTGTCGCTGGACTCCCCGACGAGCGCCGCGAGGTCGGGGTAGCGCTGCGGCGGGACGCCGTACTTCGCCTCGACGGCCTCGGGCGTCATGCGCGCGAGCTCGGAGACGCCCTTGACGGGGTAGAGCACCGTGACCTCGGGGCGCACGAGCTGGAACGCGTCGCGGTCGCCGGAGCAGATCGCCACATGCATGCCCTGGGCGACGGCGCGGCCGGCGAGCGTGGCGAGGATGTCGTCCGCCTCGAACCCGGGCTTGTCGATGACCTGGACGTGCATCGTCTCCAGGACCCGACGGACCACGTCGACCTGCCCGCGGAACGGCTCGGGCGTCGCGTCGCGCGTGCCCTTGTACGCGGCGTACCGCTCGGTGCGGAAGGTCGTGCGGCCGGCGTCGAACGCGACGGCCACGTGCGTGGGCTCCTCGTCGCGGAGCAGGTTCGCGAGCATCGACACGAACCCGAACACGGCGTTCGTGGGCTGGCCCGAGGACGTGGCGAACTTGTCCACGGGCAGCGCGTAGAAGGCGCGGTAGGCCATGGAGTGGCCGTCGATCAGGAGCAGGCGGGGGGCGGGGCCACCCTCCTGCGAGGTCGGCGTCGACGGGGCGGATGGCTGCACGGCGCTCACGGGTGCCAACCTATCTGCCATGCCTGACACCGCCGACCGCGCACCGTCCGCCGCCGCTCCCACCGGTCGGGGCGCAGCCGCGCCCGCCCCGGACCCCGTCACCCCGGGCACCGCCGCCGCGATGCCGCCCGTGGCCGGCACGCTCATCGAACGCATGCAGATCACGATCGACCACGTCGACGCACGGGAGGCCCGCGGGTCGATGCCGGTCGAGGGCAACACCCAGCCGTACGGCCTGCTGCACGGCGGCGCGTCGGCCGTGCTGGCCGAGACGCTGGGCTCCTACGCCGCGCAGGTCCACGCCGGGGCGGGGCGCGCCGCCGTCGGCGTCGAGCTGAGCGCGACGCACCACCGGTCGGCCCGGGCAGGGACCGTGCGCGGCACCGCGACGGCGCTGCACCTGGGCCGGAGCCTGGCGACCTACCAGGTGGTCGTCGAGGACGCGGACGGCCGGCGGCTGTGCACGGCACGGCTGACCTGCATGCTCGTCGACGCGACCGGCTGAGCGGCCTCGGCGGCGCGGGCGCGGCGCCGGCGCTCGAGAAGGTCCTCGATCCCCCGGGCCGCGGGTCGCCGCACGGCCGCGGACCCCGTGTCGTGCGCGAGGCGCCGCTGCAGCACGGCCGTGGGCACGACCCGGTGGGCGGCCGCCGGCGCGAAGCCCAGGCGTGCGAGGAACCGGTGCATGCCGCGCGCACCGGGCAGCGGGGAGGCGAAGACCTCGTCCGCACCCGCCCGCCCCGCGGCGTCGGCGGCCGCGACCAGCAGCGCGTGCCCGAGCCCGCGCCGTCGCGCGTCCGGCCGGACGTAGAGCGCCTCGAGGTTGAGGACCACGGCGTCGGTGAAGGGCCCGGGGCCGACCAGGCGCCCGAGCAGGACGCCCGCGGGCTCCTCGTCGAGCGTCGCCACGAGCACCGTCGCACCGTCGAGGCCGAGCAGCGCACCGATCTGCTCGCGCAGGCGGTCGCGGTCGTCGGTGCACAGCTGGCGCCCCACGCCCAGCTCCGCACGGGCCCGCAGGCACAGGTCGACGACGGGGTCGAGGTCGGTCCGGGTGAGCGGACGGACTCGCGCACCAGAGCGCACGGGGGGCCTCCTGACGGGGTGGACCAGCCGGACGGGACCAGCTCCCCCCGGACGCGTCCCGTCCCGATCATGGCGCACCCGCACGCCCCTGCCTAGTCCCACGGTCGAGAGTCCCGGGCGTCCACCACGCCTGCACCGCGGCGCCGGTCCGGACGGCGCGGGGTCTCGTCAGGACGTAATGAACAGGACACAATCCCTCCCTATCGTCTGCCACCCGGCGGGCGTCAGGCCCACCACGACCCAGCGCCCCGGCGCACCTGCCCACCACCAAGGACGGAGGTCCCTCGTGCGAGCAGTCGCATGCCCGGACCGGCCAGCCCTCGTGCGACGGGGAGGGGCGGCCCTGCTGGCGACCCTCCTGCTGACCCTGGCGACGCTCGTCGCCGGCGTCCCCGCGCGAGCCGCCGCCACCGCGTGCACCCCTGACGACACCACCGCGTGCCTCAACATCACCGTCACCGTCCCCGGGACGGGCCCGGCGGCCGACGTCGGCCTCACCGTCGAGGGCGACGGCACGACCGTCGAGGCCACGACCGACGAGGCCGGCCGCGCGAGCGTGCCCGTCACCGCCGCGGGTGACTACGTCGTCGAGGTGGACGAGGCCACGCTCCCCGCGGGCACCACGCTGCGGGACCCCGCCGCGAACCCCGCGACGGTGACCGTCGAGCTGGGCCGTTCCGCCGGACGCATCTTCCAGGCCGTCGACCCGTCCGACGTCGCGGCCTCGCCGACCACCGCGCCCGCGGACGGCGAGAGCCCCGCCGACGACGCCACCGCCGCCCCCGAGACCGGCACCGGCGCCGAGGCGGGTGCGACGCGCGGCACCAACCGGGTCGCCCAGCTCGTCCTCGCCGGTCTCGTCTTCGGCCTGCTGCTGGCTCTCGCGTCGCTCGGCGCGAACCTGATCTACGGCACCACCGGGCTGTCGAACTTCGCGCACGGCGAGCTCGTCACCCTCGGCGGGATGATGGCCTTCGTCGCGGTGCAGCGCTGGGAGCTGCCGCTGTGGCTGGCGATCGTCGTCGCGACCGCGGCCGGCGCCCTCGCGGGCTGGCTGCTCAACGCGATCATCTTCGCCCCGCTGCGCCGCCGCGGCGTCGGGGTCACGCAGCAGATGATCGTGACGATCGGTCTCGCCCTGGCGGGGCTGTCGACGTTCCTGTTCATCTTCGGGGCGCAGCCGACGCCGATCGTCTCGGGCATCTCCGCGCGCATCCAGATCGGGCCCGTGCAGATCTCGGCGCAGTCGATGATCTCGGTGGCGATCGCCGTCGTGGCGCTGGCCGTCGTGGCGTTCACGCTGTCGCGCACCCGGCTGGGCCGTGCGACGCGGGCCGTCAGCGACAACCCGGCCCTCGCCGCCGCGACCGGCATCCGGGTGGAGTCGATCATCAGCGGCGTCTGGGTGGTCTCGGCCGCCCTGGCCTCGCTCGGCGGGGTCCTGCTCGCGCTGTACCTGAACTCGACGCGGTTCAACTTCGGGTCGACGCTGCTGCTGCTCATGTTCGCGGCGATCACGCTGGGGGGTCTCGGCTCCCCGCTCGGCGCGGTCCTCGGGGCCGTCGTCATCGGCCTGGTCGTGGAGCTGTCCACGCTCGTGCTGCCCAGCGACATGCGGTACGCCAGCGCGCTCGTGATCCTCATCCTCGTCCTGCTGCTGCGGCCGCAGGGCATCCTCGGGCGCGCCGAGCGCATCGGCTAGCGGGAGGTCGGAAACCATGGACTTCGGGCAGCTGCTCACCAACGTGCTCACCGAGATGACGGGGCCGACCGCGATCGCGTACGCCCTCGCCGCCATCGGTCTGAACATCCACTTCGGCCTCACCGGGCTGATCAACATGGGCCAGGCAGGCTTCATGCTGCTGGGCGCCTACGGCTTCGCGATCTCGACGATCGCGGGCGCACCCCTGTGGCTCGCGTTCGTGGTCGCGGTGGTCGTGGCGGTGCTCTTCGCGCTGCTGCTGGGCCTGCCGACCCTGAAGCTGCGGGGCGACTACCTCGCCATCGTCACGATCGCCGCCGCCGAGATCATCCGCATGATCGGCCGCTCGACGGCGCTGACGGACATCACCGGCGGCTCCGAGGGCCTGACCGGCAACTCCTTCAAGGGCACCTTCCAGGACGCGTCGCCGTTCCCCGACGACCGCTGGGCCCTCGGACCGATCACGCTGGCGACCAACACCTCCAACAGCTGGTGGCTGCGGATCGTCGGGTGGCTCGTGGTGGCCCTCGCGTGCCTGCTCGTCTGGCGCCTCATGCGCAGCCCGTGGGGCCGCGTGCTCAAGGGTGTGCGCGAGGACGAGGACGCGGTCCGTGCGCTCGGCAAGAACGTGTACTCCTACAAGCTCCAGGCCCTCGTCCTCGGCGGCGTCTTCGGCGCCCTCGGCGGCATCGTGTTCGTCCTGGCCAGCTCGGTGCAGGCCGACTCGCTCGGCCGGCCGGTCACGTTCAACACCTGGACGATCCTGCTGCTCGGCGGTGCCGCGACGGTCTTCGGCCCGGTCCTCGGCTCGCTGCTGTTCTGGGGCTCGCTGATCTTCGTGCGCGGGTTCCTGCGCGGCGTCGTCCCCGGCGACGTCCTCTCCGTGCAGCAGATCGAGCAGATCGGGTGGATCCTCGTCGGGCTGACGCTCATGCTGCTCATCGTGTTCCGGCCCCAGGGCATCCTGGGCGACAAGAAGGAGCTGGCGATCAATGCCCATTAAGGACGTCGTCGACCAGGCCCGCCGCGACCTCGCCCACGTCGAGCGCGTCCCGGGCGCGGTCAAGCCCGACGCCGTGCTCGTCGCCGACGGCGTCCGCCGCAGCTTCGGCGGCGTCAACGCCGTCGACGTGGCGCACCTCGAGGTGCAGAAGAACGTCATCACCGCGCTCATCGGCCCCAACGGCGCCGGCAAGACGACGTTCTTCAACCTCATGACCGGGTTCGACAAGCCCGACGCCGGCACCTGGGTCTTCGACGGCACACCGCTCGCCGGCGTCGCCGCGTCCCGGGTCGCCACGGCCGGCATGGTCCGCACCTTCCAGCTGACCAAGGCGCTCTCGCGCATGACCGTCCTGGAGAACATGCGCCTGGGCGCCCGGGACCAGCCCGGCGAGAACCTCTTCACGGCGCTCGTCAAGCCGCTGTGGTCGCCGCGGGAGCGGGAGATCACCGACAAGGCGATGTCGCTGCTCGAGCGGTTCAAGCTCGACGCCAAGAAGGACGACTTCGCCGGCTCGCTCTCGGGCGGGCAGCGCAAGCTCCTGGAGATGGCGCGCGCGCTCATGTCCGACCCGGCCCTGGTGATGCTGGACGAGCCGATGGCCGGGGTCAACCCGGCCCTCACGCAGTCGCTGCTCGGGCACATCACCGACCTGCGCGACCACGGCACGAGCGTGCTGTTCGTCGAGCACGACATGCACATGGTCCGGCACATCTCCGACTGGGTCGTCGTCATGGCCCAGGGGCAGGTCGTCGCCGAGGGCCCTCCGGCGGAGGTCATGGCCGACCAGGCCGTCATCGACGCCTACCTGGGCGCCCACCACGACACCGACCTGGGCGACGACGCGCTGCTCGTCGAGGGCGGCACCATCGACGCCGAGGCCGAGGCCGAGGCGCAGGCCGAGGAGACGAAGCCGTGACCGAGACCACTGCACCCGCCCTGCACCGCGGAGCGCCTGCGGGCGAGCCGCTGCTGCACGCCGACGACCTCGTCGCGGGCTACCTGCCCGGCGTCAACATCCTCAACGGGTGCTCGCTCGTGCTGCACCCCGGCGAGCTCGTCGGGATCATCGGCCCCAACGGCGCCGGCAAGTCGACGCTGCTCAAGGCCCTGTTCGGCCTCGTGAACATCCGCGAGGGCCGGCTGACCCTCGGGGGCGAGGAGATCACGAACATGCGGGCCGACGCGCTCGTGCACAAGGGCGTGGGCTTCGTCCCCCAGACGAACAACGTGTTCCCGAGCCTGACGATCGAGGAGAACCTGCAGATGGGCGTCTACCAGACGCCCGCGAAGTTCTCCGAGCGCCTCGAGGTCGTGCTGCACCTGTTCCCCGAGCTGGTCAAGCGCCGCAAGCAGCGTGCGGGCGCACTCTCGGGCGGTGAGCGCCAGATGGTCGCGATGGCCCGGGCGCTCATGCCCGAGCCGTCGGTGCTGCTGCTGGACGAGCCGTCCGCGGGCCTGTCCCCCGTCCGCCAGGACGAGGCGTTCCTGCGGACCCGCCGCATCAACAAGGCGGGTGTCTCGGTCATCATCGTCGAGCAGAACGCCCGCCGTGCCCTGCAGATCTGCGACCGGGCGTACGTCCTCGACCAGGGACGCAACGCGTACTCCGGCCCGGGCCGCGAGCTCATGACCGACCCCAAGGTGATCGAGCTCTACCTCGGCACGCTCGCGACCGACGTGGACGCCGCCCGCGCGGACGCCGAGGCGGGCACGGCGGCGCACGCTGCCGCGGAGGCTGCTCCGTCGGAAGCTCCACCGGCCGCCGCCACCGCGGGCACCGCACCGGTCGGTCCCGACACGTCGCCCGAGGCCAAGGACTGAGGTGCGCACGAGGGGGCCGGGAGCGTTCGCTCCCGGCCCCCTCGTCGTCGTGGCGCCCCGCCCTCGGGTCCGCGACGCGCCCACCGGGCCGCAGCACCGTCGCTGAGGGCGGCGCCGCTGGCACCGTCAGGGGCGCTCGGGCCCCCGGCGTGCGACCAGGACGGCGTCCTGGATGTCCCGACGCACCCCGTCACGGACGACGGTCCGGGGGCGGCGCTCGGCGGCCAGCACCTCGACGTCGTCAGGCAGCGCGGGCACGAGGTCGGTCGCCTCGAACATCGCCGCCCGGCGGAGCTGGCTCACCCCCGCGAGCTCGTCCGTCGGCGCATGACCCACGACGAGCAGGTGCCCGCCCGGGGCGACCGCCTCGCACAGACGGCGCACGACGTCGACGATCCCCCCGGCCGCGGGGTGCAGGTAGTGCGACGTGACCAGGTCGAAGGACCGGCCGCCTGCCGCGAACGTCCGGGCGTCGACCTGCCACCAGTCGACCCGGTCGGCGACACCGGCGTCGGCGGCGTGCCGCGCGGCCCGCGCGAGGCCGTTCGCGGAGAAGTCGGCGCCCGTGACCCGCCAGCCCTGGCGCGCCAGCCAGACCACGTCCCCGCCCTCGCCGCAGCCGAGGTCGAGCGCCGTGCCCGGGCGGCCGAGACCGGAGGCGACGGTGACGAGCTGGGGGTTCGGCTCGCCGCTCCAGACGGGTGCGTCGCCCGCGTACCGGATCTCCCAGCCGGCGGGCTCGAACACGTCGAGCTCGTCGTCCGGCGCCCCGGTGCCGTGGTGGTGACCGTGGCCGCCGGTGGTGGGCGTGTCGTGGTGCGGGGGCGTCTGCTGCTGGTGCGTCATGCACTCAGTCTGCCGCCGCGATGCTCGACGGGCATCACCCCTTGCCGATAACGCAAGACGCCCGCCCCTCACGGGGCGAGGGCCCCCGGAGCGCGTGCTCCGAGGGCCCTCGTCGACGGTCCTGCCGCTCCCGGTCAGCCCTGGGGGACGACACCCTCCTCCGAGCGGGAGAACTCGTACGTGTTCTCCGCGCCGAACTCGTAGACGCCGATGAACGCCGACGACGGGTCGTTGGCGTCGTTGAACGGGCCGACGCCGGAGACGGCCTGGTAGGCGATCTCCTCGCCGTCCTCGACGAGCGCCGAGCACTCCTCCCAGCCCGTGCACTCCGTGCCGTCCGTGGCGCCGGAGACGGCTGCCATGTTGGCCTGGATGGTCTCGCCGTCCGAGGCACCACCCTTGAGCGCCGCGAGCGCCACGAGCATGGTGGCGTCGTACGCCTCCGGGCCGTAGGAGAACTCCTCCAGCTCGGGGTCGATCTCGAGCATGCGGCCCTGGAACTCCTCCGACGGGTACGCGCCCGGGAGCGTGCCCTGGGCACCGGTGAGGGTGTCCTCCGGGAAGCCCGTGTCACCGTCGGTGCCGAAGTTCTGCAGGTTGCCGTCGACGAAGTACGTCTTGCTCATGTCCCAGCCCTGCGCCACGAGCTCGCGCACGATCAGCGGGGTCTGGTCCGTGAACGCGAGGATCGCGATCGCGTCCGGCTGCGCGGCGATCGCGTCGCCGACGATCGTGGCGAAGTTCTGCTCCGCGGGGTCGAACTCCTCGCCGTCGGCGCCGTAGACGATCGTGCCGCCGCTCTCCTCGACGACGCCCGAGACGACGTCGCGCAGCGACGTGCCGTAGGAGTCGTTGAAGACGAGGATGCCGACGTTCGCGGCCCCGTCGGAGACGATGAGGTTGCCGAGCACGTCACCCTGGACCGTGTCCGGCGGCGCGGTCCGGAAGTAGAAGTCGGAGTAGCCCGACAGGCTCGTCGCCGTGTTGGCGGGAGAGACCTGCACGATGCCCGCACCCGTGACGTCGTCGATCACGTTGAGCGTCACCGACGAGGACGCCGCGCCGATCACGGCCGAGACACCCTCGGTGATGAGCTCCTGGGCGGAGGCCGTCGAGACCGAGGCGTTCTGCGCGTCGGAGGAGTCCGTGTGGACGACCGTCACGTCGGAGCCGAACAGGCCGCCGGCCGCGTTGATCTCGTCCAGCGCGAGGTCGACGCCGGCGATCTCCGGCGGGCCGAGCTGGGCGAGCGAGCCGGTGACGGGCAGCAGCGTGCCGATCTTCAGCGGCTCCCCGGATCCCGAGCCACCCTCGCCCGCCTCGTCGGAGCCGCCCGAGCAGGCGGTCAGCGCGAGCACGAGCACACCGGCGACGGCGACAGCACGTCCTGCATGTGTCGAACGAATCATGCGTGGTACCCCTCTGTGAGCACTCCACCTACCGGGCACTGGCGTGCCCGGCAATGTGCGGCGAACGTACTCATGCTTTGTGTCCGCCATGTGAATGGCAACGTCTCGCCACGATGTCGTTGCGCACTTGTGACCAAGACGACGAAACCCGGTCGACTCGGGCGTCGACCGGGTTCCGGCGGGGGTACGTCAGGCAGGCGTCAGGACGCGCCGCCGCCGACCTGCTCGATCACGGCGTCCGCGACCTCGCGCATCGTCAGACGACGGTCCATCGACGTCTTCTGGATCCAGCGGAACGCCTCGGGCTCGCTCAGGCCCATCTTCGTCATGAGCAGACCCTTGGCCCGGTCGACCCGCTTGCGCGTCTCGAACCGCTCGGCGAGGTCGGCGACCTCGGACTCCAGCGCCGTGATCTGCGCGTAGCGGGAGATCGCGATCTCCACCGCGGGCAGCAGGTCGGCCGGGCTGAACGGCTTGACGACGTACGCCATGGCCCCGGCGTCGCGGGCCCGCTCGACCAGCTCGGTCTGCGAGAACGCGGTGAGCAGGACGACCGGCGCCAGGTGGGCCTTGCCGATCCGCTCGGCGGCCGAGATGCCGTCGAGCACCGGCATCTTGACGTCCATCACGACGATGTCGGGCTTGAGCTCGGTGGCCAGCGCCACGGCCGTCTCGCCGTCGCCCGCCTCGCCGACGACGTCGAAGCCTGCCTCGGTGAGCGTCTCGACGACGTCCATGCGGATCAGCGCCTCGTCCTCGGCCACGACCGCGCGACGAGCAGGCCGGCCCGCCGGCTTCGGGGCACCCGGCTCCGCGGTGGGGAGGTCGAGGATCTGCGTGGCGTCCGCCGCCGGCTCGGTGCTGTCGTCCTTCGTGGTCACGTGCACAGCGTAGTGCCCGTCGGTGGCCACGTCCGCGTGGTCGAGGTCACGTCCCTCGAGCACCGTCGGCCCGCACCGTCGCCGCAGGGCCCGACGCGCGCGTCGCGCGACCTATGCTGCGTCCACCGCGGGAAGGGGCTCGGACATGGCGGCAGCACCACCGCCCGAGGGCGGCGACGGCGACGTCGCGCCCTCGCCCGTCGTCCCCGGGCCCCGCGCGACGAGACCGCCCGACCTCCGCAGGGCACCCGACGACCTCGACGAGACCGCCCGTCGCACCCGGCACCGGCTGGCGGTCGGCGCCGCGGGCGTGGGGACCTTCGACTGGGACCTGGGCACGGGCGCGCTCGACTGGGACGACGCGCTGCTGCGCGTGTTCGGGCTCACCCGGGCCCAGTTCGGCGGGACCATCGAGGCGTTCGACGCGTGCGTCCACCCGGCCGACCGGCGGCGCGTGCAGCGCGCGCTCGCCGACGCCATCGCCGTCTGCGGGGAGTACGCCGCCGAGTACAGGGTGGTGCGGCCCGACGGCACGACCCGCTGGGTGCAGGCCCGCGGGCAGGCGCTGGCCGGGCCGGCCGGTGGCGCCGAGCGCGTCATCGGCGCCGCGTACGACACGACCCGCGAGCGCGCGGCCCACGCCCGCATCGACCGGGTGCTCGAGACGATGGCCTCGGCGTTCTACCTGCTGGACCACGAGTGGCGCTTCACGTACGTGAACGCCGAGGCGGAGCGGCTGCTGGGACGTCCGCGCGACGAGCTGCTGGGCGGCGTGGTGTGGGACCTGTTCCCCGCCGCCAACGCGTCCGCGTTCGACGAGCACTACCGTGCGGCGGTCGCGACGGGCGAGCCGCACGAGTTCGAGGCGCACTACCCCGCGCCGCTGGACGGCTGGTACGAGGTCCGGGCCTGGCCAGGACCGGACGGCCTGTCGGTGTACTTCCACGACGTCACCGCGCGGCACCGCGCGCAGGAGGCGGCGCGGGCGGCCGAGGCCCGCGGGCGGCTGCTGCGCGCGGTGAGCGACGACCTCGCGTCGGTCCTCGACGTCGAGGAGGCGGTGGCGCGCCTCGCCCGCCACCTCGTGCCGACCTTCGGCAGCGCGTGCCTGGTCACGCTCGTGGACGACCACCACCGGCTGCGCGACATCGCGAGCTGGCACGTCGACCCGGCGCGGCGGGCCACGGTGGAGCGGTACGCCAGCACCCGGCTGCGCGGCATGTCGCCGACCTCGTACCTGCACCAGGCGCTGCGCTCGGGGACGACCGTGGTGGTGCCGGACGCGACCGAGCGCCTGGCCGCCGTGGTCAGCGCCGAGGCGGGCGGGCTGCTGCGGGAGCTGGGTCCGCGGACCGCGTGCATCGCCCCGCTGCGGGCCAGGCACGCGACGGTCGGCGCGGTGACGCTGCTGCTGGGCGCGGAGGACACGGACCTGTCCGAGGAGGACCTGGCCACGCTCGAGCAGCTGGCGGACCGCGCCGGTCTTGCCCTGGACAACGCCCGGATGTACGGGGAGCAGCGCGCGATCGCCGAGCAGCTGCAGCGCGCGCTGCTCGCCTCGCCCGCCGACCCCCTCGTGGCCGCGCGCTACCTGCCGGCGGCACGGCTGGCGCAGGTCGGCGGGGACTGGCACGACGCCTTCACCACCCCGGCGGGCGAGCGGCTGCTGGTCATCGGCGACGTCATGGGCCACGACACGCAGGCGGCGGCCGCCATGGGCCAGGTCCGCACGCTCCTGCGCGGCATCGCGCACACGACGGGCGCGGGCCCGGCGGAGGTGCTCGAACGTCTCGACGCCGCCATGCAGGACCTGCACGTGGGGGCGGTCGCGACGGCGCTGGTGCTCGCGGTGGGCGCTGCGCGGCCGGGTGCGGACGCCGGACCGGCGGGTGCCGCACCGGTCGGAGCCGGGGCGGGCCACCCGGTGCGCTGGGCGTCGGCGGGGCACCTGCCGGCCCTGGTGGTCGGGCCCGACGGGACGGCCCGGCAGCTGCGCGCCACGCACGGGGGCATCGTCCTGGGGCTCGGGTCGCGGTCGGCGCGGCAGGAGTCGCACGACGTCCTCGCCGACGGCTCGACCCTCGTCCTGTACACCGACGGCCTGGTCGAGCGGCGGGGCACGCACCTGCGCGACGGCATCGCCCGGCTGACGCACGTCGTGGAGCGCACGGCCGCGGCGGTCGCGCCGGACGACCTCGAGGGGTTCGCCGACGCCGTGCTGGCAGCGATGGCCGTGGACGAGCCCGAGGACGACGTGGCGCTGGTGGTGACCCGGCTCGCCCGCCGGACCACGCCCGACCCAGCCGGCTGAGGCACGGCGGGGGTCGTCGGCCGCTATCCTCTCCGGGCGGCCCCGATAGCCCAACCGGCAGAGGCGTTCGGCTCAAACCCGATCCAGTGTGGGTTCGAATCCCACTCGGGGCACCCGTCTGACCTGCGCGGACGTCGTCCACCGGCGCCCGCCAGTTGCCGTGCGGTGCAGCGCCAGGGCGCTGTCGGTGCGGTGTGGCACGATCGCCGGGTGCCGATGGACCCGCCCGACCTCCCCGTCGGGCTCGTCCTCGGCGACACCCGCAGCATGGCGTGGCAGGAGGTCCTGCGGACGCTGGCCGCGCCGCAGCCCGGTCCCGCCGGCGAGGGTGCGGCCACGGGCGTGCTCGGCCTGCAGCTGGAGCTGCGCGAGCTGACGCCGCACACCCGGGAGCGGTGGAACGGGCCGACGTCACGGCGGGTCACCGCCGTGCGGGGCGCCGCCGGACGCGGCCGGGCGGCGGGTGGACCCCCTGCGGCGGGCACGGTGCCGGCCGGCGCGGGCGCGGGGGGCGGCCCCGCGACCGGGATGATCCGGCTCGGTGCCCGGCCCGTCCTGCGCACGGCGCGCGGGTGGGCCCGCGGGAACCTCACGTGGTCGAACGTCGCGCACATGCGCCACCGGCTGGACCTCGACGTCGAGCAGCACCGGTGGTTCTGCCAGCTGGGCGCGTTCCACCGCGCCGCCGGGCCGGCGGTGCCGGGCACCGACCTCGACTGGGTGCACCTCGACGACTTCACCAACCCGGTGCTCTGGGACCTCCTCGTCCAGGCGCGGGAGCTGGGCGTGGAGCTCGTGGGCTCGGGCGCGGGCGCGGACGTGCGCCTCGCCGGGCGCGCGGACCTCGACCTGGACGTCGTGCAGGAGGCGCGTGGCGTGGTGGTCCGGGCACGGCTGCGCATCGACGGCGCCCCGGCGCCCGTGGCGCACGCGCACGCCATCGGCACCCACGGCGTGTACGTGGTCGACCTGACCCGGCCCAACCGGGTGGTCCTGGCACCGGCGGCGCGGACGTGGTCGGCGCAGCAGCTCGTGCTGCTCGGCGCCGGCACCGAGGGCGGCCGGGGCCTCGCGGACGTGCTGGCGGGCGGCCTGGTCGTGCCGCCGGACGCCGCGGGCGAGCTCGTCGAGGAGCACCTGCCCGCGCTGCTCGCCGGGCTCGACGTCGTCAGCGCGGACCGGACGGTCGTGCTGCCCCCGCCGGCTCCGCCGACCCTGGTGCTGACGGTGCGGCACCGACCCCCGCACACCGTGGACCTGTCGTGGCGCTGGGACGGGCACGCCCGGTCGGCGCCGGCGCCGGACCCCCGCACGCTGCTGCCGGCCGACCTGCGGGCGGTGCTCGGGTGGCCCGACGCGGTCACCGACGACACGGGCACGCCCGCGCTGCCGGGCCCGGCCACGCTCCGCGACGAGGACGCGGCCGAGCTCGTGACCACGACGCTCCCCCGGCTCAAGGGTCTGCCCGGCGTGCGCGTGGAGACGGTGGGGACGGCGCCGGACTTCCGACGCCTCGACGGTCCGCCCGTGCTGAGCGTCACGACGTACGAGACGCAGAAGCACGACTGGTTCGACCTGGGCGTGAGCGTGCACGTCGACGGGCGGGCCGTGCCGTTCGCGCCGCTGTTCGCCGCTCTGGCGGGCGGCAAGCGGCGGCTGCTGCTCGTCGACGGCACGTACCTGCGCCTCGACCACCCGGTGCTGGCGCCGCTCGCGGCGCTGATCGCCGAGGCCCGCGACCTCGCGGAGTGGGAGACCGGTCCGCGGATCAGCCGGCACCAGACCAGCCTGTGGTCCGACCTGGTGGCCGTCGCCGACGAGGCGGTGGCCGCACCGACGTGGGAGGCGATGCTCGCGGACGTCGCGCAGGGCTCGCCGCGTGCGACGCCGCTGCCGCGCGGCCTGCGCGCGACGCTGCGCCCGTACCAGCGCGAGGGCTTCGACTGGCTGGCGTCGCTGTGGCGGCACCGGACCGGCGGGATCCTCGCCGACGACATGGGGCTGGGCAAGACGCTGCAGTGCCTCGCGCTCGTGCAGCACACCGTCGAGGAGCGCGCCGTCGACGGGCAGGGGGCGCTCGGGCCGCGCCGCCCGTTCCTCGTGGTCGCCCCGACGTCGGTGGTGCCGGGCTGGGTCGCCGAGGCGGCGCGGTTCACGCCGGGCCTGCGCGTGCGCCGGCTCCGGGCCACGGAGGCGAGCGGCGGGGTCCGGGTCGCCGACGCCGCCGCCGAGGCGGACCTGGTGGTCACCAGCTACGCGCTGCTGCGGCTCGACGCCGACGCGTACCGGGACGTCGCGCGGGGCACCGGGTGGGCCGGGCTGGTCCTCGACGAGGCGCAGCAGGTGAAGAACGCCACGTCCCTCGTGCACGCGGCCGCGCGCGACCTCGAGGTGCCGTTCACCCTCGCCGTCACGGGCACGCCGATGGAGAACTCCCTGACCGAGCTGCACGCGCTCCTCGCGCTGACCGTGCCCGGCCTCTTCCCGTCCGCCCGCGGGTTCGTCGAGCAGTACGTGCGCCCCGTCGAGGGCGTCCGGACGGGCATCACCGCGGGGCCCGGCGGCGGCGAGGACGTCGGTGCCGACGTCGCACGCGTCCGGACGGAGCGGCTGGCACGGCTGCGGCGGCGCGTGCGACCGTTCCTGCTGCGCCGCACCAAGGAGCTCGTGGCGGCGGACCTGCCCGCCAAGCAGGAGCAGACCCTCACGGTCGAGCTCACACCCGCGCACCGGGAGGTCTACGACCGGTACCTGCAGCGCGAGCGCGCCAAGCTGTTCGGGCTCATCGACGACCTCGACCGCCAGCGCTTCATCGTGTACCGCTCGCTGACGCTGCTGCGCATGCTCGCGCTCGACCCCGCACTGATCGACCCCGCTCTCGGCGGGAGCCGGTCGGCGAAGCTCGACACGCTGCTGGAGCAGCTCGAGGACGTCGTCGCGGAGGGGCACCGGGCGCTGGTGTTCAGCCAGTTCACGTCGTACCTGGCGATCGTCGGCGACGCGCTGCGGGAGGCCGGCGTGCCGTTCGTGCAGCTCGACGGCTCGACGGTGCGCCGCGAGGAGGTCCTCGAGGAGTTCCGCACGGGCGCGGCCCCGGTGTTCCTCATCAGCCTCAAGGCCGGCGGCACGGGGCTCAACCTCACGGAGGCCGACTACGTCTTCCTGCTCGACCCGTGGTGGAACCCCGCGAGCGAGCAGCAGGCCGTGGACCGCACCCACCGCATCGGCCAGCAGCGCACCGTGATGGTGTACCGCATGGTCGCGGCGGGGACCATCGAGGAGAAGGTCGTGGCGCTGCAGGCCCGCAAGGCCGCGCTCGTCGACGCCGTCATCGACGACGGGGACCTGTTCTCCTCGGCCCTCACCGCCGACGAGGTGCGCGCGCTCCTCGCGTGAGCCGTCCTCCTCGCGTGAGCCGTCTCAGGCCCGGGCTCGTGTGCCGTCCGAGGGTGCCAGGTCCACGACGGCCCGCAACCCTCCGGCGGGCGCCTGCTCCAGGCGCACCGACCCGCCGAGGTCCACGGCCACCTCGCGGGCGATCGCCAGGCCGAGCCCGGTGCCGCCGGCGTCGCGCTGCCGCGCGTCGTCGAGCCGCACGAACCGCTCGAACACCGCCTCCCGCTGCTCCGGGGCGATGCCGGGCCCGTCGTCGTCGACCACCAGGGACCCCTCGTCGACCCGCACCACGACGGCGGAGCGGGCGTGCCGGACCGCGTTGTCCACGAGGTTGCGCAGCACGCGACGGACCCCGTCCTCCCCCGCGAGCGCGCTGCCGCCACCGACGACCGTCACGTCGACGGTGCGTGCCGTCGCCCCGCGTGCCGCGGCGCGCACGCCGTCGACCACGTCGTCCGCCAGCGCCCGCAGGTCGACCGGCGTGCGTGCGACGGGTGCTGCCCCGACGCGGGCCAGCACGAGCAGGTCGTCGACGAGGGCCTGCATGCGCGCGACCTCGGGTGTCAGGTCGTCGAGCAGGTCCTGCACGGGGTACGCGTCGGGGTGGGCGCGGGCGACCTCGACGACCGCGCGGGCGGCGGCGACGGGTGAGCGCAGCTCGTGGGCGGCGTCGGCGACGAACGTGCGCTGGCGGTCGGCGGCGACCCGCAGCCGGTCGAGCATCGTGTTGAGCGTGCGCGCCAGGGCGCCGACCTCGTCGTCGGCGGTCGGCACGGGCAGCGCCCCCGGGCCGCCCGTCCGGGCGACCGTGTCGGCGCCGCGGCGCAGGGCCTCGACGGGGCGCAGCGCCCGCCCGATGACGAACCAGATGACCAACCCCACACCGGCGGTGAGCACGGGGACCACGAGCAGGAGCGCCAGGCGCAGGGCGTGCACGAGCCCCTCGACCTCGGTGAGCGGGACGGTGGTGACGACGCTCACGGGTGCGCCGTCGAGCGTCGCGGCACGGACCGCGGCGCGGGCCGAGGTGTCGTAGGCGCTGTCCGAGGTGGTCAGGACGAGGACGTCGTCGGGCTCGGCGGCGGCCCGCTCGCGCCACCCGGCCAGGACGTCCGGCGACGCCACGGGCAGGGTGCGGCTCGCCGTCGTCGACGTGGCCAGCACCCCGCCCGCGGCGTCGAGGACCTGCGCGACCTCGCCGGGCTCCGCCACGGGCAGCGTCGCAGGCACCCGGTCGTCGGCGACGAGGGCCGCCAGGGCCGCGGAGCGCTCCTGCACGACGGCGTCGAGGGCGCCCACCCGGGCGGCCTGCAGGACGCCCGACAGGGCGAGGGCGCCGAGCACCAGCGCCCCGGCGACCGCCGCGGTGGACAGCGCGGTCAGGCGCGAGCGCAGCGACAGCGCCGGCCAGCCGGGACGGGGGGCGGCATCGCCGCGGCTCACCCCGCCACCCGGTAGCCCGCACCCCTCACGGTGCGGACGGCGTCCCGGCCGAGCTTGCGGCGCAGGTAGCCGACGTAGACCTCGACGACGTTGGGGTCCTCGCCCCCGGTGTCGAAGACGTGGTCGAGCAGCTCGAGCTTGGGCACGACCCGGTCGGCGTGCCGCATGAGGTGCTCCAGGAGCGTGAGCTCGCGGGCGGTCAGGTCGACGGGAGCGCCCGCGCGGGTGACCGACCGGGCGGCGGGGTCGAGCTCGAGGTCCCCGACGCGCAGCACGGCGGGGCGCGGGCCCGACTGCCGGCGCACGAGGGCCCGCAGCCGGGCCACGAGCACCACGAACGAGAACGGCTTGGTCAGGTAATCGTCGGCGCCGAGGTCGAGCCCGTCGGCGACGTCGTGCTCCCCGTCCTTGGCCGAGAGCATCAGCACGGGCGTCCAGACGTCCTGCTCGCGCAGCCGGCGCAGCACGTCGTAGCCGTGGACCCCCGGCAGCATGATGTCGAGCACCACCGCGTCGTAGTCCCCGACGAGCGCCTTCGCCAGGCCCGTCGCCCCGTCGTGGGCGACGTCGACGGTGAACCCCTCGGCCGCCAGGCCCCGGCGCAGGGCACGGACCAGCCCCTGCTCGTCGTCGACCACCAGGACCCGCACCTGCGCAGCATCCCACCGTCGGAGCGTCCGCCGCCCACGACGGTGCGGCGCGCCTCTCAGGGACCGCTCAGCGCGCAGGGCGCACCCTGGTGCCATGACCACGCAGACGTCCTCCGGCGCCCCACGGCGCCTGCCGTCGGCCCGCGCACGCTGGGCCGTCCCTGCTGTCGCCGCGCTCGCCGTGGCGGGGGCGTTCGCCGCGCCGCCGCTGCTGGCGTCGGCCGACACCGACCTTCCCGACGTGACGGCGGCCGAGCTCGTCGCGCGGGTCGCCGCCGCCGAGCCGCCGGCGCTGTCCGGGACCGTGGTGCACACCGCCCGCCTCGGGCTGCCCGACGTGTCGTTCACCCAGATCGGCGGGGCCGACCCGGTGAGCCTGCTGTCGGGCTCGTCGACGCTGCGCGTGTGGAGCGACGGGCAGACCCGCTCGCGCGTCGCGCTGCTCGGCCCGACGTCGGAGTACTCCGTCGTCACGGACGGCGCGCAGGCGTGGACCTACTCCTCGTCGGACGACGAGGTCGTGCACTACACCGTCGCCGACGAGGACCTGGCCCGGCTGGAGGCCGCCGCGCAGGCGGCCCCGGAGGTCGCCGGCGACCTGCCGACGCCCGCCGAGGTGGGCGCGCAGGCGCTCGCGAAGGCCGAGGAGGACGCCACGGTCGGCGTCGACTCCCCCACGACCGTCGCCGGGCGCGACGCGTACCAGGTGGTCGTGACCCCGACGAGCAGCACGACGCTGGTGGGCCGGATCGTCGTGGCCGTCGACGCGCAGACGTCGACGCCGCTGCGCGTGCAGGTGTGGTCCAGCGACGACACGCAGACCCCGGCCCTGGAGATCGGGTTCACCGACGTGACGTTCGAGGCCCCGGACGAGGCCGTGCTGGCCTTCTCGCCGCCGCCCGGCGCCTCGGTGCGCGACGTCGTCGTGCCGGTGCCCGAGGCCGAGCAGGTCCCGGACGCGCCGGACGCCACGACGGGCGAGCCCGCGCTGCCCGAGGGCGTGACCGTCACCGGCTCCGGCTGGGACACGGTCCTGGAGGTCGCCGACGTCGACGTCGCGGGGCTGCTCGCCGCCGACCCGACCGCCGTGGCCGAGATGGCCCTGCCGGACAAGACGTTCGGCTCGGAGGCCGCCCAGGGCCTCGTCGACGAGTTCGTGGCGACCGACGGCACGAGCCCCGTGCCCGACCTGGACGCGACCGCGCTGTACGACCAGCTGACGACGCCCGTCGACGGGGGGCGGCTGCTGACCTCGGCGCTGCTGTCCGTCCTGGTCACCGACGACGGACGCGTCCTCGTCGGGGCCGTTCCGGCGCAGACGCTGCAGGACCTCGCCGGATGACGACGACCACCGGGGCGGGCGCCGCGCAGGCGCCCGCCCCGGCGCGCGTCGAGCCTCCTGCCACGGCCAGCGCCGTGCGCACGCAGGGGCTGGCCAAGCGGTTCCGCACCGGGCAGGTCGCGGTCGACGGTGTCGACCTGGACGTGCCCCGCGGTGCCGTGTACGGGTTCCTCGGGCCCAACGGCTCGGGGAAGACCACGACGATCCGCATGCTGCTGGGGCTCGTGCGGCCCACCGCGGGACAGGTGCACCTGCTCGACGAGCCGATGCCCGCGGCCGGCGGCCGCGTGCTGCCCCGGGTGGGCGCGCTCGTCGAGGGTCCGGCGTTCCAGCCGTACCTCAGCGGCCGCGCGAACCTCGCCCGCGTGGACGCCGCCGACGCGACCGTCGACCCGCGCACGTCCCGGCGCCGCGCCGACGAGGCCCTCGAGCGCGTCGGCCTGCTCGCGGCCGCCGACAAGCGGTACCGGCAGTACTCCCTCGGCATGAAGCAGCGCCTCGGGCTGGCCGCGGCGCTGCTGCGGCCCCGCGACCTGCTCGTGCTCGACGAGCCGACGAACGGGCTCGACCCCCAGGGCACCCGCGAGGTCCGCACGCTCGTGCGCGAGCTCGCGGAGTCCGGCACCACCGTCCTGGTCTCGTCGCACCTGCTGGCCGAGATCGAGCAGGTCTGCACCCACGTGGGCATCATGGGCCGCGGGCGTCTGCTGCTGCAGGGCCCCCGGTCCGTCCTGGCCGAGCGCCGCACCGCACGCGTCGTGGTCCGCACCCTGCCCGAGCACCTGGACGCGGCCCGCACCGTGCTCGTCCGGGTCGGGCTCGTGGACGTCCGCACCGAGCCGGGGGCGCAGGTCGCCGAGCTCACCGCCGCCCTGCTGCCCGCCCCCGTCCCGGCCGGCACCTCGGCGCCCGGCCCGCAGGACGTCGCCGCGGCCCTCGTGCGCGCCGACGTGCCGCTGCTGGGGCTCGACGTGCGCCACCCGTCGCTGGAAGAGGTCTTCGTGGAGCTGACCGGGGAGGGCTTCGATGTCGCCCGCTGACACCGCCGTGCGCGCACCGGACGTCGCGCCCGCGCACGTGCGGGGCGCGTTCGGACGCCTCCTGCGCGCCGAGCTGCGCCTCGTGCTGGGCCGGCGCCGGAACATCGTGCTGCTCGTGGGGCTCGCCCTCGTGCCGCTCCTGCTGGGCCTCGTGCTGTGGTTCACGCAGGACACCGCGCTCGGCGGCCAGGGCCCCGGGTTCGTCGCCCGCGTCACCGGCAACGGCCTGTTCCTCGTCGTGGCGGCGCTGTTCCTGTGCCTGCCGTTCCTGCTGCCCCTGACCATCGGGATCGCGTCCGGCGACGCGATCGCCGGCGAGGCGGCCACCGGGACGTTGCGCTACCTGCTCGTGGTGCCCGTCGACCGGACGCGGCTGCTCGTCGTCAAGGCCGCCGGCGCCCTCGCCTTCGCGGCGGCGGCCGTCCTGGCCATCGCCCTGGTGGGGCTGGTCGCCGGCTGGGCGCTGTTCGGCGTCGGCGAGGTGACCCTGCTCTCGGGCACCACCGTGCCCGTCGCCGACGGCGTCCTGCGCGTCGCGGGGATCGTCGCCTACGTCGGGCTGTCGATGACGGGGCTCGTCGCGGTGGGGCTGTTCTTCTCCACGCTCACCGAGGTCCCCGTGGGCGCCATGGCCGCGACGGTCGTCGTCGCGGTCGTGTCCGCCGTGCTCGACACGCTCCCGCAGCTCGCGGCGATCCGGCCGGGGCTGCTCACGCACCACTGGTTCGACTTCGCCGAGCTCCTGCGCCTGTCCCCCGACCCCGGGGTGCTCGCGCAGGGCATGTACGTCCAGGCGGCGTGGGTGGTGGTCTTCGGGTCGCTGGCGTGGGCACGGTTCACCACCGCCGACGTCACGTCCTGACCAACGTCGCGCGAAGACCGTGTCCCGCGTGCGGGCGGTGCTGCTCGGCGCCCGCACGCGGTCACGGCACGCGCGTCGCGTCCTCCGGCACGTCCCGCGACCCGTCGAGGTCGACGACCTGGGAGCAGGCCGCCACGACCTGCCCGGCCTCGACGACCTCCGAGGTGACGACCACGGTGCCGTCCTCCACGTCGGCAGGCACGGGCAGCTCGACCGCCACCTCGCCTGCGCCGTCGCCCACCTGCTCGGCCTGGCGCTCGTCCGCGATGCCGGGCGCGCGCAGCGTCGCGGCCGCCGTGACCTGGGGCGTGCCCGCCTCGGCGAGCGGCCACCAGCGGACCGTCAACGGGCCGGCATCCGTCCGCTCGTGCCGCGTCCAGAAGAGCCGCCGCTCGTAGCCCCAGGTGACATCGCGCGTGATCTCGCCCGACCAGGTCAGCCCGCCGACCGGCGTCACCGGGGCCCCGTCCACCGGTGCGCACGCGACCCGCAACGTCTGCGCCGACCCGCCGGCCTGCGACGACGTGAACGACGCCCCCAGCCCCAGCACGCAGACGACCGTCGCGACGGCGGTCACGGCGCGTCCGCCGAGGGGACCGCGCCCCGCCGGTACCGCAGGCACGACGAGCGTGCCGAGGACCTGGTCGGCGAACGTGCGCCGCCGGCCGTCCCACAGCGGGCGCGCATAGCCGACCAGCAGGATCGCGTCGAGCAGGTGCACCACCGGGCGCACGAGCGTGCGCAGCAGGCCCGCGGGCGTGCCCGTGACGCGGTCCACCACGGCGATGCCGACGAGCCGCCGCCCGGGCGTCTGCCCCGTCAGGCCCTGCAGCAGCACGTAGACGGCCAGGAGCAGCCACACCCAGGGCGAGGACGTCCAGGCCAGGGGCAGGTCGACCGCGGTCGACGGCGGCAGCCCGGGCCACCACGTCGGCGGGGCCGCGTCGGGCCCGAGGGCCAACCACGTCACGCCGGACAGCACGGCGCCGTCCAGGACCGTAGCAAGCACGCGCTGGCCCCACGTCGCGTACGACGCCCGTCCATCCTCCACCGGCGCGACCTCCTCGAGGACCGCTGCCGCACCCCCCTGCGTCATCCCGCCATCGTGGCAGAGCGCGACCCCCACCGTGCCCGAACGGCGTCCGGCCTGCCGCGCACGAGCACGCCACGACGACGACGGCCGCCGCCCCGGTGCGGGGCGGCGGCCGTCTCGACCGGGGTCGGCGTCACGCGATGCGCGTGCGCACGACCTCCTCGTCGCCGATCTTGTGCACGACGACCGTGTTCGTCGAGCCGATCTGACCCACCGGCGTGCCGGCGACCACGATCACGTAGTCACCGACCTCCGCCAGGCCGTTGGCGCGCAGCGTCTGGTCGACCTGGCTGACCATGACGTCCGTGCTCTCGACCTCGGGCACCTGGTACGTCTGCACGCCCCAGGACAGCGAGAGCCGGCTGCGGACGGCCTCGACCGGCGTGAACGCCAGCAGCGGGATCGACGAGCGCAGACGCGACATGCGCCGCGCCGAGTCGCCCGACTGCGTGAACGTCACGAGGTACTTCACACCGAGCGTCTCGCCGATCTCGGCGGCGGCGCGGGTGATGGCACCGCCGCGCGTCGAGGGGACCGAGCCGAGGGGCGCGATGCGCTCGCGGCCCAGCTCCTCGGTGCTCTCGATGATCCGCGCCATCGTGCGCACGGCCTCGATGGGGAAGTCGCCGACGCTGGTCTCGCCCGAGAGCATGACCGCGTCCGCACCGTCGAGGACCGCGTTCGCGCAGTCCGACGCCTCGGCGCGCGTGGGGCGGGGGCTCGTGATCATCGACTCGAGCACCTGCGTGGCCACGATGACGGGCTTGGCGTTGCGACGCGCCAGCTCGACCGCGCGCTTCTGCACCAGCGGGACCTGCTCCAGCGGCAGCTCGACGCCCAGGTCGCCACGGGCGACCATGATGCCGTCGAACGCCTGGACGATCTCCGAGAGGTTCTCGACGGCCTGCGGCTTCTCGATCTTGGCGATGACCGGGACGACCCGGCCCTCCTCCTCCATGATCCGGCGCACGTCGTCGTAGTCCGCCGCGCTGCGCACGAAGGACAGCGCGATGAGGTCCGCGCCGACGTTGAGGGCCCAGCGCAGGTCCTCCTCGTCCTTGTCGCTCATCGCGGGGACCGACACGGCCACGCCCGGCAGGTTCAGGCCCTTGTTGTTCGAGACGGGGCCCGGCACCTCGACGCGGGTGACGACGTCGTTGCCCTCGACGGCGGTGACCCGCACGAGGACCTTGCCGTCGTCGATGAGGATGGGGTCGCCGGGGCTCACGTCACCCGGCAGGCCCTTGAACGTCGTGGAGACGCGGTCCTTGGTCCCCTCGACGTCGTCGGTCGTGATGGTCAGGACGTCGCCGACCGCGAGGTCGTGCTTGCCCTCGACGAACCGCCCGAGGCGGATCTTGGGGCCCTGGAGGTCGACGAGGACGGCGACGGAACGACCCGAGGCCTTGGCAGCGGCACGCACGTTGTCGTACACGCGCTTGTGCACCTCGGTGTCACCGTGGCTGCGGTTCAGACGGGCGACGTCCATCCCCGCGTCGACGAGGGCCTGGACCTGCTCCGGCGACTCGGTGGCCGGACCGATGGTGCAGACGATCTTGGCTCTACGCATGGTTGAAGACTATGCCTTCCTGGTTGTCGGCCTCAGGCCGGACGTCCCGGACCCCACCGGCAGGCTGCCGGTACGCGGGACGTGAGGGGGTGAAAGAGGAGGTCAGGGGCGCAGCGCGACGGTGCTCGCCGAGACCGGCGCGGGGAGCTCCGAGGTGCCCGACAGGTAGGCGTCCACGGCCGCCGCGGCGGCCCGGCCCTCGGCGATCGCCCAGACCACGAGCGACTGCCCGCGACCGGCGTCACCGGCGACGAACACGCCCGGCACGGACGTGGCGAAGTCGTCGCCGCGACGCACGAGCCCGCGCTCGGTGAGCTCGAGGCCCGTCTGGCCGCTGAGC
Source organism: Cellulomonas sp. SLBN-39 (assembly GCF_006715865.1). NCBI lineage: Bacteria > Bacillati > Actinomycetota > Actinomycetes > Micrococcales > Cellulomonadaceae > Cellulomonas > Cellulomonas sp. SLBN-39. The sequence goes on along the minus strand of NZ_VFOA01000001.1, from coordinate 3,423,669 downwards.
GTGTCCGTCTCCGGGCCGGTGAAGCCCATCGCGACGAGCACGAGGTCCGCCGGGATGTCCCGCTCGGTGCCCGGGGTGGGCACACGGCGCCCGTCGGGCAGGTACTCGGTCGTGGCCAGGCGCAGCGCGCGCACCTGGCCCTCCGCGTCACCGTCTCCGCCGAGGAACGCGACCGTCGACGCGAGGTACGACCGCTCGCCGCCCTCCTCGTGCGAGGACGAGACCTCGAACAGCACGGGGTCGGTGGGCCACGGCTGGTGCTCGGGGCGCTCCGTGGGGGGACGCTTGCCGATCGCGAGCGTCGTCACCGACGCCGCACCCTGGCGCAGCGCCGTGCCCAGGCAGTCCGAGCCGGTGTCGCCGCCGCCGATGATGACAACGTGCTTGCCGGCCGCGGTGATCTGGTCCGGCACCGGCTTGCCGGCCGCGACGGCGTTGGCCTGGTGCAGGTACTCCATCGCCGGGTGGACCCCGGCCAGGTCGGCGCCCGGCACGCGCAGCGCACGCGGCACGGTGGCACCCGTCGCCACGACGATCGCGTCGTAGCGCGCCTGCAGCTGCACCCAGGTCACGTCGGTGCCCACCGCGACACCCGGTCGGAACCGGGTGCCCTCGGCGCGCATCTGCTCCAGGCGCCGGTCGATGTGCACCTTCTCGAGCTTGAAGTCCGGCACGCCGTAGCGCAGCAGGCCGCCGATCTCGTCGTCCCGCTCGTACACCGCGACGGTGTGGCCCGCGCGTGTGAGCTGCTGCGCGGCGGCGAGGCCCGCCGGGCCCGAGCCGACCACGGCCACGGTGTGCCCGGTGAGGCGCTGCGGCACCTGCGGCGTCACGAGCCCGCGGTCGAACGCCTCGTCGATGATCGAGACCTCGACGTTCTTGATCGTGACCGGCGGCTGGTTGATGCCGAGCACGCAGCTCGACTCGCACGGCGCCGGGCAGATCCGCCCCGTGAACTCGGGGAAGTTGTTCGTCGCGTGCAGGCGGTCGATGGCGTCGGACCACTGCCCGCGCCACACCAGGTCGTTCCACTCGGGGATGAGGTTCCCCAGCGGGCAGCCGTTGTGGCAGAACGGGATGCCGCAGTCCATGCAGCGACCCGCCTGCTCCTTGAGGTACGGCTGGCCCTCCTGCAGGTGGGCGTGCACGTCCTTCCAGTCGCGCAGACGCACCTCGACCGGGCGGTTCGGCGGGAGCTCGCGCTCCCGCACCTTCAGGAACCCGCGGGGGTCAGCCACGTGCCACCTCCAGGATCTGGTTCCACACGCCGGGAGCGGTCGGGTCGAGACCGTCGGCCTCGGCCTGAGCCAGGGCGCGACGCACCCGGGCGTACTCGGTCGGGAGCAGGCGCGTGAACCGCGCCCGCGTGGCGGCGGGGTCCTCGAGGAGCTGGCGCGCCACCGGCGAGCCCGTCTCCTCGGCGTGCCGCCGCAGCAGGTCCGCCACCAGCGCGGCGTCCTCGTCGTCCAGCGGGTCGAGCGAGATCTCCCCGGTGCGCACCGCGTCGGTGTTGACCAGCGCCGGGCGCAGGTCGAGCACGTACGCGGTGCCGCCCGACATGCCGGCGCCGAAGTTGCGGCCCGTGCGGCCCAGGACCACCACGGTCCCGCCGGTCATGTACTCGCAGGCATGGTCGCCGACGCCCTCGACGAGGAGGGTCGCCCCGGAGTTGCGCACGCCGAACCGCTCGCCCGCCAGGCCCCGGAGGAAGATCTCCCCGCCGGTCGCGCCGTAGCCGATGACGTTGCCGGCGATGACGTTGCGGTCGCTGGACAGCACCGAGCTGCGGTCGGGCCGCACCACGATGCGCCCGCCGGACAGGCCCTTCCCGACGTAGTCGTTGGCGTCGCCGAAAAGACGCAGGGTGACCCCGCGGGGCAGGAACGCGCCGAACGACTGGCCCGCCGAGCCCGTCAGGGTCACGTCGATGGTGTCGTCGGGCAGCCCGGCACCGCCGTACCGCTTGGTCACGTGGTGACCGAGCATCGTGCCGACCGTGCGGTTGACGTTCCGCACGGGCAGGTCGATGCGGACGGGCTCGCCCCGCTCGAGCGCCGGCTCGGCGAGGTGCACGAGCTGGTTGTCCAGCGCGCGCGCCAGGCCGTGGTCCTGGTCCTTCACGTGGTGCAGCGCCGAGCCGGGCTTGGGCTGCGGCTGGGCGAGCACCGGCGCGAGGTCCAGGCCCTCGGCCTTCCAGTGGTCGATCGCCGGCCGGGTGTCGAGCATCTCGACCCGCCCCACGGCCTCCTGGAGCGAGCGGAACCCGAGGCTCGCGAGGATCTCGCGCACCTCCTGGGCGATGAACTCGAAGAACGTGACGACGAACTCCGGCCGGCCGTTGAAGCGGGCCCGCAGCTCGGGATTCTGCGTCGCGACGCCCACGGGGCAGGTGTCCAGGTGGCAGACGCGCATCATGACGCAGCCCGAGACCACGAGCGGCGCCGTCGCGAACCCGAACTCCTCGGCGCCGAGCAGCGCGCCGACGACGACGTCACGGCCGGTCTTGAGCTGACCGTCGACCTGGACGACGACACGGTCGCGCAGGTCGTTGAGCACCAGCGTCTGCTGCGTCTCGGCGAGCCCGATCTCCCACGGCGTGCCGGCGTGCTTGAGCGACGTCAGCGGGCTCGCGCCCGTGCCGCCGTCGTGGCCCGAGATGAGCACGACGTCCGAGTGCGCCTTGGCCACGCCCGCCGCGACGGTGCCGACCCCGAACTCGCTGACGAGCTTGGTGTGGATGCGCGCCGACGGGTTCGCGTTCTTCGCGTCGTGGATGAGCTGCGCGAGGTCCTCGATGGAGTAGATGTCGTGGTGCGGCGGCGGCGAGATGAGCCCCACGCCGGGCGTCGAGTGCCGGGTCTTGGCGACCCACGGGTACACCTTGTGCCCGGGCAGCTGCCCGCCCTCACCGGGCTTGGCGCCCTGCGCGAGCTTGATCTGGATGTCGTCGGCGTTGGTCAGGTACTCGCTCGTGACGCCGAAGCGGCCCGACGCGATCTGCTTGATCGCGGACCGCCGGCGCGGGTCGTGCAGGCGCTCGGGGTCCTCGCCGCCCTCGCCGGTGTTCGACTTGGCACCGAGCTCGTTCATGGCGATCGCGAGGGTCTCGTGCGCCTCCGCGGAGATCGACCCGTACGACATCGCACCGGTGCTGAACCGCTTGACGATCTCGCTGACCGGCTCGACCTCGTCGATCGGGACGGGTGCGCGCCGACCCTCCTGGAACCGCAGCAGGCCGCGCAGCGTCATCAGGCGCTCGGACTGCTCGTCGACGCGGGCCGTGTACTCCCGGAAGACGTCCATCTGCCGCGTCCGCGTCGAGTGCTGCAGCCGGAACACCGTCTCGGGGTCGAACAGGTGCTCCTCGCCCCCGCGGCGCCACTGGTACTCCCCGCCCACGGCGAGGCGCTGGTGGGCCTGACGGTTGCCGCTGGCCGGGTACGCGTCGGCGTGCCGCGCCGCGACCTCGGCCGCGATGACGTCGAGCCCGATGCCGCCGAGACGGCTCGTCGTGCCCGTGAAGTAGCGGTCGACGAGCGCGTGCGACAGCCCCACGGCCTCGAAGACCTGCGCACCGCGGTACGACGCGATCGTCGAGATGCCCATCTTGGACATGACCTTCAGCACGCCCTTGCCGAGCGCCTTGATGAGGTTGGCGACCGCCTTCTCGGGCGCGACGTCGGGCAGGTACCCGCTGCGCGCGAGCTCCTCCACGGTCTCCATGGCCAGGTACGGGTTGACGGCGGCCGCGCCGTAGCCGATGAGCAGCGCGACGTGGTGGACCTCGCGCACGTCACCGGCCTCGACGACCAGCGAGATCTGCGTGCGCGTGTGCCGACGCAGGGTGTGGTGGTGCACGGCCGACAGCAGCAGCAGCGACGGGATCGGCGCAAGGTCGGCGTCGGAGTGGCGGTCGGACAGCACGAGGAAGCTCACGCCGTCGGCGACGGCGCGGTCGACCTCGGCGAAGATCTCCTCGAGGCGCTTCTCCAGCGCCGCTCCCCCGCCGTCGACGCGGTACAGGCCGCGGATCGTCGTCGCACGGAAGCCCAGCGAGGGCTCCTTGGCCACGTGCACGATCTTCGCGAGCTGGTCGTTGTCGATCACCGGGAACGGCAGCATGAGCTTGCGCGCGTGCTCCGGACCGTCGACGAGCAGGTTCGGCTCCGGTCCGATCGCCCCGCCGATCGAGGTGACGAGCTCCTCGCGGATCGCGTCCAGCGGCGGGTTCGTCACCTGCGCGAACATCTGCGTGAAGTAGTCGAACAGCATGCGGGGGCGCTGCGAGAGCACCGCCACCGGGGTGTCGGAGCCCATCGCTCCGAGCGGCTCGGCGCCCGTCCCGCCCATGGGCGTCAGGAGGATCTTCAGCTCCTCCTCGGTGTACCCGAAGGCGCGCTGGCGCCGACGGACCGAGGCCGAGGAGTGCGCGATGTGCTCGCGCTCGGGCAGCTGCTCGAGGAACACGGCGTTCTGCTCGACCCACTCGGCGTACGGGCGCTGCGCGGCGAGCTGGGACTTGATCTCCTCGTCCTCGACGATCCGGCCGCTGCCGGTGTCGACGAGGAACATGCGGCCCGGCTCCAGGCGACCCTTGGCCACGACCGTGGCGGGATCGATGTCGAGCACGCCCGCCTCGCTCGCGCAGACGACCAGGCCGTCCTCCGTCACCCAGTACCGGCCGGGGCGCAGCCCGTTGCGGTCCTGGACGGACCCGACGAGGGTCCCGTCGGTGAACGTCATGGCCGCGGGGCCGTCCCACGGCTCGATCAGCGTCGAGTGGTACTGGTAGAAGGCGCGGCGCGCCGGGTCCATCTGGGCGTGGTTCTCCCACGCCTCCGGGATCATCATCATCACGGCGTGCGGCAGCGACCGCCCCGCCAGGTGCAGCAGCTCGAGCACCTCGTCGAAGCTGCCCGAGTCCGACGCCCCGGGCGTGCACACCGGCATGAGCGGGGTCAGGTCGCCGAGCGCCTCGCTGGCGAGCGTGCCCTGCCGGGCCGCCATCCAGTTGCGGTTGCCGCGGACCGTGTTGATCTCGCCGTTGTGCGCGATCATGCGGAACGGCTGCGCCAGCTCCCACGAGGGGAACGTGTTGGTCGAGAACCGCGAGTGGACGAGCGCCAGCTCGGAGGCGTAGCGCGGGTCCGACAGGTCGGTGAAGAACGGCTCGAGCTGCCCCGTGGTGAGCATGCCCTTGTAGGCCAGGGTGCGCGACGACAGCGACGCGAAGTAGAGGCCGACCTCGCGCTCGGCGCGCTTGCGCAGGCGGAACGCGCGGCGGTCCAGCTCGACGCCCGCGAGCTCGCGGGACGGGTCGGCCACCACGAGCTGGCGGAACACCGGCATGGACGCCCGGGCCGTGGGGCCCACGAGGTCCGCCGTGACGGTGACGTCGCGCCACGCGAGCACGTCGAGCTTCTCCTCGGCGGCGATCGCCTCGACCGCTCGCACGACGCGACGCTGCTCGTCCCCGCCGTGCGGGAGGAACGCCATGCCGATCGCGTAGCGGCCGACGGGCGGCAGCTCGGCGTCGACGACGTCGCGCAGGAACGCGTCGGGGATCTGGGTGAGGATTCCGGCACCGTCGCCGCTGTCCTCCTCCGCGCCCACCGCACCGCGGTGGTCGAGGTTGAGCAGCGCCGTCAGGCCGGCGTCCACGATGTCCCGGCCGGGCGTCCCGCGCAGGGTCGCCACGAAGGCGAAACCGCACGCGTCGTGCTCGGCGGCAGGGTCGTAGAGGGCATGGCGCGCGGGAGCCGCGAGGGCACCGGGGCCTGCGGGCGACGTCGACATCAGCACCGTCCTCCAGTCCCCGGGGGCGGGGGGAGTTGCGCGAACAGGGGGTACGGGACGCCATCGGCCCTTGGAGAGGCGACGATACCGCCCGGTGTCCGGGACTCCGCACCGCCGCGGATCAGGTCGGTGCGTCCGGTCCGGCCGGATCAGCGGCTCGGCTCGGAGGCCTCCGCCTCGTCGTCCTGCGTCGAGGGGGGTGCCAGCAGGACGGTCGTCTCACGTCCGGGGTTGCGACGTCCGACCACGACGAACGCTACCAGCGCTCCGAGGCCCACGATGAGGGACGTCCAGACGTTGAGTCGCAGGCCCAGGACGGTCTCCGCGGGGTCGATGCGCAGCAGCTCGATCCACAGGCGCCCGACCGTGTAGGTCATCACGTACAGCCAGAACACACGGCCGTGACCGAGCCGGAACCGGCGGTCCAACCACACGATCAACGCGGCCGCCGCGAGGTTCCAGAGCATCTCGTACAGGAACGTCGGGTGGAACAGCGTGCCGGGGTCGTAGCCGGCCGGCAGGTGCGCGTCGTCGATGCGCAGACCCCACGGCAACGTCGTCGGCGCCCCGAACAGCTCCTGGTTGAACCAGTTGCCGAGGCGTCCGACCGCCTGCGCGACGAGCAGGGCCGGGGCGACGGAGTCGGCGAACGACGCGAACCGCACGCCCGCGCGCCGGCAGCCGATCCAGGCGCCGACCGCACCGAGGGCGACCGCACCCCAGATGCCGAGCCCGCCCTCCCAGATCGCGAACGCCTTCCACGGGTCGCCACCCGGGCCGAAGTACGCGTCCGGCGAGGACACGACGTGGTAGAGCCGCCCGCCGACGATGCCGAACGGGACCGCCCAGAAGACGATGTCCAGCACCGTCTCGGGGTCGCCCCCGCGCTCCTTCCAGCGCCGCTGCGTGATGACCACGGCGACGACGATGCCCAGGAGGATCGCGATCGCGTACGCGCGCACCGGGAACGGCCCGAGGTGCCACACGGACTGCGACGGGCTGGGGATCTCGGCCAGGAGCGCGTTCACCGCTCGCTCCGCCGGGCGCCACGCACACCGGCCGCCAGGCCGGCCGCGGCCGCGGCCAGCGCGTCGAGGCCCGCCGTCGGCGTCGCGGCCTCCATCAGCGGGCGGACCAGCGCGGAACCGACGATCACGCCGTCGGCGTACGCGGCGACCTGCGCGGCCTGCTCGGGCGTCGAGACGCCGAGGCCGACGCACACCCGCCGCGCACCGGCGGCGCGGGTGTCCGCCACGAGCTGCTCGGCCCGTGAGCCGACCGTCGCCCGCTCGCCGGTCACACCCATCGTCGAGGCGGCGTAGACGAACCCGCGGCTCGCGGCCGTGGTGGTGACCAGCCGCTCGGGCGTCGAGCTCGGTGCGACGAGGAACACCCGGTCCAGGCCGTGGGCGTCCGACGCGGTGACCCACTCCCCCGCCTCGTCGGGCACGAGGTCCGGGGTGATCAGGCCCGCGCCCCCGGCGGCCGCCAGGTCGCGCGCGAAGGCCTCGACCCCGTAGCGGAGCACCAGGTTCCAGTACGTCATGACCAGCACCGGGGCCCCGGCGTCCGCGACCTGCTCGACGGCGACCAGCGTGTCGCGCACGCGGGTGCCGCCCTGCAGCGCCACGTCCACGGCGTGCTGGATGAGCGGTCCGTCCATCACCGGGTCGGAGTACGGCATGCCGAGCTCGACGACGTCGACACCGGCCTCGACCATGGTCCGGACGGCCTCGACCGAGCCGGGAACCGTCGGGAAGCCGACGGGCAGGTACCCCACGAGCGCGGCGCGGGGCTGCTCGCCGGACGCCAGGGCGTCCAGCCGGTCCCCGGTCACCGAGCGCACGTCCGTCACGCTCACAGCTGCTCCCCCTCGTCGGCCTTGACGACCGGCTCGTCCTCGATGAGCCCGAACCAGGCCGCAGCGGTCGCCACGTCCTTGTCGCCGCGCCCCGACAGGTTGACCAGCAGGACCGGCTCGCGGTCCCGCACGCCCCACGACGCGATCTGCGGACCGAGCCGGATCGCACCGGCCAGCGCGTGCGCGGACTCGATGGCGGGGATGATGCCCTCGGTGCGGCACAGCAGGCGGAACGCCTCCATGGCCTCCTCGTCGGTCACGGGCAGGTACTCCGCGCGGCCGATCTCGTGCAGCCACGCGTGCTCGGGGCCGACGCTCGGGTAGTCCAGGCCTGCCGAGACCGAGTGGCTGGGCAGCGTCTGCCCGTCCTCGTCCTGGAGCAGGAAGCTGCGCGCACCCTGCAGCACGCCCGGCGAGCCGCCGGAGAACCGTGCGGCGTGCCGCCCGGAGCCCACGCCCTCGCCGCCGGCCTCGAACCCGAACAGGCGCACCTGCGGGTCGTCGAGGAACGCGTTGAAGATGCCCATGGCGTTCGAGCCGCCGCCGACGCACGCCGCGACCGCGTCGGGCAGCAGCCCCGTCTCGGCGAGCAGCTGCTCGCGCGCCTCGGCACCGATGACCTTGTGGAAGTCACGCACCATCTCGGGGAACGGGTGCGGCCCGGTGACCGTGCCCAGCAGGTAGTGCGTGCTCTCGACGTTCGCGACCCAGTCGCGCAGCGCCTCGTTGATCGCGTCCTTCAGCGTCCGCGACCCGATGGTGACGGGGACGACCTCGGCGCCGAGCAGGCGCATGCGGGCGACGTTGAGCGCCTGGCGGCGCGTGTCCTCCTCGCCCATGTACACCGTGCACTCGAGGTCGAGCAGCGCCGCGGCCGTGGCCGTGGCCACGCCGTGCTGGCCGGCGCCGGTCTCGGCGATGACCCGGCGCTTGCCCATCCTCTTGACCAGCAGGGCCTGGCCCAGGACGTTGTTGATCTTGTGCGAGCCGGTGTGGTTGAGGTCCTCGCGCTTGAGGAACACCCGCACCCCCTCGCCCACGTGCCGCGCGAACCGCGGCACCTCCGTCAGGGGGCTCGGGCGGCCCGTGTACGTGCGGTGCAGGCGCTCGAGCTCGTCGGCGAACGTCGGGTCGGCGAGCGCCTTGTGGTACGCCGTCTCGAGCTCGTCGAGCGCGGCGACGAGCGCCTCCGGCACGAACCGTCCGCCGAAGTCCCCGAAGTACGGGCCCTCGTGCGCACCGAGCACCCCGCCCCCGCGCAGCACGTCGCGCATCCGCAGCGTGCCCGCCGCGCGCCCGACCTCCGCGGCCGTCACTGGCGCACCGCCCGCAGCGAGGGGTGCGCACCGGCGGCGACCAGGTCGGCGACCGAGCGTCGGGGCGCGTCGTCGGTGACGAGCGCCTCGCCCACGAGCACGACGTCAGCGCCGGCCCGGGCGTAGTCCATGACGTCGAGCGGCCCGCGGACACCGGACTCGGCGACCTTGACCACGTCCGACGGGATCGACGGCGCCACGCGGGCGAAGGTGCCGCGGTCGACGTCGAGCGTCTTCAGGTCGCGGGCGTTGACACCGATGACCTGGGCACCGGCGTCGACGGCCCGCGCGACCTCCTCGGTGTCGTGCACCTCGACCAGCGCAGTCATCCCGAGGGAGTGCACGCGCTCGACGAGCGACTCCAGCACGGTCTGCTCCAGCGCCGCCACGATGAGCAGGACGAGGTCGGCGCCGTGGGCGCGGGCCTCCCACACCTGGTACGGGGAGACCACGAAGTCCTTGCGCAGGACGGGGATCTCGACCCGCGCACGGACGGCGTCGAGGTCGTCGAGCGAGCCGTTGAACCGGCGCTGCTCGGTGAGGACCGAGATCGCCACCGCGCCGCCCTTCTCGTACTCCGCGGCCAGGGCGGCGGGGTCGCTGATCGCGGCGAGCGCGCCCTTGCTCGGGCTGGACCGCTTGACCTCCGCGATCACGGTGACGGCGTCCGCGGCCTTGAGGCGGGACACGCAGTGCACGGCGGACTCCCGGCGGGTCGCCCGCTCCTTGAGCGTGGCCAACGGGGTCGCCTCCTCCCGGAGCGCGAGGTCCTCACGGACCCCCGCGACGATGTCGTCCAGAACGGTCATCGACGGCTCATCCCCTTCGCCCGGTCGGTGCGGCGCGGCGGTTCGCCCCGGTTCCCCCTGTCCGGGCGCCACCGGGTCATCGTAGACGCGACCTGCGGTGCCCCCGTCCACGGCCCGGACCATGGACGGGGGCGTCACGCCGGACGCGTCAGTACGAGGAGGTCCCCTCGACCGCCACGCCGATCACGACGAGCGCGATGAAGCCGACGACGGCCAGGACGGTGAGGGCGACGGAGACCCAGCCGAGGACGATGCCCGCCGTGGCCATGCCGCCGTTGTTGGCCTCGCCGGCCTCGACGGCCCGCTTGGCCTTGTTGCCGAGGATGATCGCGGGGATGCCGGTGAGGAGCAGGCAGCCCAGCACGAATCCGGCCAGGCCCAGGACCAGCGACCAGACCGCCAGGTCGTTGCGGGGGTACGCCTGCACGTAGCCGCCGCCGGCGTACGGCGGAGCACCCGTGTAGGCCGGGGCGCCCTGCGGGGCCGAGCCGTACGCGGGCGCCGCGCCGTAGGCCGGGGCCGACCCGTACGCGGGCGCGGTGCCGTACGGCGAGGCGGGGGCCTGCGGCGCGGCCGGCGCCGGGGCAGCGGCGGGCGCGCCGTACGGGGCGGTCGGCGCCGGGGGCGGCGGCACGGCCGGCGTCCCCGCGGCACCGGTCTCGGGCGCCGAGCCGGGCGCGGGGGTGGCGGTCGGCTCGGGGGTGGCAGGCGTCGTGCCCGAGGCACCCACCCAGGGCGCCTCCTGGCCGTAGGGCGCGGGGGTGCCCTCGTTGCTGGGCACGGGCTCGGTCGGCTGGGTCACGGTGTCCTCCTCGGACGGGTGGGTCGGGGTCGACGCCCGGTGGGGGCGCCGCGGGTCGCGGGGCCGGCGGGTGGCCGCCTGCGCGGTCGGTCGGGTCAGACGGGTGCGAGGTACGGGACGAGGGCGGGGACGTTGCGCAGGACCGCGAACCCCACGACCACCGCGAGGAGCACCCACGGCAGCCAGCGGGGCGCGGCGGGCACCGGACGGCCCCGGGCCGCGAGCGCGAGCCAGCGCACCCACGCGGCCAGCAGCAGGGGGACGACCAGCACCCACAGCGGGTTGGCCTGCCAGGCCCCGACGAGGTCGAGGTGGGCCAGGTCGTGCGTGGCCCGCAGGCCGCCGCAGCCGGGGCACCACACGCCGAGCAGGAGCACCGACGGGCAGATGCCGTAACTGAACGGCTCGTAGGGCGAGCGCACCGCCACCAGGACGACGGCGGCCGCGGCGGCCCCGCCGAGGAGCAGCGGCAGCCGCGTGCGCGCCCACGGTCCGCCGCCGTCGTTCGCGACGGACGGGGTCGCGGGTGCGCTCGTCGCGTCCATGGTCAGGGCTGCGGCACCTGGCCCTGCTCGGCGAGCGAGGTCACGTAGTCGATGTAGCCGTCGAGGCCACCGAACTGCGCCATCGCGAGACCGAAGCTCACGATCATGTAGAGGCTCGCGAGCACACCGACGACGCCGAGGATCAGACCGGCCAGACCCATGCCACCGTTCGTGGCCAGGCCCTGGGCGGTCGCCCGACGCGCCTTGACACCGAGCACGATCGCCACAGCGCCCAGCGGCAGGCCGAGGGCCAGGCAGCACAGCACGACCGAGGCGATGCCGAGCACGAGCGACCAGACGCCGAGCCCGTTCTTCGTCGGGGCGACCCCGTACCCGGCGGCCGGGGAGCCCGGCACCGCGGGGGCGGCGGGGTAGTACGGCTGCTGCGGGCCGGCGACCGGCGGTGCCGCCGGCGTCGGCTCCGGACCGGTCCCGGCGGGGTACGGCGTCCCGGTCGGCGGGACGCCGGTCGCGGGCGTCCCGGAGGTCGGGCCGTCCGGCTGCTGGTACGGGTCGCGGGGCTCCTGCGGGGTCGACATGCGGTCCTCTCGGGGTGCGGTCGGCGCTCGCTGCGCGCGAGCCCGTCGGTGGGCGTCAGGCCCCGGTGGGCGTCAGTGCCCGCCGCGCCGGGCCTGGCGGGCGAGCGTGGCCGCGCCGCCCTGGCCGTGGCCGAGGACCTGCAGCACCTTGCCGAGGACCATGCCCCCGACGGTGACGGCGGCGCCGACCCAGGCCAGCCACACGAGCGCGAAGGCGACGCCGAGCGCGGCGACGACGAAGCCCGCCACGACCGTCCAGGTGGTCACCCACGCCGCGAGGGTGCGGCCGTGGTTGGTCGGCGGGGCGCTCGGGGGCAGGTGGACCGTCTCGGTGCGGGTCACGTGCTGGGCGCGGTGGGCGAGGGAGTGGTCGCTCATCAGAGATGGTCCTTCGTGCTCGGTCCTGGCGGCCACCCTATCCGAGTCCCGGTGCCGTCGCGCCCGCCGCCCGGGGCCTGGCCAGGTGGGACGCGGCAGCGCCCGGCGCGGGCGCCTGCCGGTGGCTCAGGCCGGACGGTCGCCCCGGCTCGGGTCGTCGCCGCGGCTCAGCGCGTCCCAGTCGTCGCGCTCGTCGGGCGCCCGCCCCGCGGGTCGCGGGCCGCCGGCGGCGGGTGCCTCGTGCCGGGTCGAGGCCGGCAGCCAGGCGGCGGACGCCCGGGCGAGCCCGCCGGCCAGCAGCACGAGGCCCGCCCCGACGCCCGCCGCGACGACGGGCCAGGCGGTGACCTCGGCCTGCGGGGCCGCGGGCACCACGCCCGTCGCCTCGGCCACGGCGGCCGCCGCCGGACCCGCCGGGTCCGCCAGCACGGTGCCGGCGGCGGCTGCCACCAGCAGCCCGGCCAGCACCACCACGCCGACGACGACCCAGCGGCCGATCCGCCCCACGAGTGCGAGAGCGCCCGCGCAGGCGAGCAGGACCAGGGCGCCCGCGACGGTGCCGGGGGCCGCCACGGCGCCGCGGACCGCGAGCGCGACGTCCCCGTCGACCGGGGTGCCGGCCGTCGCCAGCACCCAGGTCGGGAGCGCGAGCGCTCCGACGACCCCTGCCGCGGCCAGCACGGCGACGACCCACCGGCCGCGGCCCGGCCGGTGCGGCGCCGGGGCGGTCGTCACGCGTCCCGGCGCAGCCGCGCCGCGACCTGCACCGCGCGCACCGCCGCGGCGGCCTTGTTGCGCGACTCCGCGTACTCCAGCGCGGGCACGGAGTCCGCGACGATCCCGCCGCCCGCCTGGACGCTCGCCCGCCCGTCCCGCAGCAGGGCGGTACGGATCGCGATCGCCATGTCCATGTCGCCGGCGAAGTCGAAGTACCCGACCGTGCCGCCGTACACGCCGCGGCGGGCCGGCTCGATCTCGTCGATCAGCGCGATGGCCCGGGGCTTGGGCGCCCCGGACAGGGTGCCCGCGGGGAAGGTCGCGACGAGCGTCTGCAGCGCGGTCGACCCGGCCCGCAGCCGGCCGACGACGGTGGAGCAGATGTGCATGATGTGCGAGAAGCGGCGCACGGCCATGAACTCCACGACCTCGACGCTCGTCGGCTCGCAGACCTTGGCCAGGTCGTTGCGCGAGAGGTCGACGAGCATGATGTGCTCCGCCCGCTCCTTGGGGTCGGCGAGCACCTCGTCCTGCAGCGCGCGGTCCTCCTCCGGGGTGGCCCCGCGCGGGCGGGACCCCGCGATGGGGAACGTCGTGACGTGCCCGTCGGTGACCTTGACGAGCGTCTCCGGGCTCGAGCCGACGACCGCGAAGTCCTGCCCGTCGGCGTCCTGGAGCGCGAGCAGGTACATGTACGGGCTCGGGTTGATGGTGCGCAGCACGCGGTACACGTCCAGCGGCGGTGCCGGGCAGTCCAGGTCCAGGCGCTGGGACAGCACCACCTGGAACACCTCGCCGTCGCGGATGGCCTCCTGCCCGCGGCGCACCGCGGACTCGAAGTCCTCGCGGGTGGTGCGGAACTCCAGCTCCGGCTCCGGCAGCGTCGGGTCCAGCACGGACGTGGCCGGGGGTGCGGGGGTGCGCAGCGCCGCCTGCATGGCGTCGAGCCGGGCGACCGCGTCGGCGTGCGCCTCGTCGACCCGCTCGTCGGTCGCGTCGAAGTTGATGGCGTTGGCCACGAGCCACACCGAGCCGTCGCCGTGGTCGACCGCGGCGAGGTCGGTCGCCAGCAGCAGCGCGACCTCGGGCACCCCCAGCTCGTCCGGGGCGACCGCGGGCAGGGTCGGCTCCCAGTGCCGCACGACGTCCCAGCCGAGCACACCCACGAGCCCGCCGGTGAGCGGGGGCAGGCCCGGGACGGCGGGCGTGGCGAGCACGTCGAGCGTCCGGCCGAGCACGTCGAGGACGTCGCCGGAGGTGGGCACGCCCACCGGCACGTCGCCGGACCACTGCGCCCGCCCGTCGCGGACGCTCAGGCTCGCGCGCGAGCGTACGCCGACGAACGACCAGCGGCCCCAGGAGCCGTCGGACTCGGCGGACTCCAGCACGAACGTGCCGGGGCGGCCGTCGGCGAGCGTGCGGTACAGGCCGACGGGCGTGACGTCGTCGGCGAGCAGGCGACGCACGACGGGCACGACGCGGCGGTCGGCGGCCAGCGTGCGGAAGTCCTCGAGCACGGGCCACGTCGCACCCCACGCGAGCCCGGCGGGCGTGGCGACGGGCGCGGCCGGGGCCGTGGGGTCCGTCGGGGAGGGTGCGGCGTGGACGGAGGGGACGCTCACCGGGTCGCTCCTGCGGGGTCGCGGTCGGACGGGGTCGGGTCGGACGGGGTCGGCTCGGCGGCGGGGCGCGACCCCACCACCGCGGGCAGGGTGCCGCCGGCCTCGAAGCACGTGCGGGTCCCGGTGTGGCAGGCGACGCCGACCTGGTCCACCTGGACGAGCAGCGCGTCGCCGTCGCAGTCGAGCGCGACGTGCTTGACGTGCTGGGCGTGCCCCGAGGTGTCGCCCTTGCGCCAGTACTCCTGGCGCGAGCGGCTCCAGAACGTGACCCGCCCGCTGGTCAGGGTGCGGCGCAGGGCCTCGTCGTCCATCCAGCCGACCATGAGGACCTCACGGGTGTCGTGCTGCTGGACGACCGCGGCCACCAGGCCGGCGTCGTCACGGCGCAGGCGCGCGGCGACGGCGGGGTCGAGCGACGGGGCGGGGTCGGACGGCACGGCGGTCGGGGCGGGGTCGGCGGTGGGCACGCGACGATCCTGCCACGCGGACCGCCGCCGTCCGGCCGGGGTCAGCGCGTCTGCGCGACCCAGGCGGCGTGCATGCCCGCGTAGTGCCCGCCGGCGTCCACCAGCTCGTGGTGGGTGCCGACCTCGACGACCTGCCCGGCGTGCACCACGACGACGAGGTCCGCGGCCTCGGCCGTCGAGAGCCGGTGCGCGATCGTGATGGTCGTCCGCCCGCGGGCGAGCTCGCGCAGCGCCCGGGCGATGCGGACCTCGTTGACGGGGTCGACCGCCGACGTCGCCTCGTCGAGGAGCAGCAGGTCGCCGTCCGCGAGCCGGGCGCGCGCCAGCGCCACGAGCTGCCGCTCCCCCGCCGAGAGCAGCTCCCCGCGCTGGCCGACAGGTGTGCCCAGACCCAGGGGCAGCTCGGCGACCCAGGCGTCGAGCCCGAGCTCGGCCACCACGTCGCGCACCGCGACGTCGACGTCCCCGCCGTGGTCGTCGCGCAGCCCGTAGGCCACGTTCTGCGCGACCGTGCCGTCGAGCAGGAAGCCCTCCTGCGGGACGAGCACCACCCGGCGCCGCAGGTCCGCGCCGCGCACGCGCGTGAGGTCCACGCCGTCGAGGCGCACCACGCCCGTGGTGGGGTCCATGAACCGGGCGACGAGCTTGGCGATCGTCGTCTTGCCCGAGCCGGTGGCCCCGACGACGGCGACGGACGCCCCGGCGGGCACGTCGAGGTCGACGTCGCGCAGCACGGGCGGCCCGCCGGGGTAGGCGTAGCCGACCCCGTGGAACGAGACCGACGCCGGTCCGCGCGGGCTCGGCACACCCCCGTCCTCGGGGTCGTGCACGTCGACGGGGGTCTCGAGCACGCCGAGCACGCGACGCCACCCGGCGACCGCGTTCTGCAGCTCGTTGAGGATCTCGGTGGCCATCTGCACGGGCCCGGTGAACAGCTGCACGAGGAACAGGAACGCCAGGACGCGCCCGACGCTGAGGTCGCCCGCGACGCCGAGCCACGTGCCGGCCACGACGACGACGGCCAGGACGAGGTTCGCGACGAGCACGCCCGAGGAGAAGGCGACCGAGACGAGGTTCTGCGCGCGCACCATCGCCCGGCGGGTGCCGTCGACGGCGGCGTCGATGCGTCGCTGGGTGCGCTCCGCGACGCCGTACGCGCGGATCGTCTCCGCGCCGACGACCGCCTCCGACACCGCACCCAGCATGGCGCCGTACCGCTCGCGGACGGCCCCGTACCGGCGGTTCACCCCGCGCTGCATGCGCGGCAGGACCAGGGCGAGCGGCACGAAGCACGCCCACACCAGCAGCGTCAGCTGCCACGAGTAGACGGCCATCAGGACGGTGGCGACGCCGATCTGCAGCACCGAGACGAGCAGCATGATGCCGCCCCACTGCACGAACATCGAGATCGTGTCGACGTCAGACGTGACGCGCGAGACCAGCGACCCGCGCCGCTCCGTGCTCTGCGTGAGCACCGACAGGTCGTGCACGTGCCGGAACGCCCGGGTGCGCAGCGTCAGCAGCCCGGACTCGCTGGACCGGAACAGCCGCACGTTCACCGCCGCGGAGCACGCCGCGCCGAGCAGCAGGCCCACGGCCGCCAGCCCGACGAACGCCGCGACGCGTGCGGTGTCGACGCCGCCACCGGCGAGGATGCCGCTGTCGACGGTCTGCTGGACCGCGATCGGCACCAGCACGCGGGCCGTGGCGGCGAGCACGGCCAGCCCGAGGGTCACGACCGCGCCGTCGAGCAGCTCGGGCGAGACCTGCACCCCGCGGCGCAGCGTCGCCATGACGCCGAGGTCGCTGGTCGCGGACATCCGTCCGCTCTCGCCCCGCTGGGCCGCCGTCGGTCCGGTCCCGCTCATCGTCGCTCCCCCGCCGCCTCGTCGGTCCTGCGCCCCCCGGCCCCCGGGGGCGGGTCGGCGTCCGCGTCGACCGCGTCGGCGTCCGCACGCTCCCGCGCGCGGCGGGCCGTCTCCTCCTCGTACGCGGTCGCCAGGTCGCGGTAGCCGGGGTCGCGGGCCAGCAGCTCGGCGTGCGTCCCGCGGTCGACCACGCGACCACCCTCGAGGTGCACGACCTCGTCCGCGAGCAGGACGGAGGACATCCGGTACGCGACGAGCAGCACGGTCGGGTCGCCGCCCGCGCCGGCGCCGTCGTCGTCACGGCGCAGCCCCGTGAGGATGGCCCGCTCGATGCGCGGGTCCACGGCCGACGTCGCGTCGTCGAGGACGAGCACGCGGGGCCGGCGGACCAGGGCGCGGGCCAGGGCGAGGCGCTGACGCTGCCCGCCGGACAGGTTCGCGCCCCGCTCGCCCAGGGGCGCGTCGAGCCCGCCGGGCAGGGCCCGCACGACGTCCTCGACGTGCGCGGTGCGCAGCGCGTCCCACACCTGGGCGTCCGTGGGGGCCCCGGGGTCACCGGCGTCGGCGAGCGTCACGTTGCCCCGCACCGTGTCCTCGAACACGAACGTGGCCTGGCTGACGAGCGCGACCTGCGCCGCCAGGTCGGCGGCGTCGACGTCGCGCACGTCACGCCCGTCGACCTCGACGACCCCCGCGCTCGGGTCCGCCAGGCGGGCGACCAGCCCCACGAGCGTCGACTTGCCGGAGCCCGTCGGGCCGACGACGGCCACGGTGCGCCCGGCGGGCACGTCGAGCGCGACATCCTCGAGCAGCGTGACCTCGCCCTCGGCCGTGGGGACGCGCACGACGACGTCGCGCATCGTCACCCGCGCGCCGGGAGCGCTCACCGGCAGCGGCACCGCCCCGTCGCGCGGGGCGCCGCCGGCGTCGAGGACCCGGGCGATCCGGTCGTGGCCGACCAGCCCGCGCGGCAGCTCCCCGAGCACCCAGCCGAAGGCGCGCACGGGCACCGCGAGCACCGTGAGCAGGTACGCGGCGGCCACGACGTCGCCCGTGCCGATCGCACCCGCGGACACCCGCAGCGTGCCGACCAGCAGGACGAGCAGGGTGCCGAGGTTGGGCAGCAGGTCGATGACGGGGTCGAACACGGCGCGCACGACCCCGACACGGACGTTCGCGTCCCGCAGCGCCGCGGCCCGCTCCGTGAACCGCGCGCCCTCGCGGTCCTCCGTGCCGAGGGACTTCACGAGGGACGCCGCCTCGAACGACTCGTGCGCGATGTCCGCGACCTCGGCGCGCAGCTGCTGGGCCCGGGTGATGGCCGGGCTCATCCGCCGCTGGAACACCAGGTTCGCCACGACCGCCAGGGGCAGCACCACGAGCGCCGCGAGCGCCAGCCACACGTCGGTG
Organism: Cellulomonas sp. SLBN-39; assembly: GCF_006715865.1. Lineage (NCBI taxonomy): Bacteria > Bacillati > Actinomycetota > Actinomycetes > Micrococcales > Cellulomonadaceae > Cellulomonas > Cellulomonas sp. SLBN-39. Next base: position 3,405,539 of record NZ_VFOA01000001.1, on the reverse strand, counting down.
CGCAGCAGGGCGACGGCCGCGACACCGATCATCACCACGACGCCGAGCGCGAAGGGCAGCGGGTTGAACACCCCCGTCGCGGCCTCCACGTCCGAGCCCGCGTTCGACAGCAGCTGGCCGGTGGGGTGGCGCCGGTGCCACGACATCGGCAGCCGCAGGTACTGCCGGGTCACGGCGCGCCGGTGGTCCGCCTGCAGACGGGCCACGCCGACGCCGGCGAGGACACGGCGCAGCGCCACGGCCACCGCGAGGCTCACCGCGACGAGCGCGACCACCGCCCCCGCGAGCCAGATCTGCCCCCGCGCCGACGCCGACCCCGCGATGGCGGGGACGACGACCTGGTCGGTGACCCGGCCCAGCACCTGGCTGACCGCCACGGTCAGCGCACCGAAGGCGGCGGACGCACCGATGGCGCCCGCGTACGTGCCCGGGTGCGCGCGCAGCCCCCGCCACACGAGGGCGACGGAGCGGCGGGCCACGGAGCCGCGCAGCGCCGCAGAGGTGGTCGGTGACGGTGCGCGGGCAGGCACAGGCAGCACTCCTCGGTCGGAGGTCGTGGGTGGGGCAGGCGGTGCCGTCATCCTCTCACGCGGTCCGTCCGCGCCCGGGGGCCGGACCGGCGACGCCGGCGGCCGCGACGTGGCAGCATCGGGGCCCATGACCTGGCACGCGACCGAGCGGGCACGCCTCGCCGAGGCCCTGACCGCCGCCGGACCCGACGCACCGACCCTGTGCGCGGGGTGGCGCACCCGGCACCTCGCCGCGCACCTCGTCGTGCGCGAGCAGGCACCGTCGCTGGGTGCGGGCGTCGTCGTCCCCGTCCTGACGGGCCGGCTCGACGAGGCGATCGACACCCTCGCGGCCGGCGCGCAGGACGCGGACGGGTACGCGGCGCTCGTCGAGCGGTTCGCCACGCCGCCCCCGCGGTGGTCGCCGATGTCCTGGGCGGGCGAGCTGGTCAACGTGACCGAGTACTTCGTGCACGGCGAGGACGTGCGGCGCGGCGCCGGCCCCGTGGCCGCGCGCGCGGTGCCCGACGAGCTGCGCGACCGCCTGTGGTCGCAGCTCGTGGCCGTGGCGCCGCTGCGCCTGGCCCGTCTCGGCGTCGGCGTGGTGCTCGTGCGCCCCGACGGGGTGCGCCGGCGGGTGCGCTCGCCGCGGGCCGGCCACGGCGCGGTCGTGCTGCGCGGCGAGGTCGGCGAGCTCGTCCTGGCCGTGTCGGGCCGGCTGCAGGCCGCCCACGTGCAGGTCGAGGGCGACGCGACGGACGCGGCGCACGTGCGCGAGGCGCTCAGCGGCCCCTGACGAACGGCGCCCGCCACGGCCGTCGCCCCCGACGGCCCGGCGCTCCCTGGCCGCCCGCGTGCCCTGGGCGTCCGGCGCGCGCCGGGTCAGCGGACGACGACCCCCGCGGCGCGCAGCGCGTCCTTGACGGCCCCGACGGTCAGCGTGCCGAAGTGGAAGACGCTCGCGGCGAGCACGGCGTCCGCACCGGCCCGGGCCGCCTCGACGAAGTGCTCGACCGTGCCCGCCCCGCCGGAGGCGATGAGGGGCACGCGGACCTGCGCGCGCACGTCCCGCAGCATCGGCAGGTCGAACCCGGACGTCGTGCCGTCGGCGTCCATCGAGTTCAGCAGGATCTCCCCCGCACCGAGCTCGGCCGCCCGCGCCGCCCAGGCCACGGCGTCGATGCCGGTGCCCCGGCGACCGCCGTGCGTCGTGACCTCGTAGCCCGAGTCGGTCCTGGTGCCCTCGCCCGTGCGGCGGGCGTCCACCGACAGCACGAGCACCTGGCTGCCGAACCGCTCGGCGATCTCGCTGATCAGCTCGGGGCGGGCGATCGCCGCGGTGTTGACGCCCACCTTGTCGGCCCCGGCGCGCAGCAGCCGGTCCACGTCGTCGGGCGAACGGACGCCGCCCCCGACGGTCAGCGGGACGAACACCTCCTCGGCGGTGCGCCGCACGACGTCGTACGTGGTCTCCCGGTCGCCCGAGGACGCCGAGACGTCGAGGAACGTGACCTCGTCGGCGCCCTCGCCGTCGTACCGGCGGGCGAGCTCGACGGGGTCGCCCGCGTCGCGCAGGTGCTGGAAGTTCACGCCCTTGACGACGCGCCCGGCGTCGACGTCCAGGCACGGGATGACACGCAGGGCCAGGGTCATGATCCGCCTCCTGCGGGTGCGCCGGTCGCGAGGATGTCGATGACGAACACCACCGTCTGCCCCGCCAGCTCCTCGGCGTCCGTGACGCCGAGCGGGTAGGACGGCGGCACGACGAGCATCACCTGGGAGCCGGTCGGCTGGTCGACCAGCCCGTCGGCCCAGGCCTGCACGTCCGACAGCAGGAAGGACACCGGCAGGCCGCGGGTCCAGGAGGAGTCGAACTGCTCGCCGGTGTCCCATGCGAAACCCGAGTACTGCACGGTGACGACGTCGCTGGCGCGGACCTGCGCGCCGGTGCCCCGCACCAGGGGCCGCACGAGCAGGTCGGCCGGCGGTTCGGTGCCCGCGGGGGCGAGGGTCGGCTCGCCGTTGCCCGCGAGGGTGACGGTCGGCATGCCCTCGGTGGGCGGGACGGCCTCGCCGACGGCGCGCGTGGGCAGCACGTCGAGGACTGTGACGGTCGGGTAGTCGGCGCCCGAGCCGCCGGGCGCGACCTGCAGCAGGCGTGCGCCGACGTCCTGCCCGCGCAGGGTCTCGTACAGGTCGGTGCCGAGGTCCTCCTCGGTCAGCAGGCGCGGCGTGGGGCTCGTGGAGTAGCTCTCCTTGACGAGCGTCGCGTCGGTGGCGTTCTTGAGCAGGAAGTCGATGAGGACGGGTGCGCCCTCGACGAGGGCGTCGCCCGTGCCGGGCCAGATGGTCTCGCGGTAGGTGTCCGTGACGGCCAGCGGCGTCAGGTACGTGACCGTGGGTGCGACGCCTGGGTCGCCCGTCACCGTCACGTCGGGGTCCGGAGCGGCGACCTCGCCGCAGCCCGCGACCACGAGCGCCACCAGCACACCGAGCACACCCCACCGGCGGGCACCGGTCACACGCGCCACGCCCAGCCCTCCTGTCGACGACCCCGCGCCGCCCCCGGACGGGCGCGGCGCGGCCTCACTGTACGTGCCCGCGGCAGGGGCGGACGTCACGTCACATGGACTCGATCAGCCGGTCCACGCGCTCGTCGACGGCCCGGAACGGGTCCTTGCACAGCACGGTGCGCTGGGCCTGGTCGTTGAGCTTGAGGTGCACCCAGTCGACCGTGTAGTCGCGCCGGGCCTCCTGGGCGGCTCGCACGAAGTCGCCGCGGAGCTTGGCGCGGGTCGTCTGCGGCGGCACGGCGGTGGCCTCGAAGACCTCGAGGTCGGTGGTGACCCGCTCGACGAGGCCCCGGGCCGCCATGAGGTTGTACAACCCCTCGGTGCGGGAGATGTCGTGGTACGCCAGGTCGAGGCGCTGCACGCGCACGTCGCCCAGGTCGAGGCCGTGCTTGGCGCGGTAGCGCTCGATCATGCGGTGCTTGATGACCCAGTCGAGCTCGCGGTCGACCAGGCCCAGGTCGCCCGTGCGCAGCGCGCGCAGCCCGCGCTCCCACAGGTCGAGGACCTGCTTCGTCTCCGGCGACGGGCCCAGCTCCGACCCGACGAAGTCCGTGACGCGGGTCAGGTACTCCTCCTGCAGGTCGACCGCCGTGACCGTGCGCCCCGACGCCAGGGTGACGGGCTGGCTGCCCGTCATGTCGTGGCTGATCTCCCGGATCGCGCGGATGGGGTTCTCCAGCGCCATGTCCCGCATGGGCACCCCGGCCTCGACGAGCCGCAGCAGCAGGTCCGTCGAGGCGACCTTGAGCATCGTCGTGGTCTCCGACATCGACGAGTCGCCCACGATGACGTGCAGGCGGCGGTAGTGCTCGGCGTCGGCGTGCGGCTCGTCGCGGGTGTTGATGATCGGCCGCGAGCGCGTCGTCGCCGACGACACGGCCTCCCAGATGTGGTCCGCGCGCTGCGAGAGGCAGTACACGGCGCCCCGGGGTGTGGCCAGGACCTTGCCCGCGCCGGTGAGCACCTGGCGGGTGATGAGGAACGGCACGAGCACGTCCGACAGGCGGGCGAAGTCCCCCTGGCGGCGCACGAGGTAGTTCTCGTGGCAGCCGTAGGAGTTGCCGGCGGAGTCGGTGTTGTTCTTGAACAGGTGGATGCGCCCGGGCAGACCCTCGTGCTCGAGGCGCTGCTGGGCGTCGGCGACGAGGCCCTCGAGGATCCGCTCCCCGGCACGGTCGTGCGTGACGAGCTGGCGCCAGTCGTCGCACTCGGCGGTCGCGTACTCGGGGTGGGAGCCGACGTCGAGGTACAGCCGCGACCCGTTGCGCAGGAACACGTTCGACGAGCGGCCCCACGCCACGACCTTGCGGAACAGGTACCGGGCGACCTCGTCGGCCGACAGGCCCCGCCCGTCCTGCGCCGCGCAGGTCACGCCGTACTCGGTCTCGAGCCCGAAGATGCGCCGGTCCATGCGCCCTCCCCTTCCGTCGACGGTGCCGTCCTGCCGGGCGGCGCGCTCAGTGCACGGGGCCGTCCGCCGCGGGTGCGGCGTCGACCTCGCCGGACGCCCCGAGGACGTCGTCGAGCAGCGCGCCGGTGAGCCGCCGGAACGTGCGCCGCGGCCGCGTGCGGTCCAGGACCGCGACCTCGAGCTGCGCCGCGCCGAGCGTGCGGGCGTCCTTCTCGTCGGGCGCCGAGCCCAGCACGCGCACGGCCAGGCCGAGCGCCTGCGCCAGCGTCATGCCCGGGCGCCACCCCTCGCCGAGCAGCGTCGCCAGGCGCTCGGCCTGGCCGCCCATCACGACCCAGCCGTGCTCGTCGGTCACCGAGCCGTCGTACGACAGCCGGTAGATCTGGTCGCCCGAGGCGTCCTTGCCCACCTCGACGACGACGAGCTCGACCTCGAGCGGCTTGGACTCGGTCGTGAACACCGTGCCCAGCGTCTGGGCGTAGGCGTTCGCCAGCCCGCGCGCCGTGACGTCGACCCGGTCGTAGGAGTAGCCGCGCAGGTCCGCGTAGCGCACCCCCGCGACCCGCAGGTTCTCGAACTCGTTGTACTTGCCGACCGCCGCGAACGCGATGCGGTCGTAGATCTCGGAGATCTTGTGCAGCGCGCGCGAGGGGTTCTCGGTCGCGAACACCACGCCCTCGTCGTACTGCAGCACCACGACCGACCGGCCGCGGGCGATGCCCTTGCGCGCGTAGTCGGCCCGGTCCTTCATCAGCTGCTCGGGCGAGACGTAGAACGGCATGCTCATCGCGCACCCCCGTCCCGGCGGCGCTCGTCCTCGATCCGGGCCGCGACGTCCGCGAGCTCGTCGTCCGGCACCCGCAGGTAGCCGGCCTCGGTGACCGTCGCGACGACGGGCCAGATGCGCCGGACGCGGTCGGGCCCGCCGGTGGCGGAGTCGTCGTCGGCCGCGTCGACGAGCGCCTCGACCGCGACCCTCACGGCGGCGGCCGCGTCCATGCCCGGCTGCCAGCGCTTCTTCAGCGAGCCGCGGGCGAAGACGGAGCCCGAGCCCACCGCGTGGTGCTCGTGCTCCTCGTACCGGCCGCCGGTGACGTCGTAGGAGAAGATCCGCCCGAGCGAGCGGTCCAGGTCGTACCCGGCGAACAGGGGGACGACGGCCAGCCCCTGCAGCGCGAGGCCGAGGTTGCCCCGGATCATCGTCGCGAGGCGGTTGGCCTTGCCGTCGAGGGAGAGCAGGCTGCCCTCGATCTTCTCGTAGTGCTCCAGCTCGAGCTGGAACAGCCGGACCAGCTCGATGGCGAGCCCGGCGGTGCCGGCGATCCCGACGGCCGAGTAGTCGTCGGCCGGGAAGACCTTCTCGATGTGCCGGCTGGCGATCATCGAGCCCATCGTGGCGCGACGGTCGCCGGCGAGGACGGCGCCGCCGTCGAACGTCGCGGCGACGATGGTCGTGCCGTGCGGGGCCTGGACGCCGGCCCCCGGGCCGTGGCCCGTCACCGCGCGCGCCCCGGGCAGCAGCTCCGGGGCGTACCCGGCGAGGAAGTCCACGAACGACGCCGAGCCGGGCGTCGTGAAGGCGTGCGGCAGCCGGCCCTGGCCCGTGGGGTCCAGCCGGCCGGTCGGGGCGGTCACTGACCACCCTTCTGCACGAACCCGCGCACGAACTGCTCGGCGTTGGACTCCAGGACGTCGTCGATCTCCTCGAGCAGGGCGTCGACCTCGTCGTCGCGGGACTGCGCGCCCGCCGCCGCCGGGGCCGGGACGTCGGGGCCGTCGACCGGCTCGTCGTCCTCGTGGCGCCTGACGTGCTCCTGACCAGCCATGGTGACCTCCGTCTCGCGGGTGCTGACGACCTGCCGCCCACCCTAGGCCCATCGTCGGCCGACCCGCGTGCCGGCGTCCGCGCGCCGGACCGGCACGGACGTCCACAGACGCCGGACACCGGCCCCCGGCGGGTCGTCGTGCTGGCACGATGCCGGCATGGCCGAGCCGGTGCGACCCGACACCCTCTACGCACGTGCGCTCGCCGCGCTGCTGGACCCCACGTGCTGCCCGGCGTGCACGGCCCCGCTCGGGTCGACGCGGTGCGCCGCCTGCGGGCTGGACGTGACGGGCCCGGTGGCGAGCAGGCTGTGGGCCGACAGCCAGGCCGCCGCGCAGGCGCTGCGCCGCCGCGCCGAGACGATCGCCGAGCTGCGCGCCGCCGCACCTGCGGTGGTGGCGCCCGCCGTCCGGCCGGTCGTGGCCCCGCCGGCCCACCCCGGTTCCACGGCGACGCCGAGCGCCACGTCGCCCACCCACCGGCCGGTACCCCCGGCTCCGTTCGCTCCCCCGACCCCTGCTCCGTCGCGGCCCGTCGCCGCACCGACGGGCACCGTGCCGGCCGCCCCCGCCGCACCGGCGGCCCCCACCACGCCGCCCGCGCGCCCGGTGCCGTCCCCCGCCCGCGCGTCGTGGCGCGTGCAGACCGTGCTGCAGGTGGTCGGCGCCGGGCTCCTCGCGGCGGCCAGCCTGACGTTCCTCGTCTTCGCGTGGGACGTCATGACGCTCCCCGCCCGTGCCGCGGTCGTCGGCGGCGGGACGCTCGTGGTGTTCGCGCTCGCGTCGCTGCTGCGCCGCCGCGGGCTCGTGCACGGTGCGGAGGCGGTGGGCGCGATCGCCGTGGTGCTGCTCCTGCTCGACGCGTGGGCGCTGCGCGCCACCGGCACCCTGGTGCTCGGGCCCGCCACCACGCAGGCCGGGGTGTCGCTGGCGGCGAGCGCGGTGCTGCTGGGCGCGTGGTCCCGGGCGTCCCGGGTCCGGGTGGGGGCGCTCGCCGCTGCCATGCTGGTCCCCGCCGCACCGCTGGCCTGGCTGCCCGCCGTCGGCACGCCCGCGTCCGCCGCCGCGCTGCTGGCCGGTGCCGGCTCCCTGGGCCTGCTGCGGGCAGCGCTGCCCGCGCCCGCCCGCACGCCGGAGCGACGCGTGCTGCAGGCGGCCGCGGCGGCCCTCGTCCCGGCCGGGCTCGCCCTGGCCGCGGCGACCGCCGGCGTCCAGGCCCTGGCGGGCGAGGCGCCGTGGGCCGCGACCGGCGCCCTGGCCCTGACCGGTGCCGCGCTGGCCGCCCAGGCGGTCGTCGACCTGCGCGACCACCGTGCCGCGGCCGCCCCGGTCAGCAGCACGCCGGCGGGCGGGACCCCGGGTGCGGGGCCCTGGGCCGCGACGTGGTCGGTCGCCACCGGCGTCGCCGCGGTCGCCGCCGCCGGGTCCGCCGGGGCTGGCGCGACGCTGGGTGCCGGCGTCGGCACGGCGGGCGCGCTGCTGCTGGGCTGCGCCGTGGCGCTGCTCGTGCCGGCCGCGGCCCTGGCAGCCACGGCGGTCGCCGGGTCCCGGGCGGGCGGGCGGTGGCCGCTGCTCCGGCACGTGACCGCCGGTGCGGTCGCCGCGGCCGCCCCTGGTGCCCTGGCCGGGGCGCTGGTCCTGGTCCTCGCCGTGCTGGGTCGGCTCGCCCAGGGTCCCGCACCGGCCGACGCGACGTCGTGGGTGCCGTCGGCCTGGGGACCGCCGTGGTCGCCCGCCACGGGCGCCGCCCTCGTCGTCGTCCTCGTCACCGTGGGCACCGCGACGCTCGCCGCACGGTCCGGTGCGGGCCGGGCCCGTGCCGGGACGTTCGTGCGCGCCGTCACGGGCCTGCTGCTGCTCGTCTGCCTGCCTGCGGTGGCGCCCCTGCCCGGGGGCGCGGCGCCCCTCGTCGTCGGCGAGGTCGCGGTCGCGGTCGCGCTGCTCACGGCGGCTCGCGGCGGACGGGTCCGGGCGTCGACCGCGCGCGCGGGTGCTGCTGCGGCCGCGGTCGCCGCCGTGCTCGGTGCCGGCACGGACCCCGCCTGGGGCGCGGTCGCGCTGAGCGGCGCCGCACTCCTCGTCGTCCTGGCGCGCACCTGGGTGCCGCCGCGGGTCCCGGACGCCGAGCACCGCACCGGCACCGGCAGCGGCCCGGCCGACGCGGCCTCGACGCTCGGCGCGGCGGCCCTGCTGCTCGTCGCACTGGTGCGCGCGGGCGACGCGGCAGGCCTCGTCGCGCCGGTGACCACCGCCGGGGCCGCGGCGCTCGTCGGCGCCGGCCTGGCCGTCCGCGCGCACGCCGCACGCGCCGCACGGACCGAGCAGGTCGCCGCCGTCGCCGCCGCCGGGACCGTGCCCGCCGTCGCCTGGGCGGCCGGCACCGCCCAGCTCGTCGGCTCGGGCACCGCCGGAGCCGGTGCCGTGACGGTGCTCGCCGCCGCCGCCGTCGTGCTCGCCGTCGCGCTCCAGCTGCTCCGCCGCGGCCCCGCCTGGGGCACCACGGCCGGGCCCGTCGGCGCCGCCACCGTCGCCCCTGTGGCCGCGCTCGGCGTCGCCACCGTCCACGCGCTGCTCGACGTGCCTCCTGCCGCCGGCGCCGTCGTGCTGGCGGCCGCCCTCGGGGCGGCAGGCGTCCTCACGGCCCACCTCACCCTGCGCCGCGCGGGTGCCGCCGGCCGGCCCCTGGCCGAGGCCGCCGGGTGGTCGGTGCTCGCCGTCGCGGTCGCCGTCGCCGCCGGGGTGTCGGCCACCACGGTCGTCGTGGTCCTCGTCCTGGCGTCCGTCACCGCCGGCGCGTGGGCGCTCCAGGGCGACCGGCGCGCAGCCGGCTGGCTCGCACTCGCCCTCGGCAGCAGCGCCTGGTGGGTCACCCTCGGCGTCCAGGGCACCGTGCTGGTCGAACCGTACGTCGTGCCGCCGGGGCTGGTCCTCGCCGCCGCGACCACCAGGTCCGCGCTCCGCGGGTCGCGTGCCGCCGCGGGGCAGGTCGTCGGCGGGCTGGCCCTGGCGACCGCACCGACCGCCGTGCTCGTCGCACCGCTGCCCGTGGGCGCCGTCCTCGTCGACCGCGTCGCCGTCGCGACCGTGGCCGCCGCCCTCCTCGTGGCCGGGGCGCACCTGCTCGCGCGCCGTACGCCCGCGCCGCTGGCGGCGGGGATCGCCGCGCTCGCCGCCGTCCTGATCGCGCTCGCCCCGCTGCGCCGGGCGTTCGCGCCCGCCGCGGGCGGCCCCCTGCCGCCCTCCGTCCCCGTGCTCGCCGACGGGAGCCCGCTCGTCGAGCCGTGGGCGGTCGCCGCGGCCGTCGGCCTGGCCGTCTGCGCGACGGTCCTCGTCCGGCTCCCCCCGCCCGCCGGGGCCCGGACGGCCGTCGCCGCGCCGTGGGTCGTCCTCGCGGCGGCCGTGCTGCCGACGTGCCTGGCCGCAGCCGCCCCGAGCACCACCGCCCTGCCCGCCACACCCCTCCCGGACGCCGTCCGCCTGGGGGTCCTCGCCGTCCTCGCCGCAGCCGCGACGCTCCTCGGGGCGGCCACGGGCCGGCGCACCGGACCTCGCCCCGCGCAGGGGCCGGTGCCCGGGTCCGACCGCCGCCCCCGCCTGGGCGACCTCGGGGTCGCCGTCGCCGTGATCACCGCGCTGGCCACGGCCGCGGCCGTGCCCGGGCTGCGCGACGCCCCGGCGGCCGTGCTGGCCACCCTGACGCTCGCCGCCGTGACCGCGGCCGTCCGCCGGGGCGCCGCACCCGCCGGGTGGCTGCTGGTCGGCCTGGTCGCCGCCGCGGCGACGCTCGGCGTGCGCGACACCCCCGGTCGCGACGCGCTCTGGCTGGCCGGCGGGGCACTGCTGCTCGTGCTGGCCCGGGCCGCGGACCGCACCGGCGCACCGCCCGCACCGGCGACCCGCCCGACCTGGGCCGCGGTCGACGGACCCGTCGTGCGCCGCACGCTGGCCGCCGCCGCTGCCGCGCTCGCCGCCCTCGGGCCGTGGTCGCAGGCCGCCGTGCGTGCCACCGGACCAGGGACACCCGCCCCCGTCGGTGTCGAGGTCGTCTCCCTCGGCGCGGTCGTCGTCGCGGGTGGCGCCGCTCTCGCGTGGTGGGGGTCCCGGCGCGCCGTCCCGTGGCCCGCGCTCGCCGTGCTGGCGACCCTCGCGGCCGTGCCGACGCTCGTCGCCGCCGGCCCCGGGGCCACCGGCACGGTCCGCGCCTACGCGGTGCTGGCGGCGGGGTCGGTGCTCGCGCACCTGGCGCGCGATCGGCACCACGTGCTCGTCGCCGTCGGCGTGGCGGTAGCCGGGGCGCTCGTCGCGGCCGGCCGCGGCGGTCCCGAGCCCGCCGACGTGCCGCTCGTCCTGCTCGGTGCCGTGACCACGGCCCTGGCGGTCCGCCGGTGGCAGCCCGACCGGTCGTCGTCGTGGACCGTGCTCGGGGCACCGCTGATGCTGCTGCTCGGCGCCCCGCTGCTCGCGCTCGTGGCAGCGCCCGCGCCGTGGCGCGTGGCGCTGGTGCTGGCGCTCGCGGTGGGCGCGACCGTCGGGGGCGCGCTGGCCCGGGCGCAGGCACCGTTCCTGCTCGGTGCGGCCGCGACCCTCGCCGCGCTCGCGGTCGTGCTCAGCCCGGTCGCGGCGTCCGCGCTCGCCCGCGTGGACGGGTGGGTCCTGCTCGCCGTCGGCGGTGCGGCCGTCCTCGGCCTCGGGCTGACGTACGAGCGACGCGTCCAGCAGGCCCGTGAGGCGGTGCGGCTCGTGGGCGCGATGCGCTGAGCGGTCGCTGCCGGCCCGCTACCCGCCGAGCCCGGCGAGGAGCGTCGCGGCGTCGGGGCTGCGGTCGAGCAGCTCGCCGACGTGCGCCCGCGTGCCCCGCAGGGGGTCGCGCATGGGCACCCGCTGCAGCGTCTGCGCGCCCGGCACGTCGAAGACGACGGAGTCCCAGCTCGCGGCCGACACGTGGGGCCCGTACCGGGCGACGGCCTCACCGCGGAAGTACGCGCGGGTGTCCTGCGGCGGGTGCACGACCGCGTCACGGACCTGCTCCTCGGTGACCAGCAGGTCGACCGCACCGGCGGCGACCAGCCGGTGGTAGAGCCCGCGTTCGGGCCGCACGTCGGACCACTGCAGGTCGACGGCAGCCAGGCGCGGGTGGTCCCAGTCGAGGTGGTCGCGGCGCCGCATGCCCTCCAGCAGCCGCATCTTGGCGAGCCACTCGACCTCGCGCGCGCACGACGCCGGGTCGGTCGCCAGCCGGTCCAGCAACGACGCCCAGCGGCCCACGACGTCGGCGGTCTGCTCGTCGGGCGCCTCCCCCGTCGCGTCCAGGGCGGTCCGCACGGCGTCGAGGTACACGCGCTGGACCTCCAGCGCGGTCAGGCGCCCACCGTCGGCGAGCTCGAGGCGCTCGGTGAGGGTCAGGTCGTGGCTGACCGCGTGCACCGACCCGACCGGGTCCCGCAGGGCGAGGGCGTCGACGTCACGCAGCGCGGCCCGCGCGGGCCCGTCGGACGCCGCGGCCTGCTCGACGAGCCACAGCACGAGCGACGTCGTGCCCAGCCGGAGGTACGTCGCGACCTGGAGCATCGTGGCGTCGCCGACGATGACGTGCAGCCGGCGCCAGCGCACCGGGTCGGCGTGCGGCTCGTCGCGGGTGTTGACGATGGGCCGGCGCAGCGTCGTCTCGAGCCCGACCTCGGCCTCCACGTAGTCGGCGCGCTGCGACAGCTGGAACCCCGGCGTCTCCCCGCGCTGCCCCAGCCCCACCCGGCCGGCACCGGTGAAGACCTGCCGGGTGACGAAGAACGGCGTCAGCGACCGCACGAGGTCCCCGAACGGCACGGCCCGCTCGACGAGGTAGTTCTCGTGCGTGCCGTACGTGGCGCCCTTCCCGTCGACGTTGTTCTTGTACAGCGCGACGTCCGGCAGCGCGGCCGTCGACGCGAGCGCACGCACCGACCCGAGCATCACCATCTCCCCCGCCCGGTCCCACCGCACCGCGTCGAGCGGGGTCGTGACCTCGGGGGTGGAGTACTCGGGGTGGGCGTGGTCGACGTACAGGCGTGCACCGTTGGTGAGGATGACGTTGGCCGCGCCCGGGTCCTCGTACTCCTCGACCGTCGAGCGCGGCATCTCCTGCGGCCCGTCGCCCGAGGGCGCCGGGGCCTGCGGGTCGTCGGTCAGCAGCGACGGGTGGGCCGAGGCCCGCTGCAGGTGGAAGCCGCGGGCGTCGTGCAGGGGGTCCTCGTCGTCGTAGTCCCACCGTGCGCGCGAGCGACCCGAGTCGCGGGCCGCGGCGTGCACCGCCACCACGTGCGAGGACAGCAGCATCGGGTTGGCCATCGGACGTCCGGGCTGGAGCACCCCGTACTCGGTCTCGAGGCCCATCACGCGCGTCACCGTCACGCGACCACCCTAGGCGCCGGTGCCGCCCGCGCAGCGCGACGACCAGCGGGCGGACCGGCGCCCCTCAGAGGTACTGGCCGGTGCTGGTGACGTTCTCGATGGTGCGGGAGGTGTCGACGCCCTTCTTGCCCTGGACGATCGTGCGGATGAAGACGATCCGCTCGCCCTTCTTGCCCGAGATCCGCGCCCAGTCGTCGGGGTTGGTCGTGTTCGGCAGGTCCTCGTTCTCCTTGAACTCGTCGACGCACGCCGTCAGCAGGTGGTCCACGCGGATGCCGCGCTGACCGGTGGCCAGGAAGTCCTTGATCGCGGACTTCTTGGCCCGGTCGACGACGTTCTGGATCATCGCGCCGGAGTTGAAGTCCTTGAAGTACAGGACCTCCTTGTCGCCGCTGGCGTAGGTGACCTCGAGGAACCGGTTCTCGTCGGCCTCGGAGTACATGCGCTCGACCACCCGGCGGATCATCGCCTCGACCGCGGCGGTCACGGAGCCGCCGTGCTCGGCGACGTCGTCGGCGTGGATCGGCAGGCCGGCCGTGAGGTACTTGGCGAAGATCTCGCGGGCGCCCTCGGCGTCGGGGCGCTCGATCTTGATCTTCACGTCGAGCCGCCCGGGCCGCAGGATCGCGGGGTCGATCATGTCCTCGCGGTTCGAGGCGCCGATGACGATGACGTTCTCGAGGCGCTCGACGCCGTCGATCTCCGAGAGCAGCTGCGGCACGATCGTCGTCTCGACGTCGGAGGAGACGCCCGTGCCGCGGGTGCGGAACAGCGACTCCATCTCGTCGAAGAACACCACGACGGGATGCCCCTGCGACGCCTTCTCGCGGGCGCGGGCGAAGATCAGGCGGATGTGCCGCTCGGTCTCGCCGACGTACTTGTTGAGCAGCTCCGGGCCCTTGACGTTGAGGAAGTAGCTGCGGGCGTCGGTGACCTCCTCGCCGCGCGCCGCCGCCGCCGTCGCCGCGAGCGAGTGCGCCACCGCCTTGGCGATGAGGGTCTTGCCGCAGCCGGGAGGCCCGTACAGCAGCACGCCCTTGGGCGGCTTGAGCCCGTGCTCGCGGAACAGCTCGGGGTGCAGGAACGGCAGCTCGACGGCGTCGCGGATCGTCTCGATCTGCGGCCCCAGCCCGCCGATGTCGGTGTAGTCGATGTCGGGGACCTCTTCGAGCACCAGCTCGGCCACCTCGGCCCGCGGGATGACCTCGAAGACGAACCCGCTGCGCGAGTCGATGGTCAGCGCGTCCCCGACCCGCACGTTCGCGTCGGCGACCTGGCCTGCGAGCCGCACGACCCGCTCCTCGTCGCCGCGGCCCACGACGAGCACGCGGCCGTCGCCGAGGGCCTCCTTGACGGTGACGATCTCGCCGACCTTCTCGTACCCGCCGGCCTCGACGACCGTGAGGGCCTCGTTGAGCATGACCTCCTGGCCGGGGCGCAGGCGGTGGACGTCGAGCGTCGGGCTCGCGCCCACGTGCATCTTGCGGCCCGCCGAGACGATGTCGACCGTGCCGTCCGGCCGTGCGCCGAGGAACGTCGCGTACGTCCCCGGCGGCTTGGCGAGGTCGTCCACCTGGCGCTTGAGCTCGAGGATCTGCTCGCGTGCGGCTACCAGCGCCTCGCTGAGGCGCTCGTTCTTCGCCGCGAGCACCGTGAGCTCGCGCTGCAGGTCACGTCCAGAAGGTTCCGTCATGGTCTCGCCCCTCCGCTGCGTCGCCCTGCCCTCCGGGTCCACCGTGCACGCCGCTGTGCCTGCTGGTCCGACGACCCTAACCAGCGGTGTCAACCCTGGCCCGTCCGCCGCGCGGGCGCGCGTCGTGACCGACCCGCGGACACCTCAGGCGTCGTCGGCGACCCCGAGGTCGCGGCGCACGCGGCGGACCTTCTTGTCGGAGACGGCGCGCTCGCCCAGCGCCTCGGGCGTCCAGGCGTCGTCCTCGACGACCGGCGTGCCGTCGCCGGCCACCGGGTACGAGCCCTTCGCGGGCCGCCGCCGGCGCTCGGGGGCGACGACGCCATCCGCGAGCCGCCGCGTGGTGAGCAGGAACCCGGTGTGCCCGATCATCCGGTGCTGCGGGCGGACGGCCAGGCCCTCGAGGTGCCAGCCGCGGACCATCGACTCCCACGCCTGCGGCTCGGTGTACCGGCCGTCGGTGCGCACGTCCTCCGCGAGCCGGGACAGCTGCGTGGCCGTGGCGACGTACCCGATGAGCACCCCGCCGGGCGCCAGGGCGTGCGCGACCGCGTCGAGGTTCTCCCACGGCGCGAGCATGTCGAGCACGACCCGGTCGACGGTGCCCGGCTCCGCGATCGTCGGCAGCACGTCCGCCAGGTCGCCGGTGTGCAGCCGCCACGCGGGGTGCTGGCCGCCGAAGAACGCCTCGACGTTGCCCCGGGCGACCGCCGCGAAGTCGTCGCGACGCTCCACCGAGTGCACCCGCCCCCCGTCGCCGACGGCCCGCAGCAGCGACAGCGTGAGCGCGCCCGAGCCGACGCCGGCCTCGACGACCGTGGCACCCGGGTAGATGTCGGCCATCGTGACGATCTGGCCCGCGTCCTTGGGGTACACCACGGCGGCGCCGCGCGGCATCGACAGGACGTAGTCCGAGAGCAGGGGCCGCAGCGCGAGGTACTCGATGCCCGAGCTGGTGCGCACGACGACACCCTCGGGCTGGTCGATGAGCTCCTCGTGGCGGAACCAGCCCTTGTGCGTGTGGAACGTGCCGCCGGGCTGCAGGGTGATCGTGTGCAGGCGTCCGCGCGGGTCGGTCAGCTGGACGCGCTCGCCGACGCGCAGGGGCCCGCGACGCAGGGCGGCGCCGGTCGGTGCGGGCGGGACGGTCGCGTCGTGGGTCACGTGGCACGAGTCTAGGCGGCGAGCACGCACGCCCCGGCACACCACGACCGCGCGACCGGACGCGGCCCGGTCGACGCCGTCGTCAGCCGCGCAGCGCCGCGACGACGTCCTTGGCCCGCACGAGCGCCACGACGCGCCCCTCGACGGTCGCGGCGAGCACCGGACCGTGCGCGGACGCGGCGCTCAGCGCGTGCAGCAGCGCCTGCCCGACGAGCGCCCCGTCGACGGTGGTGCCGACCGGCAGCGGCGCGCTGACCGCCCCGACGGCCGTGGTCCCCGCGAGCGCGGGCGGGACCGACGCGGCCGCGGCGGGGTCGACGTACGCGGCCGGGCGCCCGTCGGGCGCGACGACGACGACGTCGGCGACGCCGGCGGCCGCCGCGGCGGCACGGGCCTCGGCCAGGGACGCGCGGGCGCCGACGGCCGTGGCGGGGCTGCCGACGCGCTGGACGGTGAGGGCGTCGACGGCGCGGCCGGTGCGCGCGCCGCGGATCGCGCCGGTGGCGCCGGACCACAGGAAGGCCCCGACGAGCGCGGCCCAGGCGACCGTGACGAGGTCGGGGGTGCGCCCCGCGAGGAGGGGGTTGCCGAGCGCGACGAGGACGACGCCGACGGCGACGAGCCGCCCGGCCCAGCCGGCGACGACGGTGCCGCGGTGCCGGTCGCCGGTGGCGGCCCAGACCCCGGCCTCGAGCACGCGGCCGCCGTCGAGCGGCAGGCCGGGGACGAGGTTGAACGCGGCGACGAAGCCGTTGGCGACGGCGCCGGACAGCAGCAGCATGCCGAGCAGCACGTCGCCGCCGACGGCGCGGCCGGCGACGAGGAAGAGCACGGCGAGGACGATGTTGGCGAGGGGTCCGACGATGGCGACGAGCGCGGTGGTCGCGGGGGTGGGTGCGGCGCCGCCGAAGGTCGTGTGCCCGCCCCAGAGCGTCAGGACGAACGCGTGCGGCTGCTGGCCGCGGGCGCGGGCGACGAGCCCGTGCGCGAGCTCGTGCACGAGCACCGAGGCGAACAGCAGGACGACGAAGGCGAGCGCGACGACGTACGTGAGAGTGCCGGTCTGCCCGGTCCAGGCGCTGACGTTGGGCGCGAACAGCACGGTGAGGACGACGGCGGCGAGGAGCCAGCTCGGGGCGAGCACGACGGGGGCGCCGGCCACGTGCCCGAGCACCCAGCCGGAGGGACGCTCGGGGCGCGCTGCGTTCACGGGCCCAGCCTACGGTCGCCGCTGACCGGGGCGTCGGTGGCGGGGCTGGTCGGGGGTGTGGGTCGTGGCGCCTACCCTCGTCGCGTGAGCGTGGACGTGCGGGGCCAGGACGTGCAGGGCAGCGTCGAGACCGTCGGGCCGGACCCGCAGGCGAGCCCGCGGGTGCCGGGGCTGTCGCCGTCGCGGGCCAACGACTTCCTGCAGTGCCCGCTGCTGTTCCGCCTGCGGGTGGTGGACCGGCTGCCCGAGCCGTCGTCGACGGCGGCGGCGCGCGGGACGCTGGTGCACGCGGTGCTCGAGCAGCTGTTCGACCTGCCGGCGGCCGACCGCACCGTCGACGCGGCCAAGGCGCTGGTGGAGCCGGCATGGGCGGTGCTGGAGGCCGGCTCGGCGGCGTACGCGGACCTGGTGGCGCAGGACGAGGAGCGGTTGGCGCTGCTCGCGACGGCCGGGCGGCTGCTGGAGACGTACTTCACGCTGGAGGACCCCACCCGGCTGGAGCCGCGGGCCCGCGAGCTGCAGGTGCGCGTGGACCTGGACGGTGGGCCGCAGCTGCGCGGCGTGATCGACCGGGTCGACGTCGCGCCGAACGGCTGGGTGCGGGTGGTGGACTACAAGACCGGGAGGTCGCCGCGGGCGGGCTACGAGAGCTCGGCCCTGTTCCAGATGCGGTTCTACGCGTACGTGGTGTGGAAGACGCGCGGCGTGCTGCCCAAGCGGCTGCAGCTGGAGTACCTGGGCGACGGGGTGGTGGTCTCGCACGAGCCCACCGAGGCGGAGATGCTCACGCTGGAGCAGCGCGTACGGTCGATCTGGGCGGGCATCGAGGACACGGCACGCTCGGGATCCTGGCCGACGCGCCGGTCGAAGCTGTGCGACTGGTGCTCGTTCCGCGACCTGTGCCCGGAGTTCGGCGGCACGCCGCCGCCGGTCGAGCCGGCGGCGGTGCAGCGCGCGATCGGCGTGCTCCCCGACTGACCCGCGCGGCGGCGGCGCTCAGGCCGCCCGCCGGTCGAGCAGCTGCCCGGACGCGACCCGGGCCAGGTCGGCGACCGTCACGCCGCGCAGCGTGGTGGTGCGCGAGACCCCGGCCGGCGGGTCGACCGGCGCGATGAGCTGCACGGCCACGACATGGGCGCCCGACGCGACCGCGGACGCGAGGCCGGAGACGGAGTCCTCGAGGGCGACGCACGCGCGGGGGTCGACCCCGAGCCGTGCAGCGGCCGTGAGGTAGGGCTCGGGGTCCGGCTTGGGGCGGGTCACGTCGTCGCCGGCGACGACGACGTCGAAGAGTCCGACGGCCTGCGCGAACGGCTCCGCGAGCACCCGGTACGACGACGTGACGAGGGCCTGCGGGACGCCCGCGGCGGCGAGGGCCTCGACGAGCTCGCGTGCACCCGGCTGCCACGGGACGCCCGCGGCGATCGCCGCCGCGACGGACGTGTTGAGCGCGTCGGCGATCTGCGCCGTGCTCAGCGCCACGCCGCGCTCGCGCAGCCGTGCGGCGGCCACGTCCATCGACGAGCCGATCATCGACACCGAGTCGTCGCGGGTCCACACCCCGCCATGCGCCTCGACGAGCTCGGTCTCCGCGACCATCCAGTGCGGCTCGGAGTCGATGAGCGTGCCGTCCATGTCCCACAGCACCGCGGCGGGCAGGTCGTCGGGCGTGCGGTGGTCGCGTGCTGGTGCCACGGGTGGGGTCCTCCGTCGTCGGCGCGTTGCGGGCGTGACGACCCTACGTGCCGGCGCCGCCGAGGTCGGAGGAGGCCGTCAGTGCCGCTGGACGAGGGCGCCGTACCAGCCGAGGCCCGGGTAGGTCTCGTAGCCGGGGGTGAGGGCGAACCCGACGGTCGTGCCGTCCGCGGTGTACGTGCCGCTGGCCTGCCCGTCGGTGCGCAGCGCGACCCGCTCGTGCAGCACGCCGACGCGGTCGGAGGCGGCGAGCACGAGGCCGTCGCGGTCGAGCAGGAGCACGCGGGTGCTGTCGCGCTCCGCGGGCGTCAGACGGACCCCCTCGACGATGGTCTGCGCCTGGTGCTCCCAGTCGAAGAACGCACCGAGCGCACCCACGGGCCGACCGTCGGCGCGCCCGCCCTCGCGGACGGCGGTGGCGTAGGTGGCGGTGGTCGCGCCGAGGGCGGCGTGCTGCTCGACGTCGAGGGCCGCGTAGTCGTCGCCGTCGCGGGTGGCCATGGCGGCCCGGAACCACGCCTGCCCGGACACGTCAGAGCCGACGGCGTCGCGGGCCCGCGTCGACGACCCGTGCGCGACGACGCGCCCGTGCGCGTCGGCGAGCCACAGGTCGAGGTACACGGTGTAGCTGCGCAGGATGACGCCGAGACGCTGCCCGGCGAACGTCGCGGCCGCTGCGGGGGCGCCGGGGGCGAGCGCGTCGACGACGGCGGCGTCGGTGGCCCACCACCGCACGTCGCACGAGCGCTCGTACAGGTTGCGGTCGACGATCTCGATGGCGTTGAGCGCCAGGTCGGCGAGGCGCTGCCCGCGCACGCGGGCCACGAGCTGGTGGCCGAGCTCGGTGAGCTCGGCGATGCGGGGGCGCAGCTCGCCTGACAGGTCCTCGGACAGGGTCCGCGCCCGGTCGGCGACCTCGCTGACCTCGCGGGCCACGACCGCGAACCCGGCGCCGCGCTCCCCCGCCCGGGCCGACTCGATGAGGGCGTTGAGGGCGAGCATCTTGGTGCTCCTGGCGACCTGCTCGATCCCCTGCATGGTCTGGCCGGTGACCTGGCCGACCTCCTCGGCCAGCCGCACGACGCGTTCGGGCACGCTCGGACTCCGTTCACCGCTGCTCGACCGGGCTTCTTCACCCGTCCATCGACCGTCGACGGGTCGGGCTTGAGGCTTCCTGGTCGTCTGTCCAGCACGGGTGGCGGCTCGCGCGGGCCGATGACCAGGCCCGCGACGGTGCGGGACCCTAGGCTGGTGCGGTGAGCGAGCACCCCGGACCCGACCTGGAACCGCGCCGGCCCGACCTGCCGGCCCGCGAGCCCGTGCTGCTCGCGGCGTTCGAGGGGTGGAACGACGCGGGCGGCGCCGCCAGCCAGGCGCTGGAGCACCTGCACGACACGTGGGGCGCGGAGCAGGTCGACGAGCTCGACCCCGAGGAGTACCACGACTTCCAGGTGAACCGCCCGGTGATCGCCGTCGGCCCCGACGGCAACCGCGAGATCACCTGGCCCACGACGGCCGTCGCGGTGACGACCACGCCGCGCACGAGCCGCACCGTCGTGCTGGTGCACGGCATCGAGCCGTCGATGCGGTGGCGCCGCTACTGCGGGGAGATCCTCGACATCGCGCAGGGCCTGGGCGTGAAGACCGTCGTCACGGTCGGCGCGCTCCTCGCGGACGTGCCGCACACCCGGCCCATCCCGGTGAACGCGACCAGCGAGGACGTCGCGGTCCGCGAGATGCTCGGGCTGGAGCCCAACACGTACGAGGGCCCCACGGGGATCGTCGGGGTGCTGCAGCACGAGGCCGCGGCCCGGGGCCTGCGCGCGCTGTCGCTGTGGGCGGCCGTGCCGCACTACGTGGCGCACCCGCCGTCGCCCAAGGCGACGCTGGCGATCCTGCACCGGGTCGAGCAGCTCCTCGGCGAGCCCGTGGCCATGGGCGAGCTGCCCGAGGACGCGCTCGCCTGGCAGAGCGGCGTGGACGAGCTCGCGGGCGAGGACGCCGAGATCGGCGAGTACGTGCGCCAGCTCGAGGAGGCCAAGGACACCGCCGAGCTGCCCGAGGCCAGCGGCGAGGCCATCGCGCAGGAGTTCGAGCGCTACCTGCGCCGGCGCGACAAGGGCACCGGCGGCTGAGCGGTCGTCACATCCGGACGCCGAGCAGCGCGTCGACCGTGCGGGCCACGACGCCCGGCGCGCCCTCCTCGAGGGGCCCGGCGCCGGTGATCGAGCGCGCGGCCCACGCGTCGACGGCCGCGAGAGCCGTCGGGGTGTCGAGGTCGTCGGCGACGGCGGCGCGCACGGCGGCCAGCACGGGCTCGGCGGCGGGACCGCCGTTGCCGGACAGGGCGCGCCGCCACGTGACCAGCCGCTGCTCGGCCTCGGCGAGGCCCGCCGGGGTCCACTCCCAGTCGTCGCGGTAGCGGTGCGCGAGCACGGCCAGGCGCACGGCCATCGGCTCGACGCCGTCGGCGAGCAGGCGCGAGACGAGCACGAGGTTGCCGCGGGACTTGCTCATCTTGTGCCCCTCGTACCCGACCATGCCGGCGTGCACGTGCCGGGCGGCGGACCGCCCGGCGTCGAGCAGGCGCAGGTGCGAGGAGCTCATCTCGTGGTGCGGGAACGCCAGGTCCGACCCGCCGCCCTGCACGTCGAAGGGGACGCCCAGGCCGCCCTGGGCGATGACGGCGCACTCGACGTGCCACCCGGGGCGGCCGCGGTCCAGGCCGGGGGCGTCCCACGCGGGCTCGCCGGTGCGGGCGGCGCGCCACAGCAGCGGGTCGAGGGGCGACCGCTTGCCGGGGCGGTCGGGGTCGCCGCCGCGCTCGGCGCTCAGCGCGCGCATCGTGCCGTCGGGCAGGCCGCTGACGGAGCCGAAGCGGGGGTCGGCGGACAGGTCGGCGTACACGTCGTCACCGTCCGCGTCGGGCGTGGGCACCCGGTACGCGGCCCCGGTGTCGAGCAGCGCGACGACGGCCGCGGCGATCTGCGGGACGCTCTCGACGACGCCCTGGTAGACGTCGGGCGGGACGACGCCGAGGGCGGTCATGTCCGCGGCGAAGAGGGCGGTCTGCTCGACGGCGAGGTCGCGCCAGTCGACGCCGGTGGCCGTGGCGCGCTCGAGCAGGGGGTCGTCGACGTCGGTGACGTTGGACGCGTACCGCACCTGCAGGCCGGCGTCGCGCCAGGCCCGGCCGAGGACGTCGAAGGCGACGTACGTGGCGGCGTGGCCGAGGTGCGTCGCGTCGTAGGGGGTGATCCCGCACACGTACAGGCTGGCCACGGGGCCGGTCGCGGCCTCGACGACCTGGCCGCTGGCGGTGTCGAGCACGCGGACGGGTCCGCCGCGCCCGGGGAGCCGGGGGATCTGGGGCGCAGGCCAGGTGAGCACGCCGGAAGCCTAACCGGCCCCCGCGCCCACCCCGGGCGCACAATGTCCCGGTGACCGCGAGCGCGCCCGACGACCACGACGACGGACCGGTGCGCCCGGGGGTGCTGCCCGACGAGGACGCGGCGCCCGACGACGCGCCGGCCGGGGCACCGGCCGGCGCCCGGGGCTGGGTGGAGGGGGTCGCGGGCACGTGGGTGCCGCTGGACGACCCGGCGGTCCGCCCCGGCGAGGCGGCGGCCCGCGGGGCGACGTGGCTCACGGTCGTCGACGTGGCCGACGTCGCCGACGCGCTCGCGGCGGTCGGCACGGACGTGCGCACCGTCGAGACCGTCCGGGCCTCGACGGTGCAGGCCGAGGCCCCCCTGCCGACGACGGAGCACCCGCGGCTGCGGGCCCGGGCCGAGCGGCTGCCGGGGGGCGGTCTGCTCCTGACGGCGCCGACGCTGACGTGGGTGGACACCTCGTGGGACGTGCGGACGGGCCGCGTGGTGGTCGTGGTGCGCGACGACGTGGTGGTGACGGCCGAGGACGGCGACGCGGGTGTCGTGTCCGCGACCGTGGACCGTCTGACGCACGGGCGCCGCGCCTCGGGCGAGCACGGGGTGCGTGCGGTGCTCGCGGCGGTGCTGCTGACGCTCGCGGGCCGCGGTGCCGAGCTCGAGCTGGCCGTGGGTGACGCGGTCGGCGACGTCGAGCGCCTCGTGCTGAGCGAGCGCCCGGCCGCCGACGCGCTCGACCGGCTCTACGCGCTCAAGCGGGAGATCGCCGAGGCCCGTCGTGCCCTCGCCCCGCTGGGCACCCACCTGGGCGAGCTGGTCGAGGAGGTCCTCGACGGGGACGCGGCCCACCGGCAGCCGGACTGGCTGCGTCGCGTGCAGGTGGCTGTCGACCGGGCCGACCGGCACCTGCAGGCGCACGACTCGCTGCTGGGCGACATGCTCGCGGTGCACCTGGCGCAGGTCTCCGTGCGGCAGAACGAGGACATGCGCAAGATCAGCGCGTGGGCGGCGATCGTCGCGGTGCCGACGCTCGTCGCGGGCGTGTACGGCATGAACTTCCGGCACATGCCCGAGCTGGCGTGGCCCCTGGGCTACCCGGTGGCCGTGGGTGGCATGGCCGTGCTGTGCGTGCTGCTGTGGGGCCTGTTCCGCCGTTCGGGCTGGCTCTGACCGGCAGCAGGACCGGTCAGACGGCGCCGGCGGTGGGCTCCAGCACGCCCGTGATCAGCAGGAGCGCGACGAGCGCGGCGAGCGCGAGCCGGTAGACGACGAACGGCTTGTAGCTGAACGTCGAGACGATCTTCAGGAACGCGATGATCACGACGTACCCGATGACGAAGGCCACGAGCGTCGCGACCAGCGTCACGCCGAAGCCGGGGGTCCCGGCCTGCCCGAAGTCGCCGAGGCTCTTGACCAGCTGGTACAGGCCCGACCCGAAGACCGCGGGGATCGCGAGCAGGAACGAGTACCGGGCGGCGGCCTCGCGGGTGTAGCCCATGAGCAGACCGCCGGTGATGGTGCCGCCGGACCGGGACACGCCCGGGACGAGGGCGAGGGCCTGCCAGAACCCGAACGCCAGCGCGTGCCTGGGCGTGAGCTCCTCGAGGGGCCGGCGCCGGATCGAGAACTTGTCCGCCCAGCCGAGGATCAGGCCGAACACCGACAGCGTGACGACCGTGAGCCACAGGTTGCGGAACGGGGCCTCGATCGCGTCCTGGAACGCCAGGCCCAGCACGACGATCGGCACCGAGCCGAGCGCGATGAACCACGCCATGAGCGCGTCGTGGTCCTGCGGGCGGCCGTGGGGCATGCCGATCCGCGAGCGCCAGTCCACGCCGTAGCCGCCGCGGACCGCGAACCACCACGCGAGCGCGATCCGCTTGATGTCGCGCCGGAAGTACAGCAGCACCGCGGTCTCGGTGCCGAGCTGGGTGATGGCGGTGAACGCGGCCCCGGGGTCGGAGCCGAGCAGGGTGCCGATGATGCGCAGGTGCGCGCTGGAGGACACCGGGAGGAACTCGGTCAGCCCCTGGACCAGCCCGAGGAGGATGCCGTCGCCGATGCCGATGCCTGTTGCCACGAGCGCACACCCTAGCGCCGTGGTCGTCGGCGCGGGCGCGGTCCGCGGCTAGGGTGACGAGCCATGGAGCACCGTCAGCTGGGCCGCACGGGCCTGCGCGTCTCGTCGGTCGGCCTGGGCACCATGACGTGGTCCCGCGACACCGACGACCACGAGGCCAAGGACCAGCTGCGCGACTTCGTCGAGGCGGGCGGCACCCTGGTCGACACGTCGGCGTCGTACGCGGACGGCGGTGCCGAGGAGCTGCTGGGCTCGCTGCTGGGCGACGTGGTGGCGCGCGACGAGCTGGTGCTGTGCACCAAGGGCGGGGTGCGGCGCACGGTCGACGGCGGCGTGGTCGACGCCTCGCGCGGCACCCTGCTGGACTCCCTGGACCGTTCGCTGGCGCGCCTGCGCACGGACCGGGTCGACCTGTGGCTGGTGCAGACCCCGGACGCGCGCACGCCGCTGGAGGAGACGGTCTCGGCGATGCGCCTGGCCGTCAGCAGCGGTCGCGCCCGGTACGTGGGCCTGGCGAACCACCCGGGGTGGCAGGTCGCGCGGGCGGCGACGCTGCTGGAGCCCGACCCGGGCCTGGCGGCCGTCGAGGCCGAGTACTCGTTGCTGCAGCGCGGCGTCGAGCGCGAGGTCCTGCCGGCGTGCACGGGCCTCGGTGCGGGTCTGCTGGCGTGGTCGCCGCTGGGTCGCGGGGTGCTGACGGGCAAGTACCGGCGCACGATCCCGTCGGACTCGCGGGCGGCGTCGGCGCACCTGGCGGGCTTCGTGCGCCCGTACCTGACGGCCGACGCGGCGGGCGTCGTCGACGCGGTCGCCACGGCCGCGGCGGGCCTGGAGCGGCAGCCCCTGGAGGTCGCGCTCGCCTGGGTGGTGGGTCGCCCGGGCGTGGCGTCGGCGCTCGTCGGGGCCCGCACGGCCGCCCAGCTGCGGGTGGCGCTGGGCGCGGACGACCTCGAGCTCCCGGACGAGATCGTCCGGGCGCTCGACGAGATCACGGCACCGTCGTTCGGCTACCCCGAGCGCCTCGACGCCCGCTGACGCGCCGCAGGGGCGGCCCGGGCCGTCAGACCTGCTGGAGGTCCACGTCGTCGTCGAGGTCGTCCTCGTCGAGGTCGTCCTCGTCCAGGTCGTCGTCCTCGTCGTCCTCCTCGGCGAGGTAGAACGGCGTGGCCTCGCCGTGCACGGTGCCGAGCGCGTCGTCGTACACCTCGAAGGCGTCGGCGAGCACGTCGTACGCGTCGTCGACCGCGGGGTCGTCGTCGCCCTTCCTGGCCACCACGGCGTTGAAGTGCGCCTCGAGGGCGGCCACCAGTCGGTCGAGGGCAGCGCGCGGGTCCACGGTCATGCGATGACGGTAGCGCCGCCGGGGGCACAATGGCACCGGTCGGGCGTCCTTCGGCCCGTCGCGCACGTCACGCCGCCCGTGCGGCCCGACCTGCGACGGGACGAGGGGCGGCCGACGGCCGACGGACGCAGCGCCCCGGCGGCACGGCCGAGGCACGGGCCGTGGACCGGTCCGGGGCGCCAGGACGAGGGACGGGTGAGGCATGGCGGTGGACCAGGCGCGCGCCGCACGCACGAGCGCGGCGCAGTACGAGTACCGGGTCGTGACGATCCCCCGCACGACGTCGCGCAACGACGCCCGTCGCATGCTCACCGACGAGGCCGAGTACGGCCGCTGGGAGCTGGCGCGCACCCGCCTGTACGCGGGCGGCGAGCGGCGGGTGTGGCTGCGGCGCAAGATCATCCGGGTGCGCTCGACGCTGGTCGAGACCCTGGGTTGAGCGTGCGCCCCGCCGCACGGGCGGGGCGCACGCGTCGTCAGCAGGTCCGCAGCAGCCGGTCCAGCACGCGGGTGCCGAAGACGAGCGCGTCGGCGGGCACGCGCTCGTCGACGCCGTGGAACATGCCGGCGAAGTCCAGGTCCGCGGGCAGGCGCAGCGGGGCGAACCCGTAGCCGGTGATGCCCAGGCGCGAGAGCGCCTTGTTGTCCGTGCCGCCGGAGAGCATGTACGGCAGGACGTGCGCCCCCGGGTCCTCCGCGGTGACGGCCGCGACCATCGCCTCGACGAGGTCCCCCTCGAAGGGCACCTCGAGGCCGGTGTCGCGCACGACGTCCTCGACCCGCACGTGCGGGCCCGCGAGCGCGGCGACCTGCGCGTCGAACTCCTCGGAGCGCCCGGGCAGGAAGCGCCCGTCGACGACGCCGGTGGCGGTGCCGGGCACGACGTTCTCCTTGTACCCGGCGGCCAGGCGCGTGGGGTTCGTGGAGTGCCGCAGCGTGGACCCGACGAACCGGGCGGCGGGCCCGAGGGCGTCGACGAGCGCGTCCAGGCCCGCGGGGTCCTCGGGGTCGAACGGCAGCCCGGTGAGCTCGGCCACGCCCTCGAGCAGGGCGCGGACGGTGGGCGTCAGGTGGGTGGGCCAGGGGTGGGCGCCGATGCGGGCGACCGCCTCGGCCAGGTGCACGACCGCGTTGTCGGTGTGCACCTGGGACCCGTGCCCGGCGCGCCCCGACGCGACCAGCCGGAGCCACGCCAGGCCCTTCTCGGCGGTCTGCAGCAGGTAGACCCGCTGCCCGGCGACGTCGACCGAGAACCCGCCGACCTCGCTGATCGCCTCGGTGGCGCCGGCGAACAGCTCGGGGCGGTGCTCGACGGCCCAGTGGGCGCCCTGCCGGCCGCCGGCCTCCTCGTCGGCGAACATCGCGACGACGAGGTCCCGGGCGGGGCGGCGGCCCTCGCGGGCCATCTGCCGCACGACGGTGAGGACCATGGCGTCCATGTCCTTCATGTCGACGGCGCCCCGGCCCCACACGAGGCCGTCGCGCAGCTCGCCGGCGAAGGGGTCGACGCTCCAGTCGGGGGCGTGCGCGGGCACGACGTCGAGGTGCCCGTGGACGACGAGCGCGGGGCGCGAGGAGTCCTCGCCCTCGACCCGGACGACGACGTTGGCGCGCCCGGGCGCGGACTCGAACAGCTCGGGCTTGAGGCCGACGTCCTGCAGGAGGCCGACGACGTACTCGGCGGCGGCCCGCTCCCCCGGCCCGGTGCCGTCGCCGGGGTTGGAGGTGTCGAAGCGGATGAGCTCGCGGCAGACGTCGACGACCTCGTCCGCGGCGGTGGTGGTGCCGCTCACCGTGCCTCGGCCCCGGTCAGCCCGCGACGCTCGAGCAGCGGCTCGATGCGGGGGGCGCGGCCGCGCAGGTCGGCGAACGCCTCCATGGGGTCGACGGAGCCGCCGCGGCCGAGGAGCTTGGCGCGGAAGGCGTCGCCGTTCTCGCGGCGCAGGCCGCCGTTCTCGGCGAACCAGGTGACGGTGTCGGCGTCGAGGACCTCGGACCAGATGTACGAGTAGTACCCGGCGGAGTACCCGGAGCCGAAGACGTGGTTGAAGTACGTCGTGCGGTAGCGCGGCGGGACGGTGCGCAGGTCGACGCCGGCCTCACGCAGGGCGGCGGCCTCGAACGCGAGCACCTGCTCGGGGTCGGTCGGCACGTCCTCGGGGGCCAGCCGGTACCAGGCCTGGTCGAGCAGCGCCGCGGCGAGGTACTCGGTGGTGGCGAAGCCCTCCCCGTCCTGGCGGGCGGCCAGCAGCGTCTCGACCCAGGCCGCGGGCATGGGCTCGCCGGTCTCGTGGTGCACGGCGAACCGGGCGAGCACGGCCGGGTCCCACGCCCACATCTCGTTGACCTGCGAGGGGTACTCGACGAAGTCGCGGGGCACCTCGGTGCCGGACTGCGACGGGTACCGCACGTCCGAGAGCAGCCCGTGCAGCGCGTGCCCGAACTCGTGGAACGCGGTGATGACCTCGTCCCAGGTCAGCAGCGTGGGCTGGCCGGGCGGGGGCTTGGGCACGTTGAGGTTGTTGACGACGACGGGCGGCTCGCCCAGCAGGGTCGACTGGTCGACGAGGTTGTTCATCCACGCGCCGCCGCGCTTGGACGGGCGCGTCCAGTAGTCGGCGAGGAACAGGCCCAGGCCGGTGCCGTCGGCGTCGAAGACCTCGTACACGCGCACGTCGGGGTGGTACCCGGGCAGGTCGCGCCGCTCGGCGAACGTCAGCCCGTACAGGGCCGTGGCGGCACCGAAGACACCCTCGGTCAGGACGCGCTCCATCTCCAGGTAGGGGCGCAGGGCGCTGTCGTCGAGGGAGCGGCGCTCGGCGCGCACACGCTCGGCGTAGTACTGCCAGTCCCAGGGCTCGAGAGCGGCGCCGGGGTGGTCGACCTGCAGCGCGGCCTCGAGGTCCGCGGCCTCGGTGCGGGCGTTGGCCACGGCGGCGGGCGCGAGCCGGCCGAGCATGTCCGCGACGGCCTGCGCGTCCTTGGCCGTGGCGTCGGCGGCGACGTAGGCGGCGTGGTGCTCGTAGCCGAGCAGGCGGGCCCGCTCGGCGCGCAGCCGGGCGAGCTCGAGCAGCGTGGCGCGGGTGTCGTGCTCCCCGCCGGTGGCCCCGCGGGTCGCGGACGCGGTGAACACGCGCTCGCGCAGGCCGCGGTGCCGCAGCGACGCCAGCACGGACTGCTGCGTGGGCAGCTGGAGCTCGATCAACCACGCCCCGGGGTGCCCGGCGGCCGCGGCGGCCTGCGCGGCGGCGTCCTGGGCGTCCTGCGGCAGCCCGTCGAGCTCGGCGGGGTCGGTGACGAGCACCGCGGCGGCGTTGGTCGCGGCGAGCAGCAGCCGGCCGAACTGGGCGTCGAGCGACGTGATCCGCCCGTTGATCTCGCGCAGCCGGGCCTGCGCGACGGGCTCCAGGCCCACGCCGGCGCGCTGGAAGCGGGTGCGGGTGCGGTGAAGCAGCCACGCGGTGTCGGGCTCGAGCGTGATCTCGCCCGCCTCGACGCGGGCGGCGAGCGCCTCGACCCGGGCGTGCAGGCGCGGGTCGAGCCAGATGGCGTCGGAGTGCTCGGCCAGCAGCGGGGCGATCTCCTCCTCGACCGCGTCCAGGCCGGGGGTGGAGTCCGCGCTGGACTGGTTGTAGAAGACCGTGGCGGCGCGGTGCAGGAGGCGGCCCGAGCGCTCGAGCGCGACGAGCGTGTTCTCGACCGTGGGCTCGGCCGGGTCGGTGGCGATGGCCTCGACCTCGGCGCGCTGCTGGGCCATCCCGGCCAGGAGGGCGGGCCGGTGGTGCTCCTCGCGGATCGCCCGGAAGTCGGGCAGGCCGTAGGGCAGGGACGAGGCGTGGGCGAACGGGTTGGTCGGGTCGAGCTCGAGCTCGGGAGACGTCATGCCCCCATCGTCACAGATCACGCCCGTCGTCGTGCTGCGCGAGCCACGCGTCCTCGGCGGCGTAGTCGAACAGGTCGCCGCCACCCTCGAGGCGCGCGAAGCCGGCGTACGTGGCGTCCCGGCCGCGCGCGGCCAGCCAGCGCGCCGCGGGCACGACGGCCTGCGCGTACGGCGCGGGCGGTGCGGGCAGCAGCGCACGCGCGCGGCCGGTGTCGAGGACGAGGTCGTGCGGCACGGACCAGGGCGTGCGGCCGAGGTCCCCGCGCGGCGGTCCGGGCAGCCCGACGACCCGCGACGTGACGCCGAGGGCGGCGTCGACGGCCCGCGCGATCTCGGTCACGGTGGGGGCGTCGGCGTCGGCGACGTTGAGGACCCGGTCGGCGGGGTCGGCGGCCGCTGCAGCGACGAGGGCGCCGACGGCGGCGGCCGCGGTCGTCGCGAAGCGGCTGCGCCCGTCGTGCGCGAGCACCCGCACGTCCCGGCCGTCGAGGACCCGCCGGACCAGCAGCCACTCCCGGGGCTGGGTGCTCCACGGCCCGTGCACGGCGGCCGGGCGCAGCACCGTGGTCGGCACGGGCGAGCCCAGCCACGCGTGCTCGAGCGCGACCTTGCCCCGCGCGTACGAGCCGCGCCCGGGTGCGACCGTGCCCGCGTCCTCGCCGACGGGGCCGTCGAACGCGGCGAACCGCTCGGTCTCGAAGCCGTGGCCGTCGGGGTCGACGTACACGGCGGCGCTCGAGACCACGACGGCCGCACCGACGGCACCGGGCCGGTCGAGGAACGCCGCGGCGTCCCGGTCGTCGAACGCGACGACGTCGACGAGCAGGTCGACCCCTGCGCCGAGCGCGCCGGCCAGCGCCGCGGGATCACCGCGGTGGCCCGGCACGGGAGTGGCCCCGGCGTCGGCGAGCCACGGACCGTGCCGGGCCGGGTCCCGCGTGAGGACGTCCACCTGCCACCCGGCGGCGGTGAGCGCGGGCACGACGGCGCGGCCGATCTGCCCGGTGCCGCCGACGACGAGCGCACGCCCCATGCGCGCGAGCCTAGGCCCGGGCGGGCTCCGGCGCACCGGTCGGCACGTCGGCGCCGAGGGTGTCGACCTGGTACCCGTGGGCCTCGGCGACCGCGGCGCTGAGCAGGCGCCCGGCGTGCGTCGTGAGCCCGCCGGCGAGGGCTGCGTCACGGGCCGTCGCGGCCTCCCAGCCGTGGTTCGCCAGCGCGGCGAGGTACGGCAGGGTGACGTTGGTCAGCGCGCGCGTGGACGTCACGGGGACGGCGCCGGGCATGTTGGCGACGCAGTAGAAGACCGAGTCGTGCACCCGGTAGGTCGGGTCGTCGTGGGTCGTGGCGCGGGTGTCCTCGAAGCAGCCACCCTGGTCGACCGCGACGTCGACGAGCACCGAGCCCGGGCGCATGGCGGCGACGAGCTCGTTGCTGACGAGCCGCGGCGCGCGGGCGCCGGGCAGGAGGACGGCACCGACGACGAGGTCGGCGGTGCGCAGCTCGTCCTCGACGGCCCACGCGGACGACGCCAGCGTGCGCACGTGCCCGCCGAACGCCACGTCGAGCTCGCGCAGGCGCGGCACGGACAGGTCGAGGATCGTCACGTCGGCGCGCATGCCGAGCGCGATCTCGGCGGCGTGGGTGCCCACGACGCCGCCGCCGAGCACGACGACCTTGGCGGCGTCGACCCCGGGCACGCCCCCCAGCAGGACGCCGCGGCCGCCCTCGTTGCGCATGAGGTGGTACGCGCCCACCTGGGTGGCCAGGCGCCCGGCGACCTCGCTCATGGGGGCGAGCAGCGGCAGCGACCCGTCGGGCAGCTGCACGGTCTCGTAGGCGATCGACGTGGTGCCCGCGGCGAGCAGCGCGTCGGTGCCGGCCTGGTCGGCGGCCAGGTGCAGGTAGGTGAACAGCACGAGGTCCTCGCGCAGGTGGTGGTACTCCGACGCGACGGGCTCCTTGACCTTGCAGACCAGCTCGGCGGCCCACGCGTCGGCGGCGGTGGGCACGACGGTGGCGCCGGCGGCGGTGTAGGCCTCGTCGGTGATGGCGGAGCCGGTGCCGGCCCCGGTCTCGACGAGGACCTCGTGGCCGGAGCGGACGAGCTGGTGGACGCCGGCCGGGGTGATGGCGACGCGGTACTCGCGGTTCTTGACCTCGCGGGGGACGCCGACGCGCATGGCGGGCTCCTTCGGGTGCGTGTGGTGGCTGTGGGGTCTGCGGTGCCACCACGGGTGTGGTGGTCGTGGTGCTGGTGGCGCTCGTGGGGGCCGCGGGGGTGCACGACCGCCCTCACCCGAAAGCGTGTGACGCCGGTCACCAGTGTGAAGTTCGTGTGTTGCGAGCGGGTTGCGACTGATGTTCCTTCGTTACGGTGGCCTCATGTCCGCACAGACGTCGGCCGGAGCGGGGTCGGCCAGCGCCGGTCGCCGAACGGCGTTCGGCGCGCAGCCCGTCGCCGCCGCGGGTGTCCCCCTCGACGACGTCGACCGCGCGATCCTGCGTGCCCTCGAGGCCGACGGGCGCATGTCGAACAAGGACCTGGCCGACCGGGTGGGCGTCGCCGCGTCCACCTGCCACGCCCGGGTCGCGGCGCTGCGTGCCCGCGGGGTGCTGCGCGGGTTCCACGCCGACGTGTCCCCCGAGGCGCTCGGACGCGGGCTGCAGGCGATCATCGCGGTGCGGCTGCAGGCCGCCGCGCGGGCCCGCCTGGGTGCGTTCGCCCGCGGGCTGGCCGAGCGGCCCGAGGTGCGCGACGTGTACCTGCTCGGCGGCGCCGAGGACGTGCTCGTGCACGTGGCCGTGCAGGACTCCCCCGCGCTGCGCGCCTTCGTCGTGGAGCACCTGAGCACGCGGCACGAGGTCGCCCACACGCAGACCTCCCTCGTCTTCGAGCACCTGCACGCCCCGACGGCGACCCGGTGACGGACCCCGTCCGGTGACCGGCGTCCACCGCAAGGCGCGCCCCGGCGCACCGGCCGGGTTCTTCCGCTGCGAGGCGGCCGGCCTGCGGTGGCTGCGCGTGCCCGGCGGCGTCCCGGTGGTCGAGGTCCTCGACGTCGGCGACGACCACCTCGACCTGGTCCGGCTCGACGAGGTCGCGCCGACCCCGTGGGCGGCGGCCGAGCTGGGCGCCCGCCTCGCCGTGACGCACGACGCCGGCGCCGAGGCGTTCGGGGCCCCGCCCGCGGGGTGGGCCGGCCACGGCTGGTTCGGCCCCCTGTCCGACCCGCTGCCGATGGCGGCGGCGCAGGAGTCGTCGTGGGGCCGGTTCCTGGCCGACCACCGGCTCACCCCGGTCCTCGCCCGCCTGCGCGACGACCTCGACGCGGACGACCTGCAGGCGGCCGAGGTGCTGCTCGACCGCCTGCGTGCCGGGACGTGGGACGACGAGGACCCGCCGGCGCGCGTGCACGGCGACCTGTGGCAGGGCAACGTCCTGTGGACGGAGTCCGGGGCGACGCTGATCGACCCCGCGGCCCACGGCGGACACCGCGAGACCGACCTGGCCATGCTGGCGCTGTTCGGGCTGCCGCACCTCGACGTCGTGCTGGACGCGTACACGGCCACCCACCCGCTGCCCGCGGGCTGGCAGGACCGGGTCGGGCTGCACCAGCTGTACCCGGTCGCGGTGCACGCGGCGCTCTTCGGCGGCGGCTACCTCGGCCGGACCCGCGACCTGCTGCACACGTGGGCGGGGGCGTGACGGGCCGTGCACGTCGTGAAGGCCCCGTGCGCACGCCGGGCGGAGAACGTAGGTGTCGCTCATACGTGCCCGCGCACGGTCGATCCTGAGGGTGCGGCACACCCCCGGCCGCACCTCCCGACCGTCAGGAGCCCGCTCGTGACCCTCCCGGTGCCCGTCGTGCTGGTGCACGGCACCCGCACGTCGTCCGCGATCTGGCACGCGCAGGTCGCCGCCCTGGAGGCCGCCGGGCACCCGACCACCACGATCGACCTGCCGGGGCACGGCGCCCGCACGGGCGAGCGCTTCACCTGGGAGGGCGCGATGGCCGCGATCGACGCCGCCGTCGACGCGCACGAGGCACCCCCGCTGCTCGTCGGCCTGTCGCTCGGCGGGTACCTGTCGCTCGCGTACGCGGCGCGGCACGGCCACCGCCTCGCGGGCGTGATGCTGGCCGGCTGCTCCACGGAGGTCCGCGGCAAGCCCGTCGGGCTGTACCGCGACGCCGCCCACCACGTGACCCGCACGCTCGGCCTCGGCCAGGGCACCTGGCACGTGGTCACCGACATGCTCACCGCGATCGCCGGCTACTCCCCCCTGACCGACGTGCGCCGCCTGCGGGTGCCGCTGTGGGTGGTCAACGGCCGGCGCGACCCGCTGCGCCTGGACGAGCGCCGGTTCCTGCGCGCCGCCCCGACGGCGCGTCTCACCGTCGTCCCCGGCGCCGGTCACGACGTGAACAGCCACGCGCCCACGGCGTTCAACCGCGTGCTCGTCGAGGCGCTGCGCGAGCTCACGCACGGCGTTCACCCCGCCCGGGCGCCCCGCGCGGTCCGCCGCGCCCGCGTCCTGACGCCGGCCGCCCTGCTCCCCGCGGGCCGGCTGCCCGCCCCGCGCCTGCCCCGGGCCCCGCTGCCCGCCTGACCGGCGTCCGGCAGCGGCCCGCCCACGCCGCCACGGGCGGATCCGCCGACGGCAGCGCGCCCTGGCGCCCTCCCCGGTCGGGAGGGTCGGCTGGGGTCATGACGCACGAGACCCCGCCCCTGCGCACGACCGACGACGAGCTCACGGCCCGGCTGCTGTTCCGCCGGGTGCTGGTGCTCGGCACCGCCCTGGAGGAGACCAACGGCACCCGGCTGTGCTCGCAGCTGCTGCTCCTGTCCGCCGAGGACCCCCGCACCGACATCAGCCTGTGGATCCACTCCCCCGGCGGATCCATCCACGCGATGCTCGCGATCCGCGACCTCATGACGGCCATCCCCAACGACGTGCGGACCGTCGCGCTCGGCATGGCCGCGAGCGCCGGCCAGTTCCTGCTCTCGGCCGGCACCCCGGGCAAGCGGTACGCGCTGCCGCACGCCCGGGTGCTCATGCACCAGGGGTCGGCGGGCATCGGCGGGTCGGCCGTCGACGTCGAGCTGCAGGCCGACGACCTGCGCCACACGCGGGACACGGTGCTGGGCCTGATCGCCCGGGACACCGGGCAGACCCCGGAGCGGGTGCACGAGGACTCGCTGCGGGACCGCTGGTACACCGCGGACGAGGCGCTGGCGTACGGGTTCGTGGACCACGTCGTCGACGACGTGTCGGCGCTGCTCCCGCCGGTGGCTGGCACGGCCGGGCTGGGGGTGCGGTGATGAGCCGGTACACGATCCCGTACGTCGTGGAGCGGCGGGCCGGGTCCGAGCGCACGGTCGACGTGTTCAGCCGGCTGCTGTCCGAGCGCATCGTGTACCTGGGCACCGAGATCGACGACGGTGTCGCGAACGTGCTGGTCGCCCAGCTGCTGCACCTGGAGTCCGAGGACCCGGACAAGCCGATCCAGCTGTACGTGAACTCTCCGGGCGGGTCGACGTCGGCGATGCTCGTCGTGTACGACGCGATGCAGTACGTGCGCCCGCCGGTCGCCACGACGTGCGTGGGCCAGGCGGCGTCGACGGCGGCCGTGCTGCTGGCGGGCGGGACCGCGGGGCAGCGGGCGATCCTCGCGCACGGCCGGGTGGTGCTGCACCAGCCGACGACGCGCGGCCAGGGGCCCATCCCGGACCTCATCCTGGCCGCGGACGAGCTGGTGCGGGTGCGCGCGCAGCTGGAGGAGGTGCTGGCCCACCACACGGGCAAGGACCTGGCGACGCTGCGCCGCGACACCGACCGCGACCTGGTGCTGACGGCCGAGCAGGCCGTGGCGTACGGGATCGCCGACCACGTGGTGGCGGCGCGCGTCTGACGACCCGTCGTGGGGTCCGGCCGGTGCCGGTCCCCACGGCCGGGCCGACGCGTCAGGCGGCGAGGGCCACGACGTCCGGCCCCCAGGCGGACGCCCCGACAGGCCCGGCACCCACGACGGACGACGACCCGCGCTGCGACGTGAGGTGCAGCACACGGACGGGTGCGCGGCGCTGCTCCAGCTCGCTGCCCAGCGCCAGCGCCAGGTCGGCGAGCGTCACGCCCAGCGCCCCGGTCAGCGCTGCGAGCACCTCCGACGACGGCTCCTTCAGCCCGCGCTCGACCTCCGAGAGGTACTGCGGCGAGAGCCGGGCCCGCTCCGCGACATCGGCCAGCCGCAGCCCCTGCTCCTCGCGCGCACGCCGCAGCAGCCTGCCGATCGTGCGGCGCCAGGCGCTCGTCGGGCGGGCGGGCGGCGCGGCGGGAGAGGTCATGCCCCGACGGTAGGACGGGGCCTGCCGTGGCGTCCGCACGATCTGCTCAGGGCAGAACGCGACCACCGCGACCGGCGGCGCCCGAGGGACCCGCCGCAGGCCATGCCCCCTCCCGCGCAGGGGCCCGATGCGAGGACCACGCCCGCGCCGTGGTAAGTTCTCTGCCGCGCCAAGGGGCCCTCCGGGGTCGCCGAGGTACCACCCCGTCCGGGTGGCGGAATGGCAGACGCGCTAGCTTGAGGTGCTAGTGCCCGAAAGGGCGTGGGGGTTCAAGTCCCCCTCCGGACACTCGTTGAGACAGCGACGACGAAGGCCCTCGACCTCGGTCGGGGGCCTTCGTCGTGCGTCCGACGCGGCACCGGTTTGCCGCACGTCACCCGGGAGCACGACCCTGACATGGTGAGCACGCCGAGCACCCACCCGCCCGACAGCTCCGAGGCGTTCGAACGCCTGCTCGAGGACCGCGGCCGTGCCCTCGACGCGGCGGGCGACACCGACGGCGCGGGCGGGCTCTCCTCTGTCCGGGGGCTCATCTGGTACGCGAAGGGGCACGAGGGTGTCATCTCGGCGACGCGCGCCTATACGTTCGCGTCGCACCGCGCAGAGGCCTACGAGCAAGAGGCGGACCTCTACGCCCACGCAGGCGACGTCGCGCGGGAACAGGTGGCGCGCCGCGCGGCGGCCGCCATCCGAGACGTCATGGCCGAAGGTCTGGGCGGCTAACGTCGCCGTCGGAGCCGACGCCGTGACCGGTGCGGGCGCGGTCGGCCGGCGCCGCGCCCTCGAGGACCTGCCGGAGGCGGGCCAGGTCGGCGGTGACCAGGGCCTCGTCGCGGTCGAGGTCGGCGTCGGACATCCCCGGTGCGGGTCGCAGGGTGAAGACGACCTCGCAGCCGTCGCCGTCGGCGATCACGCGCAGCGGCACGTGCACGACCTCGCCCGACGGGGTCAGCACCTCGTGGTCGAGCACCCCGAACGGGTTGGGTGGGGCGAACCGCACGCGCGCACGACCCTGCGGGGTCTCGACATACCAGTCGTCGCCGTCGTGCACGACCGACGTGCCCAGCCCGGGCGCCCAGCGGGGCAGGTTGGCCGGGTCCGCCACGAACGCGTAGATGTCGGCGACGGGACGCGCGATGACGATGCTCAGGTGCCGCGAGCGAGGACTCATCCCGCGATGCTGCCACCGGAGGCCCCCACGCACCGGGGCAAGGGGTGCGTGCGGGCACGTCGATCGACCGGCGCCGGCGATCGCCGACCTCTCACGCCCGTGCGTGCTCGGGCACGTCGAGCCGACTGACGACCCGGATGACGACGACGGCGACGGGGATCCCGCAGAGCCCCGCGATCTTGTAGGCGTCCACCGACAGGCTGCCCGCCGAGAACGTCCATGCCGCCGCGGCAGACACGAGCACGCCAGCGACGGCGGTGCCGAGCTGCGCCTTGCCGGACTCGAGGACGTCCTTGAGCGTGAAGAGCGCGACCGCGTCCGACTCCGGCGCCAGCTCGTACCAGAGGAGCTGCATGCTCAGGCCGTAGCCGATGCCGAGCGCGGCGCCGACGAGGGTGAGGGAGACGAACACCACCTGCGTGGTCGCCGAGGCGCCCTGCCCCGGGTCGGCAGGGAGCAGCAGCCACAGCACCTTGACGACGCACGCCGCGGAGAGCGAGAGCGCGACCGTGCGTCGAACCCCGTGGCGCGCGAGGAACCGACCCCACAGGGGTCCGAGGACGACACCGCAGAGCGAGCGCGCGCCGATGGAGAACGCGACCAGCGCCGCGGGCATCCCGAGCACGACGACGGCGTACCCCGTGAGCAGCGGGGTCGCCAGGAGCACGTCGATCACGTAGACCAGGAGTAGTCGACGCATCGGCACGCTTGCCCGAACCGACTCGACCCCCGCCCGTGCCCGCCTGTAGCCCGCAGCCACGGACGTGAGCACACCGGGACGGTTCTCGTCCGCACGGCGGGAGACGACCGGTTCGGGCAGCAGGCGGCACGCGCCGATCGAGAGGATCACGAAGACCGCGAGCAGCCCGAGGAAGGCCTGGTACTCCACGACGGAGGCGGTTGCCCCCGCGAGCAGTGCGAACACGGCGAGCATGGCGACGTTGAATCCCTGGGCCGTGGACTGAGCCGTGGCGAGGTACCGCGGCCGCCCCGGCCGGGGTACCACCTGCTGCATCCACGGGTGCCAGGCGAGCCCCCACGACGCCGAGACCACCACCTCGATGAGCACGACGATCACGACGAAAGCCACCGTCGGGTCCGGCGCCCGGGAGACGAGCGCGAGCATGACCATGAGCACCAGCAGCGCGCTGCAGCCCACGACCGTCGTGCGCCGGAAGCCGGCGCGCTCGACGATCGCGACGGCGCCGAACTGCACGGGGATGCTGAGCAGCATCAGCCCGTAGGTGAGGCCGAGTGGTCGTACCGAATATTCTGCATATCGGAGCCCTCCGCGAGAGACCTGTTCGCGTCGGAGTCGGCGCGGCTGCTCGCCGAGCTCGAGGACGGTGGCGGGGTGTGGGCGGCCTCGACCGAGTCGAGGAGGGTCTGCGCCCTGTTCAGCACGCAGACCCTCACCGGCGGCTCGGCGTGCGCGGCGCCCCTCGACCTGGAGCACGGCGAGACGGTGTCCGCCGCGGGAAGCGGAAGCCCGTCTGTCAGGCTGCTCCTGACCCCTCGGGGCACCGGCGCCCCGACGACGACTTCCGCGAGGTCAGCCCTGGCGCGCGGGTCGACGCGAGCGCCCTCGCGGACTGAGCGCACCCTCACCCGGACGGGCGGCGGGCGCACTCCTAAACCATTCGGGCCCCGTCGGGGGGTTGTCAGATCGGAAATCGCTCTCCTACGGTCGAGAAACCGGTTCCTCAGCGTCGACGGACCGCCGGTCCGCCACGCCGCCGGTGCGTGCACGGCACGCACGACCGCTCCCCTCGCGGCCGTCCGCCGTGCGCGTCACGACCCGCTTTCAACGACGAACGTGAGGCGACGATGAGACGACCACTCGCACTGCGGCTGCTGGCCACGGGAGCCACGATGGCCGTGGCAGCCACGATCGGCGTGAACGCCCTGGCCGTCCCCGAGGCGCAGGCCGCCACAGGGACCGCCACGGGCTTCGCGTCCCAGAACGGCGGCACGACCGGCGGCGCGGGCGGCGCGACCGTGCGCGCCACCACGGGCACGCAGATCCACGAGGCGCTGTGCGGCCGCGCCAGCGCCAGCACCCCGATCACCATCGAGGTGGTCGGGACGATCACGCCCGCCAACACGGCCAAGGTCACCGGCTCGTGCAACACCGCGGCCGGGGTCATCGAGCTCAAGCAGATCAGCAACGTCACCATCGTCGGCGTGGGCTCGGGCGCGGTGTTCAACGAGATCGGCATCCACATCCGCGAGGCGCGGAACATCATCATCCAGAACGTCACGGTGAAGAACGTCAAGAAGTCGGGCTCCCCCACGTCCAACGGCGGGGACGCCATCGGCATGGAGACCGACGTCCGCAACGTCTGGGTCGACCACGTCACGCTCGAGGCGTCGGGCGGCGAGTCCGAGGGCTTCGACGGCCTGTTCGACATGAAGGACAACACGCAGTACGTGACGCTGTCCTACTCGATCCTGCGCAACTCGGGCCGTGGCGGCCTCGTCGGGTCCTCCGAGAGCGACCGCTCCAACGGGTTCATCACCTACCACAACAACAAGTACGAGAACATCGACTCCCGCGCACCGCTGCTGCGCGGCGGCGTCGCGCACATGTACAACAACCACTACTACTCGCTGAACGAGTCGGGCATCAACTCCCGCGCCGGGGCCAAGGCACGCGTCGACAACAACTACTTCGAGGACTCCAAGGACGTGCTCGGCACGTTCTACACCTCGGAGGCCGGCACCTGGCAGGTCAACGGGAACATCTTCGACAACGTGACGTGGTCGAGCCGCAGCGGGGACAACAACCCCGCGGGCCCGAACCCCGTCTCCACGACGACGGTGAGCATCCCGTACTCGTTCCGCCTCGACGCCGCCAGCTGCGTCCCGGACATCGTCCGGCAGACCGCCGGGGCGAACACGGGCCTGCGGGTCTCGAACGGGAGCTGCACGCCGACGACACCGTCGCCGACGACCTCCCCCACGAGCACGCCGACGCCGTCGCCGACATCGGGCACGCCCACCCCGACGCCGACCACCCCGCCGGCCACCGGCACCAACCTGAGCCTCGGCGCGGGCGCCGACGGGTCGTCCAAGGGCTCGGGCACCAGCTACGGGGCCGTGGTCGACGGCTCCACCAGCACGTACTGGTCGCCCAACGGGTCGACCGGGCGGGTCTCGGTCAAGTGGGACTCGGCCAAGACGGTGTCGCGGGTGGTCGTGAAGCAGGCGTCGGGCGGCGGGTCGATCACCGCGTGGCGCGTGGTGAACAACGACACCGGTGCCGTGCTGGCGTCGGGCAGCGGCTCGCCGTCGACGATCACGTTCGGCGCGACGTCGCTGACCAAGGTGAACTTCGAGATCACCGGCGCCAGCGGCACGCCGCGGATCGCGGAGCTGGAGACGTACGCCGGGTGACCGGCCGGGCGTGACGGTGCGGGTGGGGCCCTCGGCGGTCCCGCCCGCACCGTCGTGCGCGGGCACGCCCGGCGGGTGCACGGTGCGGTGGGCGGGCGCACCTACGCTGTGCGGCGATGATCTCTCGCACTGAAGGGGCGTACCTGGGCGCGGTCCGGGCGTTCCAGAACCCGATGCTGGACCTGCTGCACAAGCGGTACGCGCCGCTGGTCGTGTCGCTGCTGTCCGTGGTGTTCACCGCCGAGCGCCCGACGGTGCCGGTGGCGGACGCGCACACCGAGATCGGCGACGCCCTGCACCAGCTGCGCGCCGCCGGGTACGAGGACAAGGTGCCGGTCGGGTCGGCGCGGGACCTGTGCCGGCAGTGGGCCGACGCGGGGTGGCTGGTGCGGCAGGTGCTCGACGGCGACGTCGAGGTGTACCGGCTGTCGGCGCACGCCGTCGGGGCGCTGGAGGTCGCCGGGCGTGCGGGTGGCGCGCGGGCGCGGGTGTCGCAGTCGCGGGTCCGCACCCTCCTGGACGCGCTCGACCGGCTCGCGCAGGACGCGGACCCGGACGTCATGGTGCGGGTCGCGCGCCTGGACGCGGAGATCCGCCGCCTGCAGGCCGAGGTCGCGCGCCTGGAGCGCACGGGCGCGGTCGACCCGGTCGACGACGAGCAGCTGCTCGAGGAGGCCGAGAACGTCCTGCACCTGGTGCGCGAGCTGCCCGCGGACTTCGCCCGGGTCGCGGAGTCCATCAAGGCGATGCAGCGCGACGTGGTCACGGCGCTGCGGCAGGACGAGCGCCCCACGGGGGCGGTGCTGCGCGAGTACCTCGAGCGCGGCGAGCACGTCATGGAGTCCACCTCCGAGGGGCGGGCGTTCGCCGGTGCGCTGCGGCTGCTGGGTGACCCGCAGCGCCTGGACGAGCTGTCCGCGCAGCTCGACGTGGTGCTCCGGCACCGGTTCACGCGGCGGCTGGCGGCCGCGCAGCGCACCGAGCTGCGCGAGATCGGCCGGCGCATCGAGCAGGGCCTGGAGCAGGTGTTCACCGCCCAGCGCGAGGCGTCGTACGTGATCACCGCCCAGGTGCGCAACCACGACCCGCTGCGCGACCGGCAGGTCGACGACCTGCTGCGCGACGTCATGACGGGCCTGGCCGGGTGGGTGCCGGACGCCCGCCGCGGCGAGCCCGTGGACCCGCTGCGGCGGCTGCCGGTGGCGGACGTCGAGCACCTGCGCCAGACGCCCGGCGACCTGCGCCCCCCGCAGGGGCCGGCGCCGTTGGCGTCGTGGGACGACGACGAGGACGTGGCGCAGGACGAGGCGCGCGCGTGGGGCGGACCGCACTACGCCGACCTGGGCACGCACCTGGCAGGCTTCGCCGACGGGGCCGCGACGGTCGACGTCGCGGCGGCCTTCACGGCGGCCCCGCCGGCGCTGCGGCGGCCGGTGGACCTGCTGGGGCTGCTGGAGATCGCCCACCAGCTCGGCATGGAGGAGACCGGCGAGCTCGCGTACGTCGAGGCGGTGCGCCCCGACGGGACGCGTCGCCGGTTCGCGTTCGGCGGGGTCACGGCACGGACGAAGGACGAGGACGATGAGTGAGACCAGCGTGACGGCGGACGACGTCACGGACGCCGCTCCTGACGAGCACGCGGCGCAGGGCGACCCGGGCTTCATCGCGCCCGTGCCGATGGAGGAGGACCCCACCGAGCTGTTCGCAGGCGACAGCGGCACCCTCGACGCCGACGTGCGGCGGGTCCTCGTGCGGCTGCTGCAGCGCCGCTTCCTGCTCGCCGACCGCAACCGGGCGCAGTGGCGCACGCTCCTGGAGAACCAGCAGGTCATCGAGTCCCGCCTGCACGACCTGTTCGTGCACCTCGTCGTCGACCACGACCGCGGCGTGGCGTACAAGAAGCAGGTCCGCTCCGCCGAGCTCGACGTGCCCGTGCTGCTGCGCGACGACGCGTACTCCCGGGCCGAGACGCTCGTGCTCGTGCACCTGCGCACGGTGTACCAGCGCGAGCGCGGCGCCGGCGAGACGTCGGTGCGCGTCGACGTCGAGGAGCTCGAGCAGACGGCCCTGACGTACTTCGACCCCGACGACACCAACGTCGCCGCCCACCAGCGCGAGATCCGCAACGCCGTGGCCCGCCTGGCCAAGGAGGGCCTGGTCGAGGAGGAGTCCGAGGGGCGCTACCGCGTCACCGCGCTCGTCGAGGTCGTCCTCAGCAACGAACGGCTCGTCGAGCTGCGCGACTGGCTGCGCACCCGCGTGGACGGGCCCGCCGGCGGCTCCCCCGGCGCTGACGACCCCGCCGACGACGCCGCCGACTCTGCCGACGGCGAGGAGGCCGACCGATGACGATGCTCGACTCCCTGTTCGGGCTGATCCCCGCCGCGTCGACCGGGCAGCAGTGGGTCGCGCGCGACCTGCAGCTGGTCAACTGGGGTGGGTACGACGGGCACCACCGTGTGCGCCTGGCCTCGACCGCGACCCTGCTCTCGGGCGGGTCCGGGTCCGGCAAGTCGACGCTCATGGACGCGTACATCGCGCTGCTCATGCCGCACACCACGCCGTTCAACGGCGCGTCCAACGGCGGTGTCGTCGGGCGCCCGCGCGGCAAGGACCAGCGCAACATCCTGTCGTACGCCCGCGGCAAGGTCGACGAGTCCCGCACCGAGGACGGCACCCGGCAGCGGGTCCTGCGCGGCGACGGGCACGACACGTGGTCGGCGATCGCGATGACGTGGGCCGACCAGTCCGGCACGCAGCTGACCGCGGTCCGCGCCTGGTACGTGCCGTCCGCGGCCCGCACGCTGGAGGACGTCGTCGCGGTCCGCGCCACCGTCGACGGACCGTTCGACGCCCGCGACCTCGAGGGCCCCGCGGCGCAGCGCCTGGCCCGGCACGCCGTCACCGAGGCGGGCCTGACCTGCTACGACACCGACCGCGAGTTCACCGCGCGCCTGCACTCGACCCTCGGGATCGGCGCAGCCGGTGACGGCAGCAAGGCCGTCGGCCTGCTCGGGCGCATCCAGGCCGGGCAGCAGATCACCACCGTCGACGCCCTGTACAAGGCGATGGTGCTGGAGGACCCCGACACGTTCGCGACCGCGGACGCCGTCGTCGAGCAGTTCGACAAGCTCACCGGCACGCGCGACCAGATGATCACCGCACGCCAGCAGGTCAAGGCGCTGGAGCCGATCCGCGAGCACCGGGCCGCCCTGGAGGCCGCCCGCGAGCGCGTCGGCGTCATCGAGGCCGTCGGGTCGTTCGACGACGGGACGTCGCCCGCCGCGCTGTGGCGGCACGGGCGGCGCCTGGGGCTGCTGCGGGCGGTCGAGGCGGACCTGCACGTCCGGCACCAGCAGGCGGGGCACACGTCGCGCGAGACGGCGGCGCGGGTCGCCGCGGCGCGGGCGGAGCTCGACGGGGTCAAGGAGACGCTGTGGGCGTCGGGCGGGGACCGCCTGGCCACGGCCCAGCGGGAGCTGACGGCGGTGCGCGCCCGGCAGGACGAGGTCGTGCGCGCCCGGGGCCGGCTGGACGAGGTGCTGGCCGTGCTGGACGCGGCGGTCGACGACGAGGCGGGGCTGGCGGCGCTGGCTGACCAGTCCC
The DNA here is from genome assembly GCF_006715865.1 of Cellulomonas sp. SLBN-39. Taxonomy (NCBI): domain Bacteria; kingdom Bacillati; phylum Actinomycetota; class Actinomycetes; order Micrococcales; family Cellulomonadaceae; genus Cellulomonas; species Cellulomonas sp. SLBN-39. The sequence goes on along the minus strand of NZ_VFOA01000001.1, from coordinate 3,361,858 downwards.
GTGCGGCGCTCGCGGACCCGGGTGCCAAGGAGCGGGCGTTCGCGGGGCTGTTCGACGCGATGTCGCTGAGCAAGGAGGCGAAGGCCGACCTGGCGGCGCTGGAGGTCGAGCGGGCGGCGGTCCTGCGGCGGCACGACAACATCCCGGGCGACCTGCACGCGGCGCGCGCGGCGCTGGCGCAGGCGGCGGGCCTGACGCCCGAGGACCTGCCGTTCGTGGCCGAGCTGGTCGAGGTGCGCACGGAGCACGAGCCGTGGCGGGACGCGTTCAACCTGGCCCTGGGTGGGTTCGCGACGCTGCTGCTCATCGACGCGGCGCACGTGCGGGCGTTCCGGGCGGCGATCGACGCGGTGCCCACGGCGCGGCGCATCCGGTTCCAGGGTGTGCCCACGGGGCTGCGGGACGACGTGGGTGTGGACGCGCACACCCTGCCCGGGCGGCTGGACTACCGGCAGGGCCCGTTCACGGGGTGGCTGCGCTCGGAGCTGGCGGAGCGGTTCGCGTACGTGTGCGTGGACACCCCGGGCGAGCTGGCCCAGCACGCGAAGGCGCTGACGCGGTCGGGGCAGGTGTCGGAGGGCAACCGGGGCGCGCACGGCGGGCAGGGCCGGGCCAACGTGCTGGGCTTCACCAACGCCCGGCGGCTGGCGCACCTCGACGAGCAGGTCGCGCGGGCGCAGCGGCGGGCGGCGCAGGCCGAGGAGCAGGTCGAGGCGGCCCGGGCCGCGCACGACCGGTACGAGGTCGTGCGCCGGGCGCGCGAGGCGCTGGTCGCCACGTCGTGGGACCAGGTCGACGTGGTCGGCGTCGGGGCCGAGCGGGCGCGCTGGGAGCAGGTCGTGCAGGACGTCACGGCGGGCAACCCGGAGGTGACGCACCTGCAGGAGCGGGCGGCGGAGCTGGAGGTGACGATCCAGACCCTCACGGAGGACCTGGGCCGCACCAAGGGCCTGGCGCAGAGCCTCGGCGACGAGTGGTCGGCCACGACGGACGCCGTCGACACGGCGCAGCGGGCCCTGGACGACGCGCAGGACGCGGGCACGGCGCTGGCACCGGACCAGCAGGCGTACCTGGACACGCTGCTCGCCGGCACGGACGGCGCGGGGACCGACGACGCGGGCACGGGCGCACCCGCCGGGGACCCGGTCGAGGCGCTGGCGGCGTTCGACGCGGTCGTCGCCCGCGCGGGCGACCTGCTGCGCGCCGACCGGCAGGCCGCCCAGCAGACGGTGGCCGCGGCGCGCGACGCGCTGCGCCGCACGTTCGAGACGTTCGTCGAGCGCTGGCCCGACCCGAACCTGGGCACCGACCCCGACGCCTCGTACCCGGACTTCGTGCGGATCCTCACCGAGCTGGAGGTCAGCGGCCTGCACGAGCTGGAGGCGGAGTGGCGCAAGAGCCTGCTGCGCCTGTCGGGCAACGACCTGACCGACCTGCACAACGCGCTGGCCCGGTCGGTCCGGGAGATCAAGGAGCGCATCCGCCCGGTGAACGACATCCTCGCGGACCTGCCGTTCTCCGACGACGACCACCGGTTGCGCATCGACGCCCGGGACACCCAGTCCGCGGTCGTCGCCCGGTTCCGCAAGGAGCTGCGGGACCTGCGCGAGGTGCTGTCCACGCAGGCCACGGACGCCGAGCGCGAGCGCCGCTACCTGCGCATGGCCAAGGTCGTCGACAGGATCCGCCGCTCCTCCCCCGACTACGCGGACCTGGTGGACGTGCGCCGGCACGTGCGCCTGTCGGCGGAGAAGGTCGACCTGGACGGCAACCACGTGGCCCTGTACGACCACATCGGCGAGAAGTCCGGCGGGGAGTCCCAGGAGCTCGTCGCGTTCATCGTCGGCGCGGCGCTGCGGTACCAGCTCGGCGACGCCGGTGCGGCCCGCCCCCGGTACGCGCCGGTGTTCCTCGACGAGGCGCTCATCAAGGCCGACGCGCGGTTCACCGGCCGCGCCGTCGGTGCGTGGCGGGGCCTGGGCTTCCAGCTCGTCATCGGCGCGCCGAACGACAAGTTCAGCGCCCTCGAGCCGCACGTGGACCTGAAGTACGTGGTGCTCAAGGACGCGTCGGGCCGCTCCCGCACCAAGCCCGTCGCGGGCCTGCCGGGCACGGAGCCACCCGCCTGACCGCGCATCTCGGGCGCGGCGAGCACCGCGTGCTGCGATGATCGACGCGTGCTCCTGCTCGCCGGGTTCCTCGTCGTCGCCACCGCGGGTGGGCTGGCCGCGCTGCACGGCCGCCGGGCCGGCGCGGCCGCTCTCATGGTCGGAGCGCTCGTCGTGGCGGTGGCCGGCGTGGTGCTCGGCCGCGACGCGGTCGGCGACCTGATGCTGGGCGTGCTCCTGGGCCTGCCGGTCCTGGCCGGCGGCGTCCGCTCGCACGACCGACGGTCGGCTGCGCCGACGCCCGATCACCGTCACCACGCCTCGGGCGACGCGTAGAAGGTGGAGACCGCAGATGACGAGTCGACCGACGGCAGAGGCACGCAGGACCCGGTGCGGCGCCGCGGTCAGCACCGGGGGCGGTGGCGCGGTGCTCGTCCTGGCCCTCGTCGCCGGGTGCAGCAGCGCCGCCGTGGAGGTGACGACGGCGTCGAACGGTGATGTGACGGCCCTGGTCCGGACGACGAATCTCAGCAGCGGTGACGCGGGCTTCGAGGGCCTGCTGGCCGTGTCGGACGCCGGGTGTCTCGGCATCACGCCCGTCGACGGCGACGGCAGCGTCGCGCCCGTGGTCTGGCCCACGGGGACCCGGGTCACCGACGACGGCGCCCTGCGCACACCCGACGGCTCCGTCGTCGCGGTCGGCGAGATGCTCGCCGGCGGCGGGGACGTCGTCGACGACCTGCGCGGGACCTACGGCGACGCGGTCGCGGGCTGCGCGGACGACGGCCAGGAGGGTGCGCTCCTCGGCGAGGTGGCCCCCGGCGACCTCGCCGATCTGGGCACGGGGCTGACCGGCCGCCGAGGCGAGCCACCGCAGGGGCATGCCAGCGACGTCCGTCCGGCGCGCCCGCGGGCCTCTGTCAGGGGAACGTGAGGTGCTCGGGCGGCACGGCGTCGACGAGCCACACCCCGTTGCCCGTGACGAAGAACTCGTGGCCGGCTGCGGCCGTCGCGGCCGCAGCGACCTCCAGGACGACGAACCGGCCACGGCGCGCGCCGACCCGCGCCGCCGTCTCCGGGTCCGGCGACAGGTGCACGTGGTGCCGCACACCCCGGACGAGCCCCCGCTCACGGATCGCCGCGAGGTTGGCGACCGGCGTGCCGTGGAACAGCACCGTGGGCGGCGCCTGCGGCTGCAGCCCGAGGTCGACGGGGACGCTGTGACCCTGCCGGGCCCGGATCCGGTCCCCGACCACCTCGAACCGCTGCTTGTCGCTGCCGGTGACGACCTCCTCGAGCTCGGTGCGCGTGAGCGCCAGGCCGTGCTCGGCCAGCGCCGCCAGCAGCTCGGGGACGTCCACCCACCCGGCGTGGTCGAGCGTCACGCCGACCGACCCGGGCGCGTGCCGCAGCACCTGCGTCAGCTGTCGGGAGGTGCGCACCGCGTCCACACCGGCATCCTGCACCACGCGCGCGCCGTCGTCGGCCGCTTCCGTCACCCCGTCGCGGTGGCGGTGCCACCGGGGCGCCGCCGGCCCGTCGCCGACCGGGGCGGGGTGCGGCGCATGTGGTCCCGCGCGCGTCCCAGGATGTCGGCGAGCGTCGCGACGTCGTCGCGCGACAGGGGTGCGAGCAGCAGGTCGTCGACGACGCCCACGTGCCCGGGCAGGACCTCGCCGAGCAGCGCCCGGCCCGCGTCGGTGAGGGTCACCGTGATGCTGCGCTCGTCGTCGAGCGCCCGCGCCCGGACCACGAGGCCGCGCTTCTCCAGGGTCTGCGCCTGGTAGGTCAGGCCGCTGCGGCTGTAGACGACACCATCGGCGAGGTCGGTCATGCGACGGCTCCCCCCGGGCGCGTCGCCGAGCGTGGCGAGGAGCTGGAACTGCACGTAGCTGAGGTCTCCGACGTCCTGGAGCTGCTGCTCGACGGCGTGCCTGAGGAGGCTGCTGGCCTCGATGAGGGCGAAGTACGCGCCGAGCTGCGTCGCGTCGAGGGTGGGCGGGTCGGAGGCCATGACCCGATCCTACGATGCTTCGAACCCGGACTATTTGCTTCTGATTCGAAGTAGTACTACCGTCATCGTCAGTTGCTTCGAACCCGAAGCACATGACGGACGGAGATCGACATGAAGGCAGTGCGCTTCCACCGGACGGGCGGCCCCGAGGTCCTGCGCTACGAGGACGTCCCCCTGCCCCTGCCGGGTGCCGGCGAGGTCCGGGTACGGGTCGCCGGCTCGGCGTTCAACCCCGCCGACGGCGGCATGCGCGGCGGGTTCCTCCCGATCCCGGTGACGCTCCCCCACGTCCCCGGCTACGACGTGTCGGGCACGGTCGACGCCCTCGGCAACGGGGTCGAGGGGCTCGCGGTCGGCGACGCCGTCGTCGGGTTCCTCCCGATGACCGCCGACGGCGCCGCCGCCGAGCACGTCGTGGCCCCGGCAGACGCGCTGGTGACCGCCCCCACCCGGATCCCGCTCGCCGACGCCGCGGGGCTGCCCTCGGTGGCCCTGACCGCCTGGCAGGCGCTGTTCGAGGCCGGGCAGCTCGAGGCGGGCCAGCGCGTGCTGGTCAACGGCGCGGGCGGCCCGGTCGGCGGGTACGTCGTGCAGCTGGCCAAGCGGGCCGGTGCGCACGTGGTGGCCACCGCCAGCCCGCGCAGCGCGCCGCTCGTGCGCGCGGCGGGTGCGGACGAGATCGTCGACCACACCACCACGTCCCTGCTCGACGCGGTGACCGAGCCGGTCGACCTCCTGCTCAACCTGGCCCCGGTCACCGCGGAGGGGTTCGCCGCGCTCGCCGGCCGGGTGCGTGACGGCGGCACCGTCGTCTCCACCACACCGAGGGTGGAGACTCCCTCCGACGACGCGCGGGGGGTCCGGGGGGTCACGGTCTTCGTCCACCCCGACGCCGACGTCCTGGCGCGGCTCGTCTCCCTCGTGGACTCCGGCGACCTGCACGTGGAGATCGCCGGCCGCTGGCCGCTCGCGGACCTGCGCTCGCTCCACGAGCGGGCGGAGGCCGGGCAGGTGCACGGCAAGGTCGTGGTCGTGCCGTCCGCGGCGTGAGCGGTCGGCCCGCACCGTCCACCGGCGCCGCCGGCGCCCGGGTCGCGCGCGACGTCGCGCGACCCGGGCGCCCGCTGCTCGTCGCTCCCGTCAGCCCGGCTCGACAGGGAGCCAGAGCTCGACCGTCGCGCTGCTGAGGTCGTCGGTGCGGTCGAGCACGGCGACGATCTCGGGCCCGGGCCGCAGGCGCCACGGGTTCGAGGGGAACCACTCGGTCGCGGTCGCGGCCCAGAGCGTCTGCAGGGCGTCCGGGTACGGGCCGGACACCTGGAACACGGCCCACGTCCCGGCGGCGACGTCGATGATGTGGAGATCCTCGGGGACGGTGGCCGCGTCCGGCACCGCGACGCCGTGCAGGTACGTCAGCACGGTGCCCTCGCGGCGGTCCGGGTCGAGGTCGTCGCTGACGGCGAGCAGACCGTGCGGCTCGGTGCCCGAGAGGTCCTTGAGCCGCTGGTGCTGCTCGGGGGCGAGGCTCGCGACGTGCTGCTGCACGGCGGGGTTGACGCCCTCGTGCACGAGCGGGACGCGTGCGGCGTGCCCGACGAGGCGGAACGCGGGGCGGGTGGTGAGGCGGACGTCCATGGGGACCGCTCCTTCGACGGTGAGGCGGAACCGCAGCTGCGGCTGGGCGCGGAGGGGGCCGCCGTCGCGCCGGGCCTGCCCGGGGCTGACGCCGTGCACGGAACGGAACGCGCGGCCGAACGCCTCGGCCGACCCGTACCCGTGGCGCACCGCGATCCCGAGCAGGTCCCCGTCACCGGCGACGACGTCCGCCGCCGCGACGGTCATGCGCCGGCGGCGCACGTACTCCGACAGCGGCATGCCCGCCAGCGACGAGAACATCCGTCGCAGGTGGTACTCGCTGGTGCCGAGCGCGGCCGCGAGCCGGGTGACGTCGAGCTCGTCGTCCAGGTGCTCCTCGACGACGTCGACGAGGCGGTTGAGCCAGGTGATCACGGTGCCCCCCTCCGCGGACCACCCTGCCGCCCGGGCCGCCCGCCGCACCCGATCATCCTTGCCCGGTCCGGTCGGCCCCGGGCGTGCGGAGGGGCCCGGACCTCCGGGTGGTCCACCCGACGACCGCGGCGGCGACGAGGAGCCCGGCGCCGGGCAGGAGGTTCACGACGGAGCCCTGGGCCTGGGCCCGGTTGGCCAGCTCGCCGCCGAGATCGGCGTGCAGGGTCGTCGCCAGCAGGAGGGCCGTCATGTTGTACACCGCGTGCAGGACGACGGCGGTCTCCAGCCCGCCGGTGCGCCACGTGACGTACGCCGTCGTGGAGAACAGGACGAGGTACGACGTGAGCAGGTAGGGGTCGAGCGTCCCGTGGACGAGCGAGAACACGGTCGTCGTGACGACGATGCCGAGGACCGCACCGGAGCGGGCACCCCGGGTCCAGCTGCCGACGACGCGGAGCATCAGGCCGCGCAGCCCGTACTCCTCCCCGGCAGCGGCGAGCGGGGTGAGGACCACGCCGACGACGAGCAGGGCGACCAGGTCGGCCCTCGTCCACGGGAAGGTCGCGCCCGGGACGAGGAGCCCGACGACCGCGACGAGGACGACCAGCGGCGGCCCGAAGGCGAGCAGCGAGCGCCCGAGGACGGCGAACCGGAAGCGCCCGGCGACGGAGTGCAACGAGCCCGCCGGGAGCCCGTAGAGCAGACGCTGCAGCAGCATGCTGTAGGGGACGAGCAGGGCCAGCGCGAGCGCGCCGGCGGCGTGCTGCAGCGGTGTGAAGCCCGTGCGGCCCAGCTGCGCGTCGATGTGCGCGGCCGCGGCGAGGAACGCCTGCGCGATCCCGACCAGCCCGGCGAAGAGCAGCACGACGGCGACGGCACCGCGCAGGATGCGGCGCTTCTCCCCCGCGTACACGCGGTGGTACTCGACGCCCGGGGGCACCCGGCCGGCGAGCACGGGCGCCTCGTCCCGCACGAGCCAGCCCTCGGTCCCGGTGGCAGTGGTGGTGGTCATGACGTCCTCTCGTGGTGGTCAGCTGGCCAGGTCGTCGAGCCAGCCCGCGCGCAGGCGCAGCGCACGCTCCGTGCTGCCCAGGACGGCCGCGACCCCGACCGCGACGTTCGCGGCGGTCGGGAGCCGCACCGGGGACTCGAACGTGCCGAGCGCGTCGGCGACGGGCGGGATCTGCGAGATCGTCTCGACGAGCTGCGGGACGGCCACGCCGAGCCCGACGAGCACGAGCAGCGTCGCGACCGCGCCCACGAGGCGGCTGAGCCCGGGCCGGGTGCGGTGCAGCGCCGCGCGCCGACCCTCGGCGGACGCGGGGTGCGGCGTCAGCTGGCGGGCAGGGCCGTCCGCAGGCACGTGGTGGCAGCGCCGCAGGCCGAAGCCGCCGACGGCGACCTCGACGTGCCCGCCCGGCACCGGGAACCGGGCGGGCACGGTGGAGTGCGCGGTCAGCACGCCGTCGGCGTAGAGCCGGGCGCGCACGGCGCCGTCGTCACGGTCGCCCAGGTGCCGCACATCCACGGCGTAGACGACCACGCCGCCGTCCGGGGTCCGCAGGGGCAGGGTGAGCAGGGACCGGCTCAGCAGCTGCCACCAGCGGAAGCGGGGCAGCGGCCGGCCGTCGCCGGGCTTCACGCGCCGTGCGGCGAGGCCGTCGCGCCAGCGTCGTCGTCCCATCGGGCACCCCTCACGTCGTCGACCGTTCTAGCACGCTGTACTAGTCGATCAGCGAGGCTAGCACGCCGTGATAGAACATCCGGGTGAAGGAGGGACGATGACCGGACGACCGGCCGGGCCCGGCACGCGCGAGAAGATCCTGGTGGCGGCGGCCACGATGCTCGGCGAGAACCCCACCGCCCGCCTCAGCGTGCGTGCCGTCGCCGCACGCGCCGGCGTGAGCACCGGTTCCTTGCGCCACTTCTTCCCGACGCAGCGCGAGCTCCTGGAGACCGTCGTCGCCGCGATCTACGACGTCGAGATCCCCGACGACCCGATCCACGACACCGCGCGCCCACCCGCCGACCGGCTCCTGGACTGCCTGCGGCAGATGCTCGCCCAGGTCGGCACCGGGGAACGCGCCCGGGAGTTCTGGCGCACGACCGTCCGGTCGTACGTCGCCACCGCCCCGACCGACGACGAGGCCGCCGCCTACCTCGCGCTCGAACGGTGGGGGCTCCACCTCGTCGAACGGTGGCTGACCGTCCTCGTCGACGAAGGGGCGATCCCGCCGGGCGACGTCCCGCGGCAGGCGAGGTTCCTGTCCACCGTCCTCAACGGCGTCGTCGTCGAACGGGCCCTGCCCGGGGCCGCCCAACGGCTCGAGCACGAGACCGGCACCCTCCGTCTCGCCGTCGAGGCCGTCGTCCCTCCGGCCGACGCGCAGCGCCCCGGCGCCTGACCACGGCACCGGCGCCGCCGGGCACGTCGGGCCCGCGTTTCGCGCGCCCGCAGGACGCGCGAGAGGCATGCTGGTCACCTGGGCTTTCACACGTGACGGGAGACGTGCATGACCGACGAGGCACCGGCACCCCGGCCACGGGCGTCGGCGGTGAGCACAGCCGGTCGCCGCGTCGCCGGCGGGCGGCGCAACCCCTCGGTCACCGGGGTCGACGAGACCGCACCCCGCTGGCTGCGCCAGGCCGCCGGGGTCTCCTGGCGGCTGCTCGTCCTCGTCGCCGCCATCAGCCTCGTGTTCGTCGCCACCGCCCGCGTCCAGCTCGTGTTCGTCGCGGTGTTCCTCGCGTTCGTCATCGCCGCCGTGCTGCGCCCCCTCGTCGAGCTCATGGCCAAGGTCATGCCCCGCCCGCTCGCCACCGCGCTGTCCCTGCTCGTCGCCGTGCTGTTCGTCGCCGGGATGTTCACCTACGTCGGCTACTCGATCGCCAACCAGTGGAACGACCTGAGCGAGCAGTTCGAGACCGGCATCCGGCAGATCACCGACTACCTCGAGAGCGGCTCCCTGCCGTTCGTCATCACCAGCGAGCAGATCGCGCAGTGGCTCGACATGGCCCTGACGTGGATCCAGGAGCACGCCGGCGACCTCGCCGGGCAGGCCGCCGCCAGCGCCGGCTCCGTCGTCGTCGCGTTCACCGCGATCGCGCTCGCCGTGTTCTGCTCGATCTTCTTCCTCGCCCGCGGCGCGCAGATGTGGACGTGGTTCCTCAACCAGCTGCCCGCACGGACCCGCAGCACCTGGGTCGTCGTCGGCGAGGCCGGCTGGTACACGTTCTCCGGCTACACCCGCGGCACCGTGATCATCGCGATCATCGACGGGCTCCTCGCGTTCGTCGTCCTGTCGGTCGTCGGCGTCCCGCTGGCCGCACCCCTGTCGGTGCTGGTGTTCATCGGCGCCTTCATCCCCCTGATCGGGGCGCCCGCGTCGATGATCATCGCCATGATCGTCGCGCTCGCGGCGAACGGGTTCTGGAGCGCGGTGATCGTGGGCATCGCCATCGCCCTCATCGGCCAGCTCGAGGGGCACGTGCTCCAGCCGCTCATCATGGGCAAGCAGGTGTCCCTGCACCCGGTGGTCGTCGCGCTCGCGGTCACCACCGGCACGCTCGTCGCCGGGATCCTCGGCGCCGTCATCGCCGTGCCGCTGGTCTCGGTGGCCTGGACGGTGTTCTCCCGGCTGCGCACCCTCGACCCGCCGATGACCGACGAGGAGGACCCGGCCGTCGACGACGAGCAGCCGGACACCCCGACGACCGTCACCGACGCCCCCTGACCTCCCGCCCCGACCCGCCTGGAGACCTCCGCATGACGCAGCGCACGACGACCGCCCCCGCGGTCGCCGAGGTCGGGGTGCTGGTCACCGCCGTCGTCGGCGCCCTCGTCTCCCTGGTCAGGCCGTGGGGAGGGGCGCTCGTGCTGGCCGCCCTGCTCGCCGCGCTGTGGATGCTCGGCGGCGCACCTCGGCAGCGCCGTCTGCTCCGGGCCGCCGTCGTGGTGTGCGCCCTCTCCCTGGCGCTCATGACCGTGGTCACGGTGGCCATCTGGAGTGTCGGGACGTAGCCGTCGTCCCGGCTGTCGGGGACGCACCCAGGACTTCAGGGGCGGCCGACGAGGAAGACGTCGGCGGTGTCGCACGCGTCGGGGACCTCGGGGACCACCGAGGTCGGTGAGTCCGCGGGCACGTCCACCCCGCCGCCGCCGACCTCGACGTCGGAGCCGATCACCAGCGTGGTGGTCGCCCAGGGCTGCAGGGGCGCACCGTCGGGGACCGTGACCGCGGTCTCGTCGTGGTCGAGCGTCGTCCCCGCCGGCCACACCAGCAGGGTGTGCTGCTCGTCTGCGTCGAGGTAGAGGCAGCCGTCCTCGCCACGGGTGAGGGTCCCGACGGCCCGCGCCTCCATGGCGCCGTCGCTCGGTGCCGCGAGGAGCAGGTAGGTCCCGTCGGCCTCGACGACGGCCGGGGCGCCGTCGCCCGAGCACGCGGCGAGCAGGGCGACAGGCAGGGCAAGAGCGGCGGTCCGTGCCGCGCGGAGCAGGTCGCTCATCGTCCCCCCGGGTGGTCCCCGCCGTCGGTGGCGTGAGGGGACGCTACCGGGCCGGAGCCGGTGGCGGTGCGGGTTCCGGCGGTGCACGTGGGCGTGGGTGGTCGCGGTCACTGGAAGTCGCGGGAGGTGCTGCGGATGCGCAGGGACAGTGGGCTCAGGTGCTCGGCGACGAGGTTGGTGGCGTCGTCGGCCTTCTCCAGCCGGCCGCGCACGACCATCGCCCGGGCGGTGCGCGCGGTGCGGCGGTGGCGCTGCCACAGACCGGCGGAGCAGACGACGTTGAGCAGGCCCGTCTCGTCCTCCAGCGACAGGAACGTCACACCCTGCGCGGTGCCGGGGCGCTGCCGGTGCGTGACCACCCCGGCCACGGCGACGCGGCCCTCGGCGGCGGTGAACGCGTCCGCGACGCGCAGCACGCCGGCGGCGTCGAGGCCCTCGCGGACGAACTGCGTGGGGTAGGAGTCGACGGACACCCCGGTGGCCCACACGTCGGCGGTGGCGACCTCGACGTCGGACAGGCCCGGCAACGTCGGGGCCCGCACACCGACGGACACCCCGGGCAGCGTGTCAGGGCCCTCCTGGGCGAGCGCCCCGGCGGCCCACAGACCCTCGCGGCGGTCCACGCCGAGGCCGTCGAGCGCGCCGGCGGTGGCGAGGGCCTCCAGCTGGGCGGTGGTCAGCCGGACCCGGCGGGCCAGGTCCCGCAGGTCGACGAACGGGCCGTGGGCGGTGCGCTCGGCGACGAGCGCGGCGGCCACGTCCTGGCCGATCGTGCGGACCTGCGTCAGGCCCTGCCGCACGGCCAACGACCGGGGCCGTGCGGCACCGGTGCCCGTGCGGACACCGGGTGCGGCGACGGGGCCGGTGCCGCTGGGCCGCGGCTGCAGGGGCGGCTCCCCGCCGGGCGGGGTCGGGCCGGTGCGCTCGACCACGGCCAGCACGTCCGAGGCCTGCACGTCCGGGCGCAGCACCTCGACCCCGTGGCGGCGGGCGTCGGCGGCCAGGGACTGCGGGGAGTAGAACCCCATGGGCTGGGCGGCCAGCAGCCCGGCGTAGAAGGCGGCGGGGTGGTGCACCTTGAGCCACGCGCTGGCGTACACGAGGAACGCGAACGAGTACGCGTGCGACTCGGGGAACCCGAAGTCCGCGAACGCCTTGAGCTTGTCGTAGATCTGCTCGCGGACCTTCGGGCCGATGCCCTTGCGGGCCATGCCGTCCATGAGGCGGGCGCGCATCGCCTCCATGCGTTCCATCGAGCGCTTGGAGCCCATGGCACGGCGCAGCTGGTCGGCCTCGGCGGGCGTGAAGTCCGCGACGTCGATGGCCATCTGCATGAGCTGCTCCTGGAACAGCGGCACCCCGAGGGTCTTGCCCAGCGACGGCTCGAGCAGCGGGTGCAGGTACGTGACCTTCTCGCGCTTGCGGGAGCGCTCGATGTACGGGTGCACCGACTGCCCCTGGATGGGCCCGGGGCGGATCAGGGCGACCTCGACGACGATGTCGTAGAACTTCTCCGGGCGCAGCCGCGGCAGGGTGCCCATCTGCGCGCGGGACTCCACCTGGAACACCCCAACCGTGTCGGCGGCCTGCAGCAGCGCGTACACGCCCGGGTCCTCGTGCGGCAGCCCGTGCAGGTCGAGCGTGACGCCCTCGTGCTGCTCGACCTGCGTGAACGCCAGCCGCAGCGCCGTGAGCATGCCCAGGCCCAGCAGGTCGAACTTCACCAGCCCGGCGTCCGCGCAGTCCTCCTTGTCCCACTGCAGGACCGTGCGCCCCTCCATCCGCGCCCACTCCACGGGGCAGACCTCGATGACGGGCCGGTCGCACATGACCATGCCGCCGGAGTGGATGCCCAGGTGCCGCGGCAGCCGCAGGAACCGTTCGGCCAGGTCGACGACGTGCTCGGGGACGTCCTGCGCCTCGCTCGCCGACGGCGGCCGCACCCGCGGGACGACGTCGTGCCGGTCCGCCGACGGCTCCCCCGCGCGCTCCGGCGTCGGGCCCAGGGGGCCGCTGCGCGTCAGCGTCCACCACGGGCTCGGCGCCTCCTCCCCCCGCAGCGACCCCCACCGTTCGATCGTGCGGCTCCACGCGTCCTGCTGCCCCGTGTCGTACCCCAGGGCGCGGGCCGCGTCGCGCACCGCCGAGCGCGGCCGGTAGGTGATGACGTTCGCGACCTGCGCGGCGTGCGTGCGCCCGTGCGTGGCGTAGACGTGCTGGATGACCTCCTCGCGGCGCGCGGACTCGATGTCGACGTCGATGTCCGGCGGGCCGTCGCGCTCCGGGGCGAGGAACCGCTCGAACAGCAGCCCGTGCCGCACCGGGTCGACGGCGGTGACGCGCAGCACGTAGCAGACCGCGGAGTTCGCGGCCGAGCCCCGGCCCTGGGCGAGGATCTGGTTCCGGCGGCAGAAGTCCACCAGGTCGTACACGACGAGGAAGTACCCGCAGAACCCGAGGTCCTCGATGACGCGCAGCTCGTGCTCGAGCTGCGCCCACGCCCCGGGCACCCGCTCGACCTCCGGCGGGCCGTACAGGTCCAGCGCGCCGCGGCGCACCAGCTCGCGCAGCCACGTCGCCTCCGTGTGCCCGGCCGGCACCGGGTACGGCGGCAGGCTCGGGGCCACCAGCGCCAGGTCGAACGCGCACTGCGCCCCCAGGTCCGCGGCCGCGGCGACGGCGTCCGGGTGGCGGCGGTGCAGCGCGAGCATCTCCGCCGCGGAGCGCAGGTGCGCCGTCGGCGGGGGCAGCCACCCGTCCAGGTCCTCCACCGACGAGCGCGCACGCACCGCGGCGAGCGCCTGCGCGAGGTCCGCGTCGCGCGGCGTGGCCTGGTGCACCCCGCCCGTGGCGACCAGCGGCAGCCCGGCCGACGCCGCGAGGGCCGCGAGCGCGTCACCCCGGTCGGTGTCGTACGCGTCGCCGACGACCGTCGTCTCGACCGCCACGTTGTCCCGCCCGAACAGCGCGACCAGCCGGTCGAGCTCGGTGCGGGCGGCCTCGAACCCGCCGGGCGCCACCCCGTGCTGGCCGGACGGGTCGCCGCCGGCCAGCGCACGGCGCACGGCCCCCTTGCGGCACCCGGTCAGCACCAGCCACTGCCCCGCCGCGGCCTCGGCGAGGACCTCCAGGCGGTGGTCGGCCGCCCCCTTGCGGCCCGTGCGCAGGTGCGCCTCGCCGATGGCCCGCGACAGCGCGCGGTACCCGTCGGGCCCGCGGGCCAGCACCAGCAGGTGCTCCGCGCGCGGGTCGGGCACCCCCGTCGGCGGGTCGAGGACCGGCGGTCCCGGCGCGGGGGCGCGCTCGCGGCCGTGCCGGCGGGCGTCCGGGGCGGGCAGGTGCAGCTCGGCGCCGAACACCGTCGGCAGGCCGACCGCGCGGGCCGCCTGCGCGAACCGCACGACCCCGTACAGCCCGTCGTGGTCGGTCAGCGCGAGCGCCTCCAGGCCGAGCCGGGCCGCCTCGGCGGCGAGCTCCTCGGGCTGGCTCGCCCCGTCGAGGAAGCTGAACGCCGAGTGCGCGTGCAGCTCGGCGTACCGGGGCCGGTCAGTCATAGCCGCCCTCGTACGTCCAGGTGCGTCCGGTGCAGGTGAGCAGCACGGCGCCGCCGTCGTCGAACGCGACCTGCAGGTGCGCGCGCACCTGCAGCACCCGCCCCGGGCGCGACCACCACCGGTCCGTCAGCAGCCACGGGCCCGCCCACCCCGCGACGGTCCGGGTCCGGCCGTCGACGACGACGGTGGCCGGTGCCCCGCTCAGCCGCCCGCGCGCGTCGAGCTCGACCGGTCGCCCGTCGCCGGCCCGCACGTCGACGGGCCGCGGGGCGGACGGGACGGTCGCCGGCGGCGGGTCGGGCAGCCGCCCCGGCCAGGGCCGGTCGAGGTCCCGCGGCGCCGCCCCCTGCTCGCCCCACGGGCGCACGTGGAGCTGGTCGCGCACGTCCCGCCCGCCCTGCAGGCTCACCGTGAGCACCCCGGCGCCGCCGACGATGCTCTGCGCCCGCTCCAGCGCCCGGTGCGCGCGCAGGTCCCCGCCCGACGCGCCGCCCCACAGGCGCCCCTGCTCCGCACCCGCCGGCGCCACGTCCAGCGCCGTGAGCGTCAGCCGCACCAGCGCGACCGCCCGCGCGTCGTCGTCCGGGCCGGGGTCGGTCCCGTCGTCGACCGTGTCCCCGGGCACCCGTCGACCACCCGCGGGCACCCGGCCGGTGCGCACCTGCTCCGCCCGCCGGTCACGGGCCGTGGCCACCACCCCCGCGGTCAGCCACCCCTCGAGCTGCCAGCGGATGCGGTCGGTGATGCGCGCCGGCGTCAGCCCGCCCCAGCCGCCGAGGTCCGTGCGCCACGTGCGCACCAGGTCCTGCCCGTCGTCGGTGCGCGCCGCCACCTGCAGACGCCCGCACGTGACGGCGTGGGCCAGGAGCAGGTCGTGCAGGTCCTCCGCCAGGCGCCGCCCCGCGAACGCCGCGGTGTCGACCCGGTCCACCGGCGGGTCCAGCTCGGCGGCCACCTCGAGGTCCGCCTCGGGGCGACGCAGCGCGGGCGGTCGCTCGTCGAGGCCGCGGGCCAGCGTGCGCGCCCACGCGCCCAGCCGCCCGAACCGGGCGTGCACGTCGGGCGCCGGCAGCCCCGCGAGCGCCCCGAGGGTCCGCAGCCCCAGCCGGTTCAGCAGGTCGACCAGGCCGGCCACGTCCGCGGCCTGCTCCGGCGTGACCGTCGCGTGCACCAGCTCCCCGACCCCGTGCGGGGCCAGCAGCACCGCCGACGCCCCGGGATCGACGACCGCACCCGTGCGCGCGGCGAGCACCGCCGCGAGCAGCCCGTCGGCCGTCCCGACACCGCACTCGTGCCCGGTGGCGCGCGCGACCTGGTCGACGATGCGCTCCGCGAGCGCCTCCTCGCCCCCGTGGTAGCGGGCCGCACCGCCCGCGGGCAGCAGGAGCAGCCCGGCCCGCACCACCTCCACCCCGGCGACGACCTGCTCGACCGCGGCCGCGACGGGCTCGAACAGCCGCACGTCGCGCGCGTCGTCCGCGGGCAGCAGCACCAGCTCGGGGCAGCACGCCTGCGCCTGCCGCCGGCGCATGCCCCGGCGCACGCCCTCGGCACGGGCCAGCGCCGACGCCGCGGTCACCTGCCGCCCGTCGTGCACCGCAGCCGGCGCCATCCCCGGCACCCCCGCGGCCGCGGCCGCCGCGACCACCGGCCAGTCCGGCACCCACACCACCGTGGTCCGGGTGCTCATCCGACCAGCCGCAACGTGTCGGTCCGACCTGTGCGACGCGTCGGAGCCGTGCCGCGGCCGGGGCCGGACGGGGCGCCGTCGCCGGGTGCGGCCAGGGGCAGCACGACGTCTGCGACGAGCGGGGTCGCGGACGACCCGCGGCCCGTGCGCCGCACCCGCAGCTCGCGCGTGCGCAGCCGCCCGTCGCCGGCGCCCAGGCCCGTCCACCGGGCCTCCTGCACGGTGAGGACCGTCGCCGCACCGGGCCACGGGACGGTCGTCAGCAGCACGGCGCCGCGCTCGCGGGCGCGGGCGGTCAGGCGCCGTCGGTCGGCGTCGGCGAGCACGGCACCAGGGCCGACGAGGACGACGCCGACGCCGTCGAGGAGCGCACCGAGGACGGTGAGCGCGTCGGGGCCGGGCTGGGGCACGAGCGCGAACCGGTCGAGGACGACGCCGCACCGTGCGGCCGCGAGCAGCCCCAGGTCGGGCAGACCGACGGCCACGGCCCAGTCCCCGCCGGCGCAGGCGTGCGCGAGGAGCGTGAGCGTCAGGGCGGTGGAGCCGAGCACGCTGGTGGTGGCGCCGCGGCGCAGCCCGTCGGGCAGCAGCCGCTCGGTGCCGGGCGGCACGGGCAGCGGCGGGCGCTCGCTGGTGAGCAGCGAGGTGCGCGGCGGGCGTCGTTCGGCGGTCCGGCCGGTGACCGGTGCACGCCCGGCGTCCGGTGCCTGGCCGGCACCCCGGCCGGACGGGTCGTCGCCCCGGACGGCATCAGCGCGGACGGCCTCGGCGGCGCGGACGGTGCCGGCGGCACGTGCGCCGCCCGCCCGACCGGGGACGAGCACGGGCCGCGCCCCGGTGCGCGCCTCGGCCGCAGCCAGAGCCGCCCGCGCCCGCGCGGCCCGCTCGGCCGTGCCCGTCACGCCCACCGTCGACCTCCTTGCTCACGGCCGACAGACCGATCGAACACCTGTTCGATCAGTACACGTCCAGAGGTCCGACGTGTCAATCCGCGCGGGACGGTTCACCCGCTCGGGGCACCGTCCCGGGAGTACGATGTGATGAATCCATCATGCCATCACACCAGATCTGCGAGGAGCCGTGCCCCTGCACGCCCTGGGCGTCGACCGCCCCCTGGCCGAGGTCAAGGCCGACCTGTTCAAGGCGCTCGCGCACCCCGTGCGCGTGCGCACCCTGGAGCTCCTCGCCGAGCAGGACCGGCAGGTCAGCGAGCTGCTCGACGCCCTCGGCCTCGAGGCCTCCCACCTGTCGCAGCACCTGGCCGTGCTGCGCCGCGCCGGCGTCGTGACCGCCCGCCGCACCGGCAACGCCGTGCACTACACGCTCGCGCTGCCCGCGGTCGCAGACATGCTCGCCGCCGCCCGGGCCGTGCTGGTCGACGCCGCGACCCGGCACGCCGGCCTGCTCGACGAGACCAGCACCACACCGGCCGACACCGCCCCGGCCGACCGGTGACCACTCCCGCCGCACCCCCCGCCCGCGAGCTGCTCGCCTCCGCCCGCCGGCGCGCCCTCGCCCTCGCACCGCGCCGCAGCGACTACGCCGACCTGCCCCGCTCGTGGCGCCACGACCTCGTCGCCGGACTGACCGTCGCGGTCGTCGCCCTGCCCCTCGCCCTCGGGTTCGGGGTGGCCTCCGGCCTCGGCGCGGGCGCCGGGCTCGTCACCGCGATCGTCGCCGGCGCCGTGGCCGCCGTGCTCGGCGGCTCCCACCTGCAGGTCAGCGGCCCGACCGGTGCCATGGCCGTCGTCCTGCTGCCCGTCGTCGCCCGGCACGGCACCGAGGCCGTCCCGGTGGTGGCGATCATGGCCGGCGGGATCGTCGCGCTCGCCGGCGTCCTGGGCCTCGGCCGGCTCGTCGCGTACGTGCCGTGGCCGGTCGTCGAGGGCTTCACCCTCGGCATCGGCGTGGTCATCGCCCTCCAGCAGGTCCCCCTGGCCCTGGACACCCCGCCCGGACCGGGCGAGAACGCCGCGCTCGTCGCCTGGGGCACCCTGCGTACCGTCGACCCGTCCGCCGCCGTCGCCCCGCTGGTCGTCGTCGCGCTCGCCGTCGCCGTGATGCTCGTCCTGCCCCGCCTCCACCGCGGTCTGCCCGCGTCCCTGCTCGCCGTCGTCGCCGCGACGCTCCTCGCCGAGGCCGCGCACCTCGACGTCGCCCGCATCGGCCCCCTCCCGGACCTGCTGGCCGCCCCGTCGCTGCCCGTCGTCGACCTCGCCACCACCAGCGCCCTGTTCTCGTCCGCGCTGGCCGTGGCCGCCCTCGCCGCCCTGGAGTCCCTGCTGTCCGCGCGCGTCGCCGACGGCATGGCCGACGACATCGGCCGCACCTCCCCCAACCGCGAGCTGTTCGGCCAGGGCCTGGCCAACATCGCGTCCGGGCTGGTCGGCGGGCTGCCCGCGACCGGTGCCATCGCCCGGACCGCCGTCAACGTGCGCACGGGTGCCCGCACCCGCGTCGCCGCCCTCACCCACGCCGTCGTCCTGACCGCCGTCGTGCTGGTCGCCGCACCGCTGGTCGCGCGGATCCCGCTGAGCGCGCTCGCGGCCGTGCTGCTGGTCACCGCGGCCCGCATGATCGACGTCCGCACGGCCGTGCAGGTGTGCCGCTCCGGGCGCGCCGGGGCGCTCGTGCTGCTCGCGACGCTGGCCGTGACCGTCGCGTTCGACCTCGTCATGGCCGTCGAGGTCGGCGTCGCCGTGGCCGCGGTGCTCGCGCTGCGCGCCGTGGCCCGCAGCAGCGGCCTGCACCGCGAGCCCCTGCCCGGCGCGGACGGCGACACCCTCGGCGCCGACGCCGAGCACGCCCTGCTGCACGAGCACATCGCCGTCTACCGGGTCGACGGGGCCCTGTTCTTCGCCGACGTGCGCCGCTTCCTCGACGAGCTCGCGCTCGTCAGCGACGTCCGCGTCGTCGTCCTGCGCCTGGGCGCGGTGCGGGTGCTCGACGCGAGCGGCGCCCGCGCCCTGGCCGACGTCGTCACCGACCTGCGCCGGCGCGGCATCCACGTGCTGCTCAAGGGCCTGCGCCCCGAGCACCGCCGCCTCGCCGAGGGCGTCGGCGTGATCGACGCGCTGCAGGACCCGGACCACCTGTTCGACGACCTCGGCGCCGCGCTGGAGCACGCCCGCGCGCACGTGCGGGGCACGCTGCCCAGCACCAGGATGGGGTGAGCCGCCCGGCGACCGGCGCCGGGCCGACCCGGAGGTCCCCGTGGCCGCGTCCCTGACCCGCCCCGTCGCACGCGACCCGTACGCGCTGCTGCCCGCGGTGCCCGCCTTCACGCTCACGAGTACCGACTGGGTGCACGGTGAGGCGGTCCCGGACGTGCACACCCGCACCGACGCCGGGCCCGGCGTCTCGCCCCAGCTCGCGTGGTCGGGCTTCCCCGACGCGACCCGCGGCTTCGCGGTCAGCGTGTTCGACCCCGACGCTCCCGGCGTCGCCGGCTGGTGGCACTGGACCGTCCTCGGGCTGCCCGCGACGGTCACCTCGCTGGACCGCGGCGCCGGCACCCCCGACGGCCCCGACCTGCCCGCCGGAGCCTTCCAGCTGCGCGGCGACGACGGCATCGCCGGGTACGTCGGCTGCGCCCCGCCGCCCGGCGACCAGGTGCACCGGTACTTCGCCGTCGTGCACGCCCTCGACACCGACGACCTCGGCCTGGACGCCGCCACCTCGCCGGGTGCGGCGGCCTGCGTCCTGACCTTCCACACCCTGGCCCGCGCGGTCCTCGTCGGCACGTACCAGCAGTGAGCAGCACGAGGGGCTGAGCATCACGAGGCGTGCCACCTGCCCGGGTGACGTCCGGTCAGCCCGGTGGGACGTCGGGCTCGGAGGTGCTGCCGGGGGCCACGGGGAAGCGCTCGGCGTCAGGCAGGAACTGGGTCAGGTCGGCCTCGCCGAGCTGCGTCCCCTCCAGCAGCCGGCGGGCCTGGTCGCCGACGCCCAGGACGATCCCCTGGGGGTTAGTCGTCCGGAACAGCGGCTGCCCCTCGGGGCGGCCGGCGGTGCTGTCCTGGATCGGGGTGGTCTCGCCCGGCTCGCCCGCCGGGACGAGGAAGAACACCCCGGCCAGGTCGGCGGGGAGGTGCTCCTCGTACACCTGGGCCTCGACCCCGCCCGGGGACGGCAGCTCCACGTAGACGACCCCGTCCGCACCGTCAGGAAGTGTCCCGACGTGCACGTCGGTGACCGTGACGTTCAGGACGATCGAACGGTTCGCGGCGGGGTCGTCCTCGCCCCGCCCCCACAGGCGACCGCCGGTCACGGCGCTGATGGTCCCTGCCACGACGAGGTCGGACATCTCGGCCAGCGCCTCGGGCGAGCCCACGGGGTCGTGGTCGGCCGTGGAGCCGGCGAGCATCCCGACGAACGCGTCGGGATCGGCTGCGGTCGTCGTGCTCGCCGCAGCGCACGAGGCCAGCACGAGCGCGACGAGCACGGCCGGGACGCACACCCCGGCCGCGGTCGGACGTCGACGTCGCCCCACAGGTCATCACCTCCCGCCGCTCCCCCGGGCGTCACGTCGTGGCGCCCTTGCCCGAGCAGTGTGCCGACGACCGGCGATCTTGCTCCTGCAGCCCGGCCGCCGTGGCCTAGCCTTGCGAGCCGTGACCACCTCTCCCCTGGGCTCCCTGACGTGGGAGCGCGCCGTCGACCGCCCGGACCTGCTCGCGGAGCGCACGCACGCGATGATCAGCGGGTGGGCCGTGGTCGAGCCGGAGGTCGCCGACGCCGTCCTCGTCGCGGCGATCGACCCGGACCTGGCCGACACGGCGGCCATGACCGAGGCGTACGACCTGCCGCTCGCGGCGTCGGTGAACTGCGTGCTCGTGGCCGGGCGGCGCGAGGGCGTCGAGCGGGTCGCGGCCTGCCTGGTGCGCGCCACCACGCGCGCGGACGTCAACAACGCCGTCAAGCGGCTGCTCGACGTGCGCAAGGCCTCGTTCCTGCCGATGGAGCGCGCCACCGAGGAGTCGGCGATGGAGTACGGCGGGATCACCCCGCTCGGGCTCCCCGACGGCTACCGGGTGCTGGCCGACGCACGCGTCGCGGCCGACGTCCCCGACGCGGGCGGCACGGTGATCATCGGCTCGGGCGTGCGCCGCTCCAAGATCAGCCTGCCCGGAGCGCTGCTCCTGCGAGCCCCGGGCGTCGAGGTCGTCGACGGGCTGGCGCTGGCGTAGTGCGGCTCAGCGCCCGCCGGGGCGCAGCACGGCGGTGAGCTGGCGCCGGACCTCGTCGACGACGTCGTCGACGCTGCCGTCGGCGCTCGCGGCCATCGCCAGGAACATCACGGACGACACGACCCGGGCGAGGACCTCCGCGTCGTCGGAACGCCCCACGCCGGGCCGGCGCAGGACGTCGGCGATGGCCTCCTCGGTCCGCCCCGCGATGGTGAGGGCCTCGCGGTGGTGCGGCTCCTCGGGGTCGCCGAAGACCATCTCGCGCAGGTAGGTGCGCCCGTTCTCGACCTGGGCGCGGTTGCACTCGACGACCGGCCGCACCACGGCGAGCACCGCGTCGAGCGCGTCGTCCGTGCGCGCGGCGTCCCGTGCGCCGCGCTCGAGGGACTGTGCGTAGGCGGCGTTCTGCACGAGGAGCAGGAGCTCGCCCTTGTTGCGGGCGTAGAGGAACAGCGTGCCGGCGCCGATGTCGGCCCGCTCGGCGATCTCCTGCGTCGTGACGTCGTCGACCCCGCGCTCGGCGAAGAGGTCGCGCGCGGCGGCCACGATCCGGTCGAGCTTGTCCTGCTTGTTGCGCTCGCGACGGCCCGGCGGGCGTGAGGTGACGGACATGCGGGATCCTCCGGGAATAGAGTGTGAGCACACTCAGTTTCGAGTGGCGTCAGAACCGTGTGGACTCAGGCGTGCGCCTGGCGATTCTCCCACGCGGGGGTCTGGCACCCGCCCGGGACCCACCCGGACGGCGCGCGCACCGCGCGTCCGAGCAGAAGGAGCACCCCCTCATGCCCACTCTTGACGGAGCAGTCGTCCTGGTCACCGGCGCGAACGGCGGCCTCGGCACGCAGTTCGTGCACCAGGCCCTCGCCCGCGGCGCGGCGAAGGTCTATGCCACCGCCCGCACCCCCCGGGCCTGGGACGACGCGCGCGTCGTCCCCCTGGCCCTGGACATCACCGACCCGGAGTCGATCCTTGCGGCCGTGCAGGCCGCGCCCGACGTGACCGTGCTGGTCAACAACGCGGGCGTCACGGTCTCCGCCGGGGAGATCCTCGGCCACACGGACGAGGAGATCCGCAGCAACGTCGAGACGAACTTCGTCGGACCGCTGCTCCTGGCGCGGGCCTTCGCTCCGCAGCTCGTCCGGGCGCAGGGCGCGGCGATCGTCGACGTGCACTCGGCCCTCAGCTGGTACGCCGCCGGCGGGATCTACAGCGCCGCGAAGGCGGCGCTGTGGTCGGTGACGAACTCGCTGCGCCTCGAGCTCGCCCCGCAGGGCGTGCACGTCGTGGGCGTGCACGTCGGCTACGTCGACACCCCGATGACGGCGGGTCTCGAGGTGCCGAAGGCCGACCCGGTGCAGGTCGTGGCCGCCACGCTGGACGCCGTGGAGGCCGACGAGTTCGAGGTGCTCGCCGACGAGACGTCGGTCCAGGCCAAGGCCGGGCTCAGCGCACCGCTCGAGGTCGTCTACCCCGAGCTGGCCCGCACGCGTCCCTGACGCCCGTCCGACGACGCCGCGGAGCCCGGGAGCACCGGGCCGCCGCGGCGTCGTCGTCATCGGGCTCAGCGACCGAGGAACTCGACGAGGAGGGGGGCGAACTCCCCGTGGTGCTGGAAGATCGCGCCGTGGCCGGACCGGGGGTAGATCACCAGGCGCGACCCGGCGATCCGGCGGTGCAGGTCCTCCGACAGCACCGAGGGGACCATCCGGTCGTGGTCGCCGTTGGCGATGAGCGTCGGCTGGGTGATCACGGACAGGTCGGACGGCGCGGAGCGGCCGTAGCGGACGATGGCCTTGAGCTGGGCGCGGAACGCCGAGATGGTGATCGGGTCGTCCCGGTCGACCGTGCGCTCCTCCAGCCGCCGGACGAACGCCTTGCCGGCCGCCCTGCCCTCGGCGTCGCGGGGGAAGAACAGGAACTCCTTGGGGTCCGACCGCGCGAGCGTGGCGCGCAGCGTGTCGAGGTACGTGGTGCCCACGACCTTGTCGATCCCCTCACCCCCGCGCGGGCCCGTACCGGTCAGGACCAGCCGACGGACCAGTCCCGGGTGCTTGACGACGAGGTCCTGGGCGATCATCGCGCCCATCGAGAACCCGACGACGTCGATCGTACGGTGGCCGAGCGCGCGGATGAACCGGTACGCGTCGTCAGCGGCCTGCTCGAGCGTCGGCCGCACGCGCCCGCTCGACGCCCCGACGCCGAGCTGGTCGAACGCGATGACGTGCCGGTGCGCCGCGAGCGGGTCCACGATCCGGGGGTCCCAGTTGTCCAGCGTGGCGGCGAGGTGGACGAAGAGGACCACGGGGACACCGCCCTTCGGGCCCAGCTCGCGGTACGCGAACGTGTCACGACCGACCGTGACGGTGCGCGCGGGCGCGTGGGCGTAGGACGTGACGACGGGCTCGTCGGCGGTGGGGCTCATGAGGTCTCCTGGACGGGGTGGGAGGGGCGGGAGGTGGGGGTCAGACGCGGGAGACGACGGCCTTGCCGCGCACCTGGCCGGCGGCCAGCGCGGCGAGCGCCTCGGGGGCACGGTCGAACGCGTGCTCCTGGACGCGCAGGGGGCGCAGCGTGCCGCTCTCGACGAGCGCGGAGATCGCGGCGAGCTGCTCGCCCGACGCGCGCATGTACAGGAACTCGTAGCCGACGCCGAGCCGGGCGGCCTTCCGACGCACGCCGCCGCTCAGGGCGGTGATGACGAGCCGCAGCACCGGGTTCAGCCCCGCGGCGCGGGCGAAGGCGGGATCGGGCGGTCCCACGATCCCGACGACCTTGCCCCCGGGGCGCAGGACGCCGAACGAGCGCGCGAGGGTGTCGCCGCCGACGGTGTCCAGGACGAGGTCGTAGCCGGACAGCTCAGCCGCGAAGTCCTGGCTCCGGTAGTCCACGACGACGTCGGCGCCGAGGTCGCGCACGTGCGCGACACCTGCGCCGCTCGCGGTGGCCGCGACGTGGGCTCCGAGGTGCTTCGCGAGCTGGACGGCGAGGGACCCGACGGCGCCGGCGCCGGCGTGGACGAGGACCGTGCTGCCCGGCCCGACGCCCCCGCGCTCGACGAGCGCCTGCCACGCGGTGAGGGCCACGAGCGGGAGACCCGCGGCCTGCGCGGTGGTGAGGGAGGCGGGCACGTGCGCGAGGTCGGACGCCGCGACGGCGATCCGCTCGGCGAGCGTCCCGGCCGTCGCCGCGCGGGCGTAGACGCGGTCCCCGGGCGCGAAGCCCGTGACCTGGGCGCCCACCCGCAGCACGGTCCCGGCGACGTCGTGGCCGAGGACCAGCGGCATCGTGGCCGGGAGGATCGCCTTGAACTCACCGGCGCGGATCTTCTCGTCGAGGTGGTTGAGCCCCGCGGCCCCGACGTCGACGAGGACGTCGCCGGGCCCGACGACGGGTTCGGGGACGTCGAGGAGGGTCAAGGGCTGCTTGTACCGGGTGATGCCGTAGGCCTGCACGGGAGTGCTCCTTCAGGGTGGCGTGCTGCGCCCGTCAGGGGCGCAGGAGGTCGGTGACCGCGGCGACGACCGCGGCGTGGTTCTGGAACGCGACGCCGTGCCCGGAGTCCGGGTGGACGACGAGCGTGGCGGTCGGCAGGCGCGCGGTGAGCGCGGTCGCGTTCGCGGGCGGGACCAGGAGGTCGCCGTCCCCGTGCACGACGAGCACGGGCCCGGCCGGCTGGGCCGTGGCGCGCGGCTCGGCAGCACCCCAGCGGTGCACGGCGGCGAGCTGGGCGCGCAGGACGGTCGGCCCGGCCGCGGGCTCGCGGTCGTCCGTGCGCTCGCGCAGGCGGCGCAGGTACTCGCGCGCCGACCGCCGGCCGGTGGGGGTGCGCGTGAAGAACAGCAGCTCGCGCGGGTCGCGCAGCTGCGCACCGGCCCGCACCGCGGTGGCGAGCATGGTGCGCGTCATCGCGGTGAGGCCGGGGCCGCCGGCCGGCCCCGACCCGGCGAGCACGAGCCCGTGGACGAGGCCGGGCGCGAGGTCGACGGCGGCCTGGGCCACCATGCCGCCCATCGACAGCCCGAACAGGTCCACGGGCCCCAGCCCCAGGGCACGGACCGCGGCCACGGCGTCGGCGGCCATGCCCTCGATGTTGTCGCGGGTGCGTCCGGTCGAGCGCCCGACGCCGCGGTACCCGAGCGCGACGACCCGCCGCCCGCGGGCCAGCCCGTCGACCAGCCGGGGGTCCCAGCCGTCGAGCGTGGCGCCGAGGTGGTTGAGGGCCACCAGCGGGCGACCCGGCCCGTCCCCGAGCTCGCGGTAGGAGACGCGGGCGCCGTCGACGTCGACCGTCCGCGTCGGCGCGTCGCGCCACGAGCGGTGAGCCTGCTGCACGGGGACCTCCTCCGACGACCTGACCGAGCACGCTCAATTTTGAGTGCACTCAGTAGACGTGTCAAGGAGGTCGCCGGGTGACCGCGACGACGCACCCGTCGCCGCGGCACCCGAGGCGCGTCAGGACGCCGCGCAGACGACCCCGACGCACTGGGGCGTCTCACCGTTGCCGCGCGCCGTGTTGCCGCCGAGGTCCGTGGCCCCCGGCACGTAGATCCCCCGCCCCGCGCTGCCCCGCACGTCGTTGCCGCCCACGCGGGTCGCCGCGTCGACCGGGTCGAGGACGATCCCCTCGCCGTTGCGCCGCAGCACGTTGTCCTGCACGGTCGCGCCGTCGAGCCACTCCCCGTCGAGGGTGATCGCCTCACCGTTGGACCGCAGCACGTTGCCCGTGACGGTGCCGCCCCACGTGCCGAGCACCACGGCCCGCCGGTTGGCGACGAACGTCGAGGCGCCGACGTCGACCACGGCGCCGCCGCCGTGCACCGCCACGTCGGACCCGACGAACCGGCTGCCGTGCACGACCGTCGCGCCGGTGCCGTAGGTGACCACCGCCTGCGGGTTGGCCGCGAACGTCGACCTGTCCACACGGACGGAGGCCTCGGTGCCGATGACCGCGCGGCCGTTGCGGTCGAACCGGGACCGGGTGATCGTCGCGTCCCCCTCGCTCCACAGCCCGACCGCGTTGTCGGCGAAAATCGTGCGGTCCACGGCGACCTCGGCGAACCAGCCGCCGTCGACGCCGATCGCGGTGCTCCCGACGACGGTCGACCGCGTGATCGTGGTGGGCTTGCGGAAGCGGCCGGTGCCGTCCTCCCCCGACGCGTCGACCCCGGTGGCGTTGGCGCGCAGGCGCAGACGGTCGACGGTCAGCGGGCCCACGTCGGCGTCCTCGACGCCCAGCGTGTCGACGGCCGCGCCCCAGCCCGTGAGCGTGCCGTTGCGGATCTCGACCTCCCCCGCGGAGCTGACCAGCAGCCCCACGCCGGCCCCGGAGCCGCGCAGGGTGTGCCCGCGCAGGTCGAGCGTGACGCCGGGCCCGAGGACGAGCCCGTCACCGGCGCAGGTCAGGTCGCGACGCAGCACGGTGTCGACCGTGAGCGTCGCCCCGCACGCGGGCGGCGGCGGGGCCGCGGCGGCGACGGACGGCACGGCCAGCACCGCGACGCACGTGGCCACGGCGAGAAGAGCAGGACGACGAGACATGGTTCCCCCTGGTGTCGCGCCCGGGACCCCGGGCACGAACCAGAGTGACTTGGGTCACAGGGCGCTTTCCACCGTTTCGCCCGCTTTCGCCCGGGTGAACGTCACAGCCGCGCGAGCGCCTCGTCGACCATCCGCAGACCCTGCGCCTCGAACGGGGCGTCCCCGACCATCCGCGCCCACCCCGCCGTGCAGACCCCCTCGCGCAGGGACGTGACCCACCACGTCGCCGCGTCGCGCGGGTCGCTGCCGTACCCCTCGACGAACGCGTCCGCCAGGGACGGGTCGTCCCGCCACTCCTGGGCGGACATGCGGACGAGGTCGCTCGCCGCGGGGCGCAGCGCGGCACGGCCCAGGTCGATGACGCGCACGACGCCCGCGTCGACGACCCAGTTGCGGGGCTGGAAGTCCCCGTGCGCGGGCACGGTCGTCACCGGCCCGGGTGACCACGCCGCCAGCACGTCGCGCACGCGACGCACGGCGTCGGGCTCCAGCCCGTGCGGGCGGTCCAGCCACGCGAGCGCCCGGGCGTTCTCGCGCGCCTCGAGGTCGGCGTCGACCACCCGCTCCTGGGCGTGCAGGGCGGCGAGCAGCGCGCCGGCCTGACGGTGGACGCCCGGGTCGTGCTGCGCGGGCGTCCCCACCGCGAGGACGCCGGGCACCCACCGCGTGACCAGCAGCCGGGCGCCCGGGTCGGCGTGCACGAGCTCAGGCCCTCGGCCGGCACGGACCCACGGACCGGTCCACCGGCGGTGCGCCTCGAGCTCGCGGGGCAGGTGCGTGTCGTCCGGGCCGGCGGCCTTGACGGCGTACCGCTCCCCCGCGTGGTCGACCTCCAGCACCCGGGTCGGGACCAGCCCCCACGAGTGGTCGGCGAGCACGACCGCCCCGGGCAGCCACACGTCCAGCAGGGTGCGCTGCCGGGCGTCGAGCCGGTCCAGCGGGTCGTCGCCCGGCCCCGGGCCCGCGGACGGCACCGTCACGCGGGCACGCGCGTGGCCCAGAACGCGACGGCCGCAGCAGCCGCGACGTTGAGCGAGTCGACCCCGCCGGCCATGGGGATCCGGACGGTCAGGTCGCCCGCGGCGACGGTCGCGGGCTTGAGCCCGTCGCCCTCCGCACCCAGCACGAGGGCGAGCCGCTCGGGGACGTCCGCGACCAGCGCGTCGAGGTCCACCGCGTCGTCGGACAGCGCGAGCGACGCCACCACGAACCCGGCCGCCCGCAGCGCGTCCATGCCGCCCGGCCACGGGTCGACGCGCGTCCACGGCACCTGGAAGACCGTCCCCATCGAGACCCGCACGCTGCGCCGGTACAGCGGGTCGGCGCACCGCGGCGTGACCAGCACGGCGTCGACGCCGAGCGCGGCGGCCGAGCGGAACGCCGCACCGACGTTCGTGTGGTCGACGAGGTCCTCCAGCACGGCGACCCGCCGGGCGCCGGCTCCGCCGCGCGCGCCGGCCAGGACGTCGGCGACCGACGGCAGCACGGGCCGGTGCATGGCCGCGAGCGCACCGCGGTGCACGTGGAAGCCGGTGATGGACTCCAGGACGGGCTCGTCGGCCACGTACACGGGCACCGCGTCGTCGCCGGGCACGTCGGCGAGCATGGCCTCGACGTCGGGCAGCCACCGCGGCGCCAGGAGCACCGAGCGGGGCCGGTGGCCGGCGCGCAGGGCGCGGCCGAGCACGGTGGAGCTCTCCGCGACGTACAGGCCCTGCGCGGGCTCGAGGCGGGTGCGCAGGGCGACGTCGGTCAGGCTGACGTAGTCGGCGAGGCGGGGGTCGTCGGACCCGGTGACGGGTCGGAGGTCGGGTCGGGCCACGGGTCCGATCCTTCCAGGCGCCGGGCCGTCGCCCGCACCGCGCTGCCCCCGACGACGGCCCCGACCAGGCCCAGGGCGGCCAGGGCGGGGACGACGAGGAACGCGGTGTGCGTGCCGACGGCGTCGGCCAGCGCCCCGAGGACGAACGGGGCGACACCGATGGCCAGCGCCCCGGTCAGGGTGGCCTGGGCCTGGGCACGGTCGCTGCGGCCGGGCGACGCGGCGAGCAGCAGGACCACGGCCAGGGGGTACTGGGCGCCGTAGCCGAGGCCGGCCACGACGAGGCCGGCGAGCGCGACACCCGGCGTGGTCGCGGTCCACAGCACGGCCCAGCCGACGACGGCCAGGATGAACGATCCGGCGAGCAGCCGGGCGGGCGGCACGCGCAGCGAGAGGGGTCCGACGACGAACCGCATCGCGGCCATGCCGGCGACGAGGCCGGCGGTGGTGGCGGCGCCGATGCCGGGGTCGGCGCCGGTCCGCTCGACGACCAGACCCGTCGCCCAGTAGGTGGTGGCGTTCTCCAGGGCGAGGGCGGCGAGCAGCGCGAGCAGGAGCCACGGCGTGGCCCGGCGGACGCGCCCGGCGGGGGCGACGGCCACGGTGGCGGCGACGGGCGCGTCCGTGGGGGTCGGGTCCGCGACGGCGGGCGCGACGGCCGACGCGGCCCCGGCGACCACGGCCTGGGGGATGCGTCGGGCCGGTCGGCCGGTCAGCGCGGGGCCGGTGGGCAGGCGCGCGACGAGCAGCGCGGAGACCACCGCGAGGACGGCGGTCACGACGACGCCCGCACGCCAGCCGATGCCGGCGGTGACGGCCGCACCGACGGCCAGCGGGCCGAGCAGCCCGACCGCGGCGCCGACGCCGTTGGCCTCGGTGACGGCGGCGGACGCGGCGCGACCGTGCTGCAGGGCGAGCCCGACCTGCGCGGCCGAGATGAGCACGTTGCCGCCGACGGACGTCAGGAGCATGCCCGCCAGGGTCCACGGCAGGGCGGGGCCCGTGACCAGGGCGCCGATGCCGAGGGCGACGACGAGCGCTGACACCACGATCGTGGCGCGGCGCCCGAGCGCGCGCACGGTGCGCGGTGTGAGGACGGCGGCGGTCAGTCCGCCGGCAGCCATCGCGGTGCCGTGCAGCCCGGCCTGCGCGCTGGTGATGCCGAGCTCGTCGGCGAGCAGCGGCACGCTGGGGTTGAAGCTGTAGAGCAGCCACCCCCACACGACGAACGGGCCGTACAGGGTCAGCGTGGTCCGGTCGCGGACGAGCCGGGCCGGTGCAGGGTCAGGGGCGGTCAACGTCGTCCTCGCACCCCTCCAGCATGAC
This sequence comes from Cellulomonas sp. SLBN-39, assembly GCF_006715865.1. Lineage (NCBI taxonomy): Bacteria > Bacillati > Actinomycetota > Actinomycetes > Micrococcales > Cellulomonadaceae > Cellulomonas > Cellulomonas sp. SLBN-39. Next base: position 3,332,101 of record NZ_VFOA01000001.1, on the reverse strand, counting down.
GGTGCCTCGACGCTGCCCGGACCTGCTGGCCCGGGTCAGGGGGGTGACGTGCTCCACACCGGTGGCCGGACGTCCCGCGGGTGGGACGTCCGGCCCGGGGGTGGGCGCCCGCCCGTCCGGCCCGCCGCGGGACGGACGGGCGGTGCGCCGGTCAGTCGACCGGCGTGGTGGCGGCGGCGAACTGGCTGCGGTAGAGCCGGGCGTACGGCCCGTCGGCGGCCAGCAGGTCGTCGTGCGCGCCCTTCTCGACGATGGAGCCGTGCTCCATGACGAGGATGACGTCGGCGTCGCGGATCGTGGAGAGGCGGTGCGCGATGACGAACGCGGTGCGCCCGGCGCGCAGCCGGTTCATCGCGTGCTGCACGAGCACCTCGGTGCGGGTGTCCACCGAGGACGTCGCCTCGTCGAGGATGAGGATGGCGGGGTCGGCGAGGAACGCGCGGGCGATGGTGATGAGCTGCTTCTCGCCGGCCGACAGGGATCCGCCCTCGTCGTCGACGACCGTGTCGTACCCGTCGGGCAGAGTCCGGACGAAGCGGTCGACGTGGGTGGCGACGGCGGCCTCGACGACCTGCTCGCGCGTGGCGCCGTCGACGCCGTACGCGATGTTGTCGGCGATGGACCCCTCGTACATCCACGTGTCCTGCAGGACCATGCCCATCTGGCCGCGCAGGTCGTCGCGGGTCAGGCGGCGGGTGTCGACGCCGTCGAGGGTGATGCGCCCGGCGTCGACCTCGTAGAACCGCATGAGGAGGTTGACCAGGGTCGTCTTGCCGGCGCCGGTGGGTCCGACGATCGCGACGGTCTGGCCGGGCTCGGCGACGACCGACAGGTCCTCGATGAGCGGCACGTCGGTCTCGTAGCGGAAGTGCACGCCCTCGAAGGCGACCCTGCCCTGCACGGGCTGCGGCAGCGTCGCGGGCTGCGCGGGGTCGGGCTCCTGCTCGTCGGCGTCGAGCAGCTCGAACACCCGCTCGGCCGACGCGACGCCGGACTGCAGCAGGTTGGCCATGGACGCGATCTGCGTGAGCGGCTGCGTGAACTGCCGCGAGTACTGGATGAACGCCTGCACGTCGCCGAGCGTCATCGCGCCCGAGGCGACCCGCAGACCGCCGACGACCGCGATGACGAGGTAGTTGAGGTTGGAGATGAACCCGAGCGCGGGCTGGATGGTGCCGGAGATGAACTGCGCCTTGAAGCTGGCCGCGTAGAGCTGCTCGTTCTGCTCGGCGAACGTGGCCGCGGACTCGCGCTGCCGCCCGAACACCGTCACGAGCGCGTGCCCGGTGAACATCTCCTCGATGTGCGCGTTGAGCCGCCCGGTCGCGGCCCACTGCTGCACGAACTGCGGCTGCGAGCGCTTCGCGATCGTCGCGGCGACGACCACCGACAGCGGGACGGTGACGAGCGCGACCACCGCCAGCAGGGGCGAGATCCAGAACATCATCGCGAGCACGCCCACCACGGTGAGCAGCGACGTCACGAGCTGGGACAGGGTCTGCTGCATGGTCTGGGCGACGTTGTCGATGTCGTTGGTGACCCGGCTGAGCAGCTCCCCGCGCGGCTGGCGGTCGTAGTACGCCAGCGGCAGCCGCGACAGCTTGGACTCGACCTCGGTGCGCATCCGCAGCACGGTCCGCTGCACCGCGTGCGCGGTGATGCGTCCCTGCAGCCAGCCGAAGAGGAAGGCCGCCACGTAGACGGCGAGCACGACGAGCAGGATCTGCCCGAGCCGCGTGAAGTCCACGCCGGCGCCCGGCACCACGCCGGACATCCCGCCGACCATGTCGGCGAACGTGTCCTGCCCGGCCGCGCGCAGCGCCTCGACGGCCTGCTGCTGGGTCCCGCCCGCGGGGAGCACGTCGCCCAGCGCGCGGGACACGACACCGCTGAACAGCACGTCGGTGGCCTGCCCCAGCAGCTTCGGGCCGGTGACGGCCGCGGCCACGGACAGGACGCCGAGCACGAGCACCGCGACGAGCCGGGGCCGCTCCGGGCGCAGCACGCCGAGCAGGCGCCGCAGCGACCCGCGGAAGTCCATCGAGCGCTGGACGGGCATGCCCGCGCCCATGGCCATCGGCCCGTGGCGGGGGCCGCCCGGGGGCGGGCCCGCGGGCCGCCGGTCGGTCGTGGTGCTCATGCCGCCTCCTGCGCGCTCAGCTGCGAGTACACGATCTCCTGGTACGTGGCGTTGCCCGCCAGGAGCTCGTCGTGGGTGCCGTCGCCGACGACGCGGCCGTCGTCGAGGACGAGGATGCGGTCGGCGTCGCGGATCGTCGCCACCCGCTGCGCCACCACCAGCACGGTCGCGTCGCGGGTCCACGGCACGAGCGCCGCGCGCAGGGCCGCGTCGGTCGCGTAGTCCAGGGCGGAGAACGAGTCGTCGAACAGGTACACGCGCGGTCGGCGGACCAGGGCCCGGGCGATCGCCAACCGCTGGCGCTGCCCGCCCGAGAGGTTCGTGCCACCCTGCGCGACGGGGGCCTCGAGCTGCTCGGCGAGCGCCTCGACGAAGTCGCGCGCCTGTGCGACCTCGAGCGCGGCCCACAGCTCGTCGTCCGTCGCGTCGGGCCGTCCGAAGCGCAGGTTGCTGGCCACGGTGCCCGAGAACAGGTAGGGCCGCTGCGGGACCAGCCCGACCCGCGACCACAGGGCGTCCGGCTCGGCGTCGCGCACGTCGACGCCGTCGACGAGGACCCGGCCGCCCGTCACGTCGTACAGCCGCGGCACGAGGTTGAGCAGGGTGCTCTTGCCCGCCCCCGTGGAGCCGATGATGGCCGTGGTACGGCCCGGCTCGGCGACGAACGACACGCCCTGGAGCACCGGCTCCTCCGCGCCCGGGTACCGGAACTCGACGTCCCGCAGCTCCAGCCGCCCCCCGGCGGTCGGGTCGGTGGGGAACGCGACGGGCTGCTGCGGCGGCAGCACGGTGGGCTCGGCGTCGAGGACCTCGCCGATGCGCTCGGCGGACACCATGGCCCGCGGGACCATGACGACCATCATCGAGCTCATCATCACCGCCATGAGCACGAACATGATGTAGCTGAGGAACGCGATGAGCGCACCGATCTGCATCTCGCCGGCGTCGACCCGACGGGCGCCGAACCAGACCACGCCGACGCTGGACACGTTCATCACGAGCATGACCAGCGGGAACATCAGGGCCATGAGCAGGCCCGTGGCCAGCGATGCCGTGTACAGGTCACGGTTGGCGACGTCGAAGCGCGCGGCCTCGGCGCGCTCGCGCACGAACGCCCGCACCACCCGCACGCCCGTGAGCTGCTCGCGCATCACCCGGTTCACGGCGTCGATCCGCTGCTGCATGCGGCGGAACCACGGCACCATCCGCGACACGATCAGCCCGATCGCGACCACGAGCACCGGCACCACGACGAGCAGCAGCCCGGACAACGGCACGTCCTCGTGCAGCGACATGATCACGCCGCCGATCAGCATGAGCGGCGCCATGACGAGGAACACGAAGGTCATGAGCACGACCATCTGCACCTGCTGCACGTCGTTCGTGGTGCGGGTGATGAGCGTCGGCGCGCCGAACCCGCCCATCTCCTGCTGCGAGAACGCCTGCACGCGGTCGAACAGCCGGCCCCGCACGTCACGGCCGAACGCCATGGCGGTGCGGGCGCCGATGCCGACGGCGGCGATCGCGGCGACGACCTGGACGAGGCTCACGGCGAGCATCACGCCGCCGATCCGCCAGATGGTGGCGGTGTCGCCCTGGGCGACCCCGTCGTCGATGATGTCGGCGTTGAGGCTGGGCAGCCACAGCGTCGCGAGGGTCTGCACGAGCTGCAGGACGAGGACCGCGACGACGGCGGCCCGGTAGGGGCGCAGGTGCTCGCGGAGCAGGCGCATCAGCATGGGTCGGCGCCGTCCTTCCGGTCGGGGGCGGGGGGTGTGTCGGTCACGGCGGGAGCGGTGTCGGCGAGGACACCGTGCAGGAGCAGGTCGACCAGGCGGGCGGGTGCCAGGGGCTGGGCGTCGACGCCGCGGCGACGGTCCTGCTCCCCGCGCACGACGACACCCAGCAGCAGCGCGTCCAGCAGCTCGACCGCGTCGGCCACCGGCATGCGCAGCCGCGCGGCGTCCGGGGCGAGCAGACGCGCCAGCTCGTCGTGGACGGCGGCGCGCGCGTCACGCTGCCGCGCGGCCCACGCACGGTGGGCCTGCGCGGCGTCCTCGTGGGCGGAATCGTCGGGGCCGAGGCGGTGGACCAGCGACATCCACACCATGACCCGCTCGACGCGGGCGACCGTGACCTCGACGACCTGGCACAGCCGGCGCTCCAGGGGCGCGCTCGCGTCGATCGCGGCCAGGTCGGCGACCGCCTCGGACGCGTCGGCGGCGTCCAGCGCGGCCTCGCGCAGCAGCGCCCGCTTGTCGGCGAACACCCGGAAGAGGGTCCCCTCGGCGACGCCGGCCGCCTCGGCGAGCTCGCGGGTCGTGACCTCCAGGCCACGCTCGGCCACCACGGGGCGGACGGCGCGCAGGATCGCGCGGCGTCGTTCGGCGGGGGGCAGGGGCGCGGCGCGCCCGGTGCGCTGGTCGGTGGGCACCCGCCGACAGTAAGTGAGTGAGCGCTCACTCAGCAACTGCCCAGGCTGGCGCGGCGGGAGCGTGCCGCCCGGTGCCCACGCCCGGACGGACGACGCGGCGCCGGCACCCGTGGGGGGTGCCGGCGCCGTCAGGTGGAGAGCCGGGTCAGACGGCAGGCCCGGCGGGCGGTGCGTCCTCGACCGGCGCCGCGGCGGCCGGCGGGGCCGTGCGGGGCACCGGGCCGACGCCCGGGCGCTGCCCGCGCTCGGCCGACGGGTCGAACGGCACACCGCTGAGGTTGCCGGCGCTGGTCGCGTCCGCCGTGGCGGCGGCCGACTCGCGCCGCGCCTCCGCGAGCGCCTCGCTCGGGTCGGTCAGCGAGACCGGCGGCAGGTCGCCCTCGGCCAGCGGAGAGCTGCCCGCCGGGCGCGGCGTGTAGTCGGGCCCGTCGCCCTCGCCGCCCGAGAAGCCCTTCGACAGCCAGCCCAGCGCGCCGCTGAGCTCGGCCGGCAGGAACCACATCTTGTTCGACGGGCTCGAGGCGATCTTCGGCAGCGTCTGCAGGTACTGGTAGGCCAGCAGCTTGGGGTCCGCGTCGCCGCGGTGCACGGCGTCGAAGACCTGCAGGATCGCGCGGGACTCACCCTCGGCCCGCAGGATCGCGGACTGCGCCTCGCCCTCGGCGCGCAGGATCGCGGCCTGCTTCTCGCCCTCGGCCGTGAGGATCTGCGACTGCTTGACGCCCTCGGCCGTGAGGATCGCCGCACGGCGGTCCCGCTCGGCGCGCATCTGCTGCTCCATCGAGCCCTGCACCGACGCCGGCGGGTCGATCGCCTTGAGCTCGACCCGGTTCACGCGGATGCCCCAGCGCCCGGTCGCCTCGTCGAGCACGCCGCGCAGCTGGCCGTTGATCTGGTCACGGCTGGTCAGCGTCTGCTCGAGGTCCATCGACCCGATGACGTTGCGGAGCGTGGTGACGGTGAGCTGCTCGATGCCCTGGATGTAGTTCGCGATCTCGTAGACCGCGTCCTTCGGGGACGTCACCTGGAAGTAGATGACGGTGTCGATGCTGACCACGAGGTTGTCCGACGTGATCACCGGCTGCGGCGGGAACGAGACGACCTGCTCGCGCAGGTCCACGCGCGCGCGCACGCGGTCGATGAAGGGGATCAGCAGGTGCAGTCCGGCGTCCATGGTCCGCGAGTAGCGCCCCAGCCGCTCGACCAGCATCGCCTCGGCCTGCGGGACGACACGAACCGCACGGACGAGGGCGACGACGACGAAGACGACGACGAGCGCGAGGACGACGAACGCAGCGATCTGACCCGGCTCGGATCCGGTCATGACACCTCCAGGTGGGGCCGCCGGCGGCGGCACGGTACGGCGACCCGGAGCCCCCGGGCCGAAGTCGGTCGGACGGACGTGCTGTCGTGCACCGGCACCGTGCGGCCCTGCGGGGCACCGCGGGCCCTCACGGTCAGGCGGTCAGCGGACCTCGCACGGCGGCGTCACCGGCGGACGCGGGCGCGGGACCGACCACGGCCGTCGCGCCGTCGATCCGCGCCACCACCACCGGCGTGCCGGGCGGGAGCGTGGTGCCGTCCGCGGTGCGCGCGCTCCACACCTCGCCGGCCAGCTTGACCCGACCGGTGACGCCGTCGACGCTCGCCACGGTGACCGCGTCCCGGCCGACCAGGGCGTGCACGTTCGTCTCCTGCAGCGGCACGCGCCGGCGCAGGTGGCCCAGCAGCCACGGGCGCAGCGTGAACAGCAGCACCGCGGCGGTCACCGCCGCGACGACCACCTGGACGATCACGGGTGCGCCCAGACCCGCCGCCACGGCACCGGCGAGCGCCCCGCCGGCGAGCATGATGAGGACCAGGTCCAGCGAGATCATCTCGAGGACGCCCAGCGCGAGCGCTCCGCCGACCCACCAGAGCCACCCCATCGTGCCCACCTCCACCGGTCGACGGACCACCGCACGGATCCTGTGACGATCCTAGACGACGTCTTTGCCCGCGCGTGGTCGGACGGGCGTCCGCCGCCCGGTCCGTCGGCGTCCGTGCCGGCCCACGATCCCGGGACCGTCAGTGCGCGCCGCGGACCGCCGTGCTCGTCACCGCGTGGGCCGACCAGCGGCCGTCGGCGTGGTCGAGGCGCAGGCTCACGTCGAACGCCCCCGAGAGGTTCTCGGCCGTGAGGACGTCGACGATCGGCCCGGCGGCGTGCACACGCCCCTGCCGCAGCAGCAGCAGGTGCGTGAACCCCGGGGGGATCTCCTCGACGTGGTGCGTCACCAGCACGAGCGCGGGCGAGCGCGGGTCGCGCGCCAGCTCGGCCAGCGCCCCCACGAGCTCCTCGCGGCCGCCCAGGTCCAGGCCCGCGGCGGGCTCGTCGAGCAGCAGCAGCTCGGGGTCGCTCATGAGCGCCCGGGCGATCTGCACGCGCTTGCGCTCCCCCTCGGAGAGGGTGCCGAAGAACCGGTCCGCGAGGTGGTCCACGCCGAACGCCGCGAGCAGGTCGCCCGCGCGGGACTCGTCGACCTCCTCGTACGCCTCGCGCCACCGCCCGGTGACCCCGTACGCCGCGGTGAGCACGACGTCACGGACGGTCTCCCCTGACGGGATCCGGTCAGCGAGCGCGGCGCTCGACAGCCCGATGCGCGGGCGCAACTCGAACACGTCGGTCGCGCCGAGGCGCGAGCCCAGCAGCTCGGCGGCACCGCTCGTCGGGTGCATGCGGCCCGACGCCACCTGCAGCAGCGTGGTCTTGCCGGCGCCGTTGCGGCCGAGGACCACCCAGCGCTCCCCCTCACGGACCGTCCAGGAGAGGTCGTCGAGGATCGTCGTCGTCCCTCGGCGGATCGTCACGGCCTGCAGGTCGAGCACGTCGGTCATGGGCACAGACCCTAACCGGCGCAGGCCGCGCGCCGCGCCGCCCGACGAGGTCTGTCCCGGACGGGGGCGGCACGGGGCGCCCCGGGCGGGTCGGCAGGCGGATGCTCACACCTCGATGCTGAGCATCGTCGAGGAGTGCGCGACCTCGTACCCGAGCGAGGCGTACAGCCCGTGCGCACCCGACGGGTTGGCGGTGTCGACACCGAGCTCGGCATACGCCATGCCGTCGGCGGCGTACGCGCGCATCACCGTGGCGAGCAGCGCCACGGCGACCTTCCGACCCCGCCACGCGCGGCGCACCCCGAGCAGCTCGGTGTACCCCGAGCGGTAGCCGGCGACCTCCCAGTCCTGCTCGAACCGGCCGGACAGCGCGTAGCCGACGACCTCGCCGGAGTCGTCGACCGCGACGAAGCTCCACGTCGGGGCGAACATCGACCGCCCCTGGCTCCACTGCTCGGCGGTGCGCGGCTCGCTGCCCCAGTGGTCGGCGAACGCCTCGTTGTGGGCCAGGCGGACGGCGTCGTCGAGCTCGGGGCTCCACGGCACGACCCGGAGACCGTCGAGCGCGGGGACCGGCGGCAGCGGCCCGGACAGCGGGCGGCCCATCTCGGTGTAGTACCGGATCGGGGTCAGTCCCGCAGCACGGTAGAGGCGGACCGTGCCCGTGGCGACGTCCTCCGCATGGGCCGCGATCCGCGCGGGCGCGTCCTTGCCGCACGTCGCCAGCACCTGCCGCGCCCGCCCCGTCCCCCACCGCACGAGCTCGCGGCCGACACCGCGACCCCGCCACGCGGGGTCGACCCCGCCCCCGAGGAAGACACGGACGACCGACTCGTCGCCGGGCGGGGCGTCGACGCCCATCCAGGCCCGCATCCGCCCGTCGGCGTCGACGCCGACCCGGGTGTCGAGCGCCAGGTCGCGCCACGGGGCCTCGAGCTCGTCGACGACCTCCTCGACCGCCGTCCGGTACGGCACCCCGTCGGCGTCCTCCACGACGGCGGTGAGCGCGCCGAGCTCGGCCGCGTCGGTCGCCGCGAGGGGACGCCACGTCAGGCCGGACGCGGACGACGGCTCGTCGAGGACGGTCGGTGCGGCGGCGCGGACGGCCAGGGGTGCGGTCTCGGTGGTCCCGGTCATGGCACCAGCGTGGCCCGGGGCGGGCGCCCCGGGCCAGCACATTGCGGGCGGACGCGCGTCAGGCGTCGATGCGGGAGCGGTCGAGGTCCTGCGCGCCGGCGACGATGAAGTCCTTGCGGGGCGCGACGTCCGAGCCCATCAGCAGCTCGAACACCTGCTCGGCGCGGGCGGCGGCGTCGACGGTCACGCGCCGCAGCGTGCGGAAGCGGGGGTCCATCGTCGTCTCGGCGAGCTGGTCGGCGTCCATCTCGCCCAGACCCTTGTACCGCTGGATGTCGTCCTTGTAGCGGCGACCGGCACGGTCCAGCTTCTTCAGCGTCGTGGCGAGCTCGGCCTCCGAGTAGGTGTAGAGGTACTCGCCCTTGCGCGACCCGGAGCCGAGCACCTCGATCCGGTGCAGCGGCGGGACGGCGGCGTAGACCCGACCGTCCTCGACGAGCGGGCGCATGTACCGGAAGAACAGCGTGAGCAGCAGCGTGCGGATGTGCGCACCGTCGACGTCCGCGTCGGTCATCAGCACGATCTTCCCGTACCGCGCGGCCTCGAGGTCGAACGTGCGACCCGACCCGGCGCCGACGACCTGGATGATCGAGGCGCACTCCGCGTTCTTCAGCATGTCGCTGATGGACGCCTTCTGGACGTTGAGGATCTTGCCGCGGATCGGCAGCAGCGCCTGGTAGTCCGAGCTGCGCGCGAGCTTGGCCGTGCCGAGGGCGCTGTCTCCCTCGACGATGAACAGCTCGCTGCGCGCGACGTCGTCGATGCGGCAGTCCGCGAGCTTGGCGGGCAGCGACGACGACTCCAGCGCGTTCTTGCGCCGCGAGATCTCCTTCTGCTTGCGGGCCGAGATCCGCGCCCGCATCTCCCCCACGACCTTGTCGAGCAGCAGCGCGGACTGGGCCTTGTGCTCGCGGCGCGTGGACGTCAGCAGCGCCGTGAGCTCCTTCTCCACGACGCGGGCGACGATGCCGCGCACGGGCCCGGTGCCGAGGACCTCCTTGGTCTGGCCCTCGAACTGGGGCTCGGCGAGCCGCACCGTCACCACCGCGGTGAGGCCGGCGAGGGCGTCGTCCTTCTCGATCCGCTCGGCGGTGTCCTTGGTCGACACCTTCAGGCGGCGGGAGTTCGCGGTCACCTGCGTGCGGATCGTCTTGAGCAGGCCGGCCTCGAAGCCGGCCAGGTGCGTGCCGCCCTTGGGGGTGGCGATGATGTTGACGAAGCTGCGCACCTCGGTGGCGTAGCCCGTGCCCCAGCGGACCGCGACGTCGACCTCGCACCGGCGCTCGACCTCGCGCGGCGCCATGTGGCCGCGCTCGTCCAGCACCGGCACCGTCTCGGTGAACGAGCCCTCGCCCGTCAGGTGCCACACGTCGGTGACCTGGGCGTCCGGTGCGAGGTGGTCGACGAAGTCCACGACGCCGCCGGTGTGCAGGAAGGTCTCCTCGTGCGGGCCGTGCTCGCCGGGGGTCCCGGCCAGGCCGCGCTCGTCGCGCACCGTGATCGCCAGGCCCGGCACGAGGAAGCTCGTCTGCCGGGCACGGGTCACGAGCTCGTCGTAGGAGAACGTCGCCGACGGGGAGAAGATCTGCCGGTCCGCCCAGTACCGCACCCGGGTCCCCGTGCGCGCGCGCGGCACCTTGCCGACGACGGCGAGCTCGGAGCCGGAGACGAACGGCTCGAACGGGGCGTCGGGCCCGACGCCGGCGCTGTCGTCGAACACACCGGGCTCGCCGCGGTGGAACGTCATGCGGTGCGTGCGACCCCCGCGGTCGACCTCGACGTCGAGCCGCGCGGACAGCGCGTTGACGACCGAGGCACCGACGCCGTGCAGGCCGCCGGACGCGGCGTACGAGCCGCCGCCGAACTTGCCCCCCGCGTGGAGCTTGGTGAGCACGACCTCGACGCCGGTCAGACCCGTCTTCGGCTCCACGTCCACGGGGATGCCACGGCCGTTGTCGTGCACCTCGACCGAGGAGTCCGCGTGCAGGATCACCGCGATGCGGTCGCCGTGACCGCCGAGCGCCTCGTCGACCGAGTTGTCGATGATCTCCCAGAGGCAGTGCATGAGCCCGCGGCTGTCGGTCGTGCCGATGTACATGCCGGGGCGCTTGCGCACGGCCTCGAGGCCCTCGAGCACCGACAGGTGCCGGGCGGTGTAGCCGGTCGGGTCCGAGGTGGTCGTCACGGCCCCGATGGTAGTCGCGCCCGCCCACGCACCCGTGGCGACGCCCGGCGCCGGCGCAGGTCCGCGCCGGGTGTCCGACGTCCAGCACGTCGGCGTCCACGTGTCGGACGTGTGACGCCGGTGCCCGGGACGCGCGCCCCGGTGTCACGAACATGTTGTCGGGACGCAACGATCTTGTACGCAGAGAGCGAACCACCCGTCCCCGAGGGGAACGATCGCGCGAACGGATGGTTGTATGGAGGCGTGACTGGGACGACGACCGACTCGATGGCCCCGCTGACGACCGCCGACCGCTGCGACCGCTGCAACGCACAGGCCTACGTCCGTGTCGTGCTGCCGGTGGGAGAGCTGCTGTTCTGCGCTCACCACGCGCGGGAGCACGCCCCGAAGTTCTCCTCCGTCGCGACGCACGTGCAGGACGAGACCGATCGTCTGCACGCCGAGCACGGTGCGGGAGCGACCGTCTGACGCCAGACCCGGAACGCGCGTCCCGACGCGCACCGACCACGAGGCCCGGACCGCAGGTCCGGGCCTCGTCGCGTCCCCACCGGGACGGCCGCGCCGGCACACGTGCCGGCTCGCCGCACGGGCTGGGGAGGCGCCACGGGCCGGGGCGGCGCCACGGACGACGCAGCAGAGGACCCCCGCGACCTCGACGGTCACGGGGGTCCTCTGCGCGGTTCGCGACCCGTCGGCCGCGCGTCGTGCTCAGTCGAGGTAGTCGCGCAGCACCTGCGAGCGCGACGGGTGCCGCAGCTTCGACATCGTCTTGGACTCGATCTGGCGGATGCGCTCGCGCGTGACGCCGTAGACCTTGCCGATCTCGTCGAGCGTCTTCGGCTGACCGTCCGTGAGGCCGAACCGCATGGAGACGACCCCGGCCTCGCGCTCCGACAGCGTGTCGAGCACCTGGTGCAGCTGCTCCTGCAGCAGCGTGAAGCTCACCGCGTCCGCGGGGACGACCGCCTCGGAGTCCTCGATGAGGTCGCCGAACTCGCTGTCGCCGTCCTCGCCGAGGGGCGTGTGCAGGGAGATGGGCTCACGGCCGTACTTCTGGACCTCGACGACCTTCTCCGGCGTCATGTCGAGCTCCTTGGCCAGCTCCTCCGGCGTGGGCTCGCGGCCCAGGTCCTGGAGCATCTGGCGCTGCACACGGGCGAGCTTGTTGATGACCTCGACCATGTGCACCGGGATGCGGATGGTGCGGGCCTGGTCGGCCATGGCGCGGGTGATCGCCTGCCGGATCCACCAGGTGGCGTACGTGGAGAACTTGTAGCCCTTGGTGTAGTCGAACTTCTCGACCGCACGGATCAGGCCGAGGTTCCCCTCCTGGATGAGGTCGAGGAAGAGCATCCCGCGACCGGTGTACCGCTTGGCGAGGGAGACGACGAGGCGGAGGTTCGCCTCGAGCAGGTGGTTCTTGGCGCGGCGGCCGTCCTGCGCGATCCATTCGAGCTCACGACGCAGGCGCGGCTCCAGCTGGTCACGGGTCTCGGCGAGCTTCTCCTCGGCGAACAGGCCGGCCTCGATGCGCTTGGCGAGCTCGACCTCCTGCTCGGCGTTGAGGAGGGCGACCTTGCCGATCTGCTTGAGGTAGTCCTTCACGGGGTCCGCGGTGGCGCCGGCGGTGACGACCTGCTGCGCGGGGGCGTCGTCGTCGTCGGCGTCGGAGTAGACGAACCCCTTGTCCTCGGTCTCGTCCTTGCCTGCGGCCTTGTCGGTCGACGCGGCGGGCTTGGCGTCGGTCTCCTCGTCGCCGTCCTCGACCTCGACCACGTCGACGACGTCGGTGACGTCGACGTCCTCGATCTCGACGTCCTCGATCTCGACCTCGTCGTCGCCGGGTGCGGCCTTGGCGGCCTTCGCCCCCTTCGCCGCCGGCTTCGCCGCGGCCTTCGTCGCCGTCTTGGCGCGGGCGGGGGCGCGGGTGGCGGGCGCGGCCTCGTCGGCTGCGGCGTCGGTCGTCGACGTCGTCGTCACGGCCGAGGCCCGCGGGGTCCGCGACACCGACGCCTTGGCGGACGGGCGGGTCTTCGCGCTCGTCGCGGCGACCGCGCGACCGGCGGAGCCGAGGTCACGGACGTCGATGCCGGCCGTGCCCAGCCCACGCACGACGGCCCGCAGGCGCTTGGGCCCCTCGACGCCGGCGGCCTCGCAGGCGAGACGGACGGACTGCGTGTCGACGGAGCCGTGCGTGCGGCCGCGCATGACCAGCTCCTGGAGAGCAGGGTGCTCGAACTCGCGCGGGAGTGCGGGATGGGGGGTCTGGGACGTCACGAAGGACCTTTCGGCAGCGCGGCAGCCGGATCTGCGGAGGATCCGAAGGACCGGGAGACTGACGGATATTGTACCGACCCCACGGGCACCCGGCCGGAGGACCGGGCGGGTGACGGCAGCACAGGGCGACGGCAGCACGACGCCACCACGGCAGGCGCGGGGTGCGGGGCTCTGTGCGTCCAACGGACGACGGGCCCCCGGGATTCCCCGTCGTCCCGAGCTGCGCGCCGCCGGACCGGCGCCGCGCTCGCTCAGGCAGTGGGCTTGACCGTCAGCACCGGGCAGGGCGCGTCGAAGAGCACCCGCTGCGCGTTCGCGCCGAGGATCAGCTTGCCGACCGGGCTGCGTCGGCGCAGACCCAGGACGATGAGGCACGCGTCGATCTGCTCGGCGGTCGTGATGAGGTCGTCCGCCGCGTCGCCGCCCTCCAGGCGTCGCACCTCGTGCTCGACGCCCTCGGCGGTGAGCTCGGCCGACGCCGCGGCCAGGGCCGCATCCGTCTCCGCGCGACGCTCGGCGCTCTCGTCGGGCCGGGCGCTGAGCACCACGACCACGCGGGTGCCGCGGAGCCGGGCCTCCCCGACCGCTGCGCCGAGCGCAGCCCGACCCTCCGGGGTCGCCAGGTACCCGACAACGATGCCCATCGACGTTGACCTCCTCGTGCCGGGCCGCAGTCCCGGCCCGCCTGACGCGACCGTACCGGAGTGCGGGCGCCCCGACGACCGGGACCGGTCCTGGCCGTCGCGCGCGGCGGGCGCGTTCAGGCGTCGCGGCGCACCCATCCGGGTGCGAGGCCGGCGTCGAGCGTTCCCTCGAGCAGCAGCGCGAGCCGGTGGCCCGGCTCGTCCTCGAGCGCCATGCCGACGAGGACGCCCGCCCGCGCGCCGTCGCCACGCCACCAGGCCAGCAGCCCGAGCAGCGTCAGGGCGGGGGCCTGCGCACCCCGCGCGCCGTGCGCGACGACGCGCTCGAGCACGGCCTCGTGCAGCCCGGTGGTCGACGGCGGCGGCACGGCCCGCGCGGGGTCGACGACGGCAGCGACCGCCTGCCCGATCGCCGCGTCGTCAGCAGGCTCCGGTCCTGCGCCGGCGAGCGACCTCTCGGCGAGCCGCCCCGTCCCCGGCACGAAGGTCACGAGGACGGCGTCCCGGACGCGCCGGTCGGCGAGCCCGGCCTCGATGCGACCGAGGCACGCGAGGCCGGTCGGCCGCGCCGGCACCGCCGTCGGGTCGCCCGCCCGTGCGACCTCGACCCGCCACGCCGCGAGCACGCCGGCACGCCACGCCGCGAGGCCCTCGCCGCCCGCCGCGTGCGCGTCGCGGGCGGCCGCGGCCCATCGGGCACGGACGCGGGCGACCGACCGTCGCGCCTCGGCGGGCGCGAGCGCGATCCGTGCGACGTCGGCGCGGCTGGCGGCGACCGCCACGCCCTCGAGCACCATCCGGGCGCCGACCGCCGTCGACTGCAGGTCGCGCAGCGGGCGCCCGCCCGGCGGGCAGCAGCCGTGGTCGCAGGCCAGGCACCCGTACCCCTCGTCCCCGACGACGAGCACGTCGACGGGGCCCAGCGGGACGTCGGCGGCCTGCCGCACGTGCGCGACCGCCCGGTGCGCGGGCGCGCCCGACGGCACGCCGGGCCCCTGCGGGAGGTACAGCACGAGCACGGCCCGGCGGGCCCCGTCGCGGTCCAGGTGGCTGACGAGGGTCCGGGCGACCCGGGCACCGTCGGCGGGGTCGAGCAGGTCGGCGAGGTCGACGCGCACGACGAGGCCGACCTCGTGGCGCGGTCCGCGGAGGCTGACGAGGACGGCGCTGCGGGCGGGGACGAAGCCGAGCCGGTAGGGCACGTAGGCGAGCAGCTCGCGCGGCTCGGCGATGCGCAGCGTGGTGGCGGGTTCCATGCGAGGAGCCCACCGCACGGGCGCCGGGCGCGGAGGCGCCCCGCACCGACGCCCACGGCGGGCGCGGTCCGGAACGGGCTGTGGACGGCTCGTGCCCGGCGCCGCCCCGCTACCCTGCTGCGGTGCCCCGTCCGACCGACCGCGCCCGCCGCGCCGCCGCCTGGCGGGCCGTGGTCGCGACCTGCCTGCTGCTGGGCGCGTGCACCGGCCCGTCGGCCCCGGACCCGTCCGCCGCCACCGCCACGTCGCCCGTGACGGCGCCGGCCGCGTCGCCCGAGCCGACGGAGTCGTTGATCACCGACGCGGTCGGCGAGCACACGGCCGTCGGCGAGCTCGTCGAGGGCTTCCCGACCGGGCTGGTGCCCGTGCCCGACGGCGCGGAGGTCCTCGTCTCGTCCGCCGAGCAGCTCGAGGACGGGCGGTGGCGGATCAGCCTGAACCTGCGCACCGACCAGGACGTGGCCGGGCTCGTGGCGGCGGTCCGCGACCCCCTCGTGGCGGCGGGCTTCACCGAGCAGGCCGACACCCCCGAGGACGGGCTGGCCGCGCGCTCGACGTTCGCGCGCGGCGACGCCGGCGAGCTGCTCGTCGTGGGCGTGCTCGACCGTGACGGCGTGCGCACGCTCACCCTGGGCGGCACGGTCGTCCCCTGAGGTCCGCCGCCGGACGGCCCCGGGCCACGAGGTCGCGCACGGACCGGCGGACCCGGCCGGGTCTCGCCTAGGGTGTCACCGTGCTCCCCCACACCCCCTCCCTCGTCGACGCCGAGAACGTGCGTGAGGGGGTGGACGCGGCCCTCGCCCGGCACGTCGCCGACCTCGGTGACACGGTCGCCCCCTTCGGCACAGACGCCGACCCCCTGCTCGACGCCGTGGCCCGCATGGTCGCGGGCGGCAAGCGCCTGCGGGCGGCGTTCTGCTGGTGGTCCTGGCGCGCGCACGGCGGCCGCCCGGGAACCCCGCAGGCCCAGGCGCTGCTGCGCGTCGGCGCCGCGCTGGAGCTGTTCCAGGCCGCCGCGCTCTTCCACGACGACGTGATGGACGGGTCGGACACGCGGCGCGGGCTGCCCGCCGCGCACCGCGCGTTCGCCGCACGGCACCACGAGCACGCATGGGCCGGTGACGCCGACCGGTTCGGCGAGTCCGTGGCGATCCTGCTCGGCGACCTGTCCCTGGTCGCGAGCGAGCAGGAGCTGGCCGCCGCGCTCCGGGCGTTCGACGAGCCCGAGGCGACGGCGGCGCGCGCCGTGTTCGACCTCATGCGCACCGAGGTCACGGTCGGGCAGTACCTCGACGTGCTGGCCCAGGCCCTGCCGTGGGGCGAGGACCCGGCCGAGGACGAGGCCCGGGCCCGCCGGGTGATCCGGGCGAAGGCCGCCCGGTACAGCGTCGAGCACCCGCTGGTGCTCGGGGCGCTGCTGGCGGGGGCGGACGAGGCCGACGTCGCGGCGTGCCGCGAGATCGGGCTGCCGCTCGGCGAGGCGTTCCAGCTCCGGGACGACCTCCTGGGCGTCTTCGGCGACCCGGCCACGACGGGCAAGCCCGCCGGGGACGACCTGCGGGAGGGCAAGCGGACCGTGCTCGTCGCCCGGGCCGCGGCGCTGGCCGCCGCCGCCGGCGACGACGAGGCGGTCGTCACCCTGACCGACCGGCTCGGCGCCCCGGACCTCGACGACGAGGAGGTCGCGCAGCTGGCGGCGCTCGTGCGGCGCACCGGCGCACCCGACCAGGTCGAGGCGCTCATCACCGAGCTCGCAGGCCCCGCGTTCGCGCTCATGGAGGCCCGGCCGTGGACCGAGCCCGCGCGGGGCCACCTGGTCGCGCTCGCGCACGCGGCGGTCGACCGCCGCGCTTGACCGCCCGCCGCTCCCGCGGTGCACCGGGGCAGGGCCGCGCGAGCGGTCACCCGGCCCGGGTGTCACCCCGGCCGGCACAGGTGCTCAGAGCAGCGCCTGGGCGACCCGTCGCACCTCGGTCTTGCGGCCGGCGCGCAGCGCCGCGATGGGCGTGGTGCCGAGCGACTCCTCGTCGGTGAAGAACCACCGGACGGCCTCGGCGTCGTCGAACCCGGTGTCGCGCAGGACCGTCAGGGTCCCCTGCAGCGCGGCCAGGACCGCGGAACCCGCGGTCGCCGTCGGGTCCGGTGCCGCGGGGTTGGCCAGGTGCCCGGGCACGAGGAACGCGGCCGGGACCGAGACGACGGGCGGGGTGCCGCGACGCACCCCGAGCAGGCGACCCTCCTGCAGCAGGCGGCGCACGCGCCCGGCGTCGATGCCGAGGCGCTCGGCCACGTCGGGCACGGTCAACCAGTCGCCGACGATGTCGTCGAGGTCGCCGGGCAGGTCAGAAGCTCGTCCACTCACCCGGTCAGCCTACGGCCCCGGGCACGTCTCCCCGCGAATCGGACGCTCGGCTTCCCAAGCGTCTGGACCTCGTCTAGCGTCACTTTTTGTCACACCTGTCACACCAGTCACTTGCACCCCGTCTGCGGTGCACGACGTCCACAGCCTGGGGGGGCCATGTCGTCTCGAGCACACGCGCTGCGTGCGCGTCCTGTCCGCCGCGTCGCCACCGGGACGGGCGCCACGCTCGTCCTCGCGGGCGCCGCGATCGCCGCGAGCGCCACCGGCGCGCACGCCGACTCCGACTACCGCGTCCGCGACGGTGACACCGTCTCGGGGATCGCGCAGCGCACCGGCGCGACGGTCACGTCGATCACGTCGGCGAACCGGCTGGCCGACCCGGGGCGCATCTACGCCGGGCAGGTGCTCCGGATCCCGTCCGGGTCGTCCTCGGCGGGCACGCCGACCTCGCCCACGCCGTCCGCGCCCGCCGCGCGCAGCCACACCGTGCGCGGCGGCGACACCGTCTCGGCCATCGCCCGGGCGTACGGCAGCACCGTGGCGGGGATCGTGCATGCCAACGGGCTCGACCGGCGCGCGTTCATCCGCGTCGGCCAGCAGCTGACGATCCCGGGCCGTGGGGCGGGCACGCCGACGGCCCCGGCGGCGACCACCCCCACGGCGACCTCCGGCGGCTACACCGTGCGCGCGGGCGACACCGTCTCGGCGATCGCCGCCCGCCACGGCACGACCGTGCAGGCCGTCGTGGCCGCGAACGGCCTCGACGCCCGCGCGTTCATCCGCGCCGGCCAGCGCCTCACCGTGCCCGGCGCGTCCGCGGGCACCACGAGCACGACGTCGACCGCGTCGACGGACCGGGTGGGCAGCACCTTCGCCGGCCGCACCTACGCCGACGACGTCGTGGCCGCCGCGAACGCCAACAAGTCGACGCTCGTCGGGCAGTCCACCCCCACCCGCGCGCAGATGCAGGAGAAGGTGCGCGCCACGGCGTCGCAGATGGGCGTCGACCCTGCCCTCGCCCTCGCGGTCGCGTACCAGGAGTCCGGCTTCAACCACACGGCCGTCTCCCCCGCCAACGCGATCGGCACGATGCAGGTCATCCCGACCTCCGGCGAGTGGGCGTCGCAGATGGTCGGCCGCGACCTGGACCTGCTCGACCCCGACGACAACGTCGTGGCGGGCGTGGCGATCCTGCGCACCCTGGTGCGCACGTCGCCCGACCTGCCCACCGCGATCGCGTCGTACTACCAGGGTGCGGGGTCCGTGCAGCGCCACGGCATGTACGCCGACACCCGTCGGTACGTGGCGAACGTCCAGACGCTCATGTCACGGTTCGGCTGAGACGCGCACGACGGCGCCGAGCCTCACCCGTCCGGCCCATCGCGGACCGTAGACTCCCGCGCGTGGGAGCCACCGTCACCGATCCGCTCGTCGGCCGTCTCGTCGACGGCCGGTACGAGGTCGTCTCACGCATCGCGCGCGGCGGCATGGCCACGGTGTACCTCGCGGTCGACCGCCGGCTGGACCGCGAGGTCGCGCTGAAGGTCATGCACCCGCACCTCGCGGAGGGCACGTCGGGCGAGGCGTTCGTGGCGCGCTTCCGCCGCGAGGCGCGCACGGCGGCCCGCCTGACCCACCCGGGCCTCGTCGCCGTGTTCGACCAGGGCGTCGACGGCGAGACGTCGTACCTGACGATGGAGTACGTCGACGGGCAGACCCTGCGCCGCACGCTCGGCGAGCGCGGCGCGCTGCCCGTGGGCGAGGCGCTGCGCGTGCTGGAGCAGGTGCTCGACGCCGTCGCCACGGCGCACCGCGTCGGCCTCGTGCACCGCGACGTCAAGCCGGAGAACGTGCTGATCGGCACGGACGGGCGCGTCCGGGTCGGGGACTTCGGCCTGGCGCGGGCCGTCACGGAGGTCACGTCGACGACGACGGGCACCGTGCTGGGCACCGTCGCCTACCTGGCACCCGAGCTGGTCGCGCAGGGCGCGAGCGACGTGCGCACCGACGTCTACGCGTGCGGCGTCATGCTGTTCGAGATGCTCACCGGGCGTCAGCCCTTCGTCGGCGAGACGCCGATCCAGGTCGCGTTCCAGCACGTCAACTCGCAGGTCCCGGCGCCGTCGTCGCTGCAGGAGTGGCTGCCGTCGGAGGTCGACGAGCTCGTCGGCGCCCTGGCCGCCCGCGAGCCCGCGGACCGTCCGGTCGACGCGACCGCCGCGCTCCACCTGGTCCGCCGCACCCGGGCCAGCCTCGACGACGCGACGCTGGCGCGGGGCGCGGACGTGGTGCCGTCGATCGTCCTGCCGTCGGCCACCGACCCCGGCGCCGACGACGACGCCCCCGCCGGGACGGACGACAGCGGCCGGACCACGGTCCTGGCGCTGGACGCCCGCGGCAGCACCGTCGCCCTGCCGATCGGCGCCGTCACCGCGCGCCCGGCAGCCACCGCTCCCGCGCGCGCCCGGCGCCCCTGGCGTGCCGTGCTCGTCGTGGCGCTGGTGCTGGCGCTGCTCGGCGGGGGCGGCGCCTGGTACGCCCTGGCCGGGCCGGGCGCTTACACCACCGTCCCGCCCGTGGTCGGCGCGAGCGCCGACGAGGCGGCGCAGACGCTCGCACGCGCGAACCTCGACGCGTCGCCGACCGAGGCGTTCGACGACGTCGTGCCCGCAGGCACGGTGGTCTCGACCGACCCCGGCCCCGGGGAGGACGTCCGCAAGGACGGCACCGTGGCGTACGTCGTCTCGAAGGGCCCCGACCTGGTGACCGTCCCCGACGGGCTGGTCGGCGCCATGCAGGCGGACGCGAAGCGGGCACTCGAGTCCGCCGACCTCGTCGCGGACTACGGCACGCCGGAGCACCACGACACCGCACCGTCGGGGCAGGTGCTGTCGGCGACGCTCGAGGACGGTGCCGACGCCGAGGCCGGGGCCGAGGTCCGCCGCGGCTCGACGGTGCGGCTCGTCGTCTCCTCCGGACCGGCGCCGGTGACCGTCACCTCGGTGATCGGGATCAGCGTCGAGGACGCGACCGCCCAGCTCGAGCCCGACGCCCTCAAGATCGAGGCGACGGAGCAGTACAGCGACGACGTCGCCGCCGGCCTGATCATCTCCCAGGAGCCGGCCGCCAGCGCCGAGGCCCGCCGCGGCGACACGGTGAAGGTCGTCGTGTCGCTCGGTCCGGAGACCGTCGAGATGCCCGACCTGACCGGCAAGCAGTTCGCCGTCGCCAAGAAGGAGCTCGAGGACCTCGGGCTGTCGGCGAAGCGGGAGAACGTGCTCGGCGGTCTGTTCGGCACCGTGCGGCAGCAGAGCGTCCCGGCCGGGGAGCAGGTGCGCAAGGGCACCGAGGTCGTCCTCACCGTCGTCTGACCGACCTCGGCGCGCCGCACGCAGGGCCCCGAGGACGACGCAGGCCCCGGACCGTGCGGTCCGGGGCCTGCGTCGTCGGTGCCGGTCAGGCGCGGCGGAGGAGCTCCACCACCTGGAACGCGAGCTCCAGCGACTGCTGGTGGTTCAGGCGCGGGTCGACGAGGGTCTCGTAGCGACGGGCCAGGCCCGCCTCGTCGATCTCCTCGCCGCCGCCGAGCACCTCGGTGACGTCGTCGCCGGTGAGCTCGATGTGCAGGCCGCCGGGCACGGTGCCGAGGCTGCGGTGCACCTCGAAGAAGCCGGCGACCTCGTCCATCACGTCGCTGAACCGGCGCGTCTTGTAGCCGCTCGGGGTCGTGATGCCGTTGCCGTGCATCGGGTCGCACACCCAGGTCACGGGTCGACCGTCGGCGGTGACCTTCTCGACGAGCGCGGGCAGCAGGTCGCGGACCTTGCCGGCCCCCATGCGCGTGATGAACGTCAGGCGCCCGGGGGTGCCGGTCGGGTTGAGCCGGTCCATCAGCGCGATCGCGTCGTCGCCGGACGTGGTGGGTCCGAGCTTGACGCCGATCGGGTTCTGCACGCGCGAGAAGTAGTCGACGTGCGCCCCGTCGAGCTGGCGCGTGCGCTCCCCGACCCACAGGAAGTGGCCCGAGCAGTCGTAGGGCAGGCCCGTGCGCGAGTCGATGCGCGTCAGGGGCCGCTCGTAGTCCAGCAGCAGGCCCTCGTGGCTGGCGAAGAAGTCGACGGTGCGCAGCGCGTCCACGTCCGCGCCGCACGCGGCCATGAAGCGGATGGCCCGGTCGATCTCCGCGGCGATCTCCTCGTACCGCGCGTACGCGGGGTTGGCCGTGAAGCCGCGGTTCCACTCGTGCACGCGCAGCAGGGACGCGAACCCGCCGGTCGTGAACGCCCGGATGAGGTTCAGCGTCGACGCGGACGTGTGGTACGCCTCGAGCAGCCGCTGCGGGTCCGGCGTGCGGGCCTGCTCGGTGAACGCGTGGTCGTTGATGATGTCGCCACGGAACGCCGGCAGCGTCACGCCGTCACGCGTCTCGGCGTCCGACGAGCGCGGCTTCGCGTACTGCCCCGCCATCCGCCCCATCTTGATCACCGGCAGGCTGGCGCCGTACGTGAGCACGACCGCCATCTGCAGGATGGTCTTGACCTTGTTGCGGATGTTGTCCGCGGTGGCCTCGGCGAACGTCTCGGCGCAGTCACCGCCCTGCAGCAGGAACGCCTCGCCGCGCGAGGCGGCCGCCAGCTGCGCGCGCAGGGCGTCCGCCTCGCCGGCGAAGACGAGCGGGGGCAGGGTCGCGAGCCGGTCCCGCACCCGTCGGACCTCGACGGCGTCGGGCCAGCTCGGCTGCTGGGCCGCCTGCAGCTGCTCCCACGCGTCGAGGCCCGCGACCACCCGCGGGTCCGGCTCGACGCTCATGCGTGGCTCGCCGGGACGAGCTGCTGGCCGATGTCCTGCAGGAGCGCACCGAACCACGGCTGGGAGACGTCGAACGCCTTGCCGCCGGCGATGCGGGGGAACTCGATGGCGCGCAGGCGGTCGCCCTGCTCCTCGTCGTGGCCGATGACGCCGGCCTCGCCCCGCAGCGCGCACTCGACGGCCAGGTCGGTCATCGACTTGATGAGGCGCAGGTCCTCGGCGTTCGCCGCGGCGGCACGGGAGTAGTACCCCGACTTCTGGACCATGGTCTTCTCCGCGCCGAGCTTGGCCGCGAACTGCTTCGCGAACCACTGGCCGGGGTTGATCGTGTCGAGCTTGACGTGCCCGAACGGGTCGCGCTCGACGGTCTCGCCGGCGGCCTCGAGCTGCTCGACGATCTCGTGCATGCCCGCGCCCTCGGACAGGAAGATGTTCACGTTGCCCTGGCTGTCCATGATCGCCTTGAGGCGCTCGGCCTCGGCGTCGATGTCGAGCGCGAGCTCGGGCAGGAAGACGGCGTGCACGTCCCAGCGCTCGCGCGACAGGCCGATGCCCGGGACCCACTCCTGCTGGTCGAGCCAGCGACGGTACTCGGCCGCCGCGGCGGCCGTGAGCCACCCGCAGTGCCGACCCATGACCTCGTGGACGATGAGCATGCGCGGGCCCGAGCGGTGCTCGCCGATGATGTTCGCCGCGAACCCGGCGGCCTCCTCGGCGGCGGTCCACGCGCCGAGCGACTGCTTGATCGGGACGACGTCGTTGTCGATCGTCTTGGGCAGGCCGACGACCGTCAGGCCGTAGCCGTTGTCCGCGAGGTACGCGGCGAGGTCGGCCGCGGTGGTGTTGGTGTCGTCACCGCCGATGGTGTGCAGCACGTCGACGCCGTCGGCCTTCAGCTGCTCGGCCGCCACCTGCAGCGGGTCCTGGCCCTCGGCCACCAGACCGCGCTTGACGCAGTCCTTGGCGTTGGTGAGCTTGACGCGCGAGTTGCCGATCGGCGAGCCGCCGAAGCGGTGCAGCACACCGGCCTGGGCACGGACCTCGGGGGTGATGACGATCTTGTCGCCCCGCAGCAGGCCGTGGTAGCCGTGCTGGTAGGCGATGATCTCGACCTCGGGTGCGATCTCGGTGTAGCGCTCGATGAGCCCGCCGACGGCGGACGACAGGCACGGAGCGAAACCGCCGGCGGTCAGGAGGGCGACGCGACGGACCGACATGGGGACACACCTCTCGTTGGACGAGCACAAGGAACAGCCACGCCCGCGGCGCGGCGGGCCCAGCGTGCCGCGCGGTCCGGGGCCGGGGCCGGGACCGAGGTCCGGGTCCGCGACGAGGTCGGGCGGCGGTCACGTCGGGCACGCGCCCGACGGGGCACGGCACGGGCCCGGAACGCGTCCGGGGCCTCGGTCATCCTACGCAGGCGCGGGGCCGTCCTCCGGCGGGACCGGAACCTGGACATCGGGCACCGGGCGCCCGCCCGGGGCGGCCGGCAGGCGCTCCCCGGGGGTGGCGGCCGCGGGGTGCCCCGTGGCGATCCGGGCCTTCTGCGTCGCGGCGTAGACGTCCGCGTACTCCTGGCCCGACAGGCTCATGATCGCGTACATGATCTCGTCGGTGACCGAGCGCAGGATGAACCGGTCGTTCTCCATGCCGCGGTAGCGGCTGAAGTCCATGGGCTCGCCGATGACGATGCCGATCCGCATGATCTTGGGGATGCGACGGCCCATCGGCTGGGCGACGCCGGTGCCGACCATGGCCACCGGGACCACGGGGGCGCCGGACTCCAGCGCGAGCCGCGCGATGCCCGTCTTGCCGCGGTACAGGCGCCCGTCGGGGCTGCGCGTGCCCTCGGGGTAGATGCCGAAGAGCCCGCCCTCCTGCAGGCGGCGCAGGCCCGTGCGCAACGCGGCCTCGCTGGCCTTGCCGCCGCCGCGGTCGACGGGGATCGTGCCGACGCCGCGCATGAACCCCGCGGTCATCCGGCCCTTGAGACCGCGACCGGTGAAGTACTCCTGCTTGCCGATGAAGACGATCTCGCGGTCGAGCACGAGGGGCAGGAAGAACGAGTCGATGACGGCGAGATGGTTGCTGGCCATGATCGCCGGCCCGTCGCCCGGGACGTGCTGCGCACCGCGCACCCACGGCCGGTAGACCAGCCGCAGCAGCGGCCCGACGAAGACCCGCTTCATCAACCAGTAGAACAACATCTCTCCTCACCGACGGCCCGGGGGGCGCCCGTCCGCGTGCCAGCGTGCCGTCCGTCGCACCGACGGTGCGGGTGCACCGGGTCGGCACGTCCGGTCCGACTCTAGAGTGCTCACATGGCTGCTCGCCCCGACGACGCCCCCGGCGCCGACGACCGCTCGCCCGCCGAGGGGCCCGACGGCCCCGGCGAGGCCTCTCCCCCGCCCCACGCGCCGGGCGGGGAGCACGACGCCGCGTGGGCGTCGATCGTCGCCCGGCTGGACGACCTGCGTGACCTCGACCTCGGGCTGGGCGACGACGGCGACGCCGGGACGCGGCGCGGGGCGGGCGACGACGCGCCCGGCGACGAACCCGTCCACGCGGCCGGCGCGGCCGGGCCCGTGGTCCTGTCCGGACGCGACTGGGACGGCACCGCCCAGTACGACGAGGCCGAGGACGCCGTCGACGACCACGAGCACTTCGTGCCGCCGGACCCCGGCCCCGTGCTCGGCGGGGACCCGCTGCTCACGATGGCGTGGGTCGCCGTCGCGGCCGCGCCCCTGCTCCTGCTCGTCGTGGCGCTGGGATGGCGCGACGCACCCACGCTGCTCGTGCGCGGCGCCCTGGTCGTCTTCGTCGCCGCGGTGGGTCTGCTGGTGTGGCGGATGCCGCACCGGCGCGACCCGTCCGACGACGACACCGGCGCGGTCGTCTGACCGCCCTCAGTCCCGGACGCGGGCCAGGTCCGCAGCGCCCACCATGCCCGCGTCGTTGCCCATCGCGGCGACGACGATCGACGCCTCGGGGCGGTGACCGCGGCCGGAGAGCTGCTCGGCGAACGCCGCGCGCGCCGGCCCGAGCAGCAGGTCGCCCGCGGCGCTGACGCCGCCGCCGAGGACGAAGAGCTCGGGGTCGAGCAGCGCGGCGACGGTCGCGGCACCCTCGCCCACCCACGTGGCCAGGCCGGTGAGGAGGTCGACCGCGAGGGGGTCGCCCGCCTGGGCCGCGGCCGTCACCATGGGCCCCGTGATCCCGGCCGACGTGCCGCCGGCGAGGTCGAGCAGGTGCTGGGCGCGCGCCGGCTGCGAGATCGCGGCGGCCTGGGCGTCGCGCACGAGCGCCGACCCCGACACGTACTGCTCCCAGCACCCCTGGTGCCCGCAGCCGCAGTAGTGCCCGCCCGGCACGACCCGCATGTGGCCGATCTCCGCCGCGACGCCCCACGCGCCGCGCACGAGCCGGCCGTTCGTGACGACGGCACCGCCCAGACCGGTGCCGAGCGTGAGCAGGACCATGTCCTGCGCGTCGCGGCCGACGCCGTACCGGAACTCCGCCCAGCCGGCGGCGTTGGCGTCGTTCTCCACGACGATCCGCACGTCGGGCGCGTCGATCAGCGCGGCGACCCTGTCGCGCAGCGGGTAGTCGCGCCAGGCGATGTTCGGCGCGAAGAGCACGCCCGAGCGGTCGGCGGCGACGAACCCGGCGGCCGCCAGGCCCACCTCGCGCACCTCGAAGTCGACGGTCAGCTCGCGGTAGACGTCGGCGATGGCCGCGTCGATGCTGGCCACGTCGTCGGGGTCGGTGTCACGGCGCGTCTTGGCGAGGATGCGCCCCTCGTCGTCGACGACCCCGGCCGCGATCTTCGTCCCGCCGATGTCGACACCGATGGCGTGCATGAGGTTCCTCGCTCCTGACGTGGGGGGCGTGCGTCGCTCGCACGCGCGCCCACGCTAGCGGCACGCCGTGGGAGCGCGCGCACCCGACCGTCCCGGGTGGCCCGTGCCGCACCGCGTCGGCGGGGTGGCACGGACGCACCGCCACCCGGACGGGCGCCCTGGTCAAGGGCCCTGCGTCCCGTATCCTGTGACCTACCCCACCCCCTGCCGATGGAGTCAGACGATGGAGGAGTTCCGCACGCCGCAGCTGGTCGAGACCGACCCTGCGGACAACCTCAACGACCTGCTCGCCGCACGCGTGCGCGCCACCCCCGACAAGGCGGTCGTGGAGCGCAAGGCGTCCGACGACGCCCCGTGGGAGCCCCTGACCGCGCGCGAGTACGACGCGCAGATCGTGGCCGTCGCGAAGGGGCTGGTCGCCCGCGGCGTCGCCGTCGGGGACCGCGTCGGCATCATGTCGCGCACGCGGTACGAGTGGTCGCTGCTCGACTGGGCCACGTGGGCCGCCGGTGCCGTGCCGGTGCCGCTGTACGAGACGTCGTCGGCCGAGCAGGTCGAGTGGATCCTCACCGACGCGGACGTCAGCCTGCTCGTCGTCGAGACCGCGGCGCACGCCGCCGTCGTCGACGAGGTCCGGGCCCAGGCTCCCACCCTGCGCGAGGTCCTCGTCATCGACGACGGCGCCGTCGACGCCCTCGTGCGGGACGGGGCAGGGGTCGACGACGCCGAGATCGCCCGGCGCCGCCACGCCGCCCGGCGCGACGACGTCGCCACGATCATCTACACCTCGGGGACGACCGGCCGGCCCAAGGGCGTCGAGCTGACGCACGGCAACTTCGCCGAGCTGACGACGAACGCCGTCGAGAAGCTCGGCGTGGTGGTGAGCTCACCGAACGCCCGGACGATGCTCTTCATGCCGCTGGCGCACGTCTTCGCGCGCTTCGTGCACGTGCTGACGATCCCCGCCGGGGCGGTCCTGGGGCACTGGCCCGACACGAAGACCCTCGTCCAGGGCATCGGCACGTTCCGGCCGACGTTCATCCTGTCGGTGCCGCGCGTGTTCGAGAAGGTCTACAACTCGGCCGAGCAGAAGGCCGCCGCGGGCGGCAAGGGCGCGATCTTCCAGCGCGCCGCGAAGACGGCGATCGTGTACTCGCGGGCGCTGGACACCCCGAGCGGTCCCAGCCCGTGGCTGCGGCTGCAGCACAAGGTCGCCGACGTGCTCGTCCTGTCGAAGATCCGGGCCGTGCTCGGCGGGCAGGTCGAGTGGGCGATCTCCGGCGGCGCGCCCCTCGGCGAGCGGCTGGGCCACTTCTACCGCGGTGT
The DNA here is from genome assembly GCF_006715865.1 of Cellulomonas sp. SLBN-39. NCBI lineage: Bacteria > Bacillati > Actinomycetota > Actinomycetes > Micrococcales > Cellulomonadaceae > Cellulomonas > Cellulomonas sp. SLBN-39. Next base: position 3,304,794 of record NZ_VFOA01000001.1, on the reverse strand, counting down.
CGGGCTGAAGGTGCTCGAGGGGTACGGCCTGACCGAGACCACCGCACCGGCCACCGTCAACCTGCCCGACCGCACCAAGATCGGCACCGTCGGCCCGCCGCTGCCCGGCACCGCCATCCGGATCGCCGCCGACGGCGAGGTCGAGATCCAGGGCATCCAGGTGTTCCGCGGGTACCACGCCAACCCGGCCGCGACCGCCGAGGCGATGGACGGCCCGTGGTTCCGCACCGGCGACCTGGGCTCCCTGGACGAGGACGGCTTCCTGCGGATCACGGGCCGCAAGAAGGAGATCATCGTCACCGCCGCGGGCAAGAACGTCGCCCCGGCCGTGCTCGAGGACCGCCTGCGCGGGCACCCCCTGGTCAGCCAGGTCGTCGTGGTCGGCGACCAGCGCCCGTTCATCGGCGCGCTCATCACGCTCGACCCCGAGGGCGTGCCCGGCTGGCTCGCCGCCCACGGCAAGCCGGCCATGAGCGTCGAGGAGGCCGCCAAGGACCCGGACGTCCTCGCGTCGCTCGACAAGGCCGTCGAGCGCACCAACAAGGCCGTCTCGCGCGCCGAGTCCATCCGCAAGTACCGGATCCTCGACCGCGACCTGACGATCGCCGACGGGTACCTCACGCCCAAGCTCAGCGTGCGGCGCGCCGAGGTGCTCAAGGACTTCGCGGCGGACGTCGACGCGCTCTACGCGGACGCGCCCGTGCACTGACACCCGCACGCACGCGGGCGGGCCGACCCGTCCGCGTGCGGCGGTGTCACGAGCGCTGCGCGCGGGCGACGAGCGTCGCGGACGGCACGGCCCACGCCCCCGCCGCCTCGACGTCGCGGACGACCTCCTGGTCGCTGGTCACCACGACCAGCACCCGGCCGGGGGGTTCCGCGGCGACGAGGCGGCGCAGGAGGTCGTCCGCGATCTCGCCCGTCGAGAACAGCACGCGCACGCCCCGGTGGGCCGCGGGCGGGCGGTGCCCCTCCTGCCCGTCGAAGCAGCACGTCACCTCGGCGCCCGTGAGCGCGGCCACCCGGGCGAGGGCGTCGACGAGCACCCGGCGCTGGTCGGCCAGCGACAGGCCCGGCCAGCCGGTCTTGGAGACGTTGTAGCCGTCGACGACCAGGTGCGCGCGGGGCAGCCGCAGGAGGTCGTCCAGCAGGGCGGGGTCGTCGACCTGCCGCCCCCGGGACGTGGGGCGGGCCGAGGTCGCGTCGCCGGCCTGCGCCTGCGCGACGAGCTCCGCCGGCGTCGCGGCCGCGGGCGGCAGGGCGAGCTCGTGCCGCAGGCCGGACGTGACGTCGACGAGCGTGTCCAGCAGCAGCCGGACGCGGGCGTCCGCGAGACGCCGGCCGGCCCGCTCCGCGTCGCGGGCCGCGCCCTGCTCGGCCCGCGACGCCCGGCGCTCGTCCTGCACGCGGCCGAGCAGGGCCTCGGCCTCGGCCCGAGCGGCCCGGGCGGCCTCGAGGTCCGCGGCGGCCCGCTCCCCGGTGCGGCGGGCCTCGCTGCGCGCCCGGTCGGCGTCCGAGCGCAGCCGGCGCAGCTCGCGCTGCAGGGCAGCCAGCTCCTCGCGTGCCAGCCGCTCCCCCTCGCGCGCGACGCCGAGGGCGGCGCGCAGGTCCTCGACCTGACGCCTCGACGACTCCAGGGCGCGGTCGTCGTCGGGCTCGACCGGCTCGGCGGCGGGCACCAGGGCGCTCCAGTCCTGCCCCAGCAGCCACGCGCCCGCGGCCGCGGCCCACGACGGCGACGGGCGCTCGTCGCCCGCCAGCTGCTGCGCCGTGGCGGGGTCGCCCAGCGCCCACACCCGCGTGACCCGGGCGCGGAATCCGTCGTCCTCGTGCAGCGCCGCCCACAGCGGCCCGGCGCCGGCCGCGGCGCGGCGCCGTGGCGCGAAGCGGCGCACCGCCCGCAGGGAGGCCGGCACCTGGACCTCCTCGACCTCGCCGAGCACGTCCGCCGCGAGCCGCAGCACCGCCGCACGCAGGGGCGCGGGCACCGGTCGGTCGTCCTGCTCGCTCATCCCCCCACCGTAGGTGCCCGCCGGTGTCGGACACGGTGGGTAGCGTGCGCGCCATGCCGAGCACCCGACGCCTGCGCCCCGCCCCCGCACCGGGGTCGGGCACGGGCGCCCCCGCCGCTCCCCCCGGCACGGGCGTGCAGGTCGCCCTCGACGAGCTGGGCACACCGCTGTCCGACGTCACGTTCGTGGTCGTCGACCTCGAGACGACGGGCGGCCGTGCCACCGAGGACGCGATCACCGAGATCGGGGCCGTCAAGGTCCGCGGCGGCCAGGTGCTGGGCGAGTTCCAGACCCTCGTCGACCCCGGCGGCCCGGTGCCGCCCTTCATCCAGGTGCTCACCGGCATCACCACGTCCATGCTCGTCGGTGCACCGCGCATCGAGGAGGTGCTGCCGAGCTTCCTCGAGTTCGCGCGCGGCAGCGTGCTGGTCGCGCACAACGCCCCGTTCGACATCGGCTTCCTCCGCGCCGCCGCGGCGCGGTGCGAGCGGGCGTGGCCCGGGCACCAGGTGGTCGACACGGTCCGGCTGGCCCGGCGGGTCGTGACGCGCGACGAGGCGCCGAACCACAAGCTCGGCACGCTGGCCGCGCTGTTCGGCGCGACCGAGACGCCGAACCACCGTGCGCTCGCCGACGCGCGCGCCACGGTGGACGTGCTCCACGCGCTCCTCGGGCGGCTCGCTCCGCTCGGCGTCACACACCTGGAGGACCTGGCGACCGCGGCCGACCCCGTCCCGCCGGACGTGCGCCGCCGCCGGACCCTCGCGGACGGGCTGCCCGACGCCCCCGGCGTCTACCTGTTCCGCGGCCCGCGCGAGGAGGTGCTCTACGTGGGCACCTCCACGACCTCGCTGCGCACGCGCGTGAGGAGCTACTTCACGTCGGCCGAGCGACGGCCGCGGATGACCGAGATGGTGCGGCTGGCCACGCGCGTGGACCCGGTCGTGTGCGCGACGCCCCTCGAGGCCCGGGTCCGCGAGCTGCGCCTGATCGCCCAGCACGCCCCGGCGTACAACCGTCGCTCGCGCGCGCCCGAGCGGATGCCGTGGGTGCGGCTGACCGTCGAGCCGTACCCACGGCTCACGCTGGTGCGCGAGGTGCGCGACGACCTCGGCCTCGCCCACGTCGGCCCGTTCACCTCGACCGGGGCCGCACGGCTCGCCGTCGAGGCGCTGCACGAGACGTTCGCGCTGCGCCGGTGCGCAGGGCGCCTGCCGCTCGTCCCCCGGGCCGACGCCCACGGGTGCGCGCTGCTCGGCCTCGGGCGCTGCGGCGGTCCGTGCACGGGCGCCCAGGCGCCGGACGGGTACGGCGCGGTCGTGGCCCAGGTGCGCGCCGCGCTCACGGGCGACCCGTCCGCGGTGGTGCACGCCCATGCCACGCGCATCCGGACGCTGGCCGCGCAGGAGCGGTACGAGGAGGCCGCGGGCGTGCGCGACCGCCTCCAGGCCTTCGTCCGGGGTGCGGCTCGCGCCCAGCGGCACGGGTCGCTGGCCGGCCTCGAGGAGATGGTCGCCGCCCGCCGCTCCGACGAGGGCGGGTGGGAGCTCGTGCTCGTGCGGCACGGGCGCCTGGCCGGGACCGCCGTCGTCGCGCGCGGCACCGACCCGCTGCCGGCGGTGCGGACGCTGCGCGCCACCGGCGAGCACGTGCCCGTCCCCACCGCGCCTGCCACATCGGCGCACCCCGAGGAGACCGACCTGCTGCTCACCTGGCTGGAGCAGCCCGGGACCCGGCTCGTGCACGCGTCCGCGGGCTGGTCGCTGCCCGTCCGGTCGGCGCACGCCGTCCAGGACGCCGCGACAGCCGTCGCCCTGGACCTGGCGGCCCCGGAGCTCACCGCACCGGGTGCACCGGGCACGCCGGACGACGCGCTGCGGGACGTGACGGCGCGCAGCACGGCATGATGGCGGCCATGCTCACCGCCATCGTGCACATCGACTGCGACGCCGCACGGATCCCCGAGGTCGCCGCGCAGATCGCCGAGATCGAGGGCGTCAGCGAGGTCTACTCGGTCACCGGGGAGGTCGACCTCGTCGCCCTCGTGCGGGTGCGCGAGCACGACCGGCTCGCCGACGTCATCGCGGACCAGGTCAGCAAGGTCGAGGGAGTGCTGCGCACGCAGACGTACATCGCGTTCCGCGCCTACTCCCGGCTGGACCTGGAGTCGGCGTTCGCCCTGGGGATCGAGGACTAGCACCCGCCGGCGCCGGACTGGCCGAGCGGGAGCGCCGACGGAGCGCGGCCGGGCCGGGCCGCAGACGGACCGGCGGTCAGGCCGACGCCGCGCGCCAGCGGGCGAGGACCTCGGCCGCCGCCCCGCCGTCGACCGCAGCGGCGGCCAGCGCCACCCCGGCCCGCAGCCGCTCGACGAGGCTGCCCTGCCCCGTGCCGGGCAGCGTCCCGTCGGCCACGATCGCCGCCGCCGCGTTGAGCAGCACGGTCTCGCGCACCGGCCCGGGCTCGCCCGCGAGCAGGCGCTCCACGACGCCCGCGTTGTACGCCGCGTCCGCGCCGCGCAGCTCGTCGACGGTCACGGGGGCGAACCCCTCGGCGGCCCAGTCGACGACCTCGTCGCGCACGTGCCCGTCCCGCACCTCCCAGATCCGCGACGGACCGGTGGCCGCGAGCTCGTCGAGACCGTCGCGCTCGCCGCGGAAGACCAGCGCGTCGGTCCCGCGCCGCGCCAGCACGCCCGCGAGGATCGGCGCCATGCGGGCGTCGGCCACGCCGATGGCGGCCGCGGACGGCTGAGCCGGGTTGGTCAGCGGACCGAGGAAGTTGAAGACCGTCGCGATCCCCAGGTCACGACGGACGGGTGCGACGTGCCGCATCGCGGGGTGGAAGACCAGCGCGAAGCAGAACGTGATGCCGACCTCCTCCGCGAGGGCGGCGACGCGCTCGACGGGCAGGTCGAGCCGGACGCCCAGGGCCTCGAGCACGTCGGCCGAGCCCGAGGACGACGACGCGGCCCGGTTCCCGTGCTTGACCACCCGCAGGCCGGTGCCGGCCACGACGAGCGCGGCCATCGTCGAGACGTTCACCGTGTGCAGGCGGTCGCCACCGGTGCCGACGATGTCGACGCACCGGCCGGGCACCGTGAAGCGTCGGGCGTGGGCGAGCATCTCGTCCGCGAGCCCGAGGACCTCCTCGGTGGTCTCGCCCTTGGCGCGCAGCGCGACGAGGAACCCCGCGACGTGGGCCGGCGCCGCCTCGCCGCTCATGATGCGGTCCATCGCCCAGCGCGTGCGCGCGGCGTCGACGTCCTGCCCCCGGACCAGGGTCGTGAGGAGGTCGGACCAGGTGGTGACCTCGCTCATCGGGCGCCGGCGCCCGAGCGGACCAGGTCGGCCACGGCCGTGTGCAGCAGCACGGGGTCGAGGGGGCGGCTGACCACGGCGTCGGCGTTCGACCAGGACGCCAGCCACGCGTCCTGCGGGCGGCCCGTCAGGACGAGCACGGGCGGGCAGCGGTACACCTCGTCCTTGAGCTGGCGCGCCAGGCCCATGCCGCCGACCTTGTCCGCCTCGCCGTCGAGCACGAGCACGTCCAGGCCGCCCGCGTCGGCGGCGGCGACGACCGCGGCGCCGGTGGCGACCTCGACCCACTCGATGTCGGGCTCGCCGCGCCCGAGGCGGCGGCCGACCGCGAGCCGCACCTGCTCACGGGTGTCGACGTCGTCGCTGTACAGCAGGATCCGGGGGCCGCGGGACGTGTCCGCGTCGGGGTTGCTCATGCTCGTCCCTCACTCGTCGTCGACGTGCTCCGGAGGCATCTTGGCACGTGCCGGGGCCCGCGCGGACGCGTGACGCCCCCGCGCGCGCGCGAGCACGCGCACCTGCGTCGAACCTGAGCACGACCTGAGCCGGAGGTGACGATGTGACATATCCCCAGGGCTCACCCTGGGTCCTTGGACTCATGTGGGCCCTGCGTCGGCAATAATGGCCGACGTGACGACCGCAACGGCTGCCTCGCGCCCCGCGCCCCACGTGACCGTGAACCGCCCCAACCCGGTCTCGGTGGGGACGATCGTCTGGCTGGCCAGCGAGCTGATGTTCTTCGCCGGCCTGTTCGCCATGTACTTCACGGTAAGGGCGGCCGTCCCCGCGGAGTGGGCGGTCCAGACGGAGAAGCTCAACCTGACCTTCGCCTTCATCAACACGACCATCCTGGTGCTGTCGTCGGTGACGTGCCAGATGGGCGTGTGGGCCGCCGAGCGGCTCCAGCCCGTGCGCTCCGGCGCGCTGTGGCAGGTCGGCCGCTGGGGCATGAACGAGTGGATGACCATGACGTACGTCATGGGCGCCGTGTTCATCGGCGGCCAGGTCTACGAGTACGCCGAGCTCGTCGAGCACGGGCTCACGATCTCCTCCAGCCCCTATGGCTCGGTCTTCTACCTGACGACCGGCTTCCACGGGCTGCACGTGATCGGTGGCCTCATCGCGTTCCTCTTCCTCCTCGGCCGCTCGTTCGCGGCCAAGCGCTTCACCCAGCACGAGGAGACGACGGCGATCGTCACCTCCTACTACTGGCACTTCGTCGACGTCGTGTGGATCGCGCTGTTCGCGGTCATCTACCTCGTCCGATGACGTCGCGGGCCCCGGCCCGCACCGCCCCCGCCCCTTCCCGACCCCCCAGCGAGACGAGGACCGATCCGTGAAGGCACTCGCAGCCCGCAGGCACGACCGGCGCGCGCCGGTCGTGCTGCTCCTGCTGGCGCTGCTGCTCACCGGCGCGCTCTACGCCGTCGTGGCCCCGACCTCCGCCGACGCCGCCCCCGCGGCCGCGTCCGGAGACGTCGAGACCGGTGAGAAGCTGTTCCAGGCCAACTGCGCGACCTGCCACGGGCCGGACGCGACCGGCACGCAGGACGTCCCCTCGCTCGTCGGCGTGGGCGCAGCCGCCGTCGACTTCCAGGTCGGCACGGGCCGCATGCCCATGCAGATGAACGGCCCGCAGGCCCAGGCCAAGCCGGTGCAGTTCGACGAGGAGCAGATCGCCGCGCTCGCCGCGTACGTCGCGTCCCTGGGCCCCGGCCCGGCGGTCCCGACCGCCGAGCAGGTCGACCCGGCCCTCGGCGACGCCGCCAGCGGCATGGCCCTGTTCCGCACCAACTGCGCGATGTGCCACAACGCCGTCGGCGCCGGCGGTGCGCTCTCGCAGGGCAAGTGGGCCCCGAACCTGTGGGAGACCACGCCCACGCACCTGTACGAGGCCATGGCCACCGGCCCGCAGTCCATGCCCGTCTTCAACGACGCGACGCTGACCCCCGACGAGAAGCGCGACATCATCGCGTTCCTCGACCTGCAGGGCGAGGCCACCCCCGGCGGCATCGACCTCGGCAGCCTCGGCCCCGTCAGCGAGGGCCTGTGGGCCTGGGTCGTCGGCATGGGCCTTCTCATCGGCGCGGCAGTCTGGATCGGAGCGAGGTCCTCGTGAGCACCACCCACGGCAACGCGGACGAGCCCCGCGACATCGGCGGCCAGGACCTGGTCCTGCGGCAGGGCGAGCACGGCCCGGACCGCTTCGAGAACCCCGGGTTCGGCCCGCACCGCCCCCGGCGCAGCGACGTGGAGCCGGAGGCGAACAAGCGCGCCGAGCGCCAGGTCGTCGCCCTGTTCGCGATCTCCGTCCTCGGCACGGTCGGCTTCGTGGTCGCGTACTTCGCGATCCCGCTCGACGGCACGGTCGGCTCGATCCGCGCGTCCAACCTCAGCCTCGGGCTGGGGCTGGCGTTCGCCCTTCTGGGCATCGGCACCGCCGCCGTGCACTGGGCCAAGTCGCTCATGAACGACCACGAGCAGGCCGAGGACCGCCACGCGCAGGCCTCGAACGCCCAGGAGCGGCAGGAGGCCGTGGCCGCCCTGAAGGACGGCGCCAAGGACTCCGCGATCGGCCGGCGGGGCGTGCTCAAGGGTGCGCTCGTGTCGTCGCTCGCGCTGTTCCCCCTGACGATCGTGCTCCCCCTCGTGGGCGAGGTCGGCGAGGACTGGAACGTCTCGAAGTTCAAGCGCACCATGTGGACGCGCGGCAAGAAGCTGACGATCGACCCCACCGGCCGCCCCATCAAGGCCGCCGACGTCACCATCGGCTCCGTCGTCCACGTCATCCCCGAGGGCCTCGAGGAGACCGAGGCGCCGCTGGACGAGAAGGCCAAGGCCGTCGTCCTGCTCGTCCGCCTCGACCCCCGGGACATCAAGTCCGAGCAGCACGAGGGCTTCTCCTACGACGGCATCGTCGCGTTCTCCAAGATCTGCACGCACGTGGGGTGCCCCGTGGCCCTCTACGAGCAGCAGACCCACCACCTCCTGTGCCCGTGCCACCAGAGCACGTTCGACGTGGCCGACGGCGCCAAGGTCGTCTTCGGTCCCGCCAAGCGGCCGCTGCCCCAGCTGCCGATCACCGTGGACGACGAGGGCTACCTGGTCGCCCAGGGCGACTTCACCGAGCCCGTGGGACCGAGCTTCTGGGAGCGTCTGGCATGAGCACCACGACGACGACCGCCCCCTCGGGGGGCGCCCGCGCGGCGGCCGCGACCGCCGACTACCTCGACCAGCGCACCGGCGTCGGCAAGGCCGTCAAGGAGTTCGCGCGCAAGATCTTCCCCGACCACTGGTCGTTCCTGCTCGGGGAGATCGCGCTCTACAGCTTCGTGACGCTGCTGATCTCCGGTGTTTTCCTCACGATGTTCTTCGTGCCGAGCATGACCGAGGTGCACTACGACGGCCCGTGGCGCGAGCTGCAGGGCGTCGCGATGTCCGAGGCATTCGCCTCGACGCTGCGCCTGTCGTTCGAGGTGCGCGGCGGCCTGCTGATGCGGCAGATCCACCACTGGGCCGCACTCATCTTCATGGCCGCGATCGTCACGCACATGATGCGCGTGTTCTTCACCGGCGCCTTCCGCAAGCCGCGCGAGATCAACTGGGTCGTCGGCTTCGTGCTGATGATCCTCGGCCTGGCCGCCGGGTTCTCCGGCTACTCGCTGCCCGACGACGTCCTGTCCGGCAACGGCCTGCGGATCACCGACGGCGTCGTGAAGTCGATCCCGATCCTCGGCAGCTACCTGTCGTACTTCCTCTTCGGCGGAGAGTTCCCGGGCCACGACATCATCCCGCGCCTGTTCACGGTGCACATCCTTCTCGTGCCCGGCCTGATCCTGGCGCTGATCGCGCTGCACCTGTTCCTGGTGGTGCTGCACAAGCACACGCAGTACCCGGGCTCGGGCCGCACCAACGCGAACGTCGTCGGCTTCCCGCTGTTCCCGGTGTACGTGGCCAAGGCCGGCGGCTACTTCTTCCTGGTCTTCGGCGTCATCGCCCTCATGGGTGCCACGATGTCGATCAACCCGGTCTGGAACTACGGGCCGTACGACCCGTCACCGGTGTCCGCGGGCGCCCAGCCCGACTGGTACATGCTCTTCCTCGAGGGGTCCCTGCGCATGATGCCGGGGCAGCTGGAGTACATGATCGGTGACTACACGCTGTCGCTGAACGTGCTCATCCCCGCGATGGTCGTGCCGGGCGTGCTGTTCATGCTGCTGGCCCTGTACCCGTTCGTCGAGGCCTTCGCCACGGGCGACAAGCGCGAGCACCACGTCCTCGACCGGCCCCGCAACCGCCCGTACCGCACGGCGTTCGGCGTCTCGGTCCTGGTGGCGTTCTTCATCCTGGTGCTGGCCGGCTCCAACGACCTCATCGCGACCCACTTCCACCTGTCGATCAACGACATCACGTGGGTGTTCCGGTTCCTGCTCTTCCTGGGGCCGTGGGCGGCGTTCGTCGTCACCAAGCGCATCTGCCTGGCCCTCCAGCGCAAGGACCGCGAGCTGGTCCTGCACGGCCACGAGACGGGCCAGATCGTCCGCTTCGCCTCGGGCGAGTACATCGAGGTGCACAAGCCGCTGGACGCGCACGAGCGCTGGCTGCGGGTGCAGCACGAGGCGATCCGCCCGCTCGAGATCGAGCCGGCGGAGGACTCCCGCGGCGTGCGGCGCAAGGGCTACCGCGCCGACGCCCTGCGCCAGCGCCTGTCCCGGGTGTTCTACGAGGACCGGATCGAGCCGGTGACCCCCGCCGAGCTCGAGGCGGCCCACTCGCACGGCGACCACGACGCCCTCGGCTCCGACCAGGAGAAGGCCCCGGCCGAGATCCTGGCCGGCGGCGCCCCCGTCGGCGGCGGGACGCACCTCGTCGCAGGTCCGAGCGATGAGACGGGGCCCGACGCGCGGAACAGCTGATCCTGGGTGAGAGTTGACCAGGGATGACGGACCCCTTCGCGGTGTCCGCCCACCACGGTGGGTGGGCACCGCGAAGGCGTTTCAGGATGCCGCGGCGCTCGTCTGCGGCCCGATGCAGGAGAGGCAACCAGATGGCTGACTACACGCTCCCCGACCTGCCCTACGACTATGCGGCGCTCGAGCCGCACATCTCGGGGCGGATCATGGAGCTGCACCACGACAAGCACCACGCCGCCTACGTGGCAGGGGCCAACGCCGCGCTGGAGAAGCTCGCGGAGGCACGCGAGTCCGGTGACTTCGCCACGGTGAACCTGCAGGAGAAGAACCTCGCGTTCAACCTCGGCGGGCACGTCAACCACTCGGTGTTCTGGCAGAACCTCTCCCCCGAGGGCGGCGACCGCCCCACGGGTGAGCTCGCCGCGGCGATCGACGAGTTCTTCGGCTCGTTCGAGGGCTTCCAGAAGCACTTCGCCGCCAACGCCCTCGGCATCCAGGGCTCGGGCTGGTCGATCCTCGGCTGGGACTCCGTCGGGCAGAAGCTCGCGATCTTCCAGCTCTACGACCAGCAGAGCAACTACCCCCTGGGCCTCGTGCCGATCGTCGTGCTCGACATGTGGGAGCACGCCTTCTACCTCGACTACGTCAACGTGAAGGCCGACTACGTCAAGGCCTGGTGGAACATCGTCAGCTGGTCCGACGCGGCGGAGCGCTTCGCGCGCGCCCGCACGCAGACGGCGGGGCTCATCGTCCCCGCCTGACGACGCACGCTGCGCTCCGTGCCGCCGCGCGGCGCGGGTCCGCGTCCACCGACAGCCGCTCACCCCTCGGGTGGGCGGCTGTCGGCCTCTCCGGGTCGTCGCGGGGTGATCGACGAGGGCGACGTCGACGAGACCCGGAGCGCCCGCACGACGCCCGGCACCAGCGCCCCTGTGCTCCTCCGGGGGTGCCCCCCACCCTTGCCCCTGCAGCAGGGCCGAGGGGGACCGTGTTGCCGGCTGCAGGATGCCGACCAGACGCAGCGGGGCCCGGCACCAGATCGGTGCCGGGCCCCGGGTCCTCCAGCCCTGCAGGGGCTGACGAGGACCTGACGTCAGTGCGCGTGCTGCCCGCGGGAGTACTCGAAGACCCAGCCGACGAGTCCGATGGCCCCGAGCGCCGTCGCGGGGACCATGAGCCACCAGCCCACGGCCAGCGCGACGAAGGCGATGGAGGCGGCCAGTGCGATGACCAGGGGCCACCAGCTCCACGGGCTGAAGACGCCCTGGTTGCCGGCACCCTGCTCGATGTCGCCGAGCTCGTCGTCCTCGGGGCGGGGGTCGATGCGCCGCGCCAGGAGTGCGAAGTAGCCGCCGATCATGCCCACGAGGCCACCGACGAGCGGGATGCCCACGGTCCCGACGGGCTCACCGTCCGACCAGAGGCCGTAGATGAGGCCGACCGGGAAGAAGAACAGGATCCCGTAGAGGAAGAGCTTCGCCTCGATCTTCATCGCTGGTCCTCCGGACGGTCCTCGGGGCGGTCCTCGACGATCGTGGCCGTCGACTGCTCCTGCTCGCCGGTGCCGTTCTCGACCCGGCGGTTGGCCTCGCTCACCTCACCGGTGCGCTGCGCCTCCCAGTCGAAGGGTCCCGGGTCGGGCTCGACGTGGTCCATCGCTGCGACCTCGGGGTGGTGCAGGTCGAACGCGGGGCGCTCGGAGCGGATGCGCGGCAACGACGTGAAGTTGTGCCGCGGGGGCGGGCAGCTCGTCGCCCACTCGAGCGACGCTCCGTAGCCCCACGGGTCGTCCACGGTGACCTTCGGCGCCTTGCGCCAGGTGATGTAGACGTTCCACAGGAACGGCAGCGTGGAGGCCGCGAGCACGACCGAGCCGATGGTCGACAGCTGGTTCATCCACGTGAAGCCGTCCGCCGGCGAGTAGTCGACGTACCGGCGCGGCATGCCGATGACGCCGAGCCAGTGCTGCACGAGGAAGGTGGTGTGGAACCCGAAGAACAGGACCCAGAAGTGGATCTTCCCGAGGCGCTCGTCGAGCATGCGCCCCGTGAACTTGGGCCACCAGAAGTAGAAGCCGGCGAACATCGCGAACACGACGGTGCCGAACACGACGTAGTGGAAGTGCGCCACGACGAAGTACGTGTCGGACAGGTGGAAGTCGAGCGCCGGGCTCGACAGGATCACACCGGTCAGCCCGCCGAAGAGGAACGTCACGAGGAAGCCGATGGTCCACAGCATCGGCGTCTCGAACGTGATCTTCCCGCGCCACATCGTGCCGATCCAGTTGAAGAACTTCACCCCCGTGGGGACGGCGATGAGCATCGTCATGAAGGAGAAGAACGGCAGCAGGACCGCGCCGGTGACGTACATGTGGTGGGCCCACACGGTCACCGACAGCGCCGCGATCGCGATCGTCGCGTAGACCAGGCCCTTGTAGCCGAAGACGGGCTTGCGGCTGAACACCGGCAGGATCTCGGTGACGATGCCGAAGAACGGCAGCGCGATGATGTAGACCTCGGGGTGCCCGAAGAACCAGAACAGGTGCTGCCAGAGCAGCGCGCCGCCGTTGTCGGGGTTGAACACCTGGGCGCCGAGCCGCCGGTCCGCGCCGAGCGCGAACAGCGCCGCGGCCAGGGGCGGGAACGCCATGAGCACGAGCAGCGACGTCACCAGGGTGTTCCAGGTGAAGATCGGCATCCGGAACATCGTCATTCCGGGCGCACGCATCGTGACGATCGTGGTGATGAAGTTGACGGCCCCGAGGATGGTGCCGAACCCGCCGAGGGCGAGCCCGAACACCCAGAGGTCTCCGCCGACCCCTGGGGAGTACACCGTGCTCGACAGCGGCGCGTAGGCGAACCACCCGAACGAGGCGGCGCCCTGCGGCGTGAGGAAGCCGGCGGCGGCGATCAGGCCGCCGAACAGGTACAGCCAGTACGCGAACATGTTGAGCCGCGGGAAGGCGACGTCGGGCGCGCCGATCTGCAGCGGCATGATGATGTTGGCGAAGCCGGCGAACAGCGGCGTCGCGAACAGCAGCAGCATGATCGTGCCGTGCATCGTGAACGCCTGGTTGTACTGCTCCTTGGACTGGAAGATGTCCACCCCGGGAGCGAAGAGCTCGGCGCGGATCAGCAGCGCCAGGATGCCGCCGATCGCGAACCACACGAACGACGTGATCAGGTACATGTACCCGATCGTCTTGTGGTCCGTCGACGTCATCCACTTGACGATCGTGCGGCCCAGGGACTGGCGCTGGGGTGCCAGACCGGGGATCACCTCGGTGTGCGCTGCCATCAGTCCTCGACCTCCGCGACGTCGTTCAGGTCCTGCTGACGGCTGTACTCCAGGCCGAGGGCACCCGTCTGGCCCTGGTCCCGCAGCTCCTGCATGTGGGCGTCGTACTCCTCGCGGGAGACGACCTCGACGTTGAACAGCATCGCCGAGTGCTCCTCGCCGCAGAGCTCGGCGCACTTGCCGACGTAGCTGCCCTCACGCGTGGGCGTGACCTGGAAGGTGTTGGTGTGCCCGGGGATCATGTCCATCTTGAACAGGAAGGCCGGCACCCAGAAGGAGTGGATGACGTCGCGCGAGTCGACCGTGAACTCCACCCGCTCGCCGACGGGCAGGTACAGCGTGACCTGCTCGCCCAGGACCGACTCGTCGGAGCCGATGTCCTGCGCGTGCTGGCCGGTCTCGTAGACGTCCTCGTCGAGGTAGTTGAAGTCCCAGCTCCACTGCTTGCCGATGACCTGGATGTTCACGTCGGGCTCGGCGGACGTGTCCGTGATCGCCATCGTGTCGCGGTTCGTGTAGTAGAAGAGCACGCCGACCATGACGATCGGCAGGATCACGTACATCACCTCGAGCGGCACGTGGTAGCGCAGCTGGACGGGGAGCGTGTCGTCGTCCTTGCGCTTGCGGTAGACCGCGACGCACCACAGGATCAGCCCCCACGTGATCGCGCCGACCGCGAGGGCGGCGATCCAGGAGCCGACCCACAGGGAGACGACGCGACCGGTCTGGTCGGTGACCTCCTGGTCGGAGTAGCCGGGGAGCCAGCCACGCTGGACCACGTCGGAGCAGCCGCTGAGCACGAGCGCGGCGACCGTGACCAGCACGGCGGCGGCCACGGCTCGGCGTGTGCGGCGGGGGGAATCCGGGTGCACGGGGGGCCTTCCACTCTCGTCCCGCTGACCTGGCGCCCCTCTCCGGGCGCGGGGCCGTTGGGACCTTCGTCCTCGACCCGTGCAGCGTAGCGCGCCGTGCCCCGGATCACGTCCTCCGGCGCCCGGATGACGACGCCGTGTCAGCACCGTCACACCTGCGGGCCTGCGCCGGACGACGACCGGCACCCGCCCGCGAGGCGCTAGCGTGCCGAGGTGAGCGACGCACCCCCTCCCCCGCGCACCGTCCTCGACGTGGCCGGGCACGCTCCCCTGCGCCCCGGTGCCCGGCAGGCGCTGCTCGAGGCCGTCGACCAGGGCTGGGCCGATCCCCGCCGGCTGTTCGCCGAGGCGCGTCGCGCCCGCATGCTGCTCGACGGCGCCCGCGAGGCCGTCGCCGGGGTGCTGGGCGTCCGGACGTCGGAGGTCGACCTGGCCCCCTCGCACACGGCCGCGCTGCACTCCGCCGTGCGCACCGTCGCCCGGGGGCGGCGCCGCGTCGGCACGGACGTCGTGGTGAGCGCGGTCGAGCGCGCGGCCGTGCACGCCGCCGCCGCCCACGCGACCTCCACGCACGGCGGGCACGTGCGCACCGTCGGGGTCGACGGCGCCGGGCGGGTCGACCTCGACGCCTTCGCCGCCGCGCTGCACGGCCCCGTCGCGCTCGCCGCGCTGCAGCACGCCAACGGCGAGGTCGGCACCCTCCAGCCCGTCGAGGCCGCGCACGACGCGGCCCGCGCCGCGGGCGTGCCGCTGCTCGTCGACGCGGGCGCGAGCGTCGGGCACGTCGCCGTGGGGCCCTGCGGGGACCTGGTCGCCGCGGACGCCGGCGACTGGGGCGGGCCCGCCGGCGTCGGCGTCCTCGTCACCCGCGCCGGCGTGCGCCGCTCCCCCGACGGCCCGGAGGACGAGGACCGGTGGTTCCCGGGCGGCACGTGGGTCCCGCTCGCGCTGGCCGCGGCCGTCGCGCTGCAGGAGGCCGAGGCGGGGCGGGCCGCCGCCGACGCGCACCGCCGGGCCCTGGTCGCGCGCGTGCGCGACCACGTCGCGGCACACGTGCCCGACGCCGAGGTCGTCGGTGACGCCGTCGACCGGCTCCCCCACGTCGTGACGTTCTCGTGCCTGTTCGTCGACGGCGAGGCGCTCGTGACACGCCTCGACCAGGAGGGGCTCGGCGTGGGGTCCGGCTCGGCGTGCACGTCGAGCGCGCTCGAGCCCAGCCACGTGCTGGCGGCGATGGGCGTCCTCACGCACGGCAACGTCCGGCTCTCGCTGCCCGTCGACGTGCGCGCCGACGACGTGGACCGGTTCCTCGACGTCCTGCCCCGTGCCGTCGCGGACGTGCGGTCGACGCTCGGGGCGCAGGGCCTGTGACCCCCGGCGGGGCGGACGACGACCCTCCCGTGGTCGTCGACGCACGCGGCCTGCGCTGCCCGCTGCCCGTCGTGCGCGCTGCCGCCGCAGCCCGCGACCGGCCGGGCGGGACGGTCCTCACCGTGCTGGCCACCGACCCGGCGGCCGCCCTCGACCTGCCCGCCTGGGCTCGCATGCGCGGTCACGCGCTGCTGGACGTGCGCGAGCCCGGCCCCGGGGGCGGTGCGTGGGAGGTCGACGTCCGGCTCGCGGCACCGGCCTCCCCCTGACGCACCCGCAGGGCGCCCGCACCGGTCTGCGGCCCCGTGGTGCCCCGGGGACGACGACGGCCCACGACCGGGGGTCGTGGGCCGTCGTGCACCGCCCGTGCGGGCGGGGGCGTCAGCTGAAGGAGCCGCCGCACGCGCAGGCCGAGCCCGCGTTCGGGTTGTCGATCGTGAAGCCCTGCTTCTCGATCGTGTCGGCGAAGTCGATCGTCGCGCCCTCGAGGTACGGCACGCTCATGCGGTCCACGACGACCTCGACACCGTCGTAGTCACGGGTCGCGTCGCCGTCGAGCAGACGCTCGTCGAAGTACAGCTGGTAGATCAGGCCGGAGCACCCGCCGGGCTGCACGGCCACGCGCAGGCGCAGGTCGTCACGGCCCTCCTGCTCGAGCAGGCTGCGCACCTTGTCGGCAGCCACGTCGGTCAGCTGGACGCCGTGCGTCGTGGTGGTGGTCTCGCTCATGTCACTCCCGAGTTCGCCGGTCACGGTCCTCGACGATCCAGCAACACCGCCGGCGGGGCCGTTGTTCCCCACCAGCGTACGCGCGCGGGCGGCGTGGTCCGCGGGACGCGGTCACGGCGCGGGCGACCACGTCCGGGCGACGCGTGCGGCGCGGGCGGCGAGCGTGGCGGCGGGGTCCGCCAGGGCGGCGGCGACGGCCTCGGGGCCCTCGGCCACGGCGTACGCGGCCGCGACCCCGGCGGCGGCCAGCTCGCGCCGGCCGACGGTGACCTCGCCCGAGACGACCACCGTCGGCACCGCCTGCGGCAGGGCGCGCGCCGCGACCTCGGCGACGACCTTGCCGTGCAGCGACTGCCAGTCGGTGCGCCCCTCACCCGTGACGACGAGGTCGTGGTCGGCCACCTGCCCGTCGAGGCCGACGGCGTCGGCCACCAGGGCGGCGCCGGGCAGCAGGCGCGCGCCCACGAGCGCGAGCGCGAAGCCGAGCCCGCCGGCGGCGCCGGCGCCGGGAAGCCCCGCGAGCCGCGCGGCGGCCGAGCGTCCCCGCGGCTGGTCCGACGAGCCGCCCAGCAGGTCGGGCCGCACGTCGGCGCCCGCGGCGGCGGCGGCCGCGTGCGCGAACGCGCCCAGCGCCCGTTCGAGGTCCTGCGCCTGCTGCGGCGAGGCGCCCTTCTGCTCCGAGAAGCCTGCGGAGGCGCCGTGCAGCCCCAGCAGCGGCACGTCGACGTCCACCGCGGCGACCAGGTCCAGGTGGCGCAGGGCGGCGCGCAGCGGGCCCAGCCACGCGAGGTCCTGCGCCGGGACGTCCGCGAGCGCGAGCCCGCCGTGGGCGAGCACCGCCGCACCGGCCGGGACCTGCCCGGGGACCAGGGCACGCCCCAGCGTCAGGAGCATGCCGGCGCCGGCGTCGTTGGTCGCGGACCCGCCGAGCCCGACGACGACCCGGGTGGCGCCGGCCGCCACGGAGGCGGCCACGAGCTCGCCGACGCCCGTGGTCGTGGTCCGGGTGGGGTCGCGGCGGTCGGCGGGCACGAGCGCCAGGCCGGCGGCCTGCGCGGACTCCACCCACGCACCGGTCCCGGCGCGCAGCACCACGGCCGGTGTGGGCCGGCCGAGCGGGTCCGTCACGGTCGCGGGGACCAGGTCGCCGCCGAGCGACGCGTGCAGGGTGGCGACGAAGCCGGGCCCGCCGTCGGCGAGGGGGCAGGTGGTGACCGTGTCGTGGGGCGCGCCCTCGAGCCAGCCGGTGCGCAGGGCGTCGGCCGCCCGCGCGGCGGTGAGCCGGTCGCCGAAGGAGTCGGGGGCGAGGAGGACGCGCACGCCCCGATCGTGGCACGGCGCGGGCGGCCGACGTCACGGGGCCGACGTGCGGCGCTGTGCGAGGATCTTCCCCGTGAGCGTCTCCACGTCCGCACCCGGCCCCGTCTCCCCCGCCGGCTTCGCCGAGCCCGCGCCGTCGGCGCTGCTGCTGCTCGGGCGGGGCGTCGACCTGGCCTCCGAGCGGGGCGTCGAGTGCGTCGGCGACCTGCCGGCCGCGTCCGACCCCGACCTGGTCGAACGGGCACGCGTGGCGCGGGCGGCCCTCGGCGACCGGGCGTTCGTGCTCGGGCACCACTACCAGCGCGACGAGGTCATCGCGTTCGCCGACGTCACGGGCGACTCCTTCAAGCTCGCCCGCGAGGCGGCCGCGCGACCCGACGCCGAGCACGTCGTGTTCTGCGGCGTGCACTTCATGGCGGAGTCCGCGGACATCCTCACCTCCGACTCCCAGCAGGTCGTGCTGCCGGACCTGGCCGCGGGCTGCTCGATGGCGGACATGGCGGCGATCGACCAGGTCGAGGACGCCTGGGACGTGCTGGTGGACGCGGGCGTCGCCGACGACACCGTGCCGGTGACGTACATGAACTCGACCGCGGCGATCAAGGCCTTCACGGGTCGGCACGGCGGGACCGTGTGCACCTCCTCCAACGCGCACGTGGCGCTGCGCTGGGCCTTCGACCGGGTCGGGGGCGTGGGCGGCCGCGGCAAGGTGCTCTTCATGCCCGACCAGCACCTGGGCCGCAACACCGCCGTCCTCGGCCTGGGGCTGAGCCTGGACGACTGCGTCGTGTACGACCCCCGGCGGCCCGGCGGCGGGCTGACGACCCAGCAGCTGCGGGACGCGCGGATGATCCTCTGGCGCGGGCACTGCTCCGTGCACGGGCGGTTCTCGGCCCGCAACGTCGAGCAGGTGCGCGAGCGGGTCCCGGGCGTGAACGTCCTCGTGCACCCCGAGTGCACGCACGACGTCGTCACCGCGGCCGACATGGTCGGCTCGACGGAGTACATCATCAAGGCCCTCGACGCCGCCGAGCCCGGGTCGTCGTGGGCGATCGGCACGGAGCTGAACCTCGTGCGGCGGCTCGCGGCCGCGCACCCCGAGCTGACCGTGCACTACCTCGACAGCACGGTGTGCTTCTGCTCGACGATGAACCGCATCGACCTGCCGCACCTGGTGTGGACGCTCGAGCAGCTCGTCGCCGGTCGCGTGCCGAACCGGATCGTCGTGGACCCGGACGACGCGCACTGGGCCCGCGTGGCCCTGGACCAGATGCTGGCCCTGCCGGGGCACTGACCGGACGCACGGAGCGCGACGGGGCAGGCCGGCGCGCAGGAGGGGGACGACGATGTCCACGCAGGCACCGCTGCGGATCGGCGTGCTGGTGTTCGACGACGCCGAGGAGCTCGACGTCGTGGGCCCGTTCGAGGTGCTCGCGGCGTGGGCGGCGGCCAGCGCGCTGCACCCGGAGGTCGTCACGTTCTCGCCCGACGGCAGCGGGGTGCGGTGCGCCAAGGGGCTGTCGCTGGTGCCGGACACGTCGGCCGCGGAGGTCGGCCCTCTGCACGTGCTGGTCCACCCGGGCGGGCGCGGGACGCGCCGGCTCATGGTCGACGCTGACCACCTGGCGTGGGTCCGGGCGGTGCGGGCGACGACACCCCTGATGACGAGCGTGTGCACGGGCGCGCTGGTCTACGCGGCGGCCGGGCTGCTCGCAGGCCGGCCGGCCACCACCCACCACGGGGCCGTCGACGAGCTGGTGCGGACCGACCCGAGCGTGCTGGTCGACACCGAGGCCCGGTTCGTCGACGACGGGGACGTGGTGACGTCCGCGGGGGTGTCGGCGGGCATCGACATGGCGCTGCACCTCGTGGCGCGCCTGGAGTCGGCCGAGGCCGCACGGACGACGCGCCGGGACCTCCAGTACGACCCCGCCCCGCCCGTCTGACGGAGCCCGCTAGCCTCGGCGCCGTGACGCGCGCCCTCCACCTCGCCCTGGCCACCCTGCGACCCCGCCGCCCCGTCCCCGGGCAGCACGTCCTCGACCCGTCGGTGACGCGCCTGCGCGTGCGGCCCGGTGACCTCGACCTCTACCGGCACGTCAACAACGGCGTGTACCTGCAGATGATGGACGTCGCGCGCAGCAACTACCTCGCGGACCTCGGGGCCACGCAGCTGCTGGCGGCGCGCGGCTGGTACCCGGTCGTGGCCGCGTCGACCATGACCTACCGGCGGTCGCTCACGCTGGGGCAACGCTTCGAGATCACCACCCGCGTGCTCGGCTGGGACCCCCGGGTCGTGTTCCTGGAGCAGGTGTTCACGCGCGGAGGCCAGCACGTGGCGCGCGGGTGGGTCGCGGGGCGGTTCCTGTCCCGCGACGGCGGGCGCGTGCCCGCACCGGACGTGGTCGCGGTGCTGGAGCACGCCCCCGCGTCCAGCCCCGAGCTGCCGGCCGAGGTCGCCGCGTGGGCGGCCGCGGTGGACGTCGCCCACCGCTGACCGCCCGCCGCGGGTCAGCGGGTCGCCGCGACCGCCTCCAGCAGGAGGGCCTCCGCCAGGACGACCTTCTCCAGCTCGCCCAGGTGCACGGACTCGTTCGCACCGTGCGCCCGCGAGTCGGGGTCCTCGACACCCGTGACGAGGATCGCGGCGTCCGGGAACTCCTGGAGCAGGTCGCTGATGAACGGGATGGACCCGCCGATGCCGATGTCGACCGGGTCGGTCCCCCACGCCTGCGCGAAGGCCCAGCGCGCCGAGCGCATCGCGGTCGAGTCGGTCGGCGCCCGGAAGGGGCGCCCCTGCTCGCCCTCGACCACGGTGACCCGCGCACCGAACGGCGCGTGCCCCTCCAGGTGGGCACGCACGGCCGCCATCGCCGCGGCGGGGTCCTGCCCGGGGGCGACCCGCACGGAGAGCTTGGCCGTCGCGCTCGGGGTGATCGTGTTCGAGGCGCTCGCGGTGCGCGGCGCGTCGAAGCCGATCACGGAGATCGCCGGCCGGGTCCACATCCGGGCCGTCAGAGGACCCGTGCCGGCGAGACGGACGCCGGGCAGCACCCCGGCGTCGGCCCGCAGCTCGGCCTCGTCGAGGTCGACCGTCGGGTCGGGGGCGTGCACGAGGCCGTCGACGGCGACGTCGCCGTGCTCGTCGTGCAGGGTGGCGACGAGCCGCGCGAGCAGCGTCGGCGCGTCGAGCACGGGCCCGCCGAACATGCCCGAGTGCACCGCGTGGTCGAGCACCGCGACCTCGACCGTGAGGTCGACGAGCCCGCGCAGCGACGTCGTCAGGCCGGGCACGCCGACCTTCCAGTTGGCGGAGTCGGCGACGACGATGACGTCCGCCGCGAGCAGGTCGCGGTGGGTGCGCAGGAAGTCGACGAAGGTCGGCGAGCCGATCTCCTCCTCGCCCTCGACGAACACCGTCACGCCGACGCCCAGCTCGTCGCCGAGCGCGCGCAGGGCGCCGAGGTGCGCGACGACCCCCGCCTTGTCGTCGGCCGCGCCCCGGCCGAAGAGCCGTTCGCCGCGGGCCGTGGGCTCGAAGGGGGCGGTGGACCAGTCGGCGTCGTCGCCCGGCGGCTGGACGTCGTGGTGCGCGTACAGCAGCACGGTGGGCGCCCCGGCGGGCGCGGGACGGCGGGCCACGACCGCCGGCGCCCCGTCCCGGCCGTCGGTGCCGGCGACCCGCAGGACCTGCACCTCGGGCATCCCCGCCCCGCGCAGGAGGGCGGCGACCGCGTCGGCCGAGGCCTGCACGTGGGTCTGGTCGAACTCCGGGTTGGAGACCGACGGGATCCGCACGAGGTCCTCGAGGTCGGCGCGCACGCCGGGGAACAGGGCACGGACCCGGGTGCGCAGCTCCTCGACGCGGCCGGGGGCGAGGGCGGGCGGGACGTGCGCGGGGTGCGGGGCGGAGGTCACGGCCGATCACCGTACTCGACTACCCTGGACCCGTGTTCGGACGCAGCAAGACCACCCAGACCACCGACGCCCCGGTGGAGGAGTCCCCGACCCCCGGTGCACCCGGTCAGGGCAAGGGACGTCCGACGCCGTCGCGCAAGGAGGCCGAGGCCCGCAACCGCCGGCCCCTGGTGCCGACCGACCGCCGCGCCGCCGCCCGCGAGGAGCGGGCCCGTGCCCGTGCCCAGCGCGAGCTGGAGTACCAGGCCATGCGCACCGGCGACGAGCGTCACATGCCGCCCCGGGACCGTGGGCCGGTGCGCCGGTTCATCCGCGACCACGTCGACTCCCGGTGGAACCTCGGCGAGCTGTTCCTGCCGCTCGCCGCGGTCCTGCTGGTGCTGCAGATGGTGCTGCTCAACACCCAGCCCGAGATCGCGTTCGTCATCCTCGTGGTGCTGTACGTGTACGTGCTGGCCGCGGTGGTCGACGCGTGGTTCCTGTGGCGCGGCACGAAGAAGCGCGTCGCGGCGAAGTTCGGGCCGGACGCGCTGCCGCAGGGCGCGACCATGTACACCGTGATGCGGGCGTTCCAGGTGCGGCCCTCGCGCCTGCCCAAGCCGCAGGTCAAGCACGGCCAGCGTCCGTCCTGAACCCGGTCCACCGCGTCGGTCCGGCGACGTGCCGGCCGCGACGCCCGCGTCAGCCGCCCGTGCAGGCCCGCAGGACGACGAATGCGATCCCCGCGAGGACCACAAGCCCGCCGAGCGGGTTCCCCGAGGACCGCGTGGTCGGCTGCCGCGGGGTCGGGTCCTCCCCGCGGGGGGTCGTGGGCTCGCCGCCCAGAGGTACCCAGCGCAGGTCCGGCGTCAGGACGTGCCCGTTGACGACGTCACCGACCTCGTAGCGGGGCCTGGCCGGGGCAGCACCTGCTGCGGCCTGCTGCGCGGCTTCCCCTGCGGGCCGGGCCGGGCCGGTGCCCGCCGCCGCGGCCGACGTCGTCGACCCGGCGGCCGTGGCGCGCTGCGGGGCCGGCCGGGGTGCGGGCGTGGTGGTCGAGACCGCCGCACCGGGAGCGGTCGCGCGGGGCGCGGTCACGGGCCGCGTCGTCGTCGTGGGGCCGGTGCGCGCCGACGCCGTCCGCGCCGCCCGTCCCGCGCCGGCGGGCGGCGTGCGCTCCCGCTGCGCGAGGCGCACCCAGTCGCCGTCCGGGGTGAGCACGTGCTCGTCGACGACGTCGCCTACGGCGTACGGGGCCAGGGGGGCGCGGCGCAGCGGCGCCCAGCGCAGGCCGGCGCCCGGGTCCGCCACGAGCATGTGACCGTTGACGACGTCCCCGAGGTCGTACGGCGACCCGGCGGTCGGCGACGGGCGCTCCCACGTGCCGTCGGGGGTCAGCTCGAACCCGTCGACGACGTCACCGACCCTGTGCATGCTGCCTCCGCCTCGCCGTGCTCGCGCAGGTGAGGCTACCGCTCCGGGACGGTCAGCCGGGGCAGCAGCACGTGCACGAGCGGACCGATCGCGAGCGCGTACACGAGGGTGCCGACCCCGACGGTCCCGCCGAGGAGCCAGCCGACGGTGACCACGGCGACCTCGATGCCTCCCCGGACGAGGCGGACGGGCCACCCGGTGCGAGCGACGAGGCCCGTCATGAGCCCGTCACGGGGCCCGGGGCCGAGGCTCGCACCCACGTACAGGGCGGTCGCGAGCCCGTTGCCCGCGACGCCGGCCACGAGCAGGGCGGCGCGGGCCACCACGGGGAGCGTCTCGGGCAGCTGGCCGACGAGGGCGAGGAACGGGTCGACGAGGACGCCGATGACGACGATGTTGGCGAGTGTCCCGACGCCGGGGCGCTGGCGCAGCGGCACCCAGCAGGCGACGACGACGAGGGAGGTCGCGACGGTCACCGCGCCGAACGACCAGCCCGACTGCCGGACCACGCCCTGCGTGAGGACGTCCCACGGCATGGCGCCCAGGCCGGCGCGCACGACCAGGGCGATCGACGCGGCGTAGAGCACGAGGCCCACGAGGAGCTGGGCCGTCCGTCGGACCGGTGCGCCGCGCCCCGGGTCGCGGGCGTCGCGCCGGGGTACCGGTCCGCGGGCCGGGGTCACGGCGGAGGGCGGGGGCACGGCGCTCACCGCGGGACCCGCTCGTCGGCGGCCGCACGGGTGGGCGGCGGCGGACGGTGGCCCAGGCCGTCCCGCGGGACGACCACGACCAGAGCGACAACGGACGCCAGGAGCGCCAGGAGGAGGAACCAGATCGCGAGCACGGCTCCACGATGGCCCGGCAGTGGCCTTGTCATCCAGAGCCACCTGACCGATAGTGGCCCGCATGATCGACGGACTCCCCCAGCCGGACCGCCGCCTCGGCGGGCCCCGCCTGCGCACCCTGCTCGGCGCGTGGCAGCACGGCGGGCCGACGTACCGCGCGCTGGCCGACGGCGTCCGGGGCCTCGTGCGCGCCGGCGCCCTGCCGCTGGGCACGCGGATGCCGAGCGAGCGTGAGGTCGCCGACGCCCTCGGCGTGTCCCGCACCACCGTCACCGCCGCGTACGACCTGCTGCGCGAGGAGCGGTTCCTCGTCAGCCGGCGCGGGTCCGGCACCGTGACGACGACGCCCGCGGGCGCCGGCAGCCAGCCCTCCGCCCTCGCGGGGGGCGCCCACGACGGCGTCGTCGACCTGACGGCCGCGGCACCGAGCGCACCCGCCGCGCTCCACGAGGCCTGCGTCGACGCCCTCGACCGTCTCCCCCACCTGCTCGCCGGCACCGGGTACGTGCCGCTGGGGCTGCCCGTGCTCCGCGCCGCGATCGCCGAGCGGTACACCCGCCGGGGCGTGCCCACGACCGCGGACCAGGTGCTCGTCACCTCCGGCGCCCAGCAGGCGCTGCACCTGCTCATGACGGCCTTCGTTGGCCCCGGCGACCGCGTCGTCGTGGAGCACCCGACGTACCCGCACGCCATCGAGGCCGCCCGCGACGCCGGCGCACGGCCCGTCCCGGTGCCCGTCGGCCCCGACGGGCTGGACCTGGACCTGCTGGAGTCGACCGTGCGCCAGACCGCGCCGCGCCTGGTCTACCTGGTCCCCGACCACCACAACCCGACCGGGACGAGCCTGGACGCCGCGGGCCGCGCGCGGGTGCGCGACCTGGCCCGCCGGTACCGCACCACCGTCGTCGGCGACGAGACGCTGACCGACCTGACGCTGCACGGGCCCGAGCCCGTGCCGTTCGCCGGGGACGGCACCGACGCCCTGGTGGTGTGCGTGGGCTCGGCGTCGAAGACGTTCTGGGGCGGCCTGCGGATCGGCTGGGTGCGTGCGCACCGCGACCTCGTGGGACGCCTGGCCCAGCGGCGCGGCAGCGTGGACATCGCGACGTCGGTGCTCGACCAGCTCGTCACGACGGCGCTGCTGGACCGGTTCGACGAGCTGCTGCCCGCGCGCCGGGACCTGCTGCGCACCCAGCGCGACGCGCTGGTAGCCATGCTCGGCGAGTCCCTGCCGGGCTGGCGGGTGCCGGTGCCCGCGGGCGGCCTGTCGACGTGGGTCGACCTGGGTGCACCGGTGTCGACCACGCTCGCGGCGCTCGCGCACCGGCACGGCGTGCAGGTGCCGCCGGGCCCGCGGTTCGGCGTGGACGGGTCGCTCGACGACCACCTGCGGGTGCCCTTCTCGGCCCCCGTGGACGCCCTGCGCCGGGCGGTGGACGGCCTGGCCGCGACGTGGGCCGGCCTCGAGCCGGGATCGGCCGCACCCGCCGGGCGGGGCGAGTCGCTGCTCGTGTAGGCCGGTCAGCCCGCGGCGAGGTCGAGCGGCGGCCCGGTGTCCGCGCCGTCGTGCTGCAGGACCGCCGTGCGCACGCCCTGCCCGGCCAGCGCGCGCCAGTGCTCGCCCAACCACTGCTCGGCCTCGAACCGCGCGAGGAACACCGGGCTGCCGGGCCGCTCGACGGGCACCGCCGCGGCGTCGAGCAGCCGCCACTGCCACCGGGGGCGGGGGCCGCTCACGCGCCCTGCCCCGCCCGCGCGAGAGCCGCGTCGGCGGCGAGGGCCCGGGCGATGCGGGTCGCGTACGCCGGGCCCTCGTAGATGAACCCGGTGTACCCCTGCACGAGCGTCGCCCCCACGGCGAGGTACTCGCGCGCGTCCGCGGGCGTGCTGATCCCCCCGACGCCGACGACCACGGGGTCGGCGCCCAGCCGGTCGCGCAGGCGGGCGACGACGTCGAGGCCGCGGGCGCGCACGGGCGGTCCGGACAGCCCGCCGGGTCCGAGGTCGTGGGCGATCGTGGTGTTGACCGCCACCACGCCGTCGAGCCCGAGGTCGAGCACGAGGTCGGCGACCGCGTCCACGTCGGCGTCAGACAGGTCGGGGGCGATCTTCACCAGCACGGGCACCCGCGGGCGCCCGGCGTCGGCCGTCGCCCCGTCGGCGGCGGCACGGGTCGCCGCCAGGAGCGGCCGCAGCTGCTCGACGGCCTGCAGGTCCCGCAGGCCCGGGGTGTTCGGGGACGACACGTTGACGACGAGGTAGTCGGCCCAGGGGGCGAGGAGCCGGGCGCATGCGGCGTAGTCGGCGGCGGCGTCCTGCGCGGCGGTCGTCCGGTTCTTGCCGATGTTGACGCCGACGACGAGCGACCGGCCCCGAGGTGTGGCCCGCAGACGGCGCAGGCGGCGGGCGACGACCTCGGCGCCCTCGTTGTTGAACCCCATGCGGTTGCGCAGCCCGTGCTGGTCCAGCACGCGCCAGAGGCGAGGCCGCTCGTTCCCGGGCTGGGGGCGCGGGGTGACCGTGCCGACCTCGACGAAGCCGAAGCCGAGCATCGTCAGGCCCTCGACGCCGTGGGCGTCCTTGTCGAACCCCGCGGCCACACCCATCGCGGACGGGAACCGGCGGCCCCAGACCTCGACGGCGGCGCCCGGCGGCGGCGCGAACGGCAGCGCCACGAGCCGGCGCAGCCCGGGCACGGCGGCGACCGCCCGGATCAGTCCGAAGGCGAGCCCGTGCGCCCGCTCGGGGTCCAGGCGGCGCAGGGCGAGGTCGAAGAGCAGCCGGTACACGCGTCCAACCTAGCGGCGCACGGGGGACGCGGGGGCGCCCGTCCGGCGCAGCCACCACACGCCGAGGAACGGCAGGACGAGCGGCACGTACCCGTACCCGCGGCCGAACGCCGACCAGACCGTCTCGTCGGGGAAGTCGCCGACGTCGACCACCGAGAGCGTGCCGACCACGAGGACGCCGACCATCTCGACGAGCACGGTCGCCCAGGCCAGCCGGCGGCGGCCGGTCGCGAGCGCGACGGTGGCCACGACGTACACCAGCCCGGCCAGCAGGGACAGCAGGTACGCGACCGGGGCCTCGGCGAGCTTCGTGCCCACCTGGTAGGCACCCCGGGCGGTCCCGGCGAGCGCGAGGACCCCGTAGACGGCGACGAGCAGCCGCCCGGGACCGGCGCCGGTGGGGCGCACGGCAGGGGCCCCGTCGTCGTGCACCGGTCCGCCGTCGTGCCCCGCGGTCACGCCGCGCCCCAGATCTGCAGCAGCCGGTACTCCAGGAACGCGACGGTCAGGGCCGCGACCAGCAGCACGACCGAGCTCCACCGGGTGCGCTCGGCGAACGCCCACGCCGCGGCCAGCGGGAGCACGATCATCTGCGTGACGACGTAGCCCCAGAAGAGCACGCCGTCGACGTCGACCCCGCCGGTCACGGCCAGGACGCCGGCGACGACGGCCTGGACCACGAGCAGCGCCTCGACCACGGCCGCGGCCCACAGCTGTCGCAGCACGACCGCACGGTCCCGCACGACGAACCACGTCGACCAGCCCGCGACGGCGGCGCACGCGACCACCACGGTCCACACCAGGGGCATCACCACGGGGCCACACGGTACCCGTGGTCCCGTGCCCGGGGCGCCGCGCGGTCTACGATCGGGGCGTGATCACGCTGACCAGCAAGGACCCCGCCCACCTGACCGTGGACGCCGTCGTCGTGGGCGTCGGCACCCGTGACGGCTCCCCCGAGCTGCTCGACGCCGCGTGGCTGCCCGCCGACCTGCAGGCCGCGCTCGTGCGCGACGCCCGGGCGCTGGCCGTCACCGGCGGCGCCGACGAGGTCCGGCGCGTGCCGGCAACGGGGCTGCCCGCGACGGTGCTCGTGCTGACCGGCGTCGGACCGCTCGACGCGGTCACCCCCGAGACGCTGCGCCGCGCCGCGGGCGCCGCGACCCGTGAGCTCGCCGGGCTGGGCTCGGTCGCGCTGGCGCTGCCCGCCGGCGACGAGGAGGAGGTCGCCGCGGTGGTCGAGGGCGCGCTGCTCGGCGCCTACACCTACACGCGCTACCGCACGGGCGACGGCCCGGAGACGGCGGGACCGGTCGGGAGCATCGAGGTCGTCACCCCGCTGGCCCGCGACAAGCGCGCCAAGGCGGCCCTCGCCCGGGCCGAGGTCGTGGCCGCCGCGGTGCACGCGACCCGCGACCTGGTCAACGCCGCGCCGAACGACCTGTACCCCGCCGCGTTCGCCGACGTGGCGCGCGCCGCCGTCAAGGACGCGGGCGTGCGCGGGCTGAAGATCAGCGTGCTGGACGAGAAGGCGCTGGCCGCGGGCGGCTACGGCGGCCTCGTCGGCGTCGGCCAGGGCTCGGCCCGCGGGCCCCGCCTGGTGCGCGTCGCGTGGGCGCCGGCGCGCCCGAAGGCCACGGTGGCGCTCGTCGGCAAGGGCATCACGTTCGACTCCGGCGGCATCTCCATCAAGCCGGCCGCCGGCATGGAGGCCATGAAGTCCGACATGGCCGGTGCCGCCGCCGTCCTGCACACGGTGCTGGCTGCGGCGCGCCTCGGGCTGCCGGTCGCCGTGACGGGCTGGCTCTGCCTGGCCGAGAACATGCCGTCCGGCACGGCGCAGCGCCCCTCGGACGTCATCACGATCCGCGGCGGCAAGACCGTCGAGGTGCTCAACACCGACGCCGAGGGCCGCCTGGTCATGGCCGACGGCCTCGTCGCGGCCGTCGAGGAGAACCCCGACCTCGTCGTCGACGTCGCGACGCTCACCGGCGCGCAGCTCGTGGCCCTGGGCGCCCGCGTCTCGGCCGTCATGGGCACCGACGACGCGCGGGACGCGGTCGTGCGTGCCGCGGGCGCCGCGGGCGAGCAGTTCTGGCCCATGCCGCTGCCGGCCGACCTGCGTGCGGGCCTGAAGTCGAAGGTCGCGGACATCGCGAACATCGCCGACCGCTTCGGCGGGATGCTCACGGCCGGGATCTTCCTGCAGGAGTTCGTCGGGACGACTCCCTGGGCGCACCTCGACGTGGCCGGCCCCGCGTTCAACGAGCGCGCACCGTTCGGCTACACCCCGGTCGGCGGCACCGGGGTGGCCGTGCGCACGCTGCTGCGCCTGCTGGAGGACCGGGCCTGACGTCCCGAGCAGCACGACGCGGAAGGGCCCCGGCACCTGCCGGGGCCCTTCCGCGTCGTCAGACGGCGTCGGAGGCGCGCTGGTCGGAGGCGCGCTGCTGGCGCCGCCGCTCGAGGCGGCGGCGGGTGTTGAAGTCGCGGACCCGCTGGGGGTAGCCGGTGCGCTGCACGTCGTACACCGGGATGTCGAGGTCGCGGGCCAGCCGCGCGGCGGCCTGCCCGTCCGGCACCTTGCGGCGGGTCCACTCCCCGTCGGTCGCGACGAGCATGACCGTGGTCGGCGTGACGTTCGTGGCAGGTTCGACGTAGGCCTCGACACCGACGCGGGTGCGGACGAAGTCGCGCAGGTACTCGACGGTCGCGGTGCGCGCCTCGCGGTCGGTCGGCGCGTCGGCGGCCGGCCGGCGTCGGCGGGAGAAGAGCCCCATGGGCAGCAACCCTACGACCCGTCCCTGGACGTCCGCTGGACGTGCGGCGACCGACGAGCGGGGATCACCCGGGTGCCGCGCCGGCGGCCCCGACGCCCGCGACACATGGGACGACTGTCGGCGGGCTCACACCGGCACGCGACCCGGCCGGTTCGTCCGGGCGCAGGTGGGATGACAAGATGGGCCGGAAGCCCCAGACCCCACCGCCTGCGAGGAGTGTGCACGTGGCCGAGACCGGCACCGCTTTCGACATCGTCGTCCTGGGCGGAGGCAGCGGCGGGTACGCCGCAGCGCTGCGCGCCGCAGAGCTCGGCAAGACCGTCGCCCTCGTCGAGGCCGACAAGGTGGGCGGGACCTGCCTGCACCGCGGGTGCATCCCCACCAAGGCGCTGCTGCACGCCGCCGAGGTCGCCGACACCGCCCGCGAGGGTGCGAGCTTCGGTGTCCACACGCACCTCGAGCGCATCGACATGGCCGGGGTGAACCAGTACAAGGACTCGGTGATCGGCCGGCTCTACAAGGGCCTGCAGGGCCTGGTCAAGTCCCGCAAGATCGAGGTCGTCGAGGGCTGGGGCACGCTGACCGGGCCGAACACCGTCCAGGTCGGCGACCGCACCCTGACGGGCGAGCACATCGTGCTCGGCACCGGCTCGTACGCGCGCTCCCTGCCCGGGCTGGAGATCGGCGGCCGGGTCATGACCTCGGACCAGGCGCTGACCCTCGACTACGTGCCCCGCTCGGCGATCATCCTCGGCGGCGGCGTCATCGGCTCGGAGTTCGCGAGCGTCTGGAAGTCGTTCGGCACCGACGTCACGATCATCGAGGCGCTCCCCCACCTCGTGCCCAACGAGGAGGAGGCGATCTCCAAGGCGTTCGAGCGCGCCTTCCGCAAGCGGGGCATCGCGTTCAACCTCGGCGTGCGGTTCCAGGGCGTGACGCAGGACGACGACGGCGTGCACGTGACGCTCGAGGACGGCAAGACGTTCGACGCCGACCTCCTGCTCGTCGCCGTGGGCCGGGGGCCCAGTACCTCGGGCCTCGGCTACGAGGAGCAGGGCATCACGCTCGACCGCGGCTTCGTCATCACGAACGAGCGCCTGCACACGGGCGTCGCGAACATCTACGCCGTCGGCGACATCGTGCCCGGCCTGCAGCTGGCGCACCGCGGCTTCCAGCAGGGCATCTTCGTCGCCGAGGAGATCGCCGGGCTCAACCCGCCGGCGATCGTCGAGTCCGGCATCCCCCGCGTCACCTACTCCGAGCCCGAGGTCGCGTCGGTGGGCGTGACCGAGGCGAAGGCCAAGGAGATCTACGGCGCCGACGGCGTCGAGACCCTCGAGTACAACCTCGGCGGCAACGGCAAGAGCCAGATCCTGGCCACGCAGGGCTTCGTCAAGCTGGTCCGGCAGAAGGACGGCCCCGTCGTCGGCGTCCACATGATCGGGGCGCGCGTCGGCGAGCTCATCGGCGAGGGGCAGCTCATCGTGAACTGGGAGGCCTACCCCGAGGACGTCGCCGCCCTCGTGCACGCGCACCCCACGCAGAACGAGGCCCTCGGCGAGGCGTTCCTCGCCCTCGCGGGCAAGCCGCTGCACGCCCACAACTGACCTGAAGACGAAGGAGAGACGAGCGGCCATGTCCGAGAACGTGCAGCTTCCCGCCCTCGGTGAGTCCGTCACCGAGGGGACCGTCACCCGCTGGCTCAAGGCCGTGGGCGACCGCGTCGAGGTCGACGAGCCCCTGCTGGAGATCTCGACCGACAAGGTCGACACCGAGGTGCCCTCGCCCGTCGCGGGCGTCCTCGAGCAGATCCTCGTCCAGGAGGACGAGACCGTCGAGGTCGGCGCCGTGCTGGCCGTCGTCGGCGACGGCTCCGGTGCGGGCTCCGGCGACGCCGCCCCGCAGGAGGCGCCCGCGCAGGAGCAGGCGCCCGAGCCGGAGCCCGCGCCTGCGGCGCAGCCCGCCGCCGAGGAGCCCGCGCAGCAGCCCGCCGCGCAGCAGGAGCAGGCCCCCGCGGGCGCGTCCGGCGGCCAGGAGGTCACCCTCCCGGCGCTGGGCGAGTCCGTGACCGAGGGCACCGTGACCCGGTGGCTCAAGGCCGTCGGCGACACCGTCGAGGTCGACGAGCCCCTGCTGGAGATCTCGACCGACAAGGTCGACACCGAGGTTCCCTCGCCCGTGGCCGGCACGCTGCAGGAGATCCGGGTCCAGGAGGACGAGACCGTCGAGGTCGGCGCCGTGCTGGCCGTCGTCGGGTCCGGCGCCGCCGCGAGCAGCACGTCGGCCGCCCCGGCTCCCGCCCCGCAGACGGCGCCCGAGCCCGCCCCGGAGCAGGAGAAGGCCCCGGAGCAGGCGACGTCCGCACCTGCCTCCCCGGCCCCGTCCGCCCCCGCGGCACCGGCCGCTCCGGCGGCACCCGCCCCTGCGGCGGCGTCCGCGGAGTCGAAGGCGCCCGCGGCCCCCGCGGCCGGCGGCTCGTACCTCACCCCGCTCGTCCGCAAGCTGGCCTCGGAGAAGGGCGTGGACGTGTCCACGCTCACCGGCACGGGCGTCGGCGGACGGATCCGCAAGGAGGACGTGCTCGAGGCCGCCGCGAAGGCCGAGGCCGCCAAGGCTGAGGCGGCCAAGGCACCGGCCCCTGCCGCACCGGCCGCCCCGAAGCGCACCGCCGTCGCCGAGGTCTCGCCGCTGCGTGGCACCACCGAGAAGGCGAGCCGGCTGCGGCAGATCATCGCCGAGCGCATGGTCGAGGCCCTGCACACGCAGGCCCAGCTCACGACCGTCGTCGAGGTCGACGTCACCAAGGTCGCGCGTCTGCGTGCGCGCGCCAAGGAGGACTTCAAGGCGCGTGAGGGCGTCAACCTCACGTTCCTGCCGTTCTTCATCCAGGCGGCGGTCGAGGCGCTCAAGACCTACCCCAAGGTCAACGGCGTGCTCGAGGGCAGCACGATCACGTACCACGGCCAGGAGAACGTCGGCATCGCGGTCGACACCGAGCGCGGTCTCGTCGTCCCGGTGATCCGTGACGCCGGTGACCTCAACCTCGCCGGCATCGCCCGCAAGGTCGCCGACCTCGCCGGCCGCACGCGCGCCAACAAGGTCACGCCGGACGAGCTCAGCGGTGCCACGTTCACCGTGACGAACACCGGCTCGGGCGGGGCGATCATCGACACCCCGATCGTCCCCGGCGGCACGTCCGCGATCCTCGGCACCGGCACGATCGTCAAGCGGCCCGTCGTGGTCAAGGACGCGGACGGCGAGGAGGTCATCGCCATCCGGTCGATGTGCTACCTGTGCCTGTCGTACGACCACCGCCTGGTCGACGGGGCGGACGCCTCGCGGTACCTCATGGCCGTGAAGAACCGCATCGAGGAGGGGGCGTTCGAGGCCGAGGTCGGCCTCTGACACCCGCTCTCCGCGCAGCCGACGGGCCGCGCCCCTGACCAGGGGCGCGGCCCGTCGCGCGTCCGCCACCACCGCGTCGGGCGCGACGCGCGCCGCACGGTTACGGTGTGGCATGCGCGTCGTCGTCGCCGGGTCCTCCGGCCTCATCGGGACAGCCCTGTGCCGCCACCTGACCACCTCCGGGCACGACGTCGTCCGCCTCGTGCGGCGGGCGCCCTCGTCACCGTCGGAGATCCGCTGGGACCCCGCCCGCGACGAGCTCGACCCCGCGGCCCTCGCGGGCGCCGACGCGGTGGTGGACCTCGCGGGCGTCAACGTCGGGACCCGGCCGCTCACGCGGGCCCGCAAGCGCGAGGTCGTGGACTCCCGCGTGCAGACCGCCGGGCTGCTGTCGCGGACGATCGCCCGCCTGCCGGACGGGCCGGGGGTGCTGCTGCAGGGCTCCGGCATCGGGGCCTACGGCGACCGGGGCGAGGACCTGCTCACCGAGGACGAGCCGATCGGCACGACGTTCTTCGCCGAGGTCGTCCGCGAGTGGGAGGCCGCCACGCGACCCGCGCAGGACGCGGGCGCTCGGGTGGCGCTGCTGCGCACGTCCATCGTGCTCAGCCCGCACGGCGGCGCCCTGTCGCGCCTGCTGCTGCCCCTGCGGGCCGGGGTCGCCGCACGGCTGGGATCAGGCCGTCAGTGGTGGTCGTGGATCACGCTCGAGGACGAGGTGCGCGCGATCGAGCACCTGCTGACCGCCGACGTGCACGGCCCGGTGAACCTGCTCGCGGCCGCGGACCGGCACGCGGACGTGCTGGACGCGCTGGCCCGCGAGTGGGGTGCCCGCCTGACGGTGCCCGCCCCCGAGGCCGTGCTGCGCCTCGTCCTGCAGGACTTCGCCTCCGAGGTCGTCGGATCGATCCGGGCCGTCCCGCAGGTGTTGACCGCGAGCGGGTTCACCCCCCGGCACCCGGACGTCCGCACCGCCGCGGCGTGGGTCAGGGAGCAGTCCCGGCGGGCGTCCTGACGTCCTGCACCCGCCACCCGTCCGCGGTCCAGCGCAGCAGCAGGTCGACCGTGGTGGGCCGCGTGGCGGGGACGGCGGTGCGCGTCCCGTCCCGGGCGACCCGGGTGTGCGCGCCGGTCGTCGAGGTCACCGCGACCAGCACGTCGTCCGACCCGTCGGTCCCGGTGCCCGACCCGGAGCCGGTCGGGACGACCGCGGCGTCGGCGACCTCGACCGCGAGCCCCTCGGAGCTGGCGCCGTCGAGCGCCTCGAGCAGCGCGACGTCCGCAGCCAGCGCCGGTGAGCCGGCGACGTGCACCCCGGCGACCGCGGCGGCCGACGGCTCGGCGAGCGCTGCGGCGCGCAGCCGGGTCAGGGCCGCCGCCGCGGACGCGGGGTCCTCGCGGTCGTGCACGGCGTCCACGTCCGCAGCCACGGCGGCCGTGCCGCCGGCCGCGGGCGCCTGTGCGGCGGCGCCCGCCGCCGGGGTGTCCCCCGCCGACGCGACGTGGTCCCCCGCGGACGCCGCGGCGGTCCGCTGCAGGACGCCCCACGCGCCGGCACCCAGCACGAGCACCCCGGCGACGGCTGCCGCGACGACCACCACCGGGCGGCGGGGACGGCGCACCCGACCCGCACCGGGCCGCGGCTCGCGACCGTCGGTGCGGCGCGGGAGCGGGGCACCGGGGCCACGGACGCCGGTCGTGCGGGCGGAGACCTCCGCCCGCAGCACGGACGCCCCGGCGAGCGCCCCGGCGTCCGGCATCTGCACACCGTCCGGCGTGACGGCCGCGAAGCAGGTGTCGACCACCCGCGCCCCGGTGAGGTCCTCGGCACGCAGCAGCGCCTCGAGGTCGTCGCGCAGGGACGGCCCGTCGTCGAGGGCGGCGGCGAGGTAGGCCTCGGCGGGTGCCATCACGGCGAGGACGGCGACGACGAGCCGGCGCAGGTCGCCGGCGGGCGACCCCTGGCCCACGAGCCCGGCCCGGCCGTCGACCAGCACGGGGAACCCGTCCGCACGCAGCACCACGCGGTCCGCCCCCACGGCTCCGTGCACGGCCCCGGCCGCGTGCAGCACGTCGAGGGCCTGGGCGAGCGGGATCGCGACGGTCGCCGCCTCGGCGTCGGTCAGCGGTGCCCGGGCGGCGCGGACGTCGGCGAGCGTCGTGCCCTCCACGTGCTCGACGAGCAGCGCCGTGCGGCCCTCGCCGAGCGCGACGGCGTCCCAGGTGGCGGCGACGTGGGGGTGCTCGACGCCGAGCGCGACGGCGGCACGGGCCGCGAGCGCGTCGTCGAGGGGCGCCGCGAGGAGCTGGACCTCGACGTCGGGCTGGGCGGGGTCGTGCACGGCCGTGGCGACCCAGCGGGAGCCGTCGGCGCCGAGCGCGCAGGCCACGCGGTAGCCGCGGGCGGCCAGCAGCTCGACGACGTCCTGGGGGGCGGGGGGCGCGTGCACGTCGTGCATCTCACCCCACGGGGCGACCGGCGCGTGCGGCTCGTCCACAGGCCCTCCCCGTGGGACGGGCCGACCGGGGGCCGGACGCGCCTCAGCCGTCGAGGTGGACCGCGTCCCCGCTCGTCGCGGCGGACCGGGCGGCGTCGAGCACGCGGGCGGTGGTGACGGCGTCGCGGGGGTCGACGGGCACGGGGCCGTCCTCGCGCAGCCAGCGGGCGACGGCCCGGTAGACGTCGGCGTGACCGCCCGGGGCCCGGGGCACCGGGGTGCGCTCGGCGCCGCGGACCAGCCAGCCCTCGTGCGGGGCCTCGCCGGGGCGCCTGCCCCCGTCCTGGGCGTCGTCGAGCACGGCGAACGGGGTGGGTTCGCCCTCGAAGCTCGTCACGAGGTACGCGCCACGGTCGCCCAGGACGCGGGTGCGCGGGCCGGGGGCGCCGACGAGCCCGCCGGCCCACAGGTGGCTGACGACGTGGTGACCGGGCTCGGTCGGTGCGTGGTCGAGGGCGAGGAAGACGTCGTCGGGGGCGGGTGTGGTCAGGGAGCGGATCTCGGCGCGCACGCGGCGCACGGGCCCGAAGAGCTGGGTGGCGGAGTCGACGAGGTGGGCGCCGAGGTCGAGCAGGAGTCCGCCGGAGGTGACGTCCTGCTCCTTCCAGCGCTGCTGCGGCTCGGGCCGGAACCTCTCCCAGCGGCGCTCGAACCGGTGGACGCGGCCGAGCGCGCCGGCGTCGAGGAGCGCGCGCAGCGTGAGCTGCTCGGGGTCCCAGCGCCGGTTGTGGAACACGGTCAGTCGCCCGTCCAGGGTGGTGGCGAGGTCGACGAGGCGTTGCGCGGCCTCGGTGGTGGGCGCGAGTGGCTTGTCGACGAGGACGGGCGCACCGGCGTGCAGGGCGGCGGCGGTGTGCGCCTCGTGCTCCCCGGTGGGGCTGGCGACCACGACGAGGTCGAGCGCGTCGACGCCGGCCAGGAGCGCGTCGACGTCGGGCACGACGAGGGCGTCGGGCCAGTCCTGGTGGACCTGCTCCCCGCGGCTGCGGGTCACGACCGCGGTGACGTGGTGGCCAGCCTCCCGCAGCAGTCGTGCGTGGATGCCCCGTCCTGCTCCCCCGTACCCGACCAGCCCGACGCGCAACGGTTCCATGCCCGACACTCTCCCACGCCGCCGTGGCACCGGCCCGGCCCGACGGGACGCCGTCGGGCCGGGCCGGTGCTCAGTCGGACGCGCCCGCGCCCGCCGTGACGCTCCCCGCGGCGGGGGCGTCGGGTGCGGCGTGCGTGCCGTGCTCGGGGCGGCGCGACAGGGCGCCCGGCCACCAGGTGCGCCGACCCAGGTCGTGGACGAGCCCGGGCACGAGCAGCGAGCGGACCACGAAGGTGTCGAGGAGGACACCGAAGGCGACGATGAACGCGAGCTGGGCGAGGAACAGCAGCGGGATCACCGCGAGCGCGGCGAAGGTGGTGGCGAGGACGAGGCCGGCGGACGTGATGACGCCGCCGGTGACGGCGAGGCCGCGCACGACCCCCGCACGGGTGCCGACGTGGAAGGACTCCTCGCGGACCCGCGTCATGAGGAAGATCGAGTAGTCGACGCCGAGGGCGACGAGGAACACGAACCCGTAGAGCGGGACGACGGGGTCGGCGTCGGGCAGGTCGAGGACGTGGTCGAACACGATCGCGGAGACGCCGATCGCCGCGGCGAACGAGAGCACGTTGGCCCCCATCAGCAGCAGTCCGGCGGCCACGGAGCGCAGCAGCGCGATGAGGATGAGCAGGATGACGAGCAGCACGACGGGGACGATCACGCGCAGGTCGCGCACGCTGGCGTCCTGGGTGTCGAGCGTCTGGGCGGCGGGGCCGCCGACGAGGGCGTCGGGGGCGACGTCCTGCAGGGCGGTGCGCAGGTCGGCGACGGTGTCGACGGACTCCTGGCTGTCGGACGCGGCGTCGGTGACGACGTCGATGCGGACGGTGCCGTCGACGACGACGGGCTCGGCCTGGTCGGCGCCCGGGACCCCGGCGGGGACGCCGGTGTAGGGCGCGGCGGAGGAGACGCCGGGCACGTCCTGCGCGGCGGCCACGACGTCGGCGGCGAGGGCCTCGTCGACGAAGACGGTGGCGGGCTGGACGGCGCCGGCCGGGAAGTGCGCGGCGAGCACCTCCTCACCGGCGACGGAGTCGACGTCGGTGAGGAAGACGTCGGTCTGGCTGGTGCCGCCGGCGCGGAACGTCGGGGCGAACGCGGCGGCGGCGACCAGCACGAGGGCGGTGACGACCCAGACGGGGCGCGCGCGGCGGGCCACGAACCGGGCCCAGCGGGCCCACAGGCCGGTGGCCTCGGCGGGGTCGGCGGCGACGGCCGACGCGTGGGCGCCGTGCGTGGCGGGCTGGGCGGGGTCGGCGACCAGGTGCGGCACGCGCGGCCAGAACAGCGCGCGCGAGCGACGGCCGGCGACGAGCAGGATCGCGGGCAGCAGCGTGAGCGCGGCGAGCAGGGCGGCGACGATGCCGATGGCGGCGACCGGGCCGAGGCTGCGGTTGGAGCCGAGCTGGGACAGCAGGAGGCACAGGAGGCCGGCGACGACGGTGCCGGCGCTCGCGAGCACGGGCTCGAGGGACCGGCGCCAGGCGCGCTGCATGGCGGCCCAGGGGTGGGCGGCGTGGCGCAGCTCCTCGCGGTAGCGGGCGACGAGCAGGAGCGAGTAGTCGACGGCGGCGCCGACGACGAGGATCGACAGGATGCCCTGGGACTGGCCGTTGAGGACGAGCACGCCGGCGTCGGCGAGCTCGTAGACGACGAGCCCGGCGAGCGACAGCGCGAACACGGCGGTGAGGATGACGACGAACGGCAGGAACGGCGAGCGGTAGACGGCCACGAGGATGAGCAGCACGGCGCCGAGCGCGACGAGCAGCAGGAGCCCGTCGATGCCGGCGAACGCCGTGCCGAGGTCGGCGATGAACCCGGCCGCGCCGGTGACCCAGGCGTTGAGGCCGGCGTCGCCGGCGGTCGTCGCCGTGGCGCCGAGGTCCTCGTCGAGCGCGGCACGCAGGTCCTCGACCAGGAGCGTGGAGACCCGCTCCTCCTCGACGAGCCGCTCGGCGGCCGTGGCGTCGAGCGGGACCGTCACGAGGAGCGCCTTGCCGTCCTCGGACGGGATGACGGCGAGGTCGCCGTCCAGGTCGTCCGCCCACGTGCCCTCGCCGCCCGGTCCGGGGCGCTCGACGAAGGCGGCGGCGAGCGCGGCGACGTCGGCCGTCTGCTCGGGCGTGACGTCACCGCCGTCCGCGGGGGTGAGCACGACGAGCGCGGGTAGGGTCTGGGCGTCGGTGAAGTCGGCGTCCAGCTCGGAGGCGAGCGTCGACTCCGCCGACGAGGGCAGGAACGCCGCCGCGTCGTTCGTCTGCACCTGGGACAGACGACCCTGGGCCATGCCCCCGACGCCGCCCAGCCCCAGCCAGACGACCAGCACGGCGGCGACCGCCAACGCGCGCACCCACGAATTCCTCAGCATGCTGAGCATGATGGGGTGCGGCGGTCGTCGAGGCAAGCGGAGGCAGGGATGAGCACGTCCGGAGGACCAGCGGGGCCGGGCCCCGACCACTGGCCGGTGGGCCGCCTGCTGTCCGCGGCCGCCCGGCAGATCGAGCGCCGGTGGAACGCGCACCTGGCGGCCTGGGACCTCAACCACGCCAGCCACCCGGTGCTGGTGCACCTGTCACGGCGTCCGATGTCGCAGCGCGAGCTGGCCGCGTCGTGCAGCGTCACCGAGCAGACCATGAGCCGCATCCTGGCCCGCCTGGAGCGCACGGGCTACGTCGACCGCTCCCCCGCCCCCGACGACCGGCGGCGGCACGTGATCGCGATCACCGAGGCAGGGCGCGAGGCGTTCGTCGCCTCGGCCGACCCGCGCCCCGCGGAGGAGTCCGTGCTGGGCGTGCTCACCCCCGACCAGCTCGAGGACCTGCGCAGCATCCTCGTCACCGTGGTGCTGGGCGACGAGCAGGGCACGCCCGAGGGCGCCCCGGAGGCCGGTGCGCCCACCACCCCGCCGGGGGCACCCCGAGGACGGGGCTAGCCTGCCCCCATGCGCTTCGAGCCTCTCGACCTCGGCACCCGGCTGCTGCCGTACGAGCCCACGTGGCAGCAGCAGCGCGACGTCCACGCCGCCGTGGTGGCGGGCACGCGCGAGGACACCGTCCTGCTCGTCGAGCACGAGCCGGTGTACACGGCCGGCCGGCGGACCGCGTCGTGGGACCGGCCGACCGACGGGACGCCCGTCGTCGACGTCGACCGCGGCGGGAGGATCACGTGGCACGGGCCGGGGCAGCTCGTCGGCTACCCGATCGTGCGGCTCGGCGCACCGGTCGACGTCGTGC
This sequence comes from Cellulomonas sp. SLBN-39, assembly GCF_006715865.1. Lineage (NCBI taxonomy): Bacteria > Bacillati > Actinomycetota > Actinomycetes > Micrococcales > Cellulomonadaceae > Cellulomonas > Cellulomonas sp. SLBN-39. Next base: position 3,264,986 of record NZ_VFOA01000001.1, on the reverse strand, counting down.
GCTACGTCCGCGCGCTCGAGGAGGCGCTGATCCGCACGTGCGCCGAGGTGGGCGTGGTCGCCGGGCGCGTCGAGGGACGCAGCGGCGTGTGGCTGCCCGCGGACACCGCGACGGGCCGGCGCGCGCGCAAGGTCGCCGCGATCGGCGTGCGGGTGGCGCGCGGGGTGACGATGCACGGCTTCGCGCTGAACTGCACCGCGGACGTGACCCAGTTCGACCGCATCGTGCCGTGCGGCATCAGCGACGCCGACGTGACCACGCTCAGCCTGGAGACGGGTCGCGAGGTCACCATCGCCGAGGTGGTGCCGCTCGTGCGCGAGCACCTGACCACGACGCTCGCACCGCTGCTGGCCGCCGCGCCTGTCGGCTGACCGGCCCTGCTCAGGCCTCCAGGGCCGACCGCGCGAGGTCCCGTGCGACGCCCTGCGCCCACGTGCCCACGGCGTCCAGGTCGCGGAAGTCCCCGGGCTCGGCCCGCACGAGCGCGACGAGCGCCCGCTCGCTGATGTTGAGCTCGGACCGCTCCAGACGCCCCGGGAACACCGCGACGTCCCGCGCCTCGACGGCCTGCGCGATCTCGGTGACGTCGTCCGGGACGGTGGCCGGGACCGGCGGGTCCCCGATCGGGCCCGACCAGAACAGCCACACGGGCCGGGCCCGCAGCTGGCCGGCCTGCCGGTCCACGAGGTCGCGCAGGCCGAGCGCGAGCCGTCCCACGTACACCGCGGAGCCGAGCACGACCGCGTCGAACGCGTCCACGCGCTCGACCTCGTCGGGCTCGACCTGCTCGACGTCGTGACCCGCGTCGCGCAGCACCTGCGCGACCACGTCACCCATCTCCCGCGTCGCACCGTGCCGCGACGCGACGCTCACCAGGACGCGCATGCCCCACCTCCTCGTGGTCGCACGCCGGACGCTGCTCTGCCCCCGCGCGGTCGACACCTGACCCCCAGGATCACCCGTCCGGCGCACCTCGTGCACGGGACGGAGGTCCCCGTCACACCGTCCCACCGCGTCGGGCGCACCCCGCGCGGGTTACGCTGACGCGGTGACACTCGCGCCCGAAGGCCGCCGGATGCTGCGCATCGAGGCCCGCAACGCCGCCACCCCCATCGAGCGCAAGCCCGAGTGGATCCGTACCCGAGCCACGACGGGTCCGGAGTACTCCGAGCTCAAGGGCCTGGTGCGCCGCGAGGGCCTGCACACGGTCTGCGAGGAGGCGGGCTGCCCCAACATCTTCGAGTGCTGGGAGGACCGCGAGGCCACGTTCCTCATCGGCGGCGACCAGTGCACGCGACGGTGCGACTTCTGCCAGATCGACACCGGCCGACCCGCCGACCTCGACACCGACGAGCCGCGCCGCGTCGCGTCCTCGGTGCAGGCGATGGGCCTGAAGTACGCGACGATCACCGGCGTCGCCCGCGACGACCTGCCCGACGGCGGCGCGTGGCTGTACGCCGAGACGGTCCGGCAGATCCACGACGTCAACCCCGGCACGGGCGTCGAGCTGCTGATCCCCGACTTCAACGCGGTCCCCGACCAGCTCGCCGAGGTGTTCTCCTCACGCCCGGAGGTCCTCGCGCACAACGTCGAGACCGTGCCGCGGATCTTCAAGAAGATCCGGCCCGCGTTCCGCTACGAGCGCTCGCTGTCGGTGATCACCGCCGCCCGCGAGGCCGGCCTGGTGACGAAGTCGAACCTCATCCTCGGGATGGGCGAGACCACCGAGGAGATCAAGGACGCCCTGGCGCACCTGCACGACGCGGGCTGCGACATCATCACCATCACGCAGTACCTGCGCCCGTCGGTGCGCCACCACCCCGTGGAGCGCTGGGTGCGGCCCGAGGAGTTCGTCGAGCTGTCGCAGGAGGCCGAGCGCCTCGGCTTCCTGGGCGTGATGTCGGGGCCGCTGGTCCGCTCCTCGTACCGCGCCGGGCGCCTGTGGGGCCAGGCCATGCGCCACCGCGGCCAGGAGCTGCCCGCCGCGCTCGCCCACCTGGGCGAGCCGACCACCGCGCGCCAGGAGGCGTCGGCGCTGCTGGCCCGTTCCGCCGCCCGCTGAACGGGAACCGCCCGGCGGTCGGGCCGGGGCTCCGGCGGTAGACTCCCGGCCCATGGCACGCGAGCGCTCCACCGCCGGACCGGCCCCCGCAGGCGGCGGCAAGGTCAAGAAGGTCCGCTGGTACCACCAGGTCTGGCAGGCGTACCTCATGACGCGCCGGCACGACCCCGCGGCGACGTGGATCATCCTCGCCGCGTTCGTCGGCACGGTCGCGCTGGGCGTCATCATCGGCGTGCTCATCGGCCAGGTCGTGTACGTGACCCTGCTGAGCCTGCCGTTCGCGATCCTGGCGGCGATGTTCGTGCTCGCCCGCCGCGCCGAGACCGCGGCCTACTCCCAGATCGAGGGCCAGGCCGGTGCCGCGCGCGCCGCGCTCGGCTCGCTGCGCCGCGGCTGGACCTTCGCCGAGGAGCCCGTCGCGATCGACCCCCGCACGCAGGACATGGTCTTCCGCGGCGTCGGGCGTCCCGGCGTCGTCCTGGTCAGCGAGGGTCCGGCGCACCGCGTCGGCAAGCTGCTCGAGGCCGAGCGCAAGCGCACGGCACGCGTGGTCTCGGGCGCGCCCGTGCACCTGATCCAGTGCGGCAACGACGAGGGCCAGGTGCCGCTGCGCAAGCTGCCCCGTGCCGTGCAGAAGCTCAAGCCGCAGTTGACCAAGGCCGAGGTCGGCGAGGTGCTGCGCCGCGTGACGTCGCTCGGCGCCGCCCGCCTGCCGCTGCCCAAGGGCGTCGACCCGATGCGCGCGCGCCCCGACCGCAAGGGCATGCGGGGCCGCTGACCGCAGCGGCCGACGCCGCCCGCGCGCGGGCCGGGCCCCTCGACCCCGGCCGGGCCCTCGCGCGGGCGCCTCAGCGGCGCACGATCACCGTCCCGGCGGCGCGGTCGTGCAGGCCGCGCCCGTCGCCGTCCCAGACGACCGCGGGGATCACCAGGCAGAGCAGCACCGTGCGGCCCGCCGCCCGCAGCAGGCCGGGGGCGCGCGCCCCGAGCGCCCAGGAGCCGTCGACGACCCCGAGGGGTGCGACCCGCAGACCGAGCAGCCGGTGCCCGAGCGTGGTGCCGAGCGTGCCGACCAGGACGACGTTCTCGACCGCGAAGACCGCCAGGGTCACCATCGGGTCGGCGCGCAGCAGGAAGAGCCCCTCGGCCGTGGCCGGTGCGATCACCGAGGCGACCGCCAGGCAGGCGAGCCAGTCCACGCTGAGCGCGACGAGGCGGCGCCCCAGGCCCCCGCGCGACCCGGGCCCGGCCTCCGGCAGCCCGAGGCGGTCCGCGCCGCCGTCGGGGCCCGGCTCCCCCGCCGGTCCGCCCTCGAGCCACGAGCCCGTCGATCCGCGTCGCGTCATGGCACCAGCCTAGGTCGCGACCTGCAGGGTCACGGTCCCGCACCGGCCGCTGCCGCGGGCTCCCGCGCGCGGGCGGACGCGAGCAGACCGCACGCACCGGTCCGCGTGCTCCGACGCGCCGGGCGCGTCGTGCGATCGTTACCTGGCAGCCTGGTCCGTAACCTGCTGGAAACAGTTGTGCCACCGCGGGGTAACCCCTCGCTCCTAGCCTCACTGGTGCCCGGGACGACCGGGCACCCCCCACCCGAGGAGCAGCGGATGTTCACCAAGCCAGAGGAAGTCCTGGCGTTCATCAAGAACGAGGACGTCAAGTTCATCGACGTGCGGTTCTGCGACCTGCCGGGCGTGATGCAGCACTTCAACGTGCCTGCCGCCTCCGTCGACCTGGACTTCTTCACCGACGGCCAGATGTTCGACGGCTCCTCGATCCGTGGGTTCCAGGCGATCCACGAGTCGGACATGAAGCTCATCCCCGACGTGACGACCGCCTACGTGGACCCGTTCCGCACGGAGAAGACGCTCAACATCAACTTCCACATCGTGGACCCGTACACCGACGAGCCCTACAGCCGCGACCCCCGCCAGGTCGCCGCCAAGGCCGAGGCGTACCTGAAGTCGACCGGCATCGCCGACACCGCGTTCTTCGCGCCCGAGGCCGAGTTCTACATCTTCGACGACGTGCGCTTCGAGACGAAGCAGAACGCGTCGTACTACTACATCGACTCCATCGAGGCGGCCTGGAACACCGGCCGCGTCGAGGAGGGTGGCAACCTCGGCCACAAGACGCCCTACAAGGGCGGCTACTTCCCCGTGCCGCCGGTCGACCACTTCGCCGACCTGCGCGACAAGATCTCGCTGCAGCTCGACGCCCTCGGCCTGCAGGTCGAGCGTGCGCACCACGAGGTCGGCACGGCCGGCCAGGCGGAGATCAACTACCGCTTCGACGAGCTGTCCAAGTCGGCCGACAAGGTCCAGCTCTTCAAGTACGTCGTGAAGAACGTCGCGCACGAGGCCGGCAAGACCGCGACCTTCATGCCGAAGCCGCTCTTCGGCGACAACGGCTCGGGCATGCACGTGCACCAGTCGCTGTGGAAGGACGGCGAGCCGCTGTTCTTCGACGAGAAGGGCTACGGCGGCCTGTCCGACATGGCGCGCTGGTACATCGGCGGCCTGCTCAAGCACGCGCCCGCGCTGCTCGCGTTCACCAACCCGACGGTGAACTCGTACCACCGCCTGGTGCCCGGCTTCGAGGCCCCGGTCAACCTGGTGTACTCGGCGCGCAACCGCTCCGCGTGCATCCGGATCCCCGTCACGGGCTCGAACCCGAAGGCCAAGCGCATCGAGTTCCGCGTGCCGGACCCGTCGTCGAACCCGTACCTCGCGTTCGCGGCCATGCTCATGGCCGGCCTCGACGGCATCCAGAACCGCATCGAGCCGCCGGAGCCGGTCGACAAGGACCTCTACGAGCTGCCCCCCGAGGAGCACGCCCTCATCCAGCAGGTCCCCGGCTCGCTCGCCGAGGTGCTGGACAACCTCGAGGCCGACCACGACTGGCTGACCGCCGGCAACGTCTTCACGCCGGACCTCATCCAGACGTGGATCGACTACAAGCGCTCCGCCGAGGTGGACCCGATCCGTCTGCGGCCGCACCCGCACGAGTTCGAGCTCTACTTCGACGTCTGATCGTCCCGGCCCCTGGCTGCTCCCAGGGGCCGTGGGCCTGCTGGACCGGCACCCCCGTCGCCCTCGTGGCGGCGGGGGTGCCGCCGTCCTGCCGCCCGACGGCGGCGGCCCGACCCTGGTCGAGACGGTCCGTCAGGGGCGCGAGACCCCCTGGCAGGGCACCGACGCGTCGAGCAGACCCGTGTTGAGCAGGGTGTACGTCGCCCGCTCCCGGGCCAGGTTCCAGCCCAGGCCGTCCTCGGCGGGCTCGGTCCGGATGCCGGAGAGCACGCACGAGCGCAGCGGCTCGTCGAGCTCGGCGGCGGCGGGCACGGCGTCGGCGGACAGCCCGCGCAGGTAGTCCACGTCCAGCGGCACCACGAGGTCCGCGGTCGTGTTGTTGCGGACGATGAGGGCGTCGGGGTTGACGGCGGCCAGTCCCAGCACCGCGACGGCCGCGACCACGAGGACCGTGCGGGCCACCCAGCGGGCGCTCCACCGCACCCCGGCGGCCAGCAGCAACACCAGCACGGCCCCCATGACCACCTCGGCGACGGCCACGGTGATCCGCAGGCGGGTCAGCCCGAAGGCCTCGACGTACAGGTCGAGGCGGCGCAGCGCCGACGCGACCACGCCGAGCGTGCCCAGGCACAGGGTGCCCAGGGCGGCGCGGACCACGATGCGGTCACGGCGCGTGGCCCGCGGGGCGTGCCGGGCGGCGACCGTGACGACGAGGAGCGTCAGCACCGTGACGACGACGAGCTGGCCGAACCCGGCGCGGGCGTACTGCGCGTAGCTCAGGCCCGCGGTCTCGAGGACGTGCTGGTGCCCGCCGAGCACGCCACCCACCTGGACGCCCACGAACGCGAGCACGAGGGCGTCGAGGGCGACGACGGGTGTCAGCCAGGCCGTCCGCTCGGCCGGCCGGCCCTCCGGGACCCGCGCGGTCGACCACACGGGCGGGTGCAGGGCGAGCGTGGCCAGCGCCGCCGCCGCCAGGGCGACGAGCACGGCGACGACCACGCGTGCCGGCAGGTCGCCCCAGGAGAACGTGGGCAGGTAGCTGGCGAAGACCTGGTCGGCGGACGCGAAGAGCGCACCGAACACGACGAGGAGCACCGTGGTCAGCCCGAGCGTCCGCAGCCACGCGAGCACCTGCGCCCGCCGACCCCCGACCGCCTGCCCGAGCCCGTGGCGGACCCACGGCAGAGCCCGCAGGGCACCCGCGACCCACGTCGCCGGTGCGGCGACGACCGCCCACCCGGCGCGCGCGCCCGACGCGGCGGACGTCGCCGTCCAGGCCGCGGCGAGCAGGCACAGCCACACGACCCACCCCGCGGAGCGGACGGCCACGACCGAGACGAGCAGCACCGACAGCGTCACGACCAGCAGGTCCACGGCGTCACGCCGACGCCACAGGGCCGGCAGGGCGCCCGCCCAGACCACCGCGGCGGCGAGCGCGACGCCCAGCCCCGGCTCCTGGCCGACGAGCAGCACGCCGCCCGCGATCCCGGCGGCACCGCACAGCCCGAGCACGCGGACCCCGGCAGGCTCGCGGCCGTGCGCCCAGAAGGCCGCGAGCGCCCGGTCGACGGGACCGGGCGGCGGCGGGACGAAGGGCGGGCGCTGCCCGTACGGCGGGTGGACGACCGCGGCCCGCCGGTCCTGGGCCGAGGGGGCGACGGCCACCGGCACGGGGCCGGGCACGGCGTCGGCGCCGGCCGGCGAAGGCGGTTCCGCCGCGACCGTCGCGGGTGCGGCAACCGTCGCGGGTGCGGCGGACGTCGCGGGTGCGGCGGACGTCGCGGGCGCAGGTGCCCGCGCTGCTGTGGACGCCGGGGCGGGGCCGGGCGCCGGGGCAGGCGTCGCGGCGTCGGGTGCGGGAGCGGGTTCCGCTCCGGGTGCGGCTTCGGGGCCGGTCTCACCGTCAGGGCTCATGGTCGTGACGTTAGGGATCCGGAGGACGTCGCGGCCCGTGTTCGTGCGGGAGTTCGGTGGCGATCGGGTGCTGCCCCGTGAACGTCTGCGGCACAGCCTCCACACAGACGACGTCCAGGTCCGCACCGCACGACGAGGTCACGGTCTGCGGGGACGCTGCTCGACTCGGTCAGGAGGGGCGGGGCGGTCTGAAGGGGGCGTGCGGTCAGGAGGGGTGGGGCGGGCGGGCGGCGAGCCCGGTGACGAGCAGGACCGCCCCGGCGACCGCGCACACGGTCAGCACGGTCCCCGCCGTGGGGCGGTCCACGAGGACGAGGACGGCGGCTGCCAGGACGACGACGGAGGAGCGGACGAGGACACGCTGGTCGTGCAGCCACGCCCCGACGGGTCCGCTGCTCAGCCCGCGCCGCTCCCCCGCCCCGCGCAGCCACGCGGCGGCCGCAGCGGCGCCCTCGCGCACGGCGACGGCCGCGGCGGACCGCCCGGACAGGAAGGCGACGGCCGCGGCGACCAGGGCCAGGACGAGGACCGCGCGCAGGGACACCCGCAGCAGCGAGACGACCTGGTCGAAGACGACGACCGCCGCGTCGGGGCGCTGGACGTCTGGCGGGAGCGCACCGATGAACCCCTGCCGGCCGACGGCGACGGCGACCGCGAGGAGCACCATGGTGCCGGCCAGCGCCAGCGAGCAGGCCAGCACGGCCCGGGCCCGGTGCACGGCCGCGAGCACGGCCGCCGCGTAGAGCGCGAGCACCAGCCACGGCAGCCAGGTGCCGAGCACGTCGAGCGCCCGGTACCCCTGCCGCAGGGTCAGCAGGTCGGGGCTGGAGACCAGCGGGAAGGTGGGGTTGATCGCGGGGATGCGTTCGGCGAGCGTGAAGCCCGATGCGACCAGCGCGGCCCGCACCTCGTCCACGACCGGGCCGAGGTCGACGCTGAGGGTGCCGTCCGCGTCGAGCGTGGCGACGGCGTCGGGGTCGCCCCGCAGGACGGCGACGAGCTGGGCGTGCACCGTCCGGTGGCCCTGCGCCCACACGGACGACGCGGCGTCCGACGTGACCACCCGGTGCACGGCCTGCCGCACCCGCCCGGTCACGGCGTCCACCAACGGCCCCTCGAGCGACGCGGCGAGCACGCCGAGGCGTGGCGGCAGGCCCAGCTCGCCGACGGCGGCGGTGAGGTCGGCGGCGAGCTCCTCGAGCCGCATGCCCTCGACGACGGCGACGGTGACGCGCTGGGTGACGGCGTCCTGCACGGCGGGGGCGTCGATGATCGGTGCGACCGTCGCGAGGTAGCGCTCCGTGTCGACGACGACGCCGCGCGCCCACGCCGACACGACAGCGACCGGCGCGAGCAGGGACGCGACGACGACGAGCGCGACCACGACGCTGCCCCGGGCGACCCGCCGGGCACGACGCGGGGCGCCGCCGGCCGACGCGGCGGGTGCGCCGGGGGCGCCGGGCGCGACGGCGGGCGGGGTGCGCGTGGCGGCGCGCAGGCGGGCGTTCTCGGCCTCCAGCGCCGCGACGCGCGCGCGCAGCACGGCGTGGTCGTCGTGCTCGTCGGGCTGGGCGTGGTCCGTGGGCGCGCCCGGCGGCCGTCCGCTCGTGCTGCTGCTGCCGGCCATCCGGTCCCCCGCCGACGTGCGCCGTGGGCCGCTGCTTCGCCGCCCTGCGAGCGAGCATCCCACCGCGCGCCGCTGCGCGCGAGAGGCCCGGACGGGCGTGTCAGCCGTAGAAGACGCGCTCGACGACGGCTCTGGCCCGGCGGGCGGTGCGCAGGTAGTCCTGCTCGAGCGCGCCGCCCGACCCGGCGGGGTACCCCATGACCCGGGAGACGCCGGCGAGCGCCTGCCGGTCGTGCGGCAGGACGTCCGCGTGCGCGCCCTCGGCGCGACCGGTCCACAGCACGTTGGCGTCGCGGACCCGCGAGGCCATCTCCCACGCCTCGCGCAGCACCTGCGCATCGTCGGCGTGCAGCAGGCCCGCGTCGGTCGCGGCGGTGAGCGCCCCGAGCGTCGAGGTGGTCCGCAGCGCGGGCACGGCGTGGGCGTGCTGGAGCTGGAGCAGCTGGGCGGTCCACTCGACGTCGGCGATGCCGCCCCGCCCGAGCTTGACGTGCCGGGTGGGGTCCACGCCGCGCGGGAGGCGCTCGGCCTCGACGCGGGCCTTGATGCGGCGCACCTCGCGCGTGGTCGCGACGTCGAGCCCGTCGACGGGGTAGCGCAGCGGGTCGACGAGGGCGACGAACCGCTCGCCGAGGGCGGTGTCACCGGCGACGGGCCGGGCCCGCAGCAGCGCCTGCGACTCCCAGGGGGACGACCAGCGCTGGTAGTACTCGGCGTAGGCGTCGAACGTCCGCACCAGGGGGCCGTTGCGACCCTCGGGGCGCAGGTCGGCGTCGACCGCGAGCGTGGGTTCGGGGCCCACGGCGCCGAGCAGCTGCCGCAGGCCGGTCGCGGTGGCCAGGGCCACGTCCTGGGCGACGGCGGGGTCGGCGCCAGGGAGAGGGTCGTGGACGAACATCACGTCGGCGTCGGAGGAGTAGCCGACCTCGCCGCCGCCGAGCCGACCCATGGCCACCACGAGCAGGCGGGTCGGTGCCTCGTGGAGGCCGCGGACCGCGCACGCCTCGGCCTGGGCGACCCGCAGGGCGCCGGCGAGCACGGTGTCGGCCGCGACGGTCAGGCTCTGCGAGGCACGGACCCCGGTGACGACCCCGAGCACGTCGGCGACCGCCGTGCGGGCCAGCTCGCGGCGGCGCAGGGCGCGCAGCGCGGTGACGGCGGGCACGGGCTCGTGCGCGCGGCGCAGGACCGCGTCGGCCTCGGCCGCGAGCCGCTCGGCGGTCCGGGGAGCGAGGTCCGCGTCGGCCGCGAGCCACGTGACGGACTCCGGGGAGCGGCTGAGGGCGTCGGCGGCGTAGCGCGACGTCGACAGCAGCGTCGCGAGGCGCTGCGCGGCCGTGCCGGAGTCGCGCAGCAGCTTGAGGTACCAGTGCGTCGTGCCGAGCTGCTCGGACAGGCGCCGGAACGCGAGCAGCCCGCCGTCGGGGTCGGGGCCCTCGGCGAACCAGCCGAGCATGACGGGCAGCAGCTGGCGCTGGATCGCCGCGCGCCGGGTCACGCCGTCGGTGAGCGCGCCGATGTGCCGCAGGGCCCCGGCCGGGTCGCGGTAGCCGATCGCGGCGAGGCGGGCGCGGGCGGCGTCGGGCGCGAGGCTGGCCTCCTCGGTCGACAGCCGTGCCGTGGCGGGCAGCAGGGGGCGGTAGAACAGCTCTTCGTGCAGGCGCCGCACGTCGCGGCGGGTGCTGCGCCACCGCTCGAGCAGCCCGTCGGGGCCCTCGGCCCGCATGCCGAGGGTGCGGGCCAGCCGCCGCAGGTCGCCGTCGGCCGTGGGCACCAGGTGCGTGCGCTGCAGCCGGTACAGCTGGATGCGGTGCTCCATGGCGCGCATCCACCGGTAGCAGACCGCGAGCTGGCCGGCGTGCTCGCGGCCCACGTACCCGCCTGCGGCGAGCGCGGCGAGCGCGGTGAGGGTGCTGGGGCTGCGGATGGCCTCGTCCGCGCGTCCGTGCACGAGCTGGAGCAGCTGCACGGTGAACTCCACGTCCCGCAGACCGCCGACGCCGAGCTTGAGCTGGCGGTCGGCCTCGGCGCGGGGCACGTGCTGCTCGACGCGTCGGCGCATGGCCTGGGAGTCCTCGACGAAGTTCTCGCGCTCGACGGCCGACCACACCAGCGGGTTGACGGTCTCGACGTAGGCGCGGCCGAGGTCGCGGTCGCCGGCCAGCGGGCGGGCCTTGAGCAGCGCCTGGAACTCCCACGTCTTCGCCCAGCGCCCGTAGTACGCCCGGTGGCTGGCGAGGGTCCGCACGAGCGGGCCGTCCTTGCCCTCGGGGCGCAGCGCCGCGTCGACTGGCCACAGCGCCGGCTCGCCCGAGGGGACGGAGCACGCACGCGCGAGCCCGGCGGCCAGTCGCGCCCCGACGGCCATGGCCTCGTCCTCGGGCGTGCCGTCGACGGGCTCGGCCACGTAGACGACGTCGACGTCGGAGACGTAGTTGAGCTCGCGGCCACCGGTCTTGCCCATGCCGATGACGGCCAGCCGGACGCCCGCGCCGTGGTCGTCCAGGTCGGCGCGGGCCAGCGCCAGGGCCGCCTCGAGGGCGGCGGCGGCCAGGTCCGCGAGCGCCGCCGCCACGCCCGGCAGCCGGCTGAGGGGGTCGTCGACGGTGAGGTCGGTGGCGGCGATGCGCAGCAGGCGCCGCCGGTAGGCGCGGCGCATGGCGTCGACCCCGGCCGCGCCCGCGGTGCCGGCCACGGGCACGGGGGCGTCGGGGTCGGCGTCGACGGCACGCAGCAGCTCGGCCCGGACCTCTCCGGCGTCGACGCCGGTGCCCGGGGTCGGGTCGACGACGACGTGCAGCGCCCGGGGGTCGGCGGCGAGCGTGTTGCCGAGCGCGAGGGACGCCCCGGTCACGGCGAGCAGCCGCGTGCGGGCCTCCCCCTCGCCGGCGAGCATGTCGCGCAGGAGGCCGCTCAGCTCCGCGTCGCGCTGCACGGCGCCGGCGATCTTGGCGAGGGCGAGCAGTGCGAGGTCTGGGTCGCCGACGTCCCGCAGGGCGGGGACGAGGGAGTCCAGGTCGGGCTGCAGGGCCAGGAGCGCGGGGTCGGCGAGCAGCCGCTCGGCGCGCGGCACGTCGCCCACGCCGGCACGGCGCAGCCGCCCGGCGAGGGTCTGCTCGCGACCCGCGACGCTCATCGCGTCACACCAGGGGGAGGAACCGCCGCAGCTCGTACGGCGTGACCTGAGCCCGGTACTCCTCCCACTCCTGCCGCTTGTTGCGCAGGAAGTAGTCGAAGACGTGCTCTCCGAGGGTCTCGGCGACGAGCTCGGACCGCTCCATCACCGTGATCGCCGCCTCGAGCGACGTCGGCAGCGGCTCGATCCCGAGCGCACGACGCTCGGCGTCGGTGAGCTCCCACACGTCGTCGTCGGCGCCCTCGGGCAGCTCGTAGCCCTCCTCGACGCCCTTGAGCCCGGCGGCGAGCATGAGCGCGAACGCCAGGTAGGGGTTGGTCGCGGAGTCGACGCCGCGGTACTCGATGCGGCTGGAGTTGCCCTTGCCGGGCTTGTACATGGGCACGCGCACGAGCGCGGACCGGTTGTTGTGGCCCCAGCAGATGAAGCTGGGGGCCTCGGACCCGCCCCACAGCCGCTTGTAGGAGTTGACGAACTGGTTGGTGACCGCGGTGATCTCGGCGGCGTGCCGCAGCAGGCCGGCGATGAAGTGCCGCCCGACCTTGGACAGCTGGTACTCGGCGCCGGCCTCGTAGAACGCGTTGCGGTCGCCCTCGAACAGCGACACGTGCGTGTGCATGCCCGAGCCCGGCTGGTCGGCCAGGGGCTTGGGCATGAAGGAGGCGAACACGCCCTGCTCGAGCGCGACCTCCTTGACGACGGTGCGGAACGTCATGATGTTGTCCGCGGTCGTCAGGGCGTCGGCGTAGCGCAGGTCGATCTCGTTCTGGCCCGGGCCGGCCTCGTGGTGGGAGAACTCCACCGAGATGCCCATGGACTCGAGCATCGTGATCGCCGCGCGCCGGAAGTCGTGCGCGGTGCCGCGCGGCACGTGGTCGAAGTACCCGCCCTGGTCGACCGGCACCAGGGGGCGCTCGGGGTCGGCCGGGGCGTCGAAGAGGTAGAACTCGACCTCGGGGTGCGTGTAGAAGGTGAAGCCCCGGTCGCTGGCGCGGTGCAGCGCGCGCTTGAGCACGTACCGCGAGTCCGCGAGCGACGGCTCGCCGTCGGGCGTCAGGAGGTCGCAGAACATCCGCGCCGTGCCGTGCCGCTCGCCGCGCCACGGGAGCACCTGGAACGTCGAGGGGTCGGGCTTGGCGATCATGTCGGCCTCGTACACCCGCGTGAGGCCCTCGATCGCGCTGCCGTCGAAGCCGATGCCCTCCGCGAACGCCGACTCGAGCTCGGCGGGCGCGACGGCGACCGACTTGAGCATCCCCAGCACGTCCGTGAACCACAGACGGATGAAGCGGATGTCCCGCTCCTCGACGGTGCGGAGGACGAACTCCTGCTGCCTGTCCATGGTGCACATCCTGCCTGATCGTGGCGGGTGCGCGCGGCACGGCTCACCGGCCGGGCCCCAGGTCCCCCCGACCGGGTGCACGGTCGGGTGCGGACTAGGCTCGACGGCGGCGCGCGACCCGCGCCCGACCCCCAGACCCCGGCCCCGCGGAGCAGCACGATGACCGAGCCGACCCCCCGCCCGACGCGCGTGCGCGTGCACCACCTGCAGGCGGCCAAGGACCGCGGCGAGAAGCTGACGATGCTCACCGCGTACGACGCGGTGACGGCGCGCATCTTCGACGACGCGGGCGTCGACATGCTGCTGGTGGGCGACTCGGTGGGCAACACGATGCTCGGGTTCGACACGACCCTGCCGGTCACGCTGGACCACCTCGTCGTGGCCGCCCGGGCGGTGGCGGGGGCCGCACGGCGGGCCTTCGTCGTCGCGGACCTGCCGTTCGGCAGCTACGAGGCGGGCCCCGAGCAGGCCCTCGCGTCGGGCGTGCGGATGATGAAGGAGGCCGGGGTCTCGGCCGTGAAGATCGAGGGCGGCGTGCGCGTGGCCGCGCAGATCCGTGCGCTGACCGACGCGGGCATCCCCGTCGTGGCGCACCTGGGCTACACGCCGCAGTCCGAGCACCTGCTCGGCGGACCCCGGGTGCAGGGGCGCGGCGACGCCGCCGACGTCCTGCAGCAGGACGCGGTCGCCGTCGTCGAGGCGGGCGCCGTGGCCGTGGTCCTGGAGATGGTGCCCGCCCCGCTCGCGGCCCGCGTGACCGAGGTCGTGCGGGTGCCGACCATCGGGATCGGCGCCGGCGAGGGCTGCGACGGCCAGGTGCTCGTGTGGGTCGACATGGCGGGCATGACCGACTGGTCGCCGCGCTTCGCCAAGCGCTTCGGCGAGGTCGGCGCCGCGCTGTCGTCCGCGGCGCGCGCGTACGTCGACGAGGTCCGCGCCGGCACCTTCCCCGACGCCGAGCACCGCTTCGACGCCTGAGCGCAGCCGGGTCCGACCACCCCGCCGGGCTCGGCGCGCCCTCAGTCGTCGGCGGCGTCCTGCGCGTCCCAGCGCTCGGTGCGCCGGCGCGCGGTCTCCAGCGCCCGCTCGGCCTCCTCCCGCGTCGCGTAGGGGCCCATCACCTGGCTCCAGTCGCTGCGCCGGCCGGCCTCGACCTCGTGCGTGCGGGTGTTGAACCAGTACTCCTCGGCCACGGCGGGCTCCTCTCCGGCGGCGCCCGCGAGGTGCCGGCGCTCCGCACGTCCGTAGACTGCCAGGCATGTCGCCGGTCCACGCGTCGCGCGCCGCCCTGTCCCCCGGGCGCGTCAGCCCTCGCCGTCCCGTCCCCGCCGCGATCGCGCGGCCCGAGTACGTCGACCGGCCCGCACCGGCGCCGTGGCGCGGGTCCGACGTGCTGGACCCCGAGACGGTCGGCCGTGTGCGGGTCGCCGCGCGGATCGCCGCCCAGGCCCTCGAGGAGGTCGGCCGCCACGTACGCCCCGGCGTCACGACGGACGAGCTCGACGCGATCGGGCACGACTTCCTCGTCGCGCACGGCGCGTACCCCTCGACGCTGGGCTACCGCGGCTTCCCCAAGTCGTTGTGCACGTCGCTCAACGAGGTCGTCTGCCACGGCATCCCCGACTCGACGGTCGTCGAGGACGGCGACATCGTGAACGTCGACGTCACCGCGTACGTCGACGGGGTCCACGGCGACAACAACGCCACGTTCCTCGCCGGGGACGTCGACGAGGAGACCCGTCTGCTGGTCGAGCGCACGCGCGAGGCCCTGGAGCGCGGGATCAAGGCCGTCCGGCCCGGGCGCGAGATCAACGTGGTCGGCCGGGTCATCGAGAAGTACGCCGCCCGGTTCGGCTACGGCGTGGTGCGCGACTTCACCGGGCACGGCGTCGGCCCCGCGTTCCACACCGGGCTGGTCGTGCCGCACTACGACGCTGCCCCCGACCACGCCACGGTCATCGAGCCCGGCATGGTCTTCACCATCGAGCCCATGCTCAACCTCGGCACGGCGGACTGGGAGATGTGGGACGACGGCTGGACCGTCGTCACCGCCGACCGGCGCCGCAGCGCCCAGTTCGAGCACACCCTGCTCGTCACCGACACCGGCGCGGAGGTCCTGACGCTCCCATGACCAAGCACACCAAGCACGACACGGCGTTCGGCATCGACATCGGCGGGTCCGGCATCAAGGGCGCCCCCGTCGACCTGCGGATCGGGGAGTTCGCGGCCGACCGGCTGCGGATCCCGACCCCGCAGCCGGCGACGCCCGCGGCGGTCGCGCAGACCGTCGCCGAGGTCGTCGACTCCTTCGACCTCGACAAGCACGTGCCGATCGGCGTGACCTTCCCCGCGGTCATCCTGCACGGCGTGGCGCAGTCGGCCGCGAACGTCGACAAGAGCTGGATCGGGACGGACGTCGAGAAGGCCGTCGGCGCGGCGACGGGCCGCAAGGTGTTCGCCGTCAACGACGCCGACGCCGCCGGGTACGCCGAGGTCGAGTACGGCGCGGCGCAGGACGTCGACGGCGTCGTCCTCGTCGTCACGCTCGGCACCGGAATCGGCACCTGCCTCGTCGTCGACGGCGTGCTGGTGCCCAACACCGAGCTCGGCCACCTCGAGATCGACGGGCACGACGCCGAGACCCGCGCGTCGGAGGCCGTCCGCGACCGCGAGGACCTCAGCTGGGAGCAGTGGGCGCAGCGGCTGCAGCGGTACTTCACGGTCGTGGAGAACCTGCTGTGGCCCGACCTCATCGTCGTCGGCGGCGGCGTGAGCAAGAAGCACGCGGAGTTCCTGCCGCTGCTGGACCTGCGCACGCCGATCGTCCCCGCCCGCCTGCGGAACGCCGCGGGAATCGTCGGGGCGGCCCGCCTGGCCGCCGACCGCGCGCACTGACGCCAGGAGACGGACCGGGCAAGGTCGGCGGCCCGCCGGCCGCACGTGCACAGGACCTCCCCGTCCACCACCCGGCACGCCCCTTACCACCGGCCTGAACGGCACGTACTCTCGAGGGCATCCGTACCGCCGAGCGACCGCTCACCCCCACGGCTGGGAAGTCGACCCACGCCCTGGAGGCCCCGTGACGCTCGCCCCTACCCCGACGCGACCGCGCCCCCGTCAGGAGGCCGCGACCGGCAGCTACCACGAGCTGGCTGCCGCCGTCCGGGAGGCGGGCCTCCTCGAGCGCACGCCGCGGTTCTACGTGGGCCTGCTCACGGGTCTGGGCGTCGCCCTCGCCGCGCTCCTCACCGCGCTCGTCGTCATCGGCCCGTCGTGGTGGCAGCTGCTCGTCGCCGCCGCGCTCGGCGTCGTGCTCACACAGGTCGCGTTCGTCTCGCACGAGGCGTCCCACCGCCAGGTCCTGCGCACCGGACCGGCCAACGACAGGCTCGGGCGGGTCCTGGCCAACGCGGTCGTCGGGATCAGCCACAGCTGGTGGACGACCAAGCACAACCGCCACCACGCGAACCCGAACCGCCGCGGCAAGGACCCGGACATCGAGCGGGACACGATCTCGTTCCTGCCCGAGGACGCCGCGCAGCAGAGCGGCTTCATGGGCGCCCTCACCCGCCGCCAGGGGTGGCTGTTCTTCCCCCTCCTGACGCTCGAGGGCCTCAACCTGCACGTGGTGTCGATCCGCTCGGCGCTCGCGTCCGCCCCCAGCCGCGCCCGCACCACCGAGCTGGTGCTCATGGCCGTCCGCCTCGTCGGGTACGTCGCCCTGGTCGTGTGGCAGCTCCCGCTCGGCATGGCCGCCGCGTTCCTCGCCGTGCAGCTCGCGGTGTTCGGCGTGTACATGGGCGCGTCCTTCGCCCCGAACCACAAGGGCATGGCGATCATCCCGGCCGAGAGCCGGCTGGACTTCCTGTCCAAGCAGGTGCTGACGTCGCGCAACATCTCCGGCGGCCGCTGGGTGACCGCGCTCATGGGCGGGCTCGACGCGCAGATCGAGCACCACCTGTTCCCCTCGATGCCCCGCCCGCACCTGGCCCGTGCCCGTGAGCTGGTCCGGGAGCACTGCGCGCGCGTCGGCATGCCGTACACGCAGACGACGCTGGTGGAGTCGTACCGCCGCGTCGTGGAGTACCTCAACGAGGTCGGCCTGCAGGCGCGCGACCCGTTCGACTGCCCGATGGTCGCGCGCTACCGCGCCTGACGCGCCCGGGGATGCCTGCGGGCGCGTCAGCCCCTAGCGTCGTGCCATGCACCTGATCGTCTCGCAGCTGTCGATCGACGCCGCCGACCCGACCGCCCTGGCGCGCTGGTGGTCGCGGGTCCTCGGGTGGACGGTCACGGACGAGGAGGGCGACGGCGAGGAGGTCGAGCTCGCGCCCGCCGACGGCTCCGCGACGGGGTGGCTCTTCGTGCGCGTCCCCGACGAACGCCGCGTGAAGAACCGCCTGCACCCGGACCTGCGCCCGCCCGACGGCTCGGACCAGGCGACCGAGCTCGCCCGGCTGCTCGAGCTCGGTGCGACACCCGTGGACGTGGGCCAGCAGGACGTGACCTGGCACGTGCTGGCCGACCCCGAGGGCAACGAGTTCTGCCTCCTGCGCAGCACGCCCGCCGACCTCGCCCGGGCGCAGGCGGGCTGACGGCGCGGGCGGGACCTTCGTCCCCTCCGCCCGCGGCACCCGACGGATCTCACCCGCGCACGCGGGTTGGGGTCGCGGGCGGTCCCTGGTGCGTGCGCCACGGGCTCCTACCGTGGTGGTGAGAGCACGGCACGGTGACGAGGGGGACACCATGGCAGGCGACCAGCGCCACGACGACGCGAGCCGGACGGCCCGGGGACCCGGTCTGCCGTTCGTCCCCCGGCCCGCCCGCGCGCGCACCGGCCAGCAGCGGGACAGCCGCCCGCAGGTCGCGGGGCACGCGGACCTGCCGCGCCTGCCCTTCGTGCCGCGCCAGCGGCAGAGCCGTTCCGGGCACGCCGCCTGAGGAGGTCGCCGGCCCGGGACCCCTCCGGCGGGCGCCGCGCGGGCACCCCGGAGGGGCGGACGAGTCAGCCGGTACGCCGGGTTCTGTCCCCGTGCGCGGTTGCCCACGCGCGGGTGGCGACCATCCATCTACGACGTGCGTCGCCGCACGCCTCCAGCGGCCTACCCGGGAGCTCGGGCGGGCAGCCCTCGGACGCTCCCTGTCTGGCCTTGCTCCGGGTGGGGTTTGCCTAGCCGCACCGGTCACCCGGTGCGCTGGTGGTCTCTTGCACCACCGTTTCACCCTTACCCCGTCGCACCGAAATGCGACGTGGCGGTCTGTTCTCTGTGGCACTGTCCCGCGGGTCACCCCGGGTGGGCGTTACCCACCACCCTGCCCTGCGGAGCCCGGACGTTCCTCGGCAGGACCACGAAGGCCCTGACGCGGCCGCCTGGCTGACTCGTCCGCGCGCCCAGCCTACCCGTCGCGCCGGGGGGGTGCGGCACGGTCAGACGTCGACGCGGTAGTCCAGCTGGAGAGCGTCGCCGGTGGTGCCGCGGATCGCCCAGTGCGTGGGCGGGCTCTCCAGCACGACGACCTCCAGGTCGTCGGGCGCCAGGCCGAGCGCCGGGGCGACGTCGTCGGTCATGGCCGCGAGCAGGGCCCGCACGGCGGCGGGGCTGCGCCCGGTGAAGGCGACGACCTCGACGACGAGGTAGTCGTGCCCGCGCGGTGCGACCAGGTCCTCGTCGTCGAGCAGCAGGAACCGGTGGAACCGCTTGGTCGACGGGATGCCCCAGGCGTCGACGAGGGCCGCGTGCAGGGCGTCGGAGACCTCGGCCCGCCGGTGGCCCCAGGCCGAGCGGCGGCCGTACACCTTCACGTGAGCCACGGCACTCCTGCGGGGTCGTCGGACGGGCAGGACCGCACCGTACAGTGCAGCGGTGCTCGTGCTGCTGCCGCCCTCGGAGGGCAAGACGCCCGCGCCCGTCGGCGCCCCGCCGGTCGACCTCGGCGCGCTCGCGCACCCCGGGCTCACGCCGTGGCGGGAGAAGGTGCTCGACGCGCTCGTCGCGGTCGGCGCCCAGGACGACGCGTGCGCGGTGCTGGGTGTCTCGCCAGGGCTGGCCGCCGAGGTCGCCCGCAACACGGGCCTGCGCGACGCCCCGGCCGCGCGGGCGTCCCGGGTGTACACCGGGGTGCTGTACGGCGCGGCGGGCCTGGACGACCTGACGCCGGCGGCGCGGGCACGCGCGGTGCGGTCCGTCCGGGTCGTCAGCGCGCTGTGGGGCGTCCTGACGGTGGACGACGTGGTGCCCGCGTACCGGTTGTCGATGGGCACCGACCTCCCGGGCGTGGGGCCGCTCGCCGCCGCGTGGCGTGGCCCGCTCGCCGAGGCGCTGGCCGGGGAGGGCGAGGACCTGGTGGTCGACTGCCGCTCGGCGGCCTACCGGGCCGCGTGGACCCCGCCCGCGGGCGCGACGTGGGTGGACGTGCGGGTGCTGCGCGAGGTCGACGGGCGCCGGTCGGTGGTCTCGCACCACGCCAAGCACACGCGCGGCGTGCTGACCCGGCACCTGGTGACCCGCCGCGGCAACGCCCCGCGGGACGCGGAGGACCTGGCGCACGCCGCGAGCGCACTCGTCGGGACGGCGCTGACGGCGGTCGAGCTGGCGGGCCCGCCGCGGCGCGGGGCGCGCACGCTCTCCCTCGTCGTGGCCTGACCGCGCCGCCTCGTCGTGCTCTGACGTCGGGGAACGCCCCCGTCCGGTCAGCGGGCTGCGGGACCCCAGCCCTCGCTCGGCGCACCGGCGACGGCGACCTCGTCGCGCCGGTCGGTGTACAGCCGCACGATGCTGACCGACGCCGGCGCGACGCGCAGCTGGCTCCACGTGCCGGGGGCGGACCCGAGCGTCACGCCGAGGGCGGCGCGGATCGCGACCGCGTGGGAGACCACCACGACGGTCCGCTCGCCGCCGCCGCGCAGCCCGTCGAGGGCGGCACGCAACCGCTCCCCCACGTCCGCGACGGACTCCCCGCCGGGCGGGCGCACGTGCCCGTCGACGTGCCACGGCTCGAGCGTGCCGGGCCAGTGCTGCTCGATCTCGTCGGAGGTCAGCCCCTGCCAGGCGCCGAAGTCGGCCTCGCGGAACGCGGCGTCGGTGCGCACGGGCAGGCCGAGCCGCGCGGCGACGACGCCCGCGGTCTCCTGCGTCCGGACCATCGGCGAGGCGACGACCTCCCCCGGGTAGGGCACGTCGCCCCACAGGTCGCGGCCGACACGGTCGACGAGCTCCGCCGCGGACGCCGCCTGCGCCCGACCGGTCGCGTCCAGCGGCGGGCCCGGCTCGGAGGAGCCCGAGTAGCCGCGCGAGACCGTCATCGCGGTCTGCCCGTGGCGGACGAGGACGACCGTGACGGGCCGCTCCTCGTCGAACCGCACACCCGCCCCTGAGGGTCCGGCGGTCCGCCGGCGACCCGTCGCACCGGCGTCCCCGGGCTGGGCCGACGGCCGGCCGGGCGTCCCGCGCGGCTCCTCGACCGGGCTCATGCGTTGGCGGGCAGCCGCACGAGGATCCGCCCGCACTCCTCGCAGCGCACGACCGCGTCCTCGGGACGCGCACGGATGGCCTCGAGGTCCAGCGGGTTGAGCTCGAGGCGGCAGCCGTCGCAGCGGTTGCCGCGCAGCGGGGCGGCGCCCCGGCCGCCGAGCTGCCCGCGCAGGCGCTCGTACAGCGCGACGAGACGCTCGTCGAGGCCGGCGACGGCCTTCTCGCGCGCAGCCCGGACGCGGTCGGCCTCGGCGTCGACCTCGGCCCAGCCGGCGTCGCGCTCGGCGACGACGGCTGCCCGGTCCGACGCGAGCGCCGCGTGGGCCGTCTCCAGCTCGGCGAGCGTGGACTCGTGGGCCTCGAGCCGCTCCATGACCTCGAGCTCGACGTCCTCGAGGTCGGACTGGCGGCGCGCCAGGCTCTCGAGCTCGCTGGTCAGCGCCTGCGCGTCCTTCGCGGAGACCTGGCCCTGGTCGAGCCGCTGCTGGTCGCGCGCGGCACGGGTGCGGACCTGGGCGACGTCGGCCTCGGCCTTGGTGAGCTCGCGCCGCAGGTCCGAGGCCGCGGTCCGCGACGTCACGAGGGCGGTGTACAGGTCGCCGACCTGCGCGTCGAGCTCGGTCAGCCGCGCGAGCGCGGGCAGCGTGCGACGGCGGTGGGCGAGCTGGTCGAGGCGGGTGTCGAGGTCCTGGACCTCGAGCAGGCGACGCTGGTCGGCGACGGGGGCGCTCGTCACGGGGTTCCTTCCGGCTGGGTGCGGGCGGGCTGCGGCACACGGCCCGTCCAGGGGTCGGTGCGCAGCGTGCTCACGCGGGTCTCCACCGTAGTGCCCGCGGCGGCCAGGTCGGCGCGCAGCGCGTCGGCCGCGCGGGCGAGCCACGGCCACTCCGACGCCGAGTGCGCGAGGTCGACGAGCGCGGGCCGGGGGGCGGCCCCCTTCGCCTCGAACAGCGCCTGCTCCTGCTGCTCGGACGCCGGGTGGTGGCGCAGGTCCGCGGTGACGTAGGCGTCGACGTCGGCCGCGCGGACGGCGTCGAACAGCGAGTCCCCGGACCCGCCGAGCACGGCGACCCGGTGGACCGGCATCGCGGGGTCTCCCGCGTAGCGCACGCCCTGCACGGTGGCGGGCAGGGCGCGGGCCACGGCTTCGGCGAAGTCCGCCAGCGGCAGGGGCCGGTCCAGCGTGCCGACGCGCCCGAGCCCCGTCTGCCCGGGCAGGGACGCCAGCTCCAGGACGTCGAAGGCGGGCTCCTCGTACGGGTGCGCCGCCCGCACGGCGGCCACGACCTGCGACCGCGACCGGCGCGGGGCCACCATCTCGATGCGGGTCTCGCGCACCCGGGCGACCTCGCCGACAACGCCTACCGCGGGCGTGGCGCCGTCGAGCGGCAGGAACGTGCCCTCCCCCACGGTGGTCCACGCGCACCGCGCGTACGCGCCGAGCGCGCCGGCACCGGCCGCGGACAGCGCGTCGACGAGCGCGTCGGCGTGCTCGCTCGGCACCAGGACCACGTGCTTGTCGAGCGCCGGCACGCCCGCGGGCACGAGCGGGACGGTGCCGTGCACGCCGATGGCGTCGGCGAGTGCGTGGGCGACGCCGTCGACGGCCGCGTCGGCGTTGGTGTGCGCGGTGTGCAGCGCGCACCCGCCCCGCACCAGGCGGTGCACGAGCGCGCCCTTGGCGGTCGTCGCGGCGACGGAGTGCACGCCGCGCAGCAGCAGCGGGTGGTGCGTCAGCAGCAGGTCGGCACCCCAGCCGAGCGCCTCGTCGACGACGGCGGCGACGGGGTCGACGGCGAGCAGCACCCGGCGCACGGGGGCGTCGGGGTCCCCGACCGCGAGGCCGACCCGGTCCCAGGGCTCGGCGGTCCCGGGCGGGTACCGCCGGTCGAGGGCGGCGACGACGTCGCGGACGGTCGCGATGGTGCTCACACGCGGCAACCTACCGGCTGGCCGCCGGGTCGCCGACCCCGCCCCGCACGCACGTCACGGCCGCACGAGGGCCTTGGTCACGGTCCGGGCGTCCATCGCGGCGTAGGCGTCGGCGATGTCGTCGAGCGCGAAGGTGCCGTCGAACACCAGCCCGGGCCGGATCGCCCCGGACCACACGTCGGCCATGAGCTCGGGGATGTAGCCGCGCACGGGTGCGATCCCGCCGCCGACGGTGACGTTGGTGTCGAAGAGCTGCCGCACCGGCAGCTCGGGCCCGCCCGCGGGCACCCCGACGAAGCCGATCCGCCCGCCCGGCCGCACGGTGGCCAGGGCCTGCGCCATCGACTCCTTGGTCCCGACGCACTCGAGCACCGCGTCCGGCCCGACGCCGTCGAACAGGTCGCGCACGTGCGCCGCCCCCTCGTCACCACGCTCGGCGACGACGTCCGTCGCACCGAACCCGCGCGCGAGCTCCTGCCGGGCCGCGTGCCGGGACATGGCCACGACCCGCTCGGCTCCGAGCCGGCGCGCGGCGATCACGGCGCACAGCCCCACGGCACCGTCGCCCACCACCGCCACGGTCGAGCCCGGTCCCACACCGGCCGACCGCGCCGCGTGGTGCCCGGTGCCCATGACGTCCGTCAGCGTCAGCACGTGCGGCAGCAGCGCCTCGTCGGGGTGCTCCGGGGTCACGACGAGCGTGCCGTCGGCCATCGGCACGCGCACGTACTCGCCCTGCGCGGCGTCGACGGGCTCGCCGTCCTGGTCCGGCGACCCCCACCACGCGACGTTCTCGCACGAGGTGTGCACGCCGTTGCGGCAGTGCACGCACGTGCCGTCGCACAGCGAGAACGGCGCCACGACGAAGTCACCGGGCCGCACCGTCCGCACGTCGGCGCCGACCTCCTCGACCACGCCGACGAGCTCGTGCCCGATGCGCCGCGGCTCGGGCACCGGCCGCGCCCCGCGGTAGGGCCACAGGTCCGACCCGCACACGCAGGTGGCGACGACGCGCACCACGGCGTCGTGCGCCCGGCGCACCTGCGGGTCGGGCACCTGCTCGACGCGGACGTCACCGGGACCGTGGAGGAGGGTTGCGCGCACCCGCGCAGCCTACGGCGCCGGTAGGCTGTCCGACGCTCTTCGGGCCTGTAGCTCAGTTGGTCAGAGCGCCGCGCTTACACCGCGGAGGTCGCCGGTTCGAGACCGGCCGGGCCCACCACCTCCCACCCGGGCGACCCGCACCGGGTGCCCCTCGCCTCACGTGGCCGTGCCGCGCAGCCCGTCGAGCGCGCACGCGGCACGTGCCCGGACGTCGCCGGTCGACCCGTCGACGATGCGGGCGAGGTAGAGCTCCGCCCGCGCGCGGGCACCCGGCCCGGACGACGCGGCAGCGGCCAGCAGGTCGACACCCTGGGCGCGCTCCGCGTCGCCGCCCGCCGCGAGCGTGGCAGCGACCACCGGCAGCGCCTCGGCGATCCGCCGGCGGCACTCGGTGGCGTGCCCCCCGTCCACCCGCGCCGCCGCCAGGTCGATCTGCGTGAGGAGCAGGAGGGCGCTCGGGCGGACCGCAGGGTGGAGGTGCGGCAGCCCGGCGACGAGCACGGTCACGGCCGCCGGCGCATCGTGCGACGGGGCACCCGACGCGAGGACGAGATCAGCCAGGAGACCGCGGGCCAGCACGCGTGCGTGCCCCCGCGACCGCGCCGCCAGGAGCTCTCCGAGACGACCTGCGGCGCCGACGCTCAGCTCACCCGACGCGCGGAGGTGCTCGACCTCCCACGCGGCGGCGGGCCCACGGGGCGCCCCGCCGCCGGGGCGGGGGTGGACGAGCGCGGCGGACTCGTCGGCGGGGCCCCACAGCGTCGCGCGCCGGTCGCCGAAGTCGAGACGGTCGGGTGTCGGCCAGGCCTCCGGCACGGCGTCGCCCGTCCACGTCTGCTCCAGGCGCACGAGGACGCCGCCCCGCACGACGAGCAGCAGCCGCCCGACGCGCTCGCCGCGCGCGTCGACGACGAACGGGACGGGCTCGAGTGGCCCGTCCGGGACGACGAGCCGCCCCTCCTGCACGTCGACGAGCAGGTCCATGCGCGTCGCCGGACGCGCATCGAGCACCATCGCCGACCTCGCCTGGGCGAACAGCGCGAGGCCGAGCTCTTCGGGCAGCCGGTACGCGAGGCCCGCCACCAGCCGGTGGCACCTGCCCAGCCCGGCGATCGGCAGGTGCTGCGCCGCGTTGTCCGGCAGGCTGTCGTCCCCCGACCAGGCCAGCTCGAACAGCAGCTCCTTGCCCTCCCCGAGGGGGACGTCGAAGGCCTGACGCAAGAAGTAGACGGACTCGATCACGCTGTGACCGAGGAACCGGCAGCCGAGCGCCTCGGCACGGGGATCGAGCACCTCGCCGTCGGCCATGCGCTGCCGGGTGCGCGCAGCCAGCGCATCGACCTCGGCCCTGTCCATGAGTGCACCTCTCTCGCCCGTGCCCGCCCCGCAGCAGCCGGCGCAGCTCGCGACCCGTCCGGCCGGACCCGTCGCGGCAGCCGCGCCGGGCGGGCCGATCAGCAGGCAGCGGCGAGCCGCTCCCCGGGGAGCGTCACAGGGTCGCGAGGGCCTCGCGGTAGGCCGCGAACGGGCGGGCCTCGCCGCGGGGGTTGACCACCGACCAGCGGACCACGCCGTCGGCGTCGAGGAGGAACGACCCGCGCAGGGCCAGACCGTGGTCCTCGTCGAAGACGCCGAAGGCACGGGCCGCGGCACCGTGGGGCCAGAAGTCGGAGAGCAGGTCGAACCCGTGGCCCTCCTGCTGCGACCACGCGCGCAGCGCGAACATGGGGTCGCACGAGACGCCGAGCAGCCGCACGCCGGCGGCGTCGAACATCGCGAGGTTGTCGCGCAGCTCGCACAGCTCGCCGGAGCAGATGCCGGAGAACGCGAACGGGAAGAACACCACCGCCACCGGGCCCCCCCGCAGCGCGGAGAGGGTCACGGGCGTGCCGTGGGTGTCGGGCAGCGTGACGTCCGGGGCCGGCTCACCGACGAGCAGGGCCCCGGGCGTCGCACCCGTCACTTGCCGCGACCCCGCGTGGCCAGCCGCGTCGCGGACCAGTCGGGACCGACGGAGAACGTCGTCATCGCGTGCAGGCCGGACGTGGTCGCGGCCTCCTCGATGTCGCTGTGGGGCACGTGGCCCCGGCGTCCGGCCTTGGGCACGAACACCCAGATCGGCCCGTTGTCCTCGAGCACCGTCATCGCGTCGACGAGCGCGTCGGTGAGGTCGCCGTCGTCGTCGCGGAACCAGATCACGGCACCGTCGGTGACGTCGTCGTAGTCCTCGTCGACGAGCGCCGAGCCGGTGGTGGCCTCCAGCCCTGCGCGCAGGGCCTCGTCCACGTCGTCGTCGTAGCCCAGCTCCTGGATGACCTGCCCGGACTCGAAGCCCAGACGAGCGGCCGCGTGCGTCGCGGCATCGTCCGCAGTGGAAGACACGTCCGGCCCGTTCCCTTCTTTCCCCCGGTGGCCCACGCCTGCGCGGGACCTCTGATGTGGGCACACGTTAGCCCACCGGGAGGTCGACGGCCCCGGGAAGCCCTGTCGTGGACGTCCCGCGCGTGTCACGGACGTCACGGCCCGACGGGGCCCCGTCGGTGTGACTTTCCGGGCGGGGAGGACCGAGAATGGATCGATCACCCGCACCCGCGGCCCCAGGCGCCACCGCGCCGGAGGCCGGGCCGGGACGAGATGGCGCGCCGTGGCGGGACCGCCGGGCGCGCACGAGACGCGAAGGAGCACCGGTGGCTTCCATCGACGAGACGGGCCCGCTGATCGGCGGCCTGCTCAGCCAGGTCCCCGACATCGACCCGGAGGAGACCGGGGAGTGGGTCGACTCGCTCGACGGCCTGATCGACGAGAAGGGCGGCCCGCGCGCGCGGTACGTCCTGATGAGCATGCTGCGCCACGCGCGGCAGCGGAACGTGGCGATCCCGGCCTCGCTCAACACGCCGTACGTCAACACGATCGCGGTGCACAACGAGCCGTACTTCCCCGGTGACGAGGTCATGGAGCGCCGGTACCGCTCCTGGATCCGCTGGAACGCGGCCGTCATGGTCACGCGTGCGCAGCGTCCCGGCGTGGCGGTCGGCGGGCACATCTCGTCCTACGCGTCGGTGGCGACGCTCACCGAGGTCGGCCTCAACCACTTCTTCCGCGGCAAGGACCACCCGGGCGGCGGCGACCAGGTCTACTTCCAGGGCCACGCCTCCCCCGGCGTCTACGCCCGCGGCTTCCTCGAGGGGCGTCTGACCGAGCACCAGCTCGACGGGTTCCGCCAGGAGCGCTCGCACGCCGGCGGCGGCCTGCCGTCGTACCCGCACCCGCGGCTGGCGCCCGAGCTGTGGGAGTTCCCCACGGTGTCGATGGGCCTGGGCCCGGCCGGCGCGATCTACCAGGCGTGGACCAACAAGTACCTGCACGAGCGGGGCATCAAGGACACCAGCCAGCAGGACGTGTGGGCGTACCTGGGCGACGGCGAGATGGACGAGCCCGAGTCGCGCGGCATGCTCCAGCACGCGGCGCAGCAGGGCCTGGACAACCTGACGTTCGTGGTCAACTGCAACCTGCAGCGCCTCGACGGCCCGGTGCGCGGCAACGGCAAGATCATCCAGGAGCTCGAGGCGCAGTTCCGCGGCGCGGGCTGGAACGTCATCAAGGTCATCTGGGGCCGCGAGTGGGACGTCCTGCTCAACGCCGACAAGGACCGCGCCCTGGTGCACCTGATGAACACCACCCCGGACGGCGACTTCCAGACGTTCCGGGCCGAGAACGGCGCGTTCATCCGCGAGCACTTCTTCGGCCGCGACCCGCGGACGAAGCAGCTCGTCGAGAAGATGACCGACGACGAGATCTGGGCCCTCAAGCGCGGCGGGCACGACTACCGCAAGCTCTACGCGGCCTACAAGGCGGCGCGCGAGCACACCGGTCAGCCGACCGTCATCCTCGCGCACACCATCAAGGGCTACGGCCTGGGCTCGGGCTTCGCCGGGCGCAACGCCACGCACCAGATGAAGAAGCTCAAGGTCGACGAGCTCAAGGCGCTGCGGGACTCGCTGCACATCCCGATCTCGGACGCCCAGCTCGAGGAGAACCCGTACCTGCCCCCGTACTACCACCCGGGGCCGGACGACGAGGCGATCCGCTACATGCTCGACCGGCGCCGGGCCCTCGGCGGCTTCGTCCCCGAGCGGCGCACCGAGCACACCAAGCTCACCCTCCCGGGCGACAAGTCCTACGAGAGCCTCGCCAAGGGCTCGGGCACGCAGGAGGTCGCCACGACCATGGCGCTCGTGCGCCTGTTCAAGGACCTGCTCAAGGACAAGGAGTTCGGCCACCGCCTGGTGCCGATCATCCCCGACGAGGCGCGCACGTTCGGCCTGGACTCGATCTTCCCGAGCGCGAAGATCTTCAACACCAACGGCCAGAACTACATGGCGGTCGACCGTGAGCTGATGCTGTCCTACAAGGAGTCGACCTCCGGGCAGATCATGCACACCGGCATCAACGAGGCCGGGTCGGCGGCGGCGTTCCAGGCCGTCGGCACGGCGTACGCCACGCACGGCGAGCCGCTGATCCCGTTCTACTTCTACTACTCGATGTTCGGGTTCCAGCGCACCGGCGACCAGTTCTGGGCCGCCGGCGACCAGATGGCGCGCGGGTTCCTCATCGGGGCCACGGCCGGGCGCACCACGCTGACGGGCGAGGGCCTGCAGCACGCCGACGGCCACTCCCCGCTGCTGGCGGGCACCATGCCGCACGTCGTGCACTACGACCCGGCGTACGGGTACGAGATCCGGCACATCGTTCGCGACGGCATCGCCCGCATGTACGGCGACGGCTCCGACGGTCGCGACCAGGACGTCATCTACTACCTGACGGTCTACAACGAGCCGATGGTCCAGCCGGCCGAGCCGGAGGACGTCGACGTCGAGGGCATCCTGCGCGGCATCCACCAGGTGGCGGCGGTCGAGGGCGAGGGCCCGCAGGCCCAGATCCTCGCCTCCGGCGTCGCGGTGCCGTGGGCGCTCGAGGCCCGCCAGCTGCTGGCGGACGACTGGGGCGTGCGCGCCGCCGTGTGGTCGGTGACGAGCTGGAACGAGCTGCGCCGCGACGCGCTGGCCGCCGAGCAGCACGCGTTCCTGCAGCCGGGCGAGGCGGTCCGCACGCCGTACCTGACGCAGAAGCTGCAGGGCGCCCAGGGTCCGTTCGTCGCGACGACGGACTACGACCACCTCGTGGCCGACCAGGTCCGCGCGTGGGTCCCGGGCCGCTACGCGACGCTCGGTGCGGACGGCTTCGGCTTCTCTGACACGCGCGCCGCCGCACGCCGCCACTTCAAGATCGACGGCCCGTCGACCGCAGTGCGCGTGCTGCAGCAGCTCGCGCTCGAGGGCGCGGTGGACCCGTCGGTGGTGGCGCAGGCCGTCGAGCGGTACCGCCTGCACGACGTCACGGCGGGCACGTCGGGCAACACCGGCGGCGACGCCTGACGCGCGTCGCCCCCTGACGACGAGGGCGCCCCGGCCGACCGGCCGGGGCGCCCTCGTCGTTCGTCCGCTGCGCGGTCAGGTGCCCGTGATCGACTGCTCCGCACGGGCGACCTCACGGGTCAGCTCGGCCCGCAGGCCCGCGATCCGCCCCTGGTCGGGGTACAGGTCGAGGGACGCGAGGTGCTGCTTGGCCTCCAGGGGCCGGCCCGCCTGCACGGCCGCACGCACGAGCTGGCGAGCCACCGCGGGGTCGTGCTCGCGGGGCCGCCAGTGACCGACACCGAGGTTGAGGGCCTCGACGGGCTGGCCCGCCTCGCACAGGAGCGCCAGGGCCTGCGCCAGCGCCGTGCCGGAGGCGTCGCGCTCGGACGCGGTCGTCAGCCGCCGGATCGTGCCGTCGTGGTCGTCGTCGACGGACAGGCGCGCGAGCTCGATGAGCGGGTACCAGGCACGCGGGTTGCCGGCGAGCTCCTCGCCGAGGGCCCACACGGCGAGCTCCGCGGCGCGCTCCCGCTCGTGCTCGACGTTCGGGGCGGTCAGCGGGTCCTCCTCGTGGACCTGCTCGGTGGCCCGGCGGCGCACGATCTCGGCGAGGGCCTGGAACGCGCGCTCGTTGTTCGGGTCGTCGCTCAGCATCGAGCGCAGCGCGTCCTCGTGGAGGGTGTCCCCCCGGCGTGAGGCCTTCGTCGGACGGCGCGCACCGACCCGGGAGGCCGAGGACGGTCGTCGCATCAGCTGGCGCAGTCGGGGCAGGAGAGCCATGTCGCGACCCTATCGGCTCTCTCCCCGACGCACCCGGGGCGGGCGCGCCACGACCGGCATGCGAGCCGCACGAGGCGTGGACCCTTTGTCGGCATCCCACAACGGCCGCCTATGCTCAGCCGCATGTCGACCTCCCGGGCGGGGCGCACCGCCCCTGCGAAGGCCCCCGCGAAGGCTCCCGCGCAGACCGTCGTGCCGGCCGCTGCGCAGACCGCCGCGCAGGCCGCTGCGCAGACCACCGACGCCGGCACGCCCGGCGACGCGGACCCCCGCCGCGGGCACGCGCGCCCACGGGCCGCCGCCCCCCTGCGCGAGCCGGTCACCGAGACCCAGCGCCGCGTGCGCGACGGCGCGGGGCTGCTCGCCGCCGCGGCGATGCGCCGCCTCGACGCCGACCTCGACTGGTACCGGGCCCTGCCCGCGGAGGACCGGTCGTGGGTGGGCCTGGTCGCGCAGGCCGGCATCACCGCGTTCGTCACCTGGTACGCGGACCCGACGAAGCCGCCGCACGGCGTCGGGGAGATCTTCGCCGCCGCACCCCCGGAGCTGACCCGGTCGATCTCGCTGCAGCACACGCTGCAGCTCGTGCGCGTCGTGGTCGACGTCGTCGAGACGCACAGCGACCGCCTGGCCGCGCCCGGCGAGGAGCGTGAGCTGCGCGAGGCGGTCCTGCGGTACTCCCGCGAGGTCGCGTTCTCCGCGGCCGAGGTCTATGCCCGGGCGGCCGAGGTCCGGGGCGCGTCGGACGCGCGCCTCGAGGCCCTCGTCGTCGACGCCCTCGTGCGCGGGGACGGCGGCGACGCGGTGCGCTCGCGCGTGGCCGCGCTCGGGTGGACCGGACAGGGCCCGACCCTCGTGGTCGTCGGCACGGCCGGCGCGCACATGGACGAGGTGCGCACGGCGGACCTGCGCCGCGAGACCCGGCACGCGGCGGACGACGCGCTCGTCGGGACCCTCGGCGACCGGCTGCTGGTGTTCCTCGGCGGGCGGGGCGACCTGCGGGCTGCCGCACTGACCCTGCTCCCCCGGTTCGGGCCGGGTCCGGTGGTGATCGGCCCCACGGCGGACGGGCTGGTGGAGTCGACGCGGTCGGTGCGCGCGGCGCTGCACGGGCTGGCGGCGGCAGCGGCGTGGGACGGCGCGCCACGGCCGGTGTTCGCCGACGACCTGCTGCCCGAGCGCGTCCTCGTCGGTGACGCCGACGCGCGCCGCGCCCTCGTCGAGCGCGCCTTCGCCCCGCTCGCGGCGAGCCAGGGCTCCCTGCTGGAGACGCTCTCGGCGTACCTGGGGACGGGGCGGTCGCTGGAGGCGGCGGCCCGCACGTTGTACGTGCACCCCAACACCGTGCGGTACCGGCTGCGCCGCGTCAGCGACGTCACCGGCTGGGACCCCCTGGACGCGCGGGAGTCGTACGTGCTGCAGACGGCGCTGGCCGTCGGACGTCTCGACGGCGCCGGCACCGCCTGACGACGGGCGCGGCGGCCCGCGCGCTTTGTCGGGGTACGACAAGACGCGGTCGCAAGGTTCGTACGTGCCGTGACCGGGTGAGGCCCGGCGGGACCGGCACAGTGGTCGGGTGCTCGTCGTCGCCTGCCCCGGCCAGGGGGCCCAGTCCCCCGGCATGCTCACCCCGTGGCTCGAGCTGCCGGGGTTCGCCGCGGACCTCGCCCACGCGGGTGACGTCGTCGGCCTCGACCTGGTCGGCCACGGCACCAGGTCGTCCGCGGAGACGATCCGTGACACCGCGGTCGCCCAGCCCCTCCTCGTGGCGAGCGCGCTGGCCAGCCTGCGCGCGGTGCTCGACGCCCCGGCAGGCACCCCGTTCGCGCAGCTGACCGGAGGAGCCGTCGACGTCGTGGCGGGCCACTCGGTCGGCGAGCTCGGTGCGGCGGCGGTCGCGGGCGTGCTCACCGACGACGAGGCCCTCGCGCTGGTCGCGGTCCGCGGGTCCGCGATGGCACGGGCCGCCGCCGTCACGCCGACGGGCATGAGCGCGGTCCTCGGCGGCGACCCCGACGAGGTCCTCGCCCGGCTCGCCGACCTCGACCTGGTCCCCGCGAACGTCAACAGCGCCGGCCAGGTCGTCGCCGCCGGCGAGCTGCCCGCCCTGGCCGCGCTCGCCGCCGACCCCCCGGCACGGGCCCGCGTCATCCCCCTGCAGGTCGCCGGCGCGTTCCACACCCGGCACATGGCCCCCGCGGTCGACGAGCTCGCGGCCGCCGCGGGGCGCGTCACGCCGGGCACCCCGACGCTCACGCTCCTCGGCAACGCGGACGGCGCGGCCGTGGCGTCCGGCGAGGACGCCCTGGCCCGTCTCGTCGCCCAGGTCGCGCGCCCCGTGCGCTGGGACCTGTGCCAGACCACCCTCGCCGACCTCGGCGTCACCGCGCTCCTCGAGGTCGCTCCGGGCGGTGTCCTGACGGGCCTGGCCCGGCGTACCCTGCCCGGGGTCGAGACCGTCGCCCTGAAGACGCCTGCCGACCTGGACGCCGCCCGTGACCTCGTGCGACGCCACGCGGGTCCCGCTGCGTCCCAGGACCTCACCGCACAGGAGAACCCGTCGTGACCCGTCCGACCCTCACGCAGGCCACCGGTCCCGCCCACACCCGCATCCTCGGACTCGGGGGTGTGCGCGGCGAGAACGTCGTGCCCAACGACGACCTGGTCGGCCCGATCGACTCGTCCGACGAGTGGATCCGCCAGCGCACCGGCATCGTCACCCGCCGCCGTGCGGGTGCGGGCACCGACGTGCTCGACCTCGCCGAGGGCGCGGCCCGCGCGGCACTGGAGAACGCCGGCCTGACGGGTGCGGACATCGACGCCGTCATCGTCTCGACCGTCACGTACTTCCACCAGACGCCGTCCGCGGCCGCGATCATCGCCGACCGGATCGGCGCGACGCCCGCCGCCGCGTTCGACATCTCGGCCGCCTGCGCCGGCTACTGCTACGGCATCGGCCAGGCCGACGCGCTGGTGCGCGCCGGGTCGGCCCGCCACGTGCTGGTCATCGGCGCCGAGAAGATGAGCGACTTCGTCGACCCGACGGACCGGTCGATCTCGTTCCTGCTCGGCGACGGCGCGGGCGCGGTCGTCGTCGGCCCGTCCGACACCCCCGGCATCGGCCCGACCGTCTGGGGGTCGGACGGCGCGCAGGCGCAGGCGATCCGTCAGACGCACTCCTGGCTCGCGACGCGCGACGAGGGCGCGGGCTGGCCGACGCTGCGGCAGGAGGGCCAGTCGGTCTTCAAGTGGGCGGTCTGGCAGATGGCGCCGGTCGCGCAGAAGGCGATGGACGCCGCGGGCGTCACGCCCGACGACATCGACGCGTTCATCCCCCACCAGGCGAACATGCGCATCATCGACCAGATGATCAAGCAGCTGAAGCTGCCCGAGCGCGTCGTCGTCGGCCGGGACATCGCCGACACCGGCAACACGTCCGCCGCCTCGATCCCCCTGGCCACCGAGCGCCTCCTGCGCGAGGGCCAGGTGTCCTCGGGCGCGATCGCCCTGCAGATCGGGTTCGGCGCGGGCCTCGTCTACGCCGCCCAGGTCGTCGTCCTGCCCTGAGCCGGTCCGGACGGAACCGCCCCGGGAGCGTCCCGCACGGCCGGTACCGTTCGACACGTTCGTCCCACCACCCACACGAAATGGAGTCACCGATGGCGTACACCGAGCAGGAGATCCTCGCCGGCCTGGCCGAGATCGTCAGCGAGGAGACCGGTCTGCCGACCGACTCCGTCCTGCCGGAGAAGTCCTTCACGGACGACCTCGACATCGACTCGCTGTCGATGATGACGATCGTCACGCTCGCCGAGGAGAAGTTCGACGTGCGCATCCCCGACGACGAGGTCAAGAACCTCGCCACCGTCGGCGACGCCGTCACGTACATCACGGGCGCCCAGTCCTGAGGCCCCCGGGCCACCCCGGTGGCCCCACCGGGCGGTGCGCGCCGCCCCGCTGCGCGCACCGCCCGAGCCTTCCGTCGTCCGTACCCGCGAGGAGCACCCATGAGCACCGTCCCCGAGGTCGTCGTCACCGGCCTGGGCGCCACCACCCCCCTCGGTGGTGACGTGCCCAGCACCTGGCGCGCCGCGCTCGCCGGCGAGTCCGGGGCGCGCCCCATGGACAACGACTGGGCGACCACCTACGAGATCGGCGTGAACTTCGCCGCGCAGCTGCGCGTCCCGCCGTCGGAGGTGCTCCCGCGGCCCGAGATCAAGCGCATGGACCCGTCGTCGCAGTACGCGATCATCGCGGCGCGCGAGGCCTGGGCCGACGCCGGCGCGCCGGAGGTCGACGGCGACCGGCTGGGCTCGGTCGTCTCGTCGGGCATCGGCGGCATCTGGACCACCCTGGACGGGTGGGACACGCTGCGCGAGAAGGGCGGACGCCGCGTCCTGCCCATGACCGTGCCGATGCTCATGCCGAACTCGGCGACGGCGTACGTCTCGCTCGAGCTCGGTGCGCGCGCCGGCGCCCACGCCGTGGTGTCCGCGTGCGCCACCGGCGCGGAGGCCATCGGCTACGCGGCGGACATGATCCGCGCGGGCCGTGCCGACATCGTCGTCGCGGGCGGCACGGAGGCGGTCATCCACCCGATGCCCATCGCCGCGTTCGCGGCGTCCCGCACGCTCTCGACCCGCAACGACGACCCCGCGGGCGCCTCACGCCCCTACGACGTCGACCGCGACGGCTTCGTCATCGGTGAGGGCGCCGGCGTCGTGGTCCTGGAGTCGGCCGAGCACGCCGCGGCCCGCGGCGCCCGGGTGTACGCGCGGCTCGCGGGTGTCGGCCTGTCCGCCGACGGCTACCACATCACCTCTCCCGACCCGTCGGGCCGCGGCCAGGTCCGGGCCATGCGCTCCGCGCTGGCCGACGCGGGCGTGGCCGCGCGCGACGTCGTGCACGTCAACGCCCACGCCACGTCGACCGTCGTCGGCGACCTGATCGAGGCGCGCTCGATCCGCGAGGTGCTGGGCGACGAGGCCGACCACGCGGTGCTCTCGGCGACGAAGTCGATGACCGGCCACCTCCTCGGTGGTGCCGGAGCCCTGGAGACGATCTTCACGGTGCTGGCCCTGCACGACCGGCTGGCGCCGCCGACGATCAACGTGGCGAACCCGGACCCCGAGCTCGTCCTCGACCTGGTGCGGGACACCCCGCGCGCGCTGCCGGCCGGGCAGGTCGCCGCCGTGAACAACTCGTTCGGGTTCGGCGGTCACAACGTCGCGCTGGTCGTCACCTCCGTCTGACCCTGCGCGTCCGCCCGACCCCGCGTGACCGGGCGTCGGCGTCCGCCGGTGTAGCCGCTGAACACGTCGCGGCGCACCCGGCGGACGCCGACGGCACGCAGCACGGGCACGGTGCCGGCCAGCATGGCGGGCGACCCCGACGCGTAGGCGCGCCGCTGGTCCGCGTCGGGCACCGCCTCGGCGAGGTCCTCGGCGGTCAGCCGCGCACCGATGCGGTGCCACCCGTCGGGCAGTTCCCAGCCGGCGTCGTCCGTGTCCTGCGGTCCACCCGTGGTCGGCCCGACCACGAGCGTGCGCACGCCCGTCGCGGCGAGCCGCTCGAGGTACGGCGGGGCGTCGTGGGTGCGCAGCACGAGGACGAGGACCGCATCGGGGTGCGTGCCCGCCTCGAGCATCGGCAGGAACGGCGTGACGCCGATGCCACCGGCCACCAGGAGCAGCGGCGTGGTCGTGCTCCGCGGCAGGAGCAGGTCGCCGCCGACACCGGTGGCGTGCAGGGTGGCCCCCACGGGCAGCGCGGCGAGGGTCTGCTTGAACGAGCTCGGCTCCGCGGGGACGGTGAACGCGACCGCGAGGGCGTCGGCGGTGGGGCCGTCGGACGGGGCGCCCACGATCGAGAAGGTGCGCCGCTCCCCGCGTCCGTCCGCACGGTGCGGGACGTGCAGCTCGACCCACTGGCCGGGCCGCCAGCGCACGGGCCGTGCGGGGCGCAGCAGGACCTCGTGCGCCCCGCCGCCGACGGCGGTGTGCGCGGCCACCTGCAGCCGCACGCCGCCGCGCTGGCCGAGCACGAAGGCCACGACGTTGGCGACGACGAGGCCCAGCTCCGGGGTGTTCGACACGGGGCCGAGGTGGAACGGCACGAACGCGAGCAGCGCTGCGAGCACCGCGAGGCCGATCTGCTGCCCGCGCCGGGGCGCGAGGGTCAGCGGCTCCGTGAGCATGATCGTGGCGGCGAACACCAGCGGGTACTGCGCCACGGCGGACCACAGTGCGTCAGTGGGCGCGGTCCCGAGCGACACCTGCTGCTGCAGCACGACGGCGACCCCCGTGAGCAGGTACGCGACGACGGGGGCCACGTGCCGCGTGCGCAGCACCACGGCGAGCCCGACGACCGCGACGACGGGCAGCAGGAACGGGGTCGCGACCCACCAGAACGCCCCGAAGGTGCCCAGGAGCGGCCACCCGACGACACCGGCGACGAGCGCGCCGAACGCCGCCGGGTTCACCACGTGCCGGCCCCGGACGGCCACGAGGTACTTGGAGGCTGCGGCCACCGCACCGGCGCCCGCGAGGGTCGCCAGGGCGGACGGCTCCAGGGACGGCTGGAACAGCAGCACGAGGATGAGCCCGGTGATCACGGAGGACTCCAGGTGCGCGGGGCGCCGCACGAGGCGCCCGCCGACCGCGCTGACGACGGCCGTGGCACCGATCGCGACGGCCGTGCCGGCGAGGATCCCCCACGGGTCGACGCCGACGGCGCCGGTGGCCGCGCCGACGAGAGCGGCGAGGACGATCGCGGCCAGCGCGACCGTGACGAGGCGGTACATGCTCAGGCGGCCGAGGAGGCCGTCGACGTGGCTCATGCGCAGAGCTCCCCGGGCAGGGCCAGCGCGTAGCGCGCGTGGCCGTCGGCGTGCAGCTGGACGTAGGTGTGCGCGTAGCGCGCCTGAAGACGGTCGGGGTCGGCGAGGAACAGCGCCGTGGCGAGGCCGTCGGCGACCATGGCGGTGGGGGCGAGCGCCCACGTGGCGACGACGTCGCGGACCGGTGACCCGGTGCGCGCGTCGAGCACGTGGTGCAGGCCGTCGCCCCAGGTCCGCCGGTCGACGGCCGACCCGCAGACGGCACCGTCACGGACCTCGACGACGCCGATCGCGCGCGTGGGGTCTCCCGGCTGCTGCAGGGCCACCCGCAGGGGCGTGGGACCGCGGTGCAGGACGTCGCCCCCGGCGTCGACCGTGTGCGTCCCGACGCCGCAGGCGATCAGCTCGGCGCCGACGAGGTCGACCAGCTGCCCCTTGCCGGCGGCGCCGACGTCGAGCAGCACGGGCTCGTGCACGTGCAGCACGTGCCCGTCGCGGCTGACGGCGGCGGGCGCCGCGGCGGGCACCGGATCCCCCGCCGGCTGCAGCGAGTAGGCGGCGTCGTAGCCGAGGCGCTCCAGGCTGCGGCCGACGAGCGGGGTCACCGCCCCGTCGGTGCACGCCGTGAGGACGTCGTAGTGGTCGAGCAGCGCGGCCGCGTGCACCGGCAGCACGTACGTGCCGGGCTCGCGGGCCATCGCGGCCACGACGGAGTCGTCACGGAACCGCGACCACGTGCGGTCGTACGCGTCGATCACGGCGTGCACCCGGGCCAGGACCCGGTCCGCGAGCGGTTCCGGCGTCGTGATCCGCCACCGGGTGCCGATCGCGTCGAACGTCGTCTCAGGCGGCCGCATCGGCGGAGATCTGGGCGACGGCGTCCATGAACCCGCCGCTGGTCAGCGAGGACCCGGACACGGTGGTGACGTCGAGGTCGTCGATCGCGACGCCCACGACCTCGTCGGCGATCCCGGACGCGAACTGCGTCTGGTACTGCCGGGACGTGGCGTTGGTGGCCTCGGGGGTGACCTCGACGGCGGTGACGACGCCGTCGGCGAGCGTGAGGCTCACCGCGACGGTCTCGGGCCCGCCGGGCGACGTGTAGCCGCCCGTGGCCTTGTAGGTGCCGTCCGTGTACGTCGAGCCGGTCGCGGCCGCGTCGTCGTCCGCCGTGCCGTCGGCCGTCCCGGCCGCGGTGTCGTCGGTGCCGGCCTCGTCGGTCCCGGTCTGCGTCGAGCCGTCGTCGGTGCCGGAGCCCGTCTCGGTCGCGGAGCTGGTGGCACAGCCGGCGAGGACGGTCGCGGCGGCGATCCCGGACAGCAGGGCGAAGGAGCGGCGGCGGGTGGTCGGGCGCATCGGGTGTTCCCCTCTCGGCGGCGCGGGGTCGCGCGGAGCGTTGGCATGGGAGAACGTACGAGCGCTCCCTGGGGGATCCCTGGGAGGAGCGAAGGGTAGTCCTGGGTGCGCGCCAGGTCCCGGGACGCAGGTCCCGGGACCTGGCTCAGGCCGTGGAGTCAGCCGACGCGGTGCAGCCACCGCACGGGCGCGCCGGCGCCGGCGTACCGGAACGGCTCGAGCTCGTCGTCCCAGGCCTGGCCGAGCGCGAGGTCCAGCTCGGCACGCAGACGCTGGGCGTCGCCCGCGTGCTCGAGCGCCGCGCGGATGCGGTCCTCGGGCACCACGACGTTGCCGTGCACGTCGGTCTGGGCGTGGAAGATGCCCAGCTCGGGCGTGTGGCTCCAGCGCGAGCCGTCGACCCCGGTGCTCGGCTCCTCCGTGACCTCGTACCGCAGGTGCGCCCAGCCGCGCAGGCCCGACGCCAGGCGCGCGCCGGTGCCCGCGGGGCCCTGCCACGAGTGCTCGGCCCGGTAGAACCCCGGGCCCGCGGGCTGCGCGGTCCAGTCCATGCTCACGCGGGCGTCCAGCACGTTGCCCGCCGCCCACTCGACGTGGGGGCAGAGCGCACGGGGCGCCGAGTGCACGAAAAGTACACCGCGGGTGAGTCCACCAGCCATGTCGTCCTCCTTGAGCGGTTCGAGGGTCGCCTTCCCCAACGACCTCGGACCCGTGCAGGAGTACGTCACAGCGCACACGGCGTGCTGAGCACAGGATGCACCAGGGAGCCCGGTTGCACCAGACGCCGCGCGCGGCATCACCCGCGCGGGCGCACCCGTGCCGTCAGAGCTGCTCGCGCATCGCGCGCATGGCCTTCTTGCGCACCGACCGCTCGAGGCGGTCCAGGTAGAGCTTGCCGTCGAGGTGGTCGACCTCGTGCTGCAGGCAGCGGGCCATCAGCTCGACGCCCTCGACCGTGACCTCCTTGCCGTCGAGGTCGGTCCCGACGACCCGCGCGTACCAGGCGCGCCGCGTCGGGTACCACAGGCCGGGGACCGACAGGCAGCCCTCGTCACCGTCCTGGTACTCGTCCTCGGAGAGCTCGACGATGACGGGGTTGAGGACGTAGCCGATCTCGTCGTCGATGTTCCAGGAGAACGCCCGCAGGCCGACGCCGATCTGGTTCGCGGCCAGCCCGGCCCGGCCGTCCATGTCGACGGTCTCGAGGAGGTCGTCGACGAGGGTCCGCACCCGGTCGTCGATCACGGTGATCGGGTCGCACGGGGTGCGCAGGACGGGGTCGCCGACGGTGCGGATCTCACGCAGAGCCATGGGGCGATCCTTTCATGTCGGGAGCCGCCGCCCGACCCGGTGAGGCCACCAGGGCGGGCCCTGCCCGCAGGCCGGCGACCCGCGGGGCGCACAGCACGACGCCGGTGGTGACAGATGTCACCACCGGCGTCCGATGCCGTGCTGGCCGCCGCGCGGGCGGCGGGACCTCACTGGCCGATGCGCTGCTGCGGCACACCGGTGAGGAGCTGGCGGACCTCGGCCTCGTGGAAGCGGCGGTGCCCGCCGAGGGTGCGGACCGCGGAGAGCTTGCCGGCCTGCGCCCAGCGGGTGACCGTCTTCGGGTCGACCCGGAAGAGCACCGCGACCTCACCAGGCGTGAGGAGCGAACCCTGCGAGAGGGGGGCGGCGGGGATGTCGACAGACATGGTCATGCTCCTTCGTCGTTCGGTAGCTCGGCTGGCCCTGTGGGCCCCGTGGCTTTGCGTCCCCGCCTTGCAGCGGGTTTGCCGTTGTCGCTGACACGAATGACTATGCCCCATACGGGACATCCACGCAACAACCGTGCGGGACGAGTGCGGGTGAAACGTCACAGGCTTCCGAAGCGTGCCCGGACGAAGCAGTACACCCCGAACAGGACGAAACCGGCGGCCACCAGCACGAGCAGCACCGTCCCCATCGGCGCGTCGCGCAGCGCCGTGAGCGCTCCGTCCAGACCGGTGGCCTCCTGGGGGTCCTGCTGCACCGCGGCGACGACGAACAGCCCGCCGACGACCACCAGGGCAGCACCCTTGGCGGCGTACCCGAGCACGCCGCACCAGCGCGCGGCACGACCTGCGCGACCGGACGGCAGGCTGCGCAGGTCGTCGAGGAACTTCCTCCGCACACCCTTGACCACGTGGTAGACGCCCACGGCGACGACACCCAGGCCGACCGCACCCACGAGGAACCTCCCCGCCGGCGCCTGCATCAGCTGGGCCGTCGCGTCCGACGTCTGGCCGCTGCTCGACGACCCCGACCCCTGCGCGAACGCGTACGAGGTGGCGGCGAGCGCCAGGTACATGACGGCCTTGGCCCCGGCCTTCACGCGGTCCGCGGTGTCCTGGCCGGCACCGCGCAGCGCGGCGGCCGCCTGCCAGGCCCCCAGCGCGACGAACGCCACGACGGCGAACCACAGCACGACAGCGCCGAACGGCGAGCCCGCGACGGCCTGGAGCGCACCCGACTGGTCCGCGTCGGCGGACGACGAGCCCAGCGCCAGCTGGAGGGCGAGCACCCCGATCAGGGCGTGCAGCAGCCCGCTCACGGCGTAGCCGGCGCGTGCGCCGACCTCCCAGGCGTGCTGCGGATGACGTGCGGCGAGCGTGGTCACGCGGCTCCTTCGGGTCTCGGGCCCCCACCCCCTGGCCTCGCGCCAGCACCCGCGACGATGGTCGCAGCGACCGGCCCGGTCGGCGACCGGAGACGGCGGCCCGGCGGGTCCGCGCGCCGGTCAGCGCCAGCCGCGACGGAGCACGAGCACGCCGGCGACCGTCGTCGCCGCGGCCAGCGCGAGGAGCACCACGACGTCGACGACCCGCCCCGGCGCGCGCAGGGCGGCGTCGCCCACCGCCTGGGACCACAGCGCCACCAGGATCGCCGCGTGCAGCAGGACGGGGGCGAGGAGCCCGCCGCCGACGCGGCGGGCGCAGTACAGCAGGACGCCCGCGGCCACCGCGTAGCCGGCCCGCACGGGGGCGTCGCCCGGGCCGAGCAGCAGGAGCACGGCGCCGCTGACCAGCACGCTGCCGACCGCCACCGACGGCTCGTCCCAGCGGTCGCGCAGGAACGTCACGACGAAGCCGCGCAGCACGAGCTCCAGGTCGAGGGCGACGACGAGGCACGCGACGACGAGCGCCACGGTCAGCCCGGGCCCGGAGGCCCGGAGGGTGCCGACGTCGAGGGCCCAGGCCGCCCACGCCACGACGGCGGCGGGCACGAGCCACCAGGTGCGCGCGACGGTGCGGCGCTCGGTGCGCACGTCACGGGCCCGGCCCCACAGCGCGGGGACGAGCACCGCGACGACGAGGCCGCCGACGTGCGGCGCGAGCAGGTCGCTGCGCACCACGCGCGCGTCGGCGAGCCCGGCGGTGCCGCGGTCGAGGCCGTAGAAGATGGACACGAGGCCGATGACCGTCAGCCACCCCAGCAGCACCGAGCCCAGCGCGACCCAGGGCAGCGCCCCCGCGGGCGCCGCGGGGGCCGTCCCCGGTGACCGTCGGCCTGCAGGCATGCGCAGAGTGTGGCGGCCCGGGCGGCGGCGTGCACGACGGGACGGGGACGAACCGGTCACGACCGGCGCGCCGGCCCGGCAGACTGTGCCGGTCGGGGGCGCGCCCGTGCCCCGGTGACGACCCGAGGACGAGGAGGAGTCCATGGCCGACGTGCCGCACGACAAGCGGGACCAGCTGGACAAGGTGCGCGAGGGGCTGCTCGAGGGCGAGCAGGTGCTGGCCGTCTACGACTGCACGGGGACGGGCACGGGCTTCGTCGGCCTGACCGACCTGCGCATCGTGTTCCAGGACAACAGCTTCGTCGGCAAGCGCACGGCGATCACGTCCGTCCCGTACAAGCAGGTCCGCTCGGTCTCGATCGTGACGGACAAGTCCTGGACGGGCGGGTTCTTCTCCGGCGCGACGATCGCGGTCGACGCCGGCGGGACCGTGCACGAGGCGGAGTTCCGCGGGGTCGAGAAGGCGCGGCACGTGCACGACGTCGTGCTGCACCACATCGTGCGGGGTCGCTGACCGCCACGACGACGCCGCGCGCGCCGGTCGGGCCGCTAGTCTCGACGCGGCGCCGCGGCGCCCCGGGCCAGTAGCTCAGCCGGTCAGAGCAGCGGACTCATAATCCGTCGGTCGTGGGTTCAAGCCCCACCTGGCCCACCCGGGGCCGAGAAGGCCCACCCCGCGCCCACCCCTGCGCCGGAGGTAGCGTGGCGGCGTGCGCCTGCTCCCCCGCCGTGACCGCCTGCCCGACGACGTGCGACGCGGGCTCGACCTGGGCGGCGACGCCGTGCTGGCCGCCGCACCGCTGAGCCCCGCGGGGTGGGTGGTGGCGAGCCGGCGGGCCCTGCACCTCGTCCGCGACGACGCGGCGCCTGCGCGGACGGCGTGGGCGGACGTGGACCACGGGTCGCTGGACGCTCAGACACGCACGCTCACGGTGCGGTGGGTCAGCGGGGCGCGCACCGACCTGGTGCTGGCGGACGACTCGCGGGCCAGCCGGGACCTGGCGCAGGTGTTCCGCGAGCGCGTGCAGCAGTCGGTGGTGCACGTGGTGCACGTGCCGGTCGACGACCGCGAGAAGGTCGTGGTGCGGGTCGCGCTGCGACGCGCGGAGGACGGGACGCTGTTCACGCAGACGCTCGGTGCGGGCACGGTGGACCTCGACGACCCGGACGTGCGGCGCGCGGTCGAGGCCGGCGAGGGGCGCGTGCGCGAGGAGGCGGGGCTGCGCTGAGCAGGTGGTCACGGGCACGGCTGCGCTGCTGCTAGAGTTTCTGCCCGCACGATCCCTCGTAGCTCAATTGGCAGAGCATCCGACTGTTAATCGGACGGTTACTGGTTCGAGTCCAGTCGAGGGAGCGTCAGAAGGCCCCGATCATGCACCACGGTCGGGGCCTTCGCCGTTCCCGGACGCCGTGACGGGGCTCCCGTCCGATGGGGGGCGGCGCGGGCGCGGAGCCGTCGGCGGGCGCCTCGTCCGCCCGAAGGGCCCCGACGCGTCCGGATGTGCCCGACGTCACACGGGTCTACCGTGACCTCATGGTGCGCCTCCTGCTGCGGGCTGTCGTGTTCCTCGCCTCCGCCGCGCTCGGCCTGCTGGCCGCGTCGCTGCTGCTGGACGGGTTCGAGGTGCACCCGTCGGGGTTCGTGGTCGCGGTGCTGGTGTTCGCCCTCGCGCAGTCGGTGCTCGCGCCGTTCATCGCGAAGATGGCGAACCGGTACGCGCCGGCGTTCCTCGGGGGCATCGGGCTGCTGTCCGCGTTCGTGGCGCTGCTGCTGGCCTCCGCGCTGACCGACGGGCTCACGATCGAGGGCGTCAGCACCTGGGTGCTCGCCTCCCTCGTGGTGTGGCTCGTGACCGCGCTCGCGACGTTCTTCCTGCCGTTCCTGGTGCTGCGCGAGAAGCGCCGCGGCGA
Organism: Cellulomonas sp. SLBN-39; assembly: GCF_006715865.1. Taxonomy (NCBI): domain Bacteria; kingdom Bacillati; phylum Actinomycetota; class Actinomycetes; order Micrococcales; family Cellulomonadaceae; genus Cellulomonas; species Cellulomonas sp. SLBN-39. Next base: position 3,221,522 of record NZ_VFOA01000001.1, on the reverse strand, counting down.
CGGTGGCGCGCGGCCCGCCGCACGGCCTGCCTGAACCGGTCGAACCCACCTCTGACCTGCGAGGACACCTTCGCCCGTCCGAGGGCTGGACGAACGACCGCATCGGCCTCACACTTGCCTCACCTCCGCGCGCCACGGAGGGTCACCACGTGCTCCACCCCACCTCGTGCTGCCCTGACGACCCCCGGGCCAGGCGTGGCGCGCACGGTCCCGCAGCACGCACGTCGCACCACCGCAGCACCCTCGCACAGCACCTCGCACGGCACCCCGCACGACCCTGCACCGGCCCCGCGCCGGCGTCGCCCGACCCCTGCACCGCCCTCCCCTCCCGCTCTGCCACGACGTCGACGACCCGGTCGGCGCGGTGGCCCCGCTGACCGGCCGCCGGCCGGAGAAGGAAGCGTCGTCCGTGCTGCGCTCCGTGGCCTGCCACCTGACCCTCGACGTGCGTGAACCCCTCGAGATGCTGCTGGCGGTCGCGGTCGCCGACGGCCCGTACGAACGCTCGGAGCAGATGCTCGTGCGGACCGACGACGAGCCGCTCGACGTCACCGAGATCAAGGGCCCCACGGGGACACGTGTGCACCGCGTCCTGGCGCCCGCCGGCCGCGTGGTCGTCGACTACCAGGCGACGGTGACGGGCCAGGCCGGCCCCGCACCGGTGGAGGACCTCGACCTCGTCGAGTACCGGCGGCCGAGCCGCTACGCCGACTCCGACCGGCTGCTGGCCTTCGCCCGGGACCAGTTCCGCGGCCTGGCCGGGGCCGAGCTGCTCGACGCGGTCGTGGAGTGGGTCGCCCGGCACGTCACGTACCTGTCGGGGTCGAGCCTGCCCACGGACGGTGCGACGGACACCCTGCTCAAGCGGCGCGGCGTGTGCCGGGACTTCGCGCACCTCGTCGTGGCGATGCTCCGGGCGCTCGACGTGCCCGCGCGCCTCGCGGCGGTGTACGCCCCCGGGCTGCGGCCCATGGACTTCCACGCGGTCGCCGAGGCGTACGTCGAGGGTGCGTGGCACGTGGTCGACGCGACCCGGCTCGCCCCGCGCCCGACGATGCTGCGCATCGCCACCGGCCGGGACGCGACCGACACGGCGTTCCTCTCGTACTACGGCGGCAGCCTGCGCCTGCGCACGATGACGGTCACCGCCGTCACCGACGCGCGCGTGCAGGACGACGGGACGGGCCTGGTCGCGCTGCGCTGAGCAGCCCGACCACCGCGGCGTCCGGGTCACCACCCCGGGCGCCGGGACCGGCCGCCCCTCAGGCGCTCTCGCGCAGGGACCGGCGGCGCGTCTCGACGTCGAGCAGCGCGGCGAACGCGGCGTTGTACGCGACCGGGTCGACGGTGGCGTCCATGCGCTGCAGGCGGCCGCGCAGCTCGGCGATGTGCCGGGTGTAGCCGATCTCGACCAGGCGGAGCACGACGCCGCGCACGTAGCCGCCGACCATCTCGGGCCGGTCCTCGGGCATCGGCGCCACCGACAGCTCGGTGACGAGGGGGCGCACCGGCTCGGCGGCCTCCTCCAGGACGGCGCCGACCCACCCGGACGCGTCTTCGCCGCCCGCGGCCGCGACCAGGGCCCGCCCGGCCGCCACGCCGCCGGCGGCCCGCACGGCCTCGTGCACGGCGCGGTACGCGGGCGCCGCGAACGCGTCCGGGGCGAGGGCGTCGAACTCCTCCGGCACGAGCGCGGGGTGCTGCAGCGCCACCTCGAGGGCCGTGCGCTCCACCTGCGCGACGGGGTCGCGGCGGTCGGGGGCGGCCATGCGGGCCACCGGCACGGGCTCCGGCGCGGCGTCGCGCGCGCCCCCGCGGCGGTCGGGCTCCCGGCCCGGGGCCGACGGGCGGGCAGGACGACGGGAGGCCCCCGCCACGGCCCGACGCACCGCGGCCTGGTCGTCCATGCCGAGCCACCCCGCCAGGAGCCGCTCGTACTCCGGGCGCAGCGCCGTGTCACGGATGCCCGCGACCACCGGTGCGGCGGCACGCAGGGCCGCGACCCGCCCCTCGGCCGTGCGCAGGTCGTGTGCGTCGAGCGTCGAGCGGATCACGAACGCGAACAGCGGCTGCCGGGACGCGACCAGCGCCTGCACGGCGTCCGCACCGCGCGCCTGGCGCAGCTCGCACGGGTCCATGCCCGAGGGCTCCACCGCCACGAACGTCTGCGCGCTGAAGGACTGGTCCTCGCCGAACGCCCGCAGCGCGGCCTTCTGCCCCGCCGCGTCGCCGTCGAACGTGAAGACGATCTCCCCGCCCACCGAGGTGCCGGCCGCGAGCTGCACGCCGCCCGCTCCCCCGGCGTCCCCGACGAGACGCCGCACGATGCGCGCGTGGTCGGCGCCGAACGCGGTGCCGCACGTCGCCACGGCCGTGCGGATGCCCGACAGGTGCATCGCCATGACGTCCGTGTACCCCTCGACGACCACGACCTGCTTGGCCCGGGAGATCTCGCGCTTGGCCAGGTCGATGCCGTACAGCACGTGCGACTTGCGGTACAGCGGCGTCTCCGGGGTGTTGAGGTACTTCGGCCCGGAGTCCTCCTCGAACAGCCGACGCGCACCGAACCCCACGGTCTCGCCCGTGACCTCGCGGATCGGCCAGACCAGCCGCCCGCGGAACCGGTCGTACACGCCGCGCTGCCCCTGGCTGACCAGGCCCGACGCGGTCAGCTCGGCCTCGGTGAACCCGCGCCCGCGCAGGTGCCGCAGCAGCCCGTCCCAGCCCTGCGGCGCGAACCCGACGCCGAAGTCCTCCGCGGCCTGCCGGTCGAAGCCGCGCTCGGCCAGGAACGTCCGGGCGACCGCGGCCTGCGGCGTCAGCAGCTGCTCGCGGTAGAACTCCTCCGCGACACCGTGCGCGTCCAGCAGCCGCCGCCGACGCCCCGGCTCCTCGCCCGGGCGGGTCGGGCCGCCGTCCTCGTACCGCACCTGCAGGCCCACCCGCGCGGCGAGGTGCTCGACCGCGTCCGTGAAGCCGAGCCCGTCGACCTTCTGCACGAAGTCGAGGACGTCGCCGCCCTCGCCGCACCCGAAGCAGTGGTAGCGCCCCACCTGGGGGCGCACGTGGAACGACGGGGACCGCTCGTCGTGGAAGGGGCACAGGCCCTTGAGGGAACCCACGCCCGCGGGCTTGAGGGCGACGTGCGCGCCGACGACCTCCTCGATCCGGACGCGCTCGCGGACGGCCTCCACGTCCTCCCGCCGGATGCGTCCTGCCACGCCCTGGAGTCTAGGTCGTCGTCCGGGCGCGCCGGTCCGTGCGCCCGGGCGACGCCCCGGCACGATGGCACCGGCGCACGTGCCCGGCACCCGTGGGTGCGGGAGTGTCGAGATCCGGCCGGCCCGCGCGTCGTGCCGGTGCCGGGGTCGGCGACGTGCCGCACCCCACGGACGAGGAGGTTCCCGTGCAGTTCCTGATGCTCGTGTGCACCGATCCGCAGGGCGAGCCGGCGGCGCCCGGCGACCTGACCATCGAGGAGTGGGGAGCCGACGTCGACCGGCGCGGCGTGTGGCTGGCCGGCGACCGCCTGCGTCCCGGCGCGGACTCGCGCACCGTGCGCCGGCGCGGCGGCGCCACGCTCGTGACCGAGGGTCCGTTCGCGGAGGCCGCGGAGGTCATCGGCGGGTTCGACGTGCTGGAGTGCGCGACCCTGGAGGAGGCGCTGGAGGTCGCCGCGGCCCACCCCATGGCCCGGGCGGGCCGCATCGACGTGCGCCCCGTCTGGCCGCTGGGCCTGTGACGCCCGGCCGGGGCGGGCCCGCGGCACCCGCGCGTCAGCCCCGGCCGCGCACCAGCCGCGCGTGCAGGTCCAGCGCGGAGACGTCCGTCAGCGACGCGACCTGGTCGACGACGACCCGCAGCCGGGCCGCGTCGTCCGCGGCCGCGTGCCAGTCCGCGGCGAGCGAGGGCTCGAGCGCGTCCGGCCCCCGGTCGCAGAAGTACCGGACCAGGTCGGTGAGGACCTCGCGCTGCCGGTGGTACAGCGGCTCGAGCTCGCGCGGCGCCATGACGTACGCGACCGCCAGGCCCTTGAGCACGTGGATCTCCGCGACCGTCTCGGGCGGCACGACGAGCTCGGCGGCGTACCGCGTCAGCGGCCCCGGCCCGTAGCGCTCCCGGGTGGCGACCTGCGCGGCCTTGGCGAACCGGCCGATGAGCTGGCTCGTCGCGTCCTTGAGCCCCGCGAGCGCGCGCCGGGACCCGTCGAACCGCGGCTGCCACAGCTGCGCGGCGAGCAGCCGGTCCATCGCCCCCTCCAGGTCGCCGGGGCCGACCTGGTCGCCGTACCAGGTCTCGATCGCGTCGACGACGCGGGCACGCTCGGCGGGGACGGTGAGCACGTCGAGGTCGAACCGGCCGCCGACGACCGCGTCCTCGACGTCGTGCACGGAGTACGAGATGTCGTCGGCGAGGTCCATGACCTGCGCCTCGAGGCACTTGCGCCCGTCCGGGGCGTCCTGGCGCAGCCACGCGAACACGGGCAGGTCGTCCTCGTAGACGCCGAACTTGTGGGTGGGGCGCCCGGACGCCGGGCTGACGGGCCCCTGCCGGAACCGCCAGGGGTACTTCACGGACGCGTCGAGCGAGGCACGCGTGAGGTTGAGGCCCACGGACGTGCCGTCGGCGTGCACGACCTTGGGCTCGAGCCGGGTCAGCAGCCGCAGGGTCTGGGCGTTGCCCTCGAACCCACCGACGTCGCGGGCGACGGTCGCCAGGGCGCGCTCGCCGTTGTGCCCGAACGGGGGGTGGCCGAGGTCGTGCGCGAGGCACGCGGTGTCGACGACGTCGGGGTCGCAGCCCAGGGCCTTGGCGATCTCGCGGCCGACCTGGGCGACCTCGAGGGTGTGCGTGAGACGGGTGCGCACGAAGTCGTCGGAGGACGGTCCGAGGACCTGCGTCTTGGCGCCGAGCCGGCGCAGCGCCGAGGAGTGCACGACGCGCGCCCGGTCCCGCTCGAACGGGGTGCGGGCGCCGGACTTGCGCCCCTCCTCGACCCAGCGCTCCCGGTCGGCGTCGGCGTACCCGTCGACGCCCGGTCGGGTGCGGTCGGGTGCGGTCACGTGCCCAGGGTAGAGGCTCGCCGCCGGAGCGCCCGGTGGCGTCCGGCGGCGTCGACCGTGGTCAGCGCAGCCGCCAGACCTGCACGCCGGGGCCGTCGCCCGGCAGGCGCAGCACGGGTCCGCGGTCCGGGCCGGTGCCCTCGACGCGGTCCAGCGCGGCGCCGCCGTAGAGGTTCTCCGCTCCGTCGGGGGCGAGCCACGCGGGCAGCTCGGCCCCGGCCCAGGGGGCGCGCGCGGCGAGCACGAGGACGCGTTCGTCGGCGGTCTCGCGGACGAACGCGAGGGCGTCGTCGGCCACGACGGCCCACCGCATGCCGCCCTCGCGCAGGGCGCGCGAGGAGCGGCGCAGCGCGATCAGCCGCTGGTAGGTCGCGAACGTCGCGGCGTCCCACCGCGGCCCGCCGCCGGCGTCGACGTCGGCCCAGGGCATGGGCACGCGCGCGTGCTCGCCGGTGGTGCCGGTCAGGCCGCCCTCGTCGCCGGCGAAGACCACCGGCGTGCCGGGGTAGGTGAGCAGGAGGCCGGCGGCGACCTCCTGGAGCGCGCGGGTGCCGACGACGGTGCGGGTGCGGGGCGTGTCGTGGGACGCGAGGAGGTTCCACTGGTGCGTGGTGACGGCCCACGGCACGGCGGCGTCGACGTCGCGCATGGCGGCGACGGCGTCGGGACCGGGGCGGCGCGGGAGCGGGACGGGCAGCCCCAGCGCCGGGGTGCCGCCGGCCGGGTCGGCGAGCCACGTCCACACCGGGCGGCTGAACCCGGAGTAGTTCATGTTGGCGTGCCAGCCGCCGGCGGTCATGTCGGTGCCCGCGTCGTGGAAGTGCTCGGACACGAGCACCGCGTCGGGGTTCACCGCGCGCATGGTGGCGCGGATGGTCCGGGCGACCTCGTGGGTGCGGTCGTCGGCGCCGTACCGGCCGGTCATGTTGGCGACGTCGATGCGCCAGCCGTCGAGCGCGACGGGTCCGCGCAGCCAGCGGGCGACGACCGAGTCGTCGCCGGCGGTCAGGCGCCGGGCCAGGCCGGGGGCGCCGTGGTCGAGCTTGGGCAGCGAGCGGTGCCCGAGCCAGCCCACGTAGCCGGGCTCCTGCGCGGTCCAGTAGTAGAAGGACCGCTCCTCGCTCGCGGGGTCGGCCAGGGCGCGGCGGAACCAGTCGTGGCCCGCGCCCGTGTGGTTGGTCGTCAGGTCCCCCACGATCCGCATGCCGCGCGCGTGCACGGCCGCCGAGAGGGCGACGAGCGCGTCGTCGCCGCCCAGGAGGGGGTCGACGTGGTCGAAGCTCGTCGCGTCGTAGCGGTGGTTGGAGCGCCCGGGGAAGACGGGGGTGAGGTACAGGGTGTCGACGCCGAGGCGCTGGAGGTGGTCGAGGCGGTCCTGGACGCCGCGCAGGTCGCCGCCGGCGAGCTGGCGACCCGTGTCGCCGGTGGCGACGGGCTCGTCGTCCCAGCCCATGGGTGCGGCCCAGTCCGGCAGGGGGCGGGCGTCGGCGTGCGCGGAGCGGGCGAACCGGTCGGGGAACACCTGGTAGACCACCGCGTCGTGCATCCACGCCGGGGCGGCGGCGTGCACGGACAGGCGGTGGTCGTGGGCGTCGGTGACGTCGCGGGCGTGCACGCCGCGCTGGTCGACCCACCGGTACCCGCCGGGCTCGTCGAGCAGGAACCGGTAGCCGGTGACGGGGTTGTGCACGCGCACGGTGGCCACGTACCAGCGCTCGTGCGCGTCGGCGCGGTCGAGGCGGGCGGGCACGACGCGGGGCTCGCCGTCCTCGACGACCCGCACCCACACGGCCCGCTCGGTGCCGCCCGCGGGGACGCGCACCCGCACGGGCACCTCGTCGCCCAGGGCGGGCGTGCCGGGCGGGACGTAGATCTCCGAGCCGTCGTGGTGGGGGTCGTCGAGCAGGTGGGGCACGGGCGCGGCGCTCACCCCTTGACCGACCCGGCGGTCAGGCCCGAGACGATGTACTTCTGCAGGAAGAGGAACAGCAGCACCACGGGGATCGCGGCCAGCACCGCACCGGCGGCGAACAGACCCCAGCGCGCGGTCCGCTCGTCGGCGGCCCAGTAGTACAGACCGAGCGCGAGCGTGTACTCCTGCGGGCGCTGCAGCACGACCTTGGCGATGATGAACTCGCCGAAGCTGCCGATGAACGACAGCAGCCCGACGACCGCGAGGATCGGGGCGACCAGCCGCAGGATGATCGTCCAGAAGATCTGCCCGTGGGTGGCGCCGTCGATCTTCGCCGCCTCGTCGAGCTCGCGCGGGACGGTGTTGAAGAACCCGTACATGAGGAACGCGTTGACCCCGAGCGCGCCGCCCAGGTAGACCGCGACCAGGCCGAGCCGGCTGTTGAGGCCGAGCGCGGGGAACACGTCGCCGATCGACAGCAGCAGCAGGAACACGGCGACGAACGCGAGCATCTGCGGGAACATCTGCACCAGCAGCAGGAACGTCAGCCCGCCGCGGCGCCCCGCGAAGCGGAACCGGGAGAACGCGTAGGCGGCGGCCGAGCCCATGAGCACGGTGCCGACGGACGTGGCCGTGCACACCACGAGCGACCCGACGAACCAGCCGCCGTACCCCCGGCCCCACAGGTCGGCGTAGTTGCGCAGGTCGACGGTGCGGAACAGGTCGTTGGAGCCGGTGAGCGTGCCGCCGGGGTTCAGCGACGCCGACACCACGTACACCAGCGGCAGCACGCAGACGGCGATCATCACGACGCCGACGACGTGCCGCCAGCCGACCTCGGCCCACCAGCGCCTCCCCCGCAGGACCGGTGCGGACGCGGTGCGGGACATCAGATCTCCTCCAGGGTGCGGGTGCGCCGGAACCCGAGCCAGGACACGACCCCGACGACGACGAAGATGAGGATCGACAGGGCGCTGGCCAGCCCGTACTGCTTGGTCCCGCTCTCGAAGGCCACGGAGTAGACCATCGAGATGAGGATGTCGGTGTGGCCCACGACCACGGGCGTGCCGACGAAGTTCGGGCCGCCGCCGGTGAGCATGTAGATCAGCGAGAAGTTGTTGAAGTTGAAGGCGAACGACGAGATCAGCAGCGGCGCGACCGACACCATGAGCAGCGGCAGCGTGACCGAGCGCAGGATCCGGGCGGGCCCGGCACCGTCGATGCGGGCCGCCTCGACGGTGTCCGCCGGGATGGACTGCAGCGCCCCGGTGCAGACCAGGAACATGTACGGGAAGCCGAGCCACAGGTTGACCAGGACGATCGACACCTTGGCCAGCCACGGGTCCTGCAGCCAGGGCACCTGCGCACCGCCGAGCAGGACCTCGTTGACGAACCCGAACTTCTCGTTGAGCATCCCGCGCCACACGAGCGCCGAGAGGAACCCGGGGAACGCGTACGGGAGGATCAGCAGCGACCGGTAGACCTTGCGCCCACGGACCCGGCCGTCGTTGAAGACGATGGCGAGGAACAGCCCGAGCGCGAAGGTCGTGGCCACGGACAGGAACGCGAACGCGAACGTCCACGCCGTGATCTGCACGAACGGGCCGGACAGGCGGGAGTCGGTGAAGGCGCGCGTGAAGTTGTCCAGGCCGACGCCGACCCGCCAGCCCGGTGTCAGGACGGTGCCGTCCGCGGAGACGAAGTTCCCACCGTCCGACGGTGCGTAGGTGGTCCCGTCGACGGTGTCGACGAACGTGTCCGTGGCCTCGTCGTACTCCAGGGTGGGGCGGAACACGTAGCCGGTCGAGCCGTCCTGGGTGCGCACGGAGCCGTCCGCGGGGTCGTCGGAGAACGGCACCCGCAGCACCGTCACCTCGTCCTGGCGGCCGGCGACGTCGACGAACTGCAGGACGTCCCACCCGGGGACGGCCGTGACCCGACCGGCCTCGACGTTCGCGTCGGGCGCGGGCGCGAGCGGCTGCTGCGCGGTGCCGACCTCGACGACGCCCTCCTGGACGACCGCGAAGCCCAGCTCGCCGTCCCGCTCCACGACGCTCAGCGGCAGGGTCGGCGACCCCTCGACGCGGGTCTCGTTCTGCTCGGCGATCGAGGCGATCGCGTCCTGCTTCGTCGAGTTGTGCCCGTCGCCGTAGTTGGTGAACGCGACCCAGCCCGTGTAGGCCATCGTGAAGATCTGGTACACGAGCAGCAGGACCAGGCCGGGCACGAGGTACTTGGCCGGCAGCGCCCGGGGCGAGAAGTACGCCCAGTTGACGACCACGAGGGCCAGCACCAGGAAGGTCACGATCCCCCACGACGCGACCGCGGCAGCGGCGAGGACGCCGTAGACGCCGAGGGCGTCGACGGTGGCCACCAGGGCGAGCTTGACGAAGAAGCCGGGGCTCGGCCGTCGGCGGGCGTGCGGGGTGACGGTGCCGCCGCCGAGGGTCGGCGGGGGCGCGGCCGTGGTGACGGCCTGCGGGTCGCTCATGCGGGTCCTCCGGGCGGGCGCGGTGCGCGCGGGGCGTGCGAGGGGTGGCGTGCGGGGGCGTGTGCGGGGGAAGGAGCCGGTCGTCGGGGCGTCGGTGCGCGCCCCGAGCACGACCCGGCCCGCGGGACGTCGTGTCCCGCGGGCCGGGTCGGGCCGGTCAGGCCTGGTCGATCGCGTCCTGGATGGTGCCGACCATCGCCTCCCACGCGGCGGCGGGGTCGCCGGCCTGGCCGCCGACGATCTGCGCCTGCGTGGCGCCCCACGACGCCCACACCGAGCTCATCGCGGGGATCGCGGGCATCGGCGCACCGGTCGCGCCGGCCTCGTTGAACCCCTGCAGGATCGGGTCGTCGACCTTCTCGGCCGAGGCCGTCAGGGCCGGCATGCGGCCGCCCTCGGTGTAGAGCATGTCCTGGGCCTCCTCGGTGGCGAGGAAGTTCACGACGAGCTCGTTGGCGAGCACCGGGTTGGCCGACTTGGCGGAGACGAACACGCCCTGCACGCCGACGAACGGCTGCGCGGGCTCCCCGCCGGCGCTGGGCACCGGCAGCACGGAGATCTCCATGCCGGCCTCGAGGAACGCCGAGGTGTTCCACGGCCCGGTGATGATGTACGGCGCCTGGCCGTCGAGGAACGCCTGCTTGGCCTTGTCGCCGTCGATCGCGAGGTCGAGGACCTGCTCCTGGCCGAGCTTGGCCAGGTAGGCGGCGAAGGCGTCGCCGGCCTCGCCGCCGAGGGCGAGGGTGTCCGTGTAGGAGCCGTCGGCGGTGGACTCGAACACCGGGGCGCCGAAGGAGGTCTGCAGCGGGTACAGGTGGTACGGGTCGGAGGCGTCGCCCTGCTGGATCAGCACGGAGAAGTCCGTGCCGGCCTCCTTGGCCTCGGCGACGAGCTCGTCGAAGGTCGTGGCGGTGGTCTCGGGGTCGAGCGCGTCGTTGCGGACGAGCGCGATGTTCTCGATGGAGATGGGCGTGCCGTAGGTCGCGCCGTCGTAGGTGACGCCGGCGATCGCCGCCGGGGAGAACGCGGCCGCCTGGTCGCCGAGCTCGAGGGGCGCGACGACGCCGTTGTTGACCCACTCGCCGAGGCCGTCGTGCGCCGAGACGATGACGTCCGGGCCCTCGCCGGTGGGCACCTGGGCGACGAAGTCCTTGCCGATGTCGCCCGAGGCCTTCTGCACGAGCTCGACCTCGACACCGGTCTTGGCGGTGAACGCCGCGACGACGGGCTCCATCTCGGTGATGCGGGTGTCGTCGACCCACATCGTCAGGGTGCCCTCGGCGGTGGCGGCCCCCTCGGTGGTCGCCTCCGCCTCCTCGCCCGAGCCGGACGAGCAGGCGGCGAGGGCGAGGGTGAGCCCCAGCGCCGCCGCGGTGGTCGGGATGCTCCGTCGCATCGTGTGTCTCCCGGATGGTTCACGGTGGTTCGCCCCGTGCGGCCGGCCCGTGGGCCTGGCCGACGCTGGCCTGATGAAACGGACCGTAACGGCGTTGCGTACGCCGTTGCAAGTCGTTACGGTAACGATCCGGCAGCGGGGCCCGACGTCCTCGTCGGCCCGCCGGACGCCCCGGCGGGACCGAGAACGGCCCGACACCCACGGACGAGGACGAGGAGGTTCGGTGCACCCCAGTACGCTGCCGCATGTGCGGACCAGACTGACCGACCTCGCCGAGCAGGCGGGCGTGAGCACCGCGACCGTCTCGCGCGTGCTCAACGGGAAGCACGGCGTGTCCGCGCAGGCCCGCCAGGCGGTCCTCGCCGCGCTCGACGTGCTCGGCTACGAGCGCCCCGAGAAGCTGCGGATGCGCTCGGCCGGCCTCGTCGGCCTCGTCGTCCCCGAGCTGACGAACCCGGTGTTCCCCGCGTTCGCGCAGGTCATCGAGACCATGCTCACGGACCGCGGCTACACCCCGCTGCTGTGCACGCAGTCGCCCGGCGGCACCACCGAGGACCAGTACGTCGAGCTGCTGCTCGAGCACGGGGTCGACGGGATCCTGTTCGTGTCGGGGCTGCACGCCGACACGTCCGCCGGCAAGGAGCGGTACCACCGCCTGCGCGGGCGCGGCATCCCGGTCGTCCTCGTCAACGGGTTCGCCGAGGGCGTCGACGCGCCGTCGGTCTCGACGGACGACGCCGCGGCCATGCAGCAGGCGTTCCGGCACCTGTACCAGCTGGGGCACCGGCGGATCGGCCTGGCCGTCGGCCCCACCCGGTTCGTGCCGTCCCGGCGCAAGCGCGACGCGTTCGTCGCCCTGCTCACCGAGCACCTGGGCGTGAGCGACCCCGACGCGCACGTCGTCTCGACGCTGTTCACCGTCGAGGGCGGGCAGGCCGCCGCCGCCGAGCTCTTCGCGTCCGGGCACACGGCCGTGGTGTGCGGGTCCGACCTCATGGCGCTCGGCGCCGTGCGCGCCGCCCGCAGCATGGGGCTGTCCGTGCCGGAGGACGTGTCGGTCGTCGGGTTCGACGACTCGCCCCTGATCGCCTTCACCGACCCGCCCCTGACGACCGTGCGCCAGCCGGTCGCCGCGATGGGCCACGCCGCCGTCTCCGCGCTGGTCGCGGAGATCACCGGCAACCGTGCCGCCCGGGCCGAGCTGCTGTTCCACCCCGAGCTCGTGGTGCGCGGGTCCACCGGCGCCGCCCCGGCCCCCGCCGGCGAGGACGCCGCCGCGCCCACCGCCGACGCGACCGCCTGAGCCGCACGCCCGCCCGACCACCCGCACCGCGTCCCCAGACCCAGCCCCCGCACGCCCCAGCACGGCCGGCGCACCCGGCCGTCCCGGCGACGCACCCTCCCCGCACCCGACGAGAGGCACGTCCCCCGTGACCACGCAGACCCTCCCCGACACGCTCGTCCACCGCCCGGACGGTGACGACAGCCCCTGGTGGCGGCACGCCGTCATCTACCAGGTGTACCCGCGCTCGTTCGCGGACGGCGACGGCGACGGCGTCGGCGACCTGCCCGGCATCACCGCCCGCCTCGACCACCTCGTCGACCTCGGCGTCGACGCCGTGTGGCTGTCCCCCTTCTACCGCTCGCCGCAGGCCGACGCCGGGTACGACGTCGCCGACTACCGCGACGTCGACCCCCTGTTCGGCACGCTCGCCGACGCCGACGCGCTCGTGGCCCGCGCCCACGCCCTCGGCCTGCGCGTCGTGGTGGACCTCGTGCCGAACCACACGTCGGACGAGCACGCCTGGTTCGTCGAGGCGCTCGCCGCGGCCCCCGGGTCGCCGGCCCGCGAGCGCTACCTGTTCCGCGACGGCCGCGGACCGGGCGGCGACGAGCCCCCGAACAACTGGGAGTCGATCTTCGGCGGGCCCGCGTGGACCCGGACGACGAACCCCGACGGCACGCCGGGCCAGTGGTACCTGCACCTGTTCGACGCCAAGCAGCCGGACCTCAACTGGGAGAACCCCGAGGTGCGTGCCGAGTTCGAGGACGTGCTGCGGTTCTGGCTCGACCGGGGCGTGGACGGGTTCCGCGTCGACGTCGCGCACGGCATGGTCAAGGAGCCGGGGCTGCCCGACTGGCACGGGCACGTGTCGATGATCGAGGGCACCGACGACGCGGACGCGACCGAGGCGGTCGACGGGTCCGGCAACCACGGGCCGATGTTCGACCAGGACGGCGTGCACGAGATCTACCGGGCGTGGCGTGCGGTGCTGGACGGGTACGCGGGGCGCGCGATGGTCGCGGAGGCGTGGGTCGAGCCGCTGTCGCGGCTGGCCCGGTACGTGCGCCCCGACGAGATGCACCAGGCGTTCAACTTCGCGTTCCTCGCGGCCGGGTGGCACGGGCCGTCGCTGCGCCGGGTGATCGCCGCGTCGTTCGCCGCGAACGACGCGGTGGGTGCGCCGACGACGTGGGTGATGTCGAACCACGACGTGGTGCGGCACGCGTCGCGCCTGGGCCTGTCGGACCCGACGCACCGGCCCAACGGCATCGGCGCGGGCGACGAGCAGCCCGACGCCGCGCTGGGGCTGCACCGGGCGCGGGCCGCGACGCTGCTCATGCTGGGCCTGCCGGGGTCGGCGTACCTGTACCAGGGCGAGGAGCTGGGCCTGCCCGACCACACGTCCCTGGACGACGACCTGCGCCAGGACCCGGCGTTCTTCCGCACGGGTGGTGCCGAGCGCGGCCGGGACGGGTGCCGGGTGCCGCTGCCGTGGGAGGGCGACGCGCCGGGCCTGGGCTTCTCGCCGACCGGGGCGACGTGGCTGCCCCAGCCGGCGGCGTGGGCCGACCTCGCCGCCGACCGCCAGCGCGGGGTCGAGGGGTCGACGCTCGAGCTCTACAAGGCCGCGCTGCGCCTGCGCCGCGAGCGCGCGCTGGGCAGCGGCGGCATGGCGTGGCTGCCGGAGGTGACCGACGAGCACGTGCTCGCGTTCCGCAACGGCGACGTCGTGGTGGTCGCGAACCTCTCCGAGGAGGACCACCCGCTGCCCGCGGGCGCGCAGGTGCTGCTGACCTCCGACCCCCTCGGCGGCACCTCAGCGGACCCGCGGCTGCCCGCCGGCACCACCGTGTGGCTGCGCGCGCAGGACTGACGTGACCGTGTCACGCGACGGTGGCCTCGACCGCGTGCTCGACCACGCGGGACAGGCCGCCGTCGCGGGCCCAGCGGCGCTGCTCGGCGGAGCCCGTGCCCCGCACCCAGACGGCGCCGAGGAGGTCGGCGACCAGCGCCGTGTCGCCGGTGTCGTCGAGGGCCGGGCCCACGTGGTCGAGCAGCGCACGGACCCCCGCCTGCGCGCTGACCGGCGCGAAGGCGGGCGGGACCACGAGCTCGGACGTCAGGCCCGACCGGCCGGCCCGCCAGGTCGCGGCGCGCAGGAGCTCCTCCCGGTCGGTCGCCGGGGCGACGCCGTCGGCCGCCTCGCGCGCCGCGGTCTCGACGAGCGCTCGGGTCAGCGCGGCGACGAGCAGCGCGTCGTCGGCGCGCAGGCACACGTCGGCGACGCGCACCTCGACCGTGGGGTACCGGTGCGAGAGCCGGGCGTCGAAGTAGACCATCCCCTCGTCGAGCGCCGCGCCGCTGGTCACCAGCGCGTCGACGACGCCCCGGTAGGCCGTCGCGGACCCGAACGGTGCCGTCGGGCCGGCGGTCGGCCAGCGGTGCCACACCTGCGAGCGGTAGCTGGCGTAGCCGGTGTCCTCGCCGTGCCAGTACGGGGAGTTCGCGCTCAGCGCGAGGAGCACGGGCAGCCACGCGCCGATCCGGTCGAGGACGGCCACGCCCTCCTCGTCGTCGGCGACGCCCACGTGCACGTGGCAGCCACCGGTGAGCTGCTCGCGCGCGACCACCGCGTACTCGCGGACCATGCGGTGGTACCGCCACCCGGGCGTGGTGCGCGACTCCCCCGCGAGCGGCGACGTCGCCAGCGCTGCGAGCCGGGCGTCGGCGTCGGCCGCGGCCGCGGCGGCCCGCGACCGGCCCTCCCGCAGCTCGGCCCGCAGCGCGGGCAGGTCGGTGCACGGGTGCGTGCCGGTCTCCAGCTGCTCGGCCTTCAGCTCGTGCTCGAGGACGCCGCCGGGGCGCCCGTCGTCGCGCTGCTCCGGGTGCGTCCGCCCGTCGGAGGCCAGCGCCTCGTCCGCCGCCGGCGCCGGCTCTCCGCCCGCCCCGACCAGCAGGTACTCCTCCTCGACGCCCACGGTCCGCATGAGGGACGAGTCTGCTGCCACCGGCGCCGGCGCGCATGACGGACGATCCTCGGCCCGCCCCCGTGAGCGCCCTCCCCCGCGTCCTGGTCACCGGTCCCGCGTCGTGGAGCACGGTGGTGCACGTGGCGCGGCTGCCCGAGCCCCGACCGCACACCGCGTTCGCGCAGCGATGGGCCGACGGGCTCGGCGGCACGTCGGCCGGCAAGGCCGTCACGCTCGCGGCGCTGGGCGTGGACGTGCACCTGCGCACCCTGCTCGGCGACGACGACGCGGGCCGGCGGGTGCGGGCCGCGCTCGACCGGCCGGGTCTGACGCTGCACGCCCTGCCGGCCCGTGACGGTGCGACCGAGCGGCACCTGAACCTCCTCGACCCCACGGGCGGCCGCGTGTCGCTCTACCTCACGCTTCCCGAGGCGGCCGTACCCGTGCGGCCCGTCGACCTGGGGCCGGCGCTCGACGGTGCCGGCGCCGCCGTCGCCGACCTGGCCGAGCACAGCCGGCCGCTGCTGGTCGCCGCCCGCGGGCGCGGGGTGCCGCTGTGGTGCGACGTGCACGACGACGACGGCGCGGCCGACGGGTACGCGCGGGCGTTCACGGCGGCGGCCGACGTCGTCGTCGCGAGCGCCGTGCGCCTGGACGACCCGGCCGCGTACCTGCGCGCCCGGGTCGCCGAGGGCGCCCGCCTGGCCGTGTGCACGCTGGGCGCCGCCGGGGCTCTCGCGCTGGCGCACGACGGCGACGGGGAGCGGTGGTTCGAGGTCGGGACCGCCCCGGTGGACGGCGACGTGCACGCCGAGGGCGCCGGCGACGCGTTCGTGGCGGGGCTGCTGCAGGCCACCCTGACGGGCGTGCCCGTGCCGGGGGCGCTGGCACGGGCCGCGGCCACCGGGGCGCTGGCCGTCGGGCAGGAGGGGCTCGGCGCGCCGGGGGCGAGCGCGCAGGCCGTCGCGGCTCTCGCCGGCTGCGTCGAGGTCCGTTCCCGGTGAGGCGGCCGGTTCAGCCGCCGGAGACGGACAGCTCGGCCTCGTGCAGGTCGCGGCGGAAGTCCTCGGACAGCTCGCGCGAGTCCAGCCACCCGTAGGGCAGGATCGGGCGCTTCGGGGAGCCGGCACGCCCGCGCGGGCCCTCGGCGGCGTCGCCCGGGTACGGCTGGTCGAGGTCGAGGCCCGCGAGGCGGTCGTCGAGCTCGGCGAGGGAGGACACCAGCCCGAGCGCGGCCCGGGTCTCCCCACCGACGACGTAGCCCTTGAGGTACCAGGCCATGTGCTTGCGCATCTCGCGCAGCGCCTTCGACTCCTCGCCGAAGTGGTCGACCATGAGCTCGGCGTGACGGCGCACGACCCGTGCGACCTCGCCGAGGCCGGGGCGGATGCGCTCGTCGGAGCCGGCGAACGCGGCGGCGAGGTCGGCGAACAGCCACGGGCGGCCCTGGCAGCCACGGCCGACGACGACGCCGTCGCAGCCGGTGTGCGCGACCATCGCCAGGGCGTCCTCGGCGGACCAGATGTCGCCGTTGCCGAGCACGGGGATGTCGGTCACGGCCTCCTTGAGGGTGGCGATCGCGTCCCAGTCGGCGGTGCCGGAGTAGTAGTCGGCGGCGGTGCGGCCGTGCAGCGCGACGGACGCGACGCCGGCGTCCTGGGCGGTCAGGCCGGCCTCGACGTAGGTGAGGTGGTCGTCGTCGATGCCCTTGCGCATCTTCACGGTCACCGGCACGCCGTGCGGCCGGGCCGCGTCGACCGCGGCGCGCACGATCGAGGCGAACAGCTCCCGCTTCCACGGCAGCACGGCTCCGCCGCCGCGGCGGGTGACCTTGGGCACCGGGCAGCCGAAGTTCAGGTCGACGTGGTCGGCACGGTCCTCCTCGACGAGCAGGCGCACCGCCGCACCGATCGTCACGGGGTCGACGCCGTAGAGCTGGACGGAGCGCGGGACCTCGTCGGGCTCGAACGAGATGATGCGGAACGACTCGGGGCTGCGCTCGACGAGCGCGCGGCTGGTGACCATCTCGGCGACGTACAGGCCCGCGCCCGACTCGCGGCACAGCCGCCGGAACGCGGCGTTGGTCACCCCGGCCATGGGCGCGAGCACCACGGGCGTCGTGACGGTGAGGGGGCCGATGTGCAGCGGCGGGAGCACCGCGCCGGGGGCGCGCGCGTCGCCCGCGGCGGCCGGGAGCGTCTCGGGCGTCGTGGTCATGCCCCCATTGTCGCCCGACGGCGGGGCGGGTCCGCGGACGGGGCCCGACCTGCGACGATCGGGGCGTGACCGACGACTCCCCGCTCCCCTCGTTCCTGCCGCCCGGCGTGCCCGCCTTCCTCGAGGGCACCCCCGGCGACGCGGTCGACGGCGTGGTCGCCTCCCTCGCCATGGCGGCCGCCCTGCGCGGCGGCCCGTCGCCGCTGACGGACGAGCAGGTCGCGGCCCTGCTCGTGCGTGCCGGCCTGCCGGGCGACGCCGACCACGTCGCCCAGGTCCGCGCCCGCGCCGGTGCGGACCTGCTCGTGGCGCCGCCGCAGCCCTGAGCGCACGCGCGGTCGCGCCGCCGGGCACCGCTGGGGCAGGCTGGCACCCGGGCGCAGCCGTGCCCGCACCCGGCAGGAGGAGCACCCATGGCCGACTGGAACGAGCAGATCGTCGCCGAGTTCCGCGCGAACGGCGGCACCGTGACCACCATGGGCTTCGGCCGCAGCCTCGTCCTGCTGCACCACACCGGTGCGCGCACGGGCGCCGCGCGCGTCTCGCCGGTGTTCGCGATCCGTGACGACGAGGACACGTGGCTCGTCGCGGCGTCGAAGGCCGGTGCGCCCGAGCACCCCGCGTGGTTCCACAACCTGCTCGCCCACCCCGACACCGTCGTCGAGACCCCCGACGACGGGACCGTGCCCGTGCACGCGCGCGAGCTCACGGGCGCCGGTCGCGACACCGCCTGGGCACGGTTCACCGCGGCGTCCGACGGGTTCCGCGGCTACCAGGAGAAGACGACGCGGACCATCCCCGTGGTCGCGCTGACCCGTCGCACCCCCTGACGGCCCGGGCGCTCCGACGGGCGCGGACCCGCACCGGCAAGTCCCGGACGCGGGCCGTCCCCGGCCGCTAGCCTGCGAGGACATCGGCACCGGCTCGGGGGGCAGCATGGGGGACGTGGCGGTTCGTCAGGGTGCGGCGCGCAGGCCGCTGCGCGTGGTCGGCGGGACGGCAGGGGTCGTGGGCGCGCTCGTCGTGGCCGCGCTCGTGTGGTTCCTGCTGACCGAGGGCCTGATGCTGCACGGCACCCGCACGGGCCTGGCCCCGGGGGTCGGTGCGGTCACGTCCGTGGACCCCGGCGCCGAGGACGTCGGGTCCCTGCACGGCCGGCAGGTCACGCTGCAGGTCCGCGACGGGGTCCTCGACGTCGGCTGGGGCGGCGAGCACGCCGGCCTGCCGCTGGACCAGGACCGCGCGTCGGCCACCCTGGGCGACGGCCTCGACCGGGTCGCCTACGCCGGGCTCGTGCCCGACGGCGTCACCCACGTGCTGTGGTGGGTCGGCGACGCGGAGGAGGGCCGCACGCTCGTCGAGGTCCCGACGTTCGCGCTCGACGGGGACTCGACGGACCGCCGGGCCTACGTCCTGGCGGTCCGCCCGCCGGCCACGGACTCCTTCGCCGAGGTGTCCTCCGGGGTCGCCTACGTCCGCGGCGGCGAGGTCGAGGTCGCCGGCTGCACGACCGACGACCGGGCCGGCTGCCAGGCCGGGGACGTCCCGGCCGCGGTGCACGACCTCGCTGCCCGGCTCGCCGGCTGACCGACCGGGGCGTCGGACGTCAGGGCGCCCACCGGCGCACGAGCGCACGGAACCCGTCGGCCGCCCGCGCCCGACGCTCCGGCTCGGACGCGTCGTGGGTGGCCGGGAGGTCCGACCGGTCGAGGCGGCCCTGCACCCAGGCGCGCAGGACGGGCGGCACGACACCGGTGCCGAGCTCGCGCGTGACGGCCTTGGCCGCGACGAGGTCCGCCACGGCGGCGCGGACGTCCCCGGGCACGGGTGCGCCGTCGAGGAGCGCGTCGAGCGCCATCGGCGGGACCAGCGCGCCCGGGTGCGCGTCGAACCACGCCAGCACCGCCGCGGGACGCACCGCGTAGAGCACCTTCTTCAGCGGCACCGTCCGACCCGCGGCCGCGCCGGAGCGGTCCCAGTGGTCGGCGCCGACGTGCGCGTAGTGCCGCACGACGCGCGCCCGGTCGCTGACGGCGTCGACGAGCGCGAGCAGCTCCTCGCGGAAGTCCTCGTGGCCGGCGTAGACGTGCGGGGACCGCAACCACTCCCCGACGGTCGCGTTGCCCGCCACCGCCAGCCGCACGGCCTTGAGCACGTCCCACCCGCTGACGTCGAGGACGGCGTCCAGCGGGGTCTCGACCACGTCGCGCGCGGGCCACGGGTCGAGGTACGCGTCCACGGTGCGCACGTACAGGAACCGGCAGTCGTAGTCGCTGTCGGGCGAGGGGAAGCCCCACGCGCGGCTGCCGCTCTCGACCGCCCACGGCACGGCCACGCCGTGCTCGCGCGCGACGCCCGCCAGGCGTGCGTCGACCGCGGCCACGACCTGCGCGTCGAAGGACGCCGGCAGGTCGCGGCTGCGCGGCGCGACGCCGACGGGCGCGCCGGCGCCCGCAGGCACGGGTGCGCCCGTCGGCACGGGCCTCAGGCGCCGACGAGGCGCTGGGCGAGGTACCCGGCGACCTGGTCGAGCGCGACCCGCTCCTGCGTCATCTCGTCCCGGTGCCGGATGGTCACGGCGTGGTCCTCGAGCGTGTCGAAGTCGACGGTGATGCAGAACGGCGTGCCGATCTCGTCCTGACGGCGGTACCGGCGCCCGATCGCGCCCGCGTCGTCGAAGTCGACGTTCCAGCTGCGGCGCAGCTCGGCCGCGAGGTCGCGGGCCTTGGGCGAGAGCTGCTCGTTGCGCGACAGCGGCAGCACCGCGGCCTTGACCGGCGCCAGGCGCGGGTCGAGGCGCAGCACGACGCGGGTGTCGACGCCGCCCTTGGTGTTGGGCGCCTGGTCCTCGTGGTACGCCTCGACCAGGAACGCCATGAGGGAGCGCGTCAGGCCCGCGGCGGGCTCGATGACGTAGGGCACGTACTTCTCGTTCTTGGCCTGGTCGCGGTACGCCAGGTCCTGGCCGGAGTGCTCGCCGTGCGTCGACAGGTCGAAGTCGGTGCGGTTGGCGATGCCCTCGAGCTCGCCCCACTCCCCGCCGGTGAAGCCGAAGCGGTACTCGATGTCGACCGTGCGCTTGGAGTAGTGCGAGAGCTTCTCGGCCGGGTGCTCGTAGTGGCGCAGGTTGTCCGGGCTGATGCCGAGGTCGGTGTACCAGGCGGTGCGCGCGTCGATCCAGTACTGGTGCCACGTCTCGTCGGTGCCGGGCTCGACGAAGAACTCCATCTCCATCTGCTCGAACTCGCGCGTGCGGAAGATGAAGTTGCCGGGCGTGATCTCGTTGCGGAACGACTTGCCGATCTGGCCGATGCCGAACGGGGGCTTCATGCGCGCCGCGGTGTACACGTTGCGGAAGTTCACGAAGATGCCCTGCGCGGTCTCGGGCCGCAGGTAGTGCAGCCCGGACTCGTCCTCGACCGGGCCGAGGTACGTCTTGAGCATCATGTTGAAGTCGCGCGGCTCGGTCCAGCGCCCGCGGGTGCCGCAGTTGGGGCACGCGAGGTCGGCCAGGCCGTTCTCCGGGGCGCGGCCCTTCTTGGCCTCGAAGTCCTCCAGGAGGTGGTCCTCGCGGAACCGCTTGTGGCACGACAGGCACTCGGTGAGCGGGTCGGTGAACACGCCGACGTGGCCCGAGGCCACCCACACCTGGCGGGGAAGGATCACGGAGGAGTCGAGGCCGACGACGTCGTCACGGCCCTGCACCATCGTGCGCCACCACTGGCGCTTGATGTTCTCCTTGAGCTCGACGCCCAGCGGCCCGTAGTCCCAGGCCGACCGCGTGCCGCCGTAGATCTCACCGCTGGGGAAGACGAACCCGCGGCGCTTGGCGAGGGCGACGACGGCGTCGAGGCGTGAGGGTGCTGCGGACGGTGCCACGAGGTTCTCCTGGGTCGAGGAAGCCCGCGACCGGATGCCGCGGGGCACAACCTCCCCAGGCTACCGGCGGGCGCAGGCGGCCCGGACGGGCGCAACGCCGCGCGCACCCGCCGGCACCTGCGACTTTGACAACCATTCTCGGGTTCGGTGAGAATCGGTCTCATGTCCAGGTCCTCCCGCGCCCTCGCGCTGCTCGCGCTCCCCGCCCTCCTCGTCGCCGGCTGCTCGTCCGGCGCCGCTCCGGCAGGCGGCTCGGACGACGCCGCGGTCGAGGCCCTGGCGTCGTTCTACCCGCTGCAGCTCGTCACCGAGCAGGTCGGCGGCGACCGCGTCGCCGTCACCTCCCTCACGCCCCCGGGCGCCGAGCCGCACGACGTCGAGCTCTCCCCCGCCCAGGTCGCGTCCGTCTCCGCCGCGCAGCTCGTCGTCTACCAGTCCGGCTTCCAGGCCGCCGTGGACGAGGCCGTCGAGCAGTCCGCCCCCGCGCACGTCGTCGACGCCACCGACGTCGCCGACCTGCAGGTCACGGGCGCCGACGACGGCCACGACCACGGGGCGGAGGACGAGCACGCCGACGAGGAGCACGCCGAGGACGAGCACGAGCACGCCGAGGAGGAGCACGCGGAGGGCGAGCTCGACCCGCACTTCTGGCTCGACCCCAGCCGCATGCCCGCCGTCGCGCAGGCCGTCGCCGACGCCCTCGCCGAGGTCGACCCCGACGGCGCCGCCACCTACCAGGCCAACGCCGACGAGCTCGCCGACCGCTTCACGGCCCTCGACGAGGCCTACGCCGCCGGCCTGGCCACCTGCGAGCGCACCACGTTCGTGACCTCGCACGAGGCGTTCGGGTACCTGGCGCTGCGCTACGACCTCGAGCAGGTCGGCATCTCCGGTCTCGACCCCGAGGCCGAGCCGTCCCCCGCCCGTCTGCGCGAGGTCGGCGAGCTCGTCGAGGCCGAGGGCGTCACGACGATCTTCTTCGAGACCCTCGTCAGCCCCAAGGTCGCCGAGACCCTGGCCGCCGACCTCGGCGTCGAGGCCGCCCTGCTCGACCCGCTGGAGGGCCTGACCGACGAGACGCAGGACTACTTCTCGGTCGCCGAGGCCAACCTCGACGCGCTGAGCGTGGCATTGTCCTGCTCGTGACCGAAGCAGCGCTCGAGGCCACCGGCGTCCACGTGACGCTGGGCGGCCAGCAGATCGTGCGCGGCGTCGACCTGCTCGTCCCGTCCGGCCAGGTGCTCGCGCTCCTGGGCGCCAACGGGTCGGGCAAGTCGACGCTCGTGCGCTCCCTCCTCGGGGTCGTGCCCCTGGCCGCCGGGCAGGTCCGCCTGCTCGGCGCACCGCTGGGCCCGCGCGTGCCCTGGGACCGCGTCGGGTACGTGCCCCAGCGCATGGCCGCCGGCGGGGGCGTGCCCACCACCGCCCTCGAGGTCGTCGTCTCCGGCACCCTGCACGGCCGACGGCTCGTCCCGCCGCGCGACCGCCGGGCCCGCGCCCGGGCCGCCCTCTCCGAGCTCGGCGTCGGCGACCTGCAGGACCGTCGCGTGCAGGAGCTCTCCGGCGGGCAGCAGCAGCGGGTCCTCATCGCCCGGGCGCTCGTGCGCCGTCCCCGGCTGCTCGTGCTCGACGAGCCGACGTCCGGCATCGACCTGCCCACCCAGGAGGCCTTCGTCTCCACCGTCGCGCGCCTGCGCGACGAGGGCACGACCGTCGTGGTGATCCTGCACGAGATCGGCCCCTTCGCCCCGCTGATCGACCGGACCGTGGTGCTGCGGCACGGGCGCGTCGTGCACGACGGCGACCCCGTCCACGCGCGTGCCGAGCACGGCGGCGCCGGGCACGACCACACCCACCCGCACGCCGACCCCGCCACGCCGCAGGACGGCCCCGACCTCACGCTGGGGGTGGCCCCGTGACCTGGTGGTCCGAGCTCGCGCTCATGCTCACCTCGCCCCTCATGCAGCGGGCGCTCGTCGCGGCCGTCCTGGTGGGCGCGACCGCCCCCGTCGTCGGCACGTTCCTCGTCCAGCGGCGCCTCGCGCTCATGGGCGACGGCGTCGGCCACGTCGCCCTCACCGGTGTGGCGCTGGGCTGGCTCGTCGGCAGCTGGGCGGCCGTGAGCCCGGCCGACGCGCTCGCCGTGCCCGGGGCGGTCGTCGCGGCCGTCGTCGGTGCCGTCGTGATCGAGCTGGTGCGCGAGCGCGGCCGCACGAGCGGCGACCTCGCGCTGGCGATCATGTTCTACGGCGGCATCGCGGGCGGCGTGCTGCTCATCAAGGTCGCCGGCGGCACCAACGCCAACCTCATGAGCTACCTGTTCGGCTCGATCGCCACCGTCACCACCGCCGACCTGTGGTGGACGGTGGCGCTGGCCGTGCTCGTGCTCGGCGTCGGCGTGGGCCTGCGCTGGGTGCTGTTCGCCGTGAGCCACGACGAGGAGTTCGCGCGCGCCAGCGGTCTGCCGGTGCGCCTGGTGTCGATGGCCGTGGCCGCGCTCGCCGCCCTGACCGTCACCATCGCGATGCGCGTCGTCGGGCTGCTGCTCGTCAGCGCCCTGATGATCGTCCCGGTCGCGACCGCGCAGCTGTTCGCCCGGTCGTTCGGCCGCACCATGGCCGTCGCGTCGGCGATCGGCGTCGTCGTCAGCGTCGTCGGCCTGACGTTCACCTACTGGAACGACGTCCCGCCGGGCGCGACGATCGTCGTGCTCGCGATCGGCCTGTACGCGGCGGGCTCGGTGGTGCGGCCGCTCGTCCAGCGGCGACGCCCGACGCCGGGCGACCCGCACCCCTCGGTCCCCGACGACGTCGACCTGCCCCCGCAGGGCCGCACGGCCGTCGGCGACGACGCCTGCACGCCGGCGCCGGCCACGCGCCCGGCCGGGTGACCCGCCCGGGCGCAGGTTAGGCAGACCTCAGGAGCCACGTAGGATCGGGGGCATGACGGACGTCGCGCGCGAGTACGGGCTCGGCGGGCTGCCCGTCGCCGTGGTGCTCGTCGCCCTCTTCGCCATCGTCCTCGCCCGCTCGCACCTGACGTACTGGGCCGGGCGGGCCGTCGCCCGCGGTGCGCAGCACGAGGGTCTGCGCCGCCGCGGACCCGCCGGGTGGCAGCGGACCGTCGAGCGGGCCGCGCGGGTCTCCGCGACCCCCGGGGCCCGGCGGGGCATCGCCCTCGTGCACCGGTGGGGGCCGGCCGCCGTGACCCTGGCCTACGTCACGGTCGGCGTGCAGACCGCGGTGTTCCTCGGCTCGGGCCTCGTGCGCATGCCGTACCTGCGTTTCACGCTCGCGTCGCTCCCCGGCTCCGCCGCCTGGGCGGTCGTGTGGGGCACGGTCGGCATGGGGGCCGTCTGGGGCGCCGTCACGCTCGCCGCCGGGTCGCCGTGGGGGCTCGCCGCGCTCGGTGCGGTCGTGCTCGTGCTCGGGACGGTCGTGGGCGCCGCGGTGCGCCGCCGCCGGCGCACCGAGCCCGCGCTCGTCGTCGCCGATCCCGACCGCCACGACACCTGAGGCCCCGGCGCCCGACCCGACGCCTGCGCCTGGCCCGGTGCCCGACCGGCGCCCGCCCTGTGGCCGTGCGGGGCCGGACCGGCCGTCAGGAGCCGTGCGCGGGCGACACGCAGAACTGGTTGCCGTCGGGGTCCGCCAGCACCGTCCACGTGAAGCCGTCCGGCAGGGAGTGCTCCCCGACCGGCTGCGCCCCCGCGGCGACCAGACGCCCGACCGTGGCCGCGACGTCGTCCGCCGCGAGGTCGAGGTGCTGCCGGTTCTTGCCCGGGGTCGGGTCGTCGAGCTGCTGGAAGCCCAGGGTCAGCCCGCCCGGCGCAGCGGGCAGCAGCATCGCGAACCCCTCGTGCTGCTCGACCCGGCCACCCAGCGCGCCCGCCCACCACGACGCGAGGCGCACCGCGTCGCGCGTGTCGAACGTGACCATCCCCACCCGCACACCCGTGCTCGTCATGGACGGCACGCTAGCGGGCGCCACCCACGGGCGCGGTCGCCCCGGGCCGGTCCACCGCCCCGCCGTAGCGCCGGTCGCGCCGCGCGTACTGCTCGACCGCCCGCCACAGGTGCCGGCGGTCCACGTCGGGCCACGGCTCGTCGAGGAAGATCATCTCCGCGTACGCCGACTGCCAGAGCAGGAAGTTGGAGATCCGCTGCTCGCCGGACGACCGCAGGAACAGGTCGACGTCCGGCATGTCGGGCTCGTCGAGGTACCGCGCGAACATCTTCTCGTTGACCTTGTCCGGCTTCAGCCTGCCCGCCGCGACCTCACGGGCGATCGCCTGCGCCGCGTCGGCGATCTCCGCGCGTCCGCCGTAGTTCACGCACATCGTGAGCGTGCACGTCGAGTTGCCCGCCGTGGCGCGCTCCGCCTCCTCCAGCTGGGAGACGACCGACCGCCACAGGCGCGGACGGCGCCCCGCCCAGCGGATGCGCACGCCCCACGAGTCCAGGGTGTCCTGCCGGCGGCGCAGCACGTCCTTGCTGAACCCCATGAGGAACCGCACCTCGTCGGGCGAGCGCGACCAGTTCTCCGTCGAGAACGCGTACGCCGACACGTGCGTGACGCCGACCTCGATCGCACCGGCCACGACCTCGATCAGCGAGGCCTCGCCCGCCTCGTGCCCGGCCGTGCGCGGCAGACCACGGGCGTTGGCCCAGCGGCCGTTGCCGTCCATGACGACGGCCACGTGCTTGGGCACCAGGGCGCGCGGGACCGCCGGGGGGCGGGCACCGCTCGGGTGGGGCGGGGGCGGGACGGGCATCAGATCCTCTCGACCATCGGCAGCGAGCGCAGGCGGCGCTCGAGGTGGAACTGGCAGAAGGCCGCGACGAGGCCGTTGCCCTCGACGCGGTGCCGCTCGTGGCTGGCGTCGGCGACCGGCCAGTCGCCGCCGAGCAGGGCCGCGAGCAGCGTGAACGTCTCCGGCGCGGGCGCTGCGGCACCGGGCGGGCGGCACGCGCCGCAGACGGCACCGCCGACCGCGGGCGCGAACGCGTGGTGCGGCCCCGGCGCGCCGCAACGGGCGCAGTCGGTGAAGCTCGGCGCCCACCCGGCGATCGCCAGGGCGCGCAGCAGGTACGAGTCCAGCACGAGGCCCGGGCTGTGCTCGCGGGTCGCGAGCGCACGGACCGCTCCGACGAGGAGCCAGTACTGCGGCACGGCGGGCTCGTGCTCGGCCTCGACCAGGCGCTCGGCGGTCTCGAGCATCACCGTGCCCGCGGTGTAGAGGGTGTAGTCCTCGCCGACGCGGCGGCCGTACGCGCCGATCGTCTCGGCCTGGGTCACCACGTCCAGCGACCGCCCGGTGCTCAGCTGCAGGTCGACGTGCATGAACGGCTCCAGCCGCGAGCCGAACCGCGAGGTCGTGCGACGCACGCCCTTGCCCACGGCACGGACCTTGCCGTGACCACGGGTCAGGAGGGTGACGATCCGATCGGCCTCGCCCAGCGCGTGGGTCCGCAGCACGATCGCCTCGTCGCGGTAGAGGCTCACCGGAGCATTCTGCCCCGTGCCGCCCACGCCGCCGCACGGGGAGGCCGGAGACGGCCGCACGGTGCCGGCACGGTGCGCGAGGATGGCGACGGGACCCGCCACCGCCGGGGTGGCCGACCGTGAGGACAGCCGATGACGACCGACCACAAGAGGCTCGTCCCGACGTACCGCGCGCCCCGGGGCGCCGTCGAGCTGGTGACCGTGCCGGTGCTGCAGTACCTCATGGTCGACGGCGAGGGCGACCCCAACACCTGCGACGCCTACCGGGACGCGCTCGCGACGCTCTACCCCGTCGCGTACAAGGTCAAGGCCCTGTGCCGCGCGCAGGGCGAGGACCACACGGTGATGCCCCTGGAGGCGCTGTGGTGGGCCGACGACATGGCGGCCTTCACGACGGCGCGCGAGAAGTCCCGGTGGGCGTGGACGGTGATGATCATGATGCCCGGCACCGTGACGCCCGGGGTCGTCGAGGCCGCACGGGACGCCGTGCGCGTCGCCGGACGCGGACCGTCCCTCGACGCCCTGCGCCTGGAGACCCTCGACGAGGGGCTGTGCGTGCAGACGCTGCACGTCGGGCCGTACGACGCCGAGGGACCCGTCCTCGCGCGGATGCACGACGAGCACGTCGCCGCCCGCGGGCTGCGGATGCGGGGCCGGCACCACGAGATCTACCTCGGCGACCCCCGGCGCACCGCACCGGAGCGCCTGCGGACGATCCTGCGCCAGCCCGTGTCCCCCGCCCGGACGTCGGCGACCGGCTGACGACGGAGGACGGCGGGACGCGGACGGCCGGACGACGACGGCCGGCCCCGCACCCGGGACCGGCCGTCGTCCGGCTGCTGCCGGACCGTCGTCGTGGACCGCGTCAGCGCTCGTGGCGGTTGACCGCGGACACGATCGCCTTGAGCGAGGCCGTCGTGATCGACGGGTCGATGCCGACGCCCCACAGCACGTCGTCGCCGATGGCGCACTCGACGTACGCGGCAGCCGTGGCGTCGCCGCCGGACGACAGCGCGTGCTCGGCGTAGTCGAGCACGGACACGCGCACGCCGACCTCGGCCAGCGCGTCGACGAACGCCGCGACCGGGCCGTTGCCCGTGCCGCGCAGGGTCCGCTCGACACCGCGGTCGACGAGGTCGACCTCCAGGGTGTCCTGCCCGCCCTCGGTGCTCGTGGCGCGCGTGCCGCGCAGCGCGAACCGGCCCCACGGCTCCAGGTGCCCGCCCGGCGTCGCCGGCAGGTACTCGTCGCTGAAGATCGACCACAGCTCGTCGGCCGTGACCTCGGTGCCGTACGTGTCGGTGTGCCGCTGCACGACCTGGGAGAACTCGATCTGCAGGCGCCGCGGCAGGTCCAGGTCCCGCTCGGACTTCAGCAGGTAGGAGATCCCGCCCTTCCCGGACTGGGAGTTCACGCGGATGATCGCCTCGTAGGAGCGGCCGACGTCCTTCGGGTCGATGGGCAGGTACGGCACCGCCCACTCGACCTCGTCGACGCTCGTCCCGGCCGCGTCCGCGCGCACCTGCAGCGCGTCCAGGCCCTTCTTGATCGCGTCCTGGTGCGAGCCGGAGAACGCCGTGAAGACGAGGTCGCCGCCGTAGGGGTGGCGCTCGTGCACGGGCATCTGGTTGCACCGCTCGACCGTGCGCCGCACGCGGTCGATGTCGGAGAAGTCGATCTGCGGGTCGATGCCCTGGCTGAACAGGTTCATGCCCAGCGTCACCAGGTCGACGTTGCCCGTGCGCTCGCCGTTGCCGAACAGGCAGCCCTCGATGCGGTCCGCACCGGCCAGGTAGCCCAGCTCGGCGGCGGCCACCGCCGTGCCACGGTCGTTGTGCGGGTGCAGCGAGATGACGACGTTCTCGCGGTGGTGCAGGTGCCGGCCCATCCACTCGATCGAGTCGGCGTACACGTTGGGCGTGGCCATCTCGACGGTCGCCGGCAGGTTGATGATGACCTTGCGCTCGGGCGTCGGCTCCAGCACGTCGAGGACCGCGTTGCACACGCGCACCGCGTACTCCAGCTCGGTGCCCGTGTACGACTCGGGGCTGTACTCGTAGAACACCTCGGTGTCCGGCACGAGCTCCTCGTACTTCTTGCAGAACCGTGCGCCCGAGACGGCGATGTCGGCGATCCCGTCCTCGTCGGAGCGGAACACGACCTCGCGCTGCAGCACCGACGTCGAGTTGTACAGGTGCACGATCGCCTGCTTGGCGCCCGCGATGGACTCGTACGTCCGCTCGATGAGGTGCTCGCGCGCCTGCGTCAGGACCTGGATGACCACGTCGTCGGGGATGCGGCCCTCCTCGATGAGCATCCGCACGAAGTCGTAGTCCGTCTGCGACGCCGACGGGAAGCCGACCTCGATCTCCTTGTAGCCCATCGAGACCAGCAGCTCGAACATCTCGAGCTTGCGGGCGGGGCTCATCGGCTCGATCAGCGCCTGGTTGCCGTCGCGCAGGTCGACCGCGCACCACCGCGGGGCGGTCGTCATGCGCCGCGACGGCCAGGTCCGGTCGGGCAGGTCGACGGTGATCTGCTCGTGGAACGGGCGGTAGCGGTGCGCCGGCATGCCCGACGGCTGCTGGGGGTTGCGCCCGGCGGCGGGGGCGCTGGTCGTCCGGGGGGTCGTGCCGGGGGTGGTCGTCTGCTCGCTCATGGGGTCGTCCTTCGTCGCGGGGTCTCGGCGGGGTCAGCCGGCACGGCGCACACCGCGGCGAGGATCCGGCCTAGAAGGCCTCGCCGCGGCGACGAAGGAGAAGCAGGGACGTCGGCACCAGGCGACCATACCCCCGTGGCCCGCACCTGCGGCAACCCGGCACGCGACCGGTCCGCACCGCGGACACCCGGGCGCACCTCAGCCGAGCACGACCACCTCGTCGGAGGTCCGCACGACCATGCGCCCCCCGACCACGTCCAGCCCGCGGGCGCCGTCGGGCAGCGGGACCGACCACACCCGCACCCCGTCCCGCAGCCCGCGGCCGACGAGCGCCCACCCGTCGCCCGGGGCCGGCTCGGGGCCGACCACCACGAGGCCGTCGGTCACCGGCCCGAACGGCACGACCTGCGGCACCCGCTGCTGCCACAGCACCGCGCCGTCCCCGGCGTCGACGGCACCGACCCCGACGTCGCCGCCCAGCACCACCACGCCGTCCACGACCGCGACGGGCGACAGCGGCACCACCTGCTCCCAGCGCTGCGCCCCGTCGTCGGGGTCGACCGCCACGACCCGGCGCCCGAGGTCGACCAGCAGCGCGCCCGACGAGCGGTCGTCCGCGGACAGCCGCACGGGCAGGCCCACGACCTGGGCCCGGACCTCGCCGTCGGCGTCGTGCAGGCGGGCGTCACCGGTGGACGCCCACGACGCGAAGCCGCCACCCGTGAGGGGGACGACGAGCAGCTGGCGGCCCGACGCGCTGCCGGACAGCCGTTCCCCGTCCACCGCGTCGAGGACCGCCGTCGAGGTGCCCGTCAGCACGACCAGGTCCTCGCCGACCTCGAGCCGCGGGTCGGGCCGCGACCCGTCGGTCGTCACGCGCTCGTCCTGGCTCGTCACGCCCCACCGCAGGGTGCCGTCGGCCCCCGCGCGGCGCTCCACGCGGACCCGCCGGTCGGGGGTGGCCGTGGCGACCACGAGGTCGTCGCCGACGCGCCCCACGCCCACGAGCCGCTGGCGCACCTGCCAGGATCCCGCGGGTGCGCCGGACGACGCGTCGAACGCGACGAGGCGGGTCACCGGCACCACCGGCTCCGGCGTCTGGCGACGCCCGTAGACGACGCCCGGCTCCACCCAGCCGCACACCACCAGGGTGCTGGCGGCCGGGCCAGGCAGGCACACGACCGACACGGTCTCGAACCCCGCCCGGGAGACCTCGACCACGTCCTGCTCCCACGCCGCTCCCCCGGTCACGGGGTCACGGCCCGTGACCGTCCACGTGCCGGTGACGTCCGAGACCGTGACGAGCGTCCCGCCCGCGGCCAGCACCGTGCCGTACCGGTGCGGCACGGCGGCGCGCCACACCTCGCGCGGCGTGTGGTCCAGCGCCCGCACGAACCCCGGCAGCTGCGCGAGCCGGTCGGCCCGGGCGTCCGCGCGCCGGGCGACCGCCCCGGTCGCGACGACGGCCGCCACGACCACCAGGACGAGCACCGCCGCGAGCGACCACGCCCACCACGGGAGCCACCGTGCACCGCCCGGGGTCGGGTCGTCACCCGGGGTCCGACCGCGCGGCGGGCGCGCACGAGAGGGCGCCGGCCCGGGCGGGACGTCCTCGTCCGGGTCGGCGATCTCGACCAGCTGCATCCGCGCAGCCGGGCGGTCGCCGGCCATGCCACGACTCTAGGACGGTCAGGGCACGGACGCCCGTCCATCTCCCGCCGGGACGGCCAGCACCCGGAACGTGCAGTCCCCGAGCTGCACCGTCGCGCCGGGACGCAGCCGCACGGGGTGGTCGACCCGGCACACCACCTGCTGGCCGTCGGGCAGCGTGACGACCGTGCCGTTGGTCGACCCGCGGTCCGCGACCCACGCGCCGTCCGCGTCCACGCCCACCTGCAGGTGCGTCTTGGACACCGAGCGACCCGGGTCCATCACGCGCACGACCTGCACGCCCGGGGCCGGTGCGGGGTTGCGTCCGACGAGGGCGCTGGCCTCCACCACCACGACCCGGCCGTCGTCGAACGCCAGCCGCGCGCCCCGCGCACCCGGCTCCGGCTGCACGGGACGCACGTCGGCCCGTGGCGGTGCGGGCCGGGTCATCTCCAGCTCGGGGGCGAGGCCGAAGACGAGGTCGGGCGAGCCCGGGCGCACCAGCGGCACCGCACGGGTGTCGAGGTCGGGGCCTGAGCGCTGCTGGTGCAGGGGGGCCAGGCGCAGCGCGCCCGTGGCGGTCGGGACGCCGGCCGACGGCGTGCCCGGCCCGGGCGAGGAGGCGCCGGGGCGGGGGGCCACGGCCTGCACGGGGACGGCCTGCGCGGGCACCGGTGCGCCGTCGCCGAGGCCCGGCACCGGCGGCACCAGGCCCGGCCCGTCCGTGCCCCGGGCCCGGGCACCCGCACGGGCCGCCCTCCGGGCGGCCTCCTGACGGTCGACCCGGAGCACCTCGGCGCCGACGGCCTGGTCGTGCCATCCCCGACGCCTGCCGGTGCGGTCCAGCAGCGGTGACGCCAGCACCACGATCTGGCCGACGCCGCACGCCAGCGCCCCCGCGGCCACGACGAGGCCGCGCACGAGCACCCGCCACGCCCCGACGGGCGTCCGGGCGTCGGCGTCGACCGTGCGCACACCGAGCAGCAGGCGCCCGAGCGTCCAGCCGAGCCGGCCGTGCAGCAGCCACTGCACGAGGGTCAGCACGGCGGCCACGACGGTGCCGGCGACGAGCAGCGGCACGGGGACCGCGCCGGCGACGGACCCGGGCTCCGCGCCGCCGACCACGGCACGGACCGCGTCGGCCAGGGCCAGCACCACCAGGCCGCCGCCGAGGAGCAGGACGAGCACCTGGTCGACGGCGACGGCGACGAAGCGTCGCCCCAGCCCCGCGGGCTGGTCGCCGACCGGTGGTCGCAGGGACGTGCGGGTCATCGTTCTCCTCGGGGACGAGGGGGACGACGCGCGGACCGGCCGCGCGTCGGACGGGACCGGGGGCCGGACGCACCGGCCCGCCGGGAGGGGCGCCGCAGCGACGCCACCGAGGCCAGCGCCCGCAGACGGGCACGGCGGGACAGGGTGCCGCGGAGCTCGGCGACGACCGCCTCGACGTCGCTCCAGTAGGCGTCGACCTCCGCCGGTGCGGGGTCACCGGCGCCGAAGACCGCACGGTCGGCGCGGGCGGCGAGCGCCCGCAGGCGCGCGGCGACGGCCGGGTGCGCGGCGACGAGCGTGCCGGCCCACGACCCGGCGGCCTCCTGACGGGTCGCGGACGCGGGCGGCGGCGCGCCCATGTCGTGGGCGGCGTCGACGACCTCGTCCCACCCGCCCGCGACCCGGTGCACGGGCTCCGCCAGGGCGCGGCGGCGCCGTCGGCGGCGTGCCTTGAGCGCCACCACGACGAGCAGGGGGCTGAGCAGCACGAGCAGGCCGGCGAGGCCGATCCCGGTGGCCGTGAGCACGACGCGCAGCCAGCGGGCGACGGCGCTCTCGCGCTCCTCGTCCTCGGTCTGCGGCTGCTCGGTGTCGTCCTCGGGCGGGTCGACGCGGTCCTCGGGCAGGTCCGGCGGCTGCACGACCTGCGGCTGCGGGTCCGAGGGGGTGTTCTCCTCCTCCTCCTCGGGGGTCTGCGACGACGGGGGCGTGGGGTCGAACGCGACCCAGCCGTGCCCGGCGAAGGCGACCTCGACCCACGCCTGGACGTCCTTGCCGCGGATCTCGACGGCGCCGTCCTCCGTGGTCGGGACGGTCACCTCGCCGCCGTCGCCGGCGTCGCCCGCCCCCGGCACGAAGCCGAGGACGACACGGGCGGGCAGCCCCATCTCACGGGCCATGAGGGCCATCGCCGCGGCGTACTGCTCGCCGTCGCCGACCATGATCGACGACCCGCCGAGCAGGGCCGCGAGGCGCGCCGCGCCGTGGCCGGCGAGCGAGGGGTGGTCGCCGGCGTCGGTGAGGCCGTGGCTGAAGAACCCCTCGGTGGCCAGCCACGTCTCCAGGGTGCGCGCCACCTGAACGGGCGTGCCCGCGTCGCGCGCGACGTCGGCCGCGGTGACCGCCACGCTCTGCGGGACGCCCACCGACGGGGGCTGCACGACGGGCGCGGCGGGCGCGGCACCGATGGTGTCGTCGTCGGGCGTGGTCGGCACGACGACGTCCACGGCGTACGTCTGGCCCTGCCGGACGCCCGAGGTGAGGACCGCGCCGCCCGTCGCGTCGTTGTACCGCAGGTCGGCCGCGTCGGCGCCCAGGTCGAACGCGGTCGCCTGGCCCACCGTCGGCAGCCACACCCCGCGCAGCGCCTCGATCGTCACCCGGACGGTCGCGCGCTCCCCCGTGGCCGACGTCTCGACGACGTCGCCGACGCGCCGGAACTCCCCGGACGCCTGCGCGGAGCCGTCGCCGGCGACGTTCCACACCACCCCGTCGTACCGGTCGAACGTCGCCAGTCGGACGCGGGCGTCGGCCGGGAGCCCGTCGACGGTGAGCAGCACCGTCTCGTCCTGCTTGACCATGCGCCGGAACGCGGCCAACGGGCTCGGGTAGTCGCGGGGGTCGAAGGGCGGGGTGATCTCGTCGCGGACGACGAACCGCGGCGTCGAACCGGTCACGAGCGGTCCGCCGACCAGCCCGCCGGCTGCCACGACCGCGGCCATCAGCCCGGTCGCCAGCACCCGGCGCGGTCGGAAGGTGCCGGTGCGGGCCGCCGCCCACGGCAGCAGCGCGAGGGTCATGACCACCCCCGCGAGGACCGGCGGCACCGGCGGCGTGCGCGTCCCCAGCACCACCGACGCCACGAGCACCACGAGGGGCACGAGCGCCGCGGTCGCCGCCGCACCGGACCGGCGCACGCGCAGCGTCAGCGCCGCCGACGCCGCTGCCCCCACGAGGGCGACGACCAGCGCCGCGACCAGCAGCGTGCCCGACGCCCCCACCGGCGGCTGCAGCGTGACGACCTGCGCCCACGTGGACACCAGCCCGCGGGCCAGCGCCGTGACGGTGGCCGGCGTCGGCACGACGCCCGCCACGGTCGTGGTGGGAGCCGCCAGCGCACCGCCGAGCAGGAAGTACCCCGCCAGGAGCGCCGCGACCACCGACAGCGCCGACCACCGGCGCACGGCCCCCAGCACCGCGACGCCCGTGCCGAGCACGAGCCCGCCGACGAGTGCCGGCAGCACCGCACCCGTGCCGTACGCGGGCAGGAGCGGGGTCAGCGCGAGCGCGAGCGTCGCGAGCAGGACCAGCAGGTCGGTCAGGGCCGCGGACGGGGTCCGCACACCCACCGCCCGCGGGGCGGACGTGGGGCTCATCCGGCCACCCGGCGCAGCGCCCGCGGCAGGTCCTCGAGCCGGCCGAGCGTCGCCAGGGTCGTCGAGCCCTGCGTGCGGACGGCGACGTCCGCCCCCCGCGTGCAGCGCAGCACGACCGCGCGGGTGCCCGCCGGCAGGTGCCGGGTGCCCAGGCGCACCTCGGCGTCCGTGGGCACGCCGCCGGTCACGAGGAAGGCGACGGACACGTCGGGGGTCTCGCGCACGACGCGGCGGCCCAGCAGCGCGACGCCCGCCCCGGCGGCGGTCGACGCCACCCGGGCGCAGTCGTCGAGCAGGAGCGGCGGCGTGCCGGTCCGCAGCCGTCCCGGGCCCGCGAGCACCTCGACCTCGCGCTCGTCGCGGATCGCCTGCACGGCGATCGACGCGGCCACCGACACGGCGGTCTCGAACTCGTCGGCGTCGGCGTAGTCGCCCGTCGCGGTGGCCAGCGCGACGGTCGTGAGGGTGCGGCGCGTGTCCTCGAACTGCTTGACCATGAGCTGGCCCGTGCGGGCGGTCGTGCGCCAGTGGATGTACCGCCGGTCGTCGCCCGCGACGTAGTCGCGCAGCGCGTGGAAGTTCAGGTCCGAGTCGGACAGGTCGCGCGTGGCCTGGCCCTCCAGGTCGCGCAGCAGGCCCGCGTTCGCCCCGCCCAGCGCCACGACCTCGGGGTGCACGAACAGCTCGTACGGCTCGGTCCACCGCAGCCGGCGGCGCGCCAGGCCCAGGGGGTCGCCGCGGCGCGAGAGCACCGGGCCGACGACGACGACGGCCCGCCGGTCGGTGGGGATCGCGAACAGCTCGTCGTGCACGGCGCCGGGCGCCAGCGACGGCACCGCGAGCTCGGCGGTGCGCTCCCCCACGGGCAGCTCGACCTGCGACGGCAGCGAGCGGCGCCGGGCCGCGTTGCGGACGTCGAGCCGCCCCACGGCACGCTGGCCGATGCGCACGCGCCGGTCCGCGAGGTCCAGCACGACCCCGTACCGGGGCCGCCCGGCGGTCATCAGCACGGACACGAGCAGGGCGCAGACCAGGGCGACGCCCAGGCCCGCGAGCTCGCCCCAGCCCAGGAGACGGCCGGCCACGAGCGACACCACGGCGAGGACGGCCACCCCCCACCCGACGGGCGAGACGTGCACCGGTCAGGCCACCCGCATCGTCGGCGGCGCGACCTGCTCGAGCACGCGGGCGACGACGTGCTCGGCCGTGACACCGGCGAACTCCGCCTCCGCGTCGAGCACGAGCCGGTGCGCGAGCACCGGCTGCGCCAGCACCTTGACGTCGTCGGGGACGACGTAGTCCCGCCCGGCGGCGGCCGCGGAGACCTTCGCGCACCGCACCAGCGCCAGGCCGCCGCGCACGGACGCGCCGAGCGCGGTCTGCGGGTCGTCGCGCGTGGCCTCCAGCAGACGGGCGACGTAGTCCAGCAGCGCCGGGTCGACGTGCACGGTCAGTGCGAGGTCCGCCATGGTGCCGATCGCCTGCGTCGTGATCCGCGGGTGCAGCGCGAGGGTGCGGTCCTTGGCGCCGGCGAGGATCTCGACGGACGCGGCCCGGTCGGGGTAGCCGAGCGACGTCTTGAGGATGAAGCGGTCGAGCTGGGCCTCCGGCAGCCGGTACGTGCCGGCCTGCTCGATCGGGTTCTGCGTCGCGATGACCATGAACGGGCGCCCCACGGGGTGCGTCACGCCGTCGACCGTGACGTTGGCCTCCTCCATGACCTCCAGCAGCGCCGCCTGCGTCTTGGGCGACGCCCGGTTGATCTCGTCGGCGAGCACCACCGAGGCGAAGATCGGGCCCGGGTGGAACTCGAACCGCTGCGTCGACTGGTCGTAGATCGTCACGCCCGTCACGTCCGACGGCAGCAGGTCCGGCGTGAACTGGATGCGGTGGTGGCTGCCCTGGACGGTGGCCGCGATGGCCTTGGCCAAGGACGTCTTGCCGGTGCCGGGGGCGTCCTCGAGCAGGACGTGCCCCTCGGCGAGCATCGCGACCAGCACGAGGCGGATCGGCTCCTCCTTGCCCAGCAGGGCACGGCCGACGTTGGCGACGAGGGCCTCGAAGGTCTCGCCGAACCAGGTGGTCTGCTCGGGGGTCATGTGCGGGGCGCTCCTGGTTCGCGGGCGGGCGGGGCGGTCGGGGCGGGCGGGGTCGGGCGGGTGGGCGTCACTGCACCATCACCTCGAGGGGTGCGGTCCAGTCGCTCCAGCCGACGGCGTTGCGCGCGCGCAGCGTCAGTGTGTACGTGCCCGCGTCGAGGTCGTTGAGCGTGACGGTGTCGTCGACGGCGGCGTTGTCGTCGGACCCGTTCTCGGGGCCGGCGAGCTGCCACTGCACCTGCTCGACGCCGCGGCCACCGTCGCTCTCCAGCACGATCTGGAACCGCAGCGCACCCGTGCCGGACCCGTCGAGGACCTGCGCGCGCACCGTCGCCCTGCTGGGCTGACCGGGGTCGGACTCGGCCGAGGCCCAGGGGCTCCAGCCCACGGCGTTGCGCACCCGGTACTCGAACCTCGTGCGGTCCTGCGTGCTGTACGGCGAGTCCACCGACCCGACGGGCGCACCGTCGACGCGGTACTCACGGGCGTCGATCGAGGCACCGCCCGTGCCGTTGTCGGCGAACGACACCACGATCTCGTCGACGCCACCGGGTGACGCGGTGACGGTCGGCTGCTGCGGCCGCGTGCGGATCGTCACGCTCCCCGAGGTCGCACCGTCACCGCTGAGCCCGCGCGAGCTGGTCGCCGTCACGGTGAAGGGCCCCAGAGCGCCCGCGCCGAGACCCGAGAACGACCGGGAGCGGACCGTGGGACCGACCGTCGTGTCCAGGTTCGGACCGGTGATCCGGTAGCCGGTGATCGTGATGCCCGCCCCGCCGGTGCTGGTGGGCGCGTTCCAGGTCAGCTCGGCCGTGCCCTGGCCGAAGTCGGCGTCGGGGCCGGCGGTCAGCGCGACGTTCTGCGGCGCCGTCGGTGCGCTGATCGTCTCGCCCGTGGTGGTGCCGGCGGCGGACCACCCGGCCTTGTTGCGCGCCCGGACGGCGATCGCGTACGTCCTGCCCCGCTCGGCGGGACTGATGGTGCAGGACGTCGGACCGTTCGACACGCACGTCGCCGCACCGTCGACCCGCACCTCGTACTCCGCCACCTCGTCGCCGTTGCTCGACGCGACGGTCCAGCTCACCTGGATCGCGGCGGTGTCGCCCCACGGCTGGGTCTTGCGCTCGGCGGTCACGACGGGGGTGGTGGGTACGCCCGCCGGTGTCTCCGGCGCGGACGAGGGGCTCCACGCGCTCGGCTCGGGCGCACGGTTCTGCGCGCGGACCCGCACGGTGTAGGCGGTGCCGTTGGTCAGGCCCGTGAACCGGTAGGACGTCGTCGGCGTCGTCACGACCGCCGGGCCCGACGCCGGGGCCGGGGTGATCTCCAGCGTGTAGCTGGTGATCGGCGACCCGGTCGACGTCGGGGCGGACCACGTGGCCGTCAGCGCGCGGTCGTCGTCCTCCAGGGACGGCGCCGCCGGGGCGTCCGGCACCGCGTCGGGGCGCGCCGGGGCCGACGACGCGCTCGGCTCGGACCAGCCGACGGCGTTGCGCGCCGCGACGGTGAACGTGTGCTCGACGTCGTTCTGGAGCTCGTCGATCGTGCAGGTCGTGCTCGCGCACGGGTACGTGCGCCCGCTCGGGGAAGCGGTGACCTGGTACTCGGTGATGGGCTCGCCCCGGCTGTCGGGCGCCGTCCAGGACAGCACGACGGTGCGGTCGCGGACCTCGCCGACCCGCGGGGGCACGGGCGTCGCGGGCACGCCGCGCACGCGCACGGTGACGCGGCCCTCGACCTCGCGCGCCGGGTCCCCCGTGGCGTCGCGGACCCGGTAGCGCACCGACATCTGCCCGACGAAGTCGTCGGCCGGCCGCACCGCGACGCTCGAGCTCGTGGCGGACGCGGTCCCCGCCCCGGGGGTCTCCACCGTGGCACCCGTGACGGTGAGCGGGGAGCCGGGGAACGGGTTGTAGGCGTCGTCGAGCACGGGCACGGACGTCGTCTGCCCCTGGACGCCGTCGGGCACGTCCCAGGCCCGGACCGTCGCCAGCGGCTGCGTCGAGGCCACGACGGCCAGGTCGACGACGGTCGTCATGCTGCCGGCCCGCCCGTACCCGATGGTGACCTCGACCTGCGCGGTCGTGCCGCGCGGCGTCGACGCGTTCGCCGACACCCGCAGATCGGACCCGTCGAGCGCGACCGTGAAGCCCGGCACCGGCGGCGACGTGATGCGGTACGTGTAGCCGTCCTCGACGGTCGCCGGCCCCTCAGGGCCCGTGGTGAACGACAGGAGGTCGACCGCGCGCGCCGCGTCGCCCTGGCCGACGTCGAGGGCGGCGGGCCCGAACGTCGGCGGGTAGTCGTCGAGCGCGTACACGGTGATGGGCAGCGTGATGAGCGACGTGCGTGCCGTCTCGTCGCCGGCGTCCGTCGCGTCGGTGACGAGCACGCTGATCGACGCGGGGCCGACGTACCCGTCACGGGCGCGGAAGTGCAGGGTCTCGAGGTCGTCGTCCTGGACCAGCGCCGACCCGTCGGAGTTGACCGCCGTGACCTGGCCGGCGTCGGCGATCCGTGCAGTGCGCCCGGGCGCCACCTGCACCTGCTCGCCGAGGTCGATCCGCAGCTGCTCGCCCTCGGCCACGCGCAGCTCGGGGGCGCGGGGGCGCACCTGCGGCGGGAAGAAGCCGAGCGCCGGGACGGTGATGAAGGCGTACGCCGACGCGGACCGGTCCGTGCTGTTCACCAGCACGTACGGCACCGTCTGCGCCTGGTCGGCGAGCGTGACGACGACGTCGCCCTCGTCGGTGACCTGCGCCACGTCGCGGTGCGACGTGGGCACCCCGACCTCGAGGTCGGACGTCGGACCGGACGGGTTCTGCGCGACCTCGAGCACGTCGACCCGCACCTCGGTGCGGCCGAGCGTGTCGATGGCGGGGACGGTCACGTCCCGGGCGACCGGCGGCAGCACGGGCGCGTCGGGGTCGACGGTCACCGTGAGCACGCCGGTGTCCGTGCCGCCGCGGCTGTCGGCCACGCGGTAGACGACGAGGAGGACCCCCGCCTCGTCCGGGGCGGTCAGGGCGATCCGGCGCCCCGCCACCTCGGCGTCGAGGCCCTCGGGCATGTCGACGATCTCCTCCAGCGTGAGCTCGCCGGCGCCGGACGCCAGGTCGTTGGCCAGGACGCGGACCTCCACCCGCTGCCCCGGCCGCAGCGTCACCTCGTCGGGCCGCGCCTGCACGGTCGAGGCCTGGGTGGGCCGGGGGGCGACGCCGACGCGGATGGTCGCGACCGCGCGCTGCCCCACCCAGTCCTCGACGGCGTACGTGAAGGTGTCGGTGCCCGTGCTCCCCGCGAACGACTCGTACTCCAGCCAGTCCGGCCCGGTCGTGGTGACCCGGCCGAGGGTGGCGGCGCTGGCCTGGCCGAGCAGCGTCACGCCGTCGCCGTCGTCGTCGATGCCGACCAGCGGGATCGGGATGCGCACGGTCTCCCCCTCGAAGACGCGGGCGACCACGTCCCGCGGGCGGGGCGGCGACTTCGTCGTGGGGTCGGACTCGTGCACGCGCACGGTGACGGTCGCGGCGGTCACGTTGCCGGTCGCGTCCTCGACCGCGAACGTCGCGCGGGCCGTGATCGGCTCGTCCGGCGCCTGGTACCGCAGCACGTCGCCGGACACGAACAGCAGGCCCTGGCCCTCGGCGAGCGGCTCGGGCAGCTGGCGCAGCAGCGTGAGCTCGTCGCCGTCCGGGTCGGACGCCCCCTCCAGCACCGGGATGGTCACGACGCCGCCCGTGCGGACCCGGACCTCGACGTTCGGGACGACCGGTGGCTGCTGGGACGCGTTCGGCGCCACGGGCTGCACCACGATCTGGCCGACCGCGCTCGCCGAGCCGTTGGACACCTGGTAGTCGAGCACCACGGGCGCGTCCAGGGTGCGTCGGGCGCTGATCTGGACGTACCGGTGCTCGAGGAGCGCGACCTCCAGCCCGCTGCCGTCCGGCACGTCGACGCGCTGCACCACGAGCACGTTCCCGGCGGGGTCCTCGTCGTTGGCGAGCGGGTCGACGGTGACCTCGCCACCGGCCGGCAGGTACGCCACGTCGCGCACGGCAACCGGGGGGAGGGCCTCCTCCGGCCACTCCAGCACGTCGATGCGCGCGAGGCCCGTGGCCTGCTGCGGCGCGGCCGTCACGACGAACTGCACGTAGAAGGGACCCGAGCGGGCGGCCCGGAAGGTGAAGGTGCCCTGCTGCAGGTCCGGGACGATCGTCGCGCCGGCGACCTCGCCCACCGCGGCGAGGCGGGCCGGCTCGGCCGACCCGCTGCGCACGGCGTCCAGCGGGCGGAGGGTGACCTCCTGGCCCACGTACGTCACGGCGTGCACGGGGTCGATGCGCGGCGGCACGGAGCCTGCGGCGCGCACGTCGACCTCGACGACGCCGTCCACGACGTTCGTGCCGTCGCTGACCTGTACGGTGACCTGGGTGCGCCCGAGGGTGCCGCCGTCGGCGGTGAACGTCAGCACGCCGTCCTGCCGGAACCGGGCGGTCCCGGCCGCGGGGTCGGCGCTCGCGCCGACGAGCAGCAGGTCGTCGCCGTCGGGGTCGGCGAAGTCGGCGA
Organism: Cellulomonas sp. SLBN-39; assembly: GCF_006715865.1. NCBI lineage: Bacteria > Bacillati > Actinomycetota > Actinomycetes > Micrococcales > Cellulomonadaceae > Cellulomonas > Cellulomonas sp. SLBN-39. The sequence continues at coordinate 3,180,181 of NZ_VFOA01000001.1, read as the reverse complement.
GCACCGCGTGCTCGACGAACCCGCCGGCGTCGACGGTCGCCGTGGACGTGCGCACCTGGGTGGGCGGCGCGTCGCCGTCGCTGACCGTCAGCACGACGGTCGCCGTCGACGGCGCGTTCAGCCCGCGTCCGTCCGTGACCGTGTACGTCAGCTCGGCGGACCCGGTGGCGCCGTCGGCGACACGGACCTGGAGCGCCCGGCCGCCCTGCACGGCCTCGACCGTGCCGAACTCCTCGGGCAGCGGCGCGAACTCGGAGACCACGAGGATCCCGCAGTCGGACGACGAGTCGTTGTCGATGACGGGCAGCAGACGCGTGCGCCCGGGCCGGACGCCGAACGTGTCGTCGACGGCGACGGGCGCCGTGCTCTGCTCGGCGCACTCGTTCACCGGCTGCTGGGTCACCTGGGCGCCGTCGGACTCCTCCTGGGAGTCCTCGGGGTCCTCCTCGGGGACGACGTCCTCCCAGTTGGGCACCCGCACCTGGGTGTCGAGCTGCGGCAGCCACACGCGCCCGCCCGCGGTCTCGTTGAGCACGACCATGCCGCGGTTCACGCGGAACGCCAGCGTGTCCCCCGGCCGCATGCCCTCGAGGTCCTCCACGACCGCGTCCTGCCCGTCGCACAGGCGCAACGACGACCCGACGGTCGACGACCACGCCGCGTACGCGCAGGACCCGACCCGCACGGGAGCCGCGGGCGGGCCCGAGCCGGTCGTCGGGTGCTCGCGCGCGGCGCCGCCGTCGAGCGGCACCTCCCAGAGCGCCGACGACCCCGCCACGAGCACCGACGACGCCTGCGGGCCCGGCTGCTGGAGCACCAGGCCCTCGTCGTCCACCGTGACGGCGCCGCCGGGCGTGTGCACGGTGCTGCCCGACAGCGCGACGGCCTCGTCGCCGACCGCGGTGAGGGCGTCGAGCTCGAGAGCCCCGAAGGCACCGGCCTCCTCCGTCTGCACCGCCCCGTCGAGGGCCGGCACCCGGGTCACCGCACCGTCCTCGGGCGAGACGGCCAGCACGACGCCTGACGTCGCGACGACGGCCCGCCCGCCCTCGCCGAGCTCGAGGTCCGGGGCGTCGTCCTCGACGCGCAGCCCGTCGAGCGTCGTCATGGTCCGCACCCACACGCCGCCGTCGCGGTCCACGAGCACGACCCGGCCCGCGGCCATGTCGACGTCGACGCCCCCGATCGCGACCTGGGTGGTGGTCGTCACGGTCACGGGGTCGACGACCGACAGCACGGCGGGCTCGACCAGCAGGACGTCGCCGGCGTCCTGGAGGACGTCGAACGTGCCACCGGTGGTGACCAGGCCCCCGTCGAGCTCCTCGACGGGCACGTTGTACCTGCCGAGGCTGAGCTGGCTCGTCGCGGTCAGCCACACGCCGCCGTCGTTGAGCTCGACGCGCGCGAGCGGGAACCCGCGGTCGAGCAGCGCGAGGGACAGCACGAGCGCGGGGACGGTGACGACCGCGGCGGCCGTGGTCATGGGCCGCCGGCGCCACGTGCGGGGGTCCCACCAGGTCACGGCACGCACCCCTGGGCCGGGCGGGCGGAGGAGCTGCGGTCGACGCGCACGACGGACACCTGGACGCACACCTCCTCACCGGCCTGCTGCGCGGGCACGACGGCCCGGGGCTCGTCGACGAGGACGAGCTCGGGCTCGCCGGTCGCGGTCAGGATCCCCCACAGGTAGGCGTCACCCTCCTGCGGGTCCGGATTCTGCCACGTGACCTCGACGGACCCGTCCGCCAGACGGGTGCCCGCGATGCCGACCGGTGCGGGCACGGCAGCGGCGACGGGCTCCTGCGGGGGCGAGGTGAACTCGGTGCTGGCGGGCCCCGGCCCGGGCGTGCCCCGCCCGCCGAGGGTGACGACGAGCAGCACGGCGACCACGGCGAGGACGACCACCGCGGACACGGCGGCCGCGACCCGGCGTCGCGTCGGCGGGGCGTCGGGCTCCCCCGTCGGCTCGGCCACGCCGGGGACGGGTGCGGGGTCGAACGTCAGCACGGGCCGCCGTCGGGTCACGCCGTCGTCGAGGGCGACGGGTGCCGGCGCCGGTGCGGGCCCCGGGTCCAGCTGGAGCACCGAGCGCACGCGCGTGGCGTCGTCGGGGTCCGGCGCCACGGACGGTCCGGCGTCGACGGCCTCGCGCAGCCCCTCGTCGGGCAGGTCCAGCGCGGTGACCGGCAGGTGCAAGGACGCCTCGACCTCCTGCAGCGCACGCGCGACCGCGACCGCCGACGGGTACCGGCGCGACGGGTTCTTCGCCATCGCCCGGTCGAGCACCGCGTGCAGCGTCGCCGGGACGTCGTCGCGGCCGATCGGCGGGACGGGTGCACGCTCGATGCGGGCGACGAGCTGCTGGGCGCTGTTGGCCCCGCCGGGCACCTCGAAGGGCGTCCGGCCGGCGAGCAGGGAGTAGATCGTGGCGGCGAGGGAGTACACGTCGGAGCGCACGTCGCCCGCGGGCGGCTCGGCCAGCAGCTCCGGCGGGGACCACGGGATCGACATCCCGGTGGCGGCGCCCGCGCCCGGGCCCGTCGTCGCGGCGATCCCGAAGTCCGTGAGGGCGGGCCAGCCGAAGTCGGTCGTCAGGACGTTCGCGGGCTTGATGTCGCGGTGCAGGATCCCCGCCCGGTGCGCGGTCTCCACCGCCGACGCGAGGCGCACGCCCACGCGCAGCACCTCCGCCACGGACAGCCGCTCCACGCGGTACCGGTCGGCCAGTCCCGGGCGCGAGCAGTACTCCATGACGAGGTAGGGGCGGCCGTCGTCGGCGATCGCCGCCTGGTGGATCGTGACGATGGAGGGGTGGTGCGACAGCTGGGCCATGAGGTTGGCCTCGGTCTGGAACCGCTCGCGCACGTCGTCGTCGAGGCTCCCCGCGAGCAGCACCTTGACCGCGACGTCGCGGCGCGGCAGCAGCTGGCGGTAGAGGAACACGTCCGCGAACCCGCCGAGCCCGAGCACGCGCACGTGCTCGTACCCGGGCAGCCGCGGGGGCGTCGACGGCGCGCGCCGTGCGGTCACGCCGTGCGCTCCACCGTGAACGTCACGCCGTCGCCCAGGTCGACGACCTCGTCGGTGGCCACGACGCTCGGCTCGCCCGGGTGCAGCCGGCGCACGCCGTCGCCCGCGCGCGAGACGTGCACGCCGTTGGTGGAGTCGAGGTCGGTGACCACGACGTGCTCGCCGTCGACCCGGACCTCGGCGTGGGTGCGCGAGATGTCCTGGTTGGGGCTCGGCACGGTGACCAGCCGCGGCAGCTCACGGTTGGTGACGCGGGCCACCTGGGGCGCGCGCCCGAGCAGCACGGAACGGTCCAGGGGGACGACGAGCCCGGTGGAGAGCACCAGACGCGCGGACAGCGGCGCGGGCACCGGTGCGAGGAACGGCCCGGGCACGGCGTCCTGGCTCCACGTCGGCAGCTGGTCGCGGATCTGCGCGAGGTCGCTCGAGAGGATGGTCATGCCGTCGTGGTCGTCGTCGCCGGGCTGGTGCGTGCCGACGCGGATCATCGGCACGTCCGCCACGGCGGGCGTCGGCACGTCCGCCGGGGTGAGCACGAACGGCTCGTCGGCGGCGGGCTCGAGCACGGGCAGGTCCGGCACGGGCGTCACGGGGTCCGCGGCCGCGCCACCGTCGTCGCCGGCCCACCACGGCGTGGCGGTGCCGACGGCCTCGACGACGGGCGCCGGGTCAGGCACGAGGTCGAGCGGCGGCAGGTCCGCCGGGACGGGGACGTCGGCGCCCGCCGCACCTCCGACGGGGTCCGGCGCGGGTGCCACGACCGGGGCGCCCAGCGTCGCCGCGGCGATGCTCGCCTCCGAGCGCGCGGCCCGGCCGGAGCCACGCCGCTCCCGCAGCGCACCCGGTGCGGCGCCCGAGGTGGGGACCGCGACGTCCGCGGCCCGCACCGGCGCGCCGGTGGCCGCGGCGTCCTGCGCCCCGGCCAGCCGCACCGCCGACGCCCGCACGACGCCCGACCGCACCGGCCACCACGCGCGGCCCTGCGTGCCCGCGCCGCCGACGCGCATCGTCGCCCCGCCGGCGGAGGTCGCACGGTGCTCGGTCCACACGGCCCCGGGCTGCGCCTCGACGTCCTGCGCGCCGTCCGCGCCGGGCACCGCCAGGTGGATGTCGCCGCGCAGCACGGCGTGCACGTCGCCGCCGGCGGCCAGGTCGACGACGACGAAGTCCGGCAGGTCGGCGAACCCGCCGGCCGCGAGGACGCCGAGGGCCGCGAGCACGCCGCCGCCGTCGCGCGCCACCTGCCACAGGCCGTCGACGGTCGCCGTGGCCGTGCCGGGCTCGACGACGGCGACGAACCCGTCGCCGAGGACCGCGGTCCAGTCGCCCGGGACGTACTCGTGGTGCTCGTGGGCGCTCATCGCGGGTCCTCCTGCGGCTCGGGCCGCTCGCTCGTGCCGGCGTCGTGCCCGGCGTCGGTGGTGTCCCTCGGCCCGCGCGGGACGGTCGATCCGTTGAGCATCTCGTCCCACAGGTGCGGGCCGAGCTCGGCGGGCCGCGGGACGGTCATCTGCACCTGCTCCTGGGCCCCTGCGGGCGACGCGACGTCGACGACGACGACGCTGACGTTGTCGCGGGCCCCGTGCGCGAGCGCGTCCTGCACCAGGTTGGCCGCCACCTCCTGCGGGTCGGCGGACCGGAGCAGCGCACGCTCGACGTCGAGGTCGGTCAGCTCACGGGTGAGGCCGTCGGTGCAGATGACGAGGCGGTCGTCGACCCCGGCGGGCAGCAGCCAGTAGTCGGGCTCCGGGGGCTCGCCGGTGCCCAGGGCGCGGGTCAGCACGTGCCGCTCGGGGTGCCGGCCCGCCTCCGCGGGCGTGATCCGACCCGCCTCGAGGAGCTCCTGCACCACCGAGTGGTCGACGCTCACCTGCTCCAGCGCGGCGTCCGACCAGCGGTACACCCGCGAGTCGCCGACGTTGAACACCAGCCAGTAGTACCCGCCGTCGTGCTCGGTGACGGCCACGCCCGCGACGGTCGTGCCACCCTGGCGCCCGCCGGTGAACTCGGCCCGGATGCGGGTCGAGGTCCGCGCGAAGCACGCGTGCACGTCGTCGGCCGTCGCGGTGGGCTGCCCCGCCAGCTGGGCGAACTCCTCCACGGCGATCCTGCTGGCCAGGTCCCCTGCGTCGTGCCCGCCCATCCCGTCGGCGACGAGGAACACGGGCGGGTACGCCAGCAGGGCGTCCTCGTTGACCTCGCGGACCCTCCCGCGATCGGTCGCCGAACCCCACGACGTCCGCACTGCACCACCCGACCTTCCGTCACCCGTCACTGCACCGGCGCACATGGTGCCCCACGCGGGGCCCGGGGCTCATCCCCGGCGCGCGTCAGATGCCCAGCTGGTACACGCCCCAGTAGGCCAGCACCACGAGCAGCACGCCCGCACCGGCCACCACGACCCACACCGCGGCCGTGCGGACCAGCCCGGGCGCGACCCGCCGCCCGGCCCGGCGCACCGCCTGGACGCGGCGCCCGAGCAGCACGGCGGCCACCACCGTCATGATGCCGAGCACACGCACCGTGAGCCAGCCGCCCTGCACGACCCACGGGTCCCGCTGGTAGTCCATCGCCAGACGTGCGACCGACAGCAGGTACCAGACCAGCGCCACGACGGTCACCGCCGCGCCCGCACCGAGCGCGACGAGCGGGCCCACGACACCAGGGGCGAGACGGTGGCCCGCCCGCTCGTCGGCCGTCAGGTCCTGCCTGCGCCGCGTGCGCACCTCGTGCACGCCCCGGTCGAGGGCCACCGCGGCACCGGCGAGCGCCAGCATCCCCGCCGCCGCGACGACGGTCGCGAGCATGACCGAACCGTCGACGAGCCACCGCGGCTGGGGAACGGGCCCCGCGAGGTACACCTGGGTGGGCTGCTCGCCGGCCACCTGCGGCGTCGCCCCGGCCGTGCCGGGCAGCCCGCGCACCCACCCGGACAGGTCCCGCAGGAACGCCGGGACGACGTCGCCGCCGACGCGGATGCCGTGGTTGGCCCCGTCGTAGTAGCGCACCGTGACGTCCTCGTTGCCGGCCTGCGCGGTGTCGTGCAGCACCTGCAGCGCGCCCTGCTCGATGGGCATCGACGCGTCCCCCGTGCCGTAGACCACCAGGACGGGCTGCGTCATCCGCTGCTGGTACGGCGTGACGTCGAAGTCGATGTAGTCGAAGTTGCCGCCGGGGAAGGACGTGAGCCCCACGGCGCGCGGGATGGCCCGGAAGACGCCCTGCGGCACCCCGGTGTTGCGCAGGTAGGCGTCGACGGCGAACGCGGCCTGCTGGCGCGGCGGCACGACGGGCGAGGACACGAGCACCACGAACGCGAGGTCGGGGTCCTGCGCGGCCATGACGGGCGCGATCCAGCCGCCCTCGCTCTCCGCGTACACCCCGACGCGGGCGGGGTCGACCTCGGGCCGCGCGCGCAGCACGTCGACGGACCGGGCGTAGTCGGCCGCCATCTCGACGTAGTCGCGGTGCCGCAGCGTGTAGGTGTCCAGGCGCTTGTTCGGCACCATCGCCACGACGCCCGACGCGGCCAGCGCGTGCGCCTGCGTGACGAACGCCTGCGTGAACCGCCCGGTGCCGGCCCCGTGGACGAACACCACTCCCGGCAGCGGTCCGGTGGCCCCCACGGGCAGGCTCAGCCGGGCCTCGACCCACCCGCCGTCGAGCTCGACCCGGACGTCCTCGGTGCGCACCTCGTACGTCTGCGCGAGCGGCGCGTCGCCGATCGCGGTGGAGCGGGTCGTCACCGGGATCGAGTCGTGCATGAGCTCGGGGTCCCACTGCGGCCCGAGGACCGCGCCGAGGGCCGCCAGCACGAGCAGGGCGAGCGCGACGGCCGCGGCGACGCGGTAGGCGGCGGTCGGCACGCCGTCGCCCTCGCCGGTGCGGGTCACACGGCGCCACGCGGCCGTCGTCGTCATGCCCATCGGCGCGCGGTCCTCACGCCGGGACCGTGGCGATCGGGCCAGCCGTCACGAGCACCGCCATCAGAAGCCCAGCCGGCCGAGCTGCTTGGGGTCGCGCTGCCAGTCCTTGGCGACCTTGACGTGCAGGTCGAGGAACACGCGCGCACCGAGCAGGGCCTCGATCTCCGTGCGCGCCCGGGTGCCGACGTCGCGCAGCCGCGCGCCGCCGCGGCCGATGACGATGGCCTTCTGGCTGTCACGCTCGACGAACATGTGGACGCGCACGTCGAGCATGGGCACACCGTCGCGCGCGGGCTCCTCGCGCTCGACGATCTCGTCGACGACGACGGCCAGGGAGTGCGGCAGCTCGTCGCGCACGCCCTCGAGGGCGGCCTCGCGCACGAGCTCGGCGACCATGACCTGCTCGGGCTCGTCCGTCAGCTCGCCGTCCGGGTAGAGCGCCGGCCCCTCGGGCAGGTGGCCCACGAGCACCTCGGTGAGCTCGCCGACCTGGTAGCCGTCGCGGGCGGACACGGGCACGACGTCGGCCCACTCCCCCAGCGCGTCCACGGCGAGCAGCTGCTCGGCGAGTCGGCCCCGCGGCACGAGGTCCGCCTTGGTGACGACCGCGACCACCGGGGTCCCGGCACGGCCCTCGGGCGCGAGGCGGGCGAGCTGCTCGGCGATGTACCGGTCGCCGGGGCCGATCTTCTCGTTCGCGGGCAGGCAGAACCCGACGACGTCGACCTCGGTCAGCGTGTCGCGCACGAGGTCGTTGAGGCGCTCGCCGAGCAGCGTGCGCGGCCGGTGCAGGCCGGGGGTGTCGACGAGCACGAGCTGGGCGTCGTCGCGGTGGACGATGCCGCGCACCACGTGCCGCGTCGTCTGGGGCCGGCCCGACGTGATCGCGACCTTCTGCCCGACGAGGGCGTTGGTGAGCGTGGACTTGCCGGCGTTGGGGCGCCCGACGAAGCAGGCGAAGCCGGAGCGGTGGGTCATCGGGTCGCCTCCGAGGCGGACGTCGGGCGCACCTGGGGCGTGCCACGGGCGGGGGTGCGCGCGGCGGTGCCGCGGCCAGGGGTGCGTGCGTCCTCGGCGTCGGCCTCGGGGTCGGGCGTGCGGCTGACGAGCAGCGTGGCCAGGCGCTTGCGGCGGCCCTCGGCGCGCTCGGCCACCAGGTGCAGGCCGTGGACGTCGGCCGCGGAGCCGGGCAGCGGGACCTTGCCGATCGCCTTGGCCAGCAGGCCCGCAGCGGTGTCGACGTCCTCGTCCTCGACCTCGAGGCCGAACAGGTCGCCGAGCTCGTCGCGGCCCATGCGCGCCGGCACCCGGTACACGCCGTCGCCGAGGTCCTCGACGACCGGCGCGCTGGGGTCGTGCTCGTCCGTGAGCTCGCCGACGATCTCCTCGAGCGCGTCCTCGATGGTCACGAGGCCGGCGATGCCCCCGTACTCGTCGACGACGAGCGCGATGTGCGAGGAGCCGTCGCGCAGGTCCCGCAGCAGGTCGTCGACCGGCTTGGACTCCGGCACGAACACGGGCGGCCGCGCCAGGGACGAGGCCGGCGCGTCGAGCGGGTCCGGCTCCCCGGCGGCGGCCGTGCCGCGCTCGGGCAGGCGGCGCACGACGTCCTTGAGGTACAGCACGCCCACGAGGTCGTCGACGGAGTCCCCCACGACCGGGACCCGGGAGAACCCGGAGCGCAGCAGCAGCGCCAGCGCCTTGTGCAGCGGGGTGTCCGCGTGCGTGGTGATCATGTCGGTGCGCGGCACCATGACCTCGCGCGTGAGCGTGTCCCCGAGCTCGAGCACCGAGCGGAACATCTCCCGCTCGGTGTCCTCGATGGCCTCGGACTCGCTGACGCGCTCGACCATGTCCCGCAGCTCGTCCTCGTCCTGCTCGCTGGGCCCCTCGCCCGCCGGCTGCGCGCGCGAGACCACCGGTGCCAGCCACGCGACGGCCAGCAGCAGCCCGGACAGCGCGGTCAGCACGCCGGCGGGGTGGCGCCGGCCCATGGACCGCGGGCTGACCCGCACGAGGCCGAACGCCACGACGCCGCACGCCGCGGTGGCCAGCAGCGCGGTGGCCCACCACGACAGGTCCCCGGCGGCGCTGATGGCCAGCGTCAGGCAGACCGCCGCGGCCGTCTCGGCGAGGATCCGCACGAACGACGCCGCGGCCACGACCCGCTCGGGCTGCTCGACCAGGCGCAGCACCCGCCCCGCGGCACGGTGCCGCTCGGCCTCGAGCTCGGCGACCCGCGAGCGCGTGACCCGTAGCACCGCGACCTCGCCGGCGGACAGCGCGGCCGCGAGGACGAACCCGACGACCGCGACGGCGAGGAGCAGCGCGACGGGCGTCCCGGTCATCGGCCGGCGAGGAAGGTCAGGAGCAGCTGTCGCTGGAGCGCGAACATCTCCTTCTCCTCCTCCGGCTCGGCGTGGTCGTAGCCGAGCAGGTGCAGGATCCCGTGGGTCGTCAGGAGCAGCAGCTCCTCGACGGTGGAGTGCCCGGCGGCACGCGCCTGCGTGGCGGCCACCTCGGGGCACAGGACGACGTCGCCGAGCACGCCGGGCGGGGTGGGGTCGCCCTCGCGGCCGGGGCGCAGCTCGTCCATGGGGAACGAGAGCACGTCGGTCGGGCCGGGCTCGTCCATCCACTTCACGTGCAGGTCGCTCATCGCGTCGGTGTCGACGAGGCGGACGAACAGGTCCGCCTGGGGGTGCACGTGCATCGCGTCGAGCACGTACCGGCCGAGCGCGGCGAACTCCGCCTCGTCGACCTCGTGCCCGGACTCGTTGCTGACCTCGATGCTCATGACCTGTCCCACCTCGCGTAGGCGTCGATGATCTCCCCCACCAGGCGGTGGCGGACGACGTCGTGGGAGCTCAGCCGGCAGAACGCGACGTCGTCGACGTCGGCCAGGATGCTCTCCACGACGCGCAGGCCCGACGTCGTGCCGGACGGCAGGTCGGTCTGCGTGACGTCGCCGGTGACGACGACCTTGGAGCCGAAGCCCAGACGCGTGAGGAACATCTTCATCTGCTCGGTCGAGGTGTTCTGCGCCTCGTCGAGGATGATGAACGCGTCGTTGAGGGTGCGCCCGCGCATGTACGCCAGCGGGGCGACCTCGATGGTGCCGGCCTCCATGAGCCGCGGGATCGACTCCGGGTCGACCATGTCGTGCAGCGCGTCGTGCAGCGGCCGCAGGTAGGGGTCGATCTTGTCGGCGAGGGTGCCGGGCAGGAACCCGAGGCGCTCGCCGGCCTCGACGGCGGGGCGGGTCAGCACGATGCGGTTGACCTGGCGGGCCTGCAGCGCCTGCACGGCCTTGGCCATGGCCAGGTACGTCTTGCCGGTGCCGGCGGGGCCGATCCCGAAGGTCACGGTGTGCCGGTCGATCGCGTCGACGTAGTCCTTCTGGCCGGCGGTCTTGGGGCGGATGGTCTTCCCGCGCGAGGACAGGATGTTGAAGGTCAGGACGTCGGCGGGCCGGGCGTCGGCGCCGGCGGCGAGCATGGTGACGGTGCGGCGCACGACGTCGGGGCTCAGCGGGGTGCCGGCGGCGGCCATGTCGACGAGCTCGTCGACGAGGCGGGTCACGAGGGCGACGTCCCCGGGGGTGCCGGCGAGGGTCACCTCGTTGCCGCGCACGTGCACGTCGACGGTGCGGAAGCCGTCCTCGACGGCGCGCAGCACCTCGTCGCGCTGCCCGAGGAGCTCGACCATCGAGACCTCGGCGGGCACGGTGACGCGGTGCTCCACGCGCGGGTGCGGTGATGAGGTCTCAGTCATGTGCTCGGCAGGCGCCGTGCGCTCCTTCGGCTCGTGGGGTGCGTCCCGGCGGGGCGGGCACGCGACCGCCCGGTCCTGCGGCGGTCTCGCCCGAGTCTACCGACGCCCCGGGCGGGTGCCGGGTCGACGACGCACGCGACGGGCACCCGCGTGGGCCCTTCGTCCCCCGGCGCGTCGTCGTGGACCGGAGAACACTGGGGCCAGACGCCGGGCGAGGGGGCCCGGTGCGGTGGCTGCGACGAAGGAGGCACCATGGCCCGCTACGTCAGGGACTTCAGCGAGGGCGACAAGGACCAGAAGGACCTGCTCGGCGGGAAGGGGGCGAACCTCGCGGAGATGACCCGGCTGGGGCTGCCCGTCCCGCCGGGCTTCACGATCACGACCGAGGCCTGCCGGGCGTACATGCGCACCGGCGAGGTGCCGCCCGAGCTGCGCGTCGAGGTGACGATGGCGGTGCGGCACCTGGAGGACGCGCTCGGCCGTCGGCTCGGGGACTTCCACGAGCCGCTGCTGGTCTCGGTGCGCTCGGGCGCGAAGTTCTCCATGCCCGGGATGATGGAGACGGTCCTCAACGTGGGTCTCAACGACGCGTCGGTGCAGGGCCTGGCGTCGTTGTCGGGCGACGAGCGGTTCGCGTGGGACTCCTACCGGCGGCTGGTGCAGATGTTCGGGCGGACGGTGCTGGGCATCGACGCCGACCTGTTCGCCGACGCGCTCGACAAGGCGAAGGCGGCCCGGGGCGTCAGCGCCGACGTCGACCTGGACGCCGCCGACCTGCGCGGGCTCGTCGACACGTACAAGCAGATCGTCCGGGACGAGTCGGGGCGCGAGTTCCCCCAGCACCCGCGCGAGCAGCTCGACCTGGCGATCGTCGCGGTGCTGGACTCGTGGGGAACCGAGCGTGCACGGCTGTACCGCCGCAAGGAGCGGATCCCCGACGACCTGGGCACCGCGGTGAACGTGTGCACCATGGTCTTCGGCAACCTGGGCCCGACGTCGGGCACGGGCGTGGCCTTCACGCGCGACCCCGCGACGGGCCGCACGGGCGACTACGGCGACTACCTGGTCAACGCGCAGGGCGAGGACGTGGTCGCGGGCATCCGCAACACGCTGTCGCTGGCGGACCTCGAGGGCGTCGACCCCGCCGCGTACGCCGAGCTGCGCCAGGCCATGCGCCGGCTGGAGACGCACTACCGCGACCTGTGCGACATCGAGTTCACCATCGAGCGCGGCAAGCTGTGGATGCTGCAGACCCGGGTGGGCAAGCGCACCGCGCCGGCGGCCTTCCGGATCGCGTGCCAGCTCGTCGACGAGCACCTCATCACCATGGACGAGGCCCTGGCGCGGGTCAGCGGCGCACAGCTCTCACAGCTGCTGTTCCCCCAGTTCGCCGCCGACGTCGCCGGGGCCGAGCTGCTGACGCGCGCGATGCCCGCGTCGCCGGGCGCCGCCGTGGGGCAGGTCGTCCTGGACCCGGCGCGGGCCGAGGAGTGGGCCGCGCAGGGGCGGGACGTGGTGCTGGTGCGCCGCGAGACCAACCCCGACGACCTCGGCGGCATGATCGCCGCGGTCGGGGTCCTCACGGCCCGCGGCGGCAAGACCTCCCACGCGGCCGTCGTGGCCCGGGGCATGGGCCGCACCTGCGTCGTCGGCGCCGAGGAGCTGGTCATCGACACCGAGGCCGGCACGGTCACCGCCCGCGGGCGCACGGTGCACGAGGGCGACGTCGTGGCCCTCGACGGGACGACCGGCGAGGTGTTCGTCGGCGACGTCCCCGTGGTGCCCTCACCCGTGAGCCGGTACCTCGAGGACGGCCTGGACGTGGCGCTGGCCGAGGCGGCGGACGACGAGACGCGCGACCTGGTGCGCGCCGTCGACCGGATCCTCACGCACGCGGACACCGCCCGGCGGCTGCGCGTGCACGCCAACGCCGACACCGCGGCCGACGCCGCCCGCGCCCGCCGGCTGGGGGCGCAGGGCATCGGGCTGTGCCGGACCGAGCACATGTTCCTCGGTGAGCGACGGGTGCTCGTCGAGCGGGTCGTGCTGGCCGCGGACGACACCGAGCGGCAGGCCGCGCTCGACGCGCTGCTCCCCCTGCAGCGCGCGGACTTCGTCGAGCTCCTCGAGGCCATGGACGGCCTGCCGACGACGATCCGGCTCATCGACCCGCCGCTGCACGAGTTCCTGCCCGACCTGACCGCCCTGTCGGTGAAGGTCGCCGTGGACCGCGAGCGCGGAGAGGTCGACCCCGGCGACGAGCGCCTGCTCGCGGCGGTGCAGCGCATGCACGAGGCCAACCCGATGCTCGGGCTGCGCGGCGTGCGCCTCGGCCTGGTCGTGCCAGGGCTGTTCGACCTGCAGGTGCGGGCCGTCTGCGAGGCGGTGGCCGACCGGCTGGAGGCCGGCGGGTCCCCGCACGCGGAGATCATGGTGCCGCTCGTGGGCTCGGTGCAGGAGCTGCGGATCGTGCGGGAGCGGGCCCTGGCGACCATGGCGCAGGTCGGCGCGGACCGGGGCGTGGCCCTGACGCTGCCGGTGGGCTGCATGATCGAGCTGCCGCGTGCCGCGCTGACGGCGGGCCGCATCGCCGAGGAGGCCGAGTTCTTCTCGTTCGGCACGAACGACCTCACGCAGACCACGTGGGGCTTCAGCCGCGACGACGTCGAGGGGGCGTTCTTCGCGCAGTACACGGCGAACGGCGTGCTCGCGGTGTCCCCGTTCGAGACCATCGACGTGCGGGGGGTCGGGCGCCTCGTCGAGGTCGCGGTCGCCGAGGGCCGCGCCACGCGGCCGGCCATCGGCCTGGGCGTGTGCGGGGAGCACGGCGGTGACCCGGAGTCGATCCGGTTCTTCCACGGCGCCGGGCTGGACTACGTGTCGTGCTCGCCGTTCCGGGTGCCGATCGCCCGCCTGGAGGCCGGTCGCGCGGCCGTCGAGGACGGGGGCAGCGACGCCCGCTGAGGGACGTCCCGTCCGGCGCCCCACCCGTCACGCGCCGGACGGGCCACGGCGGGGCCGGTGCACCTGCGTCCGGGTGCACCGGCCCTCGCCCGCGCGGGCCCTGGGCGGCTCGCCGGTCAGCCCTGGCGGACCGGCTGTCAGCCCCAGCGGCCGAGGCGCTGGGCGAGCAGGGCCAGGGCGACGGGCCCGGCGGTCGACGTCCGCAGCACGTGCGGGCCGAGCCGGACCGTCCGCGCGCCGGCCGCGCCGAGGTCGTCGGTCTCGCGGGCGCTGATCCCGCCCTCGGGGCCGACGACGACGAGCAGGTCCCCCGCGGCGGGCAGGTCCACGTCGGCGAGCGGCACGGTGGCCTCCTCGTGCAGGACGAGGACGGCGCCGCCGGCCGCGACGGTCGCCGCCGTGCGCTCGCGCAGGCCCCGCCCGTCGAGGGAGTGCTCGACGTCGGGGGTGCGCGCCCGGCGGGCCTGCTTGGTGGCCGCGCGCACGGTCCCGACCCAGCGCTGCCGGCTCTTCTGCGCGCGGTCGCCGCGCCAGATCACGATGGAGCGCTCCGCCTGCCAGGGCACGACCGCGTCGACGCCGACCTCGGTGGCCGCCTCGATCGCCATCTCGTCGCGGTCGCCCTTGGCGAGGGCCTGCACCAGCACGAGCCGCGGGGCGGGCTCGGGCTCGACGTCGACGCGGAGCACGGCCACGCGCACGCCGTCGGGGTGCACGTCGGCGACCGTGCCGACGGCGCGCACGCCGGCGCCGTCGACGACGTCGACCCGCTCGCCGGGGGTCTTGCGCTGCACGACGCCCGCGTGCCGCCCCTCGGCCCCGGTCAGCAGGAGCTCGCCGCCGGCCACGACGTCCGCGAGGTCGCCGGGATCGACGAGGAAGACCGGTGCGCTCACCGGCCCGCGAGCTTGTCGCGGAGCTTGGCGAACACCCCCGGGTTCGCGGCCGCCAGGCGCGCGTCGGGGCGCTCCTCGCCGCGCAGGGCCGCCAGGCGCCGCAGCAGCTCGGTCTGCTCGTCGTCGGCGGGCAGCGGCACGGTCACGTCGACGTGCACGTGCAGGTCGCCGCGGCCGCCGACGTGCAGGTGCCCGACGCCCAGGCCCTTGAGGGTCACGACCTGACCGGGCTGCGTGCCCGGGCGCAGGTCGATCTCGCGCTCGCCGTCGAGGGTGTCGAGCGCGAGGACGGTGCCCAGCGCGGCGGCGGTCATCGGCACCTCAAGGGTGGCGTGCAGGTCGTCGCCCTTGCGCACGAACGTCTCGTGCTTGCGCTCGCGCACCTCGAGGTACACGTCGCCGGCCGGGCCGCCGGCGGGGCCGACCTCGCCCTGCCCGGTGAGCTTGATGCGGGTGCCGGTGTCGACGCCCGCGGGGACGTCCACCGAGAGCGTGCGGCGCGAGCGCACGCGCCCCTCGCCGGCGCACTCCGTGCAGGGCTCGGGGATGACCGTGCCGAAGCCGTGGCACGCGGCGCAGGGCTGGGTCGTCATGACCTGCCCGAGGAACGAGCGGGCGACGCGCTGGACCGAGCCGCGGCCCGCGCAGACCTCGCAGGTGCGCGGCGACGTGCCCGGGCGGCAGCACGTGCCGCCGCACGTCGGGCACAGCACGGCCGTGTCGACCTGGATCTCGCGGTGCACGCCGAACACCGTCTCGGCGAGGTCGAGGTCGAGGCGCACGAGCGCGTCCTGGCCGCGCCGGGCACGGGACGCGGGGCCGCGCTGGGCGCCACCGGCGGCGGCGCCGAAGAACGTCTCGAAGATGTCCTGGAAACCGAACCCGCCACCGGCGCCACCGCCGGGCGAGGCGGGGTCGGCACCCATGTCGTAGGCGCGGCGCTTGTCGGCGTTGCCGAGCACGTCGTAGGCGCGCGAGACGTCCTTGAAGCGCTCCTCGGCCTGCGGGTCGGCACCCGCGACGTCGGGGTGCAGCTCGCGGGCCAGGCGGCGGTAGGCCTTCTTGATCTGCTCGGGCGCCGCGTCGCGCGGCACCCCGAGGACCTCGTAGTAGTCGGTCACGTGCGGTGGGGCTCGCTTCCTGGTCGTGGTCGCCGGCGGGCCGGCGCGATCGGTGCGGGGATGTCGGTGGGTGGTGCCCGGTCAGCCGGCGAGGATGCGCGTGAGGTAGCGGGCCACGGCCCGCACCGCCGACATCGTCCCGGGGTAGTCCATGCGCAGCGGCCCCACGGAGCCGAGGAGGGCCACGGCCGACCCCTCGCCGCCGTAGCCGCTGGTCACGATGCTGGTCTCCGACAGGCCCTCGTGCTGGGTCTCGCGGCCGATCCGCACGGCCACCCCGGCGCCGTCCTCGGCCATCTCGGACAGCAGCCGCATGAGCACGACCTGCTCCTCGAGGGCCTCGAGGACCGGGCCGAGGGTGTGCGTGAAGTCCGTGCCGGCCGTGCGGGCCAGGTGGCCGACGCCGGCGACGACGACGCGCTCCTCGCGCTCCTGCGCGAGCGTCTGCGCGACGACCTCCACGACCGCACGGGCCAGCGGGGCGCCGTCGGTGCCGACCTCGTCGACGAGCGCGGCCAGCGCCACGTCCAGGTCGGCCAGGCGCAGGCCCGCGGCGGCGAGGTTCAGGCGCACGCGCAGGCTCGCGACCACCGCCTCGTCGAGGTCCTGCGGCACCTCGACCGTGCGCTGCTCGACCCGGCCGGTCGTGGTGATGATGACCACGAGCAGGTGCCGGGGGCCGACGGGCACGAGCTCGACGTGCCGCAGGGCGGAGCGTCGCAACGACGGGTACTGCACGACCGCGACCTGCTGCGTGAGCTGGGCCAGCAGGCGGACCGCACGGTCGATGACGTCGTCGAGGTCGACGGCCTCCTCCAGAAGCGCGCCGATGGCCCGCTTCTCCGCCGGGGACAGCGGCTTGACCGTGGAGAGGCGGTCGACGAACACCCGGTAGCCCAGGTCGGTCGGCACCCGGCCGGCCGAGGTGTGGGGCTGGTGGATGAGCCCGGCGTCCTCGAGCGCGGCCATGTCGTTGCGGATCGTCGCGGGCGACACCCCGAGGCGGTGCCGCTCCGTCAGGGCCCGCGAGCCGACGGGCTCACGGGTGGCGACGTAGTCCTCGACGATCGCGCGCAGCACGTCCAGCCGTCTGTCGTCGCTCACCGCCACCTCCTCGCCTCCTCGTCCGGGCCGCGTCCCGCGGGCGTGCGGGCGGCGCCCACGGGGCCCGCCTGGTAGCACTCGCGGCTGCCGAGTGCCAATCCTACGCGCCCCGCCGCGGGGCACCAGGGTCGCACCCCGGGCCGCCGACGCGCCGGGCCGGCCGCGCGGCGTCCGTGGGCCCCGCGCCCTACAGTGCCCCGGTGACCAGCGACCGCTACGGATCGGACGTCCTGTCCACCGGCCCGACCGCCCACCACGCGCCGCGCCCGACGGCCCGCGAGCAGCCCGCCGAGCGCGGGCTCGTCGTCGAGGACGTCGAGTCCGGGTGGGTCGGCGCGGTCGTGCGCGTGGAGAAGTCCGGAGGCCTGCACGTCGTCGTGCTGGAGGACCGGCGCGGGCGCACGCGCACGTTCACCCTCGGGCCCGGGTTCTGGGTGAACGGGGCGCCGGTGGTGCTCACCGCACCCGTCGCCCGCCGCGCGCCCGCCGCACCGGCCCGCACGGCGTCCGGCTCGCGCGCCGTGCACGACGCGCCCGCACGGGTCGCCCGCGGGTCGCGCATCTGGGTCGAGGGCAAGCACGACGCCGAGCTCGTCGAGAAGGTCTGGGGCGACGACCTGCGCGTCGAGGGCGTCGTCGTCGAGCTGCTCGACGGCGTCGACCACCTCGCCGACGCGCTGCGCGACTTCCGGCCCACGACCGACCGGCGCGTCGGGGTGCTCGTCGACCACCTGGTGCCCGGGTCCAAGGAGAGCCGGATCGCCGCCCAGGCGGTCCGCGGCACCCCGACCGGGTCGGTGCTGGTGCTCGGCCACCCGTACGTCGACGTCTGGCAGGCCGTGCGGCCGCAGCGGCTCGGCCTCGACGCCTGGCCGACGATCGAGCGCGGCACCGAGTGGAAGCACGGGATCCTGCGCGAGCTCGGCTGGCCGGCCGCCGACCAGGCCGACGTCGCCCGCGCGTGGCAGCGGATCCTGCGCTCGGTGCGCAGCTACGCCGACCTCGAGCCGAGCCTGCTCGGACGCGTCGAGGAGCTCATCGACTTCGTCACCGCCTGACCGCCCGGGCCCCTGGACGTCTCCGGCCGCCGGCGCGAGGCGCGGGCGGCCGGAGGCGAGCAGGCACAACAGGTCAGGCGGGGGCCACGGGACCGCCGGTGAGCTGGCGGAACGTGTACACCGACAGCAGGACGGCCACCGGGACGCCGACCAGCGCGCCGATGCCGCACAGGGCGCTCCCCACGCCGACGGCCACCCACGCGAGCAGCACCACGAGGATCGTCGAGCCGACGTCGCGGGTCTGCATCTGCACGGAGGCACGCACCGCGTCGATCGGCGCCAGCCCCCGGTCGAGGACGTGGTGGTAGGCGAAGAAGCCGAGGTAGACGACCGCGATCGACAGGATCCAGCCGAGAAACGGGATGAGGCTCGCCACGAAGTTGGCCGCGGCGAACAGCAGCCCGACGACGAAGACCGGCCCGACCCGGGAGAAGTCGAACATGTCCCCGACGCCGATCGGGCGTCCGTCCGCCACCTTGAGCGCCGCGGACACGAAGGACCCCGTGAACAACGCACCCAGCAGGACCGCGACGGCGGACACCACGGCGTAGGCCAGGCTCGCGCCGAAGCCCGCGAACATGCTCGTGTCACGGCCGCCGGCACCGATCAGTGCGCCGAAGCCACCGAACACCAGCGCGACGACGCTGACGACCATGGCGATGACGAGGAACCACGCGACCCCGCCGAGCACCCAGGCGCCCCAGCTGCGACCGAACGCCGAGAACGCCCAGGAGAACGCAGCCCCGGCGTCCACGCGCGGGCCCCTGCGGGGCGTAGCCGGCGGCGCCGTAGCCGCCGGGTCCCGCCGTCGGGGCGGGCCCGTAGGGCTGGGCCGGCGGAGGGTAGGCACCGCCGGGCGGCGGGTACCCGCCGCCGGGGGCGCCGGCGGGCTGGCCGTAGGCCGGGGGCGGGTACGACCCGCCGGGCGGGGGCGGCGGCGTGGGGTCGTCGTCGCGCGGCGGCTGACCGCCCGGGTTCTCGCTCATCATGACCTCCGGTCACCAGGTGGGCGTGATCACGCCCGACCCGAGCGAACCGAAGCGGGACAGACCGTGTCAAGGCTCCACGCCGCGCTCCGACCCCTCGCCCGGTACGCTGCCCGCACCGCCCGACGACCCCTGGAGACCGCCCCGTGTCCTACCCGCCGCCCGGTCCGCCCGCCTCGTCGGGCACCCCGTCGAGCACCCCGTGGGCGGTGCTCGCGCACCTCGGCGGGATCCTCGCGTACTTCTGGGCAGGCTGGGTCGTGGCCCTGGTCGTCTGGCTCGTGCACCGCGAGCGCGACCACGCCGTGGCCCGGGAGGCCGCGGTCGCCCTGAACTTCCAGCTCACCGTGCTGGTGGCACTGGTCGCCGCGCGGATCGTCGGCGAGATCCCGCTGCTCGGGTTCGTGGGCTGGGTCGCCGCGGTCGCGCTGGGGATCGCGAGCCTCGTGCTGTCCGTCATGGCGGCCGTGGCCGTCAACGCCGGGCGGCCCGCCCGGTACCCGCTGAGCCTGGAGCTGGTCCGATGAGCACGCCGTCCTCCGAGCAGCACCCGCACCAGCCGCCGTACCAGCCGGTCCCCGCGCCGCCGCTGCGGCCCGAGGACGAGCGCACGTGGGCGATCCTCGTGCACCTGCTGCCGCTGCTCAGCGTCGGCTTCCTCGGCCCGCTGGTCGTGTGGCTCGTGTTCCGCGGGCGCGGGCCGTTCCTCGAGCACCACGCCAAGGAGTCCCTGAACTTCCAGCTCACCGTCCTGATCGCGCTGCTGGTGTCGGTCGTCGCCTTCGCGCTGACGTTCGGGTTCCTCGCGCTCGCCCCCGTCGCCGTCTACCTCGGTGCGCTGGTCCTGCAGATCCTCGCCGCCGTGGCCGCCAGCCGGTGGGAGTGGTACCGGTACCCGGTGACCATCCGCTTCGTCTCCTGACGGCGGACGTCCGACTCGTGCCGGGCGCGCCCGACCGGCGCGTGCCCGCTCCTGGGCCGGGCGTCAGCCGACCAGCGCGCGCACGACCGCGTCGGCCAGCAGCCGGCCCCGGCGGGTGAGCAGCAC
The DNA here is from genome assembly GCF_006715865.1 of Cellulomonas sp. SLBN-39. Taxonomy (NCBI): domain Bacteria; kingdom Bacillati; phylum Actinomycetota; class Actinomycetes; order Micrococcales; family Cellulomonadaceae; genus Cellulomonas; species Cellulomonas sp. SLBN-39. The sequence continues at coordinate 3,160,274 of NZ_VFOA01000001.1, read as the reverse complement.
GCGCCGCGGACCGTCCGCCCCGAGGGCGGCCCGCGCGTCGACGAGCCCGTCGGCGACCAGCCCGGCGACGGCCGCGCGCGCGGTCGCGTCGAGGTCGTCCAGCGGCAGGCCCTCGGCGATCCGCACGCCGAGCATGACCCGCTCCAGCCGCGCCGTGGCCGTGTCGACGGTCTCCCGACCAGCGGCGGGGCTGCGGCCCGCGGCGAGGCGGTCGGCGTACGCCCGCGGGTGCTTGACGTTCCACCAGCGGGTGCCGCCCACGTGGCTGTGCGCCCCGGGGCCCACGCCCCACCAGTCGTCCCCGCGCCAGTAGCCGAGGTTGTGCCGCGAGGCGTCCGCGGGCGTGCGCGCCCAGTTGCTCACCTCGTACCAGCCCAGCCCGGCCGCCGTCAGCAGGTCGTCCGCGAGCTCGTACTTCGCGGCCTGGTCGTCCTCGTCGGGCAGCGTCAGCTCCCCGCGCCGCACCTGCCCGGCCATGCGGGTGCCCGGCTCCACCACCAGGGCGTACGCGCTGACGTGGTCGACGCCGGTCGCCAGCGCGGACTCGACGCTGCGCCGCCAGTCGGCCAGGGACTCCCCCGGCGTGCCGTAGATGAGGTCGAGCGAGACCCGCAGGCCCGCGTCGCGCGCCCACCGCACCACGTCCGGCACGCGGGCCGGGTCGTGCGTGCGCTCGAGCGTGGCGAGCACGTGCGGCACCGCCGACTGCATGCCGAACGAGACCCGCGTGAACCCGGCCGCCGCGAGGCGCGCCAGCCCGTCGGGCGTCACGGAGTCGGGGTTCGCCTCGGTGGTCACCTCCGCGCCCGGGGCGAGGCCCCACGCGTCCCGCACACCGTCGAGCAGCCGGACGAGGTCGTCGACGGGCAGCAGCGTCGGGGTGCCGCCACCGACGAACACCGTCTGCACGGGCCGCGCGGGCAGCCCGGCGTCGCGCAGGACGCGCGCCGCGAGGGCGATCTCGTCGAGCGCGGTCGCGGCGTACGCGGCCTGGCTGGCCCCGCCGCCCAGCTCGGTCGCCGTGTACGTGTTGAAGTCGCAGTAGCCGCAGCGCACCGCGCAGAAGGGGACGTGCAGGTACACCCCGAACGCACGGCGCTGCGCACCGTCGAGCACCGACGCCGGCAGCGCGCCGTCGTCGGGCGGCACGTCCCCCTCGGGCAGCGCCGGGCTCACGCCGGCCCGCCCGTCACTTCTTCTTCGCGTCCTTGTCCTTGCCGTCCTTGGAGCCCGCGGGCTCGGAGGACAGCGCGGCGATGAAGGCCTCCTGCGGCACGTCGACCCGGCCGATGGTCTTCATGCGCTTCTTGCCCTCCTTCTGCTTCTCCAGCAGCTTGCGCTTGCGGGTGATGTCACCGCCGTAGCACTTGGCCAGGACGTCCTTGCGGATGGCCCGGATCGTCTCGCGGGCGATGATGCGGGACCCGATCGCCGCCTGGATCGGCACCTCGAACTGCTGGCGCGGGATGAGCTCCTTGAGCTTCGCGGTCATCATGACGCCGTACCCGTAGGCCTTGTCCTTGTGCGCGATCGCGCTGAAGGCGTCGACCTGCTCGCCCTGGAGCAGGATGTCGACCTTCACCAGGTCCGCGACCTGGTCGCCGACGGCCTCGTAGTCGAGGCTCGCGTACCCGCGGGTGCGCGACTTCAGGGCGTCGAAGAAGTCGAAGACGATCTCCGCCAGCGGCAGCATGTACCGCATCTCGACGCGGTCCTCGGACAGGTAGTCCATGCCCTGCAGGTCGCCGCGCTTGGACTGGCACAGCTCCATGATCGTGCCGACGAACTCGCTGGGCGTCAGGATCGTGGCCTTGACCACCGGCTCGCGGACCTCGCGGATCTTGCCGCCGGGGAACTCGCTGGGGTTCGTCACGTGGACCTGCGTGCGGTCCTCCATCGTCACGTCGTAGACGACGTTGGGCGCGGTGGAGATGAGGTCGAGGTCGAACTCGCGCTCGAGGCGCTCGCGCACGATCTCCAGGTGCAGCAGCCCGAGGAAGCCCACCCGGAACCCGAAGCCCAGGGCGACGGACGTCTCGGGCTCGTAGTTGAGCGCCGCGTCGTTGAGCTTGAGCTTGTCCAGCGCGTCGCGCAGCACGGGGTAGTCGGACCCGTCGATCGGGTACAGCCCGGAGAACACCATCGGCTTGGGGTCGGAGTACCCGCCGAGCGCGTCGGCGGCGGGCTTGGCGGCGTTCGTGACCGTGTCGCCGACCTTCGACTGGCGCACGTCCTTCACGCCCGTGATGAGGTAGCCGACCTCGCCGACGCCCAGCCCCTTGGTCGGCACGGGCTCGGGCGAGATGACGCCGATCTCCAGGAGCTCGTGCGTCGCCCGCGTCGACATCATGGCGATCCGCTCGCGCGGGCTCAGGCTGCCGTCGACCACCCGGACGTACGTGACGACGCCCCGGTAGGTGTCGTAGACCGAGTCGAAGATCATGGCGCGGGCGGGCGCGTCCGCGTCGCCCACGGGGGCCGGCACGAGCTCGACGATGCGGTCGAGCAGCTCGGTGACGCCCACGCCCGTCTTGCCGGACACCTTGAGCACGTCCGCGGGGTCGCCGCCGACCAGCCCGGCGAGCTCCTCGGCGTACTTCTCGGGCTGCGCGGCGGGCAGGTCGATCTTGTTGAGCACCGGGATGACCTGCAGGTCGTTCTCCAGCGCGAGGTACAGGTTGGCCAGCGTCTGCGCCTCGATGCCCTGCGCTGCGTCGACGAGCAGCACCGCACCCTCGCACGCCGCGAGCGAGCGCGACACCTCGTACGTGAAGTCCACGTGCCCGGGGGTGTCGATCATGTTGAGGGCGTACGGCGTGCCGTCGGCCTCCCAGGGCATGCGCACGGCCTGCGACTTGATGGTGATGCCGCGCTCGCGCTCGATGTCCATCCGGTCGAGGTACTGCGCGCGCATCGCCCGGGCGTCGACCACGCCGGTGAGCTGGAGCATGCGGTCGGCGAGCGTCGACTTGCCGTGGTCGATGTGCGCGATGATGCAGAAGTTGCGCAGCAGCTCGGGCGGCGTGGCGGCCGGCAGGATGCGCGAGGTCGCGGCGGCGCTCGGGATCGGGGACACGCGCTCAGGGCTCCGGGGGGTTCGGTGGGCGCCGCGGGGGCGCCGGACGGTCGGCGGACGACCACGACCGGGCGCCGGGGCGCACCGTGTCGGCGGTCTGCGGCACCATCGTCCCATGCGCGCGCACCCCGGCACCTCCCCGGCCGACCCGCCGCCCGGCCGGCCGCTCGACCGGCCACCCGGCGCGCCGGCCGACGGACCGGCCGGCGCCACGCCCGACGCAGCCGCCGGCACCGGCGGCCCCGACGCCGGGACGCCGCCCGCAGTGCTCGTGCCGGGCACCGCGCAGCCGTACCTCGACGTGCTCGCCGCGCTCCAGGACGCGTTCCTCGCCGGGGTGCGCGGGGCCGACCCCCTCCTGCCGGTGCCGTGGTGCGGCCGGTGGAAGGTCCGGGACCTGGTCGTGCACCTGGCCCGCATCCACCACTGGGCGGCGGGCCAGGCCTCCCGGCGCCGGGAGGTGCCGTTGGGGCGCGGCCCGTTCGACCTGCCCGAGCTGTACGGCACGTGCGCGGCGGAGCTGATGACCACGCTGCGCACGCTCGCCCCGGACGCCACGTCGTCCACCCTGCTCGGCCCCGGCCCGGTCGCGTTCTGGCACCGGCGCCAGGTGCACGAGACGCTCGTGCACCTGTGGGACCTGCGCACGGCGACCGGCAGCCCGACCCACGCCGACCCGACGGTGTGGGCCGACACGGTCGACGAGGTCGTGACGGTCATGCAGCCGCGGCAGGTCGCCCTCGGCCGCACCGCGCCGCTGCCCGTGCGCGTCGACCTGCACGCCGTCGACGCGGACCGGTCGTGGACGTTCGCCGCCACGGGTGCCGAGGACCCGGCGGCGGCGCCCCGGGTCGAGGTGCGCGCACCGGCGGACGCGCTCGCGCTCCTGCTGTGGCGCCGACTCCCCGCCGACGCGCCCGTCCTCGCGGTCGACGGCGAGGCCGCGGCCCTCGAGGCGTTGCTGACGTCCCGGCTGGTGCCCTGACGTCCGCCCCGCAGGCCCCCTGCGTCGGTTCCCCCGGAGGACGTGATCCGCGCGCCGACGCGGGCGCGCGCGGAGAGGGACCTGCGCGGGACGGATCGGGGCGGGAGCGACCGGGGCGGGCTCAGGCCTCGCGGGTGATGCGGACCACCACGGCCAGCTCGTCGGCCTGCGGGCCGGCGAACACGCCCCGCAGCGGCGGCACGTCGTCGTACGAGCGCCCGCGCCCCAGGATCACGTGGTGCTCGCCGGCAGGGACCCGGTTCGTCGGGTCGTACCCCGTCCACTCCCCCGCCCACCACTCGACCCAGGCGTGCGACTCGCCCGTGACGGTCGTGCCGATCTCGGCGTCCTGGGCGGGGTGCAGGTACCCCGAGACGTACCGGGCCGGGATGCCCAGGGACCGCAGCGCACCGAGGGCGAGGTGCGCCATGTCCTGGCACACGCCCGTGCGGGCCTCCCAGGCCTCGGCGGCGGGCGTGTGCACGGTCGTCACGCCGGGGATGTACTCCAGCCGGTCGCGCAGGGCCCGGCACACCGCGACCGCGGCCTCGGCGGGCTCGAGCCCCTCGGCCGCGGCAGCGGCCAGCGCGACCACCTCGGCCGGCGGCGCCGTGGTGGGGGTGTCCGCCAGGTGCTCGGCCAGCCGGTCGCGCACCTCGGGCCCGCGCAGCACCTCCCAGGACGTGCCGGGCACCGGCGTGCCGGGCCGGTCGGTCACGTCGACCACGTGCTCGGCGGTGAGCACCAGCGCCTGGTGGGGTGCGAGCACCTCGAAGGCCGTGACCTGGGTGCCCCAGTAGTCGCGGTAGTCGTGCGACCAGGTCTGCGGCTGGATGTCGACGCGGGTCTCGACGACGCTCTGCCCGGGCTGGGACACCGGGGTCATCCGGGCCTCGTTGTACGACGCGGTCACCGGCGAGGGGTACCGGAACGACGACGTGTGCACGATCCGCAGGCGGCTCACAGCGCCTCCCCCACCCAGGTCGTGGCCGAGCCGGACGGGAAGTACCGGCCCCGGACGGCGTCGGAGGCGGCCGAGCAGGCGCGCTGCACGCGCTCCATCTCGCGCGGCAGGTCGTCGAGGATCTCCATGAGGGGGCGGTACTCCAGGCTGGTGCGCACGTGGCCGATGTGACGGCGTGCGTCGTCGACGCCCGCCCGGTCGGTGACGGGCTCCAGGCCGGTCAGGCAGGCCTCGGCCTGGTGCAGCGCGTGGACGATGGACCGCGGGAACAGCCGGTCGAGCAGCAGGAACCCGGCGGCGCGCTCGTCGGAGGCCGTGCCCCGGTACGTGCGCAGGAACGCCTCGTGGGCACCGCACGAGCGCAGCAGCGTCGCCCACGAGGGACCGGCGGAGCCCGCGAGCGCCCGGGTGGTGAGCAGGCGCGCGGTCATGTCGGCACGCTCGATGGAGCGACCCAGGACCATGAAGTGCCAGGTCTCGTCGCGCGAGGTCTGCGAGTCCATGATCCCGGCGACGACGGACGCGCGCTCGCGGACCCACCCGAAGTAGTCGTGCGCGCGGGCCGGGCGCATGTGCGACGGGAGCTGGTTCCAGGTGGTGTTGAGGCACTCCCACAGCTCGGTCGAGACGATCTCGCGGGCGCGGCGCGCGTTCTCCCGCGCGGAGACGAGCGCGCCGGCGATCGACGACGGGGAGTACCGGTCGTACGCGAGCACGTCGAGCACCTGCTCGCGCCCGACGACGACCTCGGACGCGGGCGCGGGGCGGTCCATGACGGACAGCAGGGAGCGGCAGGCGAGGTCCTCCTCGGCCCAGGGATCCTCGAGCAGGATCTGCACGTGGACGTCGAGCAGGCGTGCGGTGTCGTCCGCCCGCTCGACGTAGCGCCCGATCCAGAACAGCGACTCCGCGATGCGGCTCAGCACGTCGCACCCCCGTCCACCCGTTGCTGCTGCTGCTGCATGACCTGCACCCGCACGTCGTCGGGGTTCGCGTCGATGGGCACGGCCGCGTCCTTGGGCACCGCCTGCGGCAGCGACTGCCCGCCGGCCTGCGCCTGGGCGCGCCGCGGCACCCGGCCGCCGAGCACCCACGTGTCCTTCGAGCCGCCGCCCTGGGAGGAGTTGACGACGAGCTGGCCCTCGGGCAGCGCGACGCGCGTGAGCCCGCCCGGCAGGACGTAGACGTTGTCGCCGTCGTTGACCGCGAAGGGGCGCAGGTCGACGTGCCGGGGACGCAGCCCGTCCTCGACGAGGGTGGGCACGGTCGAGAGCTGGACGACGGGCTGGGCGATCCAGCCGCGCGGGTCGGCGCGCAGCCGGTCGCGCAGGGTGTCGAGCTCGGCGCGGCTCGCGCGCGGGCCGACCACCAGGCCTTTGCCGCCCGAGCCGTCGACGGGCTTGACCACGAGCTCGTCGAGCCGGTCGAGGACCTCCTCGAGCGCACCGGGGTCCTCCAGGCGCCACGTGTCGACGTTGGGCAGGATCGGCTCCTCGTGCAGGTAGTACCGGATGAGGTCCGGCACGTACGTGTACAGCAGCTTGTCGTCGGCGACGCCGTTGCCCACGGCGTTGGCGATGGTCACGTTGCCCAGGCGTGCGCAGGTCATGAGGCCCGGGCAGCCCAGCAGCGAGTCGGAGCGGAACACCACGGGGTCGAGGAACTCGTCGTCGACGCGGCGGTAGATCACGTCGACGCGGCGCCGACCCTGCGTGGTGCGCATCCACACGCGGCCGCCGGCGCAGAACAGGTCGCGGCCCTCGACGAGCTCGACGCCCATCGTCCGGGCCAGGAGGGAGTGCTCGAAGTAGGCGCTGTTGAAGACCCCGGGGGTCAGCACGACGACGGTCGGGTCGTCGACGCCGGGCGGGGCCGCGGCCATCAGCGCCGAGAGCAGGCGGCGGGAGTAGTCGACGACGGGGCGGATCCGCAGCGTCGCGAACAGCTCGGGGAACGTCTGGGCCATGGCGCGGCGGTTCGACAGCACGTAGCTGACGCCCGAGGGCACCCGCACGTTGTCCTCCAGCACGCGCCACCCGCCGAGGGAGTCGCGCACGAGGTCGATGCCGGAGACGTGCACGCGGACACCGTTGGGCGGCTGCACGCCCCGGACGGCGCGGTGGAAGTGGGTGGAGGAGACGATGACCGAGCGCGGGACGACCCCGTCCGCGACCGCCTTCTGCGCGCCGTAGACGTCGGCGAGGAACGCCTCCAGGGCGCGCACGCGCTGCGAGACGCCGGGGGCGACGTGCTCCCACTCGTCGCCGCCGAGGACGCGGGGCACGACGTCGAGCGGGAACGGGCGTTCCTCGCCGGCGAAGTCGAATGTCACGCCCTGCGTGAGGTAGGAGCGGGCGAGGGTGTCGGCGCGGGCGCGCAGCTCGCCGTCGGAGAGCGTCGCCAGGGCACGGTGCACGTGCCGGTAGGCCGCGTGGACGTCGCCGTCCGGGCCGATCATCTCGTCCCAGGCCGGCCCTGCCGGGTAGTCGTCGAACAGGTCCGCCATGCAGGTCACCGTAGTCGTCGCGTGTCAACGTCGCGTTACGTGGCGGCTAGGGTGCGGGCGTGGCAGAGCGCGGATGGTCGGCGGTTCTTCGTGACGTCCTCCGGGGGCTCCTGGGCGCCGTGACGGGTCGACCCCGCGGTGCGGGCGGGTCAGGCGGCACAGGGGCGCCGCAGCCGGCCCCGCCCCGGGGTCGGCCCGCGCGCGCCGGCCGACCGGCAGGGTCGGGTGCTCGCCCTGCACCGCCGGCCGGTGCGGGTGCAGGCGCGACGGTGCGCCCCGCGTACGCCCCGCGCGCGGACGGCGAGCCCGACCCGGGCGAGGTCGTGTGGGCCTGGGTCGCGTTCGAGGACGACCCGGCCCGGGGCAAGGACCGACCGGTGCTGGTGCTGTCCCGCGAGGGCCGCACGCTCGTCGCCCTGATGCTCACGAGCAAGGACCACGACCGTGACGCCGCGGACGAGGCCCGCTGGGGGCGCGCCTGGATGGACGTCGGCACGGGCGGGTGGGACGCGCGCGGACGACCGAGCGAGGTGCGCCTCGACCGGGTGCTGCGGCTCGACCGGACCGCGGTGCGGCGGGAGGGCGCGGCGCTCGACCGTGCCGTCTTCGACGAGGTCGTCGAGGCGGCCGGCCGGCTGCACGGCTGGTAGGATCTTGACCCGCGTGTCCGCCCGGGGTCGGCGGGCACAGGCGCAGGCCATTTGCACGGGTGTCCCCACGCCCCAGTCCAGGCGCTGCGCCGCCCTCTACGACCTGTTCCGAACGCTTCGGCGAACACACCAGAGAGTCCACACGTGGCGAACATCAAGTCCCAGATCAAGCGCATCGGCACCAACGAGAAGGCGCGCCTGCGCAACAAGGCCGTCAAGTCGGAGCTGAAGACGTACGTCCGACGCGTCCGCGAGGCCGTCGCCGCCGGTGACAAGGACGCGGCCGGCACGGCGCTCCAGGCCGCGACGCGCAAGCTCGACAAGGCCGTCTCCAAGGGTGTCATCCACACCAACCAGGCCGCGAACAAGAAGTCGGCCCTGGCGAAGTCGGTCAGCAGCCTCTGAGATCGTCGCGCGGCCCCCGTCGGCCGCGCACCCCGTCCCGTGCGCTTCCACCGCCCGTGACGGCATCACGACCAGCAGTGCCGAAGGGCGCCACCCCGTCAGGGTGGCGCCCTTCGTGCTGCCCGCCCTGCCCCGTGCGAAGGCAGACGCGCACAGGCCCCGCCCGCCCGGGTGGGCGACGGGGCCTGCGGCGTCGGTGACCGTGGTGCGGGCGACGTCAGCCGATCGACCAGGTCTCGTGCGGCGCGCCCGCGGGGGCCGACGCCCGGAACCCGGCCTCGCGCAGCGCCCGGTCGAAGGCCCGCGCGGCCGCCTCGGCGTCGCCGTGGCGCAGGTAGCGGTCGCCGAGGTCGCGCCACACGGCGGCCGACTGGCGGGACGCGGACATCATGCCGAGCAGGTCCGCCGCGGAGCCGAACTCGGCCGCAGCGCCCGTGAGGTCGCCCCGGGCCGCCAGCACGTCGCCGAGCGCGATACGCGCCATCGCCGCCGCCGACCGGGGCCCGGTGCCGAGGACCGTGAGCGCGTCGCGCGCGTCGCGCTCCGCCGCCTCCGCGTCGTCGAGCAGCAGGTGCGCGCGGGACCGCTCGACGAGCAGGCGCGCGGTGTCGAGGATCGACGCGATGGCCCGCAGCCCCGGCTCCGCGAGCCGGATCTGGTCGAGCGCCGCCTGGGGCTCGGCGGGCTCGGACCGCAGCAGCAGCCAGGCGTAGTTCAGTCGTAGACGCGGCAGGTCGCGGTCGGGCTCACCCTCGGAGAGCAGCGCGAGGGCGCGCTCGGTGTAGCGCTGCGCCAGGTCGTAGTCGCGGCGCTGCTCGGCGACGAACGCCGCGTTCCAGTACACGCTCCCGCGCCCGCGCGGGGTACCGAGCGACTCCGCGAGCCGCACGAGCTCGGCGGCCCGGTGCGTCGCGTACAGCAGGTCGCCGCGCTCCACGTACGCCCACAGCACGGTGGACGCCAGGCGCAGGTGCTCGTCGGTGCCGACCAGGTCGGCGCGGTCGAGGGCCTCGACCTGGTGCTCGCCGACCTCGACCGCGCGGTGCAGGTCGCCGGCCTCGAGGTAGCACCCCACCAGCGCCATGGCGATCGAGGCCGAGCGCAGGTGGTCCGCCCGCCCCTGCGTCTCGGCGAGGAGCGGCTCGAGGAGCCCGATCGCGTCCTCGAGCTCGCCGGACAGCTCGTGCGCGCGGGCGAGCGTGGCGAGGGCGTCGACCCGCAGGGTCGGGGTGACCACGCTCAGGTCGAGCTCGGCGATGCGTCGGGCCGCGGCCGCGGCGTCGCCGTTCGCGAGGTCGAGCCGCGCGTAGTCCAGCTCGAGGCGCGTCCGGGCCTCGTTCGGGCCGTCCTCGCCGTGCTTGAGGTACTCGAGCGTCGTGCCGAGCCGCTCGGCCAGCACGGTCAGCGCCGAGTCGGTCGGGTCGCGGTGCCCGGCCTCGATGAGCGAGATGTAGCTGGGTGAGAAGGCCTCGCCGGCGAGGGCGGTCTGGGAGAGCCCGGCCGCCAGCCGCGACTCGCGCACACGGTCACCGATAGTCGTCATGGTCGGTCATTCTACGTGTGACGATCGCGGAAGACATCCCCCACGCCGAACTTGCAGCAAAGTCACAGGATCAGCCGCGTGCCACGCGGCGCGCACCGGGCGCGACGTCGACCCGACGGGGCCGGGCCGCACCCGGTGCGAGGCAGTCCGAGGGCTCGGTCAGAGGGCGTTCTTGCAGCACCCGATGCCGCCGTGGACCGTCGAGCCCGCGGCGACCGCGGGAGCGGCAGCGGCCAGCGAGCCTGCGAGGACGAGGGCGGCGAGTGCAGCGGTGAGGGACTTCTTCATGGTGACGGTCTCCTGTCGTTGCGATCGGGGTCGAGCGGCCGACGGCACCTCGGGCACCGTCGACGCCGGTGGAGCACCACGCAGGCGCGCTCCTTCCGCCCGGCGGGTTCCCGCGAACGGGACGGACCCTAGTTTTCCACCCGCTACGGGGGGGATCACAAGCCCCAAGATGTGATGTCATAGTCATCATGACATCGGAGCACGGGTCGGCGCTCGAGCAGCTGGGCGCGGCGGTCGACGCAGCGATCCCCGCGGAGCTGCGCGACGCCTGGGCCACGCACGTCTCGAACGAGCCCGTGCTCGTCGCTCGCCAGGGCATCTACTCCGCGCACGGGCGCCCCTTCGCGTACCAGGTGTCGTACCGCGCACCCGGGCACCACCCCGAGCTCGTCAGCCGGTGGGGCGCGCTCGACCACGAGCGAGCCACCGCGCACGTGCTGCGCGCGACCTTCGGCAGGACCGACCTGGAGTCCGTCGCCCACGGGCGGCTGCTGTTCGTCCGGTGCCCCCGCGCCTACCTCGTCGGGGACCTGCCCGTGCCGCCCCGGCCCGACCGCCTCGTCATCGAGGTCAGCACGACCACCGAGATCGACGGCACGGTCATCGCCGGGCTGCGGCGCCTGCGCGAGCAGGGCTTCCGGATCGCGGTCCCGTCGTTCGCCGACCACCCCGAGCAGCGCCGCCTGCTCCCCCACGCCGACTTCGTCAAGGTCGACGTCCGCGACCTCGACGTCGAGGGGCACCCCGTGGTCCGGGTCGCGCGGTCGTTCGGCGCGCTGCTCATCGCCGAGTACGTGGAGCAGGGCAGCTCCCTCGCGCACGCCCGCGACCTCGGCTTCACGCTCTTCCAGGGGAACCTCATCGAGCGCGCCGGTGTGCTCGACCGCGCGAACGCCCGCCTCGTCGGGCACTGAGCGGCACCTGCTCCGCCGACGCGGACCCCGTCCGGACGCACTCGGACGAGTGAACGCCATGACTGGCACGCGGCAGCGGCGTCATGATCCGGCCGGCGCCCCCTCTCATCAGGTGTGACCACTCGCACCAGGGCCCACCGCCCTCGGCACGTCGCCCGGCAGCCCATCTGGACCCCTGACGGCAGGCTCCTCGGGCACGAGTACCTCTACCGCACGGCGCAAGGGCTGCCCGCCGGCGTCGACCGGTGGGAACCCGCCCGCCAGGACCTGGCCACACGGGACGTGCTGGCCGCGCTCTACGACGACGGACCACCGGCCGGCACCGCGCTGGTGTTCGTCAACGTCACCCGGACGTTCCTCGTGGGCGGGCTGCCGCTGCCCGCACCGGACACCCGGCTCGTGCTGGAGGTCGTCGAGACCGTCGACGCCGACGCCGCGGTCCTCGACGGCCTGGCCGCGCTGCGCGCCGCGGGCTACCGGATCGCGCTCGACGACTGGACGGGGACCCCGGCGCAGCTCGCGATGCTGCCGCTGGCCGACTACGTCAAGGTCGACTGCCGCGACCTGCACCGGCTCGGGCCGCGCGGGCTTCACCGCGCCCGGTCCGGGGGCGCGCGCCTCGTGGCCGAGCGCGTCTCGGGGCCCGACCTCGTCGACGTGTGCCGGCTGCTGCGGTTCGACCTGCTGCAGGGCAACGCCCTCGGCATGCCGGCGCTCTGCGCCTGACCGCACCGCACCGCACCGCACCGCACCGCACCGCACCATCGCACGACGCACCGCCCGCCTCAGCGCTCGACGGCCCCCGCGACCCGGAGCACGGCCCGCTCGACCGCGAAGCGCGGGTCGCGACTCTCCCCCTTGACCTCGGCGTCGGCCTGCGCGACCGCCGAGATCGCGGTCGCCAGCCCCTCCGGCGTCCAGCGGCGCAGATCGGCGACCGCCCGGTCGACCTGCCAGGGCGCCATGCCGAGGTCACGGGCCGCACCGGCACCGCGGCCGCGGACGGCACCCACACGAGCCAGCGTGCGCAGGCGCGCAGCCAGGGCCGCCACCACCGGGACGGGGTCCACGCCGGTCGCCATCGCGTGCCGCAGCAGCGCCACGGCCCGGCCCGGGTCACCGGCGACCGCCGCGTCGGCCACCTGGAAGCCGGTCGCCTCGACCCGGCCCCCGTGGTACCGCTCGACGGTCTCCTCACCGATGAGGCCCGTCGTGTCCGCCACCAGCTGCGCGCACGCCGCCGCGAGCTCGCGCAGGTCGCTGCCCACCGCGTCCACCAGCGCCCGCACCGCCCGCGCGTGGGCGCGCCGTCCCGCACGCCCCAGCTCGTCCGCGACGAACGCGGCCTTGTCCGCGTCCGTGCGGACCGGGTCGCAGGCCACCACGGGGCCGCCCGCCGCGCGGATCGCGTCGAGCAGGCGCTTGCCCCGCTGCCCGCCGCCGTGCCGGGCCACGAGGACGACGCCCTCCGCCGGGGCGCCCACGTACGCCTCCAGGTCCCGCATGAGGTCGTCCGTGCCCCGCTCGACGCCCTCGACGACGACGACCTTGTCGTCGGCGAAGAGCGACGGGCTGGTCACGACCCTCAGCTCGCCCGTCGCGTAGGTGCCCGCGTCGAGCCGGGTGACCTCGATCTGCGGGTCCTGCTCCCGGGCGAGGGAGACGACGCGCTCGACCGCGCGCTCGGCCAGCAGGTCCTCGGAGCCCTGCACCAGGACGACGGGGGCCGGGGCCGCCTGGGTCCACGGGACCCCGGAGGTCCCGGCGCGTCCGGACCCGCCGCGTGCCGGACGTCGGGCGGGGGTACGGGCTGCCACGGGGACAGCCTGCCAGACGCCGCCGACGTCACCCGACCGTCCCCTCGGCCCCGGGCGGGGCGCCCCGGCGTCCGACGAGCAGCAGCCGCGCACCGGCCGCTGCGGCGACGAGGGCGCACAGGGCCCCCGTCACGCCCGGCGCCCACGCCAGCCCGGCACCCGGTGCCTGCGCCACGACGCGCGCGACCGCCCCGACCCACCAGCACGCCGCGCCCGCCGCCGCGGCGAACGCGGCGGCCCCCGCGGGCCACACCGGCGCCAGCAGCACCGCCCCCAGGCCGACCACCGTCGCCGGGGCGACCGCCGGCGCGACCGCGACGTTCGCCGCGACCGCCCACGTGCTGAGCGTCGGCCACAGCGCGAGCACGACCGGCAGGCAGCCCAGCTGGGCGGCGACGGGCGCAGCGAGCGCCGTGGCGACCCCGCGCCCGCACAGGCCGGACCACCGCCGCACGAGGGACGGACCGAGCAGCACCAGGCCAGCCGTCGCCGCGACCGAGAGCGCGGCGCCCGGCTCGCCCGCCAGCCACGGGTCGACGACGAGCAGCAGGACGACCGCGCACGCCAGCGCGGCGGGCCCCGCCGCCCGCCGGCCCAGGAGCACGCCGACCAGCCCGAGCGCCCCCATGGCGGCCGCGCGCACGACGCTCGGCTGCGGCTGGACCACGAGGACGAGGAGCGCACCTGCGGCCGCGACGGCACCCGCACGCACCGGGGCCGGACCCCCTGCTGCGGCTGCCGCGGCCGCCAGCAGCCCGCCGACGATCGTGAAGTGCGCGCCGGAGACCGCCATCACGTGCGCCAGCCCCGCCACGCGCATCGCGTCGCGCAGGTCCGCGGGGACCGCCGTCGTGTCCCCCACCGTGACCGCAGGGAGCAGGGCCCCCGCATCGCCCGGCAGGTCGGCCCCGAGCCGGGCCGCCGCGGCGCGGACCTCCCCGGCCCACGCGTGCAGGCCGCGGGGCGCGGCGACGACCTCGGGCGCCTCGCGGGCGACCAGCACGAGCGCCGCACGCTCCCCCGGCCCGGCCGCCCGTGGCGTGCCCGACCAGGTGACGACGCTGCCCGTGGCGGCGCCCGCCGGCGCGAGCACCACCGCCGGGACCGCCACCGCGACGCGCCTCCCCCCGGTGGTGAGCTGCTCGACGACGACGTCGACCCGGACCCGCGGCGGCATGCCGGCACCGCCGGCGAGGGGCTGCGGCTCCGCGAGCACGCGGGCACGCACGTCGACGCGGTCGCCGGCCACCACCGCGGCACGGACGACCGGCGGGTCGTGGGCCGCGCGCTGCACCAGCGCCGACACGAGCACCGCCCCGGCGACCGCCAGCACGAGCGCCGCCGACGGTGCCGCGCCGCGCAGGCGGGCGAGAGGGTCCGGTGCCGCACGGTCGCGCGCACCGGCCCTCGGGGCCCGGCGGGCGGGCGGGACCGTCAGGACAGCCGCGAGCAGCACCGCCGCCAGCACGGCGGCCACGACCAGGACGCCCGCGGCGGCGGCAGGCACCGGGGCACGGGTGCCGACCAGGCCGGCGCACCAGGCGGCCGCCGCGCCCGGGAGCAGACGCAGGTCCGTGCGCGCGGTCACACGCGGACCCGGTCACGCAGGTCGGCCATGAGCGTCGGTCCGATGCCGGGCACGTCGTCCAGCGCGTCGACGCTCGCGTAGGGGCGGCCCTCGACGATCCGTCCGGCCAGGACCGGTCCGACACCCGGCAGCCCTTCGAGAGTGGCCAGGTCCGCGGTGTTGAGGTCCACCGGCGTGCCGGCGACCTCCCCGCCCGTGACGGGGACCGGGGGCGCGTCGACCGGCGGGGCGAGCACCTCGCCGACGAGGGGGACACGGACCTGCTCGCCGTCGACCACGGTGCGCGCGAGGTTCAGCGCCGCCGGGTCGGCCCCGTCGACGACGCCACCCGCGGCGTCGAGCGCATCGGCCACCCGTGCGCCGACCGTCAGGTGCACAACCCCGGGGTGGGCGACGGCACCCACCACGTGCACGAGGAGGTCCGCCGGCGTCGCCGGGGCGGTGGTCGGGGCGGTCGTCGCCCCCGGGGTCGGCGCGGTCCCGGCGACCGTTGCCGGCACCCCCGCGCTGACCGCGGGCGTGGGCAACGCCACGGCCTCCCCGGCGGGGGCAGCTGCGGCTCGCAGCACGACCGCACCGACGACGAGGGCGACCACGCCGATCGCGGCGCCCGCCGTCCGGGCGTCGACGGCCCACCGTGCGCGGCCCGGCGCCCGGCCCCGGGGCGGGGGTGCGGTGGGTCGGCCCTGCGGGGCCGGGTCGCGCACCGTCCGGGCGGCGTGGGCCAGCGCGTCCACCGACGTGGGGACCCACGGCACGGAGCGTGTCGCGGGCTCACCGGCCCCGGAGGTCCCAGGCACGGAGGTCCCAGGCAGGGGGGTCGCGGGCACGGAGGTCGCAGGCACGGGGGTCCCAGGCACGGGGGTCGGCAGGGCGGGCGTCACCGCCGGGCGGGGCGCCCGGGCGAGGGCGGCGAGGCGGCGGGCGACGTCCTCCCGTGCGGAGGCGGGGTCGGCGGTCATCGCCGGTGACGCTAGGGCGCTGGGCCACGGGCGCCGCGTCGAGGGGTGGCGCCGGCGGGCCCGGCACGCGCGCACCGGGCTGAGGGCGGCTCAGCGGGGTTCGGTCACGTCCGGCGGCACGGCTGCGGCGGTCGGCACGGCGTCGGTGAGCACCACGGCGAGCGTCCCGGGTCCCACGTGGGCGGCGAGGACGGCGCCCGCGTCCGTGACGTGCACCTCGACGGCCTGCGCGCCGAGCGCGGCGCTCAGCCGTGCGGCGACCTCGCGCGCGGCGTCGGCCGGGCCGACGTGGTGGATCCCGACCCGCACGGCACCTCGCGTGGCGGCGTCGTCGAGCGCGACCTGCTCGAGCCGCTCACGGGCGGCACGGCGCGTGCGGACCTTCTCCGCGACGACGAGGCGCCCGTCGCGGACGGTCAGCAGGGGGCGCAGGCCGAGCACGGTGCCGAGGGCGGCGGCGGGCGCACCGAGACGGCCGCCGCGGCGCAGGTGCTCGAGGGAGTCGACGAGGAACCAGACGCGGGCGCCGTCGGCCGCCGCACGGGCCGCCGCGACGACAGGTGCGGGGTCGGGTGCAGGCAGCGGGATGCCCGGCCGGGCGAGCGCGGCCCGCCACCGCGCCCAGGCACCGGGGGCGACCTCGGTGGCGGGTGCCGGCCAGGCGACCCGGGCGGCGGCGAGCACCGCGTACCCGAGCCCGAGCCCGACGGTCCCGGAGTCCACGACGTGCACCGGCACCGGGCTCACGGTCGCCGCGGTGCGCGCCGAGTCCGCGGTGCCGGAGAGCCCGCCCGCCAGGTGCACGGACACCACGTGCGTCGCCCCCGCGGCGGCCAGGTCCTCGTAGGCCGCGGCGAACGCCGAGGGCGGCGGCTGCGACGTGCTCACCCGGGCGCCGCGCGCGAGGGCCTCGGCCAGCGCGTCGCCGCTGAGGTCGTCCTCGCGGTGCTCCTCGCCGTCGACGACGACGCGCAGCGGCACGACGCGGACCCCGGCCGCCGCCGCGAGCCCGGGCGGCAGCGCGGCGGTGGAGTCCGTGACGACCGCGACGTGCGGGGCCGGGCCGGCGGGCCGGCTCAGGCGGGCACCACGTTGACGAGCTTGGGCGCGCGCACGACCACGGTCCGCACGTCGCGCCCGTCGAGGGCGCGCTGCACGCCGGGGTCGGCGAGCGCGATCGCCCGCAGCTCGTCGTCCCCGACGGACGCGGGCACCTCGGCACGGCCGCGGACCTTGCCCGCGACCTGCAGGACGCACGTGACAGTGTCCTCGACGAGCAGCGCCGGGTCGGCCTCGGGGTAGGCGGCGTGCACGACGGACGTGTCGTGGCCCAGCCGCTTCCACAGCTCCTCCGCGATGTGCGGCGCGACGGGGGCCGTCATGGCGACGAGCGCCTCGACGGTCGAGCGCGGCGCGGGCTCGAGGGTGGTGAGGTGGTTGTTCAGCACGATGAGCTTGGCGATCGCGGTGTTGATGCGCATCGCGGCCATGTCCTCGCGGACGTCGGCGATCGTGCGGTGCAGCAGCCGCAGCGTGTCGGGGCCGGGCTCCTGGTCACCCACGACGGTCTCGCCGGTGCGCTCGTCGACGACGTTGCGCCACAGGCGCTGGAGGAACCGCTGGGCACCGACGACGGCCCGGGTCTCCCACGGGCGCGACAGGTCCAGCGGGCCCATCGACATCTCGTAGACGCGCAGCGTGTCCGCGCCGTACGCCTCGTACATCTCGTCCGGCGAGACGGCGTTCTTCAGCGACTTGCCGATCTTGCCGTACTCGCGCTCGACGGGCTCGCCCTGCCAGGTGAACCCGGTGGGCGACGCGTCGTCCTCGACGACCTCGGCCGAGGGGACGTAGACGCCGCGGGCGTCGGTGTAGGCGTAGGCCTGGATGTAGCCCTGGTTGAACAGCCGGTAGAACGGCTCGGCGCTGCGGACGTGCCCCAGGTCGTGCAGCACCTTGTGCCAGAACCGGGCGTACAGCAGGTGCAGCACGGCGTGCTCGACGCCGCCGACGTACAGGTCGACGCCGCCCACGGAGCCCTCGGGCTGGCTGCCGTGGCCGCCGCCCATCCAGTACTCCTCGAGGGCGGGGTCGATGAGCACCTCGGCGGACGTGGGGTCGAGGTAACGCAGGTAGTACCAGCAGGACCCGGCCCAGTTGGGCATGGTGTTCGCGTCGCGCCGGTACGTCCGGGGCCCGTCGCCCAGGTCGAGCTCGACGTGCAGCCAGTCGGTGTTGCGGCCCAGCGGCGGCTCGGGCTCGGACTGCGCGTCGTCGGGCGCGTAGGTGCGCGGGGAGAAGTCCGGGACGTCCGGCAGCTCGACGGGCAGCGCCGACTCGGGCAGCGGCAGGGGCGTGTCGTCCTCGTCGTAGACGATCGGGAACGGCTCGCCCCAGTAGCGCTGGCGGCTGAACAGCCAGTCGCGCAGCCGGTAGGTGGTCGTGCCCTCGCCCACGCCCTGGTCCGACAGCCACGCGACGATGCGCTCCTTGGCGGTCGGCACGTCCAGGCCGTCGAGCTGCACGTGCTCGTTCGAGGAGTTGACGAGGACGCCGTCACCCGTGCGGGCGCCGTCGGGCGTGCCCTCGGGGGCGTCGACGGTGTAGACGACGGGCAGCTCGAAGGCCTGCGCGAACGCGTAGTCGCGCTCGTCGCCGCCCGGCACCGCCATGATCGCGCCGGTGCCGTAGCCCATGAGGACGTAGTCGGCGGTGAACACCGGCAGCAGGTCGCCGGTGACGGGGTTGGCCGCGAGGTGCCCCGTGAAGACGCCGGTCTTGCGGCCGGCGTCCTGCTGGCGCTCGACGGCGGTCTTGGCGGCGGCCTGCGCGCGGTACGCGGCGACGGCCTCGACCGGGGACGCGTGCCCGCCGGTCCAGGCGCCGTGCGTGCCGTCGGGCCAGGCCTCGGGCACCTCGTCCAGCAGGGGGTGCTCGGGGGACACGACGAGGAACGTGGCGCCGAACAGCGTGTCGGGCCGGGTGGTGAACACCTCGACCTCGGTGCCGCCCTGCACGGCGAACCGCACGCGCGCGCCCGTGGACCGGCCGATCCAGTGCCGCTGCATGGCCTTGACCTTCTCGGGCCAGTCGATCAGCGCGAGGTCGTCGGTCAGGCGGTCGGCGTAGGCGGTGATCCGCATGTTCCACTGCCGCAGGTTGCGCTGGAACACCGGGAAGTTGCCGCGCTCGGAGCGGCCGTCGGCGGTGACCTCCTCGTTGGCCAGGACCGTGCCCAGGCCGGGGCACCAGTTCACCGGGGTCTGCGACAGGTACGCCAGGCGCCGCGAGTCCACGACGCGACGGCGGGTCGCCTCGTCCAGGTCCGCCCAGGTCGCACCGGGCGTGACGCCCTCGACGTCGTCGGGCACGGCGCGCGTCCCGGCCTCCAGCTCGGCGACCAGCTCGGTCACGGGGCGCGCCCGGCCGCGGCCCCCGTCGGGGCGCACGGCGTCCTCGTCGTACCAGGACCCGAAGATCTGCAGGAAGATCCACTGCGTCCAGCGCACGTACTCGGGGTCGATCGTCGCGAACGAGCGGCGCGGGTCGTGCGCCAGGCCCAGGCGGCGCAGCTGGCGCTGCATGATCGCGATGTTCGCCTCGGTGGTGGTGCGCGGGTGCGCGCCGGTCTGCACCGCGTACTGCTCCGCGGGCAGGCCGAACGCGTCGAAGCCGAGGGCGTGCAGCACGTTGTCGCCGCACATGCGCCGGTACCGGCCGACGACGTCGGTCGCGATGTACCCCAGGGGGTGGCCGACGTGCAGCCCGGCGCCCGACGGGTACGGGAACATGTCCATCACGAAGAACGGCCGCGCGCCGGGGGCGGCGTGCCGCCCCTCGCCGTCGGTCAGCGGGCCGACGGGGTTGGGCGTGTGGTAGGTCCCCCGCCGCTCCCACTCGTCCTGCCACGCGAGCTCGATCGTCTCCGCGAGCGCCGCGGTGTAGCGGTAGGGGACGTCGTCGGCGGGGCTCGCGGGGGCGGGTGTGGGCTGGGCGTTCACCCGTCGATCCTACCGATGCGGCGCGGGCGCCCGCCCCACCGTGACGACGACCAGCAGACCCACGGCCGTGAGCGCCGCACCGACCCACGCGGGGGCCAGCAGCCCCCACCCGGCGGCGATGACGAGGCCGCCGAGGAAGGCTCCCGCGGCGTTGCCCAGGTTGAGCGCCGAGTGGCACAGCGCGGCCCCCAGCGACGGGGCGTCCGGGGAGAGGTCCATGAGGCGGGTCTGCAGCGCCAGGCCCAGCACCTGCGACGTGACGCCGAGCAGCACGATCGCGGGCACGGCCGCCCACGCCCACGGGCCGACCAGCGCGATGACGACGAGCACGACGATCGTGGCGACCATGCCGGCCACGACCGTGCCGAGGACGGACCGGTCCGCCAGGCGCCCGCCGAGGAGCGTGCCGGCGGTCATGCCCACGCCGTACGCGGCGAGCACGGCGGGCACGAGCGCCACGTCGAGCCCGGTCACGTCGGTGAGCAGGGGCTTGACGTAGGAGTAGACGGCGAACATGCCCCCGAAGCCGACGGCGCCGGCGCCGAACGCGACCCACAGCGGCCCGTTGCGCAGCGCGCCGACCTCGCTGCGCACGCTCGCGGCGGGGTCGGCCGGCAGCGACGGCGTCCAGGCGGCCAGCGCGGCCAGCGTGAGCAGGCCGAGGGCGCCGACGCCGACGAAGGCCCACCGCCAGCCCACGGACTGCCCGACGACGGCTGCCAGGGGGACGCCGACGGCGCAGGCCACGGTGAGGCCGGCCATCATCGACGCGACGGCGCGGCCGCGGCGCGCGGGGCCGACGACGGCCGTGCCCATGACGGCGCCGACGCCGAAGTACGCCCCGTGCGGCAGGCCCGCGAGCACGCGGGCGACGACGAGGGACTCGGCGGTCGGCGCGAACGCGGACGCCACGTTGCCGACGGTGAACGCGACCATGAGGAGGAGCAGGAGCCGGCGCCGGTCCAGGCGCGCACCGAGGGCCGCCAGCGTGGGAGCGCCGAGCACGACCCCCACGGCGTAGGCGGTGATGGTGTGCCCGGCCGTGGGGATGTCGACGCCGAGGTCGGTGGCGATCTCGGGCAGCAGCCCCATCGTGGCGAACTCGGTGGTCCCGATGCCGAACCCGCCGAGCGCGAGCGCGAGCAGGGCCAGGCCCGGGCGGGTACCGGGGGCGGCCGACGGCGGCGCCGGACGCGCGCTCGTGGTGGTCACGACGCTCCTCGAAACGATTCGATGCGGGAGGAGGGGGCGCCGTCGACCGCCTCGCAGGGATGCACCGAGAGTACGTCAGCGCACGTGCGCGAGCCAGATCGCCCGCGCCGCGACCTCCCCCAGCTCGACCCGACCGGCCGTCGCGGCCGGTGCGCCCGCCATCACCTGCACGCTCACCACACCGGTCACGGCACGCCGCTCGTCGAGGTCGACGCGCGCGTCGAGCACGACGCCCACGCCCTCGAGGTAGCGCAGCAGCTCGGGGTCGGCGTCGGAGATCCGCGCCACCGTGTAGGGACCGGCCGGCACCTCCCACATGGGGTGGGCGTCGGGCAGGTGCACGGTGCCGTCCGGGCCCGGGATCGGGTCGCCGTGCGGGTCCCGGTCGGGGTGCCCCAGCAGCTCGGCGACCCGCTCGACGAAGCGGTCGCTCACCGCGTGCTCGAGCACCTCCGCCTCGTCGTGGACCTCGTCCCAGCCGTAGCCCATGCGCTCGACGAGGTACGTCTCCAGGAGGCGGTGCCGACGCACCATCGCCACGGCGTGCGCGCGCCCCGCGTCGGTGAGCTCGACCGCACCGTAGGGGCGGTGGCTCACCAGCCCGGCGTCGGCGAGCCGCCGTACCGTCTCGGACACCGTCGACGCACCGACCCCGAGACGGGTCGCCAGCAGCTTGGTCGTCACCGGCGTCGCCGACCACTCCTGCGCACCCCAGATGACCTTGAGGTAGTCCTGCACGACGGCACTCAGCGGTGCGGGGCTCTCCACGCTCACGCGCACCAGGGTAGGGGGCGCCCCCGACACCGGTCGGCGCCGTCCCGGCGCCAGCACCCGGGGCGCGGCCGCTCACCGACCGTCGACGCTCCAGTGCCACGGCTCGCCCGGCAGGTTCTCCAGGCCGTACGCGTGCGCGTGCTCGACCAGCCACGCGTACCCCGTCGACGACGCCGTCAGCGACCGACCCCCCTGCGTGAGGTCGACGGCCAGGCCGCGCTCGTGCCGCGACGTGCCCGGGCGCGCCGTGCTCGGGGTGCACGCGCTCGCGGGGGCCTCGTGCACCGCCTCCGGCGACGCGCCGCAGTGCGCCCGCCGCAGGGCGACCTGCTGCTCGGCGCTGCGCCACCCGCCGCCCTGCAGCACCACCCCGTCGTCGGCGGCCGCGGCGAGCATGGCGTCCAGCGCGTCGGCCAGGCAGGGGTGGACGCGGATCCCCGCCCGCGTCACGACGGTGGCCTCCTGCGCGACAGGCCCGTCGACGTCCTCGCAGCGGGTCGGCTGCACCCCGGCCGGAGCCGGCGGCTCGGGGACGGCGACCTGCCACAGGGTCGCGCCGTCGGCGGCCCGCAGCAGCAGGGCCTGGTCCTCCACGACGAGCGCCGCCCCGGGCTGCCCGGCGGTCCCCGTGCGCCACACGGGCTCCCCCGCGGCGTCGAGCAGCACCACGTCACCGTCCTCGCCGACGCGCACCTGCACGCCGGGCACGTCCTGGTCCGAGGCCCACACGGGTTCGCCGTCGGAGGCCACGACCAGACGCCCGTCCCGCACGTCGACCCGCACGTGGCCCGACGGCGACCCGAGCGACGCCGGGGCCGCCATCGACCCGCCCGGCCCGAGCCGCGACGGCCCGACGGGCGTGCCGCTGCTCCAGACCACCGACCCGTCGTCGCGTGCGAGCACGAGGTTGCCGTCGTCCTGGAGCGTCAGCGTCGTGGCGTCCTGCCCGGCGGTGCGGCTGCGCCACAGCCGCTCACCGTCCTCGTCGGCCACGACGAGGTTCCCGTTCGCCCGCAGCTCGAGGCCCACGCCGTCGCCCTGCGTCGCGGTCGACCAGCGCTCGCGACCGTCCGGGCCGAGCAGGCGCACGTCGCCGCCCTCGTCGACGACCAGCAGGTGCCGGCCGTCGGGGGACGCCAGCGTGCCACCGGCGGCGAGCCGCGCCGGCGCGCGCAGCGACGAGGGCACCAGGGCCGTGCCGGCCGACCAGTGCACGGCCCCACCGCCGTCGACCACGACGACCTCGCCGTCGTCCTGCACGCGCAGCACCGAGCCCGCCGCCGTGGTCGCGGTGCTCCACACCACCGTCTGGTCGGGAGCCGTGAGGACGACGTCGCCGGCGTCGGTGGCGGTCAGGCGCGACCCCGGCACCCCGGCGCCCGTGGACCAGCGGGCGACGCCGTCGAGCCCGTAGAGGCCGAGCGAGCCGTCGGGCTGGACCACGAGGGTCTGCGCACCGCCGGGCGCGAGCAGCGCCTGCCCCGGCGCCAGGGTCTCGCCGGGGCGCAGCACGTCCTCCCCCGGCCCGGCCGACGCGGCGAGCGGTGCGGTCAGGAGCAGCCCGCCGGCCACCACGGCCACCGGCACCGCCCGCGCGAGCGCACGCGCCGGGCCGGCGCCCTGGTCCCCCGGTCGCCGTCGCATGCCACCCCCGTGCGCGGCGACGCGGCGCGTGCGCGTCCCCGCCCGTCCAGGCGAGCACGCGCGGGGCCGGTGCGCAAGACCTGCCGCACGGTGCGCGCGCCGAGCAGCCGGGTTCACCCGCCGCCGGTGCCCCCGGTCCCGGTCGGGCGGGGCGTGGGTCCGCCGGTGGTCTCCGCCGTCGCACCGCCGGTCGGGCCGTCGGTCGGGTCCGCCGACGCGCCGTCCTCCTCGACGGGCTCCGGCAGCGGGGGCCAGGGCTCGCGGTCGCGGACCGTCACGGTCGCCTGCGGGGTCACCTCGACGACCTGCAGGTCGAGCAGCGCCCCCGTCTCGCGGTCGGCCCGCAGCACGGTCAGCGTCGCGACGCCCCGCAGCGGTCCGACGGTGGGCTGCCCGAGCGTCGCGCCCGCGGTGCTCGAGCTGATGTACCGCACCCCGGCGCCCACGGGCTCGGGCCCGACGCGCCGGTGGTAGTGCCCCGACACCTGCGCCGGCACGCACCCGTCCTCGAGGGCCTGGTCGCCGACGGTCGGGGTGTGGATCACGAGCAGGTCGACGTCCCCGTCGTCGCACGCGACCTCCGCCAGGCGGCGTCCCGCCTCGGGGGCGCTCTCCTCGGCGGCGGTGCTCGTGCCGCCGCCGATCCGCGTCTCGTTCGGGTCGGAGTCGCCGAGCAGCCGCAGCCCCGCGACCTCGACGACCGAGCCGTCGAGCACCGTCGCGCCCGCCCGGGCGTACACGCGCGACGTCTCGGCGGAGTCGTGGTTGCCCGGCGACGTGACGAGCGGCACCCCGGCGGGCACGGCCCGCGCGAAGGAGGTCACGCAGTACTGCTCGACGGACGTGCCGTTCATCGTCGTGTCGCCCGCGTCGATCACGGCGTCCGCCTCGGCGAGGGTCGCGAGGGTGCCCATCACCTGGGCCATGCCCACGTTGCAGTGCAGGTCCGAGACGAGGACGAGGACGACGGGGTCCACGACCGGACCCTCGGTGGGCGTGGCCGTGGCGGTCGGGGGCGCGGCAGCGGCTGTGGGCGACCCCGTCGGCTCCAGGCTCGCCGCGAAGGTCGGCCCCACGGCGTCCGACCCGGCTCCGGCCGTCGCCCCAGGGGTCGCCCCGTCGCCGGTCGCGCCCTGCACCAGGGCGTCCTGCTCCGCCTGCCACGAGCCCCACGCGACGACGAGCGCGTCGTCGGCCGCCTGGTAGAACTGCTCGTTCTGCCGCCACACGTCCACCGCGTAGCCGCCGTACGTGTCGATCACACCGCCGAGCCGACCGGTGACCCGCGCCCCCGCCAGCGGCGTCCCGTCGAACACCGCCGACGTCGTGCGCGTCACGGTCGGCCGGTCGTCGGGGGCGAGGCTGGACGTGAGGACGGTAGCCCCGGCGAGGACCACCGCCGTGCCCCCGGCGATCGCCCGCCGCCGTGCGTGCACGGCCGCGCGCAGGTCGCGGCGCCGCGCCCCGCCGAGGAGCGCCCCCAGGCCCAGGCCCGCACCGACCAGGACGAGCAGCGCCAGGCCCGTGCGCAGCGCCGCGTCCTGCGCGAGCGCGATCGCGACATCCTGCACCGCGGCCTCGGGGCCGGAGAAGAACTGCAGGTACGCCGCGAGGTCGCCCGACAGGGCCTGCAGCGTCGTCGCCTGCGTCAGCTCGGTCAGGTCGGCGGGGATCTCCTGCACGGTGGCCCGCACGCCGAGCGTCAGCGGCAGCGGGGAGTCGATCTGCAACGTGCCGAGCGGCCCGAGGTCGATGGTCACCGTCGCGTCGGTGGTCACGTCGTACCGCGCCAGGTGGGGCCCGAGCGACGCCTGCACCGAGGCCGTCGTCACCCCGAACGTGCCCGCTGCGAGCAGGGCCACCACGCCCAGCGCGGCGCCGCGGCGCCACCGGGACGCCGGCACGGCGCGGACCGCGCGCCACCAGCCGCGCGGGTCCAGCCGGGGCGAGGCGAGGACGTCCCGCCACGCACCGGCGGACCGTGCGGACGGGCGTCCGGGCGGGTCTGCCGGAGGAGTGGGACGGTTCATCGGCACCGAGCCTAGACGCCGCCCCCGCACCCCGCGCGGGCAGCAGCGCAGACGCCCCGCGCGCCGCACGCGGGGCGTCGTCGCACGTCAGACCCCTGCGCCCGCCCCGGGTCAGCCCTGCGCGTCCCGCCAGCGCACCCAGCGCCCGACGAGGCCGAGGTCGTAGTCCGGGCCGCTCGTGCTCAGCGTGACCAGCCCGACGCCGGCCGCGAGCAGGTCGGCGCCCACCTCGCCCGGCTCCTGCCCGTCGACGCCCAGCGAGCGCGTCACGAGGGACGCCGTGTCGCGGCCGACCGCGGCGCCGTGATCGTCGAGGATCCCGCTCTTGCGCCGCAGGGTCTCCACGTCGCCGAACGAGTGCCACACGTCCGCGTGCTCCGCCACGATCCGCAGCGTCTTGCGCTCGCCGCCGCCGCCGATCATCACGGGGATCTCGCGGGTGGGGGCCGGGTTCATCGCGGCCCAGCGCGCCCGGATCCGCGGCATCGCCTGCGCCAGGTCCGCGATCCGCGTGCCCGGCGTGCCGAACTCGTACCCGTACTCGTCGTAGTCCCGCTGGAACCAGCCGGCGCCGATGCCGAGGATCAGCCGCCCGCCGCTGATGTGGTCGACCGTGCGGGCCATGTCGGCCAGCAGCTCGGGGTTGCGGTACGAGTTGCACGTCACGAGCGCACCGATCTCGACGCGCTCGGTCTGCTCCGCCCAGGCCCCGAGCATCGTCCAGCACTCGAAGTGCCGACCGTCGGGGTCCCCGTAGAGCGGGAAGAAGTGGTCCCAGTTGAAGATCACGTCGACGCCGAGATCCTCGGCACGCAGCACCGCGTCGCGGATCTGGCCGTACCCGGCGTGCTGGGGCTGGAGCTGGACGCCCACGCGCACGCGGGGCTGGGACGGGGCTGCGGTTCCGGTCACCCGGCCACGCTAGACGCGGCGGGCCGCGCCGTCACCCGTCCCACGCCTACTGGTAGGTGACCAGGTCCGGCACCGGGTCGACCTGGTACGTCTGCGCCGGGTCCAGCATCGGCTCGTCCTCGTCGTAGAAGTTCTTCCAGCCCCAGTGCACGTCGGGCGCGTTCGTGCGCAGCGCGTCCCACGTGCCGCGCTTGGCGGGCTGCGTGCCCTGCCCGTCGACGTGGATGACGACCGCCAGCTCGTCGTGCGAGGTGTCGACGTCCTGCCGGTCGCTGATCATCCGCAGCGAGAACTGGTGCAGGACGAGCATCTTCTGCGGCAGGTCGCGCTCGCGCGTGAACCGGGCGAGCCACTCGGAGGTCTGGTTGATCTCCGCGGCGCTGACGGAGCCGATCTGGCGCAGGTGCACCTGGTCGGGCGCGAGCCGCCACTCGGGGTCGAGGGCGAGCCCGACGTGCGGCTCGTCGAGCAGGTCGGCGTACCGCTGCGCCTGGGTGCGGAAGTCCGTGCGCCCCGGCTGCAGGTCGAGCACCACGTAGGCGCCGTCCTCGCGCGCCGCGTCGACGAGCGGGCGCAGGTCGTCGACCGACCGCTCCTGGGAGTGGTCGCCGTCGTCCCCCGGGCCGGCGGAGGCGACGGTCGCGATGATCTCGACGGCGGGCACGACCACGTCGTCGGTCAGATCGCGGAACGGCGCGGCGTGCTGCTGCGCACGTGCGAGGGTCGCGGGCACGTCCTGCTCGCCCAGCACACCGAGCGACGGCGTCCCGGGGGTGCCGTAGAGCGCCACGTACCGCTTGCCGGGCACACCGTCGCCCTCGGGGAACACGAGCTGGCCGCCGCCGGGCAGCTGCACGCCCGTCGACGCGGACGCGACGCGCCGGGCCAGCGCCTCGGGCGGACCGAGGTCGTCCGTCAGCTGGAGAACAGCGTCCGGACGGGCCTCGGCCAGGGCCTCGACCGTCGCGCTGGTGGCACGCGGGTCGCCGCCCGGCACGTCGAGCACGTCGACGCCGGCGGCCGTGAGGGTGGCCAGGACCGCCGGGGACGTGCCACCCCGGCCGGCCAGCGCGACCGTCGTGCGATCGGGGGCGACGGGCGGGAGCGTCGGAGGCAGGACCGCCGCCTCCTGCGTCGACGTCGGTCTCACGGCTCCCTCGGCAGCGGCCGTGGCGCGCGCCGTCTCTCCGCCCTCGGGCACCTGCCGGACGAGCGCGGTCGGTTCCGCCGGGTCGAGCGCCCGGACAGCGGCGCCGACCCCGTCGTCGGGCACGGGCTCGCTCTCACCCACGTCGAGCCCGGTGGCGGCTGCCAGCGCCGTGGCGTCCGCCCCGGCAGGCACGCGCACGACGGCGACGTCGGGCGGGAGCACGTCGACGCGCGCGCCACCGACGACGAGGGCCGCGGTCGCGCCGAGGCGGACGACCTCCTCCTCGACCCCCGTAGGCGCGGGGGCGCCGGTCTCCGGGCGGGGCGGGGCCACGAGCGCAGGTGCGCCGAGCGCGACGGCGGCGGACGCGGCCGTCAGCCCCGCGGCGGGGTCGTCGGTCGCGGCGAGCACGACCACGGGCGCGGACGCGAACAGGGCGCGCGACGCAGCCACGGCGGCAGATGCCGCGGCCTCGGGACCAGGACCGGCGGGGACGAGACTCGTCACCGGACCGGTCGGCGCCGCCAGGACGGCCGCGACGGGGTCGGGCGACCTGGTAGACGACGCCGTCGCCGCATGGGTCGTCTGCGCGGCCGGATCGGCGAGCCAGGTGCAGCCGGCGAGCAGCGCGAGGGCGACCAGGACTGCTCCGCCGGTCACGACGCGGCGGGAGTCGGCTCGGGCACCGGGGCGAGCGGGTCGCGGCACACGTCCTCCTCGGTCCGGTCTCGGGCGATCGTGCGCGGCCACTGTAGGCGGCCCCACGGACGCCTCGCGCGCCGACCCTGCGCGAGAGGACGGGTCGGGGCATCATCGGGCGGGTGGACGACGCGACGCGGACGACGACGGACGAGACCCCCACCACGACCACCACAGGCACCACGGACACAGACGTGCCCACGGAGGGCGCCGCCGCGCCGGGCACGACCGAGGAGAGGCCCGCCGACCAGGGCGTCTACGTCACACCGGGCGCCGAGTTCTCCCGCGACACGCGGTACATCACCACCAGGATCACCACGGACGGCCGGGACGGCTGGCCGGTCGAGGCCGGCCGCTACCGTCTCGTGGTCTCCCGCGCCTGCCCGTGGGCGAGCCGGGCGATCGTGGTGCGCCGGCTGCTGGGGCTGGAGGACGCGCTGCCCATGGGCGTGTGCGGGCCGACGCACGACTGGCGGTCGTGGACCTTCGACCTCGACCCGGGCGGCGTGGACCCCGTGCTGGGCATCGAACGCCTGCGCGACGCGTACCTGGCGCGCGACCCGCAGTACCCGCGCGGGATCACCGTGCCCGCGATCGTGGACGTGCCCAGCGGGCAGGTCGTGACCAACGACTACGCGCAGATGACGCTCGACCTGTCGACGCAGTGGACGGCGCACCACCGGCCCGGCGCGCCGGACCTGTACCCGGACGCGCGGCGCGACGAGATCGACGAGGTCGCCGCGCTCGTGTACGCCGACGTGAACAACGGCGTGTACCGGTGCGGGTTCGCCGGCTCGCAGGAGTCCTACGACCGCGCCTACGCGCGGCTGTTCGCGCGCCTGGACTGGCTGGAGGACCGCCTGCGCACGCAGCGGTACCTCGTCGGGGAGACGATCACCGAGGCGGACGTGCGGCTGTTCACCACGCTCGTGCGCTTCGACGCGGTCTACCACGGGCACTTCCGGTGCAACCGGTCGACGCTGAGCGCCATGCCGGCCCTGTGGGCGTACGCCCGGGACCTCTACCAGACACCGGGGTTCGGCGACACGGTGGACTTCGTGCACATCAAGGAGCACTACTACCGGGTCCAGCGGGACATCAACCCGTCGGGCATCGTGCCGGGCGGGCCGGACCTGAGCGGGTGGTGGACGCCCCACGGCCGCGAGCAGCTGGGCGGGCGGCCGTTCGGCGACGGGACCCCGCCGGGGCCGGTGCACGCGTCCGAGGCCGTGCCGGCCGACCACGCCCCGCAGGCGCCCTGAGCCGGGCCGACCAGCCCGCGCGCCCGGCCGTGCGACGTCAGACCATGCGGTGGTCGTGCCCGAACCCGGGCAGGAACCGTGGGCCGGTCCGGGCGAGCTCGGCCTCCCACTCCCCGGCCCAGCCGCGGTAGGGGCGCACCGCGAGCGCGTCGTTGGCGAAGCGGGCGTCGGCGGTCAGCTCGGTGACGCAGAAGGACGGGATGGCCAGGTCCGTGACGGGGCCGCCGCGCTCGACCTCGGCGATCACCAGGCCGGCGTTGGCGCCGAGGAAGACGTCGACGACCCAGCCGTCGTCGCCGAGCCAGACGGCGTGCCGGAGCTTGGCCACCCGCGCGCCGCCGCGGCGGACCATCTCCACCCCGACCTCGGGGTCGAGCTCGCGCTCGGCCTCGTAGCGGGTGCCGCCGACCATGGGGCCCTTGACGGTGACGGCGCAGAAGTCGACGTGCTCGGCGTACGCCTCGAGCAGCGTGCGCTCGTCGGCGCCGGGGCCGGGGGGCGAGGGCAGCACGGGCAGGGCGGGCACCTGGGCCCGGACGCGCAGCGCGTAGCCGTCCTCGGCGAGGAAGTAGCTCTGGACGATGAGCGCGGGCGCGTCGTCGAGCATGTCGGCAGGGACGTCGCGGGCGAGGAAGCGCCGCTCGAACTCGAAGTCCCCGTTGCCCGTGTCGCTCATCGTCCGTCCACCGCTCGCCGTCGCCGCCCGGGTGCGCACCCGTCAGGGCTCACCGTAGTGCGCACGCCACGGGGTGCGGCGCGGAGGCGGTGCAGGGCTCGGCGACGAGGTCGGCGGGCCCGAGGGATTGCGCTTCCCGCCGGCGCCGTGAAAGGCTCGCCGCGCAGGGCGAGAAACCGGTTTCCGCCCGACGCGACCGAGACAAGGGAGTCCGGCATGCGCGCCACCCCCCACCTGCCCGCACCCGACCGGCCCACCGGCCCCGCCCCGACCGGCACCGACCGGCCGGCCCGCGCACCGTCGTCCGCCCGCCGGGCCGCCGCGCTCGGCAGCGGCGCGGCCCTGGTCGTCGCCGGCCTGCTCGTCGGCCCCGCCGCGCACGCCGCCCCGACCCCCTCGGGCGGCCCGGGCGAGGTGCGGGACCTGGGCCGGGAGGTGCTCGCCGACGGTGACGGCTGGGCGTCCTGGCACGGCACCACCCGTCCCGACGGGCGGGTCGTCGAGGCGCGGGGCACGACCGGCGGCGCCGCGGCCGAGCCCGCCGAGGTCCACGTCGTGCAGACCTGGGCCCAGCTGCGCGACGCCCTCGCGGGCCGGCCCGGCGGCACCCAGACCGACGCGCGCACGAGCACCACGCCCCGCGTGATCTACGTGCGCGGGACGCTCGACGCGTTCACCGCAGCCGACGGCACGCCGCTGACCTGCGACGACTTTGCGTCCCAGGTGACCGTCGCCGGCACCGGCGAGCCGTTCTCGATGGACGACTACATCGCGCACTACGACCCCGAGGGCCCGTGGGGCCGCGTGGACCCCAGCGGCCCGCTGGAGGACGCCCGCGTCGCGGCCGCGGCCGTGCAGGCCCGGGCGACCCAGCAGCACGTCGGGTCGAACGTGACCATCGTCGGGGTCGGCCCCGGCGCCGGGATCACCGGCGCGAACCTGCGGATCCGCGACGCGTCCAACGTCATCGTGCGGAACCTGACCCTCTCCGACGCGTACGACTGCTTCCCGCAGTGGGACCCGGGCGACACCGCCGCCGGCAACTGGAACTCCGCGTACGACAACCTGTCCGTCTGGTCGTCCACCAGCGTGTGGGCGGACCACCTCACGCTCGACGACGGCGAGAACCCGCCGAGCTCGCTGCCCACGGTCTTCGGACGCCCCTTCGAGGTGCACGACGGGCTGCTCGACGTCACGCACGGCTCGGACCTCGTGACCGTGTCCTGGAACCACTTCGACGACCACGACAAGACGAGCATCGTCGGCTCCTCGGACTCACGCCTGCAGGACCGCGGCCAGCACCGCGTCACCTACCACCACAACCGGTGGACGGACATCGGCCAGCGCGCTCCCCGCGTGCGGTTCGGCGACGTGCACGTCTACAACAACCTGTACGAGCAGACCCGCGAAGGTCACTTCGTGTACTGGTGGGGCGCCGGCATCGAGTCGAGCATCGTCGCGGAGAACAACGCGGTCGAGCTCGTCGACGGCGTCGACCCGGCCCGCGTCGTGACGGAGTGGAAGGGCACCCAGCTGCTCGAGACGGGCACCCTGGTCGACGGCGCGCCCGCCGACCTGGTCGCCGCGTTCAACGCCACCGCACCGCGACCCCTGGCGCCGACGGCACGGTGGACGCCCGCCGAGCACTACGACCCGCAGGTCCAGGCGACGCAGGACGTCGCCGAGGCCGTGCGTGCCGGCGCGGGCGCCACCCTGCCCTCGGGCACGCCCGTCGCCGAGCGCGCGCCCGACGCACCCCGGCTGACCCACGACAACGGGTGGGGCACCGGCCTGCACGACGGCGACTACACGATCACCTCCACCCTGTGGTGGGGGCAGAACGCCACCGTGCTGCGCCTGTACGAGGACGGGGTCCTCGTGGACGCGCAGGCCGTCGACGGGGGCTCGCCCGCCCGGCAGCAGGCGACCTTCGCGATCACCGGACGCACCGACGGGACGCGCACGTACGTCGTCGAGGCGCTCAACCCCTGGGACACCGCGCGCTCGGCACCCCTCACGGTGACCGTGCGCGACGCCGCCCCCGGCCGCCCGACCGTCACGGTCGGACCCGTGCGCGACGGGTCCGCGACCGCCACGACGACCCTGTGGTGGGGCACGAACGGCACCGAGCTCGTCGTCCTCGTCGACGGCGTCGAGGTCGACCGGCAGGTGCTCGAGGCCCGCACCCCGCACCGGCAGCGGGCCACCACCACCCTCACCGGCCTGACCGCAGGCACGCACGAGGTGGTCGCCCGCCTGGTCAACGCGGCCGGCGCGACGGACAGCGCTCCCGTCCGGGTGGTCGTGCCCGGCTGACCCGGCCCCGTGCCCCGCACAGGCCGTGCCCCGCCCACCCGGTGCGGGGCACGGCCGCGGTGCTCAGGCCGGGTCGAGGACCTCGGGCAGGCCGAACCGGGCGAACAGCGGCGCGCCGAACCACACGGTGACGTGCCGCACGCCGTCCTCGCCGACCGTGACCTGCTGGACCTGGAACGCCCGGTGCGCGCCGTCCGCGTCGCGCATGTACAGGCCGTACGCGGGCAGCCCGTTCGCCGCCGTCGGCACCAGCCGCATCGACCCCGGGCCCGTCGCCGGGCACCACGTCGCGATGAGCTCGCCCACGGCGGCCGGGCCGGAGTACCAGCCGGGGTACGGCGGCATCTCCCAGACGACGTCGGCGGCGAGCAGGTCCACGATCGCGGCGACGTCGTACGCCTCGAACGCCGCCACGTACCGCTCCAGCAGCTGGCGACGGCGCGGGTCGGTCGGCTCGAGCGGCGTCACGTCCTGCACGTTCGCCATGTGCGCACGGGCCCGCTGCAGGGTCGAGTTCACGCCCGCGACTGTGAGGTCGAGCGCCTCGGCCACCTCGGCGGCCGACCACGCCAGGACGTCGCGCAGCAGCAGCACCGCACGCTGCTGCGCCGTCAGGTGCTGCAGCGCCGCCACGAACGCGAGCCGCACCGTGTCCCGGTCCACGACCGTCTCGGCGGGGTCGGCCGGCGCGTGGGACCACACGAGCGCGTCGGGCAGCGGCTCCAGCCACGGCGTGCCCGCGTCCACGCGCGGCTCGTCGCGGGGGTCGGCCGGCGGCGCGCCGATGCCGGTGGGCAGCGGCCGGCGCCGGCGCCCGTCGAGGTGGGTCAGGCACGCGTTGGTGGCGATGCGGAACATCCAGGTGCGCAGCGACGACCGGTTCTCGAACCCGCGCATCGCGCGCCACGCGCGCAGGTACGTCTCCTGCAGCACGTCCTCGGCGTCGTGCACCGAGCCGGTCATGCGGTAGCAGTGCGCCAGTATCTCGCGCCGCATCGGCGCGAGCCGGGCGGCGAACTCCTCGGGCGACGTCGGCGGCGGGTCGGGCGCGGAGGGCTGCGGCGGCGGTGTGGTCAGCGTCACACGTCGACGGTAGCGCCGCCGTCCGACATCGCCCACCCCCGACCGACGAGTCCCGACGACGTGACAGGTCCGTACCCCTGCGCCCGCGCACCGCGGACCGCGCCCACCGCAGGAGGCACCCGTGGACCGGATGGTCGTCGTCAACCTCCCGACGCACGACCTCGACCGGGCCCGGCGCTTCTGGGGCGGCCTCGGCTTCGGCGTCGACGCACGGTCCTCGGACGCCCGCACGCTCGCCGTGCGGCTGGCGCCCGGCGTCGTCCTCGTCGTGCTCCCCCGCCCGTGCTTCGCCGCGCACGCGCCGCACCCCGTGCCCGACGCGCGCGGAGCGACGCAGGTGATGATGTGCCTGGCTGCGGGCTCGCGGCACGAGGTGAACACGCTCGCCGCGCTGGCCCTCGCGCTCGGCGGCACCGAGCCCCGGCCGGCGTTCGACGACCAGGGCACCTACGCGCGGACGGTCGCCGACCCCGACGGCCACGTGTGGGAGCTCCTGCACACCGACGGCACGTGCTGACGCCGCCGTGCCAGACTGCCCGCCATGCCGGCCACCGCACCCCCGCCGCACGACCCCTCGCAGCACGCGCAGCGGTACGCGCCCGACGACCACGCCGCCGGGCGGACGCTGCTCGTCGCCGCCGCCTACGTCGTGCTCCTGCGCCACGGCCCCGACGGCCCCGAGGTGCTGCTGCAGCTGCGTCGCGGCACCGGGTACCGCGACGGCTGGTGGGCGACGCTCGCCGGGCACGTCGACCCCGGAGAGTCCGTGCACGAGGCCGCGGTCCGCGAGGCGCGCGAGGAGGCCGGCGTCACGGTCGCCCCGGGCGCGCTGCGCCCGCTGACGGCGCTGCACCGGTTCGAGCGCACCGGCCCGCCCGTGGAGCAGCGCCTCGACGCCTTCTTCGTCGTCGAGGACTGGACGGGCGAGCCCGTGCTGCGCGAGCCCGACAAGGCCGAGCAGGTGCGCTGGTGGCCGCTGCGGTCGCTGCCGGCGCAGGTCGTGCCGCACGAGCGGCTGGTGCTCGACGCGCTCGCCGCCGGCACGACCCCGCCGCCGTTCGTCTCCCTGCCGTCCTGACGCCTCCCGCCTCGGCACGGCGTCCCCGTCCCCGCCGGGACCAGGGCCGGGCGGGGACGAGGGACGGGACGGCTCAGCCGGTGTTCTGCAGACCAGCAGCCACCCCGTTGACCGAGAGCAGCATGAGCCGGCGGGGCTCGTCGAGGACGTCCCCGGCCTCGGCGGTGCGCAGCGCACGCAGCGCACGCAGCTGGAGCAGCGACAGCGCGTCGACGTACGGCGAGCGCAGCTGGACGGCCCGGCCGAGGATCCGCCGGCGCGAGAGCACGGCCGTCGAGTCCGTCGTGGCCAGCACCCACTCGCGGGTCAGGCGCATCTCCTCGAGCACCATGCCCGCGAGGTCGTCGCGGTCGCCCAGCGCGAGGTAGCGGGCCGCGATCCGCTCGTCGGTCTTGGCCAGCGACATCTCGACGTTGTCGATGATCGTCGCGAACAGCGGCCACCGCTCGTACGCGGTGCGCAGCTCGTCCAGGTCCCCGACAGCCGCGAGGGCCGTGCCGAGCCCGAACCAGCCGGCCAGGTTGATCCGGGCCTGCGACCACGAGAACACCCACGGGATCGCCCGCAGGTCGTCCAGGGACGAGACCGACAGCCCGCGGCGGGCCGGGCGGGACCCGATGGGCAGCAGACCGACCTCCTCCAGGGGGGTCACCTGCGCGAACCAGGCGGGGAAGCCGTCGGACCGCACGAGCGCGTGGAACCGTTCGCGCGACGCCGCGTCGAGGCGTGCGGCGAGGTCGGCGAAGCGCTGCGCGGCCTCGTCGTTGCGCTGCTCGACGCTCGGCGCGCCGGCCAGCAGCGTGGCGGCGGCGACCTGCTCGATGTGCCGCGTCGCGATGTCGGGGTCGCCGTACCGGGCGAAGATGACCTCGCCCTGCTCGGTGAGCTTGAAGCGGCCGTCGACGGAGCCGGGCGGCTGGGCGAGCACCGCGCGGTTGGCCGGGCCGCCGCCGCGGCCGAGCGCACCGCCGCGGCCGTGGAAGAGGGTCAGGACGATGTCGTGGCGCTGCGCCCACTCGGCGATCCGCCTTTGGGCGTCGTCGAGCGCGAGCGTCGCGGACACGGGTCCGACGTCCTTGGAGGAGTCGGAGTACCCGAGCATGACCTCGACACGACGGCCGTTGGCCGCCAGACGCTCCTGGACCCGCGGGTGGGTCAGCGCCTCCTCGAGGATGTCGACGCTGGCCTGCAGGTCGGCGAAGGTCTCGAACAGCGGGATCGCGTCGATGACCGGGGCGTGCTCGGGACCGCCGAACGCGTGCTCGGCGAGCCGGTAGACGGCGGCCAGGTGCTCGGCCGACTGGGTGAACGAGACGATGTACCGCCGGGCGGCCGCCTCGCCGAACCGGCGCTGGACCGTGCCGAGCGCGCGGAACGTGTCGAGGACCTCGAGGGTCTGCGGGGCCAGGTCGCCGTCGACGCCGTGCGCCTCGATGTCCGCGAGCGCGGCGGCGTGCACCTGGGAGTGCTGGCGCACCTCGAGCTCGGCGAGGTGGAACCCGAAGGTCCGCACCTGCCACAGCAGCCGCTGCAGGTCGCCGTAGGCCGCGCGCGGCGCACCGGCCTGCACGAGGGACTGCTGGACCACGAGCAGCTCGGCCTCGAGCTCGTCGGGGCCGGCGTAGGCCAGGTCGGCGTCGCGGCGGCGGGTCGCCGCGAGACGCTCGACGATGACGAGCAGGGCGCGCCGGTGCGGCTCGTTGGGCGCGTCGGCGGCCACCCGGGCGGTGAGCTGCTCGGACAGCGCACGCTGGCGCTGCCACAGGGCCGACAGCTCGGACGACGCCGGTGTGCCGACGCCGTCGAGCGTGAGGCCGCCCGCGGCCCGCACGGCGGAGGCCTCCAGCGCGGCGAGCGCGTGCTCGGAGGCCAGGACGGCTGCCGCGCGGGTCACCTCGGCGGTGACGTTGGGGTTGCCGTCGCGGTCGCCGCCGATCCAGGTGCCCAGGCGGGCGAAGGGCGTCACGACGGGTGCGGTGGTGCCGGCCTGGTCGCCGAGCAGCCAGTCGTCCAGGCGCCGGTACACGGTCGGCAGCACGTCGGCGAGGGTGGAGTCGACGATCGACAGGACCGTCGCGACCTCGTCGACGACCGTCGGCTTGGCGGCGCGCAGCGGCGAGGTGCGCCACAGCGTGTCGATCTCGGCGAGCAGGCGGCGCTCGTTCTCCGCGAGCGTGGTGCCGCCCAGGTGCAGGGCGTCGCGCTC
The DNA here is from genome assembly GCF_006715865.1 of Cellulomonas sp. SLBN-39. Lineage (NCBI taxonomy): Bacteria > Bacillati > Actinomycetota > Actinomycetes > Micrococcales > Cellulomonadaceae > Cellulomonas > Cellulomonas sp. SLBN-39. The sequence goes on along the minus strand of NZ_VFOA01000001.1, from coordinate 3,123,533 downwards.
GGCCACGAGCTCGGCGATCCGTCGGATCGACCGCGCGACGGCCCGGCGGCGCGCCTCGGTCGGGTGCGCCGTGAACACGGGCCGGAACTCCAGCGAGCGCAGCCGCTCGCGCGCCGCGTCCTCGCCGATCTCGTCCGCGAGCTGCTGGTAGGCGGCGGGCAGGGAGTCGTCGGGCGCGAGCTCGTGCGGCGCGAGGCGCGACTCGCGCTCGTGCAGGACGCGCACGCGGTGGTACTCCTCGGCGAGGTTCGCCAGGTGGAAGTAGCACGTGAACGCCCGTGCCACCTGCTCGGCCCGTCCGGGCTCGAAGCCCGCGACGAGCGCCTCCGCCTGCGCGAGCGCCTCGCCGTCGGGCTCCGCGTGGGACCGGATCGTCAGCTCGCGCAGCCGTTCGACGTCGGCGAGCAGGTCCTCGCCCCCCGACTCGCGCAGGACGCGGCCGAGGAGCTCGCCGAGCAGCCTGACGTCGTTGCGCAGGGGCTCGGGTACGTCGTGGCGGGCGAGTCCGCGAGGGACCTCGGGCCCGTTCTCCGTCGCTGTCACGGGCCCCACCGTAGAGGAACGTCACCCGTGCGCGGGTCCGTGATCCGGCTGGCGGATCACGGACCGGCCCGGCAGGACGTCAGGCGGGCGGCCCGCCGCGCCCGGAGCGGCCGCGCGGGCGCAGCCGGACGGGCGGGATCTGGGGGGCAGGCAGCCACCCGGGCTCCCGGTCCCACCCCGGCACCTGCCCGAACCGGGCCGAGCGCGCCTGCCAGGCGTCGCGGGCGGCGACGACGTCGTCGTGCGTCGGGGCGATGAAGTTCCACCACATGACGACCTCCTCCTCGAAGGGCGCCCCGCCGAGCAGGACGGCACGGACCGGCTCGTGCGCGACGACCTCCAGGACGCCCGGCCCCGCGTCGACCACGCCGAGGTCTCCGGGCGCGAGCGTCGTCCCCGCCAGCGTGACGCTCCCCCGGTCCAGCAGGAGGGCGTGCTCGTGGGCCGGGTCGACCGGGGCCGCCCAGCGGGTCCCGGCGTCGAGGTGCACCTCGACGCCGAGCAGCGGTGTGGCGGTGCGCACGGGCGAGGCGTGCCCCGCGAACGACCCGACGAAGACGCGGCCGCGCACGCCGGGCGCGAGGTCGACCAGCGGCGCGGCGTGGTGCTGGAAGCCCCGCTCGCCGTCCCGTGCGGACGCGGGCAGCACGACCCACAGCTGCACGCCGTGCAGGCGTGCGGTGCCGGGCGTGGACACCTCGGAGTGCGCGATGCCGTGGCCGGCGGTCATGAGGTTGACCTCGCCGGGGCGCACGACGGCGTGCACGCCCCCGGAGTCGCGGTGCTCGATCTCGCCCTCGAAGAGCCACGAGACGGTCGCCAGACCCGTGTGCGGGTGCGGGGGGACGTCCATGCCGCCGGTCGCGGCGACGTCGTCGGGGCCGTAGTGGTCGACGAAGCACCAGGCGCCGACGAAGGACCGGTCCCGGTGCGGGAGCGTGCGGCGCACGGCCATGGCCCGCGGCCCGCCCAGCGGCACGTCGCGCGGGGCGAGGACCTGCACGCCGGGGCGCGCACCGGCGGGGCACAGCGCGAGCTCGGGGCCCGCCTCGGTCGTGGTCATCACGCCTCCGTCCGTCGGGGCCCGGAGCGGCCGGCCCGGGCTCGGGGGGAGCCGGGGGCGGGCCGCCGGGCGTGGCCGGCGTCAGCCGGTCGGGCCGACGCGCACGACCACCTTGCCACGTGCGCGCCCCGCACCGACGTGGGCGACGGCGTCCTGGGCCCGGTCGAGGGGCTCGACGCGGTCGACCACCGGCCGCAGCAGGCCCTCCTCGACGAGCGCGACGAGCCGGGCCAGGTCCTGCGCGTCGTCCCGGGCCGTGAGCGGGACGAGGCGCTGCGGGACGAACGGGTTCACCGCCGCGACGCGCAGCAGGCGCTCGTAGCCCGAGGTCCACCGCCCGCCGGACTCGCCGCCGACCACGACGACCGTCCCGTCGCGGGTCGTCAGCCGGCGCAGGAGGCCCACCGGCCGGCACCCGCCGACGTCGACGACCAGGTCGTGGGGGGCGTCGAGCAGCGGTCCGTCGCCGTCGACGTCGTGGGTGACGACGTGGTCGGCGTGCAGGGCCCGCGCCACGTCCGCCTTGGCGGCGCTCGTCACGGCGGTGACCACGGCGCCCGCGGCCAGGGCGACCTGGACGGCGAAGGTGCCGACCCCGCCGGACGCCCCGAGCACCAGCACCCGCTGCCCCGCCTCGACGCGGCCGGCGGTGTGCAGGGCCTGCCAGGCGGTCTGCCCCGACGTCGGCAGCGCGGCGGCCTCCACGCCGGTCAGCCCGTGGGGGCCGGCAGGGACGGGCACCAGCGTGCGCTCGGGCGCCACGGCGAGCTCGGCGAACGCACCGCGGCCGACCCCGAGGACCCGGTCGCCCACGGCGATGCGGGTGACGCCGGGGCCGACGGCGACGACGACGCCGGACAGGTCACGCCCGGGCACCGGCCGGCGCGGACCCCGCACGCCGAAGAACGGGCGCACGAGGTAGGGCTCGCCCGCCGCCAGGTGCCAGGTGCCCCGGTCGACCCCCGCCGCCTCGACGCGTACGAGCACCTCGCCGGCACCCGGGACCGGCACGGGCACGTCGGCCGTGCGCCAGGGTCCGGTGTAGGAGTCCTGCACCGCCGCGCGCATCGTGCCCCCCGACCGTGCGTCGCCCTGCGCGTCAGGGCGCTGCGCCTGCTCCGTCATCGTGCCCACCTCTCGTCGGTGCCCGCGTCGCGCCCGACCTCGCCTGTACTAAGTACGAACGTACTAAGTACAGCACGCCCTAGACTGGGCGCGCCAGACACCGGGAGGCTGCATGACGGCGCGACGCGCACCGCTGACCCGCGAGCGCGCGGTCCAGGCCGCCACGGCCCTCGCGGACGAGCACGGCCTCGCCGCGCTGACCATGCGCGCGCTGGCCGAGCGGCTCGGCGTGCGCCCCATGGCCGTGTACCACCACATCCCGCACAAGGACGCCCTGCTCGGCCTGCTGGTCGAGGAGGTGCTCGCCCAGGTCGCGCCACCGCCGTCGGGAGCGCCGTGGCGCGACGCGCTCGCGGTCCGGTGCCGGTCCGCCCGCGAGGTGCTGCGCGCCCACCCCTGGGCGCTGGTGCTGCTCGAGAGCCGGCGCTCGCCGGGACCGGTCTCGCTCGCGCACCACGACGCCGTGCTCGGCACGCTCCTCGACGCAGGCTTCGACGTCCCGGCGGCGGGGCACGCGTACGCGCTGCTGGACGCGTTCGTCTACGGGTTCGTGCTGCAGGAGTCGACGCTGCCGTTCGACGACGCGCAGGCCACCGACCTCGCGGACGAGATCGTGACCGCCCTGCCCGAAGGGGCGTACCCGCACCTCGTGCGGTTCGCGCGCGAGCGGGTCCGCGACGGGTACGCGTTCGGCGACGAGTTCGAGGTGGGGCTGCAGCTCGTGCTGGACGCGATCGCCTCGTTGCACGCGGGGGCGACGGCCGGTGCGCGGGGAGGCGTCACCGACGCGTGAGCGCGGGGCTCAGCCCCAGTCGCCCAGCGCGCCCTCGAGCGCGCCGAGGCAGGCCTCGACGAGCGGCCACCGGTCGTCGGGCGGGCAGCCCTGCTCGGCCCACCGCTCGCAGGCGGCGTCGACGAACGCGAGCCAGCCCGGGACCGCGTACGCGTGCCGGGCGTCGGCGCGCGGCACGAGCAGGGCGCCGACGCGTGCCACCCGCTCGGTGTGGGCGCGGGCCCGCACGACCCCGGCGGCGACCGGCTCGGCGGCGGGGTGCCGGACGTGCCGCAGCCAGGCGTCGGGGTCGGCCGCGGCACGGTCGAGACGGGTCAGCACGACGGCCCGGACGCGGTCGCGCACGGGCACCCCCGGGTGCAGGGCGGACAGCGCCCGCTCCTCGGCGGCGACGAGCGCGTCGACCTCCCGTGCGAGCACCGCGGCGTACAGCTCGTCCTTGCCGGCGAAGTACCGGTAGACCAGCGCCTCGGACGCGTCCGCGGCGGCGGCGACCGCCCCCATCGTGGCCGCGGCGTAGCCCTGACCGGCGAAGACGTCGGCCGCGGCGGTGAGCAGGGCCTCGCGGCGCTCCTGCGGGTCCAGGCGGCGGCGCGGGCGGGCGTCGCGTCGTGTCACTGGCACACCTTACGACCGGGGGGTACGGTGGACCCGTTAGTGAGATCAACTCAGTAGGAGGTACCCGTGGGCTGGGTCGAGCACGCCGTCCTGTGGCACGTCTACCCGCTCGGCTTCTGCGGGGCCCCCGTCCACGAGCCCGACCCCTCCCCCGGCCCGCGCCTGCGCCGCCTGCTCGGGTGGCTCGACCACGCGGTCGGGCTCGGAGCGTCCGGCCTCCTGCTCGGACCGGTCTTCCGCTCCTCGACCCACGGGTACGACACCCTCGACCACCGCGCCGTGGACCCGCGCCTCGGCGGCGACCGCGACCTGGACGACCTGATCACCGCGTGCCACGCGCGCGGGCTGCGCGTCGTGCTCGACGGCGTCTTCAGCCACGTCGGCCGCGACCACCCCGCCGTCGCCGCGGCGCTGCGCGGCGAGCCCGACGGCGACGTCGTGGACCTCGACCGGGACGCACCCGGCGGCCCGCGCCTGCGGGTGTTCGAGGGCCACGACCAGCTCGTGCGCCTCGACCACACGCACCCGGCGACCGTGGACCTCGTCGTCGACGTCATGACCTGGTGGCTCGACCGCGGCGCCGACGGCTGGCGCCTGGACGCGGCCTACTCGGTCGACCCCGCGTTCTGGGCGCAGGTCCTCCCCCGCGTGCGCGCCGCGCACCCCGACGTCTGGGTGCTCGGCGAGGTCATCCACGGGGACTACCCGGCGTTCGTCGAGGCCAGCGGCGTCGACACGGTCACGCAGTACGAGCTGTGGAAGGCCGTCTGGTCCAGCCTCGTCGACCGCAACCCGCACGAGCTGGCCTGGACGCTGGGCCGGCACGACGCCCTCCTGGACCACTTCGTCCCGCAGACGTTCGTCGGCAACCACGACGTGACGCGCATCGCCAGCCGCGTGGGCCAGGACGGCGCCGTCGTCGCGGCGGCCGTGCTCATGACCCTCGCGGGCGTGCCGTCCGTCTACGCCGGCGACGAGCACGGCTTCACCGGCGTCAAGGAGGACCGCGTCGGCGGCGACGACGCCGTCCGCCCGGCGTTCCCCGACGACCCCGCCGACCTCGCCCCCTGGGGCACCCACGTGCTGCGCGCCCACCAGCAGCTCATCGGTCTGCGCCGCCGCCATCCGTGGCTCGTCGACGCCCGGACGCGGGTGCTCGCGGTCGAGAACGCCCGCTGCACGTACCGCTCGACCGCCCGCGACGGGTCCGACCACCTCGACGTGGACCTCGACCTGACCGGCACCCCCACGGCCCACGTCCGAGCCGCCGACGGCTCGACCCTGTGGTCCTCGGCGAGCGACTGACCGCCCGCCCCGTCCCGTCCCGGTCGCCGCGGGCTCCGCCCGCCACGGCGACCGGGTGAAGGGCGCTGCGCCCGGCGGTGAGCGGTGCGCCCTCAGGCCGGCGCACGACGAAGGCCCGCACACCAGGGTGTGCGGGCCTTCGTCGACGGGTGGAGCTGAGGGGACTCGAACCCCTGACCCCCTGCATGCCATGCAGGTGCGCTACCAGCTGCGCCACAGCCCCGTGACCCGTTGCCGGGCCTCGTGCGCCCCGTGGGGCGCCTGGATACTTTAGGACGAAGGAGCCCTGAAACGCTAATCGGGGTCCCGGGTGCTGTCGTCGGCCGTCTCCGGGGCCGGCGGGACGTCCGGTCCTGCGTCCCAGTCCGACGACGCGTCCGTCGGTCCGAGGTTGAACCCGAGCAGCCGCCAGCGCGGCGTCGAGGACGGCCCGTGCGCCAGCTCGGCCCAGTGGGCGTTGCGCAGCCCGGACACCCCGCGCCAGCCCGGCGGCTGGTCGAGCAGGTCGGCGACGACCGAGCCGATGGCCGCACCGTGGGACACCACGACCAGCGTGCGACCGTCCACGACGTCGGCGGCGTGCTCGCGCACCGCACCGCCCACACGGGCCGCCACCTGGGCACGGGACTCGGCACCGACGCCCTCCGGGTCGGACCCGGCGCGCCAGCGCGCGTACTCCTGCGGCCACCGCGCCTCGATCTCGTGCCCCGCCATGCCCTCCCACTCGCCGAACCCGCGCTCGCGCAGCCGCGGGTCCAGCTCGACGGGCAGGTCCAGCAGCGCGCCGAGCGCCCGCGCCGTGTCGGCCGCGCGGGACAGGTCCGACGCCACGACCCGCGCCGGGGCGTACCGGCGGCGGATCGTCGCCGCCGCCGTGCGCGCCTGCCAGCGGCCGACCTCGTCGAGCGGGATGTCGACCTGCCCCTGCAGCCGCGCGCCCGCGTTGTACGCGGTGCGCCCGTGCCGCCAGAGGAGCAGCGCGCCGCTCACGCGTCCTGCTGCTCGCCGCGCGCCTCCGGCGGGAGCTCGACCACGGGGCAGTCCTTCCAGAGCCGCTCCAGGGCGTAGTAGACCCGGTCCTCGGCGTGCTGCACGTGCACGACGATCTCGCCGAAGTCGATGAGCACCCACCGGCCCTGCGCCTTGCCCTCGCGGCGCACCGGCTTGGCGCCCAGCGCGTGCAGGCGCTCCTCGACGGCGTCGACGATGCCGCCGACCTGCCGCTCGTTGGTGCCGGAGGCGATGAGGAAGACGTCGGTGAGCACCAGCTGCTCGCTCACGTCGAGCGCGATGATCTCCTGCGCCTTGAGGTCGGACGCGGCATGCGCAGCAGCAACGGCCAGCTCCAGCGCGCGGTCGCTCGCGGTCACAGGTCCTCCAGGGGTGAGGGGCACACCGCCCGGTCGGGCGGGGTGTCGGGGCGTGCACCGGCCTGCGGGATGCACGGGCCGGACGGTCGGGTGCGGCGTCGGCCGCGACGGCACCGGGCCACCCCGGGGGGCGGTGTCCGGTGCCGTCGGTCGGGTCATCTGAGGGTGGGGCCCGCGAGCGGCGCCCAGGGCGCGAGCGCCTGCGCGGCGGCCGCGGCGTCGCCCTGCCGGTTGATCAGCAGCAGCATGATGAGGAAGCCGAGGACGAACGCGACCAGCGCCAGCACCAGCAGGTGCAGCCACGTGTACGGGTGGCGGCGCGGCTCGTCGTCCTCGTCGTCGTCCTCCTCCGGGGACCATCCTCGGGAGGCTGCGGCGGGCTGCTCGGCGCCACCTGCGCCGGGCCACGCGCCCTCCGGGGAGCCCGGACCGTCGACAGGAGCCCGGCCGGGTGCGGTCGAGCGCGCCGTCGACCGTCCGGGTGCGGGAGCCGGCGCCGCGGCCGGTGCCGACGCCGCCCAGACGGGCCGCGGCGTGTCCTCGGGCGCGGGAGCAGGCTGGCCCGGCGTCCAGCCGGACGGTCCTGCCGGACCAGGCCCGGGGGACGGCGCGCGCACCGGCGCACCGGCCGCGCCCGACGCCGGAGCGCCCCAGGCCGAGGTCCGCGGCGCACCGGCCGCGGGAGCCGACGAGGTCCAGCCCGGACCGGACGGCGACGCGGGGTCGGCGGGCCCACGCCCGCCCCACGACCGGCCGTCGCCCGGCGTCCCGGGGCCGGAGGGGGCACCGGGACCCGACGGCGCACCGGGGCCGGACGGCGCTGACCGCCGTGCGGGCGCAGGCGCGCCACCGGCCCAGCCGGACGGGCCGCCGCCGGGCGACGCCTGCGGGCCCGCAGGACCGGCCGGCGACGGGCCCGCGAAGCGCCCGCCGGGGGCGCCGGGCCCCTGAGGTGCGGGCTGCTCCCAGGGCGCGCGGCCGCCAGGCCCCGCGGGCCGACCCGCGGGGGGGCCGGGAGCCGGCATCGGGCGGGCTGCCGGCGGGGTGGCGGGACGCGGCGCGGACGCCGGGTCGAGGTTCGCGTCACGGTACGAGCGGCGCGACCGCGACCCGTCGGGGTCGGGTCCGACCGGCCCGGCGGACCACGACGGCGTGCCCGACGGCGCGGGAGCCGCACGGCCTGCCCCGCGCGCGGCGTCCACGTCGTCACGGGGGGGCACGGGACCACCCGGACCTTGCTGGGCCGACCGCTCCATCTCACGACGGCGGCGGCGCTCTCCCGGTTCACTCATGGCGACCTCGATACAACCTGTGCTTGGCGATGTACTGGACCACCCCGTCCGGGACGAGGTACCAGACCGGCTTCCCCGCGCGGGCACGCGCACGGACGTCGGTCGAGGAGATCGCCAGGGCGGGGACCTCCAGGACGTCGATCCGCCCGGCGGGCAGACCGGCGACGGACAGCGCGTGCCCGGGGCGGCTGACCGCCACGAACCGCGCCATCTCGAAGAGCTCGGCAGCATCCTTCCACGTCAGCATCTGCGCGACGGCGTCGGCACCGGTGATGAAGTACAGGTCGGCCTCGGGACGCTGCGCCCGCAGGTCCCGCAACGTGTCGACCGTGTACGTCAGACCCGACCGGTCGACGTCGACCCGGCTGACGGTGAACCGTGGGTTCGACGCCGTGGCGATCACCGTCATGAGGTAGCGGTGCTCGGCGACCGTCACGTCACGGTCCTGCTTGAACGACGGCTGGCCCGTGGGCACGAAGACGACCTCGTCGAGGTCGAACTGCGCGGCGGCCTCGCTCGCGGCGACCAGGTGGCCGTGGTGGACGGGGTCGAACGTGCCGCCCATCACCCCCAGCCGGGTGCGGGCTCGGCCCTGCGCGGCGGCCTGCACGGTCAGTGGCGCGACCCGACGGAGCGGAAGGCGTAGGTGATGAGCAGCAGCGCGAGCAGACCCACGAAGCCGCCGACGCCGAACACCTCCGGCGCGAACGGCAGCTCGTTCCCGTGCGCGGCCTCCTCGGCCGCGGCGATCAGTGCAGCGTGCACGGTCGATCCTCCTCGTGGTGGTGCTGGCGTCCTGCACCGGCGTCGGCGGCGCAGCGCCCCAGTGTCGCACGACCCGGACCTCGGTCCGGGGCGTGCGGGCGGTCGCGTGCGACGTCACACGCGCGGGTCGTACCCCGTGCCGGGCGTCACGGGCGCACGTGACCGTCGCCGTGCACGACCCACTTCGTCGTCGTGAGCTCGGCCAGCCCCATGGGCCCGCGGGCGTGCAGCTTCTGCGTCGAGATCCCGATCTCCGCGCCCAGGCCGAGCTGCCCGCCGTCCGTGAAGCGGGTCGAGGCGTTGACCATCACCGCGGCGGAGTCGACCTCGGCCACGAACCGCTCGCTCGCCGCGAGGTCGTTCGTGAGGATCGCCTCGGTGTGCCCCGAGCTCCACCGCCGGATGTGCTCGAGCGCCTCGTCCAGGTCCGGCACGACCCGGACCGCCAGGTCGAGCGACAGGTACTCCGTGGCCCAGTCCTCGTCGGTCGCGGGCACGACCGCGACCTCCTCCGGCGCCAGCCGCAGCGTGCGGTCGCACCCGTGGATCGTGACGCCCGCGTCGGCGAGCGCCGCGAGCAGGGACGGCAGCAGCTCGTCGGCGACGTCCTCGTGCACCAGCAGCGTCTCCGCGGCGTTGCACACGCCCACCCGCTGCGTCTTGGCGTTGAGCACGATCGGCAGGACCTGCCCGAGGTCGGCGGCCGCGTCGACGTACACGTGCACGTTGCCGACGCCGGTCTCGATCACGGGCACGGTCGACTCGCGCACGACCGTCGCGATGAGGTCGGCCCCGCCGCGCGGGACGAGCACGTCGACCAGCCCCCGCGCGTGCATGAGCGCGACCGCACCCTCGCGGCCCCACGCGTCGATGGACTGCACCAGGTCACCGGGCAGCCCCTGGCCCCGCAGGGCGTCGGCCAGGACGGCCACGACCGCGGCGTTGCTCGCCGCCGCGGCGGACCCGCCGCGCAGGACCACGGCGTTGCCGCTCTTGAGCGCCAGGCCCGCCGCGTCGACCGTGACGTTCGGCCGGGCCTCGTAGATCATGCCGACGACACCCATCGGCACCCGCAGCTGTCGCAGGCGCAGGCCGTTGGGCAGCGTCGAGCCGCGCACCACCTCGCCCACCGGGTCGGGCAGGGCCGCGAGCTCGCGCAGCGCGTCGGCGATCGCGGCCACGCGCGCGGCGTCGAGCGTGAGACGGTCGAGCAGGCCGGGCGTCATGCCCCGCGCCCGTCCCCGCTCCAGGTCGACGGCGTTGGCCGCGACGAGGTCGGCGGTGGCGGCGACGAGCGCGTCGGCCATCGCGCGCAGGGCGGCGTCCTTGGCGGCGCGCGTGGCGGTCGCCAGGCGGCGGGACGCCACCTTCGCCCGCGTCGCGACGTCCCGGACCGCGGCGACGGCGTCGGCGTCCGGCGACCGCGGGGCCGGCGCCGCGCCGGTGGCGGTCGTCGGGGCGCCCGGGTCCACGGTGAGGCTCATGGGGCCAGCGTAGTCCGCTCGCCCCGCGCCCCCCGGGGCCGTCCGCGGCGCACCAGCACGAGATCGTCGCGGTGCACGAGCTCCCGGTCCCAGCCGGGCCCGAGGGCACCGCGCAGCTCGCCGGTGGACCGGCCGAGCAGCTGCGGCACCTCGTCCGCACCGTACGCCACGAGCCCGCGGGCCACGACCACGCCGAGCGGGTCGACGAGGTCCACCGCGTCACCTGCCTCGAACGCGCCCTCGACGTGCGTGACGCCCGCGGGCAGCAGCGACGTGCGCCGCTCGACGACCGCGCGGACGGCACCGTCGTCGAGCACGAGCCGTCCCCGCGTGCGGGCCGCGTGGGCGAGCCACAGCAGCCGGATCGACGCGCGGCGCCCCGTGGCCGCGAACCAGGTCCCGACGTCCTCGCCGGCGAACGCCTCCGCGGCACGCGCCGCCGACGTCAGCACGACGGGCACCCCCGACTGCGTCGCGATCGACACCGAGTCGAGCTTGGTCACCATGCCGCCGGTCCCCACCGCGCTCCCCCGGGCCGTCACGTCCAGGCCCGCAAGGTCCTCCGGTCCGTGCACGTGGGCGACGCGTCGCGACCCGGGCCGCGAGGGCGGGCCGGTGTAGAGCGCGTCGACGTCGGTCAGCAGCGCGAGCGCGTCGGCGTGCACCAGGTGCGACACCAGCGCCGCGAGCCGGTCGTTGTCGCCGAACCGGATCTCGTCCGTCGCCACGGCGTCGTTCTCGTTGATGATCGGCACGACGCCGAGGTCCAGCAGCCGCGTCAGGGCGCGGTGCGCGTTGCGGTACCGCCCGCGCCGCCAGGTGTCCTCCGCGGTGAGGAGGACCTGCGCGACCCCGAGCCCGTGGGCGGCGAACGCCCGCGTGTAGTGCGCGACGAGCAGCCCCTGGCCGACCGACGCGGCCGCCTGCTGCGTCGCGAGGTCGCGGGGCCGGGCCGCCAGCCCCAGCGGCCCGATGCCGGCGGCGATCGCCCCGGAGGAGACCAGCACCACCTGCGCGCCCGCCGCCCGCCGTGCGGCCAGGAGCGCCACGACGGCGTCGAGACGCCCGGGGTCGAGGTGCCCGTCGGGGGTCGTCAGCGAGGACGAGCCGACCTTGACGACGAGACGACCGGCGGACGCGAGCTGGTCCCGACCGGTCAGCGCTGCAGCACTCACGCGGGCCATGATGCCGCGCCCGGGCCCGGCACCGCCCCGAGGGCCACGGGCCGGACGGCCGTGCACGCCCCCGCCCGGGCACGGGCGGGGGCGTGGGCGCGGCTCAGCCCTCGTCGGTCCAGACGCCGGCCTCGCGCTCGGTCCACAGCTCGGCACGGGCCGCGGACTTCGCGTCCATGCGCTCCTTGTACTCCTGGCGCTTCTCCCCGCGCGTGGGACGGCTGCGGTCCTCCAGGCGCAGGTCTGTGCCGCGGGGCCCGCCCAGCAGCTCGCTGCCGGTGAGCAGCGTCGGCTCCCAGTCGAAGACCACCGAGTTCTCGTCCGGGCCGATGCGGACCTCGTCGCCCGCGACGGCTCCCGCGGCGAAGAGCTGGTCCTCGACGCCGAGGCGTGCGAGCCGGTCCGCCAGGTAGCCGACGGCCTCGTCGTTGGTGAAGTCCGTCTGGCGGACCCACCGCTCGGGCTTCTCGCCGCGGACCGAGAACCACACCGCGCCGCCCTGCTCGCGCCGTGTGACCGTGAACCCGCTCTCGTCGACGGCGCGGGGGCGCAGCACGACACGCGTCGGCTCCGGTGCGGGCGCGGCACGACGCGCGGCCTCGACCTGCTCGGCCAGGGCGAACGTCAGGGAGCGCAGCCCCACGTGGCTCGCGGTCGAGACCTCGTGCACCGGCAGCCCACGGGCCTCGAGCTCGGGCCGCACGAGCTCGGCGAGCTCGAGGGCCTCGGGCACGTCGACCTTGTTGAGCACCACGACGCGCGGACGCTGCGCGAGCGGGACGCCGCCCGCCGCGACCTCGAGGTCCTCCGCGTACGCCGCCAGCTCGGCCTCGATGACGTCGAGGTCGCTCACGGGGTCGCGGCCGGGCTCCAGCGTCGCGCAGTCCAGCACGTGCACGACGACCGCGCACCGCTCGATGTGCCGGAGGAACTCCAGGCCCAGCCCCTTGCCCTGCGACGCGCCCGGGATCAGCCCCGGCACGTCGGCGACCGTGTACCGGGCGTCGCCGGCCTGCACCACGCCGAGGTTCGGGACGAGCGTCGTGAACGGGTAGTCCGCGATCTTCGGCCGCGCCGCCGAGACGGCCGCGACCAGGCTGGACTTGCCGGCCGACGGGAAGCCGACGAGGGCGACGTCCGCGATCGTCTTGAGCTCGAGGACCACGTCGGCCTCGTCGCCCGGCTCGCCGAGGAGCGCGAACCCGGGTGCCTTGCGGCGCGTCGAGGCCAGGGCGGCGTTGCCGAGCCCGCCACGACCGCCGGCGGCCACCACGTAGCGCGCCCCGAGGCCGACGAGGTCGGCGAGGACCTCGCCCTGCGGCGACTTCACGACCGTCCCGTCCGGGACCCCGAGCACGAGGTCCGTGCCGGTGGAGCCGTTGCGGTGGTCGCCCATCCCCTGCGTGCCGTTGGGGGCGTGCCGGTGGGGCAGGTGGTGGAACGGCAGCAGCGTGGTGACCTGGGGGTCGACCTCGAGGACGACGGAGCCGCCGTTCCCGCCGTTCCCGCCGTCGGGCCCCGCCAGGGGCTTGAACTTCTCGCGGTGGATGGAGGCGCACCCGTGCCCACCGTCACCGCCGGTCGCGTGCAGCACGACACGGTCGACGAACGTCGCCACGGCGGACCTCCCGTCCTGTAGCCGGGACCGTCACGGTCCCGGGTGTGCGTCGGCGCAGGGCCGTGCACGTGTGCCCGATCAGCGGTGGCGGACCGGGCTGCGGTCGAACGACGAAGGGGCGCACCGCACCGGTGCGCCCCTTCGTGCAGCGTTCAGGTGCCGCGAGACCTCAGAGGCTCGCGACGATGTCGACGACCTTGCGGCCACGACGCGTGCCGAAGGCCACCGACCCGGCGGTCAGCGCGAAGAGCGTGTCGTCGCCGCCACGGCCGACGTTCGCGCCGGGGTGGAAGTGCGTGCCGCGCTGGCGGACGATGATCTCGCCGGCCTTCACGACCTGACCGCCGAAGCGCTTGACGCCGAGGCGCTGCGCGTTGGAGTCGCGACCGTTGCGCGAGGAGCTCGCGCCCTTCTTGTGTGCCATGACTGCCCTGCTCTCTGCGTGCTCAGACGATGGTTCGAGGGCCGCGGTGCGGCCGTCGGGTCACTTGATGCCGGTGACCTTCAGGCGGGTCAGCCGCTGGCGGTGACCCTGACGCTTGCGGTAGCCGGTCTTGTTCTTGTACTTGAGGATGTCGATCTTCGGGCCCTTCTCGTCCCGGACGACCTCCGCGGTGACGGTGATCGCGGCGAGCGCCGCAGCGTCCGTCGTCACCTTGTCGCCGTCGACGAGGAGCAGCGCGGGCAGCTCGACCGTCGCACCGGCCTGCGCGGCGAGGCGGTCGACGACGACGACGTCGCCCACCGCGACCTTCTCCTGGCGGCCGCCAGCCTTCACGATCGCGTACACCACGTTGCTGCTCATCTCTGCTCGTCGGACCCTGCTGGTCTGCCGGACCCTGCCCGGGCCCTGCTGGTCTTCCACTTGCTCACCGTCGGCCGGTGCCCGCGCGCCACCCGACCCGTGAGGATGGGGGTTCGCGTCGGCGTCCGGAGCGGCTGCGCGGCGGCGGTGCGGACCGTGCTGAACCAGCAGGCCCGACCAGCACGCACGCGACGCACCGACGTTCTAGCGTACGGACCCGCTCGGCCGGGGTCAAACCCGTCCGGTGCGCGGTGCCCGCTCGCACGATCAGGGCACCGTGCCCGCCTCGGTCTCGTCGGGCACCTGCTCGTCAGGCCCCTGCTCGTCAGGCCCCTGCTCGTCCGAGGCCGGCTCGTCGGCCACCGGCTCGCCGAGCGCCTCCGCCTCCGCCGACGGCGCGGCGTGCTCCTGCCCGTCGGCCACCGGGCTGACGGCCTCGTCCTCGGCCTCGTCGACCGCGAAGACCTCCGGGGCGACCGCGTGCAGCTCGAGCACGGGGTCTGCCTCCGAGGTCGGCTCCGGGTCGACCGCGAGACGGCCGACCGACGCCAGCTCGGCGAGGACGTCGAGCCGCTCGGCCGGCGCGGGCTCGTCGGCAGCAGCAGCGTCGACGTCCTGCGCCGCGGCCGACGCCTCGTCGCCGGGCTCGTCGGTGGCCTCGTGCCGGTCGTGCTCGTGCTCGTGCGCGTGCGCCGCCGCGGCCGCGATCGTGGCGAGGGTGGCCTTGACCGCCTCACGGGCCTCGGGGAGCACGGGCACGGCCGGGAGCGCGGCCGCGGGCGCGGCCTGCTCCGCCGTGGCGCGCTTGCGCCGCGCGCGCTTGGACTCGCCCTCGGGGGCCTGGACGGCTCCCGCGTCGGGGCGCACGTTCTTCTCCACCGGGTCGGTGTGCACGATGAAGCCGCGACCGTGGCAGTGCTCGCACGTCTCGCTGAAGGCCTCGACCAGGCCCTGCCCCACGCGCTTGCGCGTCATCTGCACCAGGCCGAGCGACGTGACCTCGGCCACCTGGTGCTTCGTGCGGTCGCGGCCGAGGCACTCCACGAGGCGGCGCAGCACGAGGTCACGGTTCGACTCGAGGACCATGTCGATGAAGTCGATGACGATGATCCCGCCGATGTCCCGCAGGCGCAGCTGCCGGACGATCTCCTCGGCGGCCTCGAGGTTGTTGCGCGTGACCGTCTCCTCGAGCGTCCCGCCGGCACCGGTGAACTTGCCGGTGTTGACGTCGACGACCGTCATCGCCTCGGTGCGGTCGATGACCAGGGAGCCGCCCGACGGCAGCCACACCTTGCGGTCCATGCCCTTGGCGAGCTGCTCGTCGACGCGGTGCACGGTGAACAGGTCCTGCGTCCCGGTCCACTTGGACACCTTGGTCGCGAGGTCCGGCGCCAGGTCGCCGACGTAGGACGCGATCGTCGCGTGCGCCTCGTCGCCCTGGACGACCAGGGTCGAGAAGTCGTCGTTGAAGATGTCCCGGACCACGCGGATCGCCATGTCGGGCTCACCCTGCAGCAGCGCCGGGGCCGACGCCGTGCGGGACTTCTTCTCGATGGCCTCCCACTGGCCCTGCAGGCGCGCGATGTCGGCGGTGAGCTCCTCCTCGCTCGCCCCCTCGGCCGCGGTGCGCACGATGACGCCCGCCGAGTCCGGGACGACGTCGCGCAGGATCTTCTTGAGGCGGGAGCGCTCGGTGTCGGGGAGCTTGCGGCTGATGCCGGTCATCCCGCCACCGGGCACGTACACGAGGTACCGGCCCGCGAGCGTGACCTGGCTGGTCAGGCGCGCACCCTTGTGACCGATCGGGTCCTTGGTGACCTGGACGAGCACGGGGTCGCCCGACCTGAGGGCCTGCTCGATGCGGCGCGGCTGCCCCTCGAGCCCGGCGGCGTCCCAGTTGACCTCGCCCGCGTACAGCACGGCGTTGCGCCCCTTGCCGACGTCGACGAACGCGGCCTCCATGCTCGGGAGCACGTTCTGCACGCGCCCGAGGTACACGTTGCCGACCATCGAGGCCTGGGCCTGGTGGGAGACGTAGTGCTCGACGAGGACGCCGTCCTCGAGCACCGCGATCTGCGTGCGGCCGGCCCGCTCGCGCACGACCATGGTGCGCTCCACCGACTCGCGCCGGGCGAGGAACTCGGACTCCGTGATGATCTGGCGGCGACGACCGGCGTCACGGCCCTCCCGCCGGCGCTGCCGCTTCGCCTCCAGGCGCGTGGACCCCCGCAGCGCGGTGACCTCGTCGGACGCCGGACGGCGGCGGGGCTCGGCGTCGCCGGTCTCCGCGCGCGACCCGCGACGTCGACGACGGCGCCGGCGGCTCGAGCCGCCCTGCTCGTCGTCGCCCGCGGCGTCGTCGTCGGACGCCTCGCCGTCCGCGGGCTGCTCGTCCTCGCCCTCGTCCGCGCTCGCGTCGTCCTCGTCGGTCCCTGCGGCGTCGGTGCGACCACGGCGCCCGCGACCGCCACGGCGCCGACGGCGACGGGGGGTGCTGCCGTCGTCGTCCCCGTCGACCGTGGCGTCGTCCGCGGCGTCGTCGGGGTCGACGTCGTCGACGTCGGCGTCCTGCGCGTCGGTGGCCGACGGGGCGGCCGCCCCGGGCACGTCCTCGACGGTCGCGTCGTCCGCGACCTGCTCCTCGCGACGCGACCGGCTGCGTCCGCCCCGGCCACGACGTCGGCCGCGGCCGGTGCCCTCCTGCTCGGCCGGCTGCTCGGCGTTCGCGCCGCTCTCGTCGGCCGGCTCGGGTGCCAGCGACTCCTCGGCGTGGGCCGCCTGCGAGATCTCCTCGGGCGAGCCCGCGGAGGCCTGCGCCCGGCGACGGCGCGGGCGCGTCGACGCCTCGGGGGACTGGAAGAGCACCGCGGTCGTGGCCAGACGGGGACGGGCGGGCGGCTGCGGCTCACCGGCGACGGGGGCGGCGGCGCGGAACTCGGCGAGCACGTCGAGAGAACGGGCCGGCTCGTCGTCGGTGCCGCCGGTCGCCGGGTCGGCGACAGAGGCGGCCGGCGTGGGAGCGGTCGCCTCGTCGGCCGGTGCGGCCGCCTCGGCGGTCTTGCGGCGGCTGCGGCGGCCGGCTGCGGCCCGCCCGCGCGGGGCGTCGGCCGGTGCGTCGGCGTCGGGGACGTCGGGAGCGGCAGGCTCCACGACCGGCGTCGTGCCCGGTGCGTCGGGCTGCTCGGCGGCGCTCGCGCCCACCGCACCGGTCGCACGACCGGCCCGTCGACGCCGGCGGGCCGGCGCGACGGTCTCGGGCACCCCGTCGTCGGACGCGCCCACCACGTCGGCGTCCGCGGACGCCGCGGCCGGCTCGACCGCGGCGGCAGCCGCGGGGACGACCGCCACCGGCTCGGGCGTCACCGCGACGGCCGGGGCCTCGTCACCGGGAGGGACCACGACCGTGCGGGAGACGCGACGGGACCGGCGGGCACGGGACGCGGGCGGGGCGACGACGGGCTCCGTCGCAGCGGGCGGCACGTCGTCCTCACCGGACTCGGCGTCCGGCCCGGCCGTCACCACGACCTCCGTGACGGGCTCGGCGGCCGCGCTCGTCGGCACACCCTCGTCGGTCGTCACGTCGTCGGTCGTCACGTCGTCGGTCGTCACGTCGTCGGTGACGGCGTCCACCACGGGCGCGGGCGGGACCTGCGCCGCGGGAGCCGGGGTCGTCACGTCCCGCGTCACCCGTCGGCGGCGTCGCGGCGCCGGCGCCGCTCCCCCGTCCGTCGTCGTCGCTGCCGTGCTGTCGGGGGTGGTCTCGTGGGTCACGCGGGGTGCTCCTGTGTACCGGGAGGCCCCGTCCACACGTCGTACGCCCCCGGGCGGTCGGTCGTCGCGCGCTCTGGCGGCGACGGAAGTCGTCGGTCACGGCCACCACCCCGGCCGCGGCGCCATCGCCTGCCGGGCCTGCTCGCGACCCGGAGGCTCCGGATGACGACGAGGGCGGGGCGGCGGCTGGCTGCACGGGACGTCGGTGCGGCGAGCTCGTTCGGACCTGACGGTGTGGGCGTCAGGGCCGTGCGTCAGTATCGCACAGGGGCTCTGACACGCCCGCCGACGCGGCCGGGGGCGTGGGCCGCGTCACGCCCCGCCGCCCGCGTGACGACCGCCACGCCCAGGACGACCCCCGGGAGACGACGTCCCGTCAGCACCCGGGACCTTCGTCCTGGCCTCCCGGAGGCACTCGTCCTACCGTTCACAGAACGGCAGCGCGACCGTCCGCCGACGGGCGCGCCGCCCGCCCCACCCGCCGCGGCAGACCCCCCGCCCGCACCACCACGGAGACCCACGTGGACGCCCTCGACCTGGCCCGCTGGCAGTTCGGCATCACGACCGTCTACCACTTCATCTTCGTGCCGCTGACGATCGGGCTCTCGCCGCTCGTCGCGATCATGCAGACGGCGTGGTACCGCACCGGCAACGAGCGGTGGCTGCGCCTGACCAAGTTCTTCGGCAAGCTCCTGCTGATCAACTTCGCGATCGGCGTCGCCACCGGCATCGTGCAGGAGTTCCAGTTCGGCATGAACTGGTCCGAGTACTCGCGGTTCGTCGGCGACGTCTTCGGCGCACCGCTGGCCATGGAGGCCCTCGCGGCGTTCTTCGTCGAGTCGACGTTCCTGGGTCTGTGGATCTTCGGCTGGGACAAGCTGCCCAGGAAGATCCACCTCGCGTGCATCTGGGCGGTCGCGATCGCCACGAACTTGTCGGCGTTCTTCATCCTCGCGGCGAACTCCTGGATGCAGCACCCGGTCGGCGCGATCTTCAACATGGAGACCGGCCGCGCGGAGATGGTCGACATCGGCGCGGTGCTGACCAACCCCACCGTGCTCGCCGCGTTCCCGCACACCATCGCGGCCGCGTTCCTCACGGCCGGCACCTTCGTCGCCGGGATCGCCGCGTGGTGGATGGTGCGCCTGGTCCGCTCCGGCGACGAGGCCACCGCCTGTGACGTCTACCGCCCGGCGGTCGTGCTGGGCCTGGTGACCATGCTGGTCTCGGGCGCGGGCGTCGCGGTCACGGGCGACTGGCAGGCCAAGCTGATGTTCGAGCAGCAGCCCGCCAAGATGGCCGCCGCCGAGGGGCTGTGCGAGTCCACCGAGGGCGGCGCCGCCTTCTCGATCCTCACGGTCGGCGACCTCAACAACGACTGCGCCGGCGTCCGGCACCTCATCGAGATCCCGGGCCTGACCTCGTTCCTGGCGACCGGCACGTTCGACGCGCCGATCCGCGGCGTCGAGGAGCTGCAGGGCGAGTACACCGAGTGGATCACCACGTGGGAGGCCGAGAACGGCGTCGAGCCCACCATCGACGAGTCGACGCAGTTCTACCCCAACCTCTTCGTGACCTACTGGTCCTTCCGGCTCATGATCGGCCTCGGCGCCGGCTCGGCGGCGCTCGCGCTCGCCGCGCTGTGGCTGCTGCGCCGCAAGGGCTCCGTCACCGGCAAGGTGTGGTTCGGCCGGCTCGGGATCGCCGCGATCGCCACCCCGTTCCTGGCGTCGGCCTTCGGGTGGATCTTCACCGAGATGGGCCGTCAGCCCTGGGTCGTGGCGCCCAACCCCGACCCGTCCGGCGTCGACGGCGTCTGGCTGCTCACCGCACGGGGCGTCAGCGAGGTCGTCAGCCCCGGCATGGTGTGGTTCTCCATGATCGGCTTCACCGCCCTGTACGGCGTGCTCGCGGTCGCCTGGTTCCGCCTCATGAAGCGGTACGCGGTGGAGGGTGTCGCCGACACCGAGAAGGACCCCAGCCCTGACAACCCCGACAACAGGCCGACGGACGGCACCGACCGCCCGCTGTCCTTCGCCTACTGAGGAGACGACGACCGCCATGGAGCTCTCGACCGTCTGGTTCCTCCTCATCGCCGTCCTGTGGACCGGCTACCTCGTCCTCGAGGGGTTCGACTTCGGTGTCGGCATGCTGCTCGCGATCCTCCCCCGGGGCGACAAGGCCCGCCGGGAGAAGGAGCGCCGGCTGATGATCAACACCATCGGCCCCGTCTGGGACGGGAACGAGGTCTGGCTGCTCACCGCGGGCGGCGCGACCTTCGCCGCGTTCCCCGAGTGGTACGCGACGCTGTTCTCCGGGTTCTACCTGCCGCTGTTCCTCATCCTCGTCGCCCTCATCGTGCGCGTCGTGGCGTTCGAGTGGCGCGGCAAGATCAACGACGACCGGTGGCGCGCCTGGGCGGACCGGGCGCTGGTCTTCGGGTCGTTCCTGCCGTCGCTGCTCTGGGGGGTGGCGTTCGCCAACCTGGTCCGGGGCGTCGAGCTCGACGCCGACCACCAGTACGTCGGCGGGTTCTTCGCCCTGCTGTCACCGTTCGCGCTGCTCGGCGGACTCGTGACCCTGTCGATCTTCCTCACGCACGGGGCCGCGTTCCTCGCGATGAAGACCGACGGCGACATGCGCGAGCGTGCGGCGTCGTTCGCGGCCCGCAGCTCCGTGGTCACGCTCGTCCTGGCCGGCGGCTGGGCCGTGTGGGCGCAGCTGGCCTACTCGCGCAACGTGTGGACGTGGGGCGCGGTGCTCGTCGCCGCCGCCGCGCTCGTGCTGCTCGTGGCCGCCACCCGGACCCGCCGCGAGGGCCTGGCGTTCGGCGCCTCCGCCGTCGCGATCGTCGCGGCCGTCGTGCTCATCTTCGGCGCGATGTTCCCGGCCGTGATGCCCGCGTTCGACCCCGCGAACTCCCTGACGGTCGACAACGCCTCCTCCACGGACTACACCCTGACCGTCATGACGTGGGTCGCCGTGATCCTCACCCCGATCGTGCTGCTCTACCAGGGCTGGACGTACTGGGTGTTCCGCAAGCGCCTCACGGTCGAGCACATCCCCGACCACATCGGCCTGACCTTCGAGCGCGTCGTCGCCCGCGACTGACGTGGTCTGCTGGTCCGTGTGAAGCCCCTCGACCCCCGGCTCCTGCGCCACGCGCACGCCGCGCGCACCTACCTGGCGCTGACCGTCGCGCTCGGCGTGCTCACCGGCGCCCTCGTGGTCGTCCAGGCCCTCGTCCTCGCCCGCGCGCTCGGCAGCGCCGTCTCCGACGGAGCGACGCTGCCGGCGCTCGGGGCTGCGGTCGCGGTGCTCGGTGCCGTCGTCGCCGCCCGCACCGCCGTCACCTGGGTGCAGGAGCGCTACGCGCACCGGGCCGCGACGCGGGCCGTCGCGCAGCTGCGCGAGCAGGTCGTCGCCCGGGCGGCGGCGGCCGGCCCCCGGCTGCTCGGGTCGCACGAGGGCCCGGAGGTCGTCACGCTGGCGACCCGCGGCCTCGACGCCCTCGAGCCGTACTTCGTGCGCTACCTCCCCCAGCTCGTGCTCGCCGCGACGCTCACGCCCGCGACGCTGCTCGTCGTGCTCGGGCTCGACTGGATCTCCTTCGCGATCCTGCTCGGCACCCTCCCGCTCGTCCCGGTGTTCATGTGGCTCGTGGGCGTGATGACCCAGGGACGGTCCGCCCGGGGGCTGGCCATCATGGCCCGGCTCGGCACCCAGGTCCTCGACCTGCTCGCCGGGCTGCCCACGCTGCGCGCCTTCGGCCGCGAGCACGGACCCGGCGCCCGCGTCCGCGACCTGGGCGACGCCCACCGCCGGGCGACCACCGGCACCCTGCGGATCGCGTTCCTGTCGGGGATGGTCCTCGAGCTGCTGACGACGCTGTGCGTCGCCCTGGTGGCCGTCGGGGTCGGCCTGCGGCTGGTGTACGCCGACATCGACCTCGTCACTGGCCTGGCCGTGCTGGTGCTCGCGCCCGAGGTCTTCGCACCGCTGCGCCAGGTCGGCGCCCAGTTCCACGCCTCCACCGACGGGATCGCCGCGGCGGACCGGGCGTTCACGGTCATCGAGGGCCCGGCGGTCCCGCACGGGACCACACCCGCGCCGGACCTGTCGGCCGGGCGCGTGCGCGTGCACGGCGTGGGGGTGCGCAGCCGCGGCGGGCTGACCCCCGACGGCCTGGACCTCGAGCTGGCCCCGGGCCGGGTCGTCGCCCTCACCGGCCCCTCGGGCGTCGGCAAGACGACCGCCGTCGAGGTCCTGCTCGGCCTCGTCGAGCCCGACCAGGGCCGCGTGGAGCTCGTCGGGCCGGACGGCGCGGGCGTCGACGTCCGCGACGTGGACCCCGGCACGTACTGGTCGCAGGTCACGTGGCTGCCGCAGCGCCCCGTCCTCGAACCCGGCACCGTCGCCGAGGTGCTCGGCTCCCCCGCCGGCGCCGACCGCGACCGGGCTGCCGCGCTCACCGGCCTCGACACGGTCGTCGCCGGCCTCCCGGACGGCTGGCGGACCCGCCTGGGCGCGGGGGGCACCGGCCTGAGCGTCGGGCAGCGTCAGCGTCTGGCCCTCACCCGGGCGCTGCTGCGCCCCACACCGCTGGTCGTGCTGGACGAGCCGACCGCGCACCTGGACGCCGTGGGCGAGCGTGTCGTCCTGCGCACCGTCGACGCGCTGCGGGCCGCCGGCAGCGCCGTGCTCCTCGTCGCCCACCGGCCCTCCCTCGCCGCACGGGCCGACGTCGTGGTGCCCGTCACCGCGGCCGCGCTCCCCGACGCGATGCCCGCCACGACCCCGGGAGCAGCATGAACGCGCCACGGCCGGCCCCCCCGCGCGGGACCCTGCGCCGGGCGGTGCGCCTGCTCGACGTCGACCCGCGCCGCGTCGCCCTGGCGGTGACCCTCGGCACGCTGGCGCTCGGCTGCGCGGTCGCCCTCGCCGCATCGGCGGCCTGGCTCATCGCCCGCGCGTCGCAGATGCCCCCCGTCCTCGAGCTGTCCGTGGCGACGGTGGCGGTCCGGGCCTTCGGGATCGGCCGGGGCCTGCTCCGCTACCTGGAGCGGCTCGTCTCCCACGACGTCGCGCTCCGCGGCATGGTCGCGCTGCGCACCACGCTGTACGAGCGCCTGGCCGCCGGCCGCCCGGAGGCGGTCCTCGCGGTCCGGCGCGGGGACCTCCTGCAGCGGGTCGGCGCGGACGTCGACACCGTGGGCGACGTCGTGGTGCGCGGCCTCGTGCCGGCCGCCGTGGCGGCCGTCCTCGGCGTGCTGACGAGCGTCACGATGGCCGTCCTGTGGCCGCCCGCCGGGCTGTCGCTGGCGCTGTGCCTGCTGCTCGCGTCGGTCGTGGCACCGCTGATGGCGGCCCGGGGCGCCCGCACGGTCGAGGAGCAGGGCAGCGTCGCGCGGGCCGACATGAGCGCGGCCGCGCTCACCGTCCTCGACGACGCCGGTCCGCTCGCCGTCTCGGGACGGCTGGGCGCCGAGCTCGACGCGCTGGCGGACGCCGACCGCCGCCTCGCTGCCGCGGCCGACGCCGGGGCACGGCCCGCGGCCGTCGGGGCCGCGCTCGGGCAGCTCGCCGTCGGCCTGGCCGTGCTGTCCGCGCTCGTCACGGGCGTCCCCGCCGTCACGGCCGGTCTGCTCTCCCCCGTCGCGCTGGCCGTGGTCGTGCTCACACCGCTGGCCGCGTTCGAGGCCGCGTCGGTCCTGCCGGCCGCGGCCGTCCAGGTGCACCGGTCACGCGCCGCGGCCGCCCGCGTGCTCGCCCTGCTCGACGCCGCGGACGCCGCGGACGCCGCGGACGCCGACCTTGCTCCGGCCACGACCCGTCCGGTCGTGCCGGCCCCGACGACGACGGCCGGGCCGCTCCTGGTCGCCCACGGGCTGGACGTGGGCTGGCCCGGGCGGCCGCCCGCGCTGCGCGACGTCACCCTCGACCTGTCACCGGGCCGACGGGTCGGCGTGGCCGGCGCGAGCGGCGCCGGAAAGACGAGCCTGCTGCTCACCCTCGCCGGGCTGCTCCCGCCCGTCGGCGGCACGGTCACCCTGGACGGCGCGCCGCTGACCGACGTCGAGCGCGCACGCGTCGTCGGCGCGGTCGTCGCCACCCCCGAGGACGCCCACCTGTTCGGCACCACCGTGCTGGAGAACCTGCGGGTGGCGCGCGGCGACGTGACGGAGGACGAGGCGGTCGAGGCCCTGGGGCGTGCCGGGCTCGGCGCGTGGCTGCGGACGCTGCCCGACGGCCTCGCCACGGTGCTCGGCGCCGACGGCCGCACCGTGTCGGGCGGAGAGCGGCGCCGCCTGCTGCTCGCCCGCGCCCTGGTCGCGGACGCCCCCCTGCTGCTCGTCGACGAGCCCGCCGAGCATCTCGACCCCGCGACCGCCGACGCCGTCCTGGACGCCCTCTGGAACGCACCCCCGACGCGTGACGGCACCGCCCGTGGCGTCCTCGTGGTCACCCACCGGCTGGGCCCCCTCGCGGCGGCCGACGAGGTGCTCTGGCTGGAGGACGGGCGCGTCGCGGCGCGCGGGACCCACGAGGCCCTGCGGGCCGACGTGCCGGGCTACCGTGAGGCCGTGGAGCAGACGGCCGCGGGGCGGGCATGAGCGAGCGGGCCGAGGCACGTGCCGGGGAGCGCGGAGGTCAGCACGCGCCGTTCCAGCGGGGGGTGCTCACGGAGGTCTCACCGCTGCCGGTGCCGCTCACCGGCGACGCCCTGACCGACCTCCTCAACGCGATCCTCGCCGTCGCCGGGCAGCTCGAGCTCCCCGCCGTGCTGGACCGGTTCGTCCAGGTCAGCGCCGAGCTCACCGACGCCGAGTTCGGGGCGATCAACGTGCTCGACGACCAGGGCACGTCGGTGACGTTCGTGTACACCGGCGTCCCGACGGCCGTGGCCCGCATGATGAGCCACCCGCCTCACGCGCAGGGCGTCCTGGGGCAGATCCCCCTCGACGGCGCGCTGCGGCTCGACGACCTCACCCAGCACCCCGCGTTCCGGGGGTGGCCGGCGCACCACCCGCCGATGGGCTCGTTCCTCGGCGCGTCCGTGCGGGTCGGCGAGCACGTGTACGGCCAGCTGTACCTGTCGCAGAAGCGCAGCGGCACGTTCACCGAGCACGACGAGGAGATCGTCGTGGCGCTCGCCGCCGCCGCGGGCGTCGCCGTCGCGAACGCCCAGCTGTACGCCGAGGCCGGGCGTCGCGAGCACTGGCTGCGCGCCGGGCAGGACATCACGACGATGCTGCTGGAGGGCATCGACGAGGAGGAGGCGCTCGAGCACATCGCGCGGACCGCTCGCGAGGTAGCGGGCGCGGACACCGCGGCCCTGGCCCTGCCCGGGCTCGGCGGCGAGCTGTACCTCGAGCTCGCGGACGGCTACAAGGCGGACGAGCTCACGGGGCTGGTCATGCCCCGTGGCGGGCGCGCCTGGACCGCGCTGGAGGAGAACCAGGGGCTGCTCACGCCGTCCCTGAGCGCCTCGCGCACCGTCAAGGTCGACCAGATGCGCGCGTTCGGACCCGCCATGTACGCCCCGCTGCAGTCCTCGGGCCGCGGCGTCGGCGTGCTCGTGCTGCTGCGCAGGATCGGCGCCACGCCGTTCGACGAGGGCGACCTGGCCACGGCCGCATCGTTCGCCTCGCAGGCCGCGCTCGCGTACGTGCTCGCCGAGGCCCGGCACGCGCAGGACGTGGCGGCGCTGCTCGACGAGCGCGAGCGCATCGCCCGGGACCTGCACGACCTGGCGATCCAGCAGCTCTTCGCGACCGGCATGCAGCTGGAGACGGTCCGGCGGCGCGCCGCGCGCGGGGTCGACGCGACCGAGCTGACGAGCATCGTCGAGGAGGCGCTGGACAACGTCGACTCCTCGGTGCGCCAGATCCGGCAGATCGTCTACGCGCTGCGCGACCCCGACGCGGCCACCGGCCTCGTCGAGCGCCTGCGCCGCGAGACGTCGCTGGCGCGCACCGGGCTGGGCTTCGCCCCGTCGCTCGTGCTCACCCTCGACGGTGAGACGTTCGAGGGGGGTGACGGTGACACCGAGGACCGCATCGACGAGCGGATGGGCACCGAGCTGACGGACGACGTCGTCGCGGTCGTCCGCGAGGGCCTGGCGAACGCGGCCCGGCACGCGCAGGCCTCGTCGGTGAGCGTGCACGTGCACGTGCGCGGTCGCGGCCACACGGGCTCCGTGCAGGTCGACGTCGAGGACGACGGGGCGGGTCTGCCGGCCGTGCGGGACCGCTCCTCGGGCACGGGGAACCTGGCCTCGCGCGCCCGCCAGCACGGCGGGACGTTCTCGCTCGGGGCGGCCCCGTCCGGACGCGGCACGCTGCTCACCTGGCAGGCACCGCTCGGCTGAGGCCCGGAGCCGCCCCGCCGGGTCTCAGTGCCCCGGCTCGGCCCGCCAGCCGGAGTGCTTGCGCGAGGCGACCCACGCGGCCACCTGCGTGCGCCGCTGCAGGCCCATCTTCGCCAGCAGCGACGTGATGTGGTTCTTGACGGTCTTCTCCGCGACGCCGAGGCGCTCGGCGATCTCGCGGTTCGACAGGCCCTCGCCGATGAGGTCGAGGACCCGCAGCTCGCTCGGTGTCAGCCCCTCCGTGGGGTCCTCGTGCCCGGCGCGGCGCCGCGTCACCGTGCGCTCGTCCAGGAGGGTGCGACCCGCGGCGACGGCGCGGATCACGTCGGTGATCTCGGCACCCCGCACGCTCTTGAGCAGGTATGCGACGGCCCCGGCGTCCAGCGCCGCGGCGAGGGCGTCGTCGTCGTCGAAGGAGGTCAGGACGATCGCGCGCGCGTCCGGGAGCGTCTCGCGCACGGCACGCATGAGGTCGATCCCCGTGCCGTCGGGCAGCTGGAGGTCGACGAGCATCACCTGCGGCCGCACGAGCGTGGCCCGGCGGGTGCCGTCGGCGACGGAACCGGCCTCGGCGACGACGGTCATGCCGTCGGTCCGCTCGACGACCTCGGCGATGCCACGACGCACGACCTCGTGGTCGTCGACGATCATGACGGTGATGGGGCCCGTGGAGCCCGTGGGGGCGGCGGTGGCTGGCACGGTGGCATCGTATCGACCCCGCGCCGCGATCCCGTCCTCGTGCAGGTCGGCGGCGCGCCCCGGACGTCCGTCCCGGCCCCCCGGCCGCGTCACCAGCGCCCGTCCCGCGGGCGGGGCTGGCAGCGCGGGCAGGTGAAGGACGAGCGGTTCATGAACTCGTCGCGGCGCACCGGGGTGCCGCACCGCGGGCAGGGACGGCCGGCCTGCCCGTACACGGCCAACGACCGGTCGAAGTACCCCGAGGCTCCGTTGACGTTGACGTAGAGGGCGTCGAAGCTCGTGCCGCCCTGCGCGAGGGCTTCGCCCATGACCTCCGCGGCGCCGTCGAGCGCACGCCCCACCTCCGGGCGGCGCAGGGCGTCCGTCGCCCGGGCGTAGTGCAGGCGTGCACGCCACAGCCCCTCGTCGGCGTAGATGTTGCCGACGCCGGACACGAGCGTCTGGTCGAGCAGCGCACGCTTGAGTCCGGTCCGCCGGGCCCGGACCGCGTCGACGAGGCGCGCGCGGTCCAGGGCGGGGTCGAGCAGGTCGCGGGCCACGTGCGCCACGGGTGCGGGCACCGCCGGGAGGTCGGCACCGAGGCCCCCGGGGCCGCCGTCGGGCGTCGCCACGAGGTCCGCGACGGCGAGGTACCCGAACGTCCGCTGGTCGACGAAGTCCAGGGCCGAGCCGTCGTCCAGCTCGAGCCGCACGCGCAGGTGCTGGTGGTCGACGCGGGCGGTCGGGTCCCCGGGCCCCGAGGGGCCGACCGGCTCCCGGACGAGCAGCTGACCGCTCATGCCCAGGTGCGCCAGCAGCGCGTCGTCGCCGCGTGCGCCGTCGTCGAGGAGCAGCCAGAGGAACTTCCCGCGCCGGACGGCCGCGTCGAGGCGCCGGCCCGTCAGACGGGCCGCGAAGTCGACGGGCCCACCCTCGTGGCGCCGGACGCTGTAGTCGCGGTGGACGCGGACGTCGGTCACCACGCGTCCCAGCACGTGGCGCGCCAGGCCGTCGCGGACGGTCTCGACCTCGGGGAGCTCGGGCACGGCGGGGCTGCGTCAGGCCGGGGCGGGACCGGACGAGCCGTCGACGACGGGCGCGGGCGCGACGTCGCGCAGCAGCACCAGCTCGGCGTACGCGGCGGAGGCCGCCTCCTGCTCGGCGAGCTTCTTGGCCGATCCCGTGCCGGTGCCCCGCGCCTGGCCGCCGACGACGGCGTGCGCCGTGAACGTCCGGGCGTGGTCGGGGCCCTCGCCCGTGACGTCGTAGGAGGGTGCACCGAGGCCGAGCTCGGCGGACAGCTCCTGCAGGGACGTCTTCCAGTCCAGCCCTGCGCCGAGGTCGGCTGCCGCCTCCAGGGTGGGGCTGACCAGGCGCGCGACGAGATCGCGCGCGGTCTCCAGACCGTGCGCCAGGTAGACGGCGCCGAACAGGGCCTCGAGGGTGTCGGACAGGATCGAGTCCTTGTCCGCGCCACCCGTCGCGAGCTCGCCCTTGCCGAGCAGCACGTAGCCGCCGAGGTCGAGCACCCGGGCCACGCGGGCCAGCGCGCGCTGCGACACCGTCGCCGCCCGCATCTTCGCCAGGTCACCCTCGGACTGGCCGGGGTGCTCGCGGTACAGGTGCTCGGTCACCACGAGCCCGAGGACGGTGTCACCCAGGAACTCGAGGCGTTCGTTCGTCGGGATGCCGCCCGCCTCGTGCGCGAACGACCGGTGGGTCAGCGCCAGCACGAGAAGCTCGGGGTCCAGCTGGACCCCGAGCTTCTCGAGGAGCGAGTCGGCCGCCGTCCGTGCGCCGGGAGCCGCGGGGGCCCCGTCGTTGTCGGTCATCACGCCGGCCGCGAGGGTCAGAGCGCCTCGTGCTCGCTGCGCACGGCCTCCGCGTAGCGGCGGCCGGCGTACGCGCCGCACGACGGGCACGCCGTGTGAGGGCGCGCCGCGCTCTTGCACTGCGGGCAGGTGGTGAGCGTCGTGGCAGTGGTCTTCCACTGCGAGCGACGCGCACGGGTGTTGCTGCGCGACATCTTGCGCTTCGGAACCGCCACGGTCAGCTCTCTTCCTTCTCGTCGTCCATGCTCAGCAGACCGCCCAGAGCGGCCCACCGGGGGTCGAGCACCTCGTGCGAGTGCCCGGGGTCGTCGTCCAGTCGTGCACCGCACTCGGTGCACAGTCCCGCGCAGTCCTGACGGCACAGGGGCCGGAAGGGCAGCACGGGCACGACGGTGTCTCGCAGCGCGGGCTCGAGGTCGATCAGATCGCCCTCCATCTCGCGCACGTCCTGCTCCTCGTCGCCGTTCTGCACCGCGACCTGAGCTCGCTCAGGGTAGACGAACAGCTCCTGCAGCATCACGTCGACGTCCTCGACGACCTGCTCCAGGCACCGCACGCACTCCCCGACCGCTCGGCCGTGGATCGTGCCGGAGACCAGGACCCCCTCCATGACGGCCTCGAGCCGGAGGTCCAGCTCGACGTCGTCCCCGGAGGGGATGCCGATCATGCCGCTGCCGAGCTCGTCGGGCGCAGGAACCGTCCGCTGCACCGTCCGCGTCGATCCCGGACGTCGACCGAGCTCGTGTGTCTCGAGCACGAACGGCGAGCGGGGATCGAGGTGGGCTGGGCGCACGGTCCGGTCCCCTCGTGTGGTGCTGGTGGAGCTGATCTGCGTCAGCCGAGCTCGGCCCACGCCACGAACCGGCAGGACCAACCGTCGACTCTACGTCACCGAGCGCCCGTCGCCCAAACCGGCGGACGACCGTCCAGGCGGTCTCAGGCCCCGGCAGGCGGCTGCAGGCGCCCGGCGAGCTTCGCCCGCCCCGCCTGCACCTGGCTGAGGACCTTGCCGAGGTCGATCTCGAAGTCCGCCAGGCGCCGGTCGCAGTAGTCGTCCGCCTCGCGGCGCAGGCGCTGGGCGGTCTCCTCGGCCTCGGCCACCAGCTGCGCGGCCCGCGCCTGCGCCTCGCGCACGACCGCCTCCTGCTCGACGAGCGCCGCGGCCCGGGTCCGGGCGTCGTCCAGCACCGCCTCGGCCTCGGCGTGCGCGGCCCGCCGCGCCGCGTCGGCGTCGGCCAGCACCTCGTCGGCCCGCTCGAGCTGCGCGGGCAGGGCCTCGCGCACCTGCTCGACCAGCTCGAGGATCTCGGCACGGTTGACCAGGACGGACGACGACATCGGCATCGCCCGCGCCACGACCACCGCCTGCTCGATCGCGTCGAGGACGCCCCCGACACCCTCGGTCCGTCCCGGCCCGTCGTCGCCGCGCTGGTGCGCGGCCCCCGTCGGCTCCTGCGTCATCGCCCGTCCCCTCCCCTGCGCGGCCCGGCGTCGGCCGGACCGCGCTGCTGTCCCTGCACCGCGAGCGCGCGGCGCACCGCCGCGGCCACGGGGGCGGGCACGAGGTCCTCGATCGGCCCCCCGTGCCGCGCCACGTCCTTGACCAGCGAGGACGCGATGTGCGAGAGCGCGGGGTCGCCGAGCACGAACACCGTCTCGACCCCCGACAGGTGGCGGTTCATCAGCGCCATCGGCACCTCGGCGTCCACGTCCGCACCGCCGCGCAGTCCCTTGACGACCGCACACGCCCCGAGCTCGCGCACCGCGTCCGCCAGCAGGCCCGACGTGGCCACGACCCGCACCCCGCCGACGTCCGCGAGCGCCTCGGCCGCGAGCGCGACGCGCTCGTCGACGTCGAGCAGGGCCCGCTTGGCGGCGTTGTGCGCGACGACCACCACGACCTCGTCGAACATCGTCCGGGCGCGCCGCACGACGTCGACGTGGCCGAGCGTCAACGGGTCGAACGACCCCGGGCACACCGCTGTCCTCACGCCTGCCAACCTACGTCACGGCACCCGGCACGCCGGCGCACCGCACCGCCGGGAGCGGTCGCGCAGGTCGGGCCGCAGCGGTCGGCAGGGTGCCTCGTCCGTGCCGGGCACTGCGCGGACCGCCGTCCCGCCGACCCCTCCGTGCGGGCTGGACGGCGGTCCGCGGCTCCCCTACGCGTCGGGTGCCGGCTCGGCGAACCAGACCTGGGTCTCGCCGTAGCGGCGGTCGCCGAAGGGCACGAGGGTCGCGGGCCAGCGCGGGTCGGCGGACCGCGCGGAGCGCTCGACGACGACGACGGCTCCGGGAGCGACGTGCCGGGCGACGTGCTCGAGGTCGTCGGCGAGCGCGTCGTCGGGCAGGTCGTAGGGCGGGTCGAGGAGGACGAGGTCGAACGGCTCGGCGCCGTCGGGGCGGCGGACGAGGTACCGGTCGACCCGGTCGGCGACGACCTCCGTGCGCGCCTGCAGGCCGAGGGCGCGCGCGTTGCGCCGGCAGGCCTCGACGGCGGCGCGGGCCTGGTCGACGAGGACGACGTGGGCGGCGCGGCGGCTGGCGGCCTCCAGGCCGAGGGCGCCCGAGCCGGCGTACAGGTCGAGCACGCGGGCGCCGTCGACGGCGTCGAGGTGCTCGAGCCGCGAGAAGAGGGCCTCGCGCACGCGCTCGCTGGTGGGGCGGGTGCCGGTCGAGGGGACGACGAGCGTGCGGCCGCCGGCCGAGCCCGCCACGATCCGGGTCACCGCGGGGCCGCCGTGGCGGGGTCGTCGAGCATGCGCTCGTACCAGGGCCGCTCGTGCGTGGACGAGGCCACGACCACCGCGACGACGGACAGCACCAGCTGGACGCTCGCGAGCACGGGCGGGGCGGCCTGCAGGGCGACCCCCACCCACAGGGGCAGCAGGCAGAGGGCGACGAGGTCGGGGCCGCGCACGAGGACGGCCATCACCCCGGACGGCAGCGCACCGGCGGGGGTCGACACCAGCGGGGCCGACCAGTCGGGCGACGGCCGGTACGCGGCACGGACCGCGGCGGCGGCCCACACCGGGCTGCTGACCACGGCGAGCACGAGCCAGTCGGCCGGCGCACCCGCCCACCGGCCGACCGCGCCGAGCGCCACGACGGACCACACGAGCATCACGGCGGCGGGGACGAGCATGCGCAGCCGACGCACGTGCCCGGCGTCCAGCGGGAGCAGCGCGTCCAGGACCGGTGCGACCTGGGCCCAGCGGGCGCCCTCGGCCGTCGCGGTCGCGGCGACCCACCCGCCCACGAGCAGGGCGAGGAGCACGCCGACCGGGCTCGCCAGCTGCGGCACCACGGTGGCGAGCACGGGCAGGAGGACGGCGACGACGACCTGCACGACGTGGCGCGACGAGCGGCGCAGCAGCACGAGGTCTGCCGTGACCAGGGCGGAGGCGGCCCCTCGGACGGTGCGCAGCCGTGACACCCACGCGCGGGCACGCGGAGCGACGCCGGCCCCGAGCGCACGGCCGAGCTCGCGCGAGTCGAGCGAGACGACGGCACCCAGGGCCTGGGAGGTGACGGAGCCGGCCTCGCGCAGGGTACGGGCGGGCACGTCGTCGAGGCGGCGGTCGACGACCACGGCACCCGCCGCGACCAGCAGCGCGCCGGCCAGGACGACGCCCGCCCCGGGGGTGGGCAGGTCGGCGGGCGCGGCCGACGTCACGACGAGCAGCACTGCCGCCACGGGCGCTGCCAGCACGAGGAGGTCGCCGGCCAGCGCGGCCGCTCGCCGGGGCGCGCCGAGCGTCTGGACCAGAGCGGCGGCGAGCACGGCACCGGCGGCGACGACGGCGCCCGCGAGCGCGGACAGGGCGAGGGGGCCCCCGGTGCGCGCGAGCATGCCGGCCTCGAGCAGGAGCACGACGAGCGCCCCGACCCCGGCGGCCAGCAGCGGCAGTCGCCGGGCGGTCGGTCGCAGCAGCCCGCGGCGCCCGACCGGGAGGTCGAGCCACCAGCCCGCCTCGGGCCCACCCAGGCCGACGGGGCCGAGGCGTCCCGCGAGCGACAGCAGCGCGCCGATCCCGGCGACGAGCAGGACGGCCACGAGCACGGGGAGGCTCAGGCCGCCAGGGGCCTGGACCTCGGGCGCGGCGGGCAGGGCGTCGCGCAGCTGGCGGACCGTGCCCCCGGTGATGAGCGCGGCGATGCCGACGGCGACGAGGGCCTCGTAGAGGTCCTGCAGCAGGGCGCCTGCCCGAGCACCCGCCCGGCCGCGCGCCGCACGGGCCGTGAAGCGGCGGATCTCCCGGGCCGTCGGCACCTCGCCGAGGTCGAACCCGCCGACGACGGGGTCGTCGGCGGTGTGGGCGTCGGCGGTCACAGCACGGCCCGCCCGATGCGCCGGGCGGCCTCGTCGGGGTCGACGACCTCGCTGACGGCCTCGCCGACGTGCACGGCGGAGTCGCACACCTCGGCGACCAGCTCGGGGTCGTGGGTCGCGAGGAGCACCGCGCCGCCGGCGCTGCGCTCGTCGCGCAGGCGGGCGGCGAGCCGGTCGCGCATCCGCCGGTCGAGGCGCTGCTCGGGCTCGTCGAGGACGAGCAGCGAGCGCGGCCGCACGAAGCCGGCGGCCAGCAGGAGCCGGCGCCGCTGCCCCGAGGACAGCGTGACGGGCAGGGCGCGGGCGTGCTCGGCGAGCCCGAACTCGTCGAGGACCTCGGCGACGACGTCGTGGGCCCCCAGCACGCCGTGCCCGCGCGCCGTGAGGTAGAGGTGCTCGGCGACGGTCAGCGCGGGGAAGTACGCGTCGTCGTCGAGGACCCCCGCGACCTCGCGCCGGTGCCGGGCCGAGCGCTCGTCGACGGGGCGCCCCAGGACCTCGACCGTGCCGGCGGTCGGCACGAGCAGGCCGAGGACCGCCCGCAGGACGGTGGACTTGCCGGAGCCGTTGGCACCCACGAGCGCGACCGCCCCGCCCGCGGCGAGCTCGAACGACACGGGGGCGCAGACCGGCTCCCCGCCGTACCCGACGGACACGTCACGCAGGACCACGGGCGGGGCTGTCACCATGCGCGCCAGGGTAGCCGCGCGCCCGTCAGGCCCGGTCGAGGAACTCCTCGCGCTCCCCCGTCAGCGACTCCTCGATCGCGGCGACCAGCGTCGGCCACGTGGCGAGCGTCACGTCCTGCCCCACGAGGGCCCGCGCGTCGGCACGGGCCCGGTCGATGACGTCGGCGTCGCGCGTGACCCGCAGCAGCCGCAGCGAGCTGGTGCGGCCGTGCTGCGCGGCGCCCAGGACGTCGCCCTCGTGGCGCAGCTCCAGGTCGAGGGCCGCGAGCGCGAAGCCGTCGGTCGTGCTGGCGAGCGTCTCGAGGCGGGCGTGCGCATCGCTGCCCGGGACCGCACGGCTGACGAGCAGGCACAGGCCCGGCCGGCCGCCGCGGCCCACCCGCCCGCGCAGCTGGTGCAGCTGGGAGATCCCGAAGCGGTCCGCGTCGAGGACGACCATGACCGTCGCGTCGGGCACGTCGACGCCGACCTCGACGACCGTGGTCGACACCAGCACGGGCGAGGCGCCGGACGCGAACGCGGCGAACGCGGCGTCCTTCTCCTCGGGCGGCATGCGGCCGTGCAGGACGCCGATGCCGAGGCCCGCGAGCTCGGGGCGGGCGCGCAGCTCGTCCACGACCTCCAGCACCGCACGCAGCGGTGGGCGGGTGCCGGCGGCGTCCGGCGAGCCGACGGTCCCGGTGGCCGCGGCCAGCAGGTCGGCGCCGTCCTCGTCGTCGTCGGCCCCGGCGGACCCGCCGGGGGCGTCGTCCGGCTCGATGCGCGGGCACACGACGTACGCGCGCCCGCCCCCGTCGACCTCCTCCCGCACGCGCTGCCACGTGCGGTCCGTCCAGCGGGCGTTGCCGGCCGGCACGTGGTGGGTGGTGATGCCTGCGCGCCCGGCCGGCAGCTCGTCGAGCACGGACGTCTCGAGATCGCCGAACACCGTCATGGCGACGGTGCGCGGGATCGGGGTGGCCGTCATGACGAGGGTGTGCGGCGTGCGCCCGGCCTTGGCGCGCAGCGCGTCACGCTGCTCGACACCGAACCGGTGCTGCTCGTCGACCACCACGAGCCCGAGGTCCGCGAACTGCACGTGCTCGGCGAGCAGCGCGTGCGTGCCCACGACGATGCCGGCGCGCCCGCCCGCGGCGTCGAGCAGGCTCGCGCGGCGGGCCGCGGCCGGCAGCGACCCCGTGAGCAGCGCGACCCGGGTGGCGTGCTCCGCGCCGTCGAGCGTGCCCGCCTCGGCCAGGTCGCCCAGGAGCCCTCGCAGGGTGCGGGCGTGCTGCGCGGCCAGGACCTCCGTCGGCGCGAGCAGCGCCGCCTGCCCGCCCGCGTCGACGACCTGGAGCATCGCGCGCAGCGCCACGACGGTCTTGCCCGACCCGACGTCGCCCTGCAGCAGCCGCTGCATCGGCCGGGGCGCGGCCAGCTCGGCCGCGACCTCCTCGCCGACCCTGCGCTGCCCCGGGGTCAGGGTGAACGGCAGGCGCGCGTCGAAGGCGTCGAGCAGCCCGCCCGGCCGGTGCGGGCGGGCCACGGCCTCCTCCTGCTCGACGCGGGCACGTCGGCGCGCGAGCTCGGCCTGCAGGACCAGCGCCTCCTCGTAGCGCAGGCGCTCGCGGCCGCGCCGCCAGGCGGCCTCGTCGGGCGGCACGTGCACGAGGCGCAGCGCCTCCAGCAGGGTCGGCAGGCCGTCGCGGGCCTGCAGGTCCGCCGGCACCGGGTCGGGCACGTCAGCCTCGGTGAGCGGGTCGAGCACCTGACGGACCGCCTTGGCGACCTTCCACGACTCGAACCCCGCGAACGCCGGGTACACCGGGATCGGCCTCTCGGCCTCGTCGAGCGCGACGTCCTCCTCGTGCGGGTCGTCGTCGGTGGTGAACAGCCGGCACTCGGGGTGCATGAGCTGCGTGGTGCCGCGGTACAGCGACACCACGCCGGTGAACAGCCCGCGCCGACCGGCCCGCAGCTGCTCCTCGCGCCACTCCAGGCGGCGCCGGCTCGCGGCGAAGAACGTCAGCTCGAGGCGGCTCGTGCCGTCGGTGATCGTCGACTGCAGCAGACCCTTGCCGTTGCCCGTGGTGCGCAAGGACGTGCGCACGACCTCGGCCACGAC
Source organism: Cellulomonas sp. SLBN-39 (assembly GCF_006715865.1). Lineage (NCBI taxonomy): Bacteria > Bacillati > Actinomycetota > Actinomycetes > Micrococcales > Cellulomonadaceae > Cellulomonas > Cellulomonas sp. SLBN-39. The sequence goes on along the minus strand of NZ_VFOA01000001.1, from coordinate 3,087,799 downwards.
CGTGACGTGCTCGCCGACGCCGAGCGCGGACATGTCGGTCAGGGTGGCGGCCTCGGCGTAGCGCCGCGGGTAGTGGCGCAGCAGGTCGCCGACCGTGTGCAGGCCCAGCTTCGCCAGCGCCTTGCCGGTGCGCGCGCCCGTCGCGCGGTCGAGGCGCACCCCCAGCGCGTCGGTGCTCAGCATCGGTCCTCCGTCCGGGCCGCGCGAGCCCTCTCCACCTGCGTCGCCCTGCGTCGTCCACCTGCGTCGTGCCGTCGGGGCGGCGTCAGTCCAGCCCAGCCCACCACGTCACACCCACAGCGGGCCCGGCGAGCACGACGTCGAGGCCGTCGCGCTCGAGCTCGCGCGCCGCGACGGCCGCGTCCGTGGCCGTCCACGCCGTGCCGTGCAGCAGCGTGACAGCCTGGCCGTCAGGGTGCGCCGCCCGCAGGCGCCGGACGGCCGCGACCACGGCAGCGGACGCCGGGACGGGGCACGCGTCGGCCCCCGGGTCCGGGCGCGCGCTCTGCCTCGCGCCCGGCTCCGGGCCCTGGACGGAGCCCGACGAGGCGGTGCGCAGGCGCGCGAGCACCTCCCGGGCGGCAGCGCCGGCGCGGTCACGACCGCCCGCGAGCAGCGCGAGGCACGCGACCGCGGCCGTCCCGTCGTCCGGCACGGGCAGCACGTCCAGCCGCACGCCGTCCGCCGTGACGGGGCCGAGACCAGCGGGCACACCCACGCCGACCACCACGACGGACGCGGCGTGCGTGTCCGCCGCGGCTCGCGCCACCTGCTCCTCGAGCCCGTCGACGACGGCCCCGGGCCCGCGGACCACCGTCACGGCTCCGGCGGTCGCGAACCACGCGGCCATGCCGGGCGAGGGCGTGACGATCACCAGCCCGGGGTCGGCGGGCGGCAGGTCCAGGCGCCGCACGACGGCCTGCGCCACCTGGCGGGCGGGGACGACGGCCAGCGCGGCGGCGGGGTCGTCGGTGTGCACGTGGCCGTGCCGGAGCAGGCCGGCGTCGGCGACCGCGACGGAGTCGCCGACGTGCGCGAGCGCGACCGCCAGGTCGTCCTCGACGCCGTGGTCGCCCTCCCGGCCCCCGGGGCGGTGGTCGGCCTGCTGCTCGGCCCGCCCACCGTCCGGGCGGACGAGCAGCATCACCTCGAACGCGCCACCGGTGACCCCGGCGGGGCCCGGCACGACGGCCGTGGCCGGCGCGGGCAGCCACGCCAGGTCGAGCTCGTCCGGGCGGGGTGCGCGACCCGACCGCAGCACGTGGGCGAGCACGTCGAGGACGACGAGCAGCGCGCACGCACCGGCGTCGACGACCCGGGCGTCGCGCAGCACGTCGAGGGCGGCCGACGTGCGCGGCAGGCCCTCGCGCGCGTCGGCCAGCGCGCGGGTCAGCGCCCGCGCGGCGTCGGGGCCGTCGGACCGCGCGACCCGGTCCGCGACCTCGCGGGCCACCGTCAGGACCGTGCCGTCACGCGGGTCGGGCACCGCCCGACGTGCGGAGTCGGCAGCCCGCCCCAGCACGGCACCGAGCCGCTGCGGGGCGGTGCGTCCGTCGGCCCCGTCCCCGTCGGCCCCGTCCCCGTCGAGTCCGGCCGCGAAGCCCCGCAGCCACTGCCCGAGGATGATGCCGGAGTTGCCGCGCGCCGCCCGTGCGGCGCCGTCCGCGAGAGCGCCGCACACGCCGGGGACGGACGCGGCCGGGTCCAGCAGGTGCACGGCCGCGGCCCCGCCGGCCAGCGTGAGAGCCACGTTCGTGCCGGTGTCGGCGTCGGGGACGGGGAACACGTTCACGGCGTCGATCCGCTCGCGCGCGGCCCGGGCGGCGGCGAGGGACCCGTCGACCCAGGCCCGTGCGCCGGCGGCGTCCCACGGCCACTCGTGCACGCCGTCCCCTCTCGTCGGTCGACCCCGGCCGCGTCGCGGCGGGACGCGGGGCGGGGACCATGGTGCCTGGTCCCGCGCGGCCGTGGGTGCCGCCCGCGCGGCGGGCGGTGGCCGCGTCGCGGCGGTCCGGGGCGCAGAGTTGGGGCGCGCTGCGACGATGGGCTAGTCTTGCCCGGTTGCCCGGAACGCCTCGGGCTTCCCCCGACTCAGTGTCGTCGCACTCCGACGCCCGTCGTGGACGCGCCTGCCCCGGCCCCGGCCGGGCGTCGACCGCGTCCGCCGGCGCGCCAGGTGAACGCGAACGACCCGGGCCGACAGGCCCGCGCCAGACCAGAACACAGGAGAAGACCGTGGCTGCCAACTGCGACGTCTGCGCCAAGCGCCCGAGCTTCGGGCACAGCATCTCGCACTCGCACGTGCGGACGAAGCGCCGCTGGAACCCCAACATCCAGCGCGTGCGCGTCGTCGTCGCCGGGACGCCGAAGCGTCTGAACGTGTGCACGTCGTGCCTCAAGGCCGGCAAGGTCACCCGCGCCGTCTGACCCGTGACGCGCCGCGAGGCGCACCACGCACCGTCCGAAGGCCCGCGAGCCGACGTCTCGCGGGCCTTCGTGCTGCCCGCGACCTGTGGCAGGGTGATCGCATGGTCGAGCACGAGGACGTCACGATCCGCCCCGCCACCGTCGACGACGCCGCGGCGATCGCGCAGGTGCACGTGCGCTCGTGGCAGGAGGCGTACGCGGGCATCGTCCCCGCCGAGCACCTGTCCGGCCTCGACGCCCACGCCCGCACGCCACAGTGGGAGGACAGGCTGCGCAGCGGACCCGACGACCACGTGCGCACGCTGGTCGCGCAGCGCGGACCCGTGGTCGTGGGGTTCGCGTCCTACGGGCCGCCGCGCGACGAGGACGCCCGCCGCGGCGACCGGGAGATCTACTCCATCTACCTCGACCCCGGCACCTGGGGCCGTGGCGTCGCCCGTGACCTCATGCGCTCCGTGATCGACGAGACCCGTGCCCCGCTGACGCTGTGGGTGCTCGCCGCCAACGAGCGGGCGCGGCACTTCTACCGGCGCCACGGCTTCCAGCCCGACGGCGTCGAGCGGCTCGAGCAGGTGGGCGGCACGGACCTGCTGGAGGTCCGCTACCGCCGCGGCTGACCCGCGTCGCAGGTGCCGGGTCAGGTCCGGAAGTGGTCCCACCCCGACGTGCCGACCGCCGGGGGCGCACCCGCGACGAGCACGTCGGCACCCGCTCGGGGCAGCACACGCCCGACCGGTGCGAACGGCGCGGGCAGGACGGTCCCGGCCGGGAACGTCGCGAGCAGACCGTGGTCCTCGCCGCCGGCGAGCAGCCACTCCTGCACGTCGACGCCCAGCAGGTCGGCCGCGGCGGTCAGGCGCCCGGCGTCGTCGGCGAACGCCGTGCACGGGTCGGTGAGGTCCACGGTGACGCCGCTGGCCCGGGCCAGCCGCCCCGCGTCGCGCAGCAGCCCGTCGGAGACGTCCATCATGGCGGTCGCTCCGGCGCGCGCCGCGCCGACCCCGGCGTCGAGCGGGGGCCGGGGCACCCGGAACGCGTCGACCAGCGCGTCGTCGGCGCCACCCTGCTCCGCCAGGAGCAGGGCCAGGCCGGCGGCGGACCATCCCCGTCGGCCCGCGTGCGCGACGACGTCGCCCGCCCGCGCCCCCGAGCGCAGCACGGGGGCCCGGCCCCCGAGATCGCCGAACGCGGTCACCGCGACCACGAGCGCGGGGCCCGACGACAGGTCGCCGCCCACCACGCCCGCGCCGTGCGGACGGCACCCGTCGCCCAGGCCGGCGGCGAGCGCCTCCACCCACGCGACCGGCGTCGTCGGGGGCATCACGAGCCCGACGACCAGCGCGGTGGGACGTGCGCCCATGGCCGCGACGTCCGCGAGGTTCTGCGCAGCCGCCCGCAGGCCCACCTGGTGCCCGGACGACCACGCGCGACGGAAGTGCACGTCCTCGACCAGCACGTCGCACGTCACGACCGTGCGCCCGTCGGGGGTCGCGACCACGGCCGCGTCGTCGCCCGGCGGCACGAGGGTCGCGTCGCCGACGGGCAGGTGCGGGAAGATCCGCGCGAGCAGCTCCTGCTCGTCGAGGTCGGCGACGGTCGGCTCAGCGGGCACCCGCACACGCTAGACGGTTCCGGGCGGAGTCGTGCCCGGCGGTAGCGTGGCGCCATGCCCTCCCGCGCACCAGCACCGTCGTCCGCGCGCCCGGGGACCGGCCTGCTCGTCGGCACCGTCCTCGTCGCGACCCTGGCGGGCTGCGCCACCGTCGTGCCGGTCGAGGCAGGGCCGGAGGCCACGGACCCGACGTGCGCGTCCGTGGTGCTCGCGACCCCCGAGGAGCTCGGCGACGGGCTCGAGCGGGTCGGCACCGACGCGCAGGCGACGACCGCCTGGGGCGAACCTCGCGCCGCCGTCGTCCTGCGGTGCGGCGTCGAGCCGCTGGGCCCGACGACGGACCGGTGCGAGTCGGTGACGACACCGTCCGGGCCGACGATCGACTGGGTGGTCGTCGAGGAGGACGACGGCGACTGGCGCTTCACGACCTACGGGCGGGTGCCCGCCGTCGAGCTGCTCGTCCCGCAGGAGGTCACGCAGGAGCGGTCGACGTCGTTCGTCGACCTTCTCGGGCCGGCCGTCGCCCTGACCGAGGAGGAGCGCCGCTGCCTGTGACGCCGGCGCCGCTCAGCGCAGCCCGGTGGGCCGCTCGAGCGCGAGCTGCAGGAGCTCGTCGACCAGCGTCGCGTAGTCCACGCCCGACGCCTGCCACATGCGCGGGTACATCGAGTAGGGGGTGAACCCGGGCATCGTGTTGACCTCGTTGACGACGACCTTGTCCTCCGCGGTGACGAACACGTCGACGCGGGCCAGCCCCTCGCACCCGAGCGCCTCGAAGGAGCGCACGGCAACGTCCTGCACGGACGCCACGACGCCCGCCGGCAGGTCCGCCGGGCACGACAGCGTCACGCCCGACTCGTCGAGGTACTTGGCCTCGAAGTCGTAGAACGCGTGCCGCGGGTCGGTCACGACGATCTCGCCCGGCACGGACGCGCGCGGCGGGGCGCCCCGGCGTCCGCCGAGCACCCCGCACTCGACCTCACGCCCCACGATCCCCGCCTCGACGACGACCTTCGGGTCGTGCCGGCGGGCCTCGGCGACCGCCTCCGGCAGCTGCGCGAGGTCCGTCACCCGCGTGATCCCCAGCGAGGACCCCGCGCGCGCGGGCTTGACGAACAACGGCAGCCCGAGCCCGTCGACGAGCGCCTCCAGCGATGCGGCGTCCGCGGGCGCGGACGGCAGCAGCACCCGGTAGGGGCCGACCGGCAGGCCGGCGCCGACCAGGACCGTCTTCATGACGTGCTTGTCCATGCCGACCGCCGACGCGAGCACCCCCGAGCCCACGTACCGCACGTCGGCGAGCTCGAGCAGGCCCTGCAGGGTGCCGTCCTCGCCGAAGGGCCCGTGCAGCAGCGGCAGGACCACGTCGACCGCGCCCAGCGTGCGGGCCACCTGGCCGTGCTCGACCACCTGCACGTCGCGGTCGACGGTGCCCTGCGGCAGCACGACCCGCGCGGCGGTGTCGAGCACCTCGGGCAGCCGGCCGTCCGTGATGGCCCACCGCGCCGGGTCGTCGTCGGCCAGGACCCACTGCCCCTCGCGCGTGATCCCGACGGCCACGACGTCGTACCGGGTGCGGTCGACGGCGGCCAGCACCCCGCCCGCGGTGGCGCAGCTGATCGCGTGCTCGCCGGACCGTCCGCCGAACAGCACCATCACGCGAGGTCGGCGTCCACCGCCCCCGCTCGCATCGCTCGGGTCGGTCAGGGGGGTCCGGGTGGCGTCCATCGGGATGGGACCCTACCCCGCCGCCGGACCGTCCGGGCGCTGTCGCCGGACCCTGTGCACGGACCGTGGGCGACCGCGACTAGCCTCGGTGGTCGTGAGCGCAGCCGACCACCCGCACCCCACGTCCCCGGCCACCCTCGCGGTGACCGCCGGCCGACCGCCGCGCGCGCCCGGCGGGCCCGTGAACCCGCCGGTGGTGCTGTCCTCGACGTACGTGTCGCAGGGCACCCCGACCCCGGGCGAGCTGCTGTACGCCCGGTCCGGCACCGAGACGTGGGAGCCCTTCGAGGCCGCCGTCGCCGCGCTGGAGCGCGCCGGCCACGCGGCGGCAGGCCGGCCGACGGACGGGCCGCCGGCCGTCGTCCTCGCCTCCGGGATGGCCGCGATCGACGCGGTGCTCGCGCTCGTCCCCGTCGGCGGGCGCGTCGTCGTCCCGCAGTTCGCGTACCAGGTCACGCTCGTGCTCCTCGACGAGCTCTCCGCCCAGGGTCGCCTGGCCGTGGACCGCGTCGACATCGCCGACACCGCCGCCGTGCGCGCGGCGCTGCAGGGCGGCCCCGGCACGCCCGCCGCGGCGATGCTGTGGGTCGAGTCGCCGACCAACCCCATGCTGGAGGTCGCGGACGTGCCCGCGCTCGTGCACGCCGCGCACGAGGTCGGGGCGCTCGCCGTCGTGGACAGCACCTTCGCCACCCCGCTCGGCCAGCGCCCGCTCGCCGCAGGTGCCGACGTCGTCGTGCACTCGGCGACCAAGTACCTCGCGGGGCACTCCGACGTCGTGCTCGGCGTCGTGGTGACCGACGACGCGACCCTGCACGCCCGCGTCGTCGGTCACCGCACGACGCACGGAGCCGTCGCCGGCCCGTGGGAGGTCTGGCTCGCGCTGCGCGGGCTGCGCACCCTGGCGCTGCGCGTCGAGCGCTCGCAGGCCACCGCCGCCGAGCTCGCACGGCGCCTGGCCGAGCACCCCGCGGTCGCCCAGGTGCGGCACCCGAGCCTGCCCGACGACCCGGGGCACGCGCGGGCGTCCGCCCTCATGGACGGGTACGGGTCGATCATCGGCGTGCGCCCGCGCGGCGGCGTCCCGGCGGCCGACGCGGTCGTCGCCGCCGTGCGCCTGTGGCTGCCCGCCACGAGCCTGGGCGGCGTCGAGTCCTCGCTCGAGCGGCGCCGCCGCTTCGCGACCGAGTCCCCCGGCGTGCCGGAGGACCTGCTCCGCCTGTCCGTGGGCGTGGAGGACGTCGAGGACCTGTGGGACGACCTCGACCAGGCGCTGCGGGCGGCCGCGGCCTGACCCCCGCGCCCGCGGGCGGCCGCACGTGCCCGCCGGGCTCCGCGGGGCCCGGTCGGACGTCACGCCTCGACGGGGAGCACGCCCTCCGCCTTGTGTGGCCGGGCGAGCAGCAGGCCCGCCATCGCGTCCACGGGCAGCCCTTCGTGCAGCACGCGCACCACTGCCGACGTGATGGGCATGTCCACGCCGAGCGACGTCGCGAGCTCGAGGACCGAGCGGCTCGACTTGACGCCCTCCGCGGTCCCCCCGGTCGCGGCGAGGGCCTCGTCGAGGGACATCCCCCGGCCGACGTGCACGCCGAGGGTGTGGTTGCGCGAGTCCGGGGACGCGCAGGTGGCCATGAGGTCGCCCATGCCCGCGAGGCCGGGGAACGTCGCCGCGTCGGCGCCCAGCGCCAGGCCCAGCCGCGTGATCTCGACCAGGCCCCGCGTGATGACCGTCGCCATCGTGTTGAACCCCATGCCGCGCCCCTGCGAGATCCCGACCGCGAGCGCGATGACGTTCTTCACGGCGCCGCACAGCTCGACACCGACGACGTCGGGGTTGGTGTACGGCCGGAAGTACGCCGACGCGCAGGCCCGGGCGACGACCCGGGCGGTCGCGTCGCTGGTGGACGCGACGACCGTCGCGGTGGGCTGGCGTTCGGCGATCTCGCGGGCCAGGTTCGGCCCGGACAGCACGGCGACGCGGTCGGCGCCGATCCGCAAGGACTGGGCGACGACCTCGCTCATCCGCTGGTCGGTGTCGAGCTCGACGCCCTTCATGAGGGACACGACGACGGCGTGCGGCTCGAGGGCGTCCGCCAGCGGTTCCAGCACGGCCCGCGCCCGCTGGGACGGCACGGCCACGGCCACCACGTCGGCGCCCGCGAGCGCGGCTCGTGGATCCGTGGTGGCGGTGACGCCGGCGGGCAGCCGGACGCCCGGCAGGTAGGCGCTGTTGCGCCTGTCGGCGGCGATCTCGGCCACCGTCGCGGCGTCGCGCCCCCACACGGTGACGGAGCAGCCGGCGTCGGCCATGACCGCGGCGAACGTGGTGCCCCAGCTGCCCGCCCCGAGGACGGCGGCCCGCAGGGGGCGCTCCGCCCCGCTCACGGGGCGACCTGGCCGTCGGTGCCGGCGGCGGGCGCGTCGGGCCCGGGGGTCTGCGGCGGACGGCGACGCATGTCGAAGCGCTGGGCGGGGGCCCGCTCGGCGCGGACCTCCTCGAGCAGGGTCGTGATCGCGGCCATGACGCGCTCGGTGGCCTCGCGCAGGGTCGCGGCGTCCTGCGGGCGGTCGTAGAGGTCGTCCAGGTCCACGGGCGGCCCGGCGACAACTGTCACCCGCTTGCGGGGGAAGGGCTTGAGCACCTTGCCGTAGCGGGCGAGGAGGTCCTGCGGGCCCCACTGCGCGATCGGCACGACCGGTGCCCGGGTCGTCAGGGCGAGGCGCGCGACGCCGGTGCGTCCCACCATCGGCCACAGGTCGGGGTCACGCGTGAGCGTGCCCTCCGGGAAGACCGCGACGCACTCACCCGCCTCGAGGGCCGTGACGGCCGAGCGCAACGACTCCCCCGCCGCGGAGGACTCGCGGTGGACGGGGATCTGCCCGGTCGCCCGCAGCACGGGGCCGACCACCGGCACCCGGAAGAGCGAGGCCTTGGCCAGGATGCGTGGCACGTGGCCGTGGTCCCACAGGTAGTGCGCGAGGGTGAGGGGGTCGACCTCGGTCATGTGGTTCGACGCGGCGAGGAACCCGCGGTCGGACGGCAGGTGCTCCCCGCCACGCCAGTGCTGACGGGTGGTCGCCCGCAGGAACGGACGGATGATCCGTGCGACGTTCCGGTAGGCACGGTTGGAGCGCGAGGGCGACGGCACGGGACCCGATGGTAGCCGGGTGCGCGCCGCCGCCCGCGCGGGGGCTCAGCGCTGGTCGGTGTGCTCGCGGCTGAACTGCGCGCCGAGCGCGTCGAGCTTCTCCGTGAAGTGCTCGTAGCCGCGGTCGATGAGGCTGATGCCCCGCACGGCCGACGTGCCCTTGGCCGCGAGGGCCGCGATGAGGTGGCTGAACCCGCCGCGCAGGTCGGGCACCTCGATCTCCGCCGCGGACAGCGGGGTGGGGCCGGAGATGACGGCCGAGTGGTAGAAGTTGCGCTGCCCGAACCGGCAGGGCCGTCCGCCCAGGCACTCCTTGTAGACCTGGATGGTCGCACCCATGCCGACGAGCGCGTCGACGAAGCCGAACCGGTTCTCGTACACCGTCTCGTGCACGATCGACAGGCCGCGCGCCTGGGTGAGCGCCACGACCAGCGGCTGCTGCCAGTCGGTCATGAACCCGGGGTGCACGTCGGTCTCGAGCTGGATCGAGCGCAGGTCGCCGCCCGGGTGGTAGAACCGGATGCCCTCGTCGCTGATCGCGAACTCGCCGCCGACCTTGCGGAACGTGTTGAGGAACGTCGTCATCTCGGGCTGCGTCGCGCCGCGGACGAAGATGTCGCCGCCCGTGGCCAGGGCCGCGGAGGCCCACGACGCCGCCTCGATCCGGTCCGCGAGCGCGGTGTGCTGGAACCCGACGAGCCGCTCGACGCCCTCGATCCGGATGACCCGGTCCGTGTCGACCGAGATGATCGCGCCCATCTTCTGCAGGACGTTGATCAGGTCCATGATCTCGGGCTCGATGGCCGCGTTCGCCAGCTCGGTGATGCCCTCGGCGCGCACGGCCGTGAGCAGGAGCTGCTCCGTGGCCCCGACGCTGGGGTAGGGCAGCGCGATCTTGGTGCCCTGGAGGCGGTGCGGCGCGCGGATGTGGATGCCGTTGTGCGTCTTGTCCACGACGGCACCGAACTGGCGCAGGATGTCGAGGTGGTAGTTGATCGGCCGGTCGCCGATCCGGCAGCCGCCCAGGTCCGGGATGAACGCCTCGCCGAGCCGGTGCAGCAGCGGACCGCAGAACAGGATCGGGATGCGGCTCGACCCGGCGTGGGCGTCGATGTCGGCCACGTGCGCGGACTCCACGTCGGTCGGGTCCAGCCGCAGCGTGCCGGCCGCGGCGTCCGCGTCGACGCGCACGCCGTGCAGCTCCAGCAGGCCGGTGACGACACCGACGTCGCGGATCTGCGGGACGTTCCGCAGCTCGCTCGGGGTCTCGCCCAGCAGCGCGGCCACCATCGCCTTGGAGACGAAGTTCTTGGCACCGCGCACGGTGATCTCGCCGCGCAGCGGGTTGCCACCGTCGACGTACAGCAGGTCGCTCATGCTCACATGCTCCCCTACGTGGCCGGTCCCGGACGCCACGACGCCCGTCCGGCGGTCGGTTCTCGCACAACTCTCACATGTGGCACCCAGGTGACGCAGGGACGTGCGTCCCGCGCCTGCGACCCCTGGCACCGTGGGGTGAACCGTCCGGAACGCCCGGTTTCTTCCCGTGACCTGGCCCGCAGCCCCGGGACGGGCAGCGGCGCCGCCCGGCCCGCCCGTCCGTGCTCGCCGACGGGTCAGCGCGTCGCCCTCGACTTCTTCACCCGTCCGGCGGAGCCTGACGACGCACCCGTGGCCGGCTTGCCCTTCGTCGGCTCGACCTTCGTCGCCCTGCCCTTGGCCGCCTTGCCCTTCGCACCCTCGCCCTTGGCCGCCTTGCCCTTCGCACCCTTGCCCTTGGCCACCTTGCCCTTCGCACCCTCGGCCTTCGCCGGCTTGGCCTTCGCCGGCTTGGCCTTCGCCGGCTTCGCCTTCGCCGTGGGGGGCGCCGCGCCGGTCGTCACCGCGTCGGCCTGAGCCGGCGCCGCCACGGGCACCTCGACCTCGTGGCGCGTCGACACCGTGCCTGTGCCCGGAGCGGCCCCGGGCGCCAGCGCGGAACGCAGCCCGGCACCGGGCCGGAAGCGGGCCGCGGTGGACGCGGCGACGTCGATCACGGCACCCGTGCGGGGGTGCCGTGCCCGCCGGGCGGGACGGGGCACGGGCTCGAACGTGCCGAAGCCGGTCAGGGTGACGCGCTCACCGGCCGCGAGCGCGGCCGTCACCTCCGCCAGCAGCGCGTCGAGGGCGCGCGCGACGGGCTCACGGGCCGCCCCGTCGGTGCGGGCCACGACCCTGTCGACGAGATCTGCTCTGCCTACCACGGTGTGCCCCTCTCGTCCGCCGCTGAGGGCACGTTAGCGCTCCGTGCGCGGCGAGCCGGGCCCGCCGCGCCGCGCACGGGGCGCGGGCGGCGGGCGACGCACGCGGGTCAGACGGTGCGCGTCGCGCCCAGCTCGACCTCGACCGCGGGCCGGGCGGACCGGATCTCGACGGACGGCAGGTGCTTGGCCGGCAGCGTGCGGGGACGCCAGGCCTCGCGGGTCGCCTCGAACGCGGTGATCTCGTCCGCGTGCTGGAGGGTCAGCCCGATGTCGTCCAGCCCCTCCATGAGGCGCCAACGGGTGTAGTCGTCGACGCCGAACGGGACGACGACGTCGTCGCAGGTGATGGTGCGGGACCCGAGGTCCACGGTCACCTCCGTGCCGGGCCGGGTCTCGAGCACCTTCCAGAGCAGCTCGACGTCCTCCTGGGCGACCTGCGCGGCGAGCAGGCCCTGCTTGCCGGAGTTGCCGCGGAAGATGTCGGCGAAGCGCGAGGAGACCACGACGCGGAAGCCGTAGTCCTTCAGCGCCCACACCGCGTGCTCGCGCGAGGAGCCGGTGCCGAAGTCGGGTCCGGCGACCAGCACGGAGCCGGCGCGGTAGGCGTCCTGGTTGAGCACGAACGTCGGGTCGCCGCGCCAGGCGGCGAACAGGGCGTCCTCGAAGCCCGTGCGGGTGACGCGCTTGAGGTACACGGCCGGGATGATCTGGTCGGTGTCGACGTTGCCGCGGCGCAGCGGCACGCCGACGCCGGTGTGGGTGGTGAACTTCTCCATGGCGGGGGCTCCTGGTCCGAGGGCGTGGGCGGGGCGGGGTCCAGGCTCAGACCTGGAGCGGGACGGCCGGGTCGAGGGGGGCCAGCGGCGAGCCGTCGAAGTCCGCGGGGTCGACCTCGCCGAGGTCCAGGTCGGCCAGCGACGAGAGCGTCCCCCGGATCGCCGTGGCGGCGGCCACGAGCGGCGACACGAGGTGCGTGCGCCCACCCTTGCCCTGGCGGCCCTCGAAGTTGCGGTTCGACGTCGAGGCGGACCGTTCGCCGGGCGTCAGCTGGTCCGGGTTCATGCCGAGGCACATCGAGCAGCCGGCGTTGCGCCACTCGGCGCCGAACTCCTTGAAGATCACGTCGAGCCCCTCCGCCTCGGCCTGCAGACGCACGCGTGCGGAGGCCGGGACGACGAGCACGCGGACGTCGTCGGCCTTGGTGCGACCGCGCAGCACCTTGGCGACGGAGCGCAGGTCCTCGATGCGGCCGTTGGTGCACGAGCCGATGAACACGGTGTCGACCGCGAGCTCGCGCAGCGGCCTGCCCGGGGTGAGCCCCATGTACTCGATGGCGCGCTCGGCGGCGACGCGCTCGTTCTCGTCGGCGATCTCCTCAGGCACGGGCACCGAGGCCGACAGCGGCAGGCCCTGACCGGGGTTGGTGCCCCAGGTGACGAAGGGCTCGAGATCGGACGCCCGCAGCGTGACCTCGGTGTCGAACTGCGCGTCGTCGTCGGTGCGCAGCGTGCGCCAGTACTCCACCGCGGCGTCCCAGTCGGCACCCTCGGGCGCGTGGGGGCGGCCCTTGAGGTACGCGAACGTGGTCTCGTCGGGTGCGATCATGCCGGCGCGCGCCCCGGCCTCGATCGACATGTTGCAGATCGTCATGCGCGCCTCCATCGACAGCGCACGGATCGCCTCGCCGCGGTACTCGAGCACGTAGCCCTGCCCGCCGCCGGTGCCGATCTTGGCGATGATCGCCAGGATGATGTCCTTCGACGTCGTGCCGGGCGGCAGCGCGCCCTCGACGTTGACCGCCATGGTGCGGAACGGCGCCAGGGGCAGCGTCTGGGTCGCGAGCACGTGCTCGACCTCGGACGTGCCGATGCCGAACGCCAGGCCGCCGAACGCGCCGTGCGTCGAGGTGTGCGAGTCGCCGCACACGACCGTCAGGCCCGGCATGGTCAGCCCGAGCTGAGGGCCGACCTGGTGCACGATCCCCTGGTCGGCGTCGCCCAGGGAGTGCAGCCGGACGCCGAACTCCGCGGCGTTGCTGCGCAGGGTGTCGATCTGCGTGCGGCTCGTGAGGTCCGCGATCGGGCGGTCGATGTCGAGCGTCGGCGTGTTGTGGTCCTCGGTGGCGATCGTCAGGTCGGGCCGCCGCACCGGGCGCCCCGCCAGCCGCAGCCCCTCGAACGCCTGCGGGCTCGTGACCTCGTGGACGAGGTGGAGGTCGATGTACAGCAGGTCCGGTGCCCCGTCCGTGCCGCGTCGCACGACGTGCGCGTCCCAGACCTTCTCCGCCAGCGTGCGGCCCATGTCGTCCGTCCTCTCCTCCGGGTGGGGGCGCCCGGTTTCCACCTCGTCGACGGGCCGCGGTCGCGGCTCCGTCTTGCATCTCAGTGAGCGAGACGCCAATATCGACCTATGGACAACTCTAGCGGAGTCGGCGTGCTGGACAAGGCCGCCTCGGTGCTCAGTGCCCTGGAGGCGGGGCCGGCGACCCTCGCGCAGCTCGTCGCTGCCACCCATCTTGCCCGCCCCACCGCCCACCGCCTGGCGGTCGCGCTCGAGCACCACCGCCTCGTGGCCCGCGACCTGCAGGGCCGGTTCGTCCTCGGCCCGCGCCTGTCGGAGCTCTCGACGGCCGCCGGCGAGGACCGCCTGCTGGCCGCCGCCGGCCCGGTGCTCGCGCTGCTGCGCGACCACACGGGCGAGAGCGCGCAGCTCTACCGGCGCCAGGGCGACCAGCGCATCTGCGTCGCCGCGGCCGAGCGGCCCATCGGCCTGCGGGACTCCATCCCGGTCGGCGCCACGCTGACCATGCAGGCCGGGTCGGCCGCCCAGGTGCTGCTCGCGTGGGAGGAGCCGGACCGCCTCCACCGCGGCCTGCAGGGCTCGAAGTTCACCGCGACGATCCTGTCGGGCGTGCGCCGCCGGGGCTGGGCGCAGTCCGTGTCCGAGCGCGAGGTCGGCGTCGCGTCGGTCTCCGCACCGGTGCGCGGCCCCTCGGGTCGCGTCGTGGCCGCCGTGTCGGTGTCCGGCCCGCTCGAGCGCCTCTCGCGCCAGCCCGGTCGCCTGCACGCCTCGGCCGTCGTCTCGGCCGCGAACCGGCTCACCGAGGTGCTGCGCCGCACGTCCGAGTGAGATCCGCGGACGAGTCCTGCGAGGGGCGCCCGCCGTGCGGCGGGCGCCCCTCGCGCATTCTTGACCCTCTCCGCTCGGCGCGTCCGATCGCGGAGGAAGCGGCGCACGCAGCAGGCGCCGGACATGCAGAAGGCCCGGTCACCTTGCGGTGACCGGGCCTGTCGTACCCCCGACCGGATTCGAACCGGCGCTACCGCCGTGAGAGGGCGGCGTGCTAGGCCGCTACACAACGGGGGCCTGCCAGCCACGACCCGGAGGCCGTGTGCCGAGTGACTACTCTACCCGACGCTCGTCCGACTCCCGACCACCCACCCGGAGGTGAGGGTCGGACCGTGACGCTGCGCCGACCGAAGCGGTCAGCGCTGGGGTACCAGGACTCGAACCTAGACTAACTGAACCAGAATCAGTCGTGCTGCCAATTACACCATACCCCAAGGTGCGTGACTCCTGGCTGCCTCGTCTCGCGTCTCCGCGAGCGAGCCACCCGGGCGCCTCACCGGCCGTGAACATTACCCGAGCCCGGGCCCCCCGGTCCAACCGGATCCCGCGCCCCTGCGCCGAGCAGCCGCCCGCAGCCCGCCGAGCACCGGGCGCCCCGCACCACGGCGCGGTCCCAGAGGGCCCGACCGCCGGGCCCGAGTGATCGACGTCACGGCACCGGGATCTCGGCGAGCTCGGCCAGGTCGTACCAGAGCAGGTCGTGCTCGTCGAGACGGCCGATCGCCGCCTCGTCGCCCTCGGCCGCCGCCGCGACGTCCGCCGCCGCCCCGACGTCGTCGACGTGGACCGCCGCCATCGCCCGCAGGTCGACGTCGCACGTCACGGTGACGGCAGAGGGCACGGACGGCTCGGCCGGCGTCTGGACGCAGGACTCGGGGACGTCCGCGGCGACCACCAGGCGCAGCCGCGGCGCACCCGGGCGCCCGGCCAGCAGGACGAGGCTGTCGTCCGCCGCGCTCGCCTGCGCGGCGTACTCCCAGCCCTCCTCGTCCTCCTCGGGCCACAGCGCCCGCAGCGGGGCCGTCACCGCGTGGGCCGCACGCGGCCCTGCGAGCCGGGGAGGAGTGGTCTGCAGCTCGTCGAGCGTGGTCGACAGGTAGACGCGCACCGGGCCAGTCTGCCCTGCGGGGCGCTCGGTCCGTGCGCTAGCGCGCCCGGGTCTCCCCCACGGCACCGGCGGCGCCGACCTGCGGCGACAGGGCGGCCACCACCTCGGCGGCCAGGCGGGCGAGCATCCGCCGCGCGGGTGAGCCGGGCGCGACCTCGCGCAGCGCCCTCCCCTCGAGCAGCGCGGCGTCGGCGGCGGGCCGGTCGTCCGGCACCAGCGTGACCTCCTCCACCCCCGCGTACCGGGCGAGGGCCTCGACCACCGCCTCCCCGGGCCGAGCGCCGGCCACGGTCGGGCGGACGCGGTTGACGACGACACGTCGACGTGCGGCCAGGCCCCGGTCGTCGAGCTCGGAGAGCCCCCGCACGAGCCGCTGGACGCCGACCGGGTCCGCCGACCCGACCACGACGACGAGATCGGCGTGCTCCAGCGTGGTGAGCGTGGCGGCGTTGCGCTGCGGGGCCCGCGTGTCGTACGTGAGCATCTCGTCCTGCTCGAGGCAGAAGCCGGTGTCGGCCACGACCACCTGCGCGAGCCGCCGCGCCTGCGCCAGCACCACCTCGAGCGACGAGGCCGGCAGCTCCGGCCACCGGTCCGGCCGGGACACGCCCGACAGCAGGCGCAGCTCCGGCATCACGACCGGCGAGAGCCTCGCCAGCGCCCGCAGGTCGAGCGTGCCCTGACCGGCGGCACGCGCGGCCGCGGCCAGCCCGGGTGCCTCGTCCAGCACCCCGAGCACCTGGGCGACGGCGCCGCCGTAGGTGTCCGCGTCCACGAGCAGCGTGCTGCACGCCAGACCCGCGAGCTCGGCGGCGAGGTTCACCGCGACCCAGGTCCGGCCGGGTGCGCCCGTGGGGCCCCACACGGCCACCGTGGAGCCCGGCGCGGCGGTCGTCACAGGCAGCGGGTCGGCCACCGGCGGCGGCGTGGGCGGTCCGTCACCGAGGCCGGCGAGCGCCTCGCGCACGACCGAGCCGACGTCGTCGACCCGGTCGACGTCGACCACGAGGTCGGCCCCGTGCGCCGTGAGACGCTCCGCCAGCCACGGACGCGTCGGGTCCGCGAGGCCGACGACCCGCACGCCGCACCGGTGCAGCACGTCCACCGCCTGACGGTCCAGGAGGTCCAGGTCGGCCGAGACGACCGCGAGCGCGCCGAGGCCGGCCTCGGCGGCCGCCAGCAGCTCACCGACGTCCGCGCAGCGGCGCGTGACGGCCAGGCGCCCGCCGCTGGCGGCGACCGCCTCGACGACCGCGGCCTCGGTCTCGCCCTGGACGGCGCACAGCACCCCGACAGCCACCTCAGCCCCCCGTCCCGGGCACGGGCACCACGTCGACGGTGCCGTCGCCGCCGAGGGCCGCGAGGACGGCCGGCAGGTCGTCGACCGGGACCAGCACGTGAACGGTCCGCGTGCCGCCGGCGGCGAAGGCCCCGTCGGCCGAGCTGATCTCCGCGACGGTCAGCGCCGCGGCGAGCTGCTCCGGCGCGGGCGGGGCCTCGGAGGCGGCCAGGTCGGCGGCCGGGGTCCACCACAGGTCCACGGCGGCCCCCTGGACCATGCCCCGCGGCGGTTCGCCGCCGAGCGGCACGGCGACGGCACGCACGTCGAGGTCCGCGGCCGCGCCGAGCGCGGCGACCGGCACGAGCTCGCCCTCACCCACCACCCGCAGCACCACGGCGTCGGCCGGGAGCGGCTCGTCGGCGAGCAGGTAGCCGTCCGCGGCACCGGCCAGCCGGACCTCGGCCACGGCGAGCTGAGCGGGTGCGACCGCGTCGCCGGGCGTGAGGGTCTGGGCGGCCACGTACACCGCGACCGTCTGCTGGGCCGCGGTGACGACCCAGCTGCCCAGCGCCACCGAGACGGCGATGAGCACCAGGCCCGTCAGCAGCCGCGGGTCGCGCCAGCCGGGGCGGCGCAGACGGGTCGCGGCGGGTGCCGGCAGGTCGAGGACGGTGCTGTCCACTGGGCGGTTCTCCTTGCAGGGTGCGGGTCGGGCCTGGAGATCCTCGCGCACGAGGGCGCCGGGCGCGATCACCCGGACCGGGGGTTGTGGACGACACGCGGGCCGTGCGTCGCGGCCTGTGGACGACCGGTCCGGGCGGGTCGCACGTGCCAGACTTCGACCATGGCCACGAGGTTCCTGACGCTCGCCGACGTGTCCGAGATCCTCAACGTCTCGGGGGCGCAGGCGTACTCGCTCGTCCGCTCGGGCGACCTGCCCGCGATCCAGATCGGCGGGCGCCTGCAGTGGCGCGTCGAGGCCACCGAGCTCGAGCGGTACATCGAGCGCATGTACGCCGAGACCCGCGCACGGACGGTAGCCCAGGACGCCGACCAGCACTGAGGGGACCCGGCGCGGCACCGGGGCGGTGCGGAAGCACCGCGAGGGCTCGCCGCCGGTGGCTCGCGACGAGCCGGGGCGCCCGGGGACGCCGCACACCGGCCGGAGTCGTCAGCGGGAGACGACCGCGCGCAGCGCAGCGAGCGGGACGGCGACCCAGCGGCCCGCCGGCGCGACGGTCGTGAGGTCGACGTGGTCGGCCCCGACGCGCTCGAGGCGTCCGACGACCTCGCCGGCGCCGGTGCGGACGGCCACCGTGACCCGGTCGCGCGCGAGCGCCCGGAGGGCGTGACCGAGGCCGAGCCGGCGCTCGGCGGTGCCCGCAGGAGGGGCGACCTGGACCGGTAGCCCCGTGACCGCGCGGACGGCGTCCAGCGGGACGAGCGCGCGCCGGGCACCGCCCACGTCCAGCAGCACCCACGTCGGCGTCGCGTCGAGCAGCGCGCCCTCGAACCGGTCGGGCTCGCCGTCCCCGACGTCGAGCTGGACGCGCCGGCCCACCGCGGCGCGCAGGCGGTCGGCCAGGTGCACGCCGGCGCGCTCGGCCCGGGTGAGCTCGGCCACCTGCCAGCGCTGCTCGGCCTGCGCGCCCGCCGCCAGCTGCGCCTCGAGGTCGGCGAACAGCAGCTCCCAGCGCACGGACCGACCGTAGCGGGTCACCCGTGCGGGGGAAGCATGCGCCCAGAACCGGACATCTGTGGACATCTCGGCCGCGTTCGGCCACTCTGGGCCATGCTTCCGACATCAAACTGCATCAAACGACATCATCGGGGACCATGCACCAGCAGAACGATTCACCTCCGGCGCACCGCGCGCTGCTCGTCCTGACGCCCGGGCTGCTGGCCCTCGGCGCGGCGGCCGCACTCGCGCTGCGGGTCACCACGCTCGTCGGGACGACCGCGGTCTGGCGCGTCGACGACGTCGTCGCCGTCGCGGTCGTCGTGCTCGGCGCGCTGGCGGCGCTCTGGGTCGGCCTCAGTGCCGCCGTGGCCTCCCTCTGCGTCCTCGCCCGCGCCGCGGGACGCACGTGGCGGGCCGGTGAGCACGCGGTCGAGCGGTGGGGGCCGGGGATCGTCCGACGCGCCCTCACCGTCCTCGTCGCCGCGGGGGTCGGGCTCGGTGCCGCGACGGGCGCGCAGGCATCGGCGGACCCGGCACCCTCCCCGGTCGTCGCCGACCTCGGCTGGGCACCGACGACGCAGGGCGCAGAGGGGACGGGTGGCGGCACCACGGCCGACGCCGCCGCAGCGACGACGGCCACCACCACGGGCGCACCGGGCGACGGCGTGACGGGGGCACCGGCCGAGAGCGACCCTGCGGCGCCCGCCACACGCTCCGGCAGCACCGGCGCCCGGATCGCTGCACCGCCGCAGCAGGCCTCGGTCACGCCCGACGCGCCGGCACCCGCCCGGGCCGTGGGCCACGGCCCGGAGTCCTCGGCCACGGCGTCTCGGACCACGTCGTCCCAGACCACGTCGTCGCAGGTCACATCATCACAGGCCCCGTCGTCGCCCGCCGCGGCCACGACGACCGACACCGCCCGCACGGCCGCCACCGCGGAGGGCGGCACGACCAGCACGGTCACCGCCACCGAGGCACCCGCCGCACCGTCCGGCACGACGCCGGGCGGCACCGTGGTGGTGCGCGCCGGCGACACGCTCTGGTCGCTGACGGCCCGGCACCTGGGCCAGGACGCGAGCGACGCCGAGATCGCCGCGGCGTGGCCCCGGTGGTACGAGGCGAACGCCGCCGTGATCGGCCCCGACCCCGACCTCCTCCACCCCGGACAGGTGCTCGTCGTGCCTGCCACGACCGACGGGAGCACCCGATGACCCTCCTCGCCGCCGACGACGTCGTCCCCACCGGGCTCGAGCACGCCTTCGGGTCGCTCGCGCGCACCGGCGCACCGCGCCCTGCACGGGCACCGCGCACGGCCACCGCCCGCAGCAGCGCGCTGCGCTCCGTCCCCCCAGCAGGTCCGGGCACCCCCTCAGCGGGTCCGGGCACCGCACCGACCGCAGCCCTGGAGGAGTCCCCCGGACGGCGCGCACGGGTGCGGATGGTCCCCGACCTCGCGCCCGCGGCCGTACCGGTGGCGTCCCCTCCCGTCGCACCGACCACGCTGGGCCGGCGCGTGCAGGTGCTGCGCGCCGCCGACCGCACCGTCGTCGTCGACGCCGCCGACGAGGAGCGCGGCCCCGTGCCGACGGCGGACCCCGCGCTGCTGACCCGACGGGTCGGGCTCGCCTGCGTCGAGGTCGCCCTCGGCCGGCGCCCCGTCGCCCAGCTGGCCCGGTGGTTGGCCCCCGGCGTGCTCGAGCAGGTGCGGGTGAGGGCGGCCCTCGCGGCCCGGGCCGGCGCACGGCCCGCGACGCACGCACCGCGGGCCAGGCGGGTCCGGGCGTGCGCGGTGGACGAGCACACCGTCGAGGCGTGCCTGGTCGTCGACGACGGCACCCGGGTCAGGGCGGTCGCGCTCCGCCTGGAGTCCCACCGCGGCTCCTGGCAGGTCACGACCCTCGAGATCGGCTGACGCGCCGGGCGACCGGACGCACGCGCGAGGGCCGGGACCTGCACGGTCCCGGCCCTCGCGCACGCGCGACCTCGCGGGTCAGCGGCGCCGCTTCGCCGCCTTGCGGCGGTCGGCACGGTTGACCGAGCCGGCGTCGCCCGCACCCTGGCCCGCGGACGGCGCACCGGCGTCGCCGCGCGTGACGACCGCACCGTCACCGTCCACCGAGGGCGCCGAGTACTGCAGGGGGGTCCGGCGGGCGGGCCCGTCGAGCCCCTTGGCGACGAGGCGCCCCGCCGTCGGGGCATCGGCACCGGCGGGAGCCGGTGTGCCGCCGAGGGCCGCGCCCGGGCCGAGCGCCGCCTGCGCCGCCGACGACGCGTCGACCGCGACGTCCTGCCCGGGACCCGGCGTGCCGTCGGCCGGCTGGACCTGCACCTCGAGCTGGAACAGGTACGCGACCGACTCCTCCTTGATCGCCTCCGTCATGGCGTTGAACAGCTGGAAGCCCTCACGCTGGTACTCCACGAGCGGGTCACGCTGGGCCATCGCGCGCAGGCCGATGCCCTCCTTGAGGTAGTCCATCTCGTAGAGGTGCTCGCGCCACTTGCGGTCCAGCACCGACAGCACGACGCGCCGCTCCAGCTGGCGCATGTTCTCCTCGCCCAGCTGCTTCTCGCGCTCGGCGTACGCGTGCTCGGCGTCGGAGAGGACCTCCCGGGTGATCATCTCGGCGGTCAGTCGGGTCGGGCCACCCGCCTCCTCGACCACGTCGTCGACGGTGATCGTCACCGGGTACACGCCGCGCAGCGCCGTCCACAGCGCCTCGAGGTCCCAGTCCTCGGGGCGCCCCTCGGCGGTCGCGGCCGCCACGTACTCGCGCAGCACGTCGTCGCGGAAGTGACCGAGCTGGGCCTGCAGGTCCTCGCCCTCGAGGACCCGGCGGCGCTGCTCGTAGATGACCTCGCGCTGACGGGACATCACGTCGTCGTACTTGAGGACGTTCTTGCGGATCTCGAAGTTGCGGGCCTCGACCTGCGCCTGCGCGGACTGGATGCCGCGCGTGACGATCTTCGACTCCAGCGGCATGTCCTCGGGGAACCCGGCCCGCGACATCATGGACTCGGCGAGCCCGGAGTTGAACAGGCGCATCAGGTCGTCCTGCATCGACAGGTAGAACCGGGACTCCCCCGGGTCGCCCTGCCGGCCCGACCGCCCGCGCAGCTGGTTGTCGATGCGCCGGGACTCGTGGCGCTCGGTGCCCAGCACGTACAGGCCGCCGAGCTCGACGACCTCGTCGTGCTCGGTCGCGACCGCGGCCTTCGCCCGCTCGAGCGCCGCCGGCCAGGCGGCCTCGTACTCCTCCGGGCTCTCCTTGGGGTCGAGCCCGACCGCGGCCAGGTCGGCCACCGCCATGAACTCGGCGTTTCCGCCGAGCATGATGTCGGTGCCGCGGCCGGCCATGTTCGTCGCGACCGTGACGGCGCCCTTGCGGCCCGCCTGCGCGACGATCGAGGCCTCGCGCGCGTGCTGCTTGGCGTTGAGGACCTCGTGCGGCACGCCCTGCTTCTTCAGCTTGGACGACAGCAGCTCGCTCTTCTCGACGCTCGTCGTGCCGACGAGGACGGGCTGGCCGTGCGCGTGGCGCTCGACGATGTCGGCGACGACCGCGTCGAACTTGCCCTCCTCGCTCTTGTAGACGAGGTCGCGCTGGTCGATGCGCTGCATCCCGCGGTTCGTCGGGATCGGCACCACGCCGAGCTTGTAGGTGCCCTGGAACTCGGCGGCCTCGGTCTCGGCGGTCCCGGTCATCCCCGCGAGCTTGTCGTAGAGCCGGAAGTAGTTCTGCAGCGTGATCGTGGCGAGCGTCTGGTTCTCCGCCTTGATCGCCACGCCCTCCTTGGCCTCGATGGCCTGGTGCATGCCCTCGTTGTAGCGACGGCCCGGCAGGATGCGCCCGGTGTGCTCGTCGACGATGAGCACCTCGCCGTTCATGACGACGTAGTCCTTGTCGCGCTTGAACAGCTCCTTGGCCTTGATCGCGTTGTTGAGGAACCCGATCAGCGGGGTGTTCAGCGACTCGTACAGGTTGTCGATGCCGAGGTAGTCCTCGACCCGCTCGATGCCGGGCTCGAGCACGCCGACCGTGCGCTTCTTCTCGTCCACCTCGTAGTCGCGCTCCGCCTGCAGACGCCGCACGACCTTCGCGAACTCGCCGTACCAGCGGTTCGCGTCCCCCGACGCCGGGCCCGAGATGATCAGCGGCGTGCGCGCCTCGTCGATGAGGATGGAGTCGACCTCGTCGACGATCGCGAAGTGGTGGCCGCGCTGCACGAGCTCGTCGACGCTCCACGCCATGTTGTCGCGCAGGTAGTCGAAGCCGAACTCGTTGTTCGTGCCGTACGTGATGTCCGCCGCGTACTGCTCGCGCCGCTGGGCGGGCGTCATCTGCGCCATGATCGTGCCGGTCGTCAGGCCGAGGAACCGGTAGACGCGTCCCATGAGGTCGGCCTGGTAGCCGGCGAGGTAGTCGTTGACCGTGATGACGTGGACGCCCTTGCCCGTCAGGGCGTTGAGGTACGCGGGGGCCGTCGCGACGAGCGTCTTGCCCTCACCGGTCTTCATCTCGGCGATGTTGCCCAGGTGCAGCGCCGCCCCGCCCATCAGCTGGACGTCGAAGTGACGCTGGCCGAGCGTGCGGCGCGCCGCCTCGCGGACCGTCGCGAACGCCTCGGGGAGGATGTCGTCGAGCGACTCGCCGTCGGCGAGCCGGGCCTTGAAGCGGTCGGTCTCCTCGCGCAGCTCGGCGTCCGTGAGGTCGAGGAACCCGTCCTCGAGCGCGTTGACCTGCGCCGCGATCCCGGACAGCCTCTTGAGCACCCGCCCCTCGCCCAGCCGGAGCATCTTCTCGAGGATCGCCGTCACGCATCTCTCCCGACGTGTTCGCGCCCCGCACGACGTCGGGGCGGCCCGTGGTCGCCCGGTCACGCGACCGGGCCCGACCATCGTAGGCGAGCACCCCGCGGGATGGGTGACGCGGCCCGCGGCCCCGTCAGGTGCGCAGGGCCGCCGTGACGGCCGCGACCAGGCCGCCGCGGGCGTCCGGACCGGCCTCGACGCGGTCGAGCGCCAGCCAGCCCGCCAGCACGGCCAGCTCGGCGACGAGCTCGTGGGCCAGCTCGCCGTCGGCCGGCGCGCCGGCCTCGACCGCGCCCGCGGGACCCGGTGCACGGTGGGCGGCCAGCACCCGCAGCACCCCGGCCCGCCGGTCGGCCTTGAGGTCGACCAGGGCCGCGAGCCGGTCGCCGAGCAGGAGGGGAAGCACGTAGTAGCCCCACGTGCGCCGGGCCGCCGGGGTGTAGATCTCGATGCGGTACCGCAGGCCGAAGACCTGCTCGGTCCGCGTCCGTTCCCACACGAGCGGGTCGAACGGGCTCAGCAGGGTGCGGGCGTCGACCCGTCGCGGGACGGTCGCCTCGACGTGCCGGTACGCGTCGCCCCAGCCCTCGACGTGCACCGGCACCAGGACGCCCTCCTCGACGAGGTCGTCGACGGCTGCCGCGGCGGCGTCCTGACGCATCCGCCAGTAGTCCGCGAGGCACCGCAGCGTGCCCACGCCGTGCGCGCGGGCCGCGACGGCGAGCAGCGCCCGGCGCGCGTCGGCCTCGGCGGGCTCGGGTGCGGCCGCGAGCGCCGGGCCGAGCACCCGGTCGGTGCGGTCGTACCGTCGCTCGAACGCCGCGTTGCGTCCGGCCGACGTCAGCTCGCCCGTGCCGAAAAGGTGCTCCAGAGCGTGCTTCGCCACCGACCAGGTCCAGCCCCAGGCCGGGTCGGGGCGCGGGTGCTCGCCGGCGAGCAGCACCTGCGCCTCGCGCGCCGTGACCGGCCCGTGCGCGTCGACGAGCGCGCGGACCTCGGCGAGCAGCGGCGAGGACCCGGCGGGCACGCCGTCGGGCGCGAGCGGGTGGCGTTGCGCGTACCCGCGGCGCCGGAACCCGAGCAGCCGGTGCGTGGCGGGCGGGACGAACGTGGCCTCGTGGCTCCACGCCTCGACGAGGGTCCGCGGGGCGCGGGACGTCGCCCGGTCCAGGGCCTCGACGTCCCACGGCCCGGAGCGCGAGTAGACCGGCATGAGGTGGGCGCGGGCGAGGACGTTGACGGAGTCGATCTGCAGGACGCCGAGCCGGTCGACGGTCCGCCGCAGAGCTGCGGCGCCGGAGCGGGCCGACGCGCTCGGCTCCGGGCGGCGGCGGTCCAGCCCGGCGGACCGCAGAGCCAGGCGCCGGGCCTGCGCGAGGGTCAGTCGGTCGAGGGGCGGGTGACGGGGCACCCGCGCATCGTGCCGGTCACCACCGACACCGCGCCCGCACCCGCCGCGTCGGAGGCGCCCCCGGGCCCGGCGCCGCCGCGGGCTCCGTCCGGGACGGACCTCCCGCCGGCGCGACGACGGGCCCGGGCGTGGTGCCCGGGCCCGTCGTCGCGCGGTGCCCGACCGGTCAGCCGACGGGCGCCTCGGCCCGCACGACCGGCTGGTCGAGCTTGATGACGCCGTAGCTCCAGCCCCGACGGCGGTACGCGACCGCCGGCTGCGCCGTCTCGGCGTCGACGAACAGGAAGAAGTCGTGGCCGACGAGCTCCATCTCGTAGAGGGCGTCGTCGACGGTCATCGGCTGCGCGTGGTGCAGCTTCTCGCGGATGACGACGGGCGAGTCCCCGAGCGTCGTCTCGTGCACGTCGCCGTCCTGGGGCTCCGGCGCCGGCTCCGGCGCGGGCACCTGCTCGGGCGGCCGCACGTCCACCGGGGGCACCGGGGTGTGGTTGCGGTGGTCCTTGCGCCGGTCGCGGTGCCGTCGCAGCCGCTCCAGCAGCCGTCCGAGCGCGAGGTCGAGGGCCGCGTAGGCGTCGTCCGCGCAGGCCTCGGCGCGGATCACCGGGCCCTTGTCGAGGACGGTGATCTCCACCTTCTCGCTGCTGCCGGACTGCCGGGGGTTGGCCTCGTGCGAGACGAGGACGTCGACGCGCTGCGCGCGGGGGGCCAGCTGCTCGATCTTGGCGAGCTTCGTCTCCAGGTGCGCGCGGTACCGCGCGGTGACCTCGGTGTGCCGGCCTGCAACCACGATCTCCATGTGTGCCTCCTCAGGAGGTGAGGGACGGGGACGACCCCGCCCGGACGAGGGACGTCTGCTGCCCCGAACGGGGAGCAGGGGTGGCATCACCTCCTCGGGGCGCCGCGCGCCGCCAGGGGCGGTGCGTCGTCGTTCCAGTGCTCCACGCTAACCCGGTCCGGGCGCACCGCGCACGCGGCGCGGCGGGTGGACCTGCACGGATCCGTGCGCCGCCCGCGCCAGGCCGACGCCGTCGTCGCCAGGTCGTCCCGGCGGCGGCGTGGCCGGGGGCCGGGGCGGCGGCGTCGCCGCGAGCACCACCGCCCCGAGGACCGGCACGCCGTCGAGCGCACGGACGCACGCCGCGAGGGTCGCCCCGGTGGTCAGCACGTCGTCGACGAGGAGCACCGGGTCGCCGCCCGCGACGCCGCGTCGCGTGCGCACCCGGCCCGCGAGCGCCTCCTGGCGGGCCCGGGCGCCGAGCCCGGCCAGGTCCGGCCCGCCGGCCCGGCGCAGCAGCGCCTCCACCCGTGCCGGCACCCCGCCGTCCCGCAGCCCCGCAGCGGCACCGGCGGCGAGCGCGGCGACCGGCTCACGGCCGCGGCGGCGACGGGCGGACGCGGTGGACGGCGCGGGCACCACCACCACGGGTCCACCGGTGCGCGCGAGCAGGTCGGGGGCGAGCGCCGTCGTGGCGTCCGCGAGGTGGTCCGCGAGCACGCGGTCCAGGTCGGCACGGCCGCCGTCCTTCCAGGCCCCGACCGCCGCGCGCACCGGTCCCGCGTAGGCGGTCAGCGCGCCGACGGGCAGCAGCACCCGGCCGTCGGCGAGGTCGAGGCGGGCCGCCCCGCGCTCGCTGCGCACGAGCGGCCCGGCGAGCGTGCCGTCGCACGTGTCGCACCAGGGCACGTCCTCGAGCCCGCAGCCCGCGCACGCGACGGGCAGCACGAGCCGGGCCAGCCGCCGCAGGACCGCAGGCGCCGTCCTGCCCCCTGCCCGACCCGTCCGCACCCTGCCAGGCTGCCCCGGCAGAGGGCGTCCGCCGGCCAGCGGCGGGCACCCGGGGCGGGAGCGACGTGCGGGCCGGGCTGGGGACGGCTCGGCCGCACCCGGCGCCGTGCCGCGGTACCGGACGCGATGCCGGCGTCGGGAGTCCCGCCCGGACGACCTCAGCCCGGGTAGGCGGCGGCCGTCACGGGCCCGACGCCCGGCACGCGCACCCACGTCCGGCCGTCGTAGCGCAGCAGGTCGCCGTCCGCCGTGAGCACCAGCAGCGACCGCTCGCCACGGCCCGCGGCCAGCGCGACCGCGTCCGCCACGACCGGCAGCGCGGTGCTCGGGCCGCCGACCGTCACGAGGGACGGCGCCCCCACGTCGCCCTGCGTCAGGACCGCCAGCGTGACGTCGTCCACCCAGACCACGGGCCCCGACGGGTCGAGCGGGGCACCCGCGCGCACCGGGGGGCCGAGCCGCACGGGTGCGCCGGTCTCGTCGCGGACCACCCCGGCGACGTCCAGGGTGGTGCCGTCCGCGCCCGTGGACACCACGGCGACCCGGGTGCCGTCGCGGGAGACCCGCAGCCCGCGCACGGCCCGGTCCGCGAGCCAGTCCGCGTCGACCTCGACCTCCTCCGCCGTGGGGGCCAGGGCCAGCAGGGGGCGACCGGCGACGCCGGACGCGGACCACACGTACCCCTCGGGGTCGACCGAGGGCGGGACGAGCGCGGTCCGCGTCAGCAGGGGGACGACACCGTCGGCGCCGATCTGCACGAGCTCGCCGGGGGGCCTGACGGCCACGCGGGTCGCGCCGTCCTCGCTGCGGGCCAGCCCCGTGACGGGTCCGGGCTCGACGCCCTCGACGGGCGTCGCGGTGCCGCCCGCGAGCCGCAGCAGCGCACCCTCGGCCACGACCTCGGCGTCGCCGCCCTCCCACGCCTCCAGCGCGGACGCGCCCTCGAGCAGCACCCCGCCCGCGCTGACCTCGACGCCCGTCACGCCGAGCGGGCGCAGCGACGCCTCGACCTGGGCGAGCAGGAGGCCGCGGTCGGCCTCCTGGACGGCCTGGGCCGGCTGCAGCGAGAGCTCGGCGACGCCGTCCTCGACGGTCACCGCCTCGGGCCGCAGCTCCGCACCGGCAGGGATCTCGCTGGTCACGGCGTCGCGCAGCCAGGGCGACGGCCCGGCGAGCAGCGCCCGGACCACCGCGGTGGCGAGGGCGAGGTCGCGGTCGGGGAACCATCGCAGCTCGGGCACCAGGTGCCGGTGGTCGGGGGTGAGGAAGTACACGGACGTGGCCCGGAACTGCCGCTCGAGGTCGCGGGCGGTCACGACGAGGCCGTCGGGGGCCCGGGCGATGCGCCAGCTGCCGTCGCCGTCCTGCTGGAGCTCGAACACGAGGGACTCGCGCGCGCCGTCGGGGGCCTGGGCGTAGCGGCCCTCGGCGTCGACCGTGCCCAGCACGGTCGCCTCGGCCGTGATGCGCGCCTCGCCGGTCTGCTCGTAGGTGACGTCCTCCGCGACGACGGCGCCGGCCAGCGGGTCCCACTCCGAGCGGGCCTGCGGGACGAGGTACTCGCGCGTGACCGCGAAGTCGGCGGTGACCTCGGCGGCGCCGGCCAGCAGGAAGCCCTCGACGATCTCCTCGGGCGCCGCGTCGGCCTGCGGTCCCTGCGCGAGGACCACGACGCGGTCCCGCTCCCCGACCTCGCCGTCGCCCTCGACGACCGGCCCCGAGGTCGGGATCGCGGCGCACCCGGCGAGCGCGGCGGCGAGCAGGCCGACGAGCGCGCGCACGCCGGTGCGCGGGCGGGGCCGGGGGTGCGGGGACGTCCGGGCGGCGCTCACCGCTCCGCCTCGGCCCGCGGGTGACGGCCCGACCCGGCAGCCCCGCCCGGTCCGCCGCCCACCACGGTGATCTCGCCGGTCATGGGAGGCAGCTCGGGCAGCGCCGCCGGGTCGTGCACCGGGCGGGCGGGCTGGACGTGGGCCACGGGGTGCTCGTCGGGCTCCAGCGGCAGCGGCGAGCCGGTGAGCACGATGCCCGCCCGGCGCGGCAGCGTCAGCCGGAAGCTCGCCCCGCGCCCGGGCCGGCCCCACGCCTGCAGCCAGCCGCCGTGCAGGTGGGCGTCCTCCAGGGAGATCGCCAGACCGAGACCCGTGCCGCCGGTCGTGCGGGCGCGCGCCGGGTCGGCGCGCCAGAAGCGGTCGAACACGTGGGCGGCCTCCTGGGCGGTCATCCCGACGCCGTGGTCGCGGACCGTGACGGCGACGGCGTGCTGGTCGGCGCCGACGGTGACCTCGACCGCCGATCCGTCGGCGTGCTCGACGGCGTTGACGAGCAGGTTGCGCAGCACGCGCTCGACGCGCCGCGGGTCGATGTCGGCGGTCGCGGGCGTGCCGGGCAGGTCCACGTGCACCCACGAGCCGCGCCGCTGGGCCAGGGGTGCGGCGTTGTCGACCGCGCGCAGCACGACGTCGCGCACGTCGCGCCCCTCGGCGTCGAGGACGGCCGCACCGGCGTCGAACCGGCTGATCTCGAGCAGGTCGGCCAGCAGGTCCTCGAACCGGTCCAGCTGGGTCTGCAGCAGCTCGGCGGACCGCTTGACCGCGGGCTCGAAGTCCTCGCGGGAGGCGTGGATCACCTCCCCGGCCATCCGGATCGTCGTCAGCGGCGTGCGCAGCTCGTGCGAGACGTCGGAGACGAACCGGCGCTGGAGCGTGGACAGCTCCTCCATGCGGCGGATCTGGTCCTGCAGGCTCTCGGCCATCTCGTTGAACGAGCGGGCGAGCGTGGCCATCTCGTCCTCGCCGCGCACGGGCATGCGCTCGGACAGGTGGCCGTCGGCGAGGCGCTCGGCGACCTGGGCGGCACGACGGACGGGGTGCACGGTCCGCCGGGTGACCGACCACGTCGTCGCGCCCAGCAGCACCACCAGGGCCGCACCCGCCAGCGCGAGGGTCCGCAGGAGGAAGTCGAGCCGGTCCTGCTCGGCCTGGAGGCTGTAGAGGAAGAAGATCTGGTAGGTCCCGACGACCGGCACCGTGACGTCCTGGCCGACGACGACCGCCGGCGAGACCCGCCCGTCGTCCTGGACGACGCCCACGGACTGCCAGTGCTGCCCGCCGCCGGCCGTCGCCTCCTTGAGCTCGCGGCTGACGAGGTCGACCAGGGCGCGGTCGCTCGCCGTGGCGATGGCGCCGACGGTCGACGTCTGCCCCGGTGCGCGCAGCATGAACACGTCCCGCTCCCCCGAGCCGCTCGCGTACACCTGGTCGGTGACGTCCTGCAGGAGGATCTGCACCTGCCGGCCCGTGGTGGCCGTGGCCGCGTCGAGCAGCCCCTGCGCCTGCTGCGTGCTGCGTGCGCTCTCGCGCAGCACCTGGTCGCGCCGGGCGTCGAACAGCCCGTCCCGCACCCGGTCGCCCACGTACAGCCCGAGCATCGCGAGGGCGACGAGACCGATCGTCAGGGTCGAGGTGAGGACCCGCACCTGCAGCGACGAGCGCCAGTGGCGGGACGCCGAGCGGGCCCGCCGCGCGGCACGGACCCGCAGCAGACGCCACCGCAGGGCGAGCGCGCGCACGGCGTCGGTGCGGGCGCGGCTGCCGGCCGGTCGGGTCACGGCCCCGCGACGCCCGCCTTGTAGCCGACGCCGCGCACGGTCACGACGATCTCGGGGCGCTCGGGGTCGTTCTCGATCTTGGAGCGCAGCCGCTGCACGTGGACGTTCACCAGGCGCGTGTCGGCCGCGTGGCGGTACCCCCACACCTTCTCCAGCAGGACCTCGCGGGTGAACACCTGCCACGGCTTGCGCGCGAGCGCCACGAGCAGGTCGAACTCCAGGGGCGTCAGCGAGATCGGCCGGCCCGCCCGCTCGACGCGGTGGCCGGGCACGTCGATCGAGAGGTCGCCGATGGCCAGGTGCTCCGGGGACGGCTCGTCGGTGCGCCGCAGGCGGGCGCGCACGCGGGCGACGAGCTCCTTGGGCTTGAAGGGCTTGGAGATGTAGTCGTCGGCGCCCGACTCCAGGCCCAGGACGACGTCGACCGTGTCGGACTTGGCCGTGAGCATCACGATCGGGACGCCGGACTCCGCGCGGATCTGCCGGCAAACCTCGTTGCCGTCCCGGCCGGGCAGCATCAGGTCGAGCAGGACCAGGTCGGGGGCGGACGCCCGGAACGCCCCGAGGGCCTCGTCGCCGTCCTCGCAGAACACCGGGTCGAATCCCTCCGAGCGCAGCACGATGCCGATCATCTCGGCCAGTGCCGTGTCGTCGTCGACCACCAGGACGCGTCCCTTCATGGCGGCATCCTCTCACCGCCCGCCGCGGGCGCCGCCGCGCGGGCGGGTGAGACCGCGGGGCGTGTCGCGGCGGGCGGGCCGCGGCGGGCGCACGCGTGGCACGATGAGGGCCCCGGGGCCGCACGCCCCGGACCTGCGCGCCGGACCTGCGCGCCGGCCCGCCGACCGGCGCGGCCCGGCACGGTCCGGCCAGCGGGGCACGGGCCCACGAGCACCGCCGAGGAGCAGCACGCCGATGACCGCCCCGCACGACGACCTGCGCCCGCCGACGGGGTCGGCGCCCGGGTCGCCCGACCCGGCGGCCGCGCCGGCCGCACCTGCACCGGCGGCGTGGTCCGCACCGGGCGGGACGCCGCCCCCGCCGCCGGCCGGGCCCGGCGGATGGGGCGAGCCCGCGTCGCCCGCCGCGTGGGGCACGCCGGCCGCCGGCCCGCAGACCGACACCGCCGCGCCCGCACCCGGCTGGCAGGCGCCCGCGGGGTGGGGCGGTGGGCAGGACGCCCCGCCCGCCTACGGCGGCGCCGGGGGGTGGGTCCCCGCGCCCGTGCAGCCCGGGATCGTGCCGCTGCGCCCGCTGGGCCTCGGGGAGGTCCTCGACGGGTCGGTCCGCGCGATCCGGGCCAACCCGACCGTCATGTTCGGCCTGACGGCCCTCGTCGTGACCGTCACCGTCGTCCTGCAGACGCTCGTGCAGCTGTACCTGAGCCGGATCCTCGCCGCCAGCCTCTCGGACGCGATGCTCAGCAGCGGCCTGGCCGCCGACGGCGGCGCGGAGATGACCGACGTGCTCGCGCTCTCGGGCGCCCAGACCGTGACGGCGCCGCTGCTGGTGCCGGCCGTCACCATGCTCACCGGCCTGCTCATCGTCTCGGTCAGCCGCTCCGTGATCGGCCGCACCGTGAGCATCCGCGAGGTGCTGCGGTCGCCGCGCGTGTGGTGGGTCTTCGGGTTCTCCGTGCTGGTCGGCCTCGCCCAGCTCGTCGTGCTGGGCGCGCTGGGCGGCGTGGTCGCCCTCGCCTTCGTGCAGGGGCAGGACGCGCTGGCCTGGGTCGTCCTGGTCGTCGGGCTGCTCGCCGTGCTCGTCGCCGGCGTGTGGGTGATGGTCCGCACGCTGCTCGTGCCCGCCGCGCTCATGCTCGAGGGCAAGCCGTTCTGGGCCACCGTCGCCCGGGCCTGGCGCCTGACGCGGGGTAGCTTCTGGCGCCTGCTCGGCATCTACCTGCTCTCGTCCGTCCTCGTGTCGGTCCTCGCGCAGCTGTTCATCGTGCCCGCGAGCCTCATCGGGTCCTTCGTCGTCGGCGCCACCGGCTCCTACGACCTGACGCTCGTGGTGAGCGCGGTCGGCAACGTCGTGGGCCTGACCGTCTCGACGTCGTTCCTCGCGGCCGTCGTCGCGCTGCTCTACGTCGACGTGCGGATGCGGTCCGAGGGCCTCGACGTCGAGCTGGCCCGCGCGGCCACCACCGCGTGAGGGCCCTCGTGCTGCACGTGCCGGTGGAGCCCGACGCGGCGACCGCGCGCCGCTGGGCGCTCGAGGAGCTCGCCGACCCCGTGTACCGCGCGCAGGAGTCGCTGCTGGACCGGGTGCTGGCCTGGCTGAGCGAGATGCTGCAGTCGCTGCAGGGCCCCGCGCTGCCGTCGGGCACGGCCGCGCTGGTCGTGGTCGGCGTCGTGGTCGTGGTCGTCGCCGTGGCCCTGTGGGTCGCCGGGCCCGTCCGGGTCGGCCGGGCACGTGCCGCGCGGGCAGGCGCCGTGCTCACCGGCGACGACCGGCGCACGTCGGCGCAGCTGCGCACCGCCGCCGACGAGGCGTCCGCCCGCGGCGACCACGCGCTCGCCGTGACCGAGCGGTACCGCGCGGTCGTGCGCGGGCTCGAGGAGCGTGCCGTGCTCGACGAGCGCCCCGGCCGCACCGCCCACGAGGCGGCCCAGGACGCCGGGCGGGAGCTGCCCGACGTGGCAGGGCCCATGCGCGACGGCGGGGACGTGTTCGACGCCGTCGTCTACGGCGGTCGCCGCGCCGACGCGCAGGACGACGCCCGGCTGCGGGCCCTCGACGACGCCGTCCGCGCCGCACGACGCCGACCGGTGCCGGTCGCATGAGCGCCCCCGTCGGCACCACCGGCCCCGGCCCCTCGCCGGCCGCCGCCCCGGCCTCGGGCACCGGGCCCTCCACCACCCCGGACGGGTCCGCCCCGACCGTCGTCGGCGACGGCACGACCGCCCGCAGCAGGGCGCGCAGCCGGTGGCGGCGGGCCCGCGGCTGGGTGCTGGTCCTCGCGCTCGCGCTCCCCGCGATCGGCATCCTCGCGCTGCCCGCCCCGCCGGCCTCGACGACGCCCGGCGCCCCGGACAACCCCGGCGCGGCCGGGTCCCGGGCCCTCGCGCAGATCCTGCAGCGGCAGGGCGTGGAGGTCACCTACGTGCGCACGTCCGCCGCCGCCCTGGCCGCGGCGCAGGACGGCGGGACCGTGCTCGTCGTCGGCGACACGTGGCTCATGCCCGAGCAGGCCGAGGCGCTCGTGGCGCTCGACAACGACCTGGTCCTCGTGAACGCGGCGTGGACGCTGTCGACCGTCGACCCGTCCGCCGGCACCGCCGGCTCGGGTGCCGCGACGTCGACGCGCGAAGCCGCCTGCGACGACCCCGACGCGGTGGCGGCCGGCACCATCACCGCGGGCGGGGGCCTCCTGCCGGGCGACAGCGGCGGGACCGTGTGCTTCCCGACGCCCGACGTGCCCGGCGCCGGCGCCTACCTCGCGCTCGAGCAGGACGGGCGACGGGTCACCGCGCTCAGCGACCTGGCCCCGCTGACCAACGCCGCGCTGGCCGACGAGGGCAACGCGGCCCTGGCGCTGCGGCTGCTGGGCCGGCACGACACCCTCGTGTGGTACCTGCCCGCGCTGGACGACGCCAGTGGCGTCGTCGCCGAGGACACCACGTCGCTGACCGACCTCGTGCCGTGGGTGCGCACCGTCGTGCTCTGGCTGCTCCTCGTGCTCGCCGTCACGGTCGTCCAGCGCGCCCGGCGGTTCGGCCCGGTGGTCGCCGAGACGCTGCCCGTGGTGGTGCGCTCCGCCGAGGCCACCCGCGGGCGCGGGCGCCTGTACCGGCGGGCCCGGGCCCACGGCCACGCGGGCGCCTCGCTGCGGGCGGGCACGGCCGCACGGCTCGCGCACCGTCTCGGGCTGCCCCGCTCGGCCTCCGGGCCCGCGCTCGTCGACGCCGTGCACCGCGCGTCCGGGCGGCCGGCCCGCGACGTCGACGCCCTCCTGTACGGACCACCCCCGACCGACGACGCCGCCCTGCAGCGGCTCGCCGCCGACCTTGACCAGCTCGAGAGCGAGGTTCACCGACCGTGACCGACGAGACGACGCCCCCCGCCGCCCCGACCTGGGGCGCGACGACCCCCGCCCCGCAGGCCGCACCCCCGGCGGACCTGCGCGCGGCGCTGGCCGACGTCCGCACGGAGGTCGCCAAGGCCGTCGTCGGGCAGGACGCCGCCGTCACCGGCCTGATCATCGCGCTGCTGTGCCGCGGGCACGTGCTGCTCGAGGGGGTGCCCGGCGTGGCCAAGACCCTCCTGGTGCGCTCGCTGTCGGGCGCGCTGCAGCTGGGGACCAAGCGCGTGCAGTTCACCCCCGACCTCATGCCCGGCGACGTCACCGGGTCGCTCGTGTACGACGCCCGGTCCGCGCAGTTCTCGTTCCGCGAGGGGCCCGCCTTCACCAACCTCCTCCTGGCCGACGAGATCAACCGCACCCCTCCCAAGACCCAGGCCTCGCTGCTGGAGGCGATGGAGGAGCGGCAGGTCACGGTGGACGGCGAGGCGCGGCCCCTGCCCGACCCGTTCGTCGTCGTCGCGACGCAGAACCCCGTGGAGTACGAGGGCACGTACCCGCTGCCCGAGGCCCAGCTGGACCGGTTCCTGCTCAAGCTCACGCTCCCCCTGCCCGAGCGCGCCGACGAGGTCGAGGTCCTCAGCCGGCACGCCGCCGGGTTCGACCCGCGCGACCTCGTCGCGGCGGGGCTGCGGGCCGTCGCCGGCGCGGACGCGCTCGCGGCCGCCCGCGCCCAGGTCGCGCAGGTGCAGGTCTCCCCCGAGGTGCTCGGCTACGTCGTCGACGTGTGCCGGGCCACGCGGACGTCGCCGTCCCTGAGCCTGGGCGTCTCGCCCCGTGGTGCGACGGCGCTGCTGGCGACGTCCCGGGCCTGGGCGTGGCTGTCGGGCCGGGCGTACGTGACCCCCGACGACGTCAAGGCGCTCGCGCACCCGACGCTGCGGCACCGCGTGCAGCTGCGGCCGGAGGCCGAGATCGAGGGCGTCACCGCCGAGACCGTGCTCGACACCGTGCTGGCCGCCGTGCCGGTCCCCCGCTGAGCCCGTGGCGCTGACCCGGCGGGCCGTCCTGCTCGCGCTGCTCGGGCTCGTCCCGGTGGTGCTGCTGCCCGTGCCCGCGACCGTGCTGCTGTGGGCGGTGGTCGTCGTCGTGCTGTGCGGCGTGGACGTGGCGCTGTCGGCGTCTCCGCGGCGCGTCGCGATCACCCGGTCCGTGCCCGCGCAGGTGCGGCTGACCGAGCCGGCGACGTCCGAGCTGACGCTGCGCAACGTGGGCACGCGCCGTCTGCACGCGCAGGTGCGCGACGCGTGGCCGCCGTCGGCGCTGCCCGACGCGGCGTCGCCGACGGGCGTGCGGACGCCGCGGCACCGCGTGCACCTGCCGGCGGGCGAGGCCGCGCGCGTGCGCACGGACCTGCTGCCGACGCGCCGCGGCGACCTGCGGGCCGACCGGGTCACGGTGCGGACCGTCGGGCCGCTGGGGCTGGCCGGGCGGCAGGCGTCGCTGCCCGTGCCGGGCCGGCTGCGGGTGCTGCCGGAGTTCGCGTCGCGCCGCCACCTGCCCTCGCGCCTGGCGCGTCTGCGGGAGATGGACGGCCGCGCCGCGGTCCTGGTGCGCGGCCAGGGCACCGAGTTCGACTCGCTGCGGGAGTACGTCGTCGGCGACGACGTCCGATCGATCGACTGGCGGGCCACCGCCCGGCGGGGCGACGTCGTGGTCCGCACGTGGCGGCCCGAGCGGGACCGGCGGGTGCTGATCGTGCTCGACACGTCCCGCACGTCGGCGGCGCGCGTGCTGGACGCACCGCGCCTGGAGGCGTCGGTCGAGGCGGCGCTGCTGCTGTCCGCGCTGGCGGGGCACGCGGGCGACCGCGTCGAGATGGTCGCCTACGACCGGCGGGTGCGGGCACGGGTCACGGACACCACGCGGGTGCTGCCCGCGATGGCCCAGGCGCTGGCCGGCGTGCAGCCCGCGCTCGTCGAGGCGGACTGGCCGGGCGTCGTGGGCCAGGTCCGGTCTCGGCTGAGCCGCCGCGCGCTCGTGGTGCTGCTCACGTCGCTCGACCCGTCGGCCGTCGAGCAGGGCCTGCTGGGTGTGGTCGGCCAGCTCACGCGCCGGCACCAGGTCGTGCTCGCGTCGGTGGCGGACCCCGAGCTGGAGGCGCTGCGCACGGCGCGCGGCTCGGCCGAGGCGGTGTTCGACGCGGCAGCGGCCGAGCGCGCGGCGCTCGAGCGGGTCGCGGTCACGACGCGGCTGCGGCAGCGGGGCGTCGAGGTGGTCGAGGCGCTGCCCGAGGACCTGGCGCCGCGGCTGGCGGACACCTACCTCGCGCTCAAGGCGGCGGGGCGCCTGTAGGACCGACCACCGGCAGGACCGGTGGGCCGCACGGCTCCGGTCAGCCCGCGGTCGCGACCGAGTACCCGGCGCGGTCGTCCTCGAGGTCGCCCGTTCGCCCCGCCCGCACCGCGCGCCCGCCGAGCACGATCGTCCAGGCCCAGAACGCGGCGAGCACGACCGCGCCGATCGCGACCTTGACCGGCCAGGGCAGCGCCGAGCCGGTGACGAACCCCTCGACGAGGCCCGACACGCCCAGGACGAGCACGAGGCCGAGCGCGACGGTGAACAGGGCCCTGCCCTCCTGGGCCAGAGCCCGGCCCCGCGGGCGCGGCCCGGGGTCGACCCACGTCCAGAACAGCCGCAGGCCCGCGGCACCGGCCACGAAGATCGCCGTCAGCTCGAGCAGTCCGTGCGGGGCGATGAGCTGGAGGAACACGTCGAGCCGGCCGTGGGCGGCCATCAGGCCACCGGCCGCCCCGACGTTCACGGCGTTCGTCAGCATCATGTAGGCGGGCAGCAGGCCCGTGATGCCCGTCCCGATGCAGACCGCGGCGATCCAGGCGTTGTTCGTCCAGACCATCGCCGCGAACCCCGCGCCGGGGTCGTAGTACTCGACGAAGGCGCGCTCGACGTAGTCGCGCTGCTCGGCCGGCGTGCCCATGAGGGCGAGCGCCTCGGGCTGCGTGGCCACGAGCACCCCGACCGCGACGGCGACCACGAGGAACGCGGTCATCACGGCGACGGTCCACCACCGCACCCGGTACAGGGCCGCCGGCACCGTCACCATGACGAACTCGACGACGTCGCGCCACGAGAGCGCGTGGGTGCCGGCCAGCCGGGCGCGGGCACGGGCGAGGAGCTGGGACAGCCGGGCGACGCTCTCCGGGTCCGGGGCGGCGGACCGCACGGACGACAGGTCGGTCGCGGTGGACTGGTAGAGGCGGACCAGCTCGTCGGCCTGCGCGCCGGACAGCCTGCGGGTGCGCACGAGGCGGTCGAGGCGCTCCCAGGCGGGGCGGCGCGCGTCGGAGTAGGCGTCGAGGTCCACGGCCCCAGCCTGCCACCTCGTCACGCGTCGGCGGGTGCGCCGGTCCGCGGACCACCCGTGCGCCGCTGCCCGGGCGCCGGGCCGGCAGGTAGCCTGCCGGGGTGAGCAGCGACGTCGACCAGGGGATCGTCACCGGCGAGGGCGTGCTGCTCGAGACGCGGCCGGCGGGCTTCGCGTCCCGCCTGCTCGCCGCCCTGCTCGACCTGGTGGTCCTCGGCGTGCTCCTGCTGGTCGTGATCGTCGTGCTCGGCAACGCGCAGGTGGTGCTCGACGAGCAGACCACGCGCATCGTCGGCATCGTCTCCGTGGTCGTCGTCATGGTCGTGCTCCCGACGACGGTCGAGACGCTCACGCGCGGCCGGTCCCTCGGCAAGCTGGTGGCCGGGGTGCGGGTGGTGCGCGACGACGGCGGTCCGGTGCTGTTCCGGCACGCGTTCGTCCGAGCCCTGACCGGCGTCGTCGAGCTGTGGATGACGGTCGGCTGCGTGGCGGTGATCTGCTCCGTGGTGCACCCGCGCGGCAAGCGGGTGGGCGACATCCTCGCGGGCACCTACGGGGTGCGGGTGCGCGGCGCCCGGATCGTGACCGAGCGGGCGCAGATGCCCCCGGAGCTGGCCGGCTGGGCGACCCACGCGGACGTCGCCCGGCTGCCCGACGGCCTCGCGCTGGCCGTGCGGCAGTTCCTCGGGCGGGCCACGCGGCTGCACGTGGCGTCCCGGGTGGACCTCGGGACGCGCCTGGTGGCGCAGGTGCGCCCGTTCGTCAGCCCGGACCCGCCGGCGGGCACCCACCCGGAGGCGTTCCTGGCGGCGGTGCTCGCCGAGCGGCGGCGGCGCGAGACGCTCGTCGAGCGGGAGCGCGTGGAGCGCGAGCAGGCCGAGGGCGCCCTGCTGCACCGGCTGCCGCACGGCGTGCCCGAGCCGCAGGCCTGACCTCGGCGCCGCCGGCGCGGGCCGAGCGCCCCGGGGACCGTACTGCCGGACGTGCACGACCCCCGACCCACGGGTGACCTGCGCCACATTCTGGCCATGCATCCACCATGTCAAGGTCACGGTGTGGTCACGATCTGTTCCGGTCGCGTCGTCGCAGGTCAGCGCGGCGTTTCTGCTCCTCGGCACCACCGACACGCACGCGATCACCCCGGTTCGCGGGCGGGCCGCGGTTGCGACGGCTTCCCGACCCGGTGCAGGGTGGACGCGTCCCGGCCGCTGGTCGGGACGGGCCCCGAGGTGTGCGTGACGCGCGCCTCGCCACCCGGTGCGCACCGCACCGACCGGCTGGGACCGCCCCCGCGAGCGGTCCGGGGCCCGCCGTGATGGAGCCCGACGACGGTGGCACGCACCTGCGCGCCACCGTGGCTGCCGCATGCCCGGCGGCCGGGCTCGAGGAGACACAGAGGTGGACGTGACCGCACTGCTGCGCGCCGAGGGCGTGTCCAAGGTGTTCGGACGACGACCCGGCGAGGCCGTCCGGCGGCTGCGCCAGGGCGCGACCCGCGACGAGGTCCGAACCTGGGGCACCGCGGCCGTCATCGACGCGAGCTTCGAGGTCGCGGCCGGCGAGACGTTCGTCGTGATGGGGCTGTCGGGGTCGGGCAAGTCGACGCTGATCCGGATGCTCAACGGCCTGTGGCGCCCCACCGAGGGGCGCATCGTGCTCGGCGACGACGACCTGGCCCAGGTCGACGCCCGGCGCCTGCGCGAGCTGCGCCGCAGCCGCGTGAGCATGGTCTTCCAGCACTTCGCCCTGCTCCCCCACCGCACGGTGCTCGACAACGCCGCCTACCCCCTGCAGGTCCAGGGCGTGGCCCGCGACGAGCGGCGCCAGCGCGCCGGCGAGGCCCTGGAGATGGTCGGGCTGTCCGGCTGGGCGGACTCCCTGCCCTCCCAGCTGTCGGGCGGCATGCGCCAGCGCGTGGGCCTGGCCCGCGCCCTGGCCGCCGGCACCGACGTGCTGCTCATGGACGAGGCGTTCTCCGCCCTCGACCCCCTGATCCGCCGCGAGATGCAGGACCAGCTGCTCGAGCTGCAGCAGACCCTCGGCAAGACGGTCGTGTTCATCACGCACGACCTCAACGAGGCCATGTACCTCGGCGACCGGATCGCGGTCATGCGCGACGGCCGCATCGTGCAGGTCGGCACCGGCGAGGAGGTGCTGTCCGCACCCGCCGACGACTACGTCGCCCAGTTCGTCGCGGACGTCGACCGGTCCCGCGTCCTGACCGCGTCGTCCGTCATGCGCAACCCCGCGGTGACCGTGCAGGTGACCGCGGGACCCCGGCAGGTGCTCCGCACCCTGCGCGAGCACCAGGTGCCCGCCGCGTACGTCGTGGACCGCCGCCGGGTCCTGCAGGGCCTCGTGCGCGACGCCGGCGTCGTGGAGTCCCTGCGCCAGGGCGCGGCCGCACTGACCGACGCGGTCGAGCGCGACGTCGCGACCGTCGGCCCCGGCACCGCGCTGGCCGACGTGTTCGCCCCGGCGGCCCAGTCCGCGCTGCCGGTGCCCGTCGTCGACGACGGCGGGCGGCTCGTGGGCGTCGTCCCGCGCGCGACGCTGCTCGAGGCGATGACCCCGCTGGACGTGACCGTCGAGGACGAGCTGCCGCACACCCCGCCGCAGGGGTCGCCCCTGCCCGGCGACGCCCCGCCCGCCACGACCCCCACCGACCGGCCCACCGATGCGGAGGTGCTCGCGTGAGCGCCACGATCCCCCTGCCCCGTCTTCCCCTGGGTGACGCCGTCGAGTCCGCGGTCGACTGGGTCACCGTGACGTTCAGGGCCGTCTTCCGCACCCTGCGCGACCTCGGCGAGGGGACCTACGACGTCCTCGTGGCCGTCCTCGCCGGCCCGCCCGCGTGGGCCACGGCGCTCGCCCTCGTCGTGGTCGCCCTGCTCGTGCGGGGCTGGCGCCTCGCCGCCGGGGCGGGGCTGGGCTTCGCGCTCGTCATCGCGGTCGGCCAGTGGGACAACGCCATGGACAGCCTCGCCCTCGTGCTGCTGGCGAGCGTCCTCGCGCTCGCGCTCGCCGTGCCGCTGGGGATCTGGGCGGCCCGCAGCGACCGCGTCTCCGGCCTTCTCCGCCCCGTGCTGGACCTCATGCAGACGATGCCCGCGCTCGTCTACCTCATCCCGATGGTCTTCATCTTCCGCGTGGGCATCGTGCCGGGCATCGTGGGGACCGTGATCTTCGCGATGGTGCCCGGGGTGCGCTTCACCGAGCTCGGCATCCGGCAGGTCGACCGCGAGGTCGTCGAGGCCGGGCACGCCTTCGGCGCCACCGAGGGCCGCATCCTGCGCGACATCCAGCTGCCCCTCGCACTGCCCACGATCATGGCCGGGGTGAACCAGGTGATCATGCTCGCCCTGTCGATGGTCGTCATGGCCGGCCTCGTCGGGGCCGGCGGCCTGGGGGGCGAGGTCGTCAGCGCCCTGACCCGGGTGAACATCTCCCTCGGCGTCGAGGCCGGCCTGTCGGTCGTCATCCTCGCCATGTTCCTCGACCGCGTGACGTCCGCGCTGGCCGCCCGCGCACCCGTCTCGCGCGCCCTCGCCGCGTCCGCGGCCTGACACACGTCCGGCGCCCCGGCGCCGGCTCCCCACCCCCGGGACGGGCACCAGGCCCGTCCCTCACGGAAGGACACGATGACCCGCGAACGCCTGCGCACCACCCTCGCCACCGCGACGGCCCTCACCCTCGGGCTGGCCGCCTGCTCCGGCGGCGACGCCGAGGCCGAACGCCTCGAGAACGGCGACCTGCCGACCGTCTCGATCGGCATCCACTCCGGCTGGGACGAGGGCATCGCCGTCTCGCACCTGTTCGCCGCGGTCCTCGAGGACGCCGGCTACGAGGTCGAGACCCAGGAGGCCGACCCGGGCATCGTCTACACCGGTCTGGCCTCGGGCGACTACGACGTGAACTTCGACATGTGGCTGCCCGCGACGCACGCGGACTACCTCGAGGAGTACGGCGACGACCTCGAGCAGCTCGGCGTCTGGTACGACGACGCCACGCTGACCGTCGCGGTGAACGAGGACGCACCGATCACGTCGCTGGACGAGCTCGCCGAGAACGCGGACGCGTTCGGCGGTCGGATCATCGGCATCGAGGCGGGTGCCGGCCTGACGCGCATCGTCCAGGAGGAGGCCGTGCCGGAGTACGGGCTGGAGGACATGGAGCTCGTGGTCTCGTCCACGCCCGCCATGCTGGCCGAGCTCGACGCCGCCACCTCGGCCGGCGAGGACGTCGTGGTGACGCTGTGGCGCCCGCACTGGGCCTACGACGCGTACCCGATCCGCGACCTCGAGGACCCCGCGGGCGTCATGGGTGACGCGGAGGAGATCCACTCGGTCGGGCGCACCGGCTTCACGGAGGACTACCCGTCGCTGTCCGCGATGGTCGCGGCCTTCACGCTGACCGACGAGCAGCTCTTCTCCCTCGAGAACCTCATGTTCAACGAGGACGGCGGCACCGACCCGGGCGCGTCCGCGCGGGCCTGGCTCGAGGAGAACCCGGAGGTCGTCGACGAGCTGGAGCAGGCCGCCGGCAGGTGACCGACGCCCCCACGACGAGGGACGGGCCCCCGCACACCGTGCGGGGGCCCGTCCCTCGTCGTGTCAGAGCGCGCGCGCCTCGTCGACGAGCAGCACCGGGATGCCGTCGCGCACCGGGTACGCCAGCCGGCGCGTGCCGTCGGTGCCGATCAGCACCGGTGCCCCGTCCGCGTCCGTGCCGTCCACCAGCTCCGAGCCCGTGACCGGGCAGCGCAGCAGCGCCCGCGCCCACGGGTCGAGCCGCACGGCCGTCGCCTCGTCGCTCATGCGCCCTCCTCCTGCCGCACCAGGCCCAGGACGTCGTCGCGGACCTTCTCCATGATGTCCTCGTCGGCCGCCTCCACGTTCAGGCGCAGCAGCGGCTCGGTGTTCGACGCGCGCAGGTTGAACCACCACTGCGGGTGGCCCGACCAGTGCGAGACCGTCAGGCCGTCGAGCTCGTCGACCTCGACCGGGCCGGCGCCCTGCTGCGTCACGTAGGCCTCGACGACGCGGGCCCGCGCCGCGGCCACGTCCACGACCCGGGAGTTGATCTCGCCGCTCGCCGCGTACGGCTGGTACTGGTCGGCCAGCGCCGACAGCGGGTGCGGCTGCGACCCGAGCGCGGCCAGCACGTGCATGGCCGCGAGCATGCCGGTGTCGGCGAAGAAGAAGTCGCGGAAGTAGTAGTGCGCGCTGTGCTCGCCGCCGAAGACGGCGTCGTGCTCGGCCATCTGCGCCTTGATGAACGAGTGCCCCACGCGCGTGCGCACCGTGCGCGCGCCCGCGGCGCCCAGCAGGTCGGGCACCACCTGGGACGTGATGAGGTTGTGGATCACCGTCGGGGTGCGTCCCGCGGCGACCTCGCGGGCGACCTCGCGCAGACCGACCAGCGCGGTGATCGCGGACGGGCTCACCGCGTCGCCGTTCTCGTCGACGACGAAGCAGCGGTCCGCGTCGCCGTCGAAGGCCAGGCCCAGGTCCGCGCCGTGCTCGACGACGGCGGCCTGCAGGTCCACCAGGTTGGCGGGCTCCAGCGGGTTCGCCTCGTGGTTGGGGAAGGTCCCGTCCAGCTCGAAGTACAGCGGCACGACGTCCAGCGGCAGCTCCGGCAGGCCGGCGCCGGTGCCCAGCACCGCCGGGACCGTGTGCCCGCCCATGCCGTTGCCCGCGTCGACGACGACCTTCAGCGGCCGCCCCCCGGACAGGTCGACCAGCGAGCGCAGGAACGTCGCGTACTCCGTCAGCATCTCCTCCTCGCGGACCGTGCCCGGCACGTCGACGACCGGCACCTCCTCCGCGAGGTAGCGGCCCGCGAGCTCGCGGACCTGCGTGAGGCCGCTGTCCTGCCCCACGGGCCGGGCGCCGGCGCGGCAGAGCTTGATGCCGTTGTACTGCGCCGGGTTGTGGCTGGCCGTGAACATCGCCCCCGGGACCCCGCGGGCGCCCGACGCGTGGTAGAGACCGTCCGTCGAGCACAGCC
Source organism: Cellulomonas sp. SLBN-39 (assembly GCF_006715865.1). NCBI lineage: Bacteria > Bacillati > Actinomycetota > Actinomycetes > Micrococcales > Cellulomonadaceae > Cellulomonas > Cellulomonas sp. SLBN-39. Next base: position 3,044,402 of record NZ_VFOA01000001.1, on the reverse strand, counting down.
CGATGAGGACGACGTCGACGCCGCGGGCGGTCAGGCCCTCGGCGAAGGCGCCGACGAGCTCGGGCCCGGAGGGGCGCATGTCGTTGCCGACCACCACGGTCGGGGTGCCCGCGGCCTCCGGCAGCACCACGACGTCGGCGAAGGCCGCGCCGATGGCGCGCGCCACCCGGGCGTCGAGCTGGTCGGGGTACGTGCCACGCACGTCGTAGGCCTTGATGAGCGCGGACAGGTCGACAGGTGCGGGCACGGGAGCTCTTTCGCCTCGGGTTCGAACTGGCTGCGCCCACTCTAGCGACGCGGGTCGGTGCGGCTGCGCCCGTGCCGCGGGCCGCGACGGGCCGCCCGGGGTCGCGGGGTCAGCCCCGGTCCGGCAGGTCGAGCGGCGTGCCGTCGAGCCGCAGCGGGCTGCCGTCGCCGTCGGCCGCGAACCAGGCGGTCGTCTCGCACCCGGTGCAGGACACGAACGTCCCCGGGCGGCCGTCCGGCAGGCCCATCTCGATCCGGGTGAGGTCGGTGCGGCCGCAGCGCGGGCACGCCTGCGAGCCCGGCGCACCGCCGAACGACGGGCGGCTGAACGAGCCCAGGGGCAGCGGCTCGTCGTCGGGACGACCCCGACGACGGCTGCTCACGGCGCGCCGTCCCCGTGCACCACGCGCAGGTGCCCGCGACGGCGACCGTCCTCGGGAGCCGCGGGCGGGGGCACGGACTCCAGCGGCCCGACCGGCTCCGGAGCACGACGCCGGCCCGCCTCACGGACCGCGTCGGCCAGGGCCAGCAGGTCGTCACGGCTCGGCTCGGGGGCCTGCAGGTCCGGCGTCAGCCGGACGATCTCCCAGCCCCGCGGGGCCGTCAGCCGCTCGGCGTGCGCGACGCACAGGTCGTACGAGTGGGGCTCGGCCAGCTGCGCCAGGGGCCCGAGCACCGCCGTGGAGTCCGCGTACACGTAGGTGAGCGTGGCCACCGCGGCGTGCGGGCACGCGGTGCGCGAGCACTGGCGGACGGATCTCACGTGCAGACCGTACCCCCGTCCGGGCGCCACGCCCGCGTGTACACGCGGACCACGTACCCCGGACGCCGGCCGGACGACCCGGACGGCCCTGCCGGCGACGGTGCGCTGGCTACAGTGGGCCGGTGAGCTCAACGCCCCGCCGCCCCGGCCCGTCGGACCGCGGGTCCGTCGCGCGCCGCGCGTCCCCGCCGCCCGGTGCGGCGCTCGCGGGCGGGCACGCCGTCCGGCGTCGTGACCGTCGTGGGCGGGGCCCCCGGGGCCCGCTGCTGCCGATGTCGACGCCGGGCTACCGCACGCGCGCCGAGCGGTTCGACGACCTCGTGCTCGACGCCGTCGAGGAGCTCGAGCAGCGGTGGTCCGACCAGCTGGCCGGCACCGAGTTCGCCGTCGAGGACGTCCCGCCGTCGAACCCGGCGCCGTGGGAGCGCGGCGGCGTCCCGCTCGGCCGCTGCTTCCCCGCCGACGCCGGGCTGCCGCACCGGGTCGTGGTCTACCGCCGCCCGGTGGAGCAGCGGGCCGCGGACCCGGCGGACCTCGCCGACCTCGTCCGCGACGTCGTCGTCGAGCAGGTCGCGCACCTGCTCGGAAGATCCCCCGACGACGTGGACCCGGGCTACGGCGAGGACCACTAGGGTGTGCCGACGATGAGTGCGACGAGCCCGGCGCCGAGCCCCTCCTCCCCCGCCCCCGCGCCGGAGGCGGTCCCTGCCGACGCCACCGCCCGGGCGGCGTCCCGATCTGCGGCGACGCGCGTGCGTGTCGTGTGCGTCGTCTTCCACCCGGGCAGCGAGCTCGACCGCTTCGTGCGGACCCTCGCCACCGCGACCGCCGACCCGGTCGAGCTCGTGATCGTCGACAACGGGACCGACCAGACCGTCGCCTCCCGCGTCGCGGACGCGGCGGGCGCCTCCCTCGTCGTCCCGGGGCGCAACCTGGGCTACGGCGCCGCCGCGAACCTCGGCTGCCAGGGCGCGAGCACCCCCTACCTCGTGGTCGCCAACTCCGACATCGAGTGGACCCCGGGCTCGCTGGACCGCCTGCTCGCGGCGGGCGACGAGCAGCCGACGGCCGGTGCGCTCGGTCCGATGCTGCTGAACACCGACGGCAGCGTGTACCCCTCGGCGCGGGCCCTGCCGTCGCTCGCGGCCGGCGCGGGCCACGCGATCTTCGCCAAGCCGTGGCCCAACAACCCGTGGACGCGCACCTACCAGGCCCGGCACGAGACGATGGGCGGCTACCTGCGCGCCGCCGGCTGGCTCTCGGGCGCCTGCCTGGTGCTGCGCCGGACCGCGTTCGAGCAGATCGGCGGCTTCGACGAGAGCTACTTCATGTTCTTCGAGGACGTGGACCTCGGCGAGCGCCTCGGCCGCGCCGGCTGGGAGAACGTCTACGTGCCCGACGTGCACGTGACCCACGTGGGCGGCACGTCGTGGCGTCAGCGACCGGCGCCGATGATCCGCGCGCACCACGCGTCGGCCCGCCAGTACCTGGGCCGGCGGTACGGGCGCTGGTACCAGGCACCCGTGCGGCTCGCGGTGAACCTCGGGCTGCGGGTGCGCGAGCGCGTGCAGATGCGCGCGACCGAGCGCGCCTGACCCGACCGGGACCCGGTCGACCGCCGCCGAGGCAGTCGGCTCAGCCCCGCAGCGCCACCCGCGGGTCCTCGACGACCGCGACCGTCGGCTCCTGCGCGGGCGCCGGCACCGGCACCAGCACGGAGACCAGCGTCCCGTCGGCCTGCTCGCGCTGCACGAGGACCGACCACGCGAGCTCGGCCCCGACGGCGTCGACGAGCTGCACCCCCGCCGCGAGGTCGGACAGGTCCTCGTCGGACAGCGCCGACAGGTCCCACGCGCCCGTGGTCCCGGCGTCCACGCTGACGGTGCTCTCGAGGAGCGCCTCGCCCTGGGCGTCGAGCACCCGCAGCAGCGCGGTGCCCACCCCCTCGCCGGCCGCGTCGCCGGCGGCGACCGCCCCGACGACGAGCCGCGCCCGCATCCCCGCCGGCAGCGCCACGACCCCGTCGGCGCCGGGCGTCGACGGGGACCACGCCCGCTCGACCCGGGGGGCGTCGTCGAGCTCGCCGGGCTCGCCCGTGCGCGCCGACTCGGCCGCCGCGACGACGGGGGCACCCGCGTCGACCACGACCGTGCGCTCGCCCTCCGGCAGCCCGGTGAGGGGCACGTCGACGACCGTGCCGGCCGTGAGGGGCACCCGGTCGAGACCGGGGACGTCCACGGGACCTTCCTCGCCGAGGACGGTGACCGTGGCGGTCGTGCTGCGCTCGGTCGCGAGCAGCCGCAGCACGGCGGAGTCCGCCTCGTCGGGCCCGGCCGAGACGCCCGGCACCCGTTGCCGCGTCGCGGGCGCCGCCGAGGCGCCGACGAGCTCGACCCCGGCGGGGGTGAAGCCGTCGAGGCGGGCGTCCTGCAGGTACGCCGCGACCTGGCCGCCGGTGGAGGCGACGTGCACGACGAGCGCCGGCTGACCGGGCGCCGCACCCGTGAGGTCGACCACGGACCGGTCGCCGGGCGCCACGACGACCAGGTCGGAGGCCAGGTCCACGGGACCGGCCGCACCGAGCACGCGGACCTCGACCTGGGCCGCCGTCAGCCCGGCGTTCACCAGCAGCAGCGACGTCGTCGCCCCCGGCGTGGTCGACCCCCCGACGAGCCACTGCTCGACGCCGGGAGCCGTGCACGACACGGCCGCGCTGCCGCGCAGGTCGCCGTCCGTGACGCGGACCGCGGCGGCCGCCGCCACGAGAGGCGCGTCCTGCGCCGGGGCCGCGCGCACGGCGGTGGTGGTGTCGGCCGCGTCGAGCCCGGTGGACCCGCCGCCGGCGGGCAGGGAGGTCACGACCGAGGCCGCGTCCAGACCGGTCACCGCGACGTCGCCGGCGCCGGGGCCCGCCACGGACAGCACCTCGACGCGGGCCTGCGGCGGGACGGGCACCGGGTCGAAGCCCGCGTCGCCGCGGCCGGAGCCGCCCGGCAGCACCAGCGGGCCCGGGCAGACCAGCGTCGACGCCGAGGGCGGGACCGCGACCTGCGCCGGCTCGCCCGCCCGCACGGGGGCGACCCCGAGCCGTCCGCCGACGGCGAGCGACGCCGCGACGGCGGCGAGCAGGGCGACGCCCGAGACGGTCTGCAGGGCGCGCTCGCGGGCCCTGCGTGCGCGGCGCGAGCTCATGTGCGCACCCCCCGCCGGCGGCGCAGCGGTACGGCGAGCAGCCCCGTCAGGACGACGGTGGCGCCGAGGGCGCTCAGCCACGGCGTGCGGCCGGGGGCGTCGTGGCGGACCACGAGCCGTCCGCCGTCGGCGCCGAGGACGAACGCCTGCCGCCAGCCGACCGTGGTCGGGGCGAGGGGGCGCCCGTCCAGCCACGCGTGCCAGCCGTCGCCGGACCGCTCCGCGAGGACGAGGACGCGGCGTCCGTCGCCGTCCTCGACGGTGGTGCGCACGGTCCGTCGGTCGGCGTCGACCGGGGCGGCCTCGCCCGCCAGCAGGGCGGGGTCGTCCGCGGCGGCGTCGGACGCGTCCTCGGGCACCGTACGGGCCCAGGAGGTGACGACGTCGCCGTCCGCCCCCGCGACGCGCCACAGGGTGCCCGCGGCGTCGTGGGTGACACGCTCGAGCCCCGGCGTGGCGTCGAGCACAGCGACGAGGCGGGTGCGCGCGGCGTCCGCGGCCGGGTCGGTCGCCGCGGGCACGAGCACGTCGCCGACGGCGAGGGCCGCGAGCCCAGCGGCCGCGTCCGGCGCGGTGCTGGTGGAGAGCCGCGCCACGAGGGTGTGCACCTCGGCGGTCGCGGGGTCCGCGGCGTCGTCCTCGACGAGCTGGCGGGTCCGCACCGCCGCGGACTGGTCGACCATCTGCGTGCCGTCGGCGCGCAGCAGCTGCCAGGCGAGCGTGCCGTCGGTCCGTACCGTCAGGGCGAGCACCCGCGACGCGGCCGCCGACTGAGCGCCCTGCTGCCCGACGGCGGGGACCACCGGGCCCGAGACGACGCCCGGCGACCCCCCGCCGCGCACTCCAGCCGTCCAGCCGACCAGCGGCGTGAGCACGACGACGGCGGCGAGCACCGCGACGAGCACGGCCGCCGGCTGCCGCCAGCCGAACGTCTGCGCGGCGAGGCGCTCGCGCAGGCGGTCGGCGCCGAGCAGGCCGGCGGCGAGCAGCCCGAGGGTGGCGAGCGAGAGCGCGGCGCCCGTCCAGGCGGGGCCGGTGCCCTCGGCCGTCGGCACCGCGGTCACGGCGGCGACGACGGCGGCCGTGGCCAGGCCCGCGGCGGCGGCCCACCAGCAGAGGCGGACGGCGCGGGACACGGGCGCGCCCCGCAGCAGCGCGAGGACCGCGAGCAGGACCAGCACCGCGCCCGGCGCCGCGACGACCACGAGGGCGGCGGTGCCGGGCAGCTGCGGCACCAGGCCCGTCGCGTCCGCGGGCAGGCCCAGGACCCGCTGCCAGCCGGCCGCCGGCGCGGCCAGGGCGGGCGCTCCGGGGTCGGCGAGCAGCAGGGCGAGCCCGTCGGTGCCGCGGCGCGCGACCTCGGCCAGGAGCGGGGCGAGCAGCACGAGCGACGGCACCGGCACGAGCAGCACCCGCAGGCGGCCGCGCGGCGCGGTCGCCGCGACCGCGAGGACGACCGTGAGCACGGCGGGCAGCAGCGCGGGTGCGCCGGCGAGGACGACCGCGAGCGCGAGAGCGGCGCCCGCAGCGGCGGCGACGGACCCCGTCGGGGCGGCGGCGCCGACGAAGCGGTCGTCGGCCGCTCCGTCCTCCTCGGCAGGGGCTGCCGTGCGCGGGTGCGGGACGGACGGGGTGCCGCGGGCGGGCGTCGTGCCGACCACGGGGGTGCGTCCGTCGTCCTCGGCGGCGCGGGGGCCGGCCCGTACCGCCGTGGCCACACCGGACAGCACCCGGTCGACGCGCTGCACGCCGACGGCACGGGCCAGGCCCAGCGCGACCCAGGGCAGGGCGACGTGCACGAGCACGGCGCCGACGCGGGTCTGCCCCACGGCGAGGAGCAGGGCCGGCGCGGCGGCCCATGCGACGGCGGCCCACGCCCGCAGCACGGTCGAGCGCGTCGCGGCGCCGGACGCCGTCCACGCGGAGTACCCGGCGAGCGGCACGGCGGCGAGGACGAGGAGCCCGAGGGCGGTGCCGGCGCCGCTCTCGGAGAGGGCGGCGAGGGGGACGAGGAGCAGGGCGAGGGGGTCGGCGGGGCCGCGGTCGCCCAGCCCGGCGGCGACCCAGCCCGACGTCGCGGCGGCCCACACGTCCGCGAGCGGCGTGGTGGCCCGGGCGAGGGCGGGTCCGGTGAGGGCCCCGCCGGCCAGGAGAGGGCCGAGCAGGCGCCCGAGGGCGACGACCGTGACGACGACCAGCACGATGAGCACGAGGCCGAGGGTGGCGCGACGGCGGGTGGCGAGGGCGGCGAGCTCGCGCAGCTCGAGCTCGCTGAGGGCACGGACGACGCGGCGCGCCTCGAGGCGTGCCAGCCGCCGGTCGCGGGCCTGCACCCACACGTCGCGCCACGTCGCCTGCAGCGGGTGCAGGGTGCGCCGGGCGAGCACGCGGGTCGTCCGGGCCCGGCCGCGGGCGCGCACGACCGCGCCGGGGCGCAGCAGCACGGTGAGGGCGGCCCGCAGCTCGGCGACGGCCAGGCCGGGACGCTTGGCGGCGACCTGCCCGAGCGCACGCACCACCGCGACCGTCGGCACGAGCAGGACGACGAGCGGAAGCAGCGCGGGGGCGGCGTGCACGAGACGCTGGTGCAGGAGCGAGGTGCGGCGCGGCAGGAAGGAGCGGGTGGGGTCGGCGCCGTCGGGCTCGCCGTCGCCGTCGAGGTCGACCTCGCGGGCTGCGAGCTCGCCACCGTCCCCGCGGGCGGGCCGCAGGCCGTGGTACGCCGCCTGCGCGTGCCGGACGACGGCCGCGGGCACGACGACGACGCGGTGCCCGGCCAGGCGGGCACGGCGGGAGAGGTCGAGGCCGTCGCCGAAGGGGCCGAGGGCGGGGTCGGTGCCGCCGAGGGCGTCCCAGACGTCGCGGCGGACCAGGGCGCCGGCGAGGCCGACGCCCAGCACGTCGGACCGGCCGTCGTGCTGACCCTGGTCGAGCTCGCCGGGCTCGACGTCGGTGCTGCGCCGTCCGGAGCGGGTGGTGCGCAGCCCGACCTCGAGCAACCGTTCGGGCGAGGTCCAGGTGCGCTGCTTGCAGCCGGCGACGGCGACGGACGGGGCGTGGCCGACGGTGCGCACGAGGTGCGCGAGGGCGTCGGGGGCGGGTGCGCTGTCGTCGTGCAGGAGCCACAGCCACGGCGACGGTGCGCCGCCGAGCGTGCGCTCGAGGACGTCGAGACCGGCGGTCACGGCCTCGCCGAAGGTCGCGGCCCGGGGCACGCCGACGCTCGTCAGGCGGGGCACGGGCGCGGAGAGCTGGGCGAACGCGGCGTCCAGCACCGGCCCGACGGCACGGCCGTCGGACGCCCCGACATCGACGACGAGGACGCGGGTGGGGCGGCGGACCTGCGCCGCGAGGGCCCGCAACGTCGTGGCGAGGTACCCGGTGCGTCCGCGGGTCACCACCACGGCCGTGACGGGCGTCGTCACCGGCACCGAGGCGGTCGTCGGGAGGTCCACGGGGGACAGCGTGTCAGTCATGCTCGCGTCATCATGCCCCGGCGGCGGCGTCCGGGCGGCGAGCGCACGCGGCGCGTCGCTCCCGGCCCACCCGGCACGCACCGTCGCGCGCGGGCCCGCCGCGGTCCGCGCCGGCTCGGCGGTGCGGACCTGCGGGTGCTGCGGTCAGACGACGCGCCGCTTGAGCTTGCGGCGCTCGCGCTCGGACAGGCCGCCCCAGATGCCGAACCGCTCGTCGTTCTCCAGCGCGTACTCGAGGCACTCGGAACGCACGTCGCAAGACGTGCACACCTTCTTGGCCTCGCGGGTCGAGCCGCCCTTCTCGGGGAAGAACGCCTCGGGGTCGGTCTGGGCGCACAGGGCGCGCTCCTGCCACCCCATGGGTCCGTCGTCGTCGGGCGTGCCGAACAGCGACAGGACGTTGGACGCCGGCGCCTGTGCCGGTGCCTCGACGTCTGTCGGGAAGGTCTCGTCGTCGAGCAGGTGCCACATGCGTGCCTCCGCGGGTTGGTGCTCGTGCTGCTCGTGATGCTGGCTGGCTGGCTCGCTCGAAGCTGCCGGTGCGGCGCGGAAGGCCGCGACGTGGTGCCCGTTCGATGAATCAGTTCTCAGGAATTACACGCGTGTCGTTCGAGGCCGTCAACCCGAGGCGTGCTAGATGCCCGGCTTGTCCGGGTGAAAACTCACCCGGCCGGGTGACGTGTCCGTTCTGTCTAGCCTTGGGCTCATGACGCCACCCCCGCACCCGAGCCCACCGCCTCCCGGCCACCCCGGCGATCGGGACCTCGCACACGTGCTCGCGACGTTGCAGAAGGAGCCGGGGCGACCTCGGCTCACCTGGTACGGGCACGACGGGGAGCGCGTCGAGCTCTCCGGCGCCGTCGTCGTGAACTGGGTCACGAAGACGACGAACCTCCTCGTCGAGGAGTACGACGTCGGACCGGGCAGCGAGGTGCTGCTCGACCTTCCCCTGCACTGGCGCACCGTGCTGTGGGCGCTGGCCACGTGGCGGGCCGGGGCCTGCGTCCTGGCCCCCGACGCCGGCGGCAGCCGACGGAGCGCCGACGTCGTCGTCACGGCCGACGTGGCACGCCACGTCGACGCACCGGCCCTCGTGGCGGTCGCGCTGCCCGCGCTGGCGCGCCGGGTCGACAGCCCCCTGCCGGCGGGCGCCACCGACGGCGCGGCGGCCGTCATGACCTACCCGGACCAGCTGGGCCCCGTGCCACGGCCGGACCCGGGGGCGCCGGCGCTCGACGGCGTCACGCACGGGGACCTGCTCGCACGCGCGCACGGGACCACCACGGCGACCGGCGTGCGGCGCCTGGAGGCCGCCGGCACGGACCCCGTCACGGCGACCGCGCTGCTGGGCGTGCTGGGACTGCTGAGCGGCGGTGGCTCGCTCGTGCTCGTGGATGCGGCAACCGCGCAGGCCCTGCGCACCGACGAGGCCCGACGAGCGCGCCTCGTCACCTCCGAGATCGTCACCGAGGACGCGCTGGACGGGGACCCCGCCGGCCCGGCACGCTCGTCGACGGCCCCGCTCGACCGGTGAGCACCGACGACTCTCCCGCGCGCCGGTCGCGCCCCGGGCGTGACGTGCTGGTCTCGGTGACGGTCGCCGTCCTCGCCGCCGCAGCCGCGTGGTCGCGGCTCGACGCCACCACGCGAGGCACCCTGTGGGCTGAGGACGGCAGGGTCTTCGTCCTGGACGCCTGGGGCGAGGCCTGGTGGCGCGTCCTGCTCGAGCCGTACGGCGGATACCTGCACCTCGTCCCGCGCGTGCTCGCCGAGCTGGCCGTCACCGTCGTGCCCACCGAGGACGTCGCCGTGGCGGTGACCGCGCTCAGCTGTGCCGTCGCCGGGGCGGTCGCCGGGGTGGTGCACGCCTGCGCGGCCTCGGTCACCCCCTCCCGCGGCGGACGGCTCGCGCTCGCTGCACTGACGGTCGTGGTTCCCGCGGCCGGTGTGGAGGTCCTCGGGAACCTGGCCAACCTGCACTGGTTCTTCCTGTGGGCCACCCCGTGGCTCCTGCTGCACCGTCCCCGGACCCGGACGGGCGCCGCCGCACTCGGCCTGCTCGGCCTCGCGGCAGCCCTCACCGAGGTCCAGGTGGCGTACTTCCTCCCGCTCGCGGTGCTCGGCCTGCGCGAGCGCAGGTGCCTCCCGGTGCGCGCAGGCCTGCTGATCGGCCTCGGTGCGCAGGCCGTGGCGGTGCTCACGGTGCCGCGAGGAGAAGCCGTCGGGCTGGTACCCGGGGTCGACGTCGTCGCCGCCGGGTACCTCGTGGACGTCGTCCTTCCCGTCTGGCTGGGGACGCCGGAGACGGTGACGGTCGTCCTGGCGGGCGTCGGATGGGGCGCCGCGGTGCTCGCACTCGTGCCGACGTGCCTCGCCGCGGTCCTGGTCGCACGGCGCGCGACCGGTACCGAGCGCACGGCGGGGCTCGTGCTCCCGGTCTTCTCGGTCGTCACCTGGGCGATCCCCGTGCTGCTCAACCGTGCGGCGTTCGACTGGTCGCGCCCCGACCCCGGCGACCCCGCGGTCGAGGTGATCCGCTACGCGGTGGTCGCATCGATGCTGCTCGTGAGCGGGATCGTGCTGGCCGCCCGGCACGTGCCGCGCCGCCGGTGGGCCCAGGTGCCGGCGGTCCTCGTGGCGCTGACGCTCACCGCGGCCTCGGTGCACGCGTGGCAGGTGCCCGGCACCCAGCGGCAGGCCGGTCCGTCGTGGCAGCGCGAGGTGGCGGACGCGCGACGGGCGTGCTCGACGCCCGACGTCGTCGTCGAGCTCGAGGCCGCCCCGGACGCGCACTGGACCGTGCGCGTCCCGTGCGGCGTGCTGGACGACGGCTGAGCAGGGCTGCGCGAAGGCGTGCGCCTGCTCACGTCCCCGGCAGGGCGAGCCAGAGCGAGCTGGTCGTCGTCTCGACAGCGAACGGCCGCCCGGCGATCCTGCGCGCGGCGGTCGGGACGGTCGTCGTGACGACCTCCTGCGCGGGGCCCACGAGCGCCAGGTCCCCCGGGTCGAAGGACATCACCGCGACGGCGCCCCCCCAGGCCGCGGTCACGTCCTCGACCAGCCCGGGGGTCGGCACATCGAACGTCTGGACGACCTCGACGTCGCACACGATGCGCAGGGTCGCCGCGTACTGGAACGGCGAGGAGTGCACCCACAGCACGCGGGAGACGCCGACGTCCTCGAGCCGGGCACAGGCCGCCCTGGCCTCGTCGAGACGACCGTCCTGCTCGGCGACGTCGTGCACCTGGCTCCAGACCGACAACGGCCACAGGGCGACCAGCACCGCGGCCGCACCGAGCACGACCCGTACGGCCGGCACGCGCGAGGAGGGCTGGCGTCGCACGACCGCCCTGCACCCCTCGCGCAGGGCCCAGACCCCCAGGACGAGCAGCGCGGGCACGGCGACCGGCACGAGCCTGCGGACCGCCCAGAGCTGGTCGGGCGTGATCGACACACGGACCACGTAGGGCAGGGCACCCAGGAGGAGGGTCACGACCGCGGCCAGGAGCGCCGCGTCCGCGCGTCGCACCGCCCGGCGGACCACGAGCGCCGCCCCCGTCAGCCCCAGGACGAGCAGCGGCCAGCCCACGTACCAGGCGAGCCAGGTCAGGGTCATCTCGTCGTAGCCACGCGTGGGGTCGAGCGGAAGCCCCTCGGCGAGCTGCTGCCGTCCGACGGCCCCGGCGACGCCGGCGTCGTCGACGGACCGGGACACCAGCCACCACGGCCTGCTGACCAGCACGAGGGCCACCACCGCGACGCACCCCCCGAGGACGTCGGCGGCGCGACCGGCCGGGTCCGGGCGCCACCCGACGAGCCGACGCGCGACGGGCTCGGCCACGAGCGAGCGCCCCACGACGGTCGTCAGGACGAGCCCGGCCGCGAGCGGCCCGGCGAACGGCAGGTGCTGGACGAGGTACGCGGGGCTCTCGAGCGCGAGGTCGACGTAGCCCAGCGCCGTCAGTGCGAGCGCGGGGGCAGCGGCGGCGTCGAGCTGCGACCGTCGACGGCTGCGGACGGACGTGTCACGGGTGACGAGGGCCACCGCCGCGAGCGCGACCACGAGAGCACCGACGACGATGGCACCGTCGATCCGGGCTGCGCCGGCGAGGCCGACGGCGCAGCCGGCCCACGCCGCGTGCGTCGCACGGCCCGACCGCACGGCTCGCACGAGGAGCGCCACCCCCAGGGCGACCAGGGCCGTCGTCGTCGGCTCGGTGTAGGCCGAGCGCGTGAAGGTGAGGAACGGCAGGCTCAGGGCGAGGGTCGTCGGTGGCAGCAGGGCCCACACCGGGCCGACGAGCTCACGGCCCAGCACGTACACGGCAAGCAGCGCGACCGCCCCGATCACGACACCCGCGGCGAGCACCGCGTGCGTGCCCGCGACCTGACCCGCGAGGCCGAGGAGCGCCGGAACCGTCTTGTTGCCCTGCGCGTGCAGCGCTCCGCCGACCTGCGTGAACGCCTCGGCGTCGGCGAGCACGCCCGGGACGGCGGAGGCCACGGCGGCCGCACCGCCGACCGGCACCGACGCGTCCGGGTGCCCCGCGAGCCAGAGCCCTTCGAGCGTGAGGAACCCCGGGTCGCGGGCCACCACCACGTACTGGCCCACGTGGGTGACGCCCCAGCAGGCCCACGCCGCCGCCGCGAGAAGGGCGACGCCCGCCGCAGGGGCCGCACCGCGTCGGGGCGCGTGGTGCGGGACGGACCGCACCACGAGGACGGCGAGGGCACCGGCGACGGGCAGCACGAGCGCCGCGTGCAGCGCCCCGAGCAGGGTCGCGACGAGCGACACCAGGGCCAGCACGGCGAACAGGACGACGAGGGCGTCGGGCAGGTGCACCAGGCCGTCGGCAGCCCGCGCGGACCAGGGCCGGGCGGGACCGGGCGCCGGTGGCCGCACGCGGCTCACGCGGGTCGACCCCGGACGACGAGACCCCTCCCGGGTCGGTACGCCGCCCGCTGCCCGAGGAGAGGGACGGACCCGGCGACCGCGGACGCCCCGGCGCCGAGCGCCCGGCGCCTGCGGACGTGCGGGGGGACGGCGTCGCTCGCGGCCATCGGCTGCTCCTCGGTGGGGTGGACGACGGGTGGGGCCTGCGACCCCACGGGCGTCGGCCGGGCGGCAGGTCAGCGCGCGGAGCGCTCCCCCGGGGGCGCAGGTGCCTGCAGGGTCCGGGCACGTCGGGCGCCGAGCGCGCCGACGCCGGCGACGACCAGGTCACCGGCAGTCTGGACGATCCGGCTCATCAGGACGAGCACCACCACACCGCCACCGCCACCGCCGAGGACGGGGGCCATCAGCGCGCCCAGGACGAGCTCGCGGGCCCCGAGCCCGGCGGGGGTGACCACGACGAGGAAGCCGACGACCCAGGCGAGCGCGTACGCGCCGACGGCCAGCAGGAACGAGGACGGCGTCGCCGGCACGCCGAGGGCAGCGGCGAGCAGCCACACCTGGGCGCCCACCACGACCCAGCCGAGGAGGGCCCACGCGGTCGCGACGAGCGTGCCGCGCGTCGTCAGGGGATGCTCGAGGGGCTCACGTCGCGCGAGGCGCATCGCGGCGGCGAGCAGGCGGTTGAGCACCGGGGGCACGAGCGCGGCGACGCACAGCGGTGCGACGAGCCACAGCCACCACAGGTCCAGGGCGTGCGTGTCGGCGACCGCGAGGGCGGGCAGGCCGAGGGCGAGGCCGCTGACCACCGACACCAGGACCGCCACGGCCATGGCCGACATCGAGCGTCTGCGCGGGATCGCCAGGTCTGCGCCGAGCTCGCCCGCCGCGACGATGTTCCACACCCCGCCGGGGACGTACTTGCCGAGCTGGGAGACGCCGAACAGGCCGAAGGCCTGCGTCACGGGCAGGCGTGAGCCGAGATCGGCGAGCACCGCGCGCCACGAGAGCATCGTGCACACGACGTAGGCCACGCTCACGACGAGTGCCGCTCCGACCGCGGCCGGCGGGACCTGCGTCACGGCATCGGCGATCTCGGCGCGCTGCTGGACGACGGCGACCACGGCGGCGCTCACGGCCACGAGGACGAACCCTGCGCGGACCCAGCGCGAGCGCAGGACCGCCACCAGCCGGCTCACGCGCGACCCCGCAGGACGACGTCGAGGTCGCCCACCACGGCGGGAGCGGTGAACCGCGCGTCCGCCCACGCCCGCGCCGCCGCACGTCGGGTCTCGAAGGCGTCGGCGTCGTCGGCGAGCCCGCGCAGCACGTCGGCGAGCGCGTCCGCGTCCCCTGGGGGGACGAGCACCGCCGCCTCGCCGAAGGCCCTGCGCTGGGGTGCGGTGTCGCTCGTCACGACGAGACACCCGGCCGCCGCACCCTGGTACGCCTTGTTCGGCACGACCCTCGCCGCCTTCTCGCCCGTGCCGAAGATCCCCAGGCACACGTCGTGCGCGGCCACCAGGGCAGGCAGGTCGTCGGGCGTGACCCAGGGCATCCGCTCGACGTGCGGCACACCGTCGAGGAGCTCGTCGACGGCCACCTCGTCCTGCCCGGTCCCGACGAAGGTGGCGTGCACCGCACCGCCGAGGTCGCGCAGCGCACGGGCGATCACCGGTGCACCCTGCAGGGGCGTGAGCATCCCGAAGAAGATCACGCGCAGGGGGCGGCCACGGACGGGCCCCTGCGCCGAAGCGCGCGCCGCGAACCACCGCGCGTCGGCACCGACGGGGACGACGACCGCGCGCGCGGCCACGTCCGGCCCGAGGAGCTCCAGGTGCTCGGCGGTGTCGACGACGACGACGTCGGCGCGTGCGAGCGCGAACCGGTCGAGGGCTACGAGCGCGCGCTGCTTGAGCGCACCCCGCTCCCCACGGTCGACCGCGGTGCCGGCGCCGGAGATCAGGTAGTCGAGGACGACGGGGGCCGGACGCAGCAGGAGCCGCACGAGCCCGACGTCGAAGTGGCCCAGGTGACCGACGACCACGGCGCGCGGGCGCGGTCCGCGCCGCCGCCGCGCGGCCAGGCGCGGCCCGAGGCGCGACCAGGCGCGCAGGAGTGCGACCGCGAAGCCCGGCAGGTGCAACGGGTTGCGGAGGACCTCGACCCGACGGCGGGTGTCGAACCGGAGGGGCTCGACCACGCGCTCGACGTCCCAGCCCCGCGCGGCGAGACCCTCGAGCAGCACGCGGACCCGGGGGTGGGCCCCCTCGTCGAACGTGCCGGCCGCGAGGAGCGTGCCGAGGGGGGCGGAGCCGGCGGGCACGTCGTGCACCGAGGGTCCTGGGTGCCCTGCGGGCACGGGTCGGTGTTCGTGGGCCTGCGCCGGCACGTGGGGTCCGTCCTGTCGCTGCGGGGCGCCCGCTGGGCGGCGGGGCCGAGCGGCGATGATACGCCGAGCAGGACGCCCGCGGCGCCGGTGCCCGGTCACCCCCGACGTGCGCCAGACTATGTGCCCATGCGCGGAATCATCCTGGCCGGCGGCTCCGGCACCCGGCTGCACCCGATCACGCTGGGCGTGAGCAAGCAGCTCGTCCCGGTCTACGACAAGCCGATGATCTACTACCCGTTGTCGACGCTGATCCTGGCAGGCATCCGGGACGTCCTGGTCATCACGACCCCGCACGACGCGGAGCAGTTCCAGCGGCTCCTCGGCGACGGCTCGCAGTTCGGCATCTCCATCAGCTATACCGTGCAGGCGGAGCCCAACGGTCTGGCGCAGGCCTTCGTCCTCGGGGCCGACTTCATCGGCGGCGAGGCCGCCGCCCTGGTCCTGGGCGACAACATCTTCTACGGGCCTGGTCTCGGCTCACGGCTGGCCCGCTTCCACGACGTGGACGGCGGCGCCGTCTTCGCCTACCGGGTGGCCGACCCGACGGCCTACGGCGTCGTCGAGTTCGACGCCGACGGCCGTGCGCTCTCGCTGGAGGAGAAGCCCGCGCACCCGAAGAGCTCCTACGCGGTGCCCGGGCTGTACTTCTACGACAACGACGTCGTGGCGATCGCCCGCGACCTCGCCCCGTCGGCGCGCGGCGAGTACGAGATCACGGACGTGAACCGGGCGTACCTCGAGGCAGGGCGGCTCCAGGTCGAGGTGCTCCCCCGAGGCACGGCGTGGCTCGACACGGGCACCTTCGACTCCCTCCTGGAGGCGTCGGACTACGTCCGCACCATCGAGAGCCGTCAGGGCCTCAAGATCGGGTCGCCCGAGGAGGTCGCGTGGCGTCGGGGGTTCCTCTCCGACGCCGAGCTCCGGGAGCGGGCCGAGCGACTGGTCAAGTCGGGGTACGGGAGCTACTTGCTGGGGTTGCTGGAGGAGGCGCGGCCGTAGCCTGCGCCACCGCCCGCGGCGGCGGAACCGTCGCGGGCGGGCACGGCCCCGTGGTCGAGCGCCTCGGTGGACCAGCCCTCCCACGCGTGCCCCACGTCGGCCGGACGCCGGTACTGCAGCTCCTTGATGCGTTCGAGCTGGTCCTCGAGCAGCACACGGTTGGTCCGCTGCAGGTCCGAGAGCACCCCGAGCGCGAGCGAGAGCAAGGACGCCACGGCCATGATCGCGCCGAAGATGAGGGACTGGACGTTGCCGGCGGCGGCGCCGTCGCGCACCAGCCAGAGCGCGACGAAGCGCACCATGGGGACCAGCGAGATCACGCCCAGCACGGTGGCGAGCGTGATGAAGACGACCTGCGGCTTGAACATCAGGTACGAGCGCACGATCGCCGAGGCGGACTTGCGCATGTGCTGGAAGATGTTCTTGAACAGCCGTGACTCACGCGTCTTGGGGTTCGTGGTCACGGGGACCGAGACGATCCGCAGGCGCTTGTGCCCGGCCTGGATGATCGTCTCCATGCAGTAGCTGAACTCGGTGACGATGTTCAGCCGGATCAGCGAGGCCCGCGAGTAGGCACGGAAGCCGCTGGCCGCGTCGGGCAGGTCCGTGTCGGCCGCGCCGTTGACGACCTTGCTGCCGATGCGCTGCATCATCTTCTTGAACGGCGAGAAGTGCGCGATCGTCGCCGTCTGCCGGTCGGCGATCACGATGTCGGCCTCGCCGGCGATGACGGGGGCCACGAGGTCCGGGATCCGGTCCTGCGGGTACTGGTTGTCACCGTCGGTGTTGACCACGACGTCCGCCCCCTGCGCGAGGGCGTAGTGGATGCCGTCACGGAACGAGCGCGCGAGACCCATGTTGCGGGTGTGCCGCACGATGTGGCGGACGCCCAGGGCACGGGCGACCTCCACCGTGCGGTCGGTCGAGCCGTCGTCGACGACCAGCACCTCGAGCTCGTCGACGCCGTCGATGCGGTCGGGGATCGAGGCGAGGACCGCAGGGAGCGTCTCCTCCTCGTTGAGGCACGGGATCTGGATGAAGACCTTCATGGGAGCCCTGTCGTGGCATCGGGGGCGTCGAGCGCCGGAGGATGGGGGGATGCTACCTGGCGGAGGGTGCGCCGTGGCCGAGCACGACGGCGCCGGCCGCGGCCCACCGCTCACGCCATCCGCCGATGGGGGTCACGCCTGCGGCGTGCAGCGCACCGTGCCCCAGCACGGAGTACGACGGCCGCGGGGCCGGGCGCTCGGACGCGTCGGTCGCGGTGGGCGCGACGATCGCCGGGTCCATCCCCGCCGAGGCGACCACCGCCTGGGCGAACCCGAACCACGAGGTGCTGCCCGAGGAGGTGCCGTGGTAGGTGCCGCCCGGGGCGCCGGCAGCCACCAGACGCAGGATCAGGTCGGCGAGGTCGACGGTCCACGTCGGCTGTCCCACCTGGTCGTCGACGACACCCAGGGAGCCGCGCTCGACGGCGACCCGCGCGATCGTCCGCGGGAAGCAGGAGCCGGCGGCGCCGTAGAGCCACGCGGTCCGCACGACGAGAGCGTCCGGGTGCTCGGCACGCACGGCCCACTCCCCCGCGGCCTTGGTCCGCCCGTACGCCGAACGGGGAGCGACCGGATGGTCCTCCCCGTACGGGTCCGTGGCGTCGCCGGCGAACACGTAGTCGGTCGACACCTGGACCAGGCGCGCACCACGTTCCCGCGCCGCACGGGCCAGGTAGGACGGCGCGGCCGCGTTGACGGCGAAGGCCGCCGCCTCCTGCTCCTCCGCGGCGTCGACGGCCGTCCACGCAGCGCAGTTGACGACCACGTCCGCGTCGGGCAGGGCCGCGTCGACGGCGCGCGCGTCCGTCACGTCGACCTGGGCACGGTCGAGGCCGACCGCCTCGTGCCCGGCGTGCGCGAGCGCCGCCATGACGTCCGTCCCCAGCATCCCGTTGCTGCCGACCACAACCCAGCGCACCGCGCTCCTCCCGCCAACCCGTCCCCGCCGGACGGTCGGGTGCCCACCCTAGGACACGCGCGGCGGCCGCTACGCTGACCGTCGGCGCGACCCCGCTCCGCCACGGTCGGCCCGCTGCGGCCCGGACCGTGCGCGACCCCACCACGGAGAGGACCCCCATGACGTTCCGCGAGCTCAGCGTCCCCGGCGCCTGGGAGATCACCCCCCGGCAGTTCGTCGACGAGCGCGGCGTCTTCCTCGAGGCGTTCCAGGGAGCGCCGTTCGCGGCGGCGGTGGGGCACGCACTGACGGTCGCCCAGGCCAACTGCTCGGTCTCGGCCGCCGGTGTCGTGCGCGGCATCCACTTCGCCGACGTCCCGCCCGGCCAGGCGAAGTACGTCACCTGCACCCGCGGCGCCGTGCTCGACGTCGTCGTCGACATCCGCGTCGGGTCGCCGACCTTCGGCCGCTGGGACAGCGTGCTCCTCGACGACGTCGACCGGCGGGCGATCTACCTGGAGGAGGGCCTGGGGCACGCGTTCATGTCGCTCGAGGACGACTCGACGGTCATGTACCTGTGCTCGACGCCGTACGCCCCCGGTCGCGAGCACGGCGTGCACCCGCTCGACCCGCAGGTCGCCGTCGCCTGGCCGACCTCCGGCCGCGACGGTCGCCCGCTGGCCCCGCTGCTCTCGGACAAGGACGCGCAGGCCCCGTCGCTCGCCGAGGCTGCGCAGACCGGTCTCCTGCCGACGTGGGACGCGGCCCGCGCCCACGTCGCCTCGCTCGCGCGGTGACCGCCGGGACCTGCGTCGTCGCGGTCGTGGTGACGTACCACCCCGACGTCGCCCGCACCGGCCGCCTCCTCGCCGCGCTCGCCGCGCAGGTGGACCGGTGCGTCGTCGTCGACAACGGCACCGAGGGGCAGAACGCGCAGGCGCTGCGTGCGACGTGCGACGAGGTCGGCGCCGAGCTCGTGCCGCTCGGGCGCAACGCAGGGATCGCCGAGGCCCAGAACGTCGGCATCGGCCGGGCGCGGGGCTGCGGGGCGACGCACGTGCTCCTCTCCGACCAGGACAGCGACCCCGCGCCCGACATGGTCGAGCGCCTGCTGGCGGGCGCCGCCCGGGCCGCGGCGCGCGGCGAGCGCGTCGGCGCCGTCGGCCCGATGGTCGCCGAGGACCGCGGCGACGGGGACGTCATGGTGTACGAGGCCCGCACCTGGGGCCCACGGCGCACGCGCGGCCTCCCGGACGAGGACGGGCTGCTGCCGGTGGCGTTCCTCCTCGCGTCCGGGACCCTGATCCCCGTGGAGGCCCTCGACGAGGTCGGCGCGATGCGGTCGGAGTGGTTCATCGACCACGTCGACCTGGAGTGGGGGCTGCGGGCCCGAGCCGCCGGGCGGACCCTGCACGCGGTCGCCGACGCCCACCTCGCCCACCAGCTCGGCGACGCCGTCGTGCGGCTGCCGGGGCGGCGGCAGGAGATCCACGTCCACCCGCCGGTGCGCGTCTACTACCTGACCCGCAACACGCTGCTCCTCGTGCGGTCGCGACTCATGGGCTGGCGGTGGGACGTCGGGTACGTCGTGTGGCTGGGCAAGTACGTCGCGTTCAACACGCTCCTGGTGCCGGGACGACGCAACCGTCTGCAGCTCGCCCTGCGAGGCCTCCGCGACGGCCTGCGCGGCCGGACGGGACCGGTGGCGCCGTGACCGGCGCGCCCGTGCGGTGGTACCGGGACCCCGTCCGGCTCACGCGCCTCGCGGTCGCCGCCGCGGCCGCCGCGGCAACGGCGTCGGCCGCCACGCACGCCGCGCTGTCGCCCGCGTTCTCCTCCGGCGACGAGGCAGCGCACCTCGACTACGCGTACCAGGTGTGGACCGGCGGGCTGCCGGTGTTCGAAGAGGGCCTGGTCGTCCAGCCCCCCGTGGGGTACGCGCCCCCTGTGCAGTGGGTCGCGCAGCACCCGCCCCTGTACTACCTCCTGCAGGCACCCGTCGTCGGACCGCTCGTCGACCTCGGCCGCCCGGTCCTCGCCGCGTACGCCGGCCGTGCCCTGAACGCGCTGCTCGCCGCCGCGCTCGTGCTCGTCGTCGCCTGGGCCGCGGCCCAGGTCGCGCCGCGGACCCCGCGCCTACGGGTCGCGGCGGCCGTCGTCGTGGCGGCGAGCGCCTGGGTGGCCCGGGTCGGCGGCGCCGTCTACAACGACCTGCTGGCCGCGGCGACCGCGACCCTCGTCATGGGTGCGACGGTCGCCCTGCTGCGCCACGGCGGGTCACGCGCCCGCTGGGCCCTCCTCGCTGCCGCCTGCGCCGCGGCCCTGCTGACCCGCGCTGCGCTCGTCGTGGTGATCGCCGCGTGCCTGGCCGCCCTCGTCATCGACGCCGTCGTGCGGTCGCGCGGCTGGCGTGCCGTGCTGACCACGTCCGCCGCCGCTGCCGCGACGCTCGTCGTGGCGGTGCTGCCGTCGTCGTGGTTCTGGTGGCGCAACGTCCGGCTCACCGGCGACGTCCTCGGCGGGCACCCCGAGTGGGCTGCCGAGCACCTCGACCGGGTGAGCCGTCCCTGGACGGACGTGCTCACCGACGTCGGCTCGTGGCGCGCGCTCTGGTCGCTGCACAGCCACGACGTGCTGCCCCGCGGGACGACCACGACCGTGCTGCTCGTGGTGCCGGTGGCGCTGGCGCTCGTCGGCCTGGCGGTCGTCGCACGCCGGGAGGTGCCGCGGGCGCGGGAGCACCTGGCCGTCCTCGTGGCGCTGGGCGGCCCCGTGGTGGCGGTCCTGGGGATGCAGGTGCTCTACGCCGCGGGCGGCGGAGGTCTCAACGCCCGGTACCTGATGCCGCTGCTCCTGCCGGTCGGCCTCGCGGTGGGTGCCGGGCTGACCTGGTCGCGGCGGGCCGCGCCGTGGCTGCTGGGCGCCTGGGCGGCCGCGGCCTCCGTCGAGAACGTCGTCCGGGTGCGCCGTGCCCTGCTCTCCCCGCCCTCGGACCCGCTGGTCCATCCCGGCGTCGCCCTGGTCGCCGCGTCGGCCGCGATCGTCGCGCTCACGGTGACGGTGGCCCTGCACGCGCGGCTGTGCCGCGTCGGCGGGCGGCCCGCTGTCCCGCAGGTCGCCGGCGACTAGCATGCGCGAGGGCCACGCGGCCCTCGCGCGTGCCCGACCCTCCTTGGAGCCCTCGATGCCTTCTCTCAGCCGCCGCGTCCGTGGCCGGCTCGCCCCGCTCGGTCTCGCCCTGGCCGTGGTCGGCCTGGCCGCCGCGTGGGCGATGGCGTCACCGGTCGGCGGCACCCCCGACGAACCCGCGCACGTCGAGTACGCCTGGGGGGTGGCGACCGGGCAGGTGCTGCCGGGCAACGAGCGTGTCGTCGTCGACGAGAACGGTGCGTCGGTCGTGCACGTGCGCATGCCGACCAGCCTCCTCGAGTACGAGAACCGGACGTGCTACCAGGGTGACCCGAGCGCGTCTCCGGGATGCGGGTGGGAGTCGTCGCTGCACCCGCAGGACGAGGTCGATCGTCCGACCTACATGACCCGTTACCCCCCGCTGTACTACGGCGTCGTCGGGACGGTGCTGCGCGTCGGTCTGGAGGTCGGCCTGTCGGGCCACCACACGCTGCTGCTCGCCCGGTTCGTCTCGGGCGTCCTGAGCCTCGGCATGGTCGCGGGCGCCGCGCTGGTGCTGGCTCGCCGGGGCTGGCACGCGGGTGCGGCCGTCGCCGTCCTCGCCGGGCTCACGCCCGTGATGCTGTCCCTCGCCTCGTCGGTCAACCCCAACGGGTTCGAGGTCGGCGCTGCGGTGCTGGGCGCGGCCCTCGTGGTGGCGGTGCGGCACGACCACGCGGGGGCGGCGGCCGTGCGCACGCCCACCGTGACCGCGCTGCTCCTCGCGCTGGTCGCACTCACGTGGACCCGCCCGCTGAGCCTCGTGTGGGCGTTCCTGCTCGTCGGGGTGCTGCTGCTCCCCGGCGGACCGCTCGGCGGGCTGTGGCAGCGGCACCGCTGGGCGGTCGTCGCGGCCGGTGCGTCCCTCGTGGCCGCCGTGGCATGGCTCGGGTGGGCGACGCAGACGCGCGTCATCGGCGAGGAGGACGACTCGGTCGACTGGGGCACCATCCCCGTCGACGTGCGCACCCTCCTCGTCCTGCTGAAGTTCGGCGACCTGGTGCGGCAGATGGTCGGCTGGATCGGGTGGGACACCACGCTGCCGGACCTGGCGGTGGTGGGGTGGGTCGGCGTCACCGTCGTCGCGGTCACGCTCCTGGTGACGGGGTCGGCCAGGGCATCGACGCGGCTGCGCGACGCCTGGGGCTTCCTGGGGCTGTCCGCAGCCGTGGTCGCCGCGTACTCGATGCTGACCGCCTTCGGCTGGCAGGGCCGCTACCTGCTGCCGGCCGTCGCCGCCGGCCTGGTGCTCGCGGTCCCGTCGATGCAGGGGGCGAGCCTGTCGGCCACGACCCTGCGGCGCACGGTCGTCGTCTCGTCGGCCTGGTTCCTCACCGTGCAGCTCGGCGCGCTGTCGTGGTTCCTCTGGCGGTACATGTACGGCGTCGAGTCGGTCTACGCACGGTTCGCGGCCCTGCCGCTGCGCATCGACGACGTCGGCTGGATCCCCCCCGTCAGCCAGGCGGTCGTCCTGGGCCTCGGGCTCGTCGGGACGCTCACGCTGGGGGCCGCGCTGGTCGGACCGGTGGTCGTGGCCGCACGCACCGCGGCTGCGGGCGACGGCCACGACGCACCCCGGCCGGTGCGCGCGGCGGAGGGTCAGTCGAAGTAGCCGGTCACGTCGAGGATGACGTGCGTGCTGCCGGAGTGGTTGTACACGGCAACCCTGCCGCCCGTTCCCGTGGTGACGACCACGCCGTTCGCCTGCGTGCGCCCACGCGCCGCGTTGAGGTCCGACGTGGGCGGCAGCGCAGAACCTGTCGCGTAGGCCCGCAGGTGCGTCGTCGAGGCCGTCTGCGAGACGGCCACGAGCGACCCGACGACAGCGACCGCACTGCTCGGCACGGCGGAGGACGTCGCGACGTCGACGCGTCGGCCCGCGCCGACGGGCGTGGCGGTGCGCGTGTCGAGGAGGCGGACGGGCTGGACGGGCGTGAACCGGGCCCCACCCGCAGCACCTGGTGCCCCGAACCACGCCGAGATGTCGACCACGACGTGCGTGGGAGCGCCGACGACCGCGACGGTGATCTTGCCGCCGACCACGGGGACGACCGTGCGGTTGGCGACGTCCCGGCCCGGGTCGAGGTTGACCGTGGAGACGGCGGGGCGGGTCCCCGAGCCGTAGGCCACGACGTACCCCTGCCCGGACGCCCGGGTCGTCGTGACGTTGACCGCCACGGCGGAGAGGCCGGCTGCAGGGACGCCGAGGGCGGACGCGACGTCGACGGAGACGGTACCGCCGGCGGGGACCGGGGTGGTCCTCGCCGTCCGCGAGTCGTACGCCCGGACCGGCGCGGAGCTGTGCAGCGCGGCCGAGGCGCCGGACGTCGTGTAGTAGCCGAGGACGTCGACGATCTGGTGCACGGTTCCCGCGGCGTTGTACGTGCTGACCCGACCCGACCCGCCGACCGCGACCGTCACCGTCGCCGCCTGCGTCCGCCCGGCGCCCGTGTTGAGCACCGACGCGTCGGGCATGGGCGCACCGGCGGGCCACACGCGCAGGTGGGTGTCCCGGCTGGCGTGGACCGCAGTGATGTTGAGGACCACCGCGGTCACGCCGCTGGACGGCACGCCCGCACGGCCGGTGACGGCCACGTCGACGCGCTGACCGGCGCCGAGGGACCCGAACGTGGTGCGCGTGTCCAGCAGACGCGTCGGCGCCACGGGGACCAGGCCCGCGTCAGGGACCAGAGGCACGGGGGCGACCGTCGGCGGGTCCGCCGCCCGCCCGACCTCGACCGTCGCGCTGAGCGTCGACGTGCGGCGACCTGCCGCGTCGGTGCCGCGCAAGCTCATCCGGTACGGTCCGGCGCCGACGACCGCCCCCGCGTCGGTGCGGGCGTTCCACGCGGCCGTGAACCGTGAACCGGCCGCAGCGGTTCCGGTGCGGGTGGCAGCGATCCGCCCGGTGCGCGCGTCGACGACCGTCAGGACCCAGCTCATGGAGACGTTCGGCACCGCCGAGACGGAGACGGAACCGCCGCTCGCGACCGACGTCGTCGACTGGCGCAGCCCCGTCAGGGTGGGGGCGGCGGTGCGGGGCAGCCACCACGTGGAGCGCAGACCGAAGGCGGGGTTCGTGATGTCGGCGGTCCCGGTCGAGCAGACCAGGCGGACCTGCGTGACGCGTCCGCCCAGCGCCCCGCGGCCGTCCCGTCCGAGCACCTCGAGCCGCTGCAGGCGCCCTCCGCTTCCCGGGCACGACGCCTGGACCGTGGAGACGGCCAGCTGGGCCGTCCACGTGGTCACCGGGTCACCCGGGGCGGTCCCCGTCCAGGGGTCGGCCTTCGCGACCTGGTAGGGCACCGAACCGGCACGCGTCCACCCGCCGTTCGACGACGAGAACTCGGTGAAGGCGACGGCGCCGGCGAAGGTACGCACCTCCCGCGCGGTGTCCGCGATCGCACCGTCCGTACGGCTGTGCTCGCGGCTCGTGACCGCGCCGGCAGCGGTGATCGTGCCGGCGCCGCCGTAGACCTGGCACGCGGTGGTGTCGCAGATGTCGATGGCCGAGGAGCCCCGGTGCGCCTTCTTCCACAGGGCGTAGGACCGAGCGGCGACGGCTTGCGCTCGCAGGGCGTCGACGTCCCAGGACGCCGGGACCTCCCGGGGCACGACGCCGCGCAGGTAGGCCTCGGTCGGCACGACGTTGGTGACGTCGAACGCCGAGCCTGTGGTGGGGCGGACCTCGACCGCGCCGCGGTACCACGTGCCGGAGGTGCTGCCGGTCGACGGCGCGACGACGACACCGTCGGCGGTGGCGAACGTCGTCGTCCCGCGGAAGACCAACGGCGACTCCCACGGCCCGTTGAGGGTCTTCTGCCGGCGCACCGTGACCGTGCTCCCCGACACCGTGACCGTGAAGCGGCGGGCGGCCTGCACCAGCGAGACCTGCGCGTTCGTGCCGTCGTCGGTGCGCACGCCGCTGACCGTGAAGGTCCGGCCGGGCGGGTTCCACAGCGTGACGGTGGCAGCGGGGGTGTGTGCGGCGAGCCCGACGCGCAGGCTCGTCGCCGCCTGCGTCGTCGCGGTCGTCCCGGGGTAGTAGAAGGCGAGGATGTCCCGGTACCCGACACCCTGCGCCGCGGCTCCCTGGGCGCCCCACTGCGACAGCCCCCGGCCGTGACCGTAGCCGCGCCCGTCGACCGTCCACGTCCCGGACGACGGGACGGAGTAGGACTCCGCGGCGGACGCCGGTGCGGCGGTGAGGGCCAGACCCGTGGCGGCGAGCACCACAGCGGTCAGGCCGGCGACGGCACGGCGGACGGCACGCATGGGACGGACCTCTCGGTGGGGGCTGCGTCCACTGTAGGTCGGCCCGGAGCGGGCGGACCGGTCGCGGCACGCAGGCCGCCCGGATCACCCCGGTCCGTCCCGCGCGCCCCCGCGGCGTGTCAGCCGCGCACGCGGCGCCCCACCTTGCCCGCGACCCTGCGGGCGACGCCACCGACACCTTCGGCCTCGTGCACACGACGTGCGGCCTCCCAGCGCAGGCGCCACGGCCCGGCGGGCCGCGTCCCGTCGTCCGGGGGGTAGCTCTCCACCCACGCGTCGGCGGCGCTCCAGGGCTCGTCGTCGGCGACGGGCTGCCACGTGGTCGTCCTCGGCGCGTCGCGCAGGAGGAGCCCGGCGTGCGCCTCGAGCAGCAGACGCCGGTACTCCTGCCCCTGCCGGGCCGGCGACCAGCGCAGCAGGGCCTCACGCCGGGCCAGGCGACCGGTCCGCGCCCTGACCTCGGCGTCGTCGAGGAGCTCGGCCAGCGCCTCGACCCACGAGGCGTGGTCGGCGGCCAGCCGGCCCGTCCTGCCGTGCTCGACGGCCTCGCGGAACGGCTCGGTCGGCGAGGCGACCGTCGGGGTCTCGACGAGCGCGGCCTCGAGCCACTTGATCGCCGACTTGGACTCGTTGAACACGCTGTCGCCCACGAGCGGCGCCAGGTTCACGTCGACCTGTCGCAGCCGTGCCGGCAGCTCCGTCCACGGCAGCATCGGCAGCCGCCGGACCCGGTCCGCGACCTCGTCCAGCGCGGGTCCGGTGCCCAGGTGCCCGCCGAGCCACAGCTCCACGTCGGGGCGGTCGCGCATCACCTCGAGCACCGCGGGCTCCACGGCCGCCCAGTCGGCGTCGTGGGTCGTCGTCCCGGAGAAGTAGCCGATCCTCAGCGGTCCCGGGTCCCGGGGCAGGGCGAGCGCCCGCTCGCTCAGCGCGCCGAGGGCGCTGCCGACGCCGTTCGCGAACCGGAACGTGGGCAGCCCCGTGAGGGCCCCGACCCGTTCGCAGAGGATCGCGGTGCTCCCCACGTACCCGTCGCAGGCCTCCAGCGTCGTGCGGTACCGGGCCACGCCGCGCCACCAGAGGTCGACCTCGGCGTCGTCCATGCCGTCGAGACCGTGCACCTGACCCCGCAGACCCGGGTCGACGATGAGGTCGTCGATGTCGTACAGCACGGGCACGACGCGGTCACGTGCGTGCACCGCGTCGATCATCTGCAGCACCTGCACGGTGGCGGGCACCCGGTACACGACCACCGCGTCGGCCTGCTGCGCGAGCTCGAGCACCTCGGGGTCCCGGTAGTGGCGGACGTCGGTGTGCACGCCGGCGGAGCGCAGCCCCTCGGCGGGCAGGTGGACCCGGTACCGCAGCGGGGCACCCTGGATCCCGACGACGAACAGGACGCGACGCAGCAGGGTGTCCTGCGCGGCGTCGACCGTCCGGTCGGGCAGGGTCGGACCCTCGACCAGGCGCTCGTACGTGCCGACGAGACCGGCGACCTGGTCGTCGAGCCCACGCACGCGGACCGCGGGGGCCTCGGCCTGCATGCGGCGCACCAGCGCGGGGTCGAGCACCAGGCGGCGCAGGGCGGCACCGAGCGCCTCAGGGTCCGCAGCGGGCACGACCAGACCGTTGCGCCCGTCCTCGACGACCTCCTCCGGCCCCAGCGTGTCCGTGCAGACGACCGCGAGGCCGGCACCGAGCGCCTCGCGGGTGAGGATGGAGTGGGACTCACGCATCACGGAGGCCAGGACGAGCACGTCGTGCGACGCCAGGACCGTGGCGAGCTCGGCAGGCCGGTACCCCGGACGGGCACGGACGCGGGCGTCGCCCCGCAGGTCGCCCAGCGAGGCTGGGTCGACGCCGTAGAGGTCGGCGGTCCACCCGGGCGTGCCACGCAGACCGCGCAGCGCGGGCAGCAGGACGCCGAGGCCCTTCATGGGGTCGGCGCCGCCGGCGAACAGCAGCCTCACGTCGCCCTCGGCCTCCTCGCGGGGTGCGGCCTCGGGCAGGGCGGGCAGCCCGTTCTCGTCGACCATCACACGCGTCTCGTCGACGCCGTTGGCGACCATGACCCGCGCCGCGCTGGCCGAGGGGACCAGCACCAGGTCGGCGTCGGCGAGGTGACGGCCCAGGGCACGGTTGCGCTCCACGAGCCAGCCGTGGTCCACCGCGCACGGGCAGCCGCCGGCCTCGACGGCGAGGCTGCACGGTCGCATGTCGGGAGCGACGAGGAACTGCCTGGCGCAGGACCACCAGAAGTCGTGCATGGTCACCACGACGCGGGCGCCGCTGCGCGCGGCCACGGTGACGAGCTCCGCGCCCAGCGTCTGCAGGGAGTGCAGGTGCACCACGTCGGCCGGCTCCGCGGCGAGCCAGGCACGGAAGTCCTCCGTCACGCCCGGGTTGATCGAGTTCTTCGGGTCCGACCACGCGGTGAACGGTGTCGTGGAGACCCAGCGGACCGGCGTGCCGTGCTCGTCGACGTCGTCCCACGAGGTCAGGGGGGCACGTCCGCCGCGGACGTTGCCCGCGTAGACACGCACGTCGTGCCCGAGCCGCCGCATCCGGTGCGCGAGACGCTGGGGCACCAACGTCCCCCCGCTGACCACGTCGGGCGGGTAGTGGGCGGTGACCTGCACGATACGCACCGCAGAATCCTAGACGTCCGATGCTCTAACCTCTCCGCATGACCAGCGAGGTCGAGGACCCCGAGAGCTGGCGCGACCTGCTGCGCGACGCCGACGCGCGCATCAGGGCCCGCCGGGACGCCACCCGTGACCGTGACGAGGTGCGCACCTTCGAACGACGTGTCGACGAGCTGAACGCCGAGGTCACGGCGCTGCGCGCAGCCGTCACCCTGCGGGAGAGGTTGCTGCGCGAGCAGGACGTCGCGCTGCGCGAGCGGACCCGGGCCCTGGAGGAGGCGCTGCGCGAACGTGACGCAGCTCTCGACCCGCCGCTCGGCACGCTCGCCCGGCGGACGGCGGGCGCGGCCAAGCGTCGGGCGGTCGCGATCGTCCGCGACGGCCGCACGTCGTGACCGCGCACGCACCCGGGCCCGGCGCGGACCGCACCGACGCCCCACCCGTGCTGAGCATCCTCCTGCCGGCGGGCTCCGACCCCGACGAGGTCCTCTCCTCCGTCGGGTCGGCGGCCCTGGTGCGGGCGGACGACGCGACGTGGGAGCTGGTCGTGGCCGGCACTGCCGACGCGCTGCGCCCGGCACGAGCCTTCGAGCAGCCGTGGCTCCGCTGGGTCGAGACCGGGCCCGGGAGCCGGGCCGCCCTGCTGCGTGCCGCGCTCGCCGTCGCCCGCGGCGGGCACGTCGCCGTCGTCGGTCCGGGCGACCGGCTCGACGCGGGAGGTCCGACAGCCCTGGAGAACCACCTGCGCGCGCGGCCGGAGGTGGACGTGGCGTACACCGACGAGCTCCGGGACGACACGGGGCGCACCCCGGTGGTGCGCAAGCCGGCCTGGAACCTCGCCTACCTCCGCGGCTGGGACTACCTGGGCAGGCTGTGCGCGGTGCGGCGCACCCTGCTCGACGAGGTCGGCGGCTTCGTCGACGACCGGGACGGCGCCGAGGAGTGGGACCTGCACCTGCGGTGCGCCGAGCGCTCGCCACGGGTCGACCACCTGCCGGTCGTCGGCCTGCTGCGCCCGGGGCCGGTCCGGGTGCCGGACGAGCGCGAGCGCGCCGCTCGTCGGGCGGCGGTCGCCGCGCACCTCGAGCGCACCGGCGCACGGGCGACGGTCGAGGACGGCCCCGTGCCCGGCTCGGTGGTCGTGCACCGGCACGTCCCCGACCCGGCACCGCTCGTGTCCGTCGTGGTTCCGACCGCGTCCCGGTCGCGTCGGGTGCACGACCGGGACGTCCTGCTGGTCGAGCAGTGCGTGCGCACCCTCCTGGAGCGCACGGCGTACCCGAGCTGGGAGCTGGTCCTGGTCGCCAACGGTGACGAGGACCCGACCGTCGTCGACAGGGTCGCCGCCCTGGCCGGCGAGCGTGCCCGGGTGGTCCGCCCGACCGGCCCGTTCAACTTCTCCCGCTCCGTCAACGAGGGGGTGCGGGTGGCCCGTGGCGAGATCGTGCTCCTGCTCAACGACGACGTCGAGGCGCTCGACGACGGGTGGCTCACGCGGATGGTGTCCGTGCTGCAGGAACCCGGGGTGGGCGTCGTGGGCGCCAAGCTGCTCTTCGAGGACGGCACGGTCCAGCACGTGGGCGTGGTCAACGGGGACGACTGGCTGCCGGTGCACGCACGCCGCGGCGAGCCGGACGACCTGAGCGACGGCGACGTCGGTGTCCTCGACGCCGACTTCCTCGTCGTCACCGGGGCGTGCCTGCTCGTCGCACGGGACACGTTCGTCGAGGTCGGCGGCTTCTGCGAGGACCTGCCTCTGAGCTTCAACGACGTGGACTTCTGCTACAAGGTCGTGACCTCCGGGCAGCGGGTCGTGTGCACCCCGCTGGCCCGCCTCGCCCACTACGAGTCGTCGAGCCGGAGCACGGCCGTCACGGCGGCCGACCTCGAGATGGTTCGTGAGCAGTGGGATCTCATGGCGCTGGCCGACCCGTACCGCAACCTGCGGACGGTGCGCTGACGGGGCCGCGACCGCTGCGGCCCCGTCGGCGCACCGGTCAGCGCGACGCCCTCCAGGTCTGCCAGCGCCAGCGCACCTTGGACAGCACCGCGCGCACCCCGCCCGAGCGCAGGTGCCTGCGCACGGCCCCGAGGTCCGCCCTGACGCCGCGGCCAGCGGGCGCGCGGACCGGGGCAGGCGCGTCCACCGGCCGCTCGTGCGGGCGGTCCGCCGCGTACCAGGGGTCGAGGCAGTACTCCACGAGCGGCGCGAGCACCTGCGACCACCGGAACCGCGGCGCCACCTGCCGCACCTGACGTCGCATGCGCCCGCCCTCGTCGGCGAGCGCGGTGCGCAGCGCCGCGACGAGCGCGTCGACGTCCCGGTCGGGCACCGACACGCCGAGCCCGTGCTCGTCCACGAGCTCGGCGAACGCGTCACCCCGCGTCGTCACGATGGGCAGACCGGCCCAGAGGTAGTCGAGGATCCTGGTCCGGAACGAGAACTCGGTCTCGACGTGGGCGAAGTGCGTGCTGACACCCACGTCGGCGTCGAGCAGGTGGTCGGCCCGTCGCGCGTACGGGACCCACTCCTCGTTGAAGTGCACGACGGTACCGGTCAGGCCGAGCTCGTCGGCCACCCGGCGCGCCTCGACCGCCACCCGCATCTGCGGGACGTCGGGGTTGGGGTGCTTCATGCCGAGGAAGTAGAGCCTGACCGCGGGGTCCTCGGCGTGCAGCCGACCGATCGCCCGGACGAGCGTGA
Organism: Cellulomonas sp. SLBN-39; assembly: GCF_006715865.1. Lineage (NCBI taxonomy): Bacteria > Bacillati > Actinomycetota > Actinomycetes > Micrococcales > Cellulomonadaceae > Cellulomonas > Cellulomonas sp. SLBN-39. The sequence goes on along the minus strand of NZ_VFOA01000001.1, from coordinate 3,013,701 downwards.
CCGGGTCGAACCAGTTGTAGACGCCGCCGCCCCAGAGGACGACCTTGTCGTCGGGACCGATCCCGTCGACGACCCCCCGCACGGCGTGCTCCTGCTGGACGGGCGCGTCGTCGGCGAGCCCGAAGGGCACGACCCGCACGAGGCGGTCGAGGCCCGGGTCGTCGTCGTAGGTCGCGGGGTTGACGCGCCCTGCCGCGGCCAGGTGGCCGAGCCACAGGTCACGCTGGCGCCGCGAGGCGCACAGGAAGAGGTCCCCGCGCGCGATCTGGGCGTCCAGCTCCGCGCGCGCCCGGTCCAGGGCCTGCGCGCGGACCTCGGGCGTCTCGTACCGGTCGACCTCGAGCGTCTCCAGCTGGAAGGGGTCGTAGAGGTCGACCACGATCCGCTGGGGGCAGGACTGCAGCCAGGGGAAGGTCCGCACGACGAAGCCCTGGAGGACGACGACGTCGACGGCCTCGACCTCCGCGCGGAAGCTGCCGACCTCGATGTGGCGTGCGGCGAAGCCGTCGCCGTCGACCGAGCACGCGCCGAACGTCACGAGGCGGACGTCCGCACCGGCTGCGGCCAGGTGCCGGGAGATCTCCCACGCCCGGATCGCCGGCCCCGCCATCTGGGGCGCGAGCGTGTCGAGCGTGACGACGAGCACGGTGCGCCGGCCGGCAGCGGCCGGGGGCGGTGCCACGCCGCTCACCGCTCCCCCTCGCGGACGCCCCACCGCGCGTCGAGATGGAGGTAGCCACCCGACTCGGTGGTGCCGGCGTGCGTGACCTGGAAGCGCACGGCGTCACGCCGGTAGTCGTAGACGTGCGTCGTCGAGGTGTCCACCGCGGACGCCATCAGCGCGAACAGGCCGGGCTGCAGGGCGAGGCGGGGCACCCGGCACTCGACCACCCCCGAACCGTCGGCGCGCGCCACCTCGAGCTCGGCGTCACGCGTGTTGGAGGCCCACAGGTAGACGCCGTCGTGGGACTCCAGCGCCAGGCCGAAGACGGGACGGTCGACCGGACGGCGCGCGCGGTAGTGGACGCGCACGGAGACGTCGGCGCCGCTGGGCACCTGCTCGACCGGGACGCCGTCGTGGACGAGCTCGACCTTCTCGACGGTCACCTCCCCGCTCCCCCAGCGCACCCGTCCTTCCTCGTCGAGCCGGACCTCCTGGCGGGCCGAGTCGGCGTAGCGCTCGAGCACCGGACGGGCGTCCCCGGTCTCGACGAGCCGGCCGTGCGAGAGCCACGCGGCCCCGTCGCACATGGCGCGCAGCGAGGCCATGGAGTGCGAGACCACGACGACCGTCCGACCCTCGCGGCGGAACTCGGCGAACTTCTCCGCGCACCGCTCCTGGAACGCCGCGTCACCGACCGCCAGGACCTCGTCGACCAGGAGGATCTCGGGGTCGACGTTGATGGCGACCGAGAAGCCGAGACGCACGTACATGCCCGAGGAGTAGTTCTTGACCGGCTGGTCGATGAACTCCTCGACGCCGGAGAAGCCGACGATGTCGTCGAACTTGCGGTCGATCTCCTCGCGGGTCATCCCGAGGATCGAGCCGTTGAGGTAGACGTTGTCGCGCCCGGACAGCTCGGGGTGGAACCCCGACCCGACCTCGAGCAGCGCGGCGACCCGGCCGTTCGCCCGGATCGCACCGGTGTCCGGGGTGAGGATGCGCGCCATGCACTTGAGCAGCGTCGACTTGCCCGACCCGTTGTCCCCGATCAGACCGAACGTGGTGCCCTCGGGGATCTCGAAGGAGACGTCCTTCAGCGCGCTGAAGTCCTCGTACACGGCCCGCCGGCCGCGCATGATCGCCGCCTTGAGCGTCTGGTTGCGCTCCCTGTAGATCCGGAAGACCTTGGAGACCTGGTCCACCGTCACCGCCGCGCTCACAGCGCCTCCGCCAGTCGTGCCTCGTGCCGGCCGAAAACCCACAGACCCACGGCGAGCGCCACGGCGGTCCAGCCGAGGCACATCGCGATGCTGTCGAGGTCGGGCCAGCGGTTGTCGTAGAGCAGGTTGCGGAACACCTCGGCGAACCGCTCCATCGGGTTGAGCCGGTAGATGTCGGCGACGGTGACCGAGCCGACCACGGGGCCGAGCCGTCCGGAGGCCTCCGTGACGAGGGAGACGGGGTAGACGATCGGGGTGGCGTAGAACCAGGCCTGCATGATGATGCCGACGAAGTGCTGCGTGTCGCGGAAGTAGACGTTCGCGATCGACAGGGTGAGGGCGACCCCGAGGGCGAACAGCGCGAGCACCGCCATCGCGAGGAGCGTCGCGGGGACGAACAGGAGCGGCTGCCCGCCGACGACGAGGAGCGCGACGAGCAGGACCGCCATCTCGATCCCCCATGTGAAGACCAGCGAGAAGGTCGACGACAGGGGCAGCGTGATCCGCGGGAACCACACCTTCTTGATGAGGTTCTCGTTGGCGACCAGGGAGGACATGCCACCGTTGACGACGTTCGCGAAGAACGACCACGGCAGCAGCCCGCACATGAGCCAGACGGCGAACACGTCGAGACCGGACGGGTCGCCCGGCTCGGGCTCCATCCGGATGATGAAGGCGAAGACGACGGTGAAGATCACCATCTGGGCGAGGGGGTTGACCAGGGACCACAGCTGGCCCAGGAGCGTCCTCTTGTACTTGCCCTTGACCTCGCGACGGGTCAGGTTGGCGAGCAGCTCGCGCGATCCGCGCAGCTCGGTGACGACGTTCACGGACGCACCCGCCTCCGCAGCTCGCCGTACGCGCGGCGGGGGGCGCGCAGCAGCCGCCACCCGAGGGTCTCCTCGATCCGAGCGCGGTCGGCGATCGCGGCGTCGCGCTCGGCGCGCGTGCGCTCGAGCTCGGCGCCCAGGTCCGCGGCACGCTCCTCGATGCGCTCCCGGTCGGCCGTGACGGCCGTGAGGACACCGTCGGCGTCGTCACGCATGGCTCGCAGGACGAACTGGTAGGTGAGCGCGTCGGGCTGCGTGCGGACCCAGTCCACGACGCCGTCGGGGAGCGCGCCGGCGTCGACGAGAACCTCGCCCGCGAGCGGGTCGAGGGTCGTGGTCCGCAGGTCGACGACCGTCAGGCCGGCGTCGCGCACGAGGGCCCGCAGGCTGGTGCGGGTGAGGAACCGCAGGTGGGTGCTGTCGAGCAGGCCCCGGTCGCGGTACTCCCAGCGGCCCTGGAGCAGGGCGAGACGCACGGAGCCGTGCGCGACGTTGGGCACCGAGATCACGACCGAGCCACCGGGCGCGAGCAACGACGTGACCGAGCGCAGCACGGGGACGGGCTCGGGGAGGTGCTCGAGGACGTCCCCGAGCACGATCACGTCGTACGTGTGCGGGGCCAGCTCGGCCGCGAGGTCGAGCTGGGTGAGGTCGCCGACCACGAGCTGCGCCAGGTGCGGCCGGGCCGCCTCGGCCGCGGTCGGGTCCATCTCGACACCGCTGACGGTGCAGCCGCGGGCGGTGAGCGCCTGCGCGAGATATCCGGTGGCACACCCGATGTCGAGCACGGTCTTGTCGACCCCGATCAGCTCGAGCATCAGCGCGTGGCTGGTGTTGGTCGCGCCAGGATCGACCGTGGCGTCGTAGGTGGGCATGGGTGCGTGGGTCTCCCGACGGGTGAGGATCAGCCGGGACGGGAGCCTAACCCGGACGACGCCCCGCCGGTGGCCGTCCGGGCCCGGTCAGGGTGCGAAGTAGCCGTAGACGTCACCGATCAGGTGCGTCCTGCCGGCGTTGTTGAACAGGGAGGACCGTCCCTGGGCGTCCCAGCCGACGACCGTGACGTTGGCCTGGTCGCGGCCCGCTCCGGTGTTGAGGTCGGACGTCCCGGGTCGGGCGTCGTCGGCCGGCCACGCGGTGACGAAGGTCGTGCGCGCCGTCTGCCCGGCGGCGGTGACGTTGACGAGCGCGGCCTGCGCGTCGGACGGGACACCGCTGACCCTGCCGACAGCGAAGGAGCGGACCGACCCCGAGCCCAGCGCCCCGCCGGCCGCGCGCGTGTCGAACGCCCGCACGGGCTGCATCGGGGTGAACGTCAGGGTGCCGCCGGGTCCGAACCACCCCACGACGTCGACGAGGACGTCCGCGGCCCCCCCGGCGAGGTACACGTCGGCCTTGCCGCCCGACAGGGGCACGACCACCCGGTTGGACACGTCGGTGCCCCGCAGGTGGTTGACGCTCGAGGTCGACCCGAGGGCGGTCCCGGCGGGGACCACCGACACGTACCCGTCCCCGGCGGCGCCGACGGACGTGACGTTGGCGATCACGGCGGTCGCGCCGGCCGGGATGCCGCTGCGCCCTGCGACGGTGATGGTCCGCCGCTGGCCGGACCGCATGGTGCCACCGACGTCCCGGGTGTCCATGAGGCGTGCCGCGGACGCGAGCTGCGAGTAGCGGGTCCCCGACGAGGGGACGAAGTAGCCCGTCACGTCGGCGACCAGGTGCGTGGAGCCGGCGTTGTTGTAGAGGCTGATCCGGCCGTCCCCCCCGACCCCGACCACGGCGCCCGCGGCGGCGGCCCGGCTCGGGTCGACGTTGACGGTCGAGGTCGCGGGGCGCACCGCACCGGCGGGCCAGGCGGTCACGTAGGTGGTGGCGGTGGGGTGGACCGCGGTGACGGTGACCGCGACGGCCCGGGCCCCCGTGGGCACCCCCGACACGCCGGCCACCTTGACGTCGACCCGGGAGCGCGAGCCGAGGGACTGGGCACCCGGCCGGGTGTCGAGCACGCGCACCGGCGTCACCGGGACGTACTGCAGGTCCCCGGCCAGCGGCACGGACGCGACCGTGGCGGGGTTCGTGCTGCCGGTCACCTGGACGGTGGTGCTCCACGAGCGTGCGGTCCCGCCGCCCGAGGTGGCCCGACCGGTGAGCGTGAGCCGGTACGGCCCGGCGCCGACGACCTGGCCCGAGCCGTTGCGGGTGTCCCAGGTGGCGCTGACGCTGCTGGCCGTGGTCCCGCTCCGCGTGGCCACGCGGACCCCGGTGCGCGCGTCGGTGACGGTCAGCGTCCAGGCGACGGACCCGACGGCGCCGGCGGTGACCCGCACGGACCCGGCGCGGGCCACGGAGGACGCGGAGCGCGACGGGCTGACGAACGACGGGCTGACGTAGGCGCGCGCCCTGTTGCGGATGTCGGGCAGCGCGCCGTACCCGCCGGTGCCCGGGCAGGCGGTGTAGGACACGTCGCGGTGCCCGAAGATGCGGGGCAGCGTGACCGTGGTGGTCCCGGAGAACCTGGAGTTCTCGCCGCCGTTGGTGGTGTACCGCATGGAGCCGCCCGGGTCGAGGTAGGAGGCCTGCAGGCGCCAGGCGATGATCCGGGCGACGGACGCACGGGTCGCGGCGGACGGCGTGGCCTCGTAGGAGCCGAGCATCGCCACGCCGAGGGTCCCGGTGTTGAACCCGCCGGCGTGCACGCCGATGACGGCCTTGCTCAGGCTCCCGGCACGCCCCTCGTACGTGTTGCCCCACTTGTCGACGACGACGTTGTAGCCGAGGTCGCACCAGCCGCGCGCGTCCATGTGGTAGGCCTGGTCGCCGCGGATCTGGCGCATGGCGTCGGCCACGGAGGAGTACCCGTTGGGGCCGGCGGTGTGGTGGACCACGGCGCCGACGAGCGAGGTCGCGACGTCGGGCGTGCAGCGCTGCGCCCGCGCGCCCCACTGGGCCCGGGTGATCACCGCGGGCTGCGAGGTCAGTGCGGTCGGCGTCGAGTAGGCGGCCTGCTGGACGAGGACGTCCCCGCTCGTGGCCGCCCCCCGGACCTGCGCGTCCGGTGCGGGCGTGTCGACCTCGGGCACGTCGACGAGCGCCAGCTCGAGGTCGGAGGGCACCGCGTCGCCGGTGGAACGGAGGGAGACCTGCACCGCGTCGGACTCGCCGACCCACAGGGGGTCCGTGCCGGAGCGTCGGGCCTCGTCGGCGTCCGGGGTCCCCGCGTCCGGGGCCTCGTCACCGACCTCGAGCGGCTGCCAGTCGCTCCACCGCTCGTCCTGCCGCGTGCGCACCTGGACCTCGAGCGCCTCCACCGGCTGGTCGTCGGGCCACGTCACGCCGAGCATCTGGAAGCCGTCGGTCTCGACGACGTCCGAGACGACGGCGCCGGGGGCCGCCGCGGCGGTGGGCGCAGGGGTGGGGGAAGGCGTGCCGGCGGACGGCGCGGGCGTGGGTGCGGCCAGCTCCGCCACGTCGGGCACCTCGACGAGCACGTCGTCGAGAGGCACCTGCGTCACCTCCCCGGCCTCGTCCGCGGGGACGCCGGTCTCGTCCACGGGCGCCTCGTCTGTGACTGCCTCCGGCTGATCGTCACCCGAAAGGGTGACAAAGGCCGCATCTGCGACAGACGGGGCGGGTGCCGGGTCGGCGGCAGCCTCGGGGAGCGCGCCGCCGACGGCGAGCGCGACGACGAGGCTGAGCTTGAGCAGCACGAGGAACTCCCAGGGGCGACGACGGTCGGTCCACAGCAGTGAAGGTGAGTACTCCCCCGTGGTCAAGGAACGCCGCGCCCGCTGTCACATTCCTCCCGATATGCCCCTCGGGCTGGGTCGGCGGGCGCGCCTCGGATATCGTCGACCGGCACGGTTCGTCGTCCTCAGCGAGAGAGAGCACATGCGCGTCCTGGTCACCGGCGGAGCAGGCTTCATCGGTTCGAACTTCGTCCACCAGACGGTCCGCGAGCGGCCCGACGTGCACGTCACGGTGCTCGACGCGCTCACCTACGCCGGCGACGAGCGCAGCCTCGACCCCGTCGACGGGAAGGTGGTGCTCGCCAAGGGCGACATCGCGGACCCCGACATCGTCGACTCCCTGGTCAAGGACGTCGACCTGGTCGTGCACTTCGCGGCCGAGTCGCACAACGACAACTCCCTGCACGACCCCTGGCCGTTCGTGCGCACCAACATCCTCGGCACCTACCAGCTCCTCGAGGCGGTCCGGCGCCACGGCGTGCGCTACCACCACGTCTCGACGGACGAGGTCTACGGCGACCTCGAGCTCGACGACCCGGCGAAGTTCACGCCCGAGACGCCGTACAACCCGTCGAGCCCGTACTCCTCGACGAAGGCGTCCTCGGACCTCCTGGTCCGTGCCTGGGTCCGCAGCTTCGGCGTGCAGGCCACGATCTCGAACTGCTCGAACAACTACGGGCCCTTCCAGCACGTGGAGAAGTTCATCCCGCGGCAGATCACCAACGTGATCGACGGCGTCCGCCCCAAGCTCTACGGCACGGGCGAGAACGTGCGGGACTGGATCCACGTGGAGGACCACAACTCCGCGGTGTGGCGCATCGTCGAGGACGGCCGCATCGGTGAGACCTACCTCATCGGCGCCGACGGCGAGAAGGACAACAAGACCGTCATCGAGCAGATCCTCACGCTCATGGGCCAGCCCGCGGACGCGTACGACCACGTCAACGACCGCCCGGGCCACGACCTGCGCTACGCCATCGACGCCACCAAGCTGCGCACCGAGCTGGGCTGGGAGCCCCGGTACACGACGTTCGACGACGGCCTGGCCGCGACGATCGACTGGTACCGCACCCACGAGTCGTGGTGGCGCCCGCAGAAGGACGCGACCGAGGCGAAGTACGCCCAGCTGGGCCGCTGACGGTGCGGGTGCGCCCCCTCGCCGAGGGGGCGCACCCGCGTCTTGCCCGCACGCCGTCGTTCGGGCTCCGGACGTCGCCGACGACATCCCGAGCAGAGTCTCGTCACAGCGCTCAGGAGCGCCGGGTCGCCGCCCCGCGGATGAACCCCAGCCCCCAGCTCAGATGCATGCAGATCACCACGAGCGGCAGCCAGAGCCGTGACCGCAGAGGGAGTCCACGCCCCACGGCGACGGATGCGACGCAGACCCCGACGAGGTAGGACGCCGGGAGAGCCCCCGCCCAGGCGAGAGGCGAGCGCAGGACGAGGCCGACGACGCTCACGACGAGGCCCACGACGACCAGCAGCGTCGTGACCGGCGGCGCGAGGTAGCGCAGGGAGACCGTCCCGGAGTGCTGGCCGGCGACCTCGCGGCGCCACCGGCCCGAGCCGTGGAACTGGCGCGCGAGCGCCCGCATGTCCCGCCGCGGCCGGTAGCCGACCTGCAGGCGAGGGTCGAACCAGACGACCTCGCCGGCCTCGCGGAGCCTGTGGTTGAGCTCCCAGTCCTGCGCGCGGCTGAAGGACTCGTCGAAACCGCCGACCCGGGCGAGGGCGTCACGTCGGAACACGCCGAGGTAGACGCTCTCGGCCGGACCGGCCTCGCCTCCCACGTGGAAGGGGGCGTTGCCGATCCCCAGGCGGCTGTTCATGGCTCGCGCGACGGCCTGCTCGAACGCCGTCCGACCCTGCGCCGCCATGACGCCGCCCACGTTGGCGGCACCCGTCTCGACGAGGATGCGTACGGCGTCCGTGATGTAGCTCCGGGGGACGAAGCCGTGGGCGTCGACGCGGACGACCACGGGACTGCTCGACACGGCCAGCGCCCGGTTGAGGGCCGCGGGCGTGGCGCCCGACGGGTTCTCCACGCAGGTGAGCGACGCGTGCTCGGACGCGAGCTCGGCGGCGATCACGTCCGTGCCGTCCGTCGACGGACCGAGGGCCAGGACGATCCTCATCGTGCCCGGGTAGTCCGAGCCCATGATGTGCTCGACGGCCTCCCGGAGGTGCTGCTCCTCGTTGATGACGGGGACGATGACGTCGACGTCGGGCCAGGCCACGGGAGGGGTCACCACATCGGCGGAGGGGGCGGAGGACACGGGAAGATGCTAGCGAACACGCGGCTGCAATCGTTCCCGCGCCGGCGCCCGCATCCGCATCAAATGCAGCAGATGCCACGCCCGCGCCGACCGGGACATTTCCGACAAAGCGCAGCCCGCGAGCGGCGGCAGGCCGTGGCGCACCGCGGCAGGACGGCATCCACGGAGCCGCCTCGCGCGGGACACAGGGCGGCTACGCTGGCTCCCGCTGCGCGGCCCGCGCCGCTCCCGCTCGCCTGGCACGGCACGTCCGGGCGCCCACCCGCGGACCGCTCGGCCCGCCCACCCGCACGTCCCCGGAGGTCGCCCGTGCCCGTCCCTGAGCCGTCACGCAGCGCGGTGGGGTGCAGCGATGCACCGAGCTGAGGCCTCGGAGGGTCTCGACCCGGCCCTGGTCCCCGAAGGTCCCCGGGGTGACGACGCGGCCCGGGCGTTCGCGCTCACGCACGGCCTGCGGGTGATGGGTGGGCGCCCACGGCTGCGGACCTACGTGACGGACCTCCTGCGGAGCAGGTCGTTCGTGTGGGAGCTCGCGCGCGGCGTGGCGTACACGCGCAACCAGGACAACAGGCTGGGACAGCTGTGGCTCGTCATCAATCCGCTGCTGTCGGTGGGCGCCTACTTCCTGGTGTTCGGGCTGCTGCTGCAGACCGACCGCGGGATCGACAACTACGTGGCGTTCCTGACGGTCGGCGTGTTCATCTTTGCCTTCGTCTCCGACACGATCACGGTCGGATCGCGATCGATCCTGCGCAACCAGGGCATGATTCGCGCGCTCCGCTTCCCCCGGGCCGCACTCCCCCTGTCGGCGACCCTGACCGAGCTCCTGCTGCTCCTTCCCGCGATGGCCGTGCTCCTCGTCATCCTGCTGCTGACCGGTGAACCCCTGCGCTGGACCTGGTTGCTGATCGTCCCTGCGATGGTCCTGCTCCTCGCGTTCTGCTCCGGGCTCGCGCTGGTGATGGCCCGGGTGGTGTCGACGTCACGGGACCTGGCCAACCTGGTCCCCGTCATCATGAGGATCGCCCGCTACGTGTCGGGGGTCTTCTTCAGCGTGGGCCACTACGGGGGGGACGGCCTGGTCGGCGCGGTGCTCCAATACCAGCCCATCGCACTCTTCCTCGACCTCGTCCGGTCGTGCCTCATGGTGGAGGTACCCATCGAGCCGCTCCACTGGGCCGCGGCGGCGGGGTACGCGGTCGTGACTCCGGTTGTCGGGTTCGTGTACTTCTGGCGGGGCGAGGGACGGTATGGACGAGGCTGAGGGCACGATGACGAGCGCACGGGTGCCCGCGGTCGTCGCGGAGGACGTGCACGTCACCTACCGCACGTACGGCGTGCGGCGAGCGGACGCCTCGGAGACGACGGATGTCCCCTGGACGGACCTGCTGCGACGCACGAGCCGTCACATGGGCGGTGTCGAGGAGATCCATGCCGTCCGTGGGGTGTCGTTCACGGCGTACCGCGGAGAGTCCATCGGGATTCTCGGCAAGAACGGGTCGGGCAAGAGCACCCTGCTGCGCGCTCTGGCCGGCCTCGTCCCCCTCTCCTCCGGCGCGGTCTACGCCGACGGAGACGTCTCGCTCCTCGGTGTCTCCGCTGCCCTGCAACCGAAGCTGACGGGTACGCGGAACATCCTGCTCGGCGGCCTCGCGCAGGGGCTGAGCCGACGTCAGGTGATGGCAGCGATGCCCGGGATCGTGTCGTTCGCGGGTATCGGGGAGTTCGTCGACCTGCCCATGCAGACGTACTCGTCAGGCATGGGGTCCCGTCTCCGCTTCGCCATCGCGACCGCGGCGCAGCCGGACATCCTCGTCATCGACGAGGCGCTCTCCACGGGCGACGCCGAGTTCCGCGAGAAGTCCGCCGCCCGGATCGACGAGATCCGAGCGGCGGCGGGGACGGTCTTCGTGGTGAGCCACTCCCGGACCACCGTGCGGGACACGTGTGACCGCGCGCTCTGGATGGACAAGGGCGTCCTCGTCGCCGACGGTCCCGCGCGGGACGTGGTCGCCGCCTACGAGAACCGGTATCTCGCCGAGTACCGCGGCAGGAAGAGACGAGGGCCCCAGCCCGCGGCGGACGACACCGAGCCGGAGGACGGCGCCCCCTGACCGGGGAGCCGGGTCACGTCCTCACGGTGCGGTACGCACGGACTGGATCTGGGCGTCGAGCCGGTCACCGGCCTCGAAGAAGAGGTAGAGCACACCGCCGTCCTCGACCGGTTCGGGTGCGGCGACCCTGTCGACGTCGACGGCCTGGTCCGGATCGAGCAGGACGACCGCTCCCGACGTCGGACGGAGGTCGACGCCCACCGGTCGGGCCATGATGCGACCGTTCGCCGTGTGGTAGACGACGAAGTGCTGCCCCCGCCAGGTCCACAGGTTGGCGCCCGACACGTTGCCGCCGTCGCCCGGCCCTGGTTCGATCACGGGCTCCTCGTCCACGACCCAGCTCCGCCCGTCGATCGACTCCGCCAGCCGGATCCGGCGGACGTCGTCGCGGCTGTTCGTCATGTAGAACATCGCCCAGCGGAACCCGCTGCTCGGGTCGGGGTGCTCGAAGACGCGGGCGTAGCTCGACTCGGTGACCTCCTCCCCGCCGAGCGAGTTCCAGACGGCCTCGCCCCCGTACGTGAAGGACACTCCGTCGCGGCTCGTGGCGTACCGGGTGGTCGAGTTCTCGCCGTGGAAGTAGAGGAACAGCTCGGACGTCTCGTCGTGCCACACGACGTCGGGGCTGGACACGTGGGACACGTCGAAGTGGGGCGGCGAGGACGCCGAGACCACAGGACCGCCAGGATGCTCGACCCAGGGCCCGTCGAGGGTGTCGGCGACGAGGAGCACGACCCCGCCGGGCACCTCGTGGGGCGCCGTGTACAGGTACCACTCGCCGAGCGGTTCGGCGAGGTGCTCTCCCGCGTGGAAGAGGCTCGGGAACACCACTTCGCCCGTCGGCGAGTAGTCGAGCCCGTCCGGTTCGACGACCACCTCGGCCGCACCGAGGCGCGGGAGTGCCCGCACCTCGTCGGCGGGATCGACCTGGGTGGCACCCCCGGTGCCCGCGCCGCAGGCGCTCAGCACCAGCACGAGTGCGACGAGCGCGGGCGAACGGCGACGCCTCACGGGACGGCCCCGGCCGTGTCAGCCGCCAACCAACGCGCCACGTCCTCGAGGAAGAACGGCACGAGGGTCTTGCTGAACGTCGCCGTGATGTGGTGCACGTCGCGGTAGACGACGACGTTCCCGACGACCATCGGGCAGGTGCCGTCCTGGCAGTAGGCGTCGGTGAGGTCCACGAGGTGCGCACCGTCACCGACCAGCTCGACCGCACGGGGAAGCGGGTCGTTCGTGCCGAGCGCCTCGTCGACGCCGAGCTCGCAGCCGGCGGCGCCGGGGGCGCCGGCGCGTGCGACGCACTGGAGCGCGTCCTCCGTCACGAGCGGGTTGTCCGCGAGTGCGACCACGCGTGTGCCGCGGTCCACGACGGGACGCCACGCCTGAGCGAAGGCCTCGGCGCGAGGGTCGGCGGAACCCTGGGGTCGATCGATGGAGCGCCGCGTCGTCACCAGCACCAGGTCGTACCGCTCACCGTGCTCCAGGCGTTCCTGCATGGCGTCGAGCCGAGGGGCGCACTGGTCGTCGGGCCCCGAGGGCTCGGCCCACACGCATCCCCGGCCCACGTAGGTGTCGAGGCGCCAGCCGAGCCCGTCGAGGTGGGGCAGCAGCCCGGGGACGAGCATGGCGGCGTGCGAGTCGCCGACGAGTGCCACCGTCACGGCCGGATCGGTCGTGACCCCGTACGTGCACGACGTCAGCTCGGCCCCGGGCTCCTGGTCGTAGCAGGCGTACGCGCCACCCGTGTCCTCGGCGAGAGCCGCGAGGTCGGGCAGCAGGACGCCCTCCAGCTCCGGGTTCTCGCACGGATGGTCGTCGCCCAGGACGGCGTCCGCGCCGAGGCAGGGCGTGCCTCGCTCGACGAGGTTCCCCGCGGCCTCGACGCTGGCGGCCGTCCGCTGGTTGGCCACCACCTGGCCCGAGCCTGAGACGAGTGCGACCAGCGCCATCGCCGCGAGCGTGGCCGCGAGGGTGACGCGGGGGCGGGAGCGCACCAGAGGGCCGCGGAGCCTGACGGGGTCCTCGACCCAGCGTTTGGTCGCGAACGCAGCCACGAGCGTGCCGGCCAGGATGAGGACCTTCGTGACATGGTCGAGGTCCTGGCCGACCACGAGCGGGATGATGACGATCGGCGGCCAGTGCCACAGGTACAGCGAGTACGAGACGTCGCCGAGCCGCTGGACGGGGCGGGCGTCGACCAGTGCCGTGGGCGCCAGCGCGGTCGCCGGAGAGCCCGACCAGACGACGGCGAGCGCGCCGAGGACGGGGAGGAGCGCGGCGTAGCCGGGGAACGGGGTGGTGGGCCCGAGGAGCATGACGGCGCTCCCGATCGCGGCCCAGCCTGCCCACTGCACGACCCCGCGGAGCCTGTGGAGCCCTCCCGGCGGCTCGGGCACGACGAGCGCCAGGAGCCCGCCGGCGGCGAACTGCCAGACCCGCGCCGGCGTCACGAAGTACGCCGCGGCCGGCTGCGTCCAGGTCATCCAGAGGGAGTAGGCGAACGACGTCACGAGGAGAAGGGCCAGCAGGCCCCGCAGCGCCTGCAGGGGCGACACCCGCCGCGAGAGGCGTCCCGCGCGGATGCAGGCCGCGAGGAGCAGCGGCCACACGAGGTAGAACTGTTCCTCGACGCTGAGCGACCAGTAGTGCTGCGCGGGCGATGCCAGGTTCTCCGCACCCAGGTAGTCGACGGCGTCCGAGGCCAGGAGCCAGTTCTCGACGTAGAGGACGCTCGCTGTGATCTCACGGAAGAACTGTCCCCAGTACGCGGCGGGCACGGCCACGTACGTCACCGATGCGGTGACGAGCATGACCAGCAGCGAGGCGGGGAGGAGTCGCCGCGCGCGCCGGGCCCAGAACTGCGGGAGGTCGAGCCGTCCGGTCCTCGCGAGCTCTCGGGCAAGGTGCCCGGTGATGAGGAAGCCGGAGATGACGAAGAAGACGTCGACGCCGACGTAACCGCCCGGGACCGCGCCGGGCCAGAGGTGGAAGAGGACGACCGCGAGCACGGCGATCGCTCGCAGGGCCTGGATCTCGGGGCGCACCCCTGACGAGGTCGTCCGCGCGGCACGCCGCCCGGCGGGGGGCGCGGCGCTCTCGCGCGCCTCAGAGATGCTCAAGGACAGACTCCAGGAGGTAGGGCGCCAACGTGCGGGTGTACGTCGCGGAGAGGTGGTGGGTGTCCCGGTAGGCCATGACACCACCGACGACCGCCGGGCAGCGCTCCTCGACGCACTGCAGACGTGCCAGGTCGACGAGCGCGACGTGCGCCGCGGCGGCCGCCGCGGGGACGGGGTCGGTGCGCTCGAAGGCGTCGGCGCGGTCGACGCCGCAGGCCTCGGCCGCGGCTGTCGAGCCTCGGCCGTCGGTGACGGCGCCGTCGACGCAGGCCAGGGTGGCGGCGTCGATCGCGGGGTTGTCGGCCAGCGCGACGACCGTGGTGCCGGTGTCGCTGAGCCGCTCCCATGCCCGGGCGTACGCGGCGACGCGCGGGTCCGGCGCGGCGGGCGCCCGGTCACCCCGGTAGGCGGTGACGACGACGACGTCGTAGCGCCCGTTCTCGAGCCGCTCCGACAGGTCCTCGAGCCGCGAGCGGCACGGGTCTGCGGGACTCGCCGGGGCCGACAGGACGCACCCCCGTGCGACGTACGAGTCCAGGGACCAGTTGAGGTCGGTGAGCAGCGGTGCGAGGCCGGGCAGGAGCATGGCGGCGTGCGAGTCGCCCGTCACCGCGACCCGGAGGGCGTCCGGACGGGTCGAGCCCGACCTGCACGACCTGACCGGTGCCTCGACAGCCGTCGTATAGCACGCGTAGGCGCCCTGGGTGTCCCCCGCCCACCCCGCGACGAACGAGGGGGGCGGGACGCAGCCGGTGCGGTCGAGCGCCGCAGCCCCCGTGCACCGGGCGGCGGACGTGTACCTGTCCACCAGCCCGCCGTAGGTGCCGATCGAGGTCGCGACGACCTTGACGACGCGACCGTCGGTGGCAGGAACGACCACACGGTAGGCACGCGTCCCGAACCCCACGGTCGGCGTGGCGATCGCGAAGGTGCCGTCGGCGCGCGCGTAGGAGTGCGCGGCGGGGACCCAGGCGGCACCGTCGAAGCGCTCCACCTTGACACGCTGGCCCGCGAGCCCGGCGTGGAGGCGACCTGTCACGACTCGGGTGGCGCCGGCCCGCGCCGTCGTCGGGTCACCGTCGACCCTCACGTCGTAGACCTGGGGCTGGACGGTGACGCGGGCGTCGCGGCTCGTCGCCGCCCCGTGCTCGGCGGTGCTCCGGACCTCGGCCCGGACGAGTCCGCCACGCAGCGCCGTGTAGGTGGCGGTGAAGCGACCGTCGGCCCGGGTGGTGGCCCTCGCCAGGACGGCGCGTCCGGTGGCGCCGGACACGTCGACGATCTCGACGGACGCCTCGCCCACCCCGACCCCCGCGTGTCGCAGCACGCCGGTGACGACGACGGGCCTGCCGTACGCGACGGCGGGCTGGGCGACCACGGACCACAACGACGTCACGGCCTGTGCAGCAGCGGCGCCCGTGCCGAGGTGCGGGAGAGCGGCGAGGACGAGGCAGGCGACGAGGACTGCCGGGATCCTGCGGTGTGCGCGGCCGGTCATGGCTGCACCCTGGCGTAGGCGGCAGCGATCCGCGAGGACAACACACCGGCGAGGCTAGCGGAGTAGGTGCCGGTCAGATGGTGCCGGTCGCGGTAGACGAGGGTGCGGCCGATGACGAGGGGGCAGTCGACGGCCGTGCACAGCTTGTCGTCGAGCGTGACGAGGGCGCTGCCCGGCGTGCTCTGCACCGCGGCGACGAGCGGGTCGATGCCGCGCATCGCGTCGCTGCGCGGGGTCGTGCACCGTGCCACGACGTCGGGCCAGGGTGTCGACGTGGTGCAGGCGACGGCGGTGTCCGTGAAGTAGCCGAAGTCGGCGATCGCCACCACGGCCGCTCCGCCGTCGACGATCTCGGACCACGCGCGCGAGTACCGCCTGCTGACCTCCGCGGCCTGCTCCGCGGAGCTTCCGGCCGGCTGCCGCAGCCCGCTGATGACGACGAGGTCGTAGTCCCCGGCGATCAGCGCCTCGTGCACGTGCTGCGCCCGCGGCGCGCAGGGGTCCTCGGGCGGGACGTCCATCCACCGGCAGCCGACCGAGAGGTACGTGTCGAGACGCCACCCGCGCCACTCGAGCTTCGGACGGAGAGCCGCCAGGTAGCCCGCGGCGTGCGAGTCACCGACCAGGGCGACCTTGAGGGCGTCAGGCCGTGCAGATCCGAACCGGCAGCTCGCCACGACGGCCTTGAGCACGTCCGAGGTCCAGCACGCGGGGTTGTACGACCCCCCGGTGTCGAGACGCAGCGCGGCGGGGTCCTGGGTCGGCAGGACGAGCGAGCCGAGATCCGGGTTGTCGCAGCCACCGGCCGGAGGGGTGAGCGCGCCCACGCACGGCACCCCGGCGGCGACGAGCGCAGCGGGCGAGGCGTACGAGCGGACGGAGAACGGGACCACCTTCATCACGAGTCCGCCCCCGGAGGGGACCACGACGCGGTACCTGAGCGTTCCTGCGACCGACGGGACGTATCTGAGCGTGAACCGCCCGGCCGCGTCGAACCGCGTCTCGGCGACGGTCGACCACGTCGTTCCCTGGAGGTGCTCCAGCTTCACCCGACGCCCGCCGAGCTGCTGGTAGACGGCTCCTGTCACCGTCTGCTCCAGGCCGGAGACCGCGACGGGCTGTCCGGCGGGCGCGAGGTCGTAGACCTGCGGCTGCACGGAGAGCCTCGTCGTCCCGCTCACGCGGCGCGTGCCACCGGTGGTGGTGGACGCGCGCAGGTCGAACCCGGTCACGACCCGCACCGCGGTGCTGTACCGACCGTCCGCGCCCGTGGACACCTCGGCGAGCTCGCGCCAGTCGCCCCCCGTGACGGCGCGCCCCTCGAGGACGACCTCGACGCCCGGTGCGGCGCGCCCGCCATGGGTCACCCGCCCGGTGACCTCGGCGGGCCTGCCGAGGGCCACCACGGGTGCGGGGAGCGCGATCGTGACCGTGACCGACGACGCCGCCACGGCGGGCAGGGGAACGGCGAGCAGCGCGGCGAGGACCGCGAGACCCAGGACGGCACCGGCACCCGCCCGCACCGCACGGGCGCCACGCGAGAAGCAGACGATCATCAACCAGTCCCCCCGGACCACGAGCCGCTCGGCACCTGCGACGCCGGTGTCGGGTGCTGCCCGACGACCGCACCACGGGACCATGCCCGGGCACGGCCACCGGCGTCGGGGAGCGCTCCGTGACGATACTGTGACCGAACCGTCACCCGCTCGGCCCATGCGCGATCCGGTCCGTCGGGCGGCGATCGGCGCTGAACGCCTCCGCTAGGCTGCACGCCGTGCATCCAGAAGGTGACTACGTGCGTTCCGTCGGGGGCGTCGACACGTTCTGCTGGAACCCGTTGCGCGCCGTGGACGAGGGCCACGAGCCCCGCCTCGTCAACAACTTCGGCGACCTGCTCGGCCCGCTGGTCGTCGAGCTCATGCGCGACGACATCGCACCGGGCCACGTCGCACCGGCGGCGACGAGACGCCTGTTCTCGGTGGGCTCCGTGATGCACTTCGCCCGCAAGGGCGACGTCGTCTGGGGCACCGGGGTGAACGGCAAGGCGTCGAACGGGAGCATCCACGGCGACCAGCGCCTCGACGTGCGCGCCGTCCGTGGCCCGTGGACGGCGGCGTTCATGACGGCCCGCGGCATCGAGGTCCCCGAGGTGTACGGGGACCCGGCCCTTCTGCTGCCCCGCCTCATGCCCGAGCTCGAGACGTGGCGACGGGTCCGCGGCGCAGAGGTCCTCGTGGTGCCCAACCTCAACGACGTCGGCTCGACGCCGTCGGGCGACTGGACGACCCAGCTGCCCACCGAGCCGTTGCGCACCGTCCTGCGCGCCATCGCCGGTGCGTCGTTCGTCGTCGGGTCCTCGCTGCACGCCGTCGTCGTCGCCGATGCCCTGGGCATCCCCGCACGCCTCGTCAGCTCACCCACGGAGCACCTGTTCAAGTACCGCGACTACCTCGCGGGAACAGGGCGCCCGCACACCACGATCGCCCCCTCGGTCGAGGCCGCGATCGCGATGGGCCCGCACGAGCCTCCCCAGGTCGACCTCGACCTCCTGGCCGCGACGTTCCCGAGGGACCTGTGGCAGGCAGGATCGCGTGTGACCCGCCACCGTGACCGCGACATCGGTACCGCGCGGTTCGACGCGGCGCTCCTGACCCGCTGGATGCAGGCGCCCGCGCCGGGGCCGACCCCGTCGGACGTCCTCAGGATGCGCCTGGAGGACCTTCTGGCGGGGCCAGGGGACGTGCACGAGGAGGACGTCCGCGCCATCGCCCAGGAGCACGCGCTCCTCGCGCCCGGCACGGACCACCCCGGCATCGACGGCCCGCTGGCCGACCTGCTCGCCGCCGTCGACCGCGGGGACCTCGAGCAGGTGCGCGTAGCTCGCACGCTCGCGGGTCGCGACCCGCTGTCGGCGGAGCTCCGGGCACATCGCCGTGCGGGCACGGGGTCCGTGCTGTCCGTGGCCGTCGAGGTCAACCAGCTGCACGGCGGCCTGACGTCGCTGGCGCTGGATCTGGTGGGTCGCACGTCCGGACGCCGCTCGTCGTTCCCGGTCCACCTGTTCCCCATGCATCGTCGCCAGTGGCACCTGGACCTGGACGTCCTCGTCGTCCCGCCCACCGACCAGCCGGAGGCGTGGGACGTCCACGTCGTCGCGCGCCACGAGACCCTCGGGGACCTTCGCGCACCGCTCGAGCACCCCGGGGCGCGTCGCCTCGGTGTCGCACCCGGGCCGCGCGGGACCGACGAGCCCCGCCCCTGGGTCCTCGCCGAGAACGCCCTTGCAACGACGTCGACCGAGGACTGAGATGCCCCGCCTTTTCGCCTTTCCGTCGTGGCGCGACAACCCCTACCTGAACATGCTGTACCTGGCCGCCCGCGGTGCGGGATGGGTCGTCGAGGGTGGGACGACGCTGGACACCCTCGTGCGCAGCACGTCCGACTACCGTGACGGCGACGTGCTGCACGTCCACTGGACCTCGCCGGTCTGCCAGCGTGCGCAGTCGCGCGACGAGGCCGAGGAGAACCTCGCCCGGTTCACCGCGATGCTCACCTCCCTGCGCAGCCGGGGTGTCCACCTGATCTGGACCGTCCACAACACGCTCCCCCACGAGACGCCGTACCGGGATCTGGAGATCCGGCTGAGCGAGACGCTCGGCAGGCTCGCCGACCGGGTGATCCAGCTCAACCGGCAGACCGTCGACGCCGTGGCCGACGAGTACACCCTCCCGTCGGCCAAGGTCGCCACCCTCGCGCACTCGTCCTACGCGGGCGTGTACCCGTCCCAGGTGACGCAGCACGAGGCCCGCGATCGCCTCGGGATCCCTCGTTCGTCACCGACCATCGGTTTCGTCGGCCAGATCAGGCCGTACAAGGGGATCGAGACGCTGCTCGCGGCTGCCGGCACCGTCGCCGAGGAGGTGCCGGACCTGACAGTCGTGCTCGCCGGGAAGGCCCAGCCGGACGTGGCTGCCGCCCTCGAGGAGCAGATCCCGCTGGGGGTGCGGGTCGTGCGCCGCTACGAGTTCGTCGACGACCGCGACCTGCAGACCTGGTTCCGCGCGTCCGACCTCATGGTCTTCCCCTACCAACGCGTCCTGAACTCGGGAAGCGTCCTGCTCTCGGCGACCTTCGCCCGGCCCTGCCTGCTCCCCAACGAGCCGCACCTCGTCGGGGAGTTCGGGAACCAGGACTGGGTCAACTTCTTCCACGCCCGGGACGGCGCCCCGGCGCTGGCCGCGTCGGTCGCCAAGGCCCTCGGGCGAGCGCGGAGCACCCGGTTCGACGCCGAGCGCTTCGCCCGCTCCTACACGCCGTACGACATGAGCCGCGACTACCTGACCATCCTGCGCGGCGTGGTCAGCGGTGCAGACCACGCTCCAGCCGACGCAGTGCGCGACGAGGCAGCGGCGGGCGCCTGACGACCGTCACCGGCACGAGGCCGCGCTTCTTGCGCCGCACGGTGAGCGGCCCCCACCGCGTCACGTCCCGGACGACCGACGGAGCATCGACCAGCAGCGGGACGTAGACGGTGCCGAGCCACGTGCTCACCTCGAGCTCCACGGCCCAGGTGCCTTCGCTGGCGAGGTCCGACCGGGTCACGACGACCCGACGCGTCCGGCTCCCCTTCTCCGCCTCCACGACGTCGAGCGGGCGGCGCGTCGACGGGCGACCCGGCTTGACCACGGTGAACGTCGCTCCTGCCGGAACCGGCCCCGGCAGGTCGACCACGATCTCCGCCGATGCCGACGCCACGCGGTACGAGCTCACCGTCACCGGCGCCGGGATCGTGGGCCGCTCGCCGACCAGCAGCGAGAGGTCCCCGGCGGCGAGCGACTCCCGGAGGCGGCGGGCCGGCGCCGACTCGTCGTCCGTCGCCGGTGGGCGCAGGACGTCGGCGAGGGGCCGCACGAGGTCGAGGAGGCGGGCGGCGACGGCGGCGTCGAGCGGGGCGGGCGTTGCCAGGAGCGCAGCCACGAGGTGCCGGTCGGCGAAGGCCCGGAGCGACGCGGAGGACATGTGACCGCTGCGGTGCAGCTCGGCGAGGACCTCCGCCGCACGCACCGCGCCCAGCGGCACGGGGGCGACGTCCTCCTCTCCCGTCGTGAGGAGGACCGCGCGGGCCAGGTCGACACGACCGCCCCGGACCAGGGTGTAGACGGCCTGGCGCTCGACCTCGGTCCGGTCCCACTGCCGGGCCCGCACGCCGTGCAGGTGCTGGTCGAGCAGTGCGCAGACGTCCGGCTCCACGGCCCCGGCCCCCTCGGGCTCCCGCACGAACCTGCGCACATGGACCCAGCCGTCCGAACCGAGGAACAGCGACCAGTAGACCGCCGCGAGCCCCTCGTCCCCCGCACCGGCCACGAGCTGTGCGCAGACGAGCTCCTGCGACAGGTAGCTGGCCGCGCTCGTCGACGACCCTGCGCGCGAGGTCATCGACGACGCCCCCGGGCGCTCGCGGTACAGGTACACCACGTCGGGGACGACGTCGATCGTCCGGGCAGCGAGGAGTGCGGTCGTCATCGGGACGATGTCGTTCGATCGCGGGACGCTCGGGAAGGCGATGGCGTTCTCGACCCAGAAGTCCCGTCGGAACATGCGGTTCCAGCATGCCCGGTTGCGCAGGAGTGCCGGGAGCTCGGCGATGGTGATCCCGGCACGCCGCTCGGTGAACACGTTCCACCGCGCCGTCGGGCTCCACGTGCGCATCGGCGAGAACTTCAGGAAGTCGCCGACCACCATGTCCGAGCCGGAGCTGGACAACGACGAGAGCATCGCCTCGAGCGCGCCGGCCGGGACGAGGTCGTCTCCGTCGCAGAACACCAGGAACTTCCCCCGGGCGAGAGCGGCGCCGTAGTTGCGTGCCTGCCCCCCGCCCGACCCCGTCGACCGCACGACGCGCAGCCGTGGGTCCGTGAGCGCGCGGCTCGTGACCCGCTCCCACGTGTCGTCCGTCGACCGGTCGTCCACCACCACGACCTCGAGGGCGACGCCCTGGTCGTCGAGCAGGCTCGACAAGCACTCGTCGACCCACTCGCCGACGTCATGGGTCGGGACGACGACGCTCACGTCGGGCTCACCGCCCGGCCACACCTGCTCCTCACCCACGTCCCAGCTCCTTCTTGATGCTCTCGACGAGCTCGCGCATGTGTGCGTCCGTCGCAGCGCGCACGCGCTCGAGGCCGTCCGCCGGCACCTGCGGACGCGCCTCGAAGCGCTCGACCAGGTCCGGCGCGGCGAAGTTGGTGAGCAGCGCGCCGAGCCCCAGCCGCTCCATGAAGTTGCGGTTCTTGTTCGTCCCGACGAGGACGAGGGAAGGGATGCCGTACATCGTCGCGACGACGCTGCCGTGGAACTTCATGCTCGCGAGAGCGGTGCAGCCCCCGATCGCCCGCGTGAGGACGGAGAGGTCTTCGCTGTGCACGAGCTCCTTGCCCGGGACCTCGAGGCGGTGGCTGTCCTCCAGGTCGCGCTGCCCCACCTCGCCCGTGCCGAGGACGATGTGCCGGACGCGCCACCCCTCGGACTGGGCGTGCGCGGCGAGCTCACGCAACCGGGAGTAGTCGTCCGGGACGTCACGTCGCGGACGGAACCGTGTCACGACACCGAGGACCGGAGGGCCTTCCGGCGGATCGACGGCTGGAAGGGAGAGGCTGCACACGATGTCCGGCGCGACGCGCACGTCGATCTCGGGGGACACGTTGGCCCGCAGCCAGGCTGCGGCCTGGTCGTCCCTGACGCCCAGGAACCGCACGCTGGGGTGCGTGAGGAAGGCTCGGTGCCGCCGGATGGCCTGGGCCTTGGGCCGCCGCGCGTTGGCCCCGGTGTACTGGGGGACGCCGATGCCCACGACGAACACGGGCTTCTCGAGGAACGCCGGGTGGAAGTACCGCGAGTCGTGCGCCCAGGGCTGCACGATGTCCCCCCCGCCGACGACGATCGCATCGACGTCGTCGACGATGTCGCGCACGGGTCCGTCGAAGTAGGGACGCTTCATGCTCGACGCGAGCACCCGCAGCTCGAAGTCCGCTCCCAGGTACTGCTCGAAGACCTCGAGGAAGAGCTCGTCACCGTAGTTGCCGGCACCGAAGAAGCCGGCGAGACCGATGACGGGCCTCCGCCGGGGGACGAGAGCACGCCGCGTGCGGCGCCAGCGGCGGCGGAGCGCGCGGTGAACTCGTTCAGGCGTCAGCAAGAGATCGTCCCCTCCGTCGGGTCGTCTGTGCGGCGTGATGTGCGGTGGAAGGATACGGGTCCCCCGCGGCTGCGGTCCCGCCTCCTACCTCCGGTCCCGCACCTCGCGCGCGACACGGGCAAGCACGCGACGGTCCGCCAGCGCACGGAGCCCCGCACCGGTCCTGCCGCGCGCGTGCTCCCACGGTCCCGTGAGGCGCAGGCGCCGCAGCGCGGCACGTCGACGGCGCCTGCGGCCCTCGCGCGCCGCCCTCCTCACGAGCTGGTCGAGCCACCCGGCGCCGGCAGCCCGAGCGGCGACGCGCAGGCGGCGCACCGCCGTCCGCCGCGGAGCGCCGTGCGCGCCCGCGTGGAGAAGTCCGTGGAGCGTGACGACGTCGTCGCGCAGGTCCCCCACGGAGGGCAGGGGACCCCCTCCGTCGAGGGGCGCGCAGGAGGTCTCGACGACCGCACGCGCCAGGGGGTCGGGGACGTCCGCCGTGACCTGCGGGACGACGAGACCGCGAGCACCCGTGAGGCGGGCGCAGAGGAGGAGGTCGCCCCCCGGCTCGCCGACGACATGGTCGGGGACCAGCTCCAGGGCGTCGAGGACCGGCTCGCCCCCCGCGGCCAGGCGCGTGCTCGATCGCAGGCGTGCCGCAGCCGACCGGGCCGCCGCCGGACCGATCGTCAGCACGCTCCCGGGCTCTGCCCACGGAGCCCGTGGGACGAGTCCCGAGGGGTCCACGACCTCGACGCGGCGCCCCGGGAGCACGCGGTGGACGTCGTCGACGACGTCGAGCGCGACCAGCCGCTCGATGCGGCCGGCCAGCCCGGTGCGCGCCGGCCCCGCGGCCCACACCACACCTGCCGGTGCCGTGACGAGCCCGACGACGTGGGCGTCGGGGTGCAGGAGGTGCAGGACGGTCGCGGGAGGCGCGGGAGGTGTCTCGACGACCAGCGTGGTGACGCGGTCGACGCCGAGGGCTGCGTGGATCGCGCTCCCCAGGCCACGACCCTCGAGGTCGCGCTTCCGCCAGCCCACGGGGTGGTGCGGCGGATCGATGCCGTGCAGGTCGACGACCCGCGCGAACGCGGCGAGCGCCCCGGCGAGCCGCGGGTCCTCGTGCGGGCGTGGGCGCACCTCGGCGGCGACGTCGCGGCTCGCCACCAGGAGCACGACGTCGTCGTCCCAGGCGCCGGCGCGCGTCGCGGCAGCCGCGGCGAGGATCGAGACCGCGCTGGTCACCACGACCACCGCGGTCACGGGCGACCCCCTCGTCCCGCGTGACGCAACGCCTGCAGGAGCTGCCGCTCGGGCGGCGCGAACTCCCGGACGGCTGCGGCGAACGTGTCGTCGTCGGGCCGGGCGAGGAGGTGGCAGGAGCCCTCGAGAAGCCGGGACTGCAGGGCGCGGCTGAGCCTGCCGCGCTTCTCCACGTGGAACGCCACGATCCGGCAGGCTCCGTAGGCGGCCCGTCGGCCGTACGCGGCCACCCCCGCCCGCGCAGCGAGGTCGAGGACCTGGTGGTAGGCGGGCAGGAAGTCCAGCAACCGCTCCTCCCCCGCCTGCGTGAGAGATCCGGACCCGGCAGTCCGCCGGTAGAAGTAGGCGGGTGCGTCCACGACGGTCACGTCGGGCGCACCGAGGTGCAGGCGCCAGAACCACGGTCGGTCGGACGCCGTGCGCAGCGTGACGTCGAACGGCAGGAGCGCGGGGTCGAGGCGGGTGACGTCGTAGATGCCCGCCCAGAGGTAGGGGTAGTCGACCAGGGCACGGCCGCCGCTGTCGCCGATCCCCTCCCGGGCGTCGGCGACCGCACCACGCACGTGCCACGGCGCCCGCTCGAGGGTCCTCCGGTAGCCGTCGACACGGACGTGGTCCGTCCGGACCACGCTGGCGCCGGTGCGCTCGGCCGCCGCCACGAGGGCCGCCAGGCGGCCTGGTGCTGTCCAGTCGTCGACGTCGAGGAAGGTCAGGTACCTCGCGTCCAGGACCTCGAGCGCCAGGTTCCGCGCGTGCGCCGCGCCAACCTGCCTGTCGGCACGGACGACGTGGAGCACGGACAGGTCGCGCGCGGCGGCGTCGAGCAGGTGGGGGGTCTCGTCGGTCGAGTGGTCGTCGACGACTACGAACCGTGCACCGTCGAGGGTGTTCGCCCTGACGGTGTCGAGGAACGTGGGCAGGTGCCGGGCCGCGTCGCGTACCGGGACCACGACGTCCACCAGGTGCATGCCGCTCCCCTCGCCCGCCCGACGGGCGTCGGGCGGGCACAGCCTAGGATGCTCGGGGCCCGGAAGGACGCGTTGGGAGGACGGCATGCACGAGTCAGGACGCTCCGCCCCGAGGACGGTCGTGGTCGTACCGGCACGCGGCGGTTCCCAGGGGGTGCCCCTGAAGAACCTCCGACGGGTGGGAGGTCGCTCGCTGCTGGCCCGGGCGGTCACGACCTCGCTCGCGGCGCCGTCGGTCGACCTCGTCGTCGTCAGCACGGACCATGCGCAGATCGCCGAGGAGGCGCGGCTGTCCGGTGCCCGGGTCGTCCACCGCCCCGCGGACCTCGCCGGCGACACGGCGACGTCGGAGTCGGCGGTGCTGCACGCTCTCGACGCGCTCGCCGCGGACGGCATCGTCCCCGAGGTCACCGTGCTGGTGCAGGCCACGAGCCCGTTCATCGACCCGGCCGCGCTCGAGCGAGCCGTGCGCAGGGTGCTGGACGGCCACGACGACGCAGTCCTCGCCGCTGCGCCGACCCACGCCTTCACGTGGCGTGACGACGCCGGCCGGGCGGTCGCGGTCGGGCACGACGCGTCGCACCGTCCGCGGCGCCAGGACCGCGAGCCGCTGTACCGGGAGACCGGCGACTTCTACGTCATGCGCACCGCCGGGCTGCGCGAGGCGGGGCACCGGTTCTTCGGCCGCACCGCCCTGGAGATCGTCGCGGAGGAGGCAGCCGTCGAGATCGACTCGCTGCTCGACCTCGCCGTGGCCCAGGCGCTCGCCGCACACGTCGACGCCGCCGGCACGCTGGACGTCGATGCCGTGGTCACGGACTTCGACGGCGTGCACACCGACGACCACGCCCTCGTGGACGGCTCAGGACGCGAGTTCGTCCGCGTGCATCGCGGCGACGGGCTCGGCGTCGGACACCTGCGGGACGCGGGGATCCCCCTGCTCATCCTCTCCAAGGAGCGCGACGCGGCGGTCGGGGCGCGCGCGCACAAGCTGGGCGTCGAGGTGCAGCAAGGAGTCGACGACAAGGCGTCCGCGCTGCGGGTGTGGCTCCGGCAGAACCGGCTGGACCCGAGGCGCGTAGCCTACGTGGGCAACGACATCAACGACCTGCCTGCCATGGAGCTGGTCGGGTGGCCGGTCGCCGTCGCGGACGCCCGTCCGGAGGTCCTCGCGGCCGCCCGGGTCGTGCTCGCCTCGAGCGGCGGCCACGGTGCCGTGCGGGAGGTCGCGGACCGCGTGCTCCGCGCCCGTGGCAGCAGGTCGTAGCCCCAGCCCGACGCGGCGCGACCCCACACGGTGCCCGGGCGCGGTAGCGTCACCCGGTCCTCACCACGCAACGAAGGAACACGCATGAGCAACGGCATCGCCCCGGTCGCGGTCGGCGAGCACCTCGTCGGCGACGGCCAGCCCGTCTACGTCATCGGCGAGATCGGCCTCAACCACAACGGTGACGTCGAGATCGCGAAGCAGCTGATCGACGTGTCCGCCGAGGTCGGCGCGCAGGCCGTGAAGTTCCAGAAGCGCACGCCCGACATCTCCACGCCGATGGCCCAGCGCGACCAGATCCGTCAGACGCCCTGGGGTGAGATGACGTACCTCGAGTACCGCTACCGCGTGGAGTTCAGCCGCGAGCAGTACGAGGAGATCGGCGCCTACGCCGCGAGCAAGGGCCTGCAGTGGTTCGCCTCCCCGTGGGACGTGCCCTCCGTGGACTTCCTCGAGGAGCTCGACGTGCCGGTGCACAAGGTCGCCTCGGCGTCCGTCACCGACCTCGAGCTGCTCGCCCGCCTCGCGGCGACCGGCAAGCCGGTCATCCTGTCGACCGGCATGTCGACGCTCGAGCAGATCGACGCCGCGGTGGAGACCCTCGGCACCGACAAGCTGATCATGATGCACGCGACGTCGACGTACCCCCTCCCCCCGGAGGAGGCCAACCTGCGCATGATCACCACGCTCAAGGAGCGCTACCAGGTCCCTGTGGGCTACTCCGGCCACGAGAAGGGCCTGCAGATCTCCCTCGCGGCGGTCGCGCTCGGCGCCGTCACCGTGGAGCGGCACATCACGCTCGACCGCACGATGTGGGGCTCGGACCAGGCGTCCTCGCTGGAGCCCACCGGGTTCGGGCACCTCGTGCGCGACATCCGCATCATCGGGCAGGCCATGGGCGACGGCGTCAAGAAGGTCTTCCCCGGCGAGCTCGCACCGCTGTCGCGCCTGCGCCGCGTCGGCGCCTGACCGGTACGACCGCAGGACCGTGGACCGCGACTCGACCCGGGCGCTCACGCGCGCCTGGGTCGAGTCGCCCCTGCAGCTGCTGAGCGTGCTCGACGGTGCGCACTGCGGCCGCTGGGGCGGTCCGACCCTGGTGCAGCACCGTACCGACGTCCCGGCGCTGACCGCCCTGGTCGAGGCGCTCGCACCGCGGGTCGACCCGTCGCTGGTCACGCTCCGCCCGTCCGCGTGCCCCTGGACCGGTCGTGGCACCTGGGTCGTGGGCGACGCCTTCTCCGGCCGGGTGCAGGCCCGCGCGGCGGCCGGGATGCTCCCCCGGGTGGTCGTGACCGACGACGGGCTGGCCACGCTGCACCTGCTGGACCTCCTCGCGCAGGGAACGGACGCGCCCCTGGTCCGTGCACGCGCGACACCGCACCCGGTGCGCCGCGCGCTGGCACGCCGCGTGCACCGGGCGTTGGCCGCGGCCCGGTCGCTCGAGGTGGTGACGGCGCTGCCCGTGCCACCCGGGACGCGAGCGGCAGCGGAGGCCTCGGGGTTCCTCGTCCACCAGCACGACTACGCCTGGGCCTCGACCCTGGCGCAGGGCGACGCACCGCCGGAACAGCTCGTGGTGGTCGGGGCGGCACTCGCCGCCGACGGCCTGGTGAGGCCCGACGCCTACCGCGCCCGCATCGCCGACCTGGCGCAGGAGCACGGACCGCTCGCGTACCTGCCGCACCGACGGCAGGACCCCGCGACGCTCGCCGCCCTGGGCTCCCTCCCCGGCGTCCGGGTGCACCACGCCGACCTGCCCGTCGAGGTCGCCCTGCTCGCCCTCGCACCGGGAACCCGTGTGCGCTGCCTGCCGTCCACCCCGGCCCTCACCCTCGGCGGGCTGCTGCCCGCGCGGGGGGTGTCGGTGGAGGTGGACCTGATCCCCGAGGAGTGGTGGATGCCTGGCTCGGAGGGCTTCCGCGCCCACCTGGCACGTGTGCGCGAGGACTGGCGATGACGGCCCGGCTGCTGGCGGTCGCGGACTCGGACTCGTACGTGAAGTGGGCGGCGGCGACCGTCGACCGGCTCGCCGGAGCGTTCGACGGCCGGCTCGTCGTGGTGCGCAGCCACCTGACGCCCGGCACCGACCAGCTCGGGCACGCCGTGGCAGGGACCACGTCGGTGGCCCACGCGGTGCCGGTGCTGGCGCTGCCCGGCCTGCTCGACCTCGTGCGTCGCACCCGGCCCGACGTGCTCCTCGTCGCCGCGACCGGGCCGATCGCCCAGGTGGTGATCCGCGCCGTGCGGCGCCTGTCGCCCCGGAGCGTCGTCGTGACGGGCCTGCCCGGCATGTCCGTGCCCGCCACCGAGCTCGCGCTGAGGTACCGGCAGGGCGCCGACGCCTTCGTCGTGCACTCGCAGCGCGAACGACGCGAGTTCGCGGCGCTCGCCGAGCAGATCGGCACGCCGGTCCACCTGCTCGTGCACCGGCTGCCGTTCCTCGTGACGCCCGGCGGCTCCGAGCCCGTCCACGACCCCCGGCCGGTCAGCCGTGTCGTGTTCGCCCCGCAGGCGAAGTTCCCCGAGGCCGCCGAGGAACGCCGCGCCGTGCTCCTCGCCCTCGGCCGGCTCGCCGCCGCGCGCCCCGCGCTCGATGTCGTCGTCAAGCTCCGGGCGCTGGCCGGGCAGGAGCAGACCCACCGGGAGGAGCACCCGTACGACCTGCTCCGCGACGAGGTCGTGGACGCGCCCGGCGTCGGCGCGGTCCGGTTCCTCACGGGGCCGATGCGCGACGTCCTGGTGCCCGGCACCGCGCTCGTGACGGTCTCGTCGACAGCCGTGCTCGAGGCCGTCGACCTGGGCCTGCCCGCGCTCGTGCTCGCCGACTTCGGTGTCGGCGACCACAACCTGACCACCGCGTACCGGGGCAGCGGCCTGCTCGGCACGCTCGACGACCTCGCCGCCGCACGCTTCGCCCACGCGTCGCACGCCTGGCTGGCGGACAACTACTTCCACACCGCTCCCGACGAGCTCGTCGGCGTGCTGGACGCTCTCCGGGCGGCGCGGGTGCCGCGACGACCGACGGGCGCCCCTGTCGGCGGAAACCGTCGCATCGCTCGAGAAGTGGTGCGCACCAGCCTGCCGCAGCCCGCTGTGCGTCGGATCGGTCGACAGGTCAGACGGGCCATGGCCTGGCGCGGGGCGGTCACGCGTGCCGTCAGCTCCGGCGCCGCCGCGCTCGGCGTCGCACCGGACCCGCAGCTCGTGCACGTCATGCAGGACGAGCGCCCGCACCAGGGTCCGCACGCACGCATCGAGGATCCGTCGTGAGCGGACCGGACCTCGTGGTCGTCGGCGCCGGGCTGTTCGGGCTGACGGTCGCCCGGCGGTGCGCAGAGGACCTGGGCCTGCGGGTGCTCGTCGTCGACCGGCGCGACCACGTGGGCGGCAACGCGTACTCCGCGCACGAGCCGAGCACGGGCATCGAGGTGCACCGGTACGGCGCGCACCTGTTCCACACCTCGAACGAGCGGGTCTGGGAGTACGTCAACCGGTTCACGGCGTTCACCCGCTACGAGCACCGGGTCTGGGCCCGGCACCGCGGCGAGATGTTCCCGCTGCCCTTCAGCCTGGCGACGCTCAACCAGTTCTTCCGCACCGCGCTGGGGCCGGCGCAGGCGCGCGCCCTCGTGGCGGAGCAGTCCGCCGAGGTGCAGGGGGTGCCCGCCAACCTCGAGGACAAGGCCGTCTCGCTGATCGGCCGCCCGCTGTACGAGGCGTTCGTGCGCGGGTACACGGCCAAGCAGTGGCAGACGGACCCGCGCGAGCTGCCGCCGGAGGTGATCACCCGCCTGCCGGTGCGGTGGACCTACGACACGCGGTACTTCGACGACCGCTACCAGGGCCTGCCGGTCGACGGGTACGGGGCGTGGTTCGCGCGGATGGTGGACCACCCGCGCATCGAGGTCCGGCTCGGCACGGACTTCCTCGACCCGGCCCAGCCGGTGTCGCGGGCGTCCGCCGTCGGGCAGGTCCCGGTCGTCTTCACGGGCCCGCTGGACCGGTACTTCGACGACGTCCACGGGCCGCTGTCGTGGCGGACGCTGGACCTCGAGCAGGAGGTGCTCCCCGTGGGCGACCACCAGGGGACGTCGGTCGTCAACCAC
Source organism: Cellulomonas sp. SLBN-39 (assembly GCF_006715865.1). Taxonomy (NCBI): domain Bacteria; kingdom Bacillati; phylum Actinomycetota; class Actinomycetes; order Micrococcales; family Cellulomonadaceae; genus Cellulomonas; species Cellulomonas sp. SLBN-39. The sequence goes on along the minus strand of NZ_VFOA01000001.1, from coordinate 2,983,444 downwards.
GTCGACCTCGACGTGCCGTGGACCCGGGTGCTCGAGTTCCGCCACTTCCACCCCGAGCGCCTCTACCCCGACGACGCGACGGTGGTCGTCCGGGAGCGCTCGCGCTGGGCGGGCCGGGACGACGAGCCGTACTACCCGGTCAACGGCACGAGCGACCGGGAGCGGCTGCTGGCCTACCGCGCCCTGGCCCGCGAGGAGCGGGGCGTGCTGTTCGGCGGACGGCTCGGCACGTACCAGTACCTCGACATGCACATGGCGATCGGGTCGGCGCTGACGGCGGTCGACAACGTGCTCGCCCCCCGGCTGGTCCGGTCTGCGGCGGTCTGAGCAGGTCGCCGTCCCCGGCGCTGTCTGATCTGCACAAGTCCGTTACCACGTCCGCGCGTCGGTGACGCCCAGGACGGTCGGACGTTCTCTACGATCGTCGTCGTGCCCGATCGCCATGCCGCTCCCGCGCGCCCGGACGGCCCCCGCCACGCCCGCACCCTGCGCTCGCGCACCGTGCTGCGCGGACTCGCGCTCACGGTCGTCGCAGTCCTGGCGTTCGGCGCCACCTCCGCGGCTGCGGTGTGGGTCAAGCTCTACTCCGGTGTGACGACGGTCGACGTCTCCGGTCTGGTGACCCCGATCGGCGAGGAGGAGAGCAACGACCCGGACGACCCGAACGCCGGCAACGACCTCAACATCCTCGTGATGGGCTCCGACCAGCGCGACGGCGAGAACGCCGCTCTCGGTGGCGACGTGGCGGGCATGCGCTCGGACACGACGATCGTCATGCACATCTCGGCGGACCGCACCCGCGTCGAGATGGTGTCGATCCCCCGGGACTCGATGGTCGACATCCCGGCGTGCATCGTCTCCCCGGACGGCGCGACCACCGGTGCCGAGTTCGGTCAGTTCAACGCCGCCTTCGCGTACGGGGCCGACCTCGGTGGCAGCATCGAGTACGCGGCGGCCTGCACGATCCAGACGGTCCAGAACAACACCGGGGTGAGCATCGACGAGTTCGTGGTCGTGGACTTCTCCGGCTTCGTGCAGATGATCGACGCCCTCGGCGGCGTGCAGATGTGCATCCCGCAGGACATCTACTCCGAGAAGGCCGACAACCTGACGCTCTCGGCGGGCACCCAGACCCTCGACGGGTACACCGCGCTGCAGTACGCCCGGGCGCGCACGGGCACCGGCCTCGGCGACGGGTCGGACACCAACCGCCTCGGCCGGCAGCAGCAGCTCATCGCCTCGATCATGCAGTCGGTGCTCTCCAAGAACATGCTCACCGACCTGGGCCAGCTGATGACCTTCGCCCAGGCCGCGACGTCGACGCTCACGCTGTCCCCCGATCTTGCCTCGCTCGACACGATGGCGGGGATCGCCTACAGCCTGCGCGGGGTGCGCACCGAGAACATGACGTTCATGACCATCCCGTTCGCCGCGTGGTCGGAGAACAAGAACCGCGTCATCTGGACGAGCGAGGCGGACGCGATCTGGGCGAACATGGCCGCCGACGTGCCGATCGTCGCGCAGCCGGAGCCCGCGCCCACGCAGACGTCGGCACCCGGCGGTGACGCGGGTGCCCAGCCCGACCCCGGCGCCGGGACCGGCACGGACGTGGAGACGCCGGCCGCCCCGTCCCCGTCGGCCACCAAGACGCCGGGCAAGGACGCGTTCTCGGCAGCCGACATCAGCACCTCGTGCTGATCCCGACCACGACCCGAGGCTGACCGATGCCCCCCGCACGCCCGTCCGACGACCAGCCGCCGGCGTTCCGCCCCGAGAGCGGCAGGCGGCGCCCGGATGCGTCGGACGCCCGCACGGTGGGCGACGGCGCTCCCGTCTCCCCGTCCCGCCCACCGGCCCCGCGCCGCACGACGGGAGCCCCGGCACGGCCCGCGGCGCGGCCGATCCCCACCGGGGAGCGCCGCCCGGGGACCGTCCCGCCGCCCGCGCCGAACCCGCGCGCCCGCAGCGCTCAGCCCGCCGCGGGCACCGACCCCGGCCCTGCCACCCGCGTCGGCCCACCCGCCGGGCTCCAGCCCCCGGCACGGTCGGCGACCGGCCGGGCCACGGGCCGCGCCACCGGGGCACCGGTGCGTCCGCAGGGCCGTCCCGCGCCCGCACGCCCCGGTCCCCCGGCCGGGCCACCGCCGGCGGGCGGCGCGGCGACCGTCCGCGACCCGCGCCGTCGCCGACGCCTGGCGCGCACGGTCGTCGTGCTGCTGCTCGTCGCGCTCCTCGCCTGGCCGGTGGGGCTGCTCGTCTGGGCGAACGGCAAGATCCAGCGCACCGACGCCCTGTCTGGCGCGAGCGGCACCGACGGGACCACGTACCTGCTCGCCGGCTCCGACGCCCGGGGCGACGGCGGCGTCGCCGAGGACGGCACCACGGGCCAGCGCACCGACACGATCCTCGTGCTGCACGTGCCCGCGTCCGGCCCGACGGCGCTGATCTCGCTGCCCCGTGACACCTATGTCGAGGTCCCGGGCAACGGACCGGCCAAGCTCAACGCGGCGTACGCGTGGGGCGGCGCGCCTCTGCTCGTGCAGACCGTCGAGGGACTCACCGGCCTGACCGTCGACCACTACGCCGAGATCGGCATGGGCGGTGTCTCGCAGATCGTCGACGCCGTCGACGGCGTGAACCTCTGCTACGACGCGGACGTGGACGACCCCGACTCGGGCATGGTCTGGACGGCCGGCTGCCACGACGTCGACGGCACCCAGGCCCTGGCGTTCGCCCGCATGCGCAAGTCCGACCCGCAGGGCGACGTCGGCCGTGCCCTACGTCAGCGCCAGCTCATCGGCGCCGTCATGGGCAAGGTCTCCCCCGGCGCGCTGGCGGTGCGCCCGGGCCAGCAGGTGTCCCTCGTGGACGCGGGCACCGCAGCCCTCACGACGGACGAGGACGCGAGCATCGTCGACCTCGGCCGGCTCGCGCTGGCGTTCAAGGCCGCCAACGGCGCGGACGGGATCACCGGCACCCCGCCGATCTCGAGCATGGACTACCGGCCGGGCGGCATCGGCTCCACGGTCCTGCTGGACCCGGACCTGACGCCCGCGTTCTTCGCGGACATCCGTGACGGCGCCCTCCCCGCGGGTGAGGTCGGCGGCATCCCCGGGTCCTGACGGCTGCCGCCGCTGCCGTCCGCGACGGCTTCCTCCGCCGGTACGGTCACGACGTGCGGCCACCGCCGCCGGGCTGGTCGCCCTGCCGCGACCCGGACGGGTGCGACCCGTGCGCGACCGGTGCCCGTGGGCCCGCCGGCCGGTCGGCGTCCACGATGTTCAGCTGCTCGGCCGTCTCGAGGGCGCGGGGGCCGTGGTTGAGCCGGAAGAGCAACCGGTCGCGCAGCGACGTCAGGCAGCGCTCGCTCCCGCGGCGCAGGCGCGGCGCCCAGGGCGCCTCGACCAACCGCTGCACGGCCCAGGCGAGCAGCAGCGAGACGAGCATCGCGGCGGCGAGGGCCGCCCACGCGGGGGCGTCGCGGTCGACCAGCAGGTCGATGACGTACAGGCCCCAGTACTGGTGCACGAGGTACAGCGGGTAGGTCAGGGCGCCCGCGGTGGCGAGCCAGGGCCGGTCGATCCGGGCGAGCGGCGTCAGGGCCACCAGTGCCACCAGGGCGACGCAGGCGGCGACCCCCACGGCCAGGCCTGCGGCCGACGGCACGTACTCGGTGACGCGGGAGAGCACGGCCGTGCGCGACGGGGCGATGAGGTAGGCCGCCAGGGCGGTGTTGGCGCCGACGACGAGCCACGGGACCAGCGCGTGACCGTCGCGGTACACCAGGTACAGCGCCATCCCGGCCGCGAAGAGCGGGGCGTAGTGCGAGATCAGCAGCTCGGCGAGCTCGGCCGAGCCGAGCTTCTCCGCGAGCAGCGCGGCGGGCGGCCACAGGAGCGCGAACGCCAGCACCCGGCGCCGGGTCACGCCGACCAGCACGAGCACGCCGATGAGCAGGTAGAACCGCAGCTCGGTCCACAGCGTCCAGTACACGCCGTCGACGTGGGGCACGCCGAACGCCGACTGGAGCATCGTGAGGTTCACGGCGACCTGCCCGGCCGTGACGTCCTTGCCGGCGGGCCAGATCCACAGCAGCAGCGCCCCCGTGAGGAGCACGGCCACCCAGTACGAGGGGTACAGCCGGCCGATGCGTGACGCCACGACCGACACCGTCGTGCGGTCCCACGCGGTCATGAGGATGACGAACCCGGAGATCACGAAGAACAGCTCCGGCCCCAGGGAGCCGTAGGACGTCCACGCGCCGGCGCCGCGCAGCAGCTCGGTCTGCTCGGGACCCCACGACGAGGCCGTCCGCCCCGTGAAGTGGTAGACGACGACGGCCACCGCGGCGACGAGCCGCAGCGCGTCGAGCGACACCAGCCGAGGAGCACGCGGGCGGGCGGCGTCGGCGGGTCCCGACGTCGTCGGCGTCCCGTGCGGGGCGGGCGGTGCAGCGGTCACCGTGCCGAGGCTAGGCCCTGGGCGGCCGACCCGCAGGTCGTCCAGGACGCCCGCCGCGGGGTCGTCCCGGCGGCCGGTCAGGCGCCGAACCCGGTCGTGGGGCGGCCCGAGGCACGGGCCCGCAGGCGCGCGCCCTTCGCGTCCGCCTGCGCGCGCAGGTCGTCCTGGAACGCGAGCATCGCGGTGCGCAGGCGCTCGGCCTCGGCGTCCGTGCCGGCCGCGAGGATCCGCACGGCCAGGAGCCCGGCGTTGCGGGCCCCGCCCACGGACACGGTCGCGACGGGGACGCCGGCGGGCATCTGCACGATCGAGAGCAGGGAGTCCATGCCGTCGAGGTGGGCGAGCGGGACGGGCACCCCGACGACGGGCAGGGGCGTGACGGCGGCGAGCATGCCCGGCAGGTGGGCGGCGCCGCCGGCCCCGGCGACGACGACGCGCAGGCCCCGCTCGGCGGCCGTGCGGCCGTAGGCGACCATCTTGTCGGGCTGCCGGTGCGCGGAGACGACGTCGACCTCGACCGGCACGTCGAACTCGGCGAGCGCCTGCGCGGCGGCCTCCATGACGGGCCAGTCGGAGTCCGAGCCCATGACGATGCCGACGAGCGGCGCGGGGGTGGGCGGGGTGCTCATGCGTCCTCCGTGGGTGCGTGGGCCGCGCGGTGCTCGCCGCGCAGCAGGGCTGCGGCCGCCCGCGCGCGGGCGCGCACGTCGGCCAGGTCGTCGCCGGCGACGGTCACGTGGCCGAGCTTGCGGCCCGGCCGCACGTCCTTGCCGTACAGGTGCACCTTGGCGGCGGGGTCGGTGGCCAGGACGTCGGCCAGTGCGTCGGTCGGGGCGTCGAGCGTGCTGCCGAGCACGTTCGCCATGACCGTCCACGGGGCCCGCGCGGCGGTCGCGCCGAGGGGCAGGTCGAGCACGGCGCGCAGGTGCTGCTCGAACTGGCTGGTCACCGACCCGTCGATGGTCCAGTGCCCGGAGTTGTGGGGGCGCATCGCGAGCTCGTTGACGAGCACGCGCGGGGCGCCGCCGTCGGGGTCGTCGACCTCGAAGAGCTCGACGGCGAGGACGCCGGTGACGTCGAGCCCCTCGACGACGCGGCGGGCGACGTCGAGCGCCTGCCGGGCGGTGCCCTCGTGCAGGTCGGGGGCGGGGGCGACGACCTCGTCGCACACCCCGTCGGTCTGCACGGACTCCACGACGGGCCACAGCGCGACCTCGCCGGACGGGCGCCGGGCGACGAGCGCGGCCAGCTCCCGGCGGAACGGGACGAGCTCCTCCGCCAGCAGCGCGGGTCCGGTGCCGGCCTGCGCGGCCGCCAGCCAGTCGGCCACGTCGGCGGGGTCGGAGACGACGCGCACGCCCTTGCCGTCGTACCCGCCGCGGGCGGTCTTCACGACCGCCCGCCCGCCGACGTCCGCGAGGAACGCGGCGAGCGCGGCGGCGTCGGCGACGGGGGCCCACCGCGGGCACGGCACGCCGAGCGCGGTCAGCCGCGTGCGCATGACGATCTTGTCCTGCGCGTGCAGCAGGGCGTGCGGGGCCGGGCGCACGGGCACCCCGGCGGCGAGGACGCCGTCGAGGACGGGTCCGGGCACGTGCTCGTGCTCGAACGTGAGCACGTCGGCACCCTCGACGAGCGCACCGACCGCGTCGGTGTCGGCCGCGGCCCCGACGGGGGCGTCGGCGACGGCCTGGGCGGCCGACGACCCGGCGGCCTCGACGAGCACCCGCAGGTGCACGCCCAGCGCGGTCGCGGGTCCGGCCATCATGCGGGCGAGCTGTCCGCCGCCGACGACGGCGACACGGGGAACGGTCACGGGCGTCGAGCGTAGCCGAGCCGCGCGCGCGTCCCGGCGACGGTCCGCCGGGACGACGGGCCCGCGACGCACCGGGCCGGCGGTCGGGTCAGGGCACGGCCGCCTGGACGACGCGCCCGCTGCCCTGCACGTGCAGCGCGCCGTCGTCCGCCGTCACGAAGGCCGCCTGCCCGCCGAGGAGCGCGATCTCGTCACCCGTCGCGGTCTGCAGGCGCACGTCCCCGTCGAGGCACAGCACGACGCGGGGACCGCCGCCGGGCACGCGCGCCGGCCGGGCGTCCTCGGCGCGGGTCACCGACAGCTCGAAGTCGTCGACCGGGGCGTAGAAGACGTCGGTCGCGTCGAAGGCGTGCTCGGGGGCGATCCGGATCGGCGGCGCGGCGACGCAGTCCACCGCGCGCAGCAGCTCGGGCACGTCGACGTGCTTGACGGTCAGCCCGGCGCGCAGCACGTTGTCGGAGTTGGCCATGAGCTCGACGGCCAGCCCCGACAGGTACGCGTGCACGGCCCCCGCGGGGACGAAGAACGCCTCCCCCGGCTGGAGCGTGACGGGGTTGAGCAGGACGGCGGTGATGGCGCCCGGGTCCCCGGGGTGGGCGGCGGCCAGCAGCTCGACCGCGTGGTCGGTGCGCGGCGAGGGCGACCCCTCGAACCGGCGGCGGCGGAACAGCGCCGCGAGGTCCGCGACCTCCTCGGGCGTCGGGCGCGTCTCGCGCGAGACCAGCTCCGTGAACGCGGCCCGCATGCCCTCGGACGTCGGGTCCTCGAGGATGGTCTTGTGCAGGCGCCTGGCCACGGGGTGGTCGAGGCCGGCGAGGATCTCCGCCGCCCGGCGCGGGGCCCGGAAGCCCACGAGCGCCTCGAACCGGGTCAGGGCGTACACCAGCTCGGGCTTGTGGTTGCGGTCGCGGTAGCTGCGGGCCGGGTCGTCGAGCGCGACGCCGCGGGCGTCCTCGGCGGCGTAGCCCTCGTGGGCGAGGTCGACGCTGGGGTGGACCTGCAGCGACAGCGGCTGGGCCGCGGCGATGAGCTTGAGCAGGAAGGGCAGCTGCGCGCCGAACCGCGAGACGACGTCGGGGCCGAGGGCACCGTCGGGGTCGGCGGCGAGCGCGACGTCCAGGGGCGTCCCGTCATCCCCCAGGCCCGAGGGCGCGGACGGGTGGGCGCCGAACCACGCCTCCGCGACCGGCCGCCCGTCGGGCGCGGCGCACAGGATCTGCGGGATGGCGGTCGGCGAGCCCCACGCGTAGTGCTGCAAGGCCGGGTGCAGTCGCTGCACGTGGTCCCTCCTGTCGACGAGTCCCCACACCCTACGGTCCGGCCCGGTCGCTCCATGGCCGCCCCGCGGGCGAAATGTCCCGGTGCGTCCGCGTCAGCGCCGCCGGTCCCGGCGCACCGAGACCACGGCACCGCGCGGCAGCACCACGTCCGGTCGCAGCGACGCGGGCACACCGGACAGGAAGAGCGCGAACACCGCCGGCCGCCGCTGCGCGAGCTCGAGGCGACCGCCGTCGGCGTTCGCCAGGTCGCGGGCGAGCGCGAGACCGAGGCCGGTGCCCGCGCCGGACGTCACCTCGCGCTCGAAGATCCGGGGCGCGAGGTCGTCCGGGACGCCCGCGCCCTCGTCGCCGACCTCGACGACCACGGCGCCCGACGGCCCGCCGCTGCGGGCCCGGACCGTCGTGGTGCCGTCACCGTGCTTGAGGGAGTTCTCGATGAGCGTGGCCAGCACCTGGGCGAGCGCACCGGGGGTCGCGAGCACCTGCGTCGCGCCGTCGACCTCGACGACGAGACGGCGGCCCGCGGCCTGGAAGGTCGGCCCCCACTCCTCCTCCTGCTGGCGGACCACCTCGAGCAGCCGGAGGGCCTCGGTGGTGCCGCCCTGCGCACGCCGGGACCGGGTCAGCAGGTCGTCGACGACGAGCACGAGCCGCTCGACCTGCTCCAGGGAGATGCGCGCCTCCTCCCGGACCTCGGGCTCCCCGGACGCGAGCATGATCTCCTCCAGTCGCATGGTCAGCGCCGTCAGGGGCGTCCGGAGCTGGTGGGAGGCGTCGGAGGCGAACTGCCGCTCGGCCGCGAGCCGGCCCGCCATCCGGTCGGCGGACCGCGCGAGCTCGGCGGCGACGAGGTCGATCTCCTCGACCCCCGACGGCTCGAGCTGCGGGCGCACCTGCCCGGAGCCGAGCTGCTCCGCGGACGCGGCGAGGTAGACCAGGGGCGCGGCGAGCCGGTTGGCCTGCCAGATCGCCATGGCGATGCCGGCGGCGAACGCGACCACGGCGGCGACGACGACGAGGAGGATCACCTGGGCGGAGACCCAGAAGACGTCCCACCACGACGCGTAGAGCATGACGGTCGCCCCCGTCGAGGACGACAGCCGCTCCACCGAGACCGTGCGCCCCTCGATGGTCGGCCCGGCGCGGAAGATCTCGCCCTCGGCGGTCGTGACGATGACGAGGGCCTGGATGTCGTCCTCGCCACCGATGCTCGTCTCGAGCATCCGGTCGGTCAGGTCGATGCCCTGGTCGAGGCGGAAGTCGACCGAGCGCGAGAGGTTGTCCGCACGGGTCTGCAGCCCGCCGACCTCGTTCTCGCGCACGAGCTGCGCACCGAGGAAGGCCAGGGGGAAGCCGAGGAGGACGACCGCGACGGTGACCGCCGCGATCGTCGCCTGCAGGACGCGACGACGCACCGGTCAGGTCCGGTCGGCGCCGCTCGCACCGGTCTCGAACCGGAACCCCATGCCGCGCACGGTCGTGACGTAGCGCGGGGCGTTGGCGTCGTCGCCGAGCTTGCGGCGCAGCCACGACACGTGCATGTCCAGGGTCTTCGTCGAGCCGGTCGGGTCCGAGCCCCACACCTCGCGCATGAGCGTGTCGCGCGAGACGACGGTGCCGGCCGCGGCGACGAGCACGCGCAGCAGCTCGAACTCCTTGGCGGTCAGGTGCAGCTCGCGGTCACCCTGGAACGCGCGGTGCGCGGCGACGTCGACGCGCACGTTCTGCGCGTGCAGCTCGTCCTCGTCGGCGGGCTCGCCGACCGTGCGCCGCAGCAGCGCCCGGACGCGGGCCAGGAGCTCGGCGAGCCGGAAGGGCTTGGTGACGTAGTCGTCGGCACCGGCGTCCAGGCCGACGACGAGGTCGACCTCGTCGGCCCGCGCGGTGAGCACGAGGACGGGCGTGGTCAGGCCCTGGGCGCGGATGGCGCGCGCGACGTCGAGGCCGTCCATGTCGGGCAGCCCGAGGTCGAGCACGACGAGGTCGGCCGAGCCGGCACCGTCGATGGCGCCTTGACCCGTGCCTTGCACACGCACGTCGTACCCTTCACGTCCCAGTGCCCGAGCCAAAGGCTCGGCAATCGCCGGGTCGTCCTCCGCCAGAAGCACCTGGGTCATGTCGGCAATGCTAGGTCACGACTCGGTCGGGCACCCGCGCCCTGGGTCCCGGATGTCCCGGCGCGTCGTGACGGACGTGCACCCGGGGGTGGACCGGGCCGCCCCGCAGGTCCGACCGCGGGTGCACGACGGCGCGCACGGGCCCGCCTACGCTCGACGCGTGACACGCTGGGAACGGGTGCTGCGGTGGGAGGAGCGCCACCGCCTCGCGGTCGACGCCACGCTCGCCGCCGCGCTCGCACTGGTGGCCGTACCGTTCGCGGCGGACCTGACCTACGGCGACGCCGGCGGCACCGCCGCGTCGTTCTTCCTCGCCGCGGCCCTGGTGACGCCCCTCGCGTGGCGACGTGTGCGTCCCGAGCTCTCGGCGGCGCTGGTGTACGCCGCGGGCCTCGCCCAGCTCGCGCTCGGGATCCCGCTGCTGCTGCCGGCCGACGTCGCCGTCCTGCTGGCCCTGTACTCGGTGACGGTGCACGGGAGCCGCTGGGCCTACCGACTGGCCCTGTGGGGGTGCCTCGCGGGGACCGCCGTGGTGGCCTGGAGCGGCGGCGGGGGCGCCGGCGGGGCGGCGTTCGTGTCGGTGTTCCTGTGGTCGATCACGGGGAGCGTGTGGGCGTTCGGGCTCGTGCGGCGCAGCCGGCGCGAGACGCTCGAGGCCCTCGTCGACCGCGCCGAGCGCCTCGAGCGCGAGCGCGACCAGCAGGCGGTCATCGGCGCCGCCGCGGAGCGCGCGCGCATCGCACGCGAGATGCACGACATCGTGGCCCACTCGCTGTCGGTGATGATCGCGCAGGCCGACGGCGGCCGGTACGCCGCCGCCGCCGACCCGGGGGCCGCGACGCGCGCGCTCGGCACCATCGCCGAGACCGGACGCGCCGCACTGACCGACATGCGCCGCCTGCTGGGGGTCCTGCGGGCCGACGACGTCGTCCCGGACGCCGACCCGGGTGTGCTGCCCGGGGCCCGGCCCGGCACGGTCGACGGCACCGCACCGCCGGAGCGTCCCGCGGCGACGCTCGTCCCGACCGCCCCCCAGCCGGCCGCGGACGACGTCGAGGGGCTGGTCACCCAGCTGCGGGCCAGCGGCATGCGGGTCTCGCTGGTCCGCCTCGGCACCTCGCGCCAGCTGCCGCCCGGTGCCGGCCTGACGATCTACCGGATCGCGCAGGAGGCCCTGACCAACGTGCTCAAGCACGCCGGGCCCGACCCCACCGTCACCGTGCTGCTCCAGTGGCGCCCGGCGACCGTGAGCGTCGAGGTGTCCGACGACGGGCGCGGCGCGGCCGCGGGAGGCGACGGCCTCGGCCAGGGGCTGCGCGGCATGCGGGAGCGGGCCGCGATGTTCGGCGGCACGGTCACCGCCGGCCCCCGGCCCGGCGGCGGGTACCGCGTGCGTGCCCAGCTGCCCACGCCCGACGCCCGCGGACCCGCCGACGCCCCTGCCCCCGCCGCGGAAGGAACCCCCGCATGACCACCGAGCACCACGGCCGCACGCTGCCCCCCGCGCACGGCGCCGGACCGCACCTCCACGACGGGCCGGGCCTCGACGACGGGCCGGGTGTCGTGCACGTCGGGCTCGTCGACGACCAGCAGCTCGTGCGCGCCGGGTTCCGCATGGTCATCGACTCCCAGCCCGACCTGCGCGTCGTCGTCGAGGCCGGCGACGGCGCCCAGGCCGTCCGCGCCCTGGACCCCGTGGCCCGGGCCGGTGGCGAGCGCGTCGACGTGGTGCTCATGGACGTGCGCATGCCCACCATGGACGGGCTGACCGCGACCGAGCAGATCGTCGCCCGCGGCACCCCCGCGCACCCCGCCCCGCGCGTCATCGTGCTCACCACGTTCGACCTCGACGAGTACGTCCTCGCGGCGATCCGCGCCGGCGCCAGCGGGTTCCTGCTCAAGGACGCACCGCCCGAGGAGATGCTCGCCGCGATCCGCACCGTGCACCGCGGCGACGCCGTCATCGCCCCGTCGAGCACGCGGCGCCTGCTCGAGCACCTCGTCACCGCGCTGCCCGAGGACGCGCCCGCCGACGCCGACGACCCGGCCCGGCGCGCGGTCGCGGCGCTGACGGACCGCGAGCGCGAGGTCCTCGTGCTCATGGCCCGGGGCCGGTCCAACACGGAGATCGGCCGGGACCTGTTCGTCGCGGAGGCCACGGTCAAGACGCACGTGGGACGGATCCTGGCCAAGCTCGGGGCGCGGGACCGGGTGCAGGCGGTCGTCGTGGCCTACGAGACGGGTCTGGTCCGCCCGGGGTCGTAGGGACGGACGCCGGTGGCGCCGGGCGTGCGACCTCGGCGGACGCGGTGTGCGACCACGGGATGACGTGCCCGCGGACGGGCCGCGACCGGGGCCCGACGACAGCGGGGCGGCACGGGGGCGAGGGTGGTGCCCATGGAACCCACGACCCACCCGTCCACCGCACCACCGGCCGCCTCGTCCGCGCGGGGCCTGACGAAGGTCTACGGCACCGGTGCCGCGCAGGTCCGGGCGCTCGACGGCGTCGACGTCGACTTCGCCGCCGGCCGCTTCACCGCGATCATGGGCCCGTCGGGCTCGGGCAAGTCGACGCTGATGCACTGCCTGGCGGGGCTGGACCAGGCCACGTCGGGCACCGTCCACCTGGGGGCGACGGAGATCACCCGGCTCGGGGACGACGCGCTGACCCGGCTGCGCCGCGACCGCGTGGGGTTCGTGTTCCAGTCGTTCAACCTGCTGCCCATGTTCACGGCGGAGCAGAACATCGTGCTGCCGCTGGACCTGGCAGGTGCGAAGGTCGACCCGGCCTGGCTGGCGACGCTGGTGCAGACCCTGGGCCTGGGGCAGCGGCTGACGCACCGGCCGAGCGAGCTGTCCGGCGGGCAGCAGCAGCGTGTCGCGATCGCGCGGGCGCTGGTCGCGCAGCCCGAGGTCGTCTTCGCCGACGAGCCGACGGGCAACCTGGACTCCCGGTCGGGCGCGGAGGTGCTGAGCTTCCTGCGCCGGTCCGTCCGCGAGCTGGGCCGCACGATCATCATGGTCACGCACGACCCGACGGCTGCCGCGTACGCGGACCGGGTGGTGCTCCTCGCGGACGGCCGGATCGCCGGGGACATCTCCGACCCGACCCCCGAGGCCGTGCTGGCGGGCCTCGAGGGCCTGCGGGCGCTGGAGTCGTCGTCCGACGAGCCCGTCCACGGCGGGGCGGTGCGCGCCTGATGCTGCGGCTCACCCTCGCGCAGATGCGCCGGAGCCTGGGCCGGCTGACGGCGGCGGCCGTCGCGATCGTCCTGGGAACGGCGTTCGTCGCGGCGACCCTGATCGCCGGCGACGTCATGACACGGACGGCGTACGACGCGGTGACGGCGACGTACGGCGACGCGGACCTGGTGGTGCGGCAGGACTCGTCGCTCACGCAGGAGCAGGTCGAGGCGATGCGCGCGGCGGACGGCGTCGTCGCGGTCGACCCGATGGTCGTCGGCTGGGTCCAGCTCGCGCTCGGCGGTCGCAGCACCACCGAGCGGCTGCTGGTCGTGCCGAGCGACCCCCGCCTGGCGTCCCTCGAGGTCTCCGAGGGCGCCGTCCCGGCGGGGCCCGACGAGGTGGCCCTGCCGGTGGCGACCCTGGAGCGGCTCGACGCCGCCCTGGGCGACACGGTCCGGGTGGACTGGACCGAGTGGTCCGACGACGAGCCGGAGGCCCAGGTCGCGCAGGTGCGGGTCGTCGGCGTCGTCGACGACCCTGCGCAGGCCTGGGCACGGTACGGCGGCGCGGGCCTGGCTCCCGAGGCGTCGGTGCTGACGTGGAGCGGGTGGTCCGAGCTCGAGGGGGCCTACGCCACGGAGGCCGTCGTGGCCGCGGCACCCGGTGCCGTGGAGACCGCCCGGGCGGCGCTCGTGGCCGCGGCGGCGCCCGACGCGCAGGTGGTCACGCGGGACGAGGCGGCCGCGGCGAGCGTCGAGTCGCTCGCCGACGGGACGAACGTGATGGTCTCGGTGGTGCTGGCGTTCGCGTCGATCGCGCTGCTGGTCGCCGCGCTCGTCATCTCCAACACGTTCCAGGTGCTCGTCGCCCAGCGCACCCGGACGCTCGCGCTGCTGCGCTGCGTGGGGGCCCGGCGGGCGCAGCTGCGGGCGTCGGTGCTCCTGGAGGCCGGCCTGCTCGGGCTGGCGGCGTCCGGCCTCGGCGTCCTCGTCGGGATCGGTCTGACCGCCGGGGCGCTCGCCGTGCTGGCGCGCGTGGACGTCGGCGTGCCGCTGCCGACGACCGTCTCGGTGACCGCCGTGGCGGTGCTCGTGCCGCTGGCCGTCGGCACGCTCGTGACGGTCCTCGCCGCCCTCGTGCCGGCGCGGGCCGCGACGCGGGTGGCGCCCGTCGCCGCGCTGCGCCCGTCGGACGCCCCCGCGGTCGGTGCCCGCTCGGGCCGGGTCCGGCTGGTCCTCTCCCTGCTCCTGTCGGTCGGCGGCGCCGCGGGCATGCTCGCGGCCGTGGCGCTGGCCCGCCTCGGCGCCGTCGACGAGATGGCGACGCTGGGCCTGGGGATCCTCGGCGGCGCGGCGTCGTTCGTCGGCGTGGTCCTCGGGGCGGTGTTCTGGGTGCCGAAGGTCGTCGCCGGCATCGGCCGTCTCGTGCAGGGGTCGAGCCCGAGCGCCCGGATCGCCGCGGCGAACACGGTGCGCAACCCGCGGCGCACGGCCGCGACGAGCACGGCGCTGCTCATCGGCGTCACCCTCGTGGTGATGATGAGCACCGGTGCCGCGTCGGCCCGGTCCTCGCTCGCGCAGGACCTGGACCAGCGCTACCCGGTGGACGTGCTGCTCGAGGGCCTCGACCCGGAGTCCGGCCGCACGGACGTGATCGACCCGGCGGTGCTGCGGGCCGTGGCCGCCGTCGACGGGGTGCGCGACCTCGTGCCGGTCCGCCAGGCGTCGGTGACGGCCGAGAGCACGGACGGCAGCACGTGGGACGGCGTCGTCTTCGCGATCGACCCGCAGGACGCCCGTCGCGTCGTGGGCAACGAGCCGGTCCTGGACGCCCTGGCCGCCGACGTCGTCGTCCTCCCGGACGACGCCGGGGTCGGCGGCGACGTGACGGTCTCGGGCCGGGACCAGAGCTGGGAGCTCACGGGCGCGGGCACCACGCTGCGCACGGCGGGTGCGCCGACGTCCGTCGGCTGGGTCGGCGAGGCGGCCATGGACCGGCTGGCGCCCGACGCCACCGAGACCCTCGCGTTCGTCTCGCTCGACGCGGGGGCGAACGCCGGCGAGGTGCAGCAGGCCGTGCAGGACGCGGTCGGCGACGCCGCCGTCTCGGTGGTCAGCCCGGCCGCCGAGCGCGCCGTGTACGAGCAGGTCATCAACACGATGCTCGCCGTCGTCGTCGGCCTGCTGGGCGTCGCGGTGGTCATCGCACTCGTCGGGGTGGCGAACACGCTGTCGCTGTCGGTGATCGAGCGGCGCCGGGAGTCGGCGACGCTGCGGGCGATCGGGCTCTCGCGCCGCGGGCTGCGGTGGATGCTCGCCGTCGAGGGCATGCTCATCGCGGGCGTGGGGGCGCTGCTCGGCACCGCGCTCGGGCTGTTCTACGGGTGGGCCGGTGCCGCGACGGTGTTCGGCACGATCAGCGACCTCACGCTGGCCGTGCCGTGGCTCGACCTGGCGCTGGTCATGGTCGTGGCGCTCGCCGCGGGCCTGCTGGCGTCCGTCCTGCCGGGCCGCTCGGCCGCCCGCACCCCGCCGGTCGCCGCCCTCGCGGTCGACTGAGCCGTCCCGGCGAGCCGCCCACAGCCGCCCGCCGAGCGAGGCGCGCGCCCGGTCCGACTCCCCCGTCGGGCCGGGCGCGCCCCTGCGCGGGCACCGTGCGGGGGTGCGCACCACCGTCCACCCCGCCCCGCCCGCGACCCCCGTCGACGTGGAGGTCGCCCCGGGGACGAGCGCCGGCGAGGTCCGCCGGCACCTGGCCCTGCTCACCGGCGACCCCGGGTGGGCCGGGCCCGCGGCACGCCTGCACGTGGACGACGTGGCGCTGGACGACACCCACCCCGCCGGTGCGGAGCCGTTCCTGCCCGGCGCCCACCTGTCACGGCGACCGGGTCCGCCGCACGCCGCGCACGCGGCCGTCCGCGCCGACGCCCACGTGGCCGTGGTGGCCGGGCCCGGTGCGGGCGCGCTCGTCGCCGTGCCGCAGACGGGCGCGCTCGTGGTCGGCCCCGCTGCCCCCTGGACGCGCGGCACCGACGGCACCGACGGCACCGACGGCACCGACGGCATCGACGGCATCGACGGCTTGGTCGAGGTCCGTACGGTCCGGCGCCGCACGCAGGTGCGCGCGGTCCGCACCTCGGCCGACGGCGCGCGGGCCGCGCCCCACCTCGCAGGGCCGGCCCGACGCCCGACGCGCGGCCCGGCGGCGGCGCGGCACCGCACCCGACGGCTGCGCCCCGCCCGACGGCTACGGCCGGGGCGGTGGGCCCGGTGGCGGACCGGCGACGCGCTGCACGTCGGACGCAGCGTGCTGGTCCTGCGCACGCCCGCCGACCTGCTGCACCCGCAGGAGGCGCCGCCACGACGGCGCCTGCCCGTGTGGGCGTGGTCGGGGCTCGCGACGTCCGCCACCTCGGCAGCCCTCGCGGTGACCCTGCGCCAGCCCGTGCTGCTCGTGGGTGCGGCGCTGGGCCTCGTCGCGCTGATGGCCGGGCGCGCGCAGGACGGCCCCGGTGCGGGTGCCGACGTCGCTCCGCCCTCCCCCGCCGACGTCGCGGCACGGCACGCCCGCACGCTGCTCGGTGGGACGGAGGCCGCGACGGGCGTGGACGGAGCCGCCCGGTCCGACCGCCGGGGCACCGGGCCCCGGGTGGCCGGGGAGCCGGGCGGGACAGCCGACGGGGACGTCGCCCTGGTCGGGACGCGTCCCGAGGTGCTGGGGGCCGCCCGGGCGGTCGTGCTGCACCGGCTCGGTGCCGCGCCCGGCACCCGGCTCGTCGTGCTGACCCAGGACCCGGACGCCTGGGCGTGGACCCGCTGGTGGGCACCCGCGACCGGGCTGCCGGCACCCGGGGAGACCGGTCCGCACCTCGTCGTGGTCGACGGTCACGCACCCGGCCTCGGGCGGTGGCGCGCGGCCCGGCCCCCGGGGCAGTCCGTGCTCGTGGTCGGCGCGCCGCAACCGCCCGCCTGGGTGCGCACGGTGGTCGCGGTCGGGTCCACCTCCCACGGCCGCCCCGCCCGGCGCCGGTGCCCCGCCGCCCGGTGGCTGCACGCGTCGCCGCCCCGACCGGGACGCAGGTCCGGCACCTCGGCCGCGGTCGAGCTCGTGCCGGCGGACGTCGCCGACCGGTGCGCCCGCGACCACGTGGCGCACCTCGCCCGCACCGGCGCGGACGCGGTGCCCGCCGCGGACGTGGCGGGCACCGCGCCCGTCGCGACCCTCGGTGACCTGGACGACGTTCCGGCCGCCGACCCGGGCGCCGTCGCCGCGGCCTGGGCGCGCACCCCGGACGGGCTGCGCCTGGCGCTCGGCACCGGCCCCGGCGGCGCGACCACGGTCCTCGACCTCGACGCCGACGGCCCGCACCTGCTCGTCGCCGGCACCACCGGCGCGGGCAAGTCCGAGCTGCTCACCACGCTCGTCCTGGCCGCCGCCCTGAGCCGCCCGCCGGACCGGCTCGCGCTCCTGCTCGTCGACTTCAAGGGCGGGACCGGGCTGGGGCCGGTCGCGGCCCTCCCGCACGTGGTGGGGCACGTCGACGACCTCGACGCGGGACGTGCCCGGCGCACGCTCGTGGGGCTGCGCGCCGAGCTGCGCCGCCGTGAACGGGTCCTGGCGGCGCACGGCGCGACCCACCTGCGCGACCTCGACGCGGCCGTCCCCGGCACGCCGCCGCGCCTGCTCGTCGTGGTCGACGAGCTGCGTGCGCTGCTGGACGACGTGCCCGACGCCTCCGCCGTGCTGGCGCGGATCGCGGCCCAGGGCCGCGCGCTCGGCGTGCACCTGGTGCTCGCGACGCAGCGCCCGGCCGGGACGGTGACGGCCGAGCTGCGGGCGAACGTGACCGCCCGGCTGTGCCTGCGCGTGGCGGACCCGGCCGACTCCCGCGACGTGCTGGAGGTGCCCGACGCCGCGGCTCTCGACCCCCGCAGCCCGGGTCGCGCTCTGCTGCGCACCGGACCGGGCGCACCGGTGCCTCTGCAGGTGGCGCGGGCGCGCCGGCGCACCTCCGCGCGCGCGGTCCGCCTGGCCGCGCCCTGGCACCCGCACGCCGCCCCGTCCTGGCGACCCGGCGCACCCGAGGGTCCGGACGACGTCGCCGCGTGGGTCGGCGCGGCGCGGGCCGCGGCCGGGGACCGCCGGCCCGACGTCACCTGGTGGCCCGAGCTGCCGCCGCACGTCGACGTCGCCGAGGTGCCGCCGGGACCGGGCCTGGCGCTCGGCCTCGCGGACCTGCCCGAGGAGCAGCGCCGCGCGCCGGTGCGCTGGGAGCCCGCCGACGGCACGCTCCTCGTGCTCGGCGGCGCCCGTTCCGGCCGCTCGACGACGCTGCGCACCGTCGGCACGCAGGCCCTGCGCGCGGGGCGCACGGTCCACGCGATCGGCCTGCCCGCGCCCCACGTGGCGGCGCTGCGCGCCGCCGGCCCGGACGGCCTGGGCACCGTGGTGCCCCTCGACGACCCCTCCCGCGCCGCCCGCCTGCTCGCCCGCCTCCTGGCGGGCGGGCCCGGCGCCGCGACGGGCGCGGGCACGGTGGACACCGACGCGGTCGCACGAGACCGCGAGGGCCGGGCCGACCTCGTCCTCGTCGACGGCCTCGACGTGCTCGCGGAGCGTCTCGCACCGCTCGGCCGCGGCGAGGGGACCGATCTGCTGGCGACGCTGTGCCGCGGGCGCGGCACCGGTGCGCACCTGGCGGTGGCCGGTCCGGCGAGCCCGACGCTGCTGCGGCTGCTGGGCGACGTCGCGCACCGGCTCGTGCTGCCGACGTCCGACCCGACGCTCGACACGCTCGCCGGGGTGCCGGCGCAGCTGGCCGGCGCCAGGACCACCCCGGGACGCGCCGTGGCCCTGCTGCCGGGGACGGCCGCCGCGTGCCAGGTCGCGACCGCCCCCGTCACCGCGCCACCCGTCTGCGCCCCACCTGTCTCCGACGCACCGGTCACCGCCGGACCGGCGCGGCGCACGGGTCGGGCAGCGGTCGCCACGCCCCTGCGGATCGGCCCGCTGCCCGAGCGGGTGCCCCTGCCGGACGCCGGCACCCTGCCCGTGCCGGCGGGTCTGCTCCTCGGGCTGGGGGGTGACGGGCCCGGGCCGACGGCCGTCCCGGCGGGGGCCACCCTCCTGGTGGCGGGCCCGCCGGGCTCGGGCCGCACCGGCGCGCTGCGGACCCTGGCGCACGCGTGGGCGCGCCGCGGCGTGCCGGTGCTGCGCGTGGCGCCCCGGGCCGAGCCGGGGCCCTGGCGCGACGTCTCGCCGGACGACCTCGCGGGCCTGGACGGCCGGGCGCTGCCGGTCGGCCCGGTGCCGGGCGGGACGGCGTCGGGCGGCGGGACGCCGTCGCCGGTCGTCCTGGTCGACGACGCCGACGAGCTGGAGCACTCGGCACCGGGTGTGCTCGACGGGCTCGCCCTCCCGCGCGCCGGTGCCCGGACGGCGGCGGTGGCCACCACGACGACGCACGCCACCACCGCGTACCGGGGGATGGTGGCGCAGGCGGTGCGCGGTCGGCACCTGCTCGTGCTCGACGCGCGCGGCAGCGCGGCGGCCGATCTGCTGGGGCCGGGCGCGTGGCTGCTCGTCGACCCGCACCGGTCGGGCCCGGGGCGCGGCGTGCTGCGCCTCGACCGCGTCCTGGAGCCGGTCCAGGTCTACGCGTGCGACGTGTGAGGCCGCCGGGAGGGTCAGCCCGCGGGCGGGCTCGGCGGACCGTCGGGGCCCGTGCGCGTGGTGGCCCGCACGACCGACGGCAGCAGGACGCCGACCCCGACGAGCAGGCCGAGGGCCGCCACCAGCAGGGCCGGGACGGACCCGCCGACGCCCCACCAGGTCCAGGCGACGACGACGAGGAGGATCTGGGCGGTGAGCACCGGGCCCCGCCCCCAGCGCCGCCCCTGCCACAGCCCGCGCGCGGCCTGCGCGAGCAGGAGCGCGGCGAGGGCGGCGAGGACCACGAGGCCCCACGTCGCGCCCACGTCCTGCGCGCCGCGCACCGCCGAGACGAGCCCGGCACCTGCGGCGACGACGAGCGCCAGCGCCTCGAGGCCGACGGCCACGACGACGGCGAGCAGCGCGGGCGGGCGGGTCCGGGGCAGGTCGTGCGGCACGGCACGACCCTACGGCGCGCAGCCGGACGTCGCGTGCGTCACACCCACTACCAGACTGCGCCGGATGCTCGGACCACCGGGCGGAGGTGACGGGACGAGCCCGCGCCCCGCCGGTGGCGCGTGAGCCACGTCACGACGGCGGCGTCGAGCGCGGCGCCCGAGGCGCCCCGAGCGACGCGCACCAGCCCTCGAACGGGTGAACCTGCAGGTCAGAGCACATGCCAGGCCCAACGTCCCTTGTTCTGGACGGATGTTCAGAGCACTCCTGCCGGGGAGCGCACAGGCCGCGTGGGGCGGACTCCCAGCGAGGGCTCAGATGTGACGAACGCCTCACGCGTTACCCTGAGGAAACGTTGCCGTAACCCTTGTGCCCGCGTCCAGGTGGTGTGAGGCTTGTCCGCAGCACGATTCCCCCCACCACTGCATCTCGCGACATCGGCGCGCCCCCATCACGGGGCGCCGCACTGTCGCGTGCCAAGGAGGCCTGACATGGACTGGCGCCACCGCGCAGCCTGCCTCGACGAGGACCCTGAGCTCTTCTTCCCGATCGGCAACACCGGCCCCGCGCTGCAGCAGATCGACGAGGCCAAGGCCGTCTGCCGTCGCTGCGACGTCGTCGACACGTGCCTGAAGTGGGCCATCGAGACCGGCCAGGACGCCGGCGTCTGGGGCGGCCTGTCCGAGGACGAGCGCCGCGCGCTCAAGCGTCGCACGGCGCGCCAGCGCCGCGCCGGCTGACGCACCGACGCACGCACGAGGCCCCGCCGCCCGCCCCCGGGCAGCGGGGCCTCGTCACGTCTGCGCGTCACGTCTGCGCGGCGGTGCCTCGTCACGCCTGCGCGGCGGACCTCGTCACGCCGTCCGCCTGACGGGCCCTCAGCGGAGAGCCATGCGTCAGCGGAGAGCCCTGCGGCGTCGTAGCCGCGGGCCAAGATCGCCGACCGCGCGTGTCACGCGACGGTCGCCGCGTCGCGGCCCTGGCGCAGACGGGCCTCGATGACGACCGACGTGCCGCCGCCCTCGCGGGGCAGCCACTCGATGGAGCCCCCGAGCTCGTTGCGCACGAGGGTGAGGACGATCTGCGTCCCGAGCCCCGTGCCCGCGCCCTGCTCCGCCGGCACACCGGCGCCGTCGTCGTTGACCTCGACCCGCAGCGCGTCCTCGTCACGGACCGCCACGACCTCGACCGTCCCGCGCTCACGCCCGTCGAACCCGTGCTCGACCGCGTTGGTGACGAGCTCCGTCAGCACGAGCGCCAGGGCCGTCGCGTCCTCCGCGGGCACGGCGCCGAACGAGCCGCGCACGGTGGTGCGGACCTGCGCACCGGCGGTCGCGACGTCCGCCGCCAGCCGCAGGCTGCGACCGACCAGGTCGTCGAACGGCACCGACTCGTCGAGCGTCTGCGAGAGGGTCTCGTGCACGAGCGCGATCGTCGCGACCCGTCGCATCGCCTCGGCCAGCGCGTCCCGGGCCTCGGGCGAGCTCATGCGGCGCGACTGCAGGCGCAGCAGCGCCGCGACGGTCTGCAGGTTGTTCTTCACGCGGTGGTGGATCTCGCGGATCGTCGCGTCCTTGGTGATCAGCTCACGCTCACGACGCCGCAGCTCGGACACGTCCCGGCAGAGCAGCACCGCACCCACGCGCTCGGACCGCTCGGTGAGCGGCACCGCACGCAGGGAGAGCGCCACGCCGCGCGCCTCGACGTCGACGCGCCACGGGGCCCGCCCCATGAGGACGAGCGGCATCGACTCGTCGACGGTCGCGTTCTGCTCGATGAGGTCGGCCGTGACCTCGACCAGCGAACGACCGGTGAGGTCGCCCAGCGCGCCGAGGCGGTGGAAGCAGGACAGCGCGTTGGGGCTGGCGTACAGGACCTCGCCCTCGCCGTTGAGACGCACCAGGCCGTCGCCGACGCGGGGCGCGCCGCGGCGGGGTCCGGTGGGCGCGTCCGTGGCGGGGAACTCCCCGCGCGCGACCATGCCCAGCAGGTCGTCGGCCGCCTCGACGTAGTTGAGCTCGAGCCGGCTCGGTGTCCGCGCGCCGCCGAGGTTCGTCTGCCGGGCGATGACCGCGATGGCGCGCCCGTCGCGCACCACCGGCACGGCCTCCTCGCGCACGGCGTACGAGCCGAACCAGCGCGGCTCGCGCGAGCGCTGCGGGGCCTGCTCGACGAGCGCGCGGCGCAGCTGCGGGCGCTGCCCGTCCGGCGGCCGGGAGCCCACCACGTCGTCGTAGTGCACCGTCGCACCCGTCGACGGGCGGCACTGCGCCACCGCGACGAAGTCGCCGTCCGCCACCGGCAGCCACATCACGAGGTCGGCGAACGCGAGGTCGGAGATGACCTGCCAGTCGCCGACGAGCAGGTGCAGCCACTCCAGGTCCGGCGCGCCGAGCGGCCCGTGGTGCGCGACGAGGTCGCTGAGCGTGGACACCGCCCCAGGGTACGTTCCGGCGTGCCGACCCGGCGGGCCCGCCCGCACCGCGGACGTCGGTCGGACCGTCGGTCCACGCGGGCGGACCCCGGCGCGACTAGGCTCGCGGCAGGGGCGGCGCGCCCTGCGAGGGAGGGCGTGTGCTGATCGACGTGAGGCTCTCGTTCCCGGTCGGCACGGCCGGGGCGGCACGGATGCTGGCCGACCCGCAGTACGTGCACGCGAAGGTGCGCGCGTCGGGGGCGCTGGACCAGCAGGTCGACGTGACGGGCGACGCGGACGGCGCGTTCACCGTCACCACCCGCCGGGCGCTGCCGTCGGAGCAGATCCCCGCCCACGCCCGCGCCCTGGTCGGCTCGAGGATCGACGTCCGGCAGGTCGAGGCCTGGGAGGCCCCGGCCGCGGACGGGTCGCGCGCGGGGACCGTGGTCGTGGAGATCGCGGGCGCGCCCGTGCGCGTGACGGGCCGGGCGACCCTCGCCCCCGGCGACGACGGCACGAGCACGCAGGTGCGCTACGTCGGGGAGGTCCGTGCGACGGTCCCGCTGTTCGCCGCCGCCGTCGAGGACGCGGCCGCCGGGGCCGTGCGCTCCGTGCTCGAGGTCGAGCAGGAGGTCGCGCGGCGCTGGGTCGCGCGCGCGCCCGGCACGCAGGGCGGAGCCCCCCACCCGCCCGCGCACGCCTGAACCTGACCCCGGGACGCCGGTCCGGGCGCATCACGGACCGGTGTCGGACGCTTGTCCCAGCCGTAACGATTGGGTAACGCAACTGACGCGACTCAGCGCTCTGACCTGGGCACATACGACCGTGGGACCGCTACCACACCTCGCCCCCGGGGCACCCGTCCTTGACACCGGACCAGCACCGGACCAAGGTGTCCGCAGCGCGTGGGAACGCTCCCGCGGTCCGGGTCAGCCTGGTCGTGAGAGCGCAACCACGCGGGGGCCCCACGGCCCCACGTCCGCACGCCCGCCGCGCCCCCAGCGACGGCCGGGCGCCGGACGCGACACGGGGTACGGCGAGGACGCCGTCCGATGACAAGGGAGTCACAGTGCGCAAGACCACACGCAAGGCGTGGGCGCTCGCAGCCGGGGTGACGAGCGTCGCCCTGCTCGCCACGGCCTGCTCCGGCAACGCCGGGGGCGACGACGACGAGACCGCGGGTGGCGACGTCACCCTCACGGTCGCGACGTTCAACGAGTTCGGCTACACCGACGAGATGTTCGCCCGGTACGAGGAGGAGAACCCGGGCGTCACCATCGAGCAGAAGCGTGCGGCCACCGCCGACGAGGCCCGCGAGAACCTCAACAGCCGGCTCGCCGCGGGCTCCGGCACCTCGGACATCGAGGCCGTCGAGGTCGACTGGCTGCCCGAGCTGATGCAGTTCCCCGACTACTTCGAGGACCTGTCCTCCCCCGACGTCGAGGGCCGCTGGCTCGACTGGAAGGTCGCGCAGGCCACGACCGAGGACGGCAAGCTCGTCGGCTACGGCACGGACATCGGCCCCCAGGGCATCGCGTACCGCGCGGACCTGTTCGAGGCCGCCGGCCTGCCCGCCGACCGTGAGTCCGTCGCGGAGCTCTTCGGCGGCGACTCCGCCACGTGGGAGCAGTTCTTCGAGGTCGGCAAGCAGTACTCCGAGGGTTCGGGCGGCAAGGCGTTCTTCGACTCCGCCGGTGCCATCTACCAGGGCATGATCAACCAGGAGGAGTTCCCCTACGAGTCCGAGGACGGCACGGTCACGGCCGTCTCCGACGGTCGCGTCAAGGAGATCTACGAGCAGGTCGTCCAGGCCTCGGTCACGGACGGGCTCTCCGCCCACTACTCGCAGTGGAGCGAGGACTGGACGAACTCGTTCCAGAACGACGGCTTCGCCGTGATGCTCGCCCCGGGCTGGATGCTCGGCGTGATCGAGGGCAACGCGGCCGGCGTCGAGGGCTGGGACCTGGCCGACGTGTTCCCCGGCGGTGCCGGCAACTGGGGCGGCTCGTTCCTCACGGTGCCGTCGCAGGGCGCCAACGTCGAGGAGGCCAAGAAGCTCGCCGCGTGGCTGACCGCGCCCGAGCAGCAGATCGAGGCCTTCAACAACAAGGGCACCTTCCCGAGCCAGATCGAGGCGCAGGAGTCCGAGGACATCCAGTCCGCGACCAACGCGTTCTTCAACGACGCCCCCGTCGGTGAGATCCTCTCGAACCGCTCGCAGGGTGTCGTCGTGCCCTTCAAGGGCCCGAACTACTTCACGATCCAGCAGGCGATCGGCAACGCGCTGACGGAGGTCGACGTCAACGGCGCCGACCCGGCCGCCCAGTGGGAGACCGTCGTCGGGGTCGTCGAGGGCCTCGGCTGACCTGACCAGCCGCAGCACGGGGCCGGGTCGGTGGCGACCGCCACCGGCCCGGCCCCGCCCGCGTCAGCACCCCACCCCTTCCGGAGGACCCCCGCCATGGCCACGTCGACCAGACCGCCGCGCATGCGCCGCCCGGCGCAGGACCCCTCGCGGGCCCCGCGGCGCGTCGGGTTCAGCCAGACCCTGTCCCGCTGGGACGTGAAGGTCTCGCCGTACCTGTACATCTCCCCGTTCTTCCTGCTGTTCGGGCTGACGGGTCTGTTCCCGCTGCTCTACACCGCGTACGTCTCGGTCTTCGACTGGCACCTGCTGGGGGGCCAGGGTGACTTCGTCGGGTTCGAGAACTTCGCGTTCGTGTTCAACGAGCCGAACTTCTGGAAGGGCCTGCGCAACACCTTCAGCATCTTCGCGCTGTCGACCATCCCGCAGCTCATGGTCGCGGTCGTCCTCGCGGCGATCCTCGACGCGAACCTGCGCGCGAAGACCTTCTGGCGCATGGGCGTCCTGGTGCCGTACGTCGTCGCACCGGTCGCCGTCGCCCTCATCTTCGGCAAGGTGTTCGCCGACCAGTCGGGCGTGGCCAACGCCGTCCTCGCCCTCGTCGGCATCGACCCGATCGGCTGGCACGCGCAGCCGCTGCCCAGCCACATCGCCATCGCCACCATGGTCAACTTCCGCTGGACCGGCTACAACACGCTGATCCTGCTCGCCGCGATGCAGGCCGTCCCGCGCGACCTGTACGAGGCGGCCGTCATCGACGGCGCCGGCCGCGTGCGGCAGTTCTTCTCCATCACGATCCCGCAGCTGCGCCCGACGATCATCTTCGTGGTCATCACCTCGACCATCGGCGGGCTGCAGATCTTCGACGAGCCGCGCATGTTCGACCAGCTCGGCCAGGGCGGCCCCGGCCGGCAGTGGATGACGGTCACGATGTACGTCTACGAGCTGGCGTTCGGCAGCCAGAAGAGCTTCGGAAGGGCCGCGGCGGTCGCCTGGGTGCTCTTCATCATCATCGTCGCCATCGGCCTGCTGAACTTCTGGCTCACCCAGCGGATCGCGTCCGACGGCTCCGCCACCGCCAAGGCACGGAAGAAGGTCGCACGATGAGCGCGCCGTCCCTCCCCTACGTCCGGCAGACCGCGGGCGCCGGCGCCGCACGGGCCGCGGCCCGACGCCGGCGCAGCGGCGGCCACGGCTCCGAGCGGCGGCCCGGCTGGGTCACGTACCTGCTGCTCACGCTCGCGCTCGCGGTCTTCGTGCTGCCGATCTACTACGCGTTCCTGCTCGCCAGCTCCGACGCGCAGACCATCGCGCAGAACCCCATCCCGGGCCTGCTGCCCGAGGGCAACTTCCTCGCCAACGTCCAGCGGGTCCTGGAGTCCGACATCGGGTTCTGGCAGGCCCTGACGAACTCGGTGATCGTCGCGACCGTGACGTCCGCCACGACCGTGCTGTTCTCCACGCTCGCCGGGTTCTCGTTCTCCAAGCTCCGGTTCCGCGGGCGCAAGGGCCTGCTGCTGTTCGTCATCGCCACCACGGCCGTGCCGACGCAGCTCGGCATCATCCCGCTGTTCATCGTCATGTCGCAGCTCGGGTGGATCGGCCAGCTGCAGGCCGTCATCGTGCCCGGCCTGGTCACGGCGTTCGGCGTGTTCTGGATGACGCAGTACCTCGAGTCGGCCCTGCCGTACGAGCTCATCGAGGCCGCCCGCGTGGACGGCGCGTCGATGATCCGCACGTTCTGGTCGGTGGCGCTGCCCGCCGCACGCCCCGCGGCGGTCATGCTCGGCCTGTTCACGTTCGTCGCGTCCTGGACGAACTTCTTCTGGCCGTTCATCGTGCTCGGGTCCACCAACCCGACGCTGCCGGTGGCGCTGCAGCTGCTGCAGGCGTCCTACTTCAAGGACATGTCGCTGATCATGGCGGGCGTCGTGCTCTCGACCATCCCGCTGCTCGTGCTGTTCGCGGTCGCAGGGCGTCAGCTGGTCGCCGGCATCATGGCCGGCGCCGTCAAGGGCTAGTGCGACCACGGGGCCGGGCGTCCACCAGGGACGCCCGGCCCCGTGAGCCCCACGGTGTGCGGGTACCCTCGCCGACGAGGTCCCGGCCGAACACCGCCGCACGTCGTGCTGCCCCGGGCAGCGAGGAGGGAAGACCAACGGTGGTCGACAGCATCCCGGTACGCGCCGAGCGCGTCCGTCCCGCAGCGCCCACGCTCGAGGAGGTCGCCGAGCGTGCGGGCGTGTCCCGGTCGACCGCCTCGCGCGCGATCAACGGCGGGCTGCGCGTCTCGCCCGAGGCGCTCGCGGCCGTCGCGGCCGCCGTCGCCGACCTCGGCTACACCCCCAACCGCGCCGCACGGTCCCTCGTGACCCGTCGCACGGACTCGATCGCCCTGGTGGTGCCCGAGCCCGACGAGCGCGTGCTCTCCGACCCCTTCTTCGCCGGCACCCTCAACGGGCTGAGCACGGCGTTCGCGGACTCCGACATCCAGGTGGTGCTGGTCATCGCCCGCCCCGGCGAGAGCGACCGCACGATCAGGTACCTGCGCAACGGGCACGTCGACGGCGCGATCGTCGTCTCGCACCACCGGGACGACGCGCTCGACCAGGCGCTGCTCACGTCCCGCGTGCCGAACGTGTTCGTCGGCCGACCGCTGTCCGCGCCCGACGACGACGTCCAGTACGTCGACACCGACAACGCCGAGGGCGGGCGACTGGCCACGCAGCACCTCGTGGACCGCGGCTGCCGGCACATCGCGACGGTCGCCGGGCCGCAGGACATGTCCGCCGGCATCGACCGTCTGCTGGGGTGGCGCCGCGCGATGAGCGACGCTGGCCTCGACGACTCCGCGGTCGTGCAGGGCGACTTCACGATCTCCTCCGGGGCGGACGCCACCCGCGCGCTGATCGCCGCGCACCCGGAGACGGACGGCATCTTCGTCGCGTCCGACCTCATGGCCGCCGGGGCGCTGCGCGCGCTGACCGAGCTCGGCAAGGACGTCCCCGGCGACATCGCGGTCGTCGGCTACGACAACCTGGGCGTCTCCGCGTCCACGACACCCCCGCTGACGACCGTGATCCAGCCCGTGGTCGCCATGGCCCGTGCCGCCGGTGCGCGCCTGCTCGACCAGCTCAACGGCGCCCCGCCGAGCGCCCCGCAGATCTTCGCCCCCGAGCTCGTGGTGCGCTCGTCCGCCTGACCAGGACGTCCACCGACCGGGGCGGGTGCGCCCGCGCGTCCCGCCCGTCGGGACCGGGACGTCCGAGCGACGCCGATCGGGGCGCGCGCGCGTCGATCGCGTGCCAGGGTGGACGCCATGCCCGACGTGGACCCCGACGCCCCGCTGCTCACCGCCCAGGCCCAGCTCGCCCGGGCCGTCGAGATCCTCGGCTACGACGCCGGGCTGCACGAGGTCCTCGCGACCCCGCGGCGCGAGATGCGCGTCGCGGTGCCGCTGCGGCGCGACGGCGGCGGCGTCGAGGTCTTCACCGGCTACCGCGTGCAGCACAACATCAGCCGCGGGCCCGGCAAGGGCGGCCTGCGGTACGCGCCGGGCGTCGACATCGACGAGGTCCGCGCGCTCGCCATGTGGATGACGTGGAAGTGCGCGGTCGTCGACGTGCCGTACGGCGGCGCGAAGGGTGGCGTGACCATCGACCCCCACGCGTACTCGCCGGCCGAGCTGGAGCGGGTCACGCGCCGGTACACCAGCGAGATCTCGTCGATGATCGGGCCGGAGAAGGACATCATGGCCCCCGACATCGGGACCGACGAGCGCACGATGGCCTGGGTGATGGACACCTACTCCGTGAACCAGGGCTTCACCATCCCCGCCGTGACGACCGGCAAGCCCCTGGCCGTGGGCGGGTCGCTGGGACGCCCGACCGCGACGTCGCAGGGTGTCGTGCACGCCGCCCGGGCCACCCTCGCCGACGCGGGCGTCGAGCTCTCCGAGGTCACGGCCGCGGTGCAGGGGTTCGGGAAGGTCGGCTCGCACGCCACCCGGCTGCTGCACGAGGCCGGCACGCGCGTGGTCGCGGTCAGCGACGAGCGCGGAGGCGTGCACCGCGCCGACGGCCTCGACGTGCCCGCGCTGCTGGAGCACGTGAGCCGCACGGGGTCGGTCGTGGGGTTCGGCGACGCGGACGCGGTCGACAACGCCGCGCTGCTGGCCCTCGACGTCGACGTGCTGGTGCCCGCGGCGGTGGAGGGCGTCCTCGACGCGGACAGCGCGGCACGCGTCAAGGCCCGGTGGGTCGTCGAGGGTGCCAACGGCCCGACGACGACCGAGGGCGACCGGGTGCTCGCCGACCGGGGCGTGGTCGTGGTTCCGGACATCCTCGCGAACGCCGGCGGCGTGGTCGTCAGCTACTTCGAGTGGGTGCAGGCCAACCAGGCGTACTGGTGGACCGCGCAGGAGATCGCGGAGCGCCTGGAGCAGCGGATGCTCGCCTCGTACCGCGCGGTCAGCGAGCTGGCGCGGGCCGAGCAGGTGAGCCTGCGCGAGGCGGCCCTGACGATCGGCGTGCGACGCGTCGCCGAGGCGCACCTGATCCGCGGCCTGTACCCCTGACGGTCCCGTGAGGCCACGCCTGCGCGTCAGCGCAGCGCGTGCCCCGCTCCTCCGGACGTCCCGGTGCCGGGCGGTGCGGGCCGCAGCAGGAGCGTCGTCCCGTCCGTGGCGCGCAGCGCGAGCCCGTCGTCGGTCGGCTCGAGGGTGCCGCCCGCGGTGAGCGCCGCGACGAGGGCGACCTCGCTGCGCGTGACGTCGTCCGGCCCGGCCATCATCGTCTGGACGACCGGGCCCACCGTCAGGCGACCACCGTCGAGCGACCAGGTGCTGCGCACCCGGTTCACGCCGGCGTGGCCGAAGAGCACCCCGTCGCCGTCGAACGTGAGCCACGGGTGCCCGTGCGGCCCGTGCGCAGGCGGGACCGCCCCGGCGACCTCGACGACGGCCCACGTCCCGGCGGGCGACGGACCGCCCCCTGCCGGCCGCTCGTCGTACGGCCGGGCGGTCGGGTCCTCGGCGGGACGCTGGGGGTGCACGTCGTCGGGCATGCCCCGATCATCCCCCGGCGGCGCCCGGGTCGCAGGGCGTCAGGCGCGCGGCAGGGTCGCGGCCCACGCCTCGAGGGTCGTCCGTGGGCCGGTGTAGAAGGGCAGCTCCTCGCGCACGTGCAGGCGGGCCTTCGTGTTCCGCAGCTCGCGCATGAGGTCGACGATCCGGTGCAGCTCGGGCGCCTCGAACGCCAGGATCCACTCGTAGTCGCCGAGCGCGAACGACGCGACGGTGTTGGCGCGCACGTCGGCGTAGTCACGGGCGGCGTGCCCGTGCTCGACGAGCATCTCCCGACGCTCCGCCTCGGGCAGCACGTACCAGTCGTACGACCGGACGAAGGGGTAGACGCAGATGTAGTCCCCGGCGGGCTCCCCGGCGAGGAACGCCGGCACGTGCCCGCGGTTGAACTCCGCCGGGCGGTGCAGGCCGACGACCGACCACACGGGCGTCAGGTGCGCACCGAGCCCGCTGGCCCGCAGGCGCTGGTACGCGCCCTGGACCTGCTCGACCGTCTCTGCGTGCCACCACACCATGAGGTCGGCGTCCGCCCGCAGCCCCGAGACGTCGTACCAGCCGCGCACCACCAGGCCCGGGTCCGACGTGACGGCCGCCAGGGCGTCGGCGACGGCCGCGTCACGCGCGTCGTCGTCGGCGGGCAGCGGCTGCGCGAGGGCGAGGACCGTCCACATCGTGTAGCGGACGGTCGCGTTCAGCGCCTCGGCGTCGGGCGTGGTCACAGCGGGCTCCTTCGGTGGGGTCGGGCGCACGTGGCGTCCCGGGTGGGGCGGGTGCGTCAGGACGCGGGGTCGGCCGAGCACGCGGCCAGGACGCCGGAGTCGACGCCGGCGCGCTGGCGGCAGCACCCGGGGGCGCAGACCGACCGGAACGGCGGCAGGTCGCCGACGGTCGCGCCGCGGACCGGCTCGGCACCGGCGTCGAGGGCGCGACGGGTCGCAGCGCGCTCCAGCAGCAGGTCGACCAGGCCCCGCACGAACGGCTCCCGGGTGCCGACCGTCCCGGCCCGCACCGCGTGGACGCCGAGCTCGGCCGCCGTCGCCATCGCCTCGGTGTCGAGGTCGAAGGCCACCTCCATGTGGTCGGAGACGAAGCCGATCGGCGCCATCACGACCGACGTGGTGCCGGCGGCGTGCAGGGCCCGCAGGTGGTCGTTGACATCCGGCTCGAGCCACGGCTGGTGGGGCGGGCCGGAGCGGGAGCAGTACACGAGGTCCCACTCCAGCGGCCGGCCGAGGCGACGCGTGGCCGCGGCGGCGATCGAGCGCGCCACGTCCAGGTGCTGGGCGCGGTAGGAGGCTCCGGCGACCTGCGAGGCCTCCTCCATCGTGTCGGGGATCGAGTGCGTGACGAACAGCAGCCGGGGCCAGTCCGCGGCGGGGTCCACCTGCCCGTAGGCCTCGACGACGGCGTCGGTGCCGGCCTCGACGAACCCCGGGTGGTTGAAGTAGGAGCGCACCTTGTCGATCTCGAGCGGGTGCTCCCCGGGTGCGCTGCCGACCTGGGCACCGACCTCCTCGAGGGACGACCAGAAGTGCTCGCGGTACTGGCGGCAGCCCGAGTAGGAGGAGTACGCGCTGGTGACGAGCGCGAGCACGCGGCGGGCCCCGTCGGCGTGCGCCTGCGCGAGCGCGTCGGCGGTGTACGGCTCCCAGTTGCGGTTGCCCCACAGCACGGGCACGTCGATCCCGCGTCGGGCCAGCTCGTCGACCAGGGCCGCCCGCAGGGCGAGGTTCTGTCCGTTGATCGGGCTGGCACCGCCGAAGTGGTGGTAGTGCTCGGCGACCACGGCCAGGCGCTCGTCCGGGATGCCCTTGCCCGCGGTCACGTTGCGGAGGAACGGCATCACGTCGTCGTGACCGTTCGGTCCGCCGAACGAGGCGAGCAGGACGGCGTCGTACGGGGCGAGCGCGTCGGCGGTGGCGGTGGTCGTGGTGGGGGGCGTCACGGACACCCGACGATCATCGCACCGCTGGCGCGTACCGGCCGACCGGAGCACGCACCCCGCCGCAGTGACGTTGACCCGACGCCGTGTCATCTCCCTCCCGGACGCCTGACCAGCACCGACGCGCCCCGGCGTGCGACCGGTCCGCACCCGCCCTACCGTCGAGACGCCCCCTGACCGCCCCCTGACAGCCCCCTGCGAGGACGTGCAGACGATGACCAAGGACCGCCCGTGAGCGGCCGCGGCCGGCACGCCGCCCCCGAGCTCGCGCACCGGTACGTGCTGGGCCCGCGCCTCGGCGAGGGCGGCTCCGCACAGGTGTTCCGCGGCGTCGACACCCGCCTGGACCGCCCCGTCGCGGTGAAGATCTTCCGGCTCGACGACGCCACGCCGGAGCAGGTGCGCCGCTACGCCCAGGAGGCGCGGGTGCTCGCCGAGCTCACGCACCCGACGCTGGTCGCGCTGCTCGACGTGGGTGCCGACGTCCTCGACGGCACCGGCCCGGTGGCGTTCCTCGTCATGGAGCTCGTCGAGGGCCGGACGCTGCGCGAGCTGCTCGCCGAGGGCCCGACCGACGCCGCGACGGCAGCCGACATCGGCCGGCAGGTCGCGCAGGGCCTCGGGCACGCGCACGCGGCCGGTGTGGTGCACCGCGACGTCAAGCCGTCGAACGTGCTCGTCTCGTCCCGCACCGCCCCGTCGGGCCACCGGGACGCGCCGCGCGTGCCCGTGGTGGTCGCCGACTTCGGCATCGCCGCGTCGCACGGCGGGACCGCGAGCGCCAGCGCGACCGCGTCGTACCAGTCCCCCGAGCAGGCGCTCGGGCTGGACATCGGCCCGGGCAGCGACGTCTACTCCCTCGGCCTGGTGCTCCTCGAGTGCCTCACGGGCGACCGGGCCTACCCCGGCGACCCGATCAGCACGTCCGTGGCGCGCCTGCTGCACGGGCCGCAGGTGCCGCCGTCGGTCGACCCCGACTGGGCGCGCCTGCTGCGGGCCATGACCCGGCAGGACCCGGCGCAGCGCCCGCGCATGCGGGCGGTCGAGGCCGAGCTGCGCGCGCTGCGGCTGGCCGCACCCGCGCCCGCCTGACGGCGGCGGGCACGGCCGGGGCCCGCGTCAGACGCGGGCGGGCGTCGCCGGCGTCGCCGCGAGCAGGTCCAGCTCCTCGCCGATCTGCGTCGCCCACGTCGCGACCGCCGCCATGTCGCGGTGGTCGCCCTCCTTGGCGCGTCCGCCGGCGATGATGGCGCGCTCGGCGAACGTCAGCGCCGCACGGTCCAGCCGCCCGCGGAACGAGCGGTGCCCGCGGGCGCCGATCCGTTCGCGCAGCGCGGCGATCTCGAGCGGGGAGTTCGCCGAGTTGGCGGGCTGGGTGGCCAGGCCGGACGAGAAGATCCACACCGGCCGGGCGCGCAGCTCGTCGGCGAACGCGTCGGCGAGGTGCCGGGCGGCCGGCAGCCAGTGCGCGACGTACACCGCGGAGCCGAGCAGCACGGCGTCGTACCCGTCGAGCGACGGGACGTCTTCGGGCGCGCGCTGGTCCACGACGTGGCCACGGCCGGCGAGCACCCCGGCCATCACCTCGCCGATCTCCCAGGTCCCCTGGTGGCGCGAGGCCACGGCGAGCAGGATCCGCATCCGTCCCCTCCTCGGTGTGCGATCGGTGGCCGCCGCGGGTGCGACGTCTCACCATCGTCGCCGTCACCCGTCCGGCAGGGGTGGGCCCGAGGTCCTGAGGTGCCGCAGGTCACCGACCGGCCGGGCCCGGCAGGAGGTGGGGTCGGTCAGCCGGCGCGCCCGGGCGCCGCCACGGGGTCGACCAGGTGCGGCTGGGCGGCCCGCAGCTTGTCGCACAGCCGGCGCAGCGTGGTCAGCTCGTCGGCGTCGAGCGCGCCGCCCACGAGGTGGTCGATGGAGCGCACGTGCCGGCGGCCGATCTCGCGCTGCGCGGCCCGGCCCGCGTCCGTCAGCCGGACGGCCCGTCCGCGCCGGTCCCCCGCCACGGGCGCGCGCGTCACCAGCCCGGCCGCCTCGAGCCGGTCGACGAGCCGGGACAGGCTCGGCTGGGTGAGCAGGCTGCCCTCGCCGAGGTCGCGCGGGCGCAGCGTGCCCTCCGGGGCACGGGCGAGCGTGAACAGCACGTCGTACTCCTGGATGCTCAGCTCGCCCCAGACGTCGTCGGCCTGGAACCGGCGCATGAGCGCGACCTGGGCGCGGAACAGGGACTCCCACGCCTCGGCGGCCAGCCGCACGTCGGCCCGCGGCTGCGCCGTCCGGTCGTCCGCGACGCCGTCGTCGACCATCGCCCGTCCCCCCCCGCCCGTGCCGGTGCCCGTCGGCCGGTCGCGCACGGGGACCGGTCCACCCGCGCCGGCCGCCCCGGCTCGCGCTGCATCATGCCACCGCCGCAGGTCGCAGGCCCGTCGCCCGGCGCCGCGCGGGCCCCGGCGTCTACGCTGGCCGGATGAGCGACGCCGCGCCCCCGGGGACCGGGACGACCTACCTGCTCGTCGACGGGGAGAACATCGACGCCACGCTCGGCTCGTCGATCCTCGGCGGCCGGCCCACGCCCGAGCAGCGGCCGCGCTGGGAGCGGGTGCTGAGCTTCGCGCAGAGCACGTGGGGGCAGCCGGTCAAGGCGCTGTTCTTCCTCAACGCGTCCAACGGCACGCTGCCGATGTCGTTCGTGCAGGCGCTCACGGCCATCGGGTTCGTGCCGATCCCGCTGTCGGGCGAGTCGTACGAGAAGGTCGTCGACATCGGCATCAAGCGCACGCTCGAGGCGATCGCGCTGCGCGACGGCGACGTGCTGCTGGCCAGCCACGACGGCGACTTCGCCCCCGAGGTCGAGCAGCTCGTCGACGGCGGCCGGCGGGTCGGGCTCATGGCGTTCCGGGAGTTCACCAGCCAGCAGCTCGCGCAGCTGACGTCCCGCGGCCTGAGCGTGTTCGACCTGGAGACGGACGTCGCGGCGTTCAACGTGCAGCTGCCGCGGCTGCGGATCATCCCGCTCGAGGAGTTCGACCCCGTCCGCTACCTCTGACGCCCGCCGGGCCCACCGGCACCGGGCTGCACGCTCCAGGGCGCGCAGCCCGGTGCCGGTCCACGGTCAGCCGCCGAAGCCGGCGGCCAGCGTCTCGTCGATGATGTCGCGGACCTGGTCGGCGTGCTCGCCGTCCAGGAGCGCGACGCCGTGCGCGGACCCGCTCAGCTCGACGTAGGCGTCGGGGTCGTCGAGCGGGGCGACCTGCATGCTCTGCGCGGCCGGCACGTCGCCGTCGTCCGCGGAGGCGACCACGACGATCGGACCGGTGTACCCGTGCGACGCGGCCGTCGCGTCGAGGTCGCCGAAGGCGGCGGGCGGGCTGAGCGCGACGACGGCGGCGGCGTCGAGGTCCTGCGCGAGGGCCGCCGACCAGGCCCCGCCCATCGACGCGCCGACGAGCGCGACGTCCTGGGCGCCGGCGGCCCGCAGGACGTCGACGGCGCCGCGCACGGACTCCTCCGCAGCACCGCCCCAGGTGAACGTGGCCACGAGGTAGCCCTGGGACGCGAGCCGGACCAGCTCGTCGGCCCACTGGCACACGTCGCCGCCGTCCTGCGGCGACAGGACGACGCCGCGGGTGCCCGAGCCCGCCCACGCCACGTGCGTGGCGGCGAGGTCCTCGCCGACGTCGGCGGCGGCGACGCCCTCCGCGAGGCAGGCGTCGGGGTCGGTCGGGGTGAGCTCGACGGGCGCGGCCGCGAGCGTGGTGGTCGCGCTCGTGGGCACGGCCTCGGGATCGGGCGGGGTGTCGGAGGAGCAGGCGGTGAGCGCCGCCAGCGCGAGCACGGCGGCGAGGGCGCCGACGGCGGGCCGGGCGCGACGGGTGGGCGCTGACGTGGTCCGCGCGGCGGAGGGGGCGGGTGTGGTGGAGGGGAGCACACCCGTTTCCTACCGGTTCGCGGCGTCCGGCAACCACCCCGGTCCACGACCTAAACGATTCAGCACCCGGCCGGCGCCGCCCGGGCGCTCCGCGACCACCGGCGTCCTGCGGCAGTAGCGTGGGCCCATGACCACGCTGTTCACGCGCATCATCGACGGCGAGATCCCCGGGCGCTTCGTCTGGTCGGACGACCGGGCCGTCGCGTTCACCACCATCGCGCCCATCACCGACGGGCACACGCTGGTCGTGCCGCGCGCCGAGGTCGACCAGCTCACCGACGCCCCCGACGACCTGCTCGCGCACCTGGTGGTCGTGGCCAAGACCGTCGGCCGGGCCCAGCAGGCCGCGTGGGACGCACCGCGTGCGGCGCTGCTCGTCGCCGGGTTCGAGGTGCCGCACCTGCACCTGCACGTGCTGCCCGCGTGGGACGAGTCCAGCCTCACGTTCGCCAACGCCCGCGCCGACGTGCCGGCCGCGGACCTCGACGCCGCGGCAGAGCGGCTGCGGGACGCGCTGCGGGCCGCGGGGCACGGCGCGCACGTCCCCGCCACGGCGGGCTCCCCCGACCTGTGACGGCGCCGACCGCAGCGCACCGGGTGACCCGGTGAGCACCGCCCGCCCGACGTCGACGCGCGCCCGCATGGCCACGCTCGCCCCGCCCGTGCGGGCGTTCCTGGCCACCGAGGCGGGCAGCGCCGTCGTGCTGCTCGCCGCGACCGTGCTGGCCCTGGCCTGGGCGAACTCGCCCTGGCGCGACGCCTACACCGCCCTGTGGCACACCCCCGCGGGGGTGGCGGTCGGCCCGTGGGCCCTGGAGCTGGACCTGCAGCACTGGGTGAACGACGCCGCGATGGCCGTGTTCTTCGCGGTCGTGGGCCTGGAGATCAACCGGGAGCTGACGCGCGGCGAGCTGCGCGACCCGCGGGCCGTGGCCGTGCCGGCGCTCGGTGCGCTCGGCGGCCTGCTCGTCCCCGTGCTGGTGTTCGTCGCGTTCAACGCCGGCACCGACGCCGTCCACGGCTGGGGCGTCGTCATGTCGACCGACACGGCGTTCCTCGTCGGGGTGCTCGCGCTGTTCGGCCCGCGCTGCCCCGACCGCCTGCGGCTCTTCCTGCTGACGCTGGCCATCGTCGACGACATCGGCGCGATCACGGCGATGGCGGTCTTCTACACCGACGAGGTCGACGTCGTCGCGCTCGCCGTGGCCGGGGTCCTCGTGCTCGCCCTCGTCGGGCTGCGGGTCCGCGGGGTGTGGCAGCTCGCGCCGTACGTGCTGGTGGGGCTCGCGCTGTGGGCGGCGGTCCTCGCCTCGGGCGTGCACGCGACCATCGCCGGGGTCCTCGTCGGGCTGCTCGTGCCCACGGCGGTGCCGCACGAGCGGCGGCGGGACGCGGTCGCTCTGCACGCGCGGCGCTTCCTGCAGGACGCGAGCGCCGACCGCGAGCGCGACGCCGAGCGTGCGGGCCGGGCGGCCGTGCCGACGGGCGACCGGCTGCAGCGGGCCCTGCACCCGTGGAGCGCGTACGTCGTCGTCCCGCTGTTCGGCCTCGCGAACGCCGGGGTGCGCCTGGACCCGGCGACGCTGGCCGAGGCGGCGTCGTCGCGCCTGACGATCGGCGTGGCGGTCGCGCTCGTCGTGGGCAACGCGGTCGGGATCACGGGTGCTGCGACGCTGGCGCTGCGCCTGGGGCTGGGCGACCTGCCCGGGCGGGTGCGGTGGGGGCACCTGCTGGGCGGGGCGGTGCTGGCGGGCATCGGGTTCACGATCTCGTTGTTCATCGCCCAGCTGGCGTTCGACGACCCGGTGCTGCTGGAGCAGGCGAAGATCGGGGTGCTCGCGGGCTCCCTGGTCGCCGCGGTCGCGGGGTCGCTGCTGCTGCGGTGGCTGGGTGAGCGGCTGCCGCTGTGCTCGCCGCCGCAGGTGCCCGCGGAGCTGCCGCCCCTGCCCTGGCGTCCGCCGGCCTGAGGGCCCGGCTCGTCGGGAGCAGCGGGGACGACCAGGTCGTCAGGCGGGCCCTCAGACGATGGGGTCGTCGGCTCCCCACGTCGCCAGGCGGAGCGTGCGGGCGTCGGCGTCGACGATCGCGGCGGCGTGCTCGCGCAGGGACGCGACGGTGTCGACGCCCGCGCGCACGAACCGGCCCGACAGGTCGTCGAGATCGCCGGCGGCGAACCCCAGCGCGAGGGCGGCGACGTCGGCCGGGTCGGTCCACGCGGTGCGCCCGGCGTGCACGGGCATGGCGGCGGTCATGGCGGTGGCGACGACGCCGGGCGCGAGGTCGAGCACGCGGATGCCGGCGTCGCGGTACTGGTGGTCGAGCTGGGTGGTGAACCGGGCGAGCGCGCCCTTGCTGATCGTGTACCCCGTGTAGGTGGGCTGGGCGCGGTGTCCGGAGCCGGAGTTCACGTTGAGCACGCGGCCGGACCCGCGGGCGAGCATGCCGGGCAGCACGGCGTGGGTGACCAGCAGGGGGCCGCGGACGTTCGTCTCGACGACGCGCCAGACGTCCTCCACGTCCGCCGCGGCGAAGGGCAGCTCCTCGTCCTCGATCACGCCGGCGTTGTTGACGAGCAGGCCGATGCCGCCGGCCAGTCCCGTCTCGACGTGCGTGACGGCCGCGGCGACCGCGGCGGCGTCGACGAGATCGGCGGCGGCGACGACCGCGTGCCCGTCGTCCTCGCGGATCTGCTCCGCGACGTCGTCGAGGTGGCTGCGGGTGCGCCCGACGAGTCCGACGGCCCACCCGGCGCGCGCGAGCGCGAGGGCGAGCTCGCGGCCGATGCCGCGACCGGCGCCGGTGACGAGCGCGGTGCGGGGCACGGCGGGGCCGGGGGCGGCGTCGCGCGGGGCTGCGGTGCGGGCGGCGGGGGTGCTCACTCCCCCATCCTGCCGCCTCGCGGGCGCAGGTCCGCGCCGGCGGTCCCCGGGCACCACGCCGGTCAGACCGCGTCGACGACGGCCCGCAGGCCGTCGA
This sequence comes from Cellulomonas sp. SLBN-39, assembly GCF_006715865.1. Classification (NCBI taxonomy): domain Bacteria; kingdom Bacillati; phylum Actinomycetota; class Actinomycetes; order Micrococcales; family Cellulomonadaceae; genus Cellulomonas; species Cellulomonas sp. SLBN-39. The sequence continues at coordinate 2,944,767 of NZ_VFOA01000001.1, read as the reverse complement.
GGGTGGGACGGCCGCGCTGGCGGACGCCGTCGACGAAGACGACGGGGGTGCCGTGCACGTCGTGCGCGAGGCCCTCGGCGTAGTCCGCCTGCACCCGCGGCGCCCACTGCTGGGCACCGTCGCCGACGACGTCGTCGGGGTCGAGGCCGAGCTCGGTCGCATAGGCGCGCAGGTCGGCCTCGGTGAGCCGGTCCTGACGCGCCAGCAGGAGCTCCTGCATGGGCCAGAACAGCCCGTGGGCGCCGGCGGCCTCCGCGGCGAGCGCGGCCGCGAGCGCGTGCGGGTGCACCTGGAACAGGGGGAAGTGCCGCCACACGAGGCGGACCCGGCCGTCGGACTCCTCCACGAGGCGGCGCAGCACGGGTGCCGCCTCGGCGCAGTACGGGCACTCGAGGTCGCCGAACTCCACGACCGTCACGGGTGCGTCCGGGTCGCCCAGGACGTGGGGGTGCTCGCCGGTCACAGCCGCCACCGCGCGCGCATCGGGGGGCTCGCGGTGCCGGCGCCGGCGGCGATGCCCTCGACCAGCTCGGCGAGGGCCTCGTGGCCCGTCCGGGCGGGCTGCCACCCGAGGCTGCGTCCGGCGCGCGCCGTGCTCAGCACGGGCACCCCGAGCGCCATGTCGAACCAGCCGGGGCCGACGGGCACGGCGCGGACCCGCCAGGCGGCGGACAGCGCGAGCCGGGCGGCGCGGGCGGGGACGTCACGGACCCGGCCCTGCGACACCACGGCGGCGACGTCGTGCCCGTGCAGCACCTGGGGCGCGGCGACGTTGAAGGCGCCGGGGACCTGCCGGACGACGGCCTCGCGGAACGCCTCGGCGAGGTCGTCGGCGTGCACGACCTGCAGCCGCAGGCCCGTCGGCCACGGCAGCACCGGCACCTTGCCGGCGAGCACGGGTGTCGGCACGAAGGGGCCGAGGAAGTACCGCGCGATCTCGTGGCCCGCGTCGCGCTGGAAGACCAGGGCGGGGCGCAGCCGGGTGACGACGAGCGACGGGTGGTCGGCCTCGACGCGGTCGAGGAGCTGCTCGACGGAGACCTTGTCGACGCTGTACGTGCTGGTCCGGGTGCCGCCCGTGGGCAGGTCCTCGTCGCGGGGGTCGTCGTCGGCGACGGGCGAGTACGCGCCGACGGAGGACGCGACGACCAGGTGCGGGACGCCGGCACGCACGGCGGCCTGCGCCACGCGGCGGGTGCCGACGACGTTCGTGGACCGCAGCGTGGCACGGTCGTGGCTCGGCTGGATCGCCCAGGCGAGGTGGACGACGGCGTCGGCGCCGGCGAAGGTGCGGGCCAGGGCGGCGACGGTCGGCGCGTCGTCGTCCCCGGCCCCGACGTCGCACGCGACCCAGTCGGCCACGTCGTACGGGGGCGGCGGCGTGCGTGCGGGCACCCGCCGGGCGACGCCCGTGACGGACGTGATCGTGGTGTCCGCGGCGATCCGCCGCAGCAGGGCGGTGCCCACGTTGCCGCTGGCTCCGACGACGACGACCCGCACGGTGCCTCCTCCTCGCGTCCCGGCCGGGACGTCTCGTGGGTGCCGAGTCTGCTCCCTGCGCGGCGTCCCGGCACGTCACGCGCCGGGACGCCGCACGCGGACCCGTCAGGCCGCGGGGTCGAGGACGACCTTGACGCAGCCGTCGGACTTGCGCTGGAACATGTCGTACGCGGCGGGCGCCTGCTCGAGCGGCACCCGGTGCGTGCGCAGGTCCAGCACGCCGAGCGGGTCCGCGTCGTCGGTGACGAGCGGCAGCAGCTCGTCCGTCCACCGCCGCACGTTGGCCTGGCCGAAGCGGAACGTCAGCTGCCGGTCGAACACGTCCATCATCGGGAACGGGTCGACGGCACCGCCGTAGACGCCCACCACGGAGACCGTCCCGCCGCGGCGGGCCGCGCCGATGGCCGTCTGCATCGCGGCCATGCGGTCGACGCCGGCCTTCTCCATGAACTTCTGCGCGAGCGCGTCGGGCAGCAGCCCGGCGACCTTCTGCCCGGCGGCGAAGACGGGTGACCCGTGGGCCTCCATGCCGACGGCCTCGACGACCCCGTCGGCGCCGCGCCCCTGGGTCAGGTCCTTGACGGCGGCCACGACGTCGTCGGTGGCGGCGGCGTCGATCGTCTCGACGCCGTGCCGCTGCGCCATGGCGAGGCGCTCGGGCACGCCGTCGATCCCGACGACCCGCCCGGCGCCGCGGTGGCGGGCGATGCGCGCGGCCATCTGCCCGATCGGCCCGAGCCCCACGACGACGACGGTGCCGCCCGGGGGCACGTCGGCGTTGACGACGGCCTGCCACGCGGTCGGGAGCACGTCCGACAGGTACAGGTACGCCTCGTCGGGGCGACCGTCCGCGGGGACGACGACGGGCCCGTACTGCGCCTGGGGCACGCGCAGGTACTGGGCCTGCCCGCCGGGGACGCTGCCGTACAGCGACGTGTACCCGAACAGCGCTGCGCCCTTGCCCTGCTCGCGGACCTGCGTCGTCTCGCACTGGGACTGCAGCCCGCGGGTGCACATGAAGCACGTGCCGCACGCGATGCCGAACGGGACGACCACGCGGTCGCCCACGCTCAGCCGCCCCGCGGCCTGCGGGCCGACCTCCTCGACGACGCCCATCGTCTCGTGGCCCAGCACGTCGCCGGGCTTCAGGTACGGCCCGAGGACCGAGTACAGGTGCAGGTCGGAGCCGCAGATCGCCGTCGACGTCACGCGGACCACCGCGTCCGTCGGCTCCTCGATGCGGGGGTCGGGCACGTCCTCGACCGCCACCTGCTCACGTCCCTGCCACGTCAGTGCACGCACGTCGTCATCACCTCGTCCTGGGGGGAGGGCCTGCGGCCACCGGCCGCGGCGGGGTGCCGCCCGCTTCTCGACGAGCACCGGTCGTGCCCCTCCACCGTCGCACCGCACGGCCGGTACCGCACCCGCTCGGAGGCGCAGCCGCCCGGCCGGACCGGACCGTGGCGTGGCGCGGCGCCGACCACAGGGCGAGAAGAGTTCCGGCCTCATGCCCGGACGGAGGACGACCGATGCGACCGGCATGACGCACCTCAGGTCATGGCTCGACGACCTCCATCTCCGCCTGCTCGTGCGGTGGGAGCGGCGGCGACCGCCGCTGCCGTACTCCGACAGGATCGACCGCGAGATCGTCGTGCCCCGGGACCGCGCCGGCCGGCCCGGGTACCGGTTCGCCGCCGCGGGGCCGTCGCGCCCCGTCCGGGAGCGTTCCACGCGCGGGGCGACCACCGACTTCGTCGTACGGGTCGGGGCGGCGAGCTATGTGATGGGCACGTGCGCCCGGCCGGGCGACGCTGCGGAAGGGCTGCTCGCCCTGTCGCAGGAGTCGCTCGACCACGTCCTGTCCGGCAGCCACGGGCTGCGGGCCCGGCAGCTGGCCGCCCCCTACGCCACGAGCCTGGCGGGCGCCCCCGCGTCGGCCTTCCAGATCGAGGTGGAGAGCTCTCCGCGCCGGCACGTGCACACCGACACGATCGTGTCGTACGACGGCTGGCTGCTCACCGTGGGGGTGTTCGACGCGCCGGCGGACCAGCCGACGTCGACGGCTCTCGTCGAGGCCCTCCTCGCGAGCTGGACGTGGCTCCCTGCGGGGGCGCGCTGAGCCGGCTGCGCCCGGGGGGCACCGCACCGGGCAGACGTCCGGAGGCGGCCGTCACACCGCACCGCCGAAGGCGTGCAGCGCGGCGAAGCCGACGCATCCTGCGGCCAGCGCGGGCGCGAGCCAGCGCAGGACGGCGCGGGTCTGCGGGCCCCGGCGGGTGAGCAGGACCGCGGCGAGCAGGCCGACGACCGCGAACGTGACCGCGTCGTCGACGTAGCCGAGCACGTAGCCGTAGGAGACGAGCGCCTCGGCGAGCCAGGCGGCGACGAGCAGCGCGGCGCCGAGCCCTCGCTCCCGGCCGTGGACGGCGCCGGACCCGGTGGCGGCCGGCTCGCCGCTGCGCCACCACGACCAGCCGGCGGCACCCGCGACGGCTCCACCGACCAGGGCGCACACCAGCCAGAAGCCGACCGTCCCGGGGTTGACGCCGAAGCCGCGGGCCGCGGCCGTGGCGTAGTAGCCGACGACCTGCAGCGCGCACGCCAGGACGCCGAGCACGGCGCCCCAGCGGCGGGCGGGGCCGAGGACGCCGACGAGGAACGGTGCGACGAGCCACGGCGTGACGGCGTTCGCCAGCCCGGCGACGGGGCCGGGCAGCACGGTCTGCGCGAACGACGTCACGACACCGGCGAGGAGCCCGGCGGTGGCGGCGAGCACCACGGTGCGTGCGGTGCCCCGGCGCGGTGCGACGGTCGCGGGGGCGGCGGGGGCGCGGAGCGCGGGAGTCGACACGCGCCGAGCATGGCGGGGCGCCCGGCGGCCGCGCGTCGGCCGGCGGGTGGGGCGCCGCCGTGGGCCGTCAGCCCCGGGGTGGAGCCGGGGTCAGCCCGGCGTCGCGGCGGCCAGGCCCGCCAGGGTCGTCACGGTGCGCCAGTTGCGGGCCGTCCCGCGCCCCCGCGTGGCACGGGTCACCGCGACCGCGAGCGCGGAGCGCCCCATGCCGTGCGGCAGGTGCAGGTAGAGCTCACGGTCGCCGACGGCGAACTCCTCGGGCGCGTAGGGGGCGAGGTCGAGCGCGGGGGCGGTGGCCGGCTCCGCGCCGGGCAGGAAGACGACGTGGTGGTGGGTGGGGTCGTCGTCGCGGTCGAGGAAGGGGTTGGCGGCGACGACCGCGTCGAGCTGGGCGCGGGTGCGCACCACCACGTCGGGCGCGGCGGGGAACGCCTGCGCGCACGCCTCGCGCAGGCGTGCGGCGACGTCGGCCGGGTCGGGGTCGGGCGAGGTGAGGACGACGTTGCCGCTGGTGACGTAGGTGCGCACGTCGCCGTAGCCGCACGCGTGCACGACCGCCCGCAGCTCGGCCATCGGCACGCGGGACGCGCCGCCCACGTTGACGCCCCGCAGGAGGGCGACCATCACCGTGCCGGCGGGGCCCGGTGCGCCACCGGCGTGCGGCGCCGCCATCAGAAGAGCACCGTCGTGCCCGAGGCCACGGCCGCCTCGAGGTCGAGCAGGGCACGCTTGCGCCCGATCCCCGCCGCGAAGCCCGTGAGCGTGCCGTCGGCGCCGATGACGCGGTGGCACGGCACGACGACCGCGACGGGGTTGGCGCCGTTCGCGGCCCCGACGGCGCGCGACGTGGTGCGCGGGTCGAGGCCCAGGGCGGCCGCGAGCGCCCCGTAGGTGGTGGTGGTGCCGTAGGGGATGCGCCGCAGCCCGTCCCACACCAGGCGCTGGAACGCGGTGCCGGCGGGGTGGAGGGGCACCGTGAAGTCGCGGCGCTCCCCGGCGAAGTACTCGTCGAGCTCACGGGCGGCGTGCGCGAGGGCCGCGTGCTCGTGCGGCTCGACGCGTCCGCCGAGGGCGTCGTCGGCGGCGGACCCGTCGGCCCGGGGCAGCCGCACGTGCGTCACCGCCCCGTCGGCCACGTCCTGCGCCGCCACCACCACCGGGCCCATCGGCGAGCCGACCACCACGTGCACGTGCTCCATGCGTCCCATCCTCACCCTCGCCCCCGACACCGCCGTCCCGTGCACCCGGCAGACGCCGCACGCCGTGCGGGTGTGAGGTGCGGTGGCGGACAGGTCCTGACCGCCACCGGTGCCAGGGTGGGGTCATGACCGGACCCTCGGCGCGGATCCTCGCGCTGCTGCAGCTGCTGCAGCAGCACCGCGACTGGCCGGGCGACGTGCTCGCCCGGCGTCTGGACGTGAGCCCCCGCACCGTGCGGCGCGACGTCGACCGGCTGCGCGAGCTCGGGTACCCGGTGCACGCCACCAAGGGGCCGGACGGCGGCTACCGGCTCGAGGCGGGTGCGCACATGCCGCCGCTGCTGCTCGACGACGAGCAGGTGGTGGCCCTGACGATCGCGCTGCAGACGGCCGCGACGGGTGTCGCCGGGGTCGACGAGGCCGCGGCCCGCGCGCTGCAGACGCTCCGGCAGGTCATGCCGTCCCGGCTGCGGGCGGCGGCGGACGCGCTCGCCGTGACGGTGGTGGCGCGCGCGGACGACCGGGAGACCCCGGTCGTCGCCGGGGACGTCCTGCTGGCCGTCGGCACCGCCGTGCGCGAGCGGGTCGTGCTCCGGTTCGACCACGACGGCGGCCGCGGACCCGTGCTGGGCACGGGCGAGGCGGCGTTCCGGCCGCCGCGCCGCGCCGAAGCGCACCACCTGGTGCGGTGGGGCGGACGCTGGTACCTCGTCGGGTTCGACCTCGACCGGGACGACTGGCGGCTGTTCCGGGTGGACCGGATGACGCCGCGCGGGACCGCGGGTCGTCGCGTGCCCGCCCGCGCGGTGCCCGGCGGGGACGTCGCCGCGTTCGTCGCGGGACGGCTCGGGCGGCGTCCCGACGCGGCGTGCCGGGGCGAGGTGGTCCTGGAGATGCCCGCGGCGACCGCGGCACGGTGGTCGGCGCGCGACACCGAGGTGGAGGCGCTCGGACCGGACCGGAGCCGGGTCGTCGTCGGCGCGTGGTCGTGGGACGGCCTGGCGGCGGTGCTCACGATGTACGGCGTGCCGTTCGTCGTCGTCGGGCCCGAGGAGCTGCGGGACGCGGTGGTGCGGCTGGCGGCGCGGCTCTCCGCCGCCGCGCCGCCCGCGGGCTGAGGCAGCGGCGTGCGGGCCGCGGCGTCACTCGCCCCGGCCGCGGACGGGGTCGTCCTCGCCGCGCCCGTCGGCGTGCTGCGCGGGCGGGACGTCGCGCGCGGCCGTGCCCGCAGGCTCGTCGGCCGGTCCGTCGGCAGGGTCCGGCTCGTCCTGCCGGTGCGCGGCGTGCTCCCGCTCGTCGATGACCTCCTGCCCCGGCCCGCTGAAGGCCTGCGACCGCGCGACGGCGTCGGTGCTCCCGGTGAAGAGCCGGTCGGCCGGCTGCGGCGCCGGGCGCTCGGGCACCACCTCGGACGGTCGGCCGTCGTGCTCCAGCCGCGTGCGGGGCAGACCCTCCGGCGCCTCGCGCTGGAGCCACGCGACGAGGCCCTCACGCACGTGACAGCGCAGGTCGAACAGGGTCGGGGCGTCGACGGCGCTGGCCAGCGCGCGGACGCGGACCACGCCGCCGACCGCGTCGGTCACCTGGAGGATGCCGACGCGCTCGTCCCACAGGTCGGTGGCCGCGAGCAGGCGGGCGAGCTCGGCACGCATCGCGTCGACCGGGACACGCCAGTCGACGTCGATCTCGACGGTGCCGAGCAGCTCGGCCGCGCGCCGGGTCCAGTTCTGGAACGGCGTCGTCGTGAAGTACGTGGAGGGGAGGATGAGCCGCCGGTCGTCCCACACGTGCACCACGACGTACGTCAGGGTGATCTCCTCGATCCGCCCCCACTCCCCCTCGACGACGACGACGTCGTCGACACGGATCGCGTCGGTGAAGGCCAGCTGGATGCCGGCGAACATGTTCGCCAGCGAGCTCTGGGCGGCCAGGCCGGCGACGATCGACAGGAGCCCGGCGGACGCGAAGAGGCTGGCCCCGAGGGCCCGGGCGCCGGGGAACGTCAGCAGCACGGCCGAGATCGCGACGAGGACGAGCACCGCGACGGTGAGGCGGCGCAGCACCTGCACCTGGGTGCGCATGCGGCGCGCGTGCCGGTTGTCCTTGACGTCGACCCGGTACCGGGCGAGCGCGAGGTCCTCGAGCACGAAGGCCAACGACCCGACCAGCCAGGTCAGCGTGATGATGAGGGCGATGAGGGCGACGTGCTCGAGCGCCGGGCGCCACACCTCGTCGGCGGACGTGCTGAGCCGGGCGGCGACCCACACGGCGACGACCACGAGCACGGCCCGCAGCGGGCGGCGCGAGCGCCGCGACAGCTCGGCGGCGACCGTCGAGCGGCGTGCGACGCGGCGCACGACGGCACCGATGACGGCCGCCGCCACGTACGCGACGGCCACGGCGGCGAGCGCGGCGAGGACCAGCAGCAGGACGTCGCCGACGTCGCGCGCTGCGGCGACGAGGACCTCGCCGTCGGTCGGCGAGGGCGTCGGCACGGCGGCGGGCTCGGCACGGAGGGGGACGGTGGTGGCCACGGAGGGAGTGGTCATCCGTCCAGGCTAGGCAGAGGCCCGCGGACCGGCACCAGGGGAAGCGGTCCGGACGCCGTGAGCGTGCTCACCCTCGACGCGGCGCGTGCCCGGCCGCGCTGGCGGGGACGCTGGTGGTGGGACGGGTGCAGCGGTGGGAGCGACCGGTCCCGCCCCCGTCGGACGGGGGCGGGACCCGGCGCAAGAGGCGTCTCGCCGGCACGAGGCGTGGCGCACTCCCTGGACCCTCCCGGGCCGGCCGGCTCTCGCCGGACCTTGGTGCGGCCGGTCACGGGAGCTGCACGTCCCCGCGATCGGCTGTGTCGAGTGTGGCACCGTTCGTCACGTCTGGCATGTCGAACGTGTGACCAGTACGTCACATGGCCTTGACGTTCTCTCGACCGAACGTCGCTGAACCGTCAAAGATCAGCCCGATCGCCGCGGCCCGCAACCGCGGGTGAAAACCCGTACGGTCGACGGATGACGACGCCGCACCTGCCGCGCGACGCCGGGACCGCGCCCGTGCGGCCGTCACCCGTCACGGTGACGCGGGTCACCCCGGTGGACGCACGCGCCGTGCTGGTCTCGTTCGGCGCCCGAGCCGTGCCGGGCGTCGAGGACGTCGCGCTGGACGCGGCACCGGCCGACGACGACCCGACGCCGGGTGCGGCCGGCAGCCCGGCCGCAGACGCCGCGGGCACCGTGCGCCGGCTGGTCGACCTCGGTGGCGGGCCGACGCCCGTGACGGTGCGCGTGACCACCGACGGCGTGAGCGCGACCGCCGACGCCCCGCCCGCGGCCACCGGGGCGCTGCTCGACCGGTGGCTCGGCCTCGGCGACGACCTGGCGGCGGCGCACGCGCACCTGGGGCGGGACCGGCGCCTCGCGCCCCTGCTGCGGTCCCGGCCGCACCTGCGGGTGCTCGGGCACCCGGACGGGTTCGAGGCCGCCGTGCAGGCGGTGCTCACCCAGCAGGTGACCCTGGCCGCGGGACGCACGTGCGGCGGTCGGCTCGCGACCGCGTACGGCACGCCGGGACCGGACGGGCTGCTCGCCTACCCGGCGCCGGACGCGCTCGCCGCCGTCGACCCCGTCGCGCTCCAGGCGGTGCTGCGGGTCCCGCACGCGCGGGCCCGCGCGGTGCACGCCCTCGCCACGGCGTGCGCCGACGGGCTCGTGCTCGCGCCCGGCGCGGACCTCGCGCAGGTGCGCGCGCGGCTGCTGGCCCTCCCGGGGATCGGCCCGTGGACCGCCGACGTCGTGGCGCTGCGGGCGCTGGGCGACCGGGACGCGTTCCCCGGCGGCGACCTCGTGCTGCGCCGGGTGCTCGACCTGCCCGACCCGAAGGCCGTCGCCGCCGTCGCCGGACCGTGGTCGCCGTACCGTGCCGTCGCGGCGACGCACCTGTGGGCCGCGGCCGGGTACGCGGACTGACATCCAGGTCACGGCGCGGTCTCGGCCGCGCGTCAGGACGGGCGCCAGGTCACGGCCAGGTCACCGTGACGGGGTGATCCGGTGCCGTTCCGGTCACGATCGCGCCAACCGTCGACGTCACGGGCCCGAGGTGCCTACCGTGGCCAGGTATGACGAGGACCACGCGCACCGTCCCCCCCGACCGCCCCCGAGGCCGCTGCGCGACTCGCCCCGCCCGCACGGGGCGGCACGCCACCGGCCGGCCGCGCCCGGCGGCGACGGCACGTGCTGGCGGGCGCCACCGCCGCGGTGCTCGTCGCCCTGCTCGCCGCGTGCAGCGGCGGGGGCGACGACGCGGGCGCGTCGTCCGTGGAGATGGCCCGGCAGGACGTCGCCGAGGAGATGGACGGCGTGGCGGCGGACGAGGGCGGCGACACGTCCTCGAGCGGCGAGGACGACCGGCAGGTCGTGCAGACCGGCGACGTGTACGTGGCCGTGGCGGACCCGCACGAGGCCGTGCGGCAGGTCGTCGCCCTGGTCGAGCGCGTCGAGGGCCGCGTCGACGACCGGTACGAGCGGGCCGGCACCGAGGACGACCCCGGCAGCGCACGCCTGACGATCCGGGTGCCGGCCGGCACGGTCGACGAGGTCACGGCCGAGCTGGACCGGATCGGCGTGGTGGAGGAGCTGACGATCAGCCGGGAGGACGTCACGGCGGCCGCCGAGGACCTCGACGCACGCATCTCGGCCACCGAGGTGTCGGTGGCCCGCATGGAGGACCTGCTGTCGCGGGCGCGCACCAACGCCGACGTGATCGCCGCCGAGGAGGCCCTGACGCAGCGGCAGTCGAACCTCGAGCAGCTGCGCTCGGAGCGGGCCCGCGTGGCCGACCGGGTGGCGCTGTCGACGCTGCACGTGGAGCTGTACCCGCCGGCGGGCACACCCGTCGCGCAGGCCGGGCCGCGCACGTTCCTCGACGGGCTGGGGTCGGGCTGGGCCGGGCTGGTGGGGGCCGCGCGCGCGACGCTCGTGGTCGTCGGCGTCCTGCTGCCCTGGGCCGCGGCCGTCGCCCTCGTCGTCGTCCCGGTGGTGCTCGTGCGGCGCTCCCGGCGCCGGCGCGCCGCGGCCGCCGCACCGGCCCCTGCGGCACCCGTCGGCGACCCTGCCTGACGCCCGGGACCACGCCGGCCGACCGGGGCCGCACGACACGCCGGTGCCGGGCACGCCGGACCCGGCCCCGGCCCGGCCGAAGGTCCCACGACGAACGGGGTCGAGCAGCCGTAACGTCCAGGTCAAGAGCACGCCGCGCCCGGGGACGACCTCCGCGTGCGCGACGACGCTCGGCCGGGCCGCCCACGCACCCGCCCACCGCGAGGGCGCACGCACCCGGTCGCACCTGCGACGAAGGAGCTGCCGTGAGCGTCACCGTCCCCGAGAGCCTGCTCGACGTCTCGTTGCCCCCCGAGGTGCGCGCCGCGCTCGAGAAGTGCCCGCGCATCATCGTGCCCGCCACGCGGGCCGAGCTGTACGAGCTGTGCCTCGGGCCCGACGGCGGCCCCGTGTTCACCGTCGAGTACGAGGTCGACGGCCGCATGGTGCCGGAGGCGACCGTGACGCGCTGCCGCAACGGGCTCGCCGTGAACTACCCCGAGGACTACATGCGCCGGCGCGACCCGGACTGCATGCGGATCGCCGACGACCTGCCGACCGACAAGCCCCGCTACCGCGACGTGTTCGGCACCGGGTTCGACGACACGCGCCAGGAGACCCTGGACTGGCTGGCCACCCAGGAGCTCGTCGTCGTGCCGTTCAAGGCCGGCGGCCCCGTGCACGGCTACCCGTCGCTGGCCGTCGTGCCCGTGAGCTCGGCGTTCTTCGCGCTCACCCTCGTGGACCTGCAGGGCTGGGTGACGTTCGACGAGATCGGGCCGTTCACGCCGCGGTCGGTCCTGTACTGCGCCCCGCCGTTCCGGCACACGCACTTCGAGGGCCGCCAGGTCGTCGTGCACAACCGCTCGACGACCCTGCACGAGGTGTGGGCGTACAACCTGTACCCGGGCCCCAGCGCCAAGAAGGGCGTGTTCTCGGTGCTGCTCGACATCGGCGAGCAGGAGGGCTGGCTCACGGCCCACGCCTCGAGCGTGCGCGTGACCACGCCGTACGAGAACGAGACCGTGATCATGCACGAGGGCGCCTCGGGCGGCGGCAAGTCCGAGATGTGCCAGGAGATCCGCCGCGAGGACGACGGGCGCATCCTCGTCGGCACCAACGTGGTCCGCGACGAGCCGTACCACATCCTCCTCGGCGAGACGTCGGCGCTGGCCCCCGTCACGGACGACATGACGCTGTGCCACCCGTCCATCCAGAAGGGCACCCGCAAGCTGGTCGTGGCCGACGCCGAGGCCGGCTGGTTCGTCCGCGTCGACAACATGACGAGCTACGGCGAGGACCCCGCGTTCGAGCGGGCCGTCATCGACCCCGACCAGCCGCTGGTGTTCCTCTCGATCGACGGCGTCGCCGACGCCACCGCACTGCCCTGGGAGCACACGCTCGACTCCAACGGCAAGCGGTGCCCGAACCCGCGGGTGGTCATCCCCCGCGGCTCGGTGAAGAACGTCATCAGCGAGCCCAAGGAGGTCGACGTCCGCACGTTCGGCGTCCGGATGCCGCTGTGCACGCGGGAGAACCCGAGCTACGGGATCATGGGCATGATGCACGTCATCCCGCCGTCGCTGGCGTGGGTGTGGCGGCTCATCGCGCCGCGCGGGGACAAGAACCCCTCGATCGGCGAGAGCAAGGAGGTCAAGAAGGCCCTCAAGCACGGCGGCATGGTCGCCGAGGGCGTCGGCTCCTACTGGCCCTTCTCCACCGGCACCAAGGTCGCCGCGGCGAACCTGCTGCTGCACCAGCTCGTCGAGAACGACCGCACCCGGTACGTGCTCACGCCCAACCAGCACATCGGCGCGTACAAGGTGGGCTTCTCCGCCGAGTGGCTGACCCGGGAGTACCTGGCGCGGCGCGGCGGCGGTCGGATCCTGCCCGAGCAGCTCACGCCCGCGCGGTGCTCGCTGTTCGGGTACCGGCCCAAGGAGATCAAGCTCGACGGGCAGCAGATCCGCCCGACGCTGCTGCAGCCCGAGTACCAGTCGCAGGTGGGCCTCGAGGCCTATGACGCCGGCTGCGCCATCCTCACGGGGTTCTTCAAGTCCGAGCTCGAGCAGTTCCTCACCGACGACCTCGACCCGCTGGGCCGCCGGATCATCGAGACCGTCATGGCCGACGGCACGATCGACGACTACGTGGCCCTCACACCGCTGTACGTGTGACGCCCTGACCTGCGCCGCCCGTGCCGTGCGGGCGACGCGACCCGCGTCCGGGCCACCCGCCCGGCCGCCGTGCGAGGCCGCACCCCGACCCCGGGGTGCGGCCTCGTGCCACACCCGCCCTCCCCCGCGCCCAGGCTGGGCGGCCGTGCCACGATGCACGTGCCAGGCACGTCGACGACGTCCGACCCGAGGTGAACCCGATGGCACCGAGCCCGGCCGACCGCACGACGGCGCAGGCGCTGACGGCGGACCCCGCACCCGACGACCCGCGCCCGTACGCCCGCACGCCCGACGAGGTGCTCGCCGCCCTGCGGTCGACGCCCGACGGGCTGGGCACGGACGACGCGGCCCGGCGCCTCGACGAGGCGGGTCCCAACAGGCTGCCGACCGCCGCGCGCACGCCGGCGCTGCTGCGGTTCCTCGGGCACTTCGACGACGTGCTCATCTACATCCTGCTCGCCGCGGCCGTGCTCAAGGCCTTCCTGGGCGACTGGGTCGACTTCACCGTGATCCTCGTCGTCGCGGTCGCGAACGCGGTGGTCGGGTTCGTGCAGGAGGGTCAGGCCGAGCGCGCGCTCGACGGCATCCGCACCATGCTCTCGCTCGAGGCCACGGTGCGCCGGGACGGACGGTGGGGCGACGTCGACGCCGCCACGCTCGTGCCGGGCGACGTGGTGCGCGTGCGCGGCGGCGACAAGGTGCCGGCGGACGTGCGGCTGCTCGAGGCCACCCACCTGCAGGTCGACGAGTCCGCGCTCACCGGGGAGTCCGTGCCCGCGGTCAAGGACGTCGCCGCGGTCGGCGAGGACGCGGGGGTCGGCGACCGGTCGAGCATGCTGTTCTCGGGCACGATCGTGTCCGCCGGGACCGGGCTGGGTGTCGTCACGTCCACCGGCGGCGGCACCGAGATCGGCCGCATCCAGGCCCTCATCGCCGAGGTCGACCACCTGGACACGCCCCTCAAGCGCCAGCTCGGCCGCCTGGGGACCCTGCTCTCGCGCGGGATCCTGCTCATGGCCGGGGCGATGCTCGTCATCGGGCGGGTCGTGCACGACTTCGACACCCCCGACCTCATCTCCGCCGCCATCGGGTTCGCGGTCGCCGCGGTGCCGGAGGGCCTGCCCGCACTGGTGACCATCACGCTCGCGCTGGGCGTGCAGCAGATGGCCCGCCGGCACGCGATCACCCGCAAGCTGCCCGCGGTCGAGGCCCTGGGCTCGGTGACGACGATCTGCTCGGACAAGACCGGCACCCTGACCAAGAACGAGATGACGGCGCGGACGGTCGTCACCGCGGGGGGCACGTACACGGTCGAGGGCCTGGGCTACGACCCGCAGGGCCGGGTCACGCCCGAGGGCGCCGACGCACCGGCCGACCTGGCGGAGCACGGCGACCTGCACGCCCTCGTCCTCGCCGCCGCGCTGTGCAACGACGCCCAGGTCGTCACCGACGAGGACGGCCGCTGGCGGGTCGTGGGCCAGCCCACGGAGGGCGCCCTGCGCACCCTGGCGCGCAAGGCCGGGGTCGACCCGACCGGCACCGCCCGGCTCGCCGCCGTGCCGTTCGACTCCGCGCACAAGTTCTCCGCCACGCTCGACGCGCTGGCCGACGGCACGCGTCAGGTGCACGTGGTCGGGGCGCCCGACCGGCTGCTCGACCGTTCGACCGCGCAGCGCGGCCCCGACGGCGCACCCGTGCCCCTCGACCAGGAGCGCTGGGAGCGCGCCGTCGACGAGCTCGGTGCCCGCGGCCTGCGGGTGCTCGCGGCGGCGCACCGCCCGGCCGCCGCGGCCGACGACTCCCTCGAGATCGACGACGTCGACACCGACCTGGTCTTCCTCGGCCTCGTCGGCATCGTCGACCCGCCGCGCCCCGAGGCGGTGGCCGCGATCGCCGAGTGCCACCGTGCCGGCATCGCCGTGAAGATGATCACGGGCGACCACGCGGGCACCGCCGTCGCGATCGCCCGGGAGCTGGGCATCGTCCCTGCCGGCGAGCAGGTCCAGGCCCTGACGGGCCCCGAGCTGGAGGCCATGAGCCAGGAGGACCTGCGCCGGTGCGTGGGCGAGGTCGACGTGTACGCGCGCACGAGCCCCGAGCACAAGATCCGGATCGTGCGGGCCCTGCAGTCGCACCGCGAGGTCGTCGCCATGACCGGCGACGGCGTGAACGACGCGCCCGCGCTGACCCGCGCGGACATCGGCATCGCCATGGGCATCAAGGGTACGGAGGCCACCAAGGAGGCCGCCGAGATCGTCCTCGCGGACGACAACTTCGCCACCATCGAGCGGGCCGTGGAGGAAGGGCGGCGGATCTACGACAACATCCGCAAGTCCGTGGTGTTCCTGCTGCCGACCAACGGCGCGCAGTCCCTCGTCATCCTCGTCGCGGTGCTGCTGGGCCTGACGCTGCCGCTGTCGCCCGTGCAGATCCTCTGGGTCAACCTCGTCACCGCCGTGACGCTGTCCCTCGCCCTGGCGTACGAGCCCGCCGAGCCCGGCATCATGGACCGCCCGCCGCGCTCCCCGCGCGAACCGGTGCTCTCGCGCCGGGCACTGGTGCTCGTGGTGTGGGCGTCCCTGCTCATCGGCGGGACGACCCTGGCGGTGTACCTCGTCGAGAAGGACCTGGGCGCCTCCGACGGGGTCGCGCAGACCAGCGCCGTGACCATGCTCGTGCTCGGGCAGATCGCGTTCCTGTTCTCGTGCCGGTTCCTGCACCGCTCGAGCCTGACGCCGCGGGTGCTGGTCGGGAACCCGGTCGTGTGGGTGGCGGTCGGGTCGCTCCTCGTGCTGCAGCTCGTGTTCACCTACGCGCCGTTCATGAACGACTGGTTCGAGTCCGCACCCATCGGCCTGCGCGACTGGGCCCTCACGGCGGCCGTGGCCGTCGGGGTGCTGCTGCTGATCGAGGCCGGCAAGGCCGTCACCCGACGCATCCCGGCCTGACGCACGGGGCTGCGCACCGGCCTCTCACGGGCCCGGGCGCGCCGGCGGGACGAACCAGCTCACCGAGCGCGCCACGTCGCCCGCGCGCAGCCACGTGTGCCGCTCGGAGCGCGGGTCGGTCTCGCGGTCCCGCCACGCGACCATGACGTGCGACCGCGTCCAGCGCACCGCCCGTGCGGGCCGCCACTCCTCCACGCCGTCGGACCACACGACCCGCACGATCACCGGCACGTCCCCCTGCGGCCGGGTCGGGATGCCGTCCGGCACCTCGCTGTTGGCGACGTCCCGGCGCTGACCTGCGAACCCGCCCCCACGGGCCCGGGCGGGGGTCTGGCCGGCGGGCGCGCCCGGGCCCGGCGCGGGCGTGGCGGTGCGGTCGGGCATGGTCCGAGCGTATCGAACACCTGTTCGATCACGGCTCCCAGCGGGCGCACATCACCCGCACGGGGGCCTCACCGGCCGCCTCCGTACACCTGAACCCATGGACCCCCACACCCCCGCCCCGCACCCGCCCGGCCCGGCTGCCGGCACCCCGCCCCGACGCGCGCGGCGCGCCCGCGTCCGCGTCGCCGCCGTCACCGCCCTGGCCGTCGCGCTGCCGGCCGGCGGCGCCACGTGGTGGGCCCTGGACCGGTTCGTCGTCGAGCACGTCGAGATCGCCGACGTCCAGGCCTACGAGGCCGCGCAGACCGGCACCACCCCGACCGACGCCGCGACGTCCGCCGCGGGCACGAGCGTCACCGTCTCGACCGTGACCACCGGCAGCGGCGACGCGACCGTCACGTACTACGTCGCCGACGTCGTCCTCGGCGACGCCACCGCCCTGCGGTCCGCGTTCGCGCAGAACGAGTTCGGCACGAACATCACCCAGACCACGTCGCAGATGGCCGAGGACAACGACGCGCTGCTGGCGATCAACGGCGACTACTACGGGTTCCGCGAGACGGGCATCGTCATCCGCAACGGCGTCGTCTACCGCGACGAGGGCGCCCGCGAGGGTCTCGTGCTGTACCGCGACGGCACCATGGAGGTCTACGACGAGACCACGACCACCGCCGACGAGCTCGTCGCCGCCGGCGCGTGGCAGACCGTCTCGTTCGGGCCCGCGCTCGTCGACGACGGCCAGGTGCTCGACGGCATCGAGGACGTCGAGGTCGACACCAACGTGGGCAACCACTCCGTCCAGGGCGACCAGCCGCGCACCGCCATCGGCATCGTCGGCACCAACCACCTCGTCATGGTCGTCGTCGACGGCCGCTCGCCGGGCTACAGCGCGGGCGTCGACATGACCGAGCTCGCGCAGATCATGGTCGACCTCGGCGCCACCACGGCGTACAACCTCGACGGCGGCGGCTCCTCGACGATGTGGTACGACGGCGCGCTCGTGAACGACCCCCTGGGCCGGGGCGAGGAGCGCGGCACCTCCGACATCCTGTACGTCACGGGCTGAGGGGGCCGCCGTGATCGTCCTCGTCCCCGCCTACGAGCCCGACGCCCGGCTCGTCACCCTCGTCCAGGACCTGCGGGCCGCCGCGCCCGACCTGCCTGTCGTGGTCGTCGACGACGGCAGCGGCCCCGCGTACGCCCCCGTCCTCGCCGCCACCCGCGCGGCCGGGGCCGACGTCGTGGGGTACGCGCACAACCGCGGCAAGGGCCACGCCCTGCGGCACGGGTTCGCGCACGCCCGCGCCGCGCACCCCGGGCACGACGTCGTCACCGCCGACTGCGACGGCCAGCACGCCGTCGTCGACGTCCTGCGCGTGGCCGCGCGCGCCGCCGCCGAGCCCGGCGCCGTCGTCCTCGGGTCCCGCCTCTTCGTCGACGAGGTGCCGTGGCGCTCGAAGGTCGGGAACGTCGCCAGCCGGCTGCTGCTGCGCGCCGTCACCGGTCTGCGCCTCGTCGACACCCAGACCGGGCTCCGCGCGTACCCCGCGGGCCTGCTGCCCTGGCTCGCGCAGGTGCCCGGGGACCGCTTCGAGTACGAGCTCGAGGTGCTGCTGCGCGCACCCGGCGCCGGGGTCCCGGTCGTCGAGGTGCCGATCGCCACGATCTACCTCGACGGCAACGCCTCCTCGCACTTCCGCGCCGTGCGCGACTCGGTCCGGGTCATGGCGCCGCTGCTGCGGTTCGCGGCGTCCTCGCTGGCCGCCACCGTCGTCGACACCGGGGCGCTGCTCGTGCTGGAGGCGCTGACGGGCTCGCTCGGCGTGGCCGTCGTGGGGGCGCGGGCGGTGTCGGCGACCGTCAACTTCACGGTCAACCGGCGGCACGTGTTCGGCGGCGCCCGCGTGCCGTGGCGTGTCTCGCTGGCCCGGTACGCGGCGCTCGCCGTGACCCTGCTGGGCGCGACCTGGGTGCTGCTGGCCGCGCTGACGCACGTCGGGGTGCCGCTGCTCGTGGCGAAGCTCGGCACCGACGTGACGCTGCTGTGCGTGAGCTACGGCGCGCAGCGGGCCTACGTGTTCGCGCACCGCGCCCCGGCCGGGGCTGTGGGTGCTGCCCCCGCCGCCGACGTCGTCCGTGAGACCGTGGGAACCGGTGGGCCGCGTCGCTCGTTCCCCCGCCGGACCTGACCCCTGACCTGGAAGAGATGATGGACCCCGACAGTCCCGGCCACAGTCGCCGCCCTCGCCCCCGCACGCGCACCGCCACCCACCGGGGGGTGAGGGTCTGATGTGGGTCCTCTCGCTCCTCCTGGGTGTGCTCGTCGTGCTGGCCATCACCGCCGTCACCGGGTACTTCGTGGCCCAGGAGTTCGGCTACATGTCCGTCGACCGCTCGCGCCTGGCCGCCCGCGCCGACGCCGGTGACGACGGCGCACGCCGCGCCCTGCAGGTCACGCGCCGCACGTCGTTCATGCTGTCCGGCGCCCAGCTCGGCATCACCGTGACCGGCCTGCTCGTCGGGTACGTGGCCGAGCCGCTCATCGGCGAGTCCGTCGGCGAGGCCCTCGGCGGGCTGTCCGTGCCCACGGGCGTCGGCGTCGCCGTCGGCACGGTCCTGGCCCTGCTGCTGTCCACGTTCGTGCAGATGCTCTTCGGCGAGCTGTTCCCCAAGAACCTCGCGATCGCCCGCCCGGAGCCGGTGGCCGTGGGCCTGGCCCGGTCGACGACCGCGTACCTGACGGTGTTCGGCTGGCTGATCCACGTGTTCGACTCCGCGTCGAACCTGCTGCTCAAGGCCCTGCGCATCGAGCCCGTCCACGACGTCGAGCACTCCGCGACGGCGCGCGACCTGGAGCACATCGTCCAGGACTCGCGCGAGAGCGGGGACCTGCCCCGCGAGGTCGCCGTGCTGCTCGACCGCATCCTCGACTTCCCCGGCAGCGACGTGGAGCACGCCATGGTGCCCCGCAGCCGGGTCGGCACCGTGGACCCGGGCACGACCCTCGACGAGCTGCGCACCCTGATGAGCACCGGGCACTCGCGCTACCCGGTGCTCGACGACGAGGCAGTCACCGGCGTCGTCCACCTCGCCGACGTGCTGCGCTGCACCGACCCCGCCGCGACCGCCGCGACCCTCGCACGCCCCGCGGTGCTGGTGCCGACCTCCATGCCGCTGCCCGACGCGCTGCAGCTCATCAGCGGCGGCGACAACCGGCTGGCCTGCGTCCTCGACGAGTACGGCGGGTTCGCCGGTGCCCTCACCCTCGAGGACGTCGCCGAGGAGCTCGTCGGGGAGATCGCCGACGAGCACGACCCGATGGAGTCCGAGCTGACGGCACGCGCCGACGACGGCTCCTGGGTCGTGGCCGGCGACGTGCACGTCGACGAGGCCGAGCGCGCCCTCGGGCGGGACCTGCCCCGCGACGACTACGAGACCGTCGCCGGGCTGACCATCCACCACCGCGGTGCGCTGCCGCGGGTCGGCGAGGTCGTCGACGTGCCGCTGCCCGCCGACCCGGCGCTGCTGGCCGTCACCGACAGCCCGCCCCGGGACGTCCTGCGGGTCGAGGTCCTCACGCTCGCCCGGCACGTGCCCTCGCGGCTGCGGCTGACCGTCGTGCCCGACCCCGCGCACACCGACCCCGGCACCGCCCGCACCACCCCGGAGGACGTCCGATGAGCAACCCGTGGGTCGTGCTGGTCGCGACCGTCGTCATCATCGCCCTGTCCGCGTTCTTCGTCGCCGTCGAGTTCGCGATGCTCGCGGCACGCAAGCACCGCCTGGAGGACGCCGCGGGTGCCAGCCGGTCCGCGCGCGCCGCGCTGCGCAGCTCCTCGGAGCTGACGCTGCTGCTCGCGGGCAGCCAGCTCGGCATCACCGCCGCCACCCTGGCGCTCGGCGCGATCACCAAGCCGGCCGTGCACCACTGGCTCACCCCCGTGTTCGAGACCTGGGGGTGGCCGCTGTGGGTCGCGGACGTCGCCGGGTTCGTGCTGGCGCTGGTCATCGTGACGTTCCTGCACCTCGTCGTCGGTGAGATGGCGCCCAAGTCCTGGGCGATCGCGCACCCCGAGACGTCGGCGACGATGCTCGCGCTGCCCATGCGGGCGTTCATGTGGGCGACGCGGCCGGCGCTGCGCGCCCTCAACGAGGCCGCGAACTGGTGCCTGCGCCGGGTCGGGGTCGAGCCCGTGGACGAGATGGCCGTCGGGTCGGACCCGGCCTCGCTGCGCCACCTCGTCGAGCACTCCGCGAACGTGGGTGCCCTGGACGCGGGCTTCGGCCGGCAGCTCTCGCAGGCGCTGGACCTGCAGCGGCTCACCGTCGGCGAGCTCGTCGACCCCGCCGCCGCGCCGGTGGGCGTGCCCGCGGGCGCGACCGCGGCGGACGTGCAGCGGGCCTCGCTGGGCAGCGGGCACCTGCGCATCCTCGTGCAGGACGCGGACCGGTTCACCGGCACGGTGCACGTGCGCGACACGCTGATCGCCGACCCGGCGACGCCGGTGGCGGAGCTCGTGCGGGGCGTGCCGACCCTCGCGGCGTCGACGCCGGTGGCGCAGGCGTTCGCGACCATGCGCGACGGCCGGCACCACCTGGCCGTGGTCGAGGGCGCCCCCGGGGCCGACGGCCCGCGGGTGGTGACGCTCGCGGACGTCCTCCAACGCCTCCTCCCCCGCACCACCACCCCCGCCTGACCTGCACGACCCGACGGCCGACCCCTCCCGGGGACGGCCGTCGGGCGGGGTCCGGGCGTCAGGGGTGGGTGGCCAGGGAGAGGAGGTCGGGGACGTGGTGGGGGGTGCCGTCGGCGTCCGACCAGTCCAGGGACGCACGGGCTGCAGCGAGGTCGACGCGGGCCGTGAACGTCGCCGCCGGGTGCGCCGCCCCCCGCCGGGCCAGCGTCAGGACCGATCCCTCGACCCGCACGCCGACCTCGTCGGAGTCGAACGCGGGCACGCTGCCGCGCAGCCGGCACAGCGCCAGCAGCGCCCGCACCACCGGGCGCTGCAGGTCGGCGTCCAGCTCCGCCGCCGTCCACACGTGCCGGTTGATGTCCCGCCCCACCCCGGTGCGCGCCAGCAGGTCGAGGTCGTTGCGGCCCGCGAGCGCGCCGACGTAGTAGACCTGCGGGATGCCGGGGGTGAGCAGCTGCACGGCTCGGGCGGCGAGGTACGCCTGGTCGTCGCCGCCGAGGGCGTCGTAGTACGTGGAGTTGACCTGGTAGAGGTCGAGGTTCGAGGCCGCGGCGCCGGTGGCGCGGGCGCTGGCCCCGCCGGTGCGGCGGTGGATCTCCTCGACGAGCGCGTCGAGCTGGGGCTCGGTGAGCAGGCCCGGGCGGGGGTCCTCGCCGGGCTCGACCGTGCGGTCGGCGCCGACGTCGATGACGCCGATGCCGTCGTGGGTGTCGAGCACCGTGACGGCGTTGCGGGGCCGGACCTGGAGCCAGTGCGCGAGCGGCAGGGGGTCGCCGGTGTAGAGGGCGTGCAGCACGAGCGGGGGCAGCGCGAAGTCGTAGACCAGGTCGACGGACCGCCCGATGGCGACCTGCTGCTGGTAGTAGGAGTGCACCTCGACGAGGACCTGGACGCCGCGGGCGCGGGCCTGGGCGGTGAACTCGTCGATGAACGCGAAGGTCTCGGGGGTCATGAAGCAGGTGGTGCCGGGCGTCTTGACGGCGTACCCGACGGCGTCGAGGCGCACGAGGGTGACCCCGGCGGCGGCGACGGCGTCGAGCACCGACGTGAGGTAGGTGCGCCCCGCGGGCGAGTGCACGTCGACGTCGACCTGCTGGGGCGTGAAGGTGGTCCACACGTAGCGCAGCCGGTCGCCGAGCCGCAGGGCCGTGAACGGCAGGCCGGGGCGGGGGCGGTAGATGCGGGCGAGGTCCTCCTCCCGGGCGCCGTCGGGGAACACCGAGGACATCGTGAGGAACATCGACGCCCACTGCGACGCGTCGCCGCGCTCCCGCACGTCGCGGAACTGCGGGGAGTCGGCCGAGACGTGGTTGACGATGAGGTCGGCCATGACGTCGTGGGTGCGGGCGAGGTCGCGCACGTCGTCCCAGCCGCCGAGGCGGGGGTCGACCTGCGTGTGGTCGACGGGGTCGAAGCCGGCGTCGGCGCCGTCGTAGGGCGTGAAGAACGGCAGGACGTGGACGCCGGTGAACGCGTCGCCGAACCTGTCGCGCAGGACGCGGGCCAGGCCGGGCAGGTCGCCGCCGAGCCGGTCGGCGTAGGTGATGAGCTGGACCCCGTCGCGCACTGCTCCTCCTCGCGTCCACGTCGTCGTGGTGCGCGGGCGGCGCTGCGGTGCGTCGTCCGCTGGTGGCGACGCTAGCGGCCCCGGCGCCGGTGCGCGCCCCGGGCGCGGGGTGATCGCCGCGACGGCCCGACCGGGTGCGGCGCGGGTCAGCGCGCGGGCACGGCGAGGGGGCGGGTGCCGGCGCGCACGGGCGAGGGCAGCGCGGTGCCGCCCATGAGGAACCGGTCGACGGACGCGGCGACGGCCCGCCCCTCGGCGACCGCCCACACGACGAGGGACTGGCCGCGGCCGGCGTCGCCGGCGACGAAGACGCCGGGCGTGCCGGTGCTGAAGTCGTCGGCGCGTGCGACGGCGCCGCGGGGGGTGCGGGTCAGGCCGAGGCCGTCGAGGAGCGGGCCGGGCTCGGCACCGGTGAACCCGAGGGCGAGGAGCACCAGGTCGGCGGGGAGCTCGCGGCGGGTGCCGGGCACGGGCACGAACCCGCCGTCGCGGGCCTCGACGTCCTCGACCTCGACGGCGCGGACCGCTCCCGTGCCGTCGTCGAGGACGCGCACGGTGCTGGTGGCCCACACGCGGACCCCGCCCTCGTCGTGGGACGTCGAGGTGCGCAGGATCCGCGGGTAGGCGGGCCACGGGTCGGCGTCGGTCCGGGTCGCGGGCGGGGCGGGGAGGATCTCGACCTGCGTGACGCTGCGGGCCCCCTGCCGCAGAGCCGTGCCGACGCAGTCGGCACCGGTGTCGCCACCGCCGATCACGACGACGTCGCGGCCGGTGGCCAGGACCTGGTCGGCGACGGTCGCGCCGTGCACGACGCGGGTGGCCTGCGTGAGGTAGGTCATGGCCTGCTCGACGCCGCGCAGCCCACGGCCGGGCACGGGCAGGTCGCGGGGCACGGTGGAGCCGGTGGCGACGACGACCGCGTCGTAGCGGGCGAGCAGCTGCGCACCGGTGACGTCGGTGCCCACGGTGACGCCGGTCCGGAACCGGGTGCCCTCGGCGGTCATCTGCGCCAGCCGGCGGTCGAGGACCTGCTTCTCGAGCTTGAACTCGGGGATGCCGTAGCGCATCAGCCCGCCGACCGCGTCGTCGCGCTCGAGGACGACGACGGTGTGCCCGCTGCGCGTCAGCTGCTGCGCGCACGCGAGCCCGGCGGGGCCGGAGCCGACGACAGCGACGGTGCGCCCCGTCAGGCGCTGCGGGACCTGGGGCTCGACGAGCCCGCGGGCGAAGGCCTCCTCGGCGAGCGCGACCTCGACGTGCCGGATCGTGGTGGGCTCGTCGTGCAGGCCGAGGACGCACGCGGCCTCGCACAGGGCCGGGCAGACGCGGCCGGTGAGCTCGGGGAAGTTGTTCGTGGCGTGCAGGCGGTCGGCGGCCTGCTCCCAGCCGCCGCGCCACACGAGGTCGTTCCACGCGGGGACCTCGTTGCCCAGCGGGCACGCGGCGGCGCAGAACGGCACGCCGCAGTCCATGCAGCGGCTCGCCTGCCGCCGGACCATGACGACGTCGTCGTCGTGCCCCGCCCGGTGGGCGTGCACCTCGGCCCAGTCCTGCAGGCGCACGGGCACGGGCCGGTCGACCGGCAGCTCGCGGTGCCGGTGCGTGAGGAAGCCACGGGGGTCGGCCACGTCGCACGCTCCGCTCAGGGTCGCAGGGCGCCCGGGGCGCGGCGGCGGGCGTCGCCGCCGCGCCCGGGCGTGGTCCGACGGTAGGCGGGCGCGGGAGGGCGTCGGCGGGCCGGAGGTCCCGGTCACCGACGCCTGCCGGACGTCTGCCGTCCGCGTGCTGGGACGGCAGCGGGCTCAGCGGGTGCGGCGCAGCTCGACGAGCACCATCTCGGTGTCGTCGGGGGTGCCGGGGACCCGTGCGGCGTTGCCCGGGTAGTTGGTGTCGTTGGCGAGCAGCAGCCGGCCGTCGCGCAGGCGCACGACCGTCTCGAACGACTGGACGGCGAACCGGAACGGGTCGCCGGTGCCGTAGCCGTCGCCGGCCCCGATGCCGTCCGGGTTCGCGATCGCGAGCGCGTCGAGCACGAGCTCCTTGCGCAGGTACCCGTCAGCGTCCTCGCGGCGCAGGTCGACGCGGTAGACGCGCTTGACGGCGGCGGCGGGGCCGTCGAGGTTGTCGCGCTCGACGACGAGCAGCTCGTGCCCGCGCACCCAGAACGCGTCGCCGACCAGGTTGCCGACCTGGTCGGTGCGGTAGTCCCACGTCCGGCCGGTGTACCGGCCGCGGCGGGTGTCGAACTCGTGCACGACGCGCCGGCTCTGGTCGGGGTCGGCGAGGTACGCGTTCTCCAGCACGGGGTACAGGTACCGCCCGTCGCGCAGGCCGCCGAGGGCCTCGAAGCCCGCGGACGCCCGGACGGTCGGCTGCTCGCCGGCGCCGAGGGACGGGTTCTGCGGGGACGTCGCACCGGGCAGCGGCACGGGCGGGGCGAGGACGCGCCCGGTGGCGGAGACGTGCACGAGGAACGGCCCGAACTCCTCGCCGATCCAGAACGTGCCGTCGGGGGCGCGGACCACGGACTCGACGTCGAGGTCGGCGCCGGTGAGCAGGCGCTGCGCGGTGCCCTCCCGCTGGATCGGGAAGTCGACGTGCCCGTCGGGGTCGCGCAGCTGGACGTGCCCGGTCAGATGCAGCTCCCCGGACCCGCCGCGGCGGGTCTGCCAGGCGGGGTCGACGCGGTACAGCCGCAGCAGGAAGTCGCCGGAGTTGGCCTTCGTGCCGAAGCCGTTGTCGGGCAGCGCCCAGAACGTGCCGTCGCCGGCGTCGACGACGCCGGAGAACCCGGGGACGACCTGCCCGGCGAACGGTCCCTGCCGGCCGTTGGCGGGCGTGGCCAGCGCGCCCGAGGGCGGTCCGGCGGCGAGGTGGTCGGCGGCCAGGGTGGCGCGTGCGACGAGCGTCGGGGCGGTGCGGGTCCCGTGCGCGCCGGCGGCGGTGGCGTCGGGTGCCGCGGACGCCGCGGCCGGGGCGAGCAGCCCGGGGACGGCCGCCGCGGCCAGGGCGGCGGTGAGCAGGAGCGCGACGCGGCGGCGCGACGGGCTCGTCGTCGGGCGGGGCACGGTTCGTCTCATGCGTCCCTACCGAAGGGGGCGCGGGCCACGGGGCGACCACGTCCCGGTGCGCAGCCGGTGACCATCGGGTGAATTCACCCGATGGTGGTCGCACCGCCGCGGACCGGCCTCGCACGCGGGCCCGGGACCCGCCAGGGTGGAGCCGTGGACACCCTGCCCGCGCACGCCGCCCCGGGCCCGGCGCACCCCTACCTCGACGCCCCGGGCGGGGTGGTCGCGCTCGCGCACCGGGGGTTCTCCCTCGACGGGCGCGAGAACTCCCTCGCGGCGTTCGCCGCCGCCGTCGACCTCGGCTTCGGCTACGTGGAGACCGACGCGCACGCGACGTCCGACGGGGTCGCCGTGGCGCTGCACGACGAGAGCCTGGACCGCACGACCGACGCCGAGGGCCTCGTCGCCGAGCTGCCCTGGTCGCAGGTGCGGCACGCGCGGATCGGCGGGTCCGAGCCCGTGCCGACCCTGGAGGAGGTGCTGGGCACGTGGCCGGACCTGCGGGTCAACGTGGACGTGAAGTCGGAGTGGGCGGTCGCCCCGGTGGCCGCCGCGATCGAGCGCACGGGCGCCCACGGCCGGGTGTGCGTGGCGTCGTTCTCCGCGGCGCGGCGGCGCGCGACGCTGGCGCTGCTGACCCGGCCCGTGGCGACGTCGGCCGGGACGGGCGAGGTCGCGCGGTTCGTCCTCGCGCACCGGGCGCGCCTGCGGAGGGTCGCGGCCGGTGCGCTGCGCGACGTGCACTGCCTGCAGGTGCCCGTCGCGCAGGGCCGTGTGCGGGTGGTCGACACGGGCACCGTCGCCGCCGCGCACGCGGCCGGCCGGCAGGTGCACGTGTGGACCGTGAACGACCCCGGGCAGATGCGCCGGCTGCTGGACCTGGGCGTCGACGGGATCGTCACCGACCGCGCCGACCTGCTGAGGGACGTGCTGCGCGAGCGCGGGACGTGGTCCTGAGCGCGTCGTCCACAGGCTCCCCGGGCCCGGTGGGCGCCCTGGGCTAGCGTGCGGGACGTGACGACGACGGGGCTGGTGGTGCACACCTCGCCCCGCACGGACGTCCTCGTCGACCACCTCGCCCGGCTGCTGGCGCAGGCGCCGGACGACCCGTTCGCGCCGGAGGTCGTGGCCGTGCCGACCCGGGGCGTCGAGCGGTGGCTCGTGCAGCGCCTCGCGCACCACCTCGGCGCGGGCCCGGACGGCGAGGGCGGCGTGTGCGCGCGTCTCGTCCTGGACCCGCCGGGGCGGCTGGTCCGCGACGTCGTGGCCGCCGCGGGCGGGACCGACCCCGAGCAGGACCCGTGGGACCCGGACCGGCTGACGTGGCACGTGCTGCGCGCGGTGGACGACGCGGTCGTGTCCGGGCCGCCGTGGGCGCAGCCGCTGCGCCGGCACCTGGGCGGCGACGAGGTGCGGGCCGCCCGGCGCGGCGCGTTCGCCCGGCGCACGGCCCGCCTCCTCGCGGCGTACGGCACGCAGCGCCCGGCGCTCGTCGTCGCGTGGGCGCGCGGCCTCGACGAGGACGGTGCCGGCTCCCCCGTGCCCGACGACCTGGCGTGGCAGCCGCCGTTGTGGCGCCTGGTGCGCGAGCGCGTCGGCGTACCCAGCCCCGCGGAGCGGCTCGCCGCGGCGGTCGCCACGGTCCGGGAACGGCCCGCCACGGTGGACCTGCCGGGCCGGCTGCACGTGCTCGGTGCGACCCGGCTGCCGCAGGCGCACCTGGACGTGCTCGACGCGCTGGCGGAGCACCGCGAGGTCCACCTGTGGCTCCCCCACCCCTCGCCCGTGCTGTGGGACGCCGCGGGCGCGGGCGCGACCCGCGACGCCCCGCGGCGGCGCACCGTGGCCGGCGTCGCGTCGCACCCCGTCCTCACGTCGTCGGCCCGCGACGCCGCCGAGCTGGGGGCGCGCCTGGCGGGGCGCGGGGCACGCGTCGTGCACCACCCCGCCCCGCCGCCGCCGGCCACGGTGCTGGGGGCCGTGCAGGGTGCGCTGCGCGACGACCGCCGCACCCCCGCGCACGGGCGGTGGGTGGCGGGGCCGGAGGACCGCAGCGTGCAGGTGCACGCCTGCCACGGGCGCGCCCGGCAGGTCGAGGTGCTGCGCGAGGTGCTCCTGGGGCTGCTGGCCGACGACCCGACGCTGCAGCCGCGCGACGTGCTGGTCCTCTGCCCGGACGTCGAGGCGTTCGCCCCGCTGGTCGTCGCGACGTTCGGCGCGGTCGACGACGACGACGTCCCGACGCACCCCGGGCGCGCGCTGCGGGTGCGCCTGGCCGACCGCTCCCCCGCCCGGACCAACCCGCTGCTGCGGGTGCTGGCGGACCTCCTCGCGCTCGCCGGCTCGCGCGTCGGGGCGTCGGCGGTGGTGGACCTCGCCGGGCTGGCGGCCGTGCGGCACCGTTTCGGGCTCGACGACGACGACCTCGCCCGGCTGCGCGCCTGGGCCCTGGACGCGGGGGTGCGGTGGGGCGAGGACGTCGGGCGCCGGGCGCGCTACGGGCTGACGGGCCTGGCGCAGGGCACGTGGCGCACGGGCACCGACAGGCTGCTGCTGGGCGTCGCGATGGCCGACGAGGACCACCGCTTCGTCGGCGCCGCGCTGCCGCTGGACGACGTGACGAGCACCGACGTCGACCTCGTGGGGCGGGTGGCGGAGCTGCTCGACCGGCTGACCGCCCTGCTGGGCGACCTGGACGGCGTGCACCCGGCCGCGCACTGGCACGCGACCCTGGAGCGGGCGCTGACGCTGCTGGCGCTGGCGCCGGACGACGAGCCGTGGGCCCCGGTCGAGGCCGCCGCGGTCCTCGCCCGGCTGCGGGAGGCGGGTGCCGGGCACGAGGACGTGCCGCTGCGCCTGCCCGACGTGGTCGCGCTGCTGGCGCCGCACCTGGCGGGCCGGCCCACCCGGGCGGGGTTCCGCACCGGCGCGCTGACGGTGTGCTCGCTGGAGCCCATGCGCGCGGTCCCGCACCGGGTGGTGTGCGTGCTCGGCGCCGACGACGGCGCGTTCCCGCGGGCGACGGCGCCGGACGGCGACGACGTGCTGGCCCGTGACCCGCTGGTCGGCGAGCGGGACCGCCGCACGGAGGACCGCCAGCTCTTCCTCGACGCGGTGACCAGCGCGGTCGACTACCTCGTGGTCGTGCACAGCGGCGCCGACGAGCGCACGGGCGCGGTGCTGGCGCCGGCCGTGCCGGTGGGCGAGCTGCTCGACGCCGTCGACGAGTGCGTCGCGCTCCCCGGCGGGCGCCCGGCCCGGTCGGCGCTGGTGGTGCGGCACCCGTTGCAGACCGTGGACGCGCGCGGCTTCGTGCCCGGTGCGCTCGGACGGCCGGGACCGTTCAGCTTCGCGG
Source organism: Cellulomonas sp. SLBN-39 (assembly GCF_006715865.1). NCBI lineage: Bacteria > Bacillati > Actinomycetota > Actinomycetes > Micrococcales > Cellulomonadaceae > Cellulomonas > Cellulomonas sp. SLBN-39. The sequence continues at coordinate 2,915,928 of NZ_VFOA01000001.1, read as the reverse complement.
AGGCGGACCTGGCGGCGGCCCGCGCGGCCCGGGGCCCCCGCACCGGCCGCACGCCGTTGCTCGACGCGCCGCTGTCCCCGCCGCCGGCGGGCGGCACGCTCGACCTCGACACGCTGGTGCGGGTCCTCGTGCACCCGGTGCGGGCGTTCGTCGGCGACCGGCTGGGCGTGCGTGTGCCCGGGGAGGTCGACGACCTCGACGACCGGCTGCCGCTGGTGCTCGACGCGCGGGTGGCACGGGCCGTCGGCGAGCGGCTGCTGACCGCCCGCCTCGACGGCGTGGACCCCGACCGGGCGCTGGCGGCCGAGCGCCGCCGGGGCCAGGTGCCGCCCGGGCGCCTCGGCACGGCCGCGCTGCTGGACGTCGCGACCCGCGTGGACGCGGTGGCCGAGGCGGTCGGGCGGCTGTGCACGTCGCCGCGACGCACGGTCCCCGTCGACGTCCGGCTCGCCGACGGCCGCCTGCTCACGGGCACCGTGCCGGACGTGCACGACGCGCTGCTGGTGCGGGGCGCGTACGCGCGGCTGTCCGCGCGGCAGCGGCTCCGCACGTGGGTCGCGCTGCTGGCTGCGGTCGCGTCCGCGGGCGGGGCGGCGGGCGGCGCCCTGCGCGGCGCCGCGACCGTGGGCCGCGGACCGGGGACGCGCCCCACCGCCGCGACGGCGTGGCTCGCGGCCCCCGACCCCGCGACGGCGCACGAGGTGCTGGGGCGGCTGGTCGCGGTGCACGACCGGGCCCTGACCGAGCCGCTGCCCCTGCCGGTCGCGGCCGCCGCGACGTACGCGACCCGCCGGCACGGCCACGACGACCCCGCCGGGGCGCTCGCCGACGCCCAGCACGCGTTCGAGGACCGGCACGAGCACGAGGACGAGCACCACGTGCTCGCGTGGGGCCCGCACGCCCGGCTCCTGGACGTCGCCGGCACCCCGGGCGACGTCGAGCGGACCCGCTGGCCCGACGAGCCGACGCTGCTGGGCGCGCTGGCCCGCGAGGTGTGGGAGCCGCTGCTCGTGCACGCCCGGGGAGGCCCACCGTGAGCACCGCGGCCGCGGGGCCGCCCACCGAGGAGTTCGACCTGTTCGGCGCCCTGCCGACCGGCACGACGGTGCTGGAGGCCAGCGCGGGCACGGGCAAGACGTTCACGATCGCCGCGCTGACGACCCGGTACGTCGCCGAGGGTGTGGCCGAGCTCCCCCGGCTGCTGCTCGTGACGTTCGGCCGCGCGGCCACCGGGGAGCTGCGCGACCGCGTGCGGGCCCGGCTGGTCGAGACCGAGCGCGCCCTGCGCGACCCGTCGGCCCGCACGCACCCCGACGCGCTCGTGCGGCACCTCGCCGCCGTCGACGACGCCGAGCTGGCCCGCCGGCAGGCACGGCTGACGGTGGCGCTCAGCCAGGTCGACGCCGCCACGATCACCACGACGCACGGCTTCTGCCAGCAGGCGCTGCGGGGCCTGGGCACGGCGGCGGGCGGCGGCACGGTCGAGCCCGGGGCCGTCCTGCTGCCGGACGTCGCCGCGCTGGAGCACGAGGTCGTCGACGACCTGTACCTCGCGGCGTACGTGCACCACGACGCGCCCGTCCTCGCGCTCGACGACGCGCGGGCGGTGGCGCGGGCGGCGGTCAGCGACCACGCGGCGGACCTCGAGCCCGTCGACGCCCCGCCCGGCAGCCCCGCCGACCACCGCCGTCGCCTCGCCGCCGCAGCCCGGGCGCGGATGGTCGCGCGGCGGCGCGCGGCAGGCGTCGTCGACTACGACGACCTGCTAGTGCTGCTGCGCGACGCCCTCGCGGACCCCGAGACGGGGCCGCTGGCCGCGGAGCGGGTGCGGGCCGGGTTCGACGTCGTCATGGTCGACGAGTTCCAGGACACCGACGAGGTGCAGTGGCAGATCCTGCGCACGGCCTTCGCCGGGCACCGCACGCTCGTGCTCATCGGCGACCCCAAGCAGGCGATCTACGCGTTCCGCGGCGCGGACGTGCACACCTACCTGGCGGCGCGGGCCGACGCGCGGACCGCGACGCTGCCCGACAGCTGGCGGGCGGACGCACCGCTGCTCGACGGGCTCGCGCACCTGCTCGGCGGCACCGCGCTCGGCGACCCGCAGATCGTCGTGCACCCCGTGCGCGCGGCACGCCCCGGCCGGCGCGTGCGCGGCGGGCCGCCGGTGACGCTGCGCCGTGTCGACCGGCGGGCGGTCGGCGCCACGAGCGGAGCCCCGCGCGTGGGCCCGGTCCGGGCACTGGTGCACCGGGACGTCGCCGCGCAGGTGGTGCACGCGCTGGAGCACGACCAGGTGGCTGCGGGCGACGGGTGGCGGCCGCTGCGCCCGGGCGACGTCGCCGTCCTCGTGCGCCGCAACGCCGACGCCCTGGCCACCCGGGACGCGCTCGTGGCCGCGGGGGTGCCCGCGGTGGTCTCCGGCCTGTCGAGCGTGTTCGCGACCCCCGCGGCCCGGGACTGGCTGGTGCTCCTGCACGCCCTCGCCCGCCCCGACGACCGCCGGCGCACCGCCGCGGCCGCGCTGACCCCGTTCGTCGGGTGGGACGCCCACGACCTGGCGGCCGACGACCCGGCCGCGCACGAGCGCCTGGCCGAGCGCGTGCAGCGCTGGTCGCACGTGCTGACCACCCAGGGGGTCGCGGCCCTCCTCGAGGCGACCGTGGCCGGTGGCCTGCACGCCCGGCTGCTCGCCCGGGTCGACGGCGAGCGGGCGGTGATTGACGTCCGGCACGTCGGGGAGGTGCTGCACGCCGAGGCCCGCGAGCGCGGCCTGGGTCCGGCGGCGCTGACGGAGTGGCTGCGGGCGCGCATCGAGGAGGCCGGGGCGGACTACGCGACGGAGCGCAGCCGCCGGCTGGAGACCGATGCGGCGGCGGTGCAGGTGGTGACGGTGCACGCGGCCAAGGGCCTGGAGTTCCCGATGGTGATGGTGCCGTTCGCGTGGGACCGGTTCGTGCCGCGGACCCCGCAGGTGCTGCGGCTGCACGCGCCGTCGGGTGCGCGGGTGCTGCACGTGGGCGGGCCGGGCAGCCCGGGCTACGACGAGGCGCGCGAGCGCCACCACGCGGAGGAGGCCGGTGAGGACCTGCGGCTGGCGTACGTGGCGCTGACGCGGGCGAGCAGCCGGGTGGTGGTGTGGTGGGCGCCGAGCACGGTGTCGACGTCGGGGGCGGTGGGCCGGCTGGTGCTGGGCGGGCGCGGCCCGGACGGCAGCCCGCCGGCGACGGTGCCGGTGCCGCGGGACGACCAGGCCGCGGCGGCGTTCGACGCGCTCGCGGCGCGCAGCGGCGGGACCGTCGTGCACCAGGCGGTGACGGCGGCACCGGGTGCGGTGCGGTGGTCGGCGCCGGTGCCGCAGGTCCCGGAGCTGGAGGTCGCGCGGCTGGGGCGGCCGGTGGACGTGACGTGGCGGCGCACGTCGTACTCGGGGTTGACGGCCGACGCGCACGCGGTAGCGGGCGGGCCGACGGGTGCGGCGGCGGGCGTGGGTGACGAGCCCGAGGAGACGGGGGTCGTCGACGAGCAGGACCGGGCGCCGGCGGACGGTCCGGGCGGGGCGGGCAGCCCGGACGCCGTGGCGGCGCTGCGGGCCGTCGGGTCGCCGTGGAGCGACCTGCCGGGCGGGACGGCGTTCGGCACGGTGGTGCACGACGTGCTGCAGCACGTCGACACGGGTGCGGACGACCTGCCGGGCGAGGTGCTGGACCGGTGCGTGCGTGCGTGGCGCCCCGGTGGCCCGGAGCCGCGGGCGCTGGCGGCGGCGCTGCTGCCGACGCTGCGCACGCCGTGCGGGCCGCTGCTGGGCGGGCGTGCGCTGGCCGACGTCGCCCCGGCGGACCGGCTGGCCGAGCTGGACGTGGAGCTGCCGCTGGCCGGCGGGGACGTCGGCACCGGACGCCGCCCCGCCCGGCTCGCGGACGTCGCGGACCTGCTGCGCACGCACCTGACGCCGGCCGACCCGTTCGCGGGCTACGCGGACCGCCTGGCGGCGCTCGACCCGGCGGGCCGGGCGCCGACGCTGCTGCGCGGGTACCTGACGGGCAGCGTCGACGCGGTGCTGCGGGTGCCCGCCGCGGAGGCGTCGGACCACCGGTACGTGGTGGTGGACTACAAGACGAACCGGCTCGCTCCCCCGGACGAGCCGGTGACCGCGTGGCACTACCGCCCCGACGCGCTGGTGCGGGCGATGGTCGACGCGCACTACCCGTTGCAGCTCCTGCTGTACACGGTGGCGCTGCACCGGTTCCTGCGGTGGCGGCTGCCCGGCTACGACCCGGACGTGCACCTGGGCGGTGGGGTGTACCTCTTCGTGCGCGGCATGGTCGGCCCGGGAACGCCCGTCGTGGACGGTGCACCGTGCGGGGTGCTGTCGTGGCGGCCCCCGACGGCGCTGGTCACCGACCTGTCGGCGCTGCTGGGCGGGCGGCCGGCATGAGCGTGGCCCCCGACCCCGGCGACCCGCGCGTCCCGTGGCGCACGGGCCCGCTGCTGGGTGCGTTCGCGGCGGCGGGCGTGCTGACGTCCGCGGACGTGCGCGTCGCCGAGCGCCTGGGCGCCCTGGCCGGGGAGGACGACGAGCGGGTGCACCTGGCGGTGGCGTGCGCGGTGCGGGCCGTGCGCGCGGGGTCGTCGTGCGTGGTCCTCGCGGACCTGCCCGGGTCGGTGGCGGCTGACGACGGTGCCGTGCCGGACGTGCCGTGGCCCGACCCGGCGGCGTGGGCGGACGCGGTCCGCCGCAGCGTCCTCGTCGCCGACGGGCCGGCGGGGCCGGACGTGCCGGGCGCGCCCGTGGACCGTCCCCTGCGCCTCGTCGACGACCGGCTGTACCTGGACCGCTGGTGGCGTGACGAGCAGGTGGTGCGCCGCGCCGTCGACGCGCGCCTGGCCGCACGGCCGGCCGTGGACGACGACGCGCTGCGCGCGGCCCTGGACCGCCACCTGCCCGGCCCTGGCGACGAGCGGCAGCGCCAGGCCGCGGAGCACGCGGCCCGGCACCGGCTGACGCTCGTGACGGGCGGGCCCGGCACGGGCAAGACGACCGCGGTCGCCCGCGTGCTGGCCGTGCTGCACGACGTGGTGCAGGACGCGGCCGGCCCGGTGCCCCGGGTGGCGCTGGCCGCTCCGACGCGCCGGGCCGCGGCACGGCTGGCCGAGGCCGTCCACGCCGACCTCCCCGCCCTGGCCGGCACCCCCGGCGGCACGCTCCACGCGCTGCTCGGCCTGCGCCCCGGCTCGCCGCACCCGCGCCACGACCCCCGGCACCCGCTGCCGCACGACGTCGTGGTGGTCGACGAGGCGTCGATGGTCTCGCTGCCGCTGCTGGCACGCCTGCTCGACGCGGTCCGCCCGGACGCGCGGCTCGTGCTCGTCGGCGACCCGGACCAGCTCACGTCGGTCGAGGTCGGCGCGGTGCTGGGCGACCTGGTGGCGGCGCACGACGACGCGGTGGTGCGCCTGACCGTGCGGCACCGGTTCGGCACCGAGCTGGGTGCGCTGGCCGACGCGGTGCGCGCGGGCGACGACGGCACGGCGCTGGCGCTGCTGCACGCGGGCGGCCCGCACGCCACCCTGGCCGCCCCGGGCGACGCGGGTGCCCTCGACGCCCTGCGCGCCGACGTGGTCCGCGCCGGCACCGCCCTGGTGGACGCCGCCCGCGCCGGTGACGCCGCTGCCGCCCTGCGCGCCCTGCCGGCGCACCGCCTGCTGGTGGCGCACCGCCGCGGCCCGGCGGGCCTGGCCCGGTGGGAGGCCCTGGCGCGCGGCTGGGTCGACGCGGCGACGGGCGGCCCGGCGGGCCCGTGGGCACCGGGCCGCCCGGTGACGGTCACCGCCAACGACACCGCCACGGGGCTGGCCAACGGCGACCTCGGCGTGGTCGTCGAGGACGACGGGCCGCTCGTGGCGTTCGGCGACCCCGACGCCCCGCAGCTCGTCCGCCCGCACCTCCTGCCTGCGGCCGCCCCGGCCGACGCCAGCACGGTGCACCGGGCCCAGGGCGGCCAGCACGACCGCGTCGCCCTCGTGCTCCCGCCCGAGGGCTCCCCCCTGCTCACCAGAGAGCTGCTCTACACGGCCGTGACCCGCGCCCGGCACCACGTGCGGATCCTGGCCACGGACGCCGCCGTCCGCCGGGCGATCACCAGCCCGACCAGCCGCACCACGGGCCTGCACGCTCCTCGTTGACCGGGCGCCGACCGTGCGGAGGGGCCGGGCGCCGCGGCGGGGTGCTGCGCCCGACTTCCACGACCGCCAGTCATGTTCTACCATCACTCCATGATTCGCCCATGTGACAGGCGGTGCTGACGCCGGTGCCCGAGGCGTCGGACGGCACGGCTGCGGAGGTCGCCGCGGCCGACCGCGCCCTGCGCCGCGCGGTCCACCTCGAGCGGCTGGCCGCACTGCGGGCCCTGCCCGCGCCGGCGCGCGCAGCCCTGGCGCTGCGGCACGCCCACCGCGGGCCGGGCGCGAGCCGGGGCGCGCCCCGCACCGACGCCGTTCCGGGGCAGCGCGAGGGCAGGACCAGCGCCGCGCGCTGACCCTCCCAGCCCTCGCGACGCCGGCAGGACCACGGGCGCACGGTGATCAACAGACTGTTGACAACACCGCGTTGATGCCGTGAGGTGGTCCCATGCCCGCCGACGACCTGCACCGAGCAGCGGACCTGGACCGCTCCCGCGCGACCGTGAACCGGGCAGGAGCCGCCGGGCTCGCCCCGCGGCCGTGGCAGCACCCCGGGCAGCCGGCGTCCGACGTCGACCTCGTCCGGTTCGCCGCGTGGAGCGCCCGGCACCCGGATACCGTCGACCCGGCCGTCCTGGACGCCGCGCTGCGCCTGCTGACCCCCGCCCGCGCCGAGCTCGACCAGATCGAGTCCGGACTGCTGTTCGCCGCACGCGCCTCCGGGATGACGTGGCCGCAGATCGCCGAGTCGCTCGGGCTCGGGTCCGCCCAGGCCGCTCAGCAGCGTCTCGGTCGCATCCTGGGCCGCACGGGCGTCTCGACACCGGGGGCCTGAGCGGTGCTGGTCCCCCTGGCCGACGCCGACGAGCGGTGCGGCGCCAAGGCCGCGAACCTGGCCCGGCTGCTGCGCGCGGGCACCCCCGTCCCACCCGGTTTCGTGGTCGTCGACGCGCAGGGATCCGACGCCTGGGTCGGCGAGATCGAGGCGGCCCTGCATCAGCTCGGCGCACCGCAGGTCGCCGTGCGCTCCTCCGCGCCGCACGAGGACGGGGCCGAGGCCTCGTTCGCCGGTCAGCTGCGCTCCTCGCTGGGCCTGAGCGGTCCGGCCGAGGTCGTCGACGAGATCCGTCGCGTCGCGGGCTCGGGCACCAGCGCGCGGGTCGTCGCCTACGCCGCCCGGACCGGCCGGCAACCTCCCCCGGTCGTGCCGGTGATCGTCCAGACCCTCGTCCGCGCCGAGGTCGCCGGCGTGACGTTCACCCGCCACCCCGTCACGGGAGCGTCCGAGGTCGTGGTCGAGGCCGGCCGCGGGACCGGCGAGCCCGTCGTCGGCGGGACCGTCACGCCCTGGTCGTGGACGGTCGACGGCCGCACCGTCGTCCGCCGCGCGGGTCGGCCGGGCGAGCCGCTGAGGCGGGCGCAGGTCCTCGAGCTCGCAGCGACCGGGCGCCGCCTCGAAGCGCTGCTCGGGTGCCCCCAGGACGTCGAGTGGGCGATCGCGGACGGCACCACCTGGGTGCTGCAGTCCCGCCCGATCACCACGCTCGCCGACCTGGACCGCGACCGGGCGGTTGCCGGACCGGCGAGCCGCCGGGTCCTCGCGACGGGCACGCCCGCCAGCCCCGGCACCGCCCAGGGGACGGCACGCGTCGTCGACGGGCTCGACGACTTCCGCCGCTTCGCCACCGGGGACGTGCTGGTCTGCCGCACGACCTCGCCGGCCTGGACCCCCGTGCTGGCTCGAGCCGCCGCCGTCGTGACCGAGGTCGGCGGCCTGCTCGCGCACGCGGCGATCGTCGCTCGCGAGTTCGGCATCCCGGCGGTCCTCGCCGTGCCCGACGCGACGTCCGCCCTGAGGGACGGTCAGCGCGTCACCGTCGACGGGACCGCGGGCACGGTCACCACGACCGACGACCAGGACGAGCCATGAGCCACACCTCCCCCCTCGAGCACCGGGTGCTGCACGCCGTACGGACGATGGGCTACGCCGCCACCGCCCGCGTCGCGGCACGCACGCACGCGCCCGTCGACCTGGTCGCCGAGCGGCTCCTGGACGCCGAGGCGCACGGCTGGGTCACGCTCACCTCCTTCGCCGGGGACGCCGGCTGGTCGTTGACCGAGTCCGGCAAGGCCCACGGCGAGCTGCTGCTGGCGGCAGAGCTGGACGCCACGGGCGCCCGGGCAGAGGTCGAGGCCGCCCACCGGGAGTTCCTGCGGCACAACGACCCCGTGGCTGCGGCGTGCACCGCGTGGCAGCTGGCCGACCTGGGCGTCGGCGAGCGCACGCCGTCCGTCGCCGCCACGACCGCGGCGCTGCAGGCCCCTGCCGCGGCGCTGGCCGGGATCGAGCGCCGCCTGACCGCGCACCTGGCGCGGTTCAGCGGCTACCACGAGCGCTTCACGAGCGCCCTGGGGCGCGCCCGCGCGGAGCCTGCGTGGATCACCGCCACCGACTGCGACTCCTGCCACCGCGTGTGGTTCGAGCTGCACGAGGACCTCATCGCGACGCTGGGCCTGTCGCGTTGAGCGCCACCACCGACCGCCGCCCCCGCCAGGCACCGCCGAGCCGCCGGATCGACCACCGGGGTCGGCGGAGGAAAGAGGATCGTGCACCGCCGACAGCTCTCTCGTGTGAGGCTGGGTCGAGGCACTGCGCGGTCGCCGCAACCCCGAGACCCAGGTCGTCGTCCGGCGACCGCAGCTCCTCGACGGACGCTGGCGGTCGCTCGCACCCCTGACCACCTCCGTCGGCAACCAGATCGACTTCATGGTCAGGCGCGGCTGGTCCGACGCTGTCGTCACCATCGACACGACCCGACGCGACCACCGCCAGGAGCTCCGGATCGTGCGACACCTGCGCGACGAGGGGATCGCCGAGCCGGGGTGAGGCGGACAAGAAGGGCGCACCTGCGACGGCGCCCGCCCGCATCCAGCACCCGCGGCCGTCGACCCCGGGGCGTCACCGGCCGGCGACGACTCAGCCGGGGGCGTTCCGGCCGGGCGCGGCCAGGGGCTCGGTGAGGCGTTCGGCGACGACGGGGAGCCACTGGGCGGCGAGCTCGGGGGCCGTCGGGGCGCCGGGGGTGCCGCCGCACAGGTCGGCGAGGCGCAGGTCGGCGAGGTAGCCGGAGTTCAGCAGCCGGACGAGGCCACGGGCGGGGATGAGCAGCCGGCGGCCGAGCAGCTCGGCGAGCCGGTCGATCTCGTCGGCGAGCTCGTCCATGAGGGTCTGGTCGCGGGCGACGTAGTCGGCGGCGATCTCGGGGTGCCGCATGACGACGAGGTCGAACTCCGCCCGGAGCAGGCGCCAGCGGCGGTCGTCGGAGATAGCGCCGAGCAGGTGCGCGACGATCCGGCCGATGGCGTCGAGGTCGAGCTCACGGCCGGGGTCGAGGCCGGGCAGGCCGGCGGCGATGGCGTCGCGCAGCTCGGTCATGCGGCGCCGGTGCTCGCGGGCGGCGAGGGTGATGAACAGCTCGGCCTTGTCGGCGAAGTTGGAGTAGAACGCGCCGCGGGTGAAGCCGGCCCGCTCGCAGATCGCCTCGATGGACGCGGCCTCGAAGCCCTCCTCGGCGAACAGGTCGAACGCGGCGTCGAGCAGACGCTCGCGCGTGCGCTGCCGGCGGGTGCTGGTGGTCGCGGCCTCCTCGGGGGCGGCGGCCTCGGCGCGTGCCATGCGTGCGTCTCCCCTCGGAGGATGGTGGTGGGCGCGGGTGCGCGGGTCCGATCCTAGCGCGCTCGATACAGTGATGTATCGCATACGGCTCCGTATTGCATACAGCGATGTATCGCATACGCTTGCGCATCGGACGCCGTCGTCCGCACCCCCCTCGCACCCCCGAACCCGGGAGCACCTGTGTCCTCCGTGCTGTACCGCCTCGGCCGCTGGGCCTACCGCGCACGCCGCACCGTGATCGCCGTCTGGGTCGCCGCCCTCGTCGTGCTCGGCGGCGCCGCCGGGCTCTTCAACCAGGGCCTCGACAACAACGTCACGATCCCCGGTACCGAGTCGCAGGCCGCGCTCGACCGGCTCGCCGCCACGTTCCCGCAGGTCAGCGGCACCAGCGCGCAGGTGCTCGTGCTCGCCCCCGAGGGCGTGGACGTCCGCGACGACGCGGCGCAGGACGCCGTGGCCGACGCCGTGACCGCCTACGAGGACGTCGACGCCGTGAGCACCGTCGTCTCGCCGTTCGTCGAGGGCAACCCCGACACGTTCAGCGACGACGACCGCGCCGCCCTGATCACCGTGCAGGTCGAGGGCGAGGGCCCGTCCATCGGCGACGACGTCAAGGAGGCGCTGAGCGAGGCCACGACCGAGCTCGCCGCCGCGCTGCCGTCCGGGTGGGACGCCACCATCGGCGGGCAGCTCTACGCCAACGAGTTCCCCGGCATGACGCTCACCGAGGCCCTCGGCGTGCTCGTCGCGCTCGTCGTGCTCATCCTCACGCTCGGGTCGTTCGTGGCCGCGGGCATGCCGATCGTCAACGCGCTGCTGGGCGTGGGGATCTCCACGATCCTGGTGTTCCTCGCCACGGCGTTCACGCCCATCACCGCGACCACGCCGCTGCTCTCGCTCATGCTCGGCCTGGCCGTGGGCATCGACTACGCGCTGTTCATCGTGTCCCGGCACCGCGACCAGCTCCTGACCGGCACCGACGCCGAGGAGTCCACGGCCCGCTCCGTGGCCACCGCCGGCTCCGCCGTCGTCTTCGCCGGCCTGACCGTCATGATCGCCCTCGTCGGGCTGTCGGTCGCAGGCATCCCGTTCCTCACCGTGATGGGCGTGGCCGGCGCCGTCGCCGTCGGCGTCTCCGTGCTGGTGTCCCTGACGCTCGTGCCCGCCATGCTCGGGTTCGCCGGCGAGCGGCTGCGCCCCGGCACCAGCCGGCGCGCCCGTCGTCGCGCCGCCCGCGCCGAAGCCGCCGCCGCAGCCGCGCCGTCGGCGGGCACCCCCGCGAGCGCTGCCGGAGACACCGAGAGCGAGTGGGCCGAGCTGCCCCCGCACCACAACCGCTTCTTCGCCGGCTGGGTCCGCAACGCCACCCGCTGGCCCGCGCTGACGATCGTCCTGGTGATCGCCGCGGTCGGGGCGCTCAGCCTGCCCGCGCTGGACCTGCGCCTCGCGCTGCCCGACGCCGGGTCGCTGCCGGAGTCCAACCAGGCCCGCATCACCTACGACCGGATCTCCGACCACTTCGGCCCCGGCGCCAACGGCCCCCTCATCGTCACCGGCTCGATCGTGACCAGCGACGACCCGCTGGGGCTGATGGAGGACATCGGCGACGAGATCGCCCAGCTCGACGGCGTCGCCGACGTGCCGCTGTCGACGCCCAACGAGACCGCCGACACCGGCATCGTGCAGGTCGTCCCCGAGACCGGCCCCACCGACGTCGCCACCGCGGACCTCGTGCGCGAGATCCGCTCCCTGCAGGGCCACTTCCTCGACGAGTACGGCGTCGAGCTGTCCGTCACCGGCTCCACGGCCGTCGGCATCGACGTCTCGGAGAAGCTCGGGGCCGCGCTGCTGCCGTTCGCGCTGTTCGTCGTCGGGCTCTCGCTGGTGCTGCTGACCATGGTGTTCCGCTCGGTCGCGGTGCCGATCAAGGCCACCCTCGGCTACCTGCTGTCCGTCGGCGCCGCGTTCGGCGTCGTCACCATGGTGTTCGAGCACGGCGTCGGTGCGGACCTGCTGCACGTCGCCCGCCTCGGCCCGATCATCTCGTTCATGCCGATCGTCCTCATGGGCGTGCTGTTCGGCCTGGCGATGGACTACGAGGTGTTCCTCGTGTCCCGCATGCGCGAGGACTACGTGCACTCCCGCGACGCGCTCGCCTCGATCCGCACCGGGTTCCTCGGCTCGGCGAAGGTCGTCACCGCGGCCGCCGTCATCATGTTCGCGGTCTTCTTCGCCTTCGTCCCCGAGGGCGACACCAACATCAAACCCATCGCGCTCGGCCTGGCCGTCGGCGTGTTCGTCGACGCGTTCGTCGTGCGGATGACCCTGGTGCCCGCGGTCATGCAGCTGCTCGGCGACAAGGCGTGGTGGATGCCGCGCTGGCTCGACAAGGCCCTGCCGTCGTTCGACGTCGAGGGTGAGGGCCTGCACCGCGAGCTCTCGCTGGCGCATTGGCCCGCCGAGGGCACCGCCCTGGCCGCGCGCGGCCTGCGCCTGGACCCGCGCGCCGGGCTCGAGGGCGAGATCGCCCTCGAGGTGCCCGAGCGCGGCGCCCTCGTCGTCGACGGCGCCGCCCCCGGCCCGGTCAGCGGGCTGCTGCTCACGCTCGCCGGCCGGCTCGAACCCGCCGGGGGCGACGTCAAGGTCGCGGGCCTGCTGCTGCCCGAGCGGTCGGCCGCCGTGCGGCGCCGGGTCGCGCTGGTCGACCTGCGCACCGAACCGGTGGGAGCCCTCGCCGACGCGGTCGCCGAGCGGCCCGCCGTGCTCGTCGTCGACGGCACGGGCGCCCTGAGCCCCGCGACCCGGGCCACCGCCCGCGACGCGCTGCGGAGCGCGTCCGCGGCCGGCACCACCCTCGTCCTCGGCGCGTCCGGCGACGTGCACGACCTGCTGCCCGCCGGTGTGCCGACGGCCCGCATCACGCTCTCCCCCGCACCTGCCGGTGCGTCCGCCGACGCCCCCGCGGCGGTGTGACGTGACGACACCCCGGAAGGACCACCCCATGCGTCCCACGCGCACCCTGCCCGCCGTGATCGTCGCCCTCGCGGTGCCGCTCGCGCTCGTCGTCACCCTGCTCGCCGGCCTCTGGACGCCCACGGACCGCACGCGCGACGTGCAGGCCGCGATCGTCAACAACGACGAGCCCGTGACCGTCGACGGGCAGATCGCCCCCCTCGGGCGCCAGCTCTCGGCCCAGCTCGTCGAGACCAGCGACGACGCCGACGGCTGGACCTGGCTCATCAGCGACGAGGAGACCGCCGCCGCGGGCCTCGCCGACGGCACCTACGCCGCCGTGGTGACGATCCCCGAGGACTTCTCGGCCGCCGCGACGTCGTTCGGCTCCGACGACCCCGCCGACGCCCGGCAGGCGACCATCGACATCGTCACCGCCGACGGCTCGTCGGCCACCGACGACGCCGTGACCAGCGCCCTGGCCGCGTCGGCGACGACGGCCTTCGGCCGCGACCTCACGCAGACGTACCTGGACAACGTGCTGCTCGGGTTCACCACCCTGTCCGACCAGCTCGGCGAGGCCGCCGACGGCGCCGACCAGCTCGCCGACGGCACGCAGGAGCTCGCCGACGGCCAGTCCCAGCTCGCCGACGGCGCCACCACCCTCGCCGAGGGCACCACGGGCCTGGCCACCGGGCTCGGCACCTTCCAGTCCGGCGCCGCCCAGCTCGCCACCGGTGCCCACACCCTCGCCCAGGGCGCCCGCACCCTCGCGAACGGCACCCAGGACCTCGCCGACGGCGCCGGCCGGTCGGCCGAGGGGGCCCGCACGCTGGCGGACGGCACGGCCGGGCTCGCGTCGCAGACGCCGACGCTCGCCACCGGCGCCCGACAGCTGGCAGACGGGACTGCGGCCCTGAGCGAGGGGCTCGAGGGCACACCCGAGACGGCCCGGACCTACGCCGACCTTGCTGCGGAGAACGTCGAGGACCTCCCGGGTTTCGTCGAGCAGGTGCAGGGCCTGACCCTGCAGCTCGCCGGGGCCGGGTGCGTCCCTGAGCCGGTCGGCCCGACGTGCGACGCCCTCGTGGCCGACCTTCAGGCAGCGGTGACGGCATACGGCACGGACATCGGCATGGTCGCCGGCGCGCTGGATGCGATCGTCGGCACCGAGCAGCGCGGGGACGGACTCTTCGCGCTGCAGGACGGGGTCTCCGACCTGTCCGCCGGCGCCGCGGACCTCGCCGACGGTGCGAGCCGGCTCGCGGACGGGACGCAGGACCTGTCGGCCGGCGCCGGTCAGCTGGCCGACGGGATCGACCAGCTCGCCGCCGGGAGCACCCAGCTCGCGGGCGGCGCCGACGAGCTCGCCGACGGGGCGTCCGAGCTCGCGACCGGCACGTCCGGGCTCGCGTCCGGGGCGAGCGAGCTCTCGTCCGGGGCGACGCAGCTCGCGTCGGGCGCCGGGGAGCTGGCGGGCGGCCTCGGCCAGGCGCGGGACGGCAGCGCCGAGCTCGCCGACGGCACGGGCGACCTCGCCGACGGCCTGCAGGAGGCCGTCGACCAGGTGCCGACGTACGACGAGGCCGAGCGCACCACGCTCGCCGAGGTCATCTCCGCCCCCGTCGCGGCCCCCGCCACGGTGACGGCGACGTCGCTCGCCCCGGTCGCGACGCTCACGGCCGTCGCCCTGTGGCTCGGCGCGCTCGCGCTGTTCCTCGCGTTCCCGACCCTGCCGGCGCGGGTGGTCGGCACCACGCGCTCAGCGTTCTCGTCGGTCCTCGGCGCCCTGGCCGTCCCGGCGGCCGTCGCGGTCGCGCAGGGCGTGCTCGTCGGCGGGCTCGTGTGGGCGGTCACGGACCGGTCGGCCGGGGCCGGGCTCGGCCTCGTCGGCCTCGCGGTGCTCGCGGCGCTGGCGTTCGCGGCCTTCCACCAGGCGCTCGCCGCCTGGACGGGGCACGTGGGCCGCGCGTTCGCCGTGGTCGTCGCGTTCGCGGTGCTCGTCGCCGGTCTCGCCGCCTCGGCACCCGCGTGGCTCGGCCTCGTCGGCAACCTCGGCCCCCTGGGCCCGGGGGTCGACGCGCTCGCGACCGCGACGTCGGAGACCGCTGGCGGCCTCGGCGGCCCCGCGGCCGGGCTCGTCGTGTGGGCCGTCGGGTCCGTGGCGTTCTCGGTGCTCGCCGTGGTCCGCGCCCGGCACGCCGCCGGGGCCACGCGCCTCGCGGCCCTGCCCGCCTGACGGGAACAACCCCCGGCGCCCCGGACCGCACGGTCCGGGGCGCCGTCGCGTCAGGCGACGGCGCCGGCCTGCTCGTCGGCAGCCGCCTGCGCGGCGAGCAGCCGGTGCCGGTCCGCCCGGCGCCGTTCCTGCGCGACCGGGTCGGCGACGGGAGCCGCGGCCCACAGCCGTTGCGTGTACGGGTGCTCGGGTGCGCGCGTGACGTCGCCCGCCTCGCCGCGCTCGACGATCTCGCCCTGGTACATGACCGCGACCCGGTGGCTCACGTGCCGCACGACGTCGAGGTCGTGCGTGACGAAGAGGTACGCCACGCCCGTGCGCTGCTGGATCTCCACGAGCAGGTCCAGCACCCGCGCCTGCGTCGACAGGTCCAGGGCGGAGACGGGCTCGTCGCAGATGATGAGCCGCGGGGACAGCGCCAGGGCCCGGGCGATCGCGACGCGCTGGCGCTGGCCGCCGCTGAACTCGCGCGGCAGGCGGTGCAGGGCGTCGGCGGGCAGGCGCACCTGGTCGAGCAGCTCGGCGACCCGGGCCCGCGCCTGCGCGCGTCCGACGCGCCGGGCGGTGAGCGGCTCGGCGAGGATGTCCCCGATCGTCATCGAGGGGTTGAGCGAGGTGTACGGGTCCTGGAAGACGACCTGCACGTCCGCGCCGAGACGGCGGCGCTCGCGCGGGCGCAGCCGGCTGATCTCCCGCCCGTCGAGGCGCACGGACCCCGCGGTGACGGGCGCCAGGCCCAGCACCGCCCGGCCGAGCGTGGTCTTGCCCGACCCGGACTCCCCGACCAGCCCGACGCACTCGCCGGGGCGCACGTCGATGCTCACGCCCTTCAGGGCCCGGAACGGCGCGGCGCGGAACCCCTGCGCCGGGTACTCCACGACGAGGTCGCGGACCTCGAGCAGCGGCTGCGTCACGGCTGACCCACCTCCTGCGGTCGGGCGTCCGCGTGCGGCGGACGGTAGGGCTCGCGCAGCTGCGCGGGGTCGAGGATCGCGTCGAAGAGCTGGGTCGTGTACGGGTGCTGGTGCGCGGCGAACAGCTCGCGGGTGGCACCGCGCTCGACGACGAGGCCGTCCTGCATGACCGCGACCCGGTCGCACAGGTCGGCGACGACGCCGAAGTTGTGCGTGACGAGCAGCACGCCCATGTCGAGCTCGGCCTGCAGGTCGCGCAGCAGGTCGAGGATGTCGGCCTGCACGGTGACGTCGAGGGCCGTGGTGGGCTCGTCGGCGATGAGCAGCTCGGGCCGGCAGCTGATGGCCCCGGCGATCAGCACGCGCTGGGCCATGCCGCCGGAGACCTCGTGCGGGTAGGCGCGCAGCACCTGCTCGGGCCGGCGGATGCCGACGCGGTCGAGCAGCTCGAGCGCCCGGGCCCGGGCCTGCGCCCGGTTCAGCCCGAGGTGCACGCGCATGGGCTCGACGAGCTGGGAGCCGATCGTGAACGAGGGGTCGAGGTTGCTCATGGGCTCCTGCGGCACGTACGCGATCTGCGCGCCGCGCACCGCCGTCATCTCCCGGGCGGACAGGGCCGCCAGGTCGCGGCCCTTCCACAGCACGCGCCCGCCGAGGATCGCACCGCCCTCGGGCAGCAGCCGCAGCACGGAGAACGCGGTCTGGGTCTTGCCCGACCCGGACTCGCCGATCAGGCCCACGACCTCGCCGCGCCGGACCGTGAGGTCGACGCCGTGCACGACCTCCGTGGTGGAGCCGTCGGGCAGCGCGTAGCCGACCCGCAGTCCTTCGACCTGGAGGATCGTGCGCTCGTCGACGGACGCGGCACCCGGCGCGGGCGTGGCCTGCACCGCCGCCGTCGCCGGTGCCGGGCGCACCCGCCGCGTGCTGCCCGTGCCCTCGAGCGCGTCGCGCAGCGCGTTCGCGACGAGCGTCAGGGCCAGGCAGACCAGCGAGATCGCCAGGGCGGGCCAGACCACGAGCAGCGGCTGCTGGTAGATGCGGGAGAACCCGTCGTTGAGCATGCCGCCCCAGGTGGGCAGCGTGAGGTCGCCGAGCCCGAGGAACTCCAGGCCGGCCTGCACGGCGATCGCGACGGACGCGATGAACGCGGCCTGGATGATGATCGGCGCGCGCACCACGCGCAGCACGTGGCGGAGCACGATGCGGGTGTCGGACAGCCCGGCGACGCGCGCGGCGTCGACGTAGAGCTCCCCGCGCACGGACTGCACGGTCTGGCGCACGAGGCGGAACACGGACGCCGAGAGCAGCACCCCGAAGATCGCCATCGCCCACCAGGCCGACGGGCCGATGACCGAGCGCGCCGCGAGCAGCACGACGATGCCGGGCAGCGCCATGAGCACGGCCGCGGCGCCGGAGGCCAGCGTGTCGAACCAGCGGCCGACGTACCCGGCGACGAGCCCGCTGAGCCCACCGACCACGACCGCGACGGTCAGGGCCAGCAGCGCGCCGAGGAGGCTGAACCGGCCGCCGAAGAGCAGGCGGGCCCACACGTCACGGCCCGCGCTGTCCGCGCCGAGCAGGTGGCCGCCCTCGCCGGGCGAGGCCAGGGCGTCGGTGATGACGGCGGTGGTGGCGTCGTGCGGGGTGAGCAGCGGGGCGAACGTCACGGCCAGGACGACGAGCGCGAGGAACCCGAGCGCGACCGCGCCGAGCGGGTCGTGCAGCAGGCGGCGCACGACGGAGCGGTCGGCGGTGGCGGCCGAGCCGGCGGGGGTGGGGGCGACGTCGCTCATGCGGTCCGTGCCTTCGGGTCGAGCCAGCCCTGCGCGAGGTCGATCAGCAGGTTGACGAGGATGACGATGACGGCGATCACGACGACGACGCCCATGATCACGGGGATGTCGCCCTGGCGGGTGCTGGCGACGGACAGCGCACCGAGGCCGGGCACGGCGAACATCTGCTCGATGACCACGGCCCCGCCGAGGAGCCCGACGAACTGCAGCGCCAGCACGGACAGCCCGGGCCCGGCGGCGTTGCGCAGCACGTGCCGGTAGACGACGGACCGCTCGGGCAGGCCGCGCGAGCGCAGCGTGCGCACGTAGTCCTGGCGCAGCGCGTCGATCATCGCCGAGCGCACCTGCTGAGCGGTACCGGCGATGCAGCCGACGGTCAGCGCCGCGACCGGCAGGGCGATCGACGCGAGCCACGCCCCGACCGAGACCTCGGGCCGGGTGTACCCGGTGGGGGCGAACCAGGCCAGGTCGATCGCGAAGACCAGCACGAGCCCGAGCGCGACGAGGTAGTTGGGGACGGCGGCGCCGGCCATCGAGAAGACCTGCACGACACGGTCGACCCAGCCGCGGCGGACCGCGGCCCACACGCCGACCACGGTGGCGACCACCGCGGACAGGAGCGTGGAGAGGACGACGAGGGACAGGGTGACCCCGAGCCGGGAGGCCAGCAGGTCGACCACCGACGACCCGCCGAACCACGACGTGCCGAGGTCGCCGCGGACGGCGCCGGACAGCCAGTCCAGGTACCGCTCCCCCAGCGGCCGGTCGAGGCCGAGCTGGGCGGCACGCAGGTCGACCGCCTCCTGGGACGCGTTGTCGCCGAGCAGGTTGCGGGCGATGT
Organism: Cellulomonas sp. SLBN-39; assembly: GCF_006715865.1. Lineage (NCBI taxonomy): Bacteria > Bacillati > Actinomycetota > Actinomycetes > Micrococcales > Cellulomonadaceae > Cellulomonas > Cellulomonas sp. SLBN-39. The sequence goes on along the minus strand of NZ_VFOA01000001.1, from coordinate 2,897,327 downwards.
CGGCGCCGGTCAGGTACAGCAGCGTGAACGCGAGCGTGCTGATGACCAGCAGCATCGCGGCACCGGCGACCGTCCGCCGGACGAGGAATCTGAGCATGCCGCCCTCCCGGGGGCTCACCGTCCCGCGCCGGGGCGCCCGCGGTCCGTGGACCGAGGGTCACGGACGCCCGGCGCCCCGGGCGGGGCGGGCAGGGACGGGTGGTCAGGCGGCGGGCTGGATGAGGTACAGGTACGGCACGACCATGTCGGCCGCCGGCGTCACGTCCAGCGTCGGCTTCGAGACGTAGACGTTGTCGACGAAGTAGAAGGGCGCGAACCACGCCTCCTCGACGACGTACCGGTTGAGCTCCTGGGCGGCCGCGGCCGCCTCCTCCTCGGTGCCCTTCTGGACGGTCTCGAGCAGGGCGTCGACCTCGGGCCGCTGGGTGCGGAAGGAGTTGAACAGCGCGTCCGGCGTGAGCGCGAACGTGGCGGTCTGCCAGTCGGACGACGAGGCCAGACGCATCCACGACGAGCCGTACTTGGCGCCCATCAGGTCGGAGATGAAGTTCGTGCCCACGTCGGTGTACGACACGGTGATGCCGACGTCGGCGAGCTGCTGCTGGATGGACGTGAGCAGGGCCTGGTCGATGACCGAGGTGCTCGGCATGGTGAGCTCGAGCCCGTCGGCGTACCCGGCCTCGGCGAGCAGCGCCTTCGCCTTGTCGGGGTCGTACGTGTAGTACCCGTCGAGGGACTCGTCGTAGCCGTCGGTGGACGGGCCGAAGATCTGGCTGGTCGCGGTGCCGTGGTCGAGGAGGATCGCGGACAGGATGCTGTCCTTGGCGATCGCGTGGTTGATGGCCTGCCGCACGCGCACGTCCGCGAGGGCCGGGTCGAGCGCGCCGTCCCGGTCGAGAAGCATGAGCCCCTCCCAGTCGAGCCGGGAGACGTTCGACTCGTAGCCGGCGGCCTCGACCTGCTCCAGGGCGGAGAACTGGTTGAAGGGCGCGGCGTCGACCTGGCCGCCCTGCAGCGCGTTGAGCAGCGCGGACTGGTCGGCGTAGTAGTTCATCGTGAGCGTGTCGAACAGCTGGAGGGAGTCGTCCCAGTAGTCGGGGTTCTTCGTGAACACGTACGTCGACCCGACGACGGTCGCCTCGGTGTCCAGCACGTACGGGCCGCTGCCCACCGGGTTGGTCGCGACGTCCTCGTTCTCCCACGACTCCGGCGAGGACATGTAGCCCAGCGGCTGCGTGAGCCACGTCAGCATCATCGGGTCCGGCTCGGTGAGCGTGATCTCGACCGTGGTGGCGTCGACCGCGCTGACGGTGTCGATGTACGCGGCGTTCGACAGGTCGGGGGTGCTGGAGCCGCGGAAGTGCTCGATGTTCGCCACGACGGCGTCGGCGTCGAGCGCCACGCCGTCCGTGAACGTCACGCCCTCGCGCAGCGTGAGGGTCAGGACGGTCCGGGTGTCGTCGTACGCCCAGTCGGTGGCCAGGCCGGGGACGATCGCGCCGGAGCCGTCCTGGCGCAGCAGGGTGTCGTACACCGCCGTGAAGTACTGCGTCTTGGTGCCCGACGCGTAGCCGAGGACGTCGAACGACGCCGGGATGTCGGTCTGCCCGAGCACGAGGGACGCGGTCGACCCCGTGGTCTCGCCGCCGGTGGCGGCCTCGTCCCCACCGCCGCAGGCTGCGGTGAGCAGCACGGCGGCGGCCGCCGCGAACGCGAGCATGCGTCGTCGCATGGTCATCTCCTTTGATGAGGACCCGCCCGGGTCCACTCTCCCATGTCCCGGCGAGGGGTGCCGGGCGTCACTGTGACGTATCAGTACTGTGACGTATCAGCGACTGTAGGCCCGCACCGGCCCGGGGGACAAGACCCCCGGCGTCACGGATCGGCAACGCCCCGCACCGGCACGCACCCCACCGGCGGTCAGGTGCTTGCGCGCACCACGAGGTCGACCGCCGACTCGTGCGCCGGCTCAGGCACCTCCAGCTCGGGCTTGAGCAGGCGCAGCACGAGGCGACCCAGGTCGGCGCCGACGAGGTCCGCGTGGATGTCGACCGTGGTCAGCGGCGGCACCGCGAACGGTGCGATCGTGATGTTGTCCACCCCGACGACCGCCAGGTCCGCGGGTGCCGCGAGCCCGCGGACCCGCATCCCGGCGAGCACCGCGAACGCGATCTCGTCGTTGTACGCGCACACCGCGGTCACCGGCTCGTCCCGGTCCCGCATCGTGCGCACCGCACCGGCGGCACCCTCGGCGTCCAGCGGCACCTCGACCACCAGCGGGTCGGGCAGCCCCAGCGCCCGGCACCGCTCCTGCACCCCGGCCAGGCGCCGGGTCATGAACTCCGCGACCTCCGGGTCGTCGGACGCGGCGAACGCCAGGTGCCGGTGCCCGCGCTCGACCAGGTGGTCGACCTGCACGTGCCCCACCGTGACCTGGGGGATCCGCATCGCCGGCCCCTCCCCGGTGTCCAGCGTGGAGCTGACGACGGGGATCCCCGCCTCGCGGATCGCAGCCTCGTCCCCGGGTGGGAACGCTGCCATGTTGGCGATGGCGGCGGGCATCAGCTCGTGCCAGAGGGCCGCGAGGCTGTGCCCGTCCTTCTGCCGCCGGTACACGACGGTGAACCCGTGCGGCTCGAGCACCTCGGTCACCGTCTCGACCACGAGGGCGATGTTCTCGCCGATCGGCGCGTCCGGCAGCACGATGAGCACGGTCTCGCTGGAGCCGCGCCGCAGCGCACGGGCGGCGGCCGACGGCGTGTAGCCCAGGTCCTGGGCCGCCTGGTGCACGCGCTCGCGGGTGGCCGCGCTGATGGTCTGGTTGGGCGTGTCGTTGAGCACGTAGCTGACGGTGCTCTGGGACACGCCGGCGCGTCGTGCGACGTCCTTGGCGGTCACGCGTCTTGGTGCCACGTCCATCTCCCCCTGGTCGTCGACACCCTAGCGCCACCGGGCGCGCGGACGTCCTGATCGGCGCGGCCGAAGCGTATGGGCATTCTGGCCCCGACCTCTTGCTGAATCGTATGAGTTGCTGCCAGCATGGCACCAGCCCGCCCGTCGACGCACGGCACGGGTGCACCGCCCGTCGCGCCCCGGCGCGCAGGGCACCGCTCGCGAGAGAGACCGACGATGCTCTTGACTCCCGACCCCGCACGCCCGCGCCTGCTGTTCGGCGCCGCCTACTACGCCGAGTACCAGCCGTCCCCCCGCCTCGACGAGGACCTCGACCTCATGGCCGAGGCCGGGTTCACCGTGATCCGCGTCGGCGAGTCCGTGTGGTCGACGTGGGAGCCCGAGGAGGGGCGGTTCGACCTCGACTGGCTCGAGCCAGTGCTCGACGGGGCGCACGCCCGCGGCATCGGTGTCGTCCTCGGCACCCCGACCTACGCCGTGCCGCCCTGGATGGCGCGGCTGCACCCCGAGATCGCGGGCGACACCGCCACCGGGACGCCCATGCGGTGGGGCATGCGCCAGGAGGTGGACTTCACGCACCCCGCGTTCCGCTTCTACGCCGAGCGGCTCGTGCGCGCCATCGTGCGCCGCTACCTCGACCACCCCGCGGTCGTCGGGTACCAGGTCGACAACGAGCCCGGCATCCGCCTGCTGCACAACCACGGGGTCTTCCAGCGGTTCGTCGACCACCTGCGGCACACCTACGGCACCGTGGAGCGCCTCAACGACGCGTGGGGCCTCGTCTACTGGTCGCACCGGCTGTCGACGTGGGCGGACCTGTGGGTGCCGGACGGCAACGCCCAGCCGCAGTACGACCTGGCCTGGCGCCGGTTCCAGGCCCAGCTGGTCACCGACCTCATCGGCTGGCAGGCCCAGCTCGTCCGCGACGAGGTGCACCCCACGCACCCCGAGCGCTTCGTCACCACCTGCCTGTCGTACGACCAGGTCGGCGTCGAGGACGAGCGCCTGGCCGCGCGCCTGACCGTCGCCGCCGGCAACGCCTACCACGAGACGCAGGACGCCCTCGCGCACCCGTACCGCGAGCCGATGGCGCCGGGGTGGATCGTGCGCGGCCCGTGGGCCGTGTACCAGCTCGCCGACCTCATGTGGTCCTCCCGCCAGGAGCCCTTCCTCGTCACCGAGACGAACGCCGGCTCCATCGGGTTCGGCGCCACGCCCGGCGTCGTGCCGTACGACGGCCAGTGGCGGCAGGCCGCGTGGGCCCTGGTCTCGCGCGGCGCCCGCATGGTCGAGTACTGGCACTGGCACACGCTGCACTTCGGCACCGAGACGTTCTGGGGCGGGGTGCTCCCCCACGACCAGCAGCCCGGGCGCGCCTACCGCGAGATCGCCCGCCTCGGCGCCGAGCTCGCCACCGCGTCCGACCTGGTCGTGGGCGCCACGCCCGACGCCGACGTCGCCCTGCTGTACTGCTCCGACTCGCGCTGGGCCCTGGGGTTCGGGCCGACCGCGCCGCTGCCCGACGCCGCGGGCTGGGGCGACGCCGACGCGTACCGCCGCCTCGTCCTGCCGTTCTACCGCGGGGCGTTCGACGCCGGCCTGCAGGTCAACACCGTGCGACCCGCCCAGCTGTTCGGCAGCCGCGAGACCGGGCCGCACGCACGCGCCGGCGAGGACCCCGCGGCCTTCGCGGCCCGGCGCCCCGTGCTCGTCGTCGTCGGCCTCTACACCGCGACCGACGCCGAGCTGACCTGGCTGGCCGACTACGCGCACGCCGGCGGGCACCTGGTCCTCGGACCGCGCACCGGCTACGCCGACGAGGAGGCCCGGGCCCGTCGGGACGTCAAGCCCGCGCTGCTCGCGCAGGCCGCCGGCGTGCGGTACCAGGAGTCCGCGAGCCTGACCCGCGCGGTGCCCGTCCGCGGCACCGCCGGCCTCGACGTCCCCGCCGGGGCGACCGCCACCGGGTGGGTCGACCACCTCGTCCCCGACGGCGCCGACGTGCTCGCCGGCTACGACGACCCGCACCTCGGCGCGTGGGCCGCCGTGACCACCCGCGCGCACGGCGCCGGGCGGATCACCGTCGTCGGCACCGTCCCCGACCAGGACCTCGCCCGCACGCTGCTCGCGGGCACCGTCGCCCGGCCCGCCGCGGGCGCCTGGGACGCGCTGCCGCCCGACGTGCGCGCGACCACCATGACCACCGCCGACGGCCGGACCCTGCACGTGCTGCACCACTGGGGGTGGGGCGACGTCGAGGTCCCCGCTCCCCCGACCCCCCTCGTCGACGTGCTCGACGGCACCCCGGTGGGCGCCGCCCTGGCCCTGGGCCCGTGGGACGTCCGCGTGCTCGTCGACACCCCGCACCCCGGAGGCACCCGATGACGACCGACCTGCGCAACCCCACCGTCGCGGGGTTCCACCCCGACCCGTCCGTCGTGCGCGTCGGGGACGACTACTGGCTGGCGTGCTCGACGTTCGAGTACCTGCCCGGCATCCCCGTGCTGCACAGCCGCGACCTGACCACGTGGACGCGCGTCGGGCACGTGGTGACCCGATCCGACCAGCTCGCCGTCGCGCACGTGCCCACCGGCGGCGGCGCGTGGGCCCCGACCCTGCGCCACCACGACGGGCTGTTCTGGGTCGCGGTCACCGACGCCCTCGGCCGCGGCACGCTGCTGTTCACCGCGCAGGACCCGGCCGGCCCGTGGAGCGACGGGACGGTCGTCGAGGTCGACGGCATCGACCCCGACCTCGCCTGGGACGAGGACGGCACCTGCTACCTGACCTACTCGGCGCTGCGCCTGACCGGCGACCGGGTGGGCGCGCACGACGGCATCGAGCAGGTCCGCATCGACCCCACGACCGGGCGCGCGCTGGAGACGCCCCGCTCGCTGTGGTCCGGCACCGGGCTGATGTTCCCCGAGGCGCCGCACCTGTACCGGCACGACGGCTGGTGGTACCTGGTCATCGCCGAGGGCGGCACCGAGCGCGGGCACAGCGTCTCCGTCGCCCGCAGCACCCGCCCCGACGGCCCCTTCGAGGGTGCGCCGACCAACCCCGTGCTGTCCGCGCGCAGCACGAGCCGCCCCGTGCAGAACACCGGGCACGGCGACCTCGTGCAGACCCCCGACGGCGGGTGGGCGATGGTGCTGCTCGGCATGCGCACCCGTGGGGCGACCCGCGGCTTCTCGCCCATGGGCCGCGAGACGTTCTCCACGCACGTCACCTGGCAGGACGGCTGGCCCGTGGTCGACCCGGTGGAGCTGACGGCACCGGGTGCCGGGTCGTTCCGTGACGACCTCGACGGACCCGTGCCCGACGGGGAGTGGATCGGCCTGCGCCGCACCCCCGCCGAGCTCATGGACCTCGCCGCCCGCCCCGGTCACGCGGTGCTGCGCGGCGAGGGCACCGACCTCGACGACCCGCGCGCGGTCTTCGTCGGGATCCGCCAGGCGCACCACCGCTCCCGGTTCGCGGCGCGCGTGGACGCGACCGCCGGCCTCGGCGGCGTCGCCGTCCGCTACGACGAGCTGCACCACTACGACGTCGAGCTCGGGCGGGGCACCGTCGTCGCCCGCGGGCGCGTCGCGGGCATCGCCCAGACCTGGTCGGCGCCCGCACCCGGCGGCCCCGTCACGCTGTGGGTGGAGACGGAGCCGGTCACCGACGTCGGCTTCGCGTCGATGACCTCGGACGTCGTGCGGCTGGGCTTCGACGGGCCCGACGGCCGCGTCGAGCTCGCCGCCCTCGACGGCCGCTACCTCACCGCCGAGACCGCCGCGTCCTTCACCGGCCGCGTCGTCGGCGTGTACGCCGTCGACGGCGAGGTCGTCGTCGACGCCGTCACGTACGACGGCCGCGACGACTGACCCGCCTCCCTCCCCCGACCGCACGTCCGGTCCGGAACGGACCGCAGCCCAGGAGCACCCCATGACGACCGCAGAGACCACGCCGACCCCGACCGCCGGCAGCACACCGACCACCGACCCCGCGGCCCTGCTGGCCGAGATGACCCTGGAGGAGAAGGTCGCGCTGCTCGACGGCGCGGACTTCTGGCACACCGAGCCGGTCCCGCACCTGGGCGTGCCGGCCCTGCTGGTCACCGACGGCCCGCACGGCCTGCGCAAGCAGGTCGAGGGCGGCGACCACCTCGGCCTGACCGACTCCGTGCCCGCCACGTGCTTCCCGCCCGCGGCCGGCCTGGCCTCCTCGTGGGACGTCGACCTGGCCCGCCGCGTCGGCGAGGCCCTCGGTGCGGAGTCCCGTGCCGAGGGCGTCGCGGTGCTGCTCGGCCCCGGCGTCAACATCAAGCGGTCCCCGCTGTGCGGACGCAACTTCGAGTACCTGTCCGAGGACCCGTTCCTCGCCGGGCGGCTCGCGGCCGGGCTCGTCGAGGGCGTGCAGCGCCAGGGCGTCGGCGCCTCGCTCAAGCACTTCGCGGTCAACAACCAGGAGACCGACCGCATGACGGTGTCCGCCGACGTCGACGAGCGCACGCTGCGCGAGATCTACCTGCCGGCGTTCGAGCACGTGGTGCGCGAGGCACGCCCGTGGACGGTGATGTGCTCGTACAACAAGGTCAACGGCGTGTACGCGTCGCAGGACCCGTGGCTGCTGACCCGGGTGCTGCGCGAGGAGTGGGGCTTCGACGGGCTCGTCGTGTCCGACTGGGGCGCGGTCGACGACCGGGCGGCGGCCGTCGCGGCCGGGCTGGACCTGGAGATGCCGTCGTCCGGGGGTGCGGGCACCCGCCGCGTCCTCGACGCGCTGGCCGCGGGCACGCTCGCCGAGGCCGACGTCGACCGGGCCGCGCGGCGCGTGCTCGAGCTCGTCGCCCGCGCGCAGCCGGGCCTGGCCGCGGGCGGCACCGTCGACCTCGACGCGCACCACGCCCTGGCGCGCGAGGCCGCCACCGCGAGCGCGGTCCTGCTGCGCAACGAGGGCGGTCTGCTGCCGCTGGACCCGGAGCACGGCGGCACGGTGGCCGTGGTCGGCGAGCTCGCGCGCAGCCCCCGGTACCAGGGTGCGGGCAGCTCGCAGGTGAACCCGACGCGGCTGGACGACGCGCTGGGCGCGCTGCGGGCCGGGCTCGCGGGGCGGCGCGAGGTCGTGTTCGCGCCCGGGTACGTGGTCGAGCAGGAGGCGGGCGACCCGGTGCTGGTCGCCGAGGCGGTCGCGGCGGCGCGGGACGCGGACGTGGTGCTGCTGTTCCTCGGGCTGCCGGCGTCCTACGAGTCGGAGGGGTACGACCGGGAGCACACCCGCCTGCCGGACGCGCAGGTGGCGCTGCTGGAGGCGGTCGCGGCGGTCAACCCGGACGTCGTGGTCGTGCTGTCGAACGGGTCCGTGGTGACGATGCCGTGGCTGCACCGGACCCGGGCGGTGCTGGAGGGGTGGCTGCTGGGGCAGGCGGGCGGCTCGGCGGTCGCGGACCTGCTGCTGGGGCGGGCGGACCCGTCGGGCCGGCTGGCCGAGACGATCCCGCTGCGTGAGCTCGACACCCCGACGGTGGGGGCGTTCCCCGGCGAGCTCGGGCACGTGCGCTACGCCGAGGGTCTGCTCGTGGGCTACCGCTGGTACGACACGCGGGGCCTGGACGTGGCGTACCCGTTCGGGCACGGGCTGTCGTACACGACGTTCGCGTGGTCGGACGCCGCGGTCGAGGTCGTCGACGCCGCGGCCGGGCGCGTCGACGTGCACGTGACGGTGACGAACACGGGCGACCGGGCGGGGACGGAGACCGTGCAGGTGTACGTCGCGGACCCGGTGAGCACGGTGGCGCGCCCCGAGCAGGAGCTCAAGGGCTTCGTGCGGGTGCCGCTCGCCCCGGGCGAGAGCCGGCGGGTGCGGGTCGCGCTCGACGACCGGTCGTTCGCGTGGTGGCACACCGCCCGCGGCACGTGGGTCGTCGAGGGCGGGGCGTTCGAGGTGCGCGTCGCGGCGTCGTCGCGGGACGTGCGGGCGCGGCTGACGGTCGAGCTGCCGGGCGTCGACGTGACCGAGCCCGTGGGCCCGGCCTCGACGGTCGCGGCGTGGCTGGCCGACCCGCAGGCCGGTCCGTGGCTGCGCGAGCGGCTCGCCGGCAGCGGGTTCGCGACGCTGCTGGAGGACACCCAGCACGGGGAGATGATGCGCGCGATCCCGCTGGTGCGGCTGAGCCGGTTCCCCGGGTTCCCCGTGGCCGAGGACGACCTCGCGGGGGCGCCCGGGACACCCTGACCCGGGCGCGTCAGCCCGGGGAGCCGACCAGCCAGCGGACCGTCCGTCGGACGAGGTCGCGGCGCCCCGGGCTCGCCCAGGAGCGCACGTCGTGCCCGAGCGCGTCGTAGACGACCCGGCCGGGCCCGGGTGCGACCCACACCACGGGGTGGTCGACGCCGTCGTGCCGGGTGGTGAGCAGCACGTGGGCGGCCGGGTCGACGTCGAGGTCGAGGTACTGCTCGTCGACGGCCTCGACCGCACCGAGCCCTGCGGTCACGGGGTGGTCGGGGTCGGCGACGTCGAACCGCGCGGCGCCCAGCGGCGGGTGCCAGGAGAGGCCGTCGACCCAGCGCCCGCCCAGCAGCGCCGACCAGCCGGGCGCGTCGTGGAAGGCGTTGGCCGACGCGTGCAGGGCCAGCAGCGGCACGCCGTCGGCGACGAGTCCGGCCAGCGCGGCGTGGAACCCCGCCCAGGCCGCGTCGTCCCCGTCGAACCCGGGGTCGACGCGGCCGGTGCCCGCGACCACGACGAGCAGGTCGGGCCGTCCGACCTCGCGGCTCGCGAGCCCGTCGGGGCCGAGGAGGTCCGGGGCGGTGCCGTGGACCGCGGGCTCCAGCCCCGCCTCGACCAGCAGCGGGTGCAGCCGGCCCGCGGTGGCGGCCGTGTCGTGCCACGGGTCGGCGTACCGTCCCCGGCCGACGAGGACGAGCGCCGGCCCGCTCACGCGCCGTCGGACGGCACGTAGAAGGCGGTGGTCGCAGCGGCGGACGCCTGGGCGGCCGCCGGCTCGGCGCCGGAGGCGACGTGCGCAGCACCCCAGGCGCGGGCGCTGGTGCGCATGACCTCGTGCATCGCCGGGTCGGCCTCGAGGGCTGCGGGGTCGCCGGGGTCGGTCCCGGCCAGGTGGGCGGCCAGGCCGAGGAGACCCAGGTCCCAGCCGACACCGACCGCACCGGGCCCGTACTGGTCCCAGAACGCCGGGGGGACGACGGCGACGTGCTCGAGGTGCAGGAGCGTGCCGCCGGTCGGGGTCGGGTCGAGGCGCACCTCGACGCGCGAGTCGTCCTCCGGTCCGGGCTCGCCGAGCACCCAGGTGACCCGGAGCCGCCGCGGGGGTTCGCACACGCGGATCTGCCCGCCGGCGTTGCCCTCGAGCTGGTAGGTGCCGTGCAGCCGCAGGTCGCCGCTCACCGGCAGGAACCAGCGGGCGATGCGCTCCGGCGTGGTGATCGCGTCCCAGACGTCGGCCGGGGCCGCCGGGTACTCCCGCGTGAGCGCCACGACGTGCGCCTCACCGGCGGGGAGGGTGCCTGTGGTGACGGCCCGCCTGGTCGCCCCGATCTCGTCGAGCATGTCCTTCATGCGGTCCTCCTCGGTGAGGTGCCGGTCACGTCCACGCCGGTCGACGCGGGCGGTGCAGAGGGTGCGTCGGGGCGCGACCGGGCACCGCGCGCGAGCTCGGTGCCGAGGGCGTCGAGCCGCTGCTCCCAGCCCCGGCGCAGGTCCGCGAGCCAGGCCTCGACCGCGGCGAGCGGCCGCGGGTCGAGCGCGTACACGCGACGGGTGCCCTCGGCGCGCACGGTGACCAGGCCGTGCTCGCGCAGCACGCGCAGGTGCTGCGACACGGCCGGCTGGCTGATGCCGAACTCACCGTGCACGGCCGCGACGACGTCACCGGCGGGGCGCTCGCCGAGCGCGAGCACCTGCAGGACGTAGCGGCGCACCGGGTCGGCGAGCGCGGCGAGTGCCTCCATGCCTCCTGTATATCACTGACGACTTATAGAGCACCACCGGTCCGCACCCCCCGGGGGGCGGGCCCGGTCAGTCGAGGATCGCGCGCGTCACCGCGACCTGCTCGGTGAGCACGGAGCCGATGACGTTCTGGGTCTCGTTGATGCGCTCGACGACGTCGCGGATCCCCGCGAGCGACGCGACCGCGGCGGCCACCTGGCTCTGGATGGCACCGACCTTCTCGCCGACCTCGGTGGTCGCCGACGCGGTCTCGTTGGCGAGCTCCTTGACCTCGTTGGCGACGACCGCGAACCCGCGGCCGGCCTCACCGGCACGGGCGGCCTCGATGGTCGCGTTGAGAGCGAGCAGGTTGGTCTGCGCGGCGATCGTCTGGATCGTCTTGACGACCTGGCCGATCTCCTCGCTGGACCGGCCCAGGCCGGCGACGTCCTGGTCGGCGGCGAGCGCGAGGCGCTGCCCGTCGGCCGCGACCGACGTGGCCGCGACGACGTTGCGCTCGACCTCCTCGATCGACGTGATGAGCTCCTCGCCCGCGGACCGGAGCCGGTCGGCCGCCGCGAACCGGCTGAGGGCCTGACCGACGAGGTACGCCGTGTTCTGCAGCGCCGCGCGGCGCCCGTCCGTCAGCGCGATCGTCTCCAGGACGAAGAAGTCCATGGTGCCGACGATGGCGCCGTCGACGACGATCGGCAGGCACACGCCCGACTTCACGCCCGCGGCGCGCGCCGCGGGCGCGCGGACGCAGTCGGTCACCTCGGCGAGGTCGGGCACGAACACCAGCTCGCGCGCCCGCCAGGCGCGCCCGGCCAGCCCGACCCCCTCGGCGAACGTCGCCTTGCGCGTCACGCGGCGGAAGTCCGGTCCGGCGTCGCCGGACTCCTGCGCGAACCGCAGCACGCGGTCCTGCGCGTCGATCTCCCAGAACGACCCGTACGCCCAGCCGAAGCCCTCCCGGATGGTGTCCAGCGCACCGCGCAGGACGTCGGGCGCGCTCGTGGCCGACGAGACGGCGCGCAGCACCGCCGTCGTGGCCTCCGTGTCGTGGACGGCCTGGGCCTGCAGCGCCGCCACCGCCAGGCGCTCCAGCGCCTGCGAGACGAGCAGGCCCACGGTCTCCAGGACGCGCAGCCGTGTCGGCGCGAGCTCGAGCACCGTGGTGGTGAAAAAGTCCATCGTGCCGACGACCTGACCGTTCACCGTCAGGGGGAAGCACACGCCGGAGCGGACACCCGCGCGCTGCGCGGCCGGGGCGCGGACGCAGTCGGCGAGCTCACCGAGGTCCCGGACGCTGACGAGACCCCGCGCGCGCCACGCCCGGCCGGAGAGGCCGACGCCCTCGGCGAACGACGCCTCGCGGGTGACGCGGCGGAACTCGTCCCCCGCGTCGCCGGACTCGGCCACGAACCGGAGCACCTTCTCGCCGGGGGCGATCGCCCAGTACGACCCGTAGGCCCAGCCGAACTGCTCGCGGACGACCGTGAGCGCGGCGACGACGCCCTCGTCGAGGGTGCGGGCCGCCTGGATGACCTGCGCCACCTGGGTGATGGCGGCCACGTCGGCCTGCGCGCGGGTCGCCTCGCCGGCGAGACGGTCGAGCTCGGAGCGGGTCCGGCTGCGGGTGAGCACGGGGGTGTCCTCCTGGTTCTGGACGGACGTCCGGTCGGGTCCGTCCACCGGGTAGTCGGACGGGGTCGCGTCGTGGAACGCCGCAGGCCAGGGCGAAGACTCCCGGCACGGCGAGGTTCCCCCGCGTGGCGCAGTCGCAGACCGGGACGACCCGGCCGGACCGCCCACGGGCACATCACCCGGTCGGCCCTGCGTGACACCACCCCGTGACCCCGACGGTGACGACCGGTGTGACCCGGGCCACGCCCGAGGTTCACCCGCACCCGACGAGGCCCCTCGCCGGGGCCGTCGTTAGCCTGCCGTCATGACCCAACGACGCGACGCCCGGCTCAACCGCGCGCGCCTCGTCGCCGCCGCCGAGGAGGTCTTCGAGACGCACGGGTCCGCCGTGTCGCTCGACCTCGTCGCCGAGCACGCCGGGGTGGGACGCGCCACCCTCTACCGGCACTTCCCCGACCGGCCCGCGCTCGTCGCCGCCGTGTTCGACGCGCGTGTCGACGCCCTCGAGCGCCGCGTGGCGGGCATGCCGGGCGCGGACGCGCTGCACCTGCTCGTGCACGCCGTCGGGGCCCGCCAGGCCAGCTCGCCCGGCCTGCTGACGACGCTGCGCCGCTCGCCGGAGGGCGTCACCCATCTGGCGGAGGTCACCGCGCGGGTGCGGGGGCTGCTGGCCCGGGCGCTCGCCGAGGCGCACGCCGCCGGGGCCGCCTGGGCGGACGCGACCACCGCCGACGTGATGCTCGTCTTCGCGATGCTCGAGGGCGTGGTCGCGCTCCGTGCACCGGAGGAGGCCGCCGCGGCCGTGGAGCGCGCGGCCGACCTGGCGCTGCGCGGGCTGCTGCTGACGCCCGTCCCCGCGCGACGCTGACCGACCCCGGCCCGCCGCGCACCGGAGGGGTCGTGCGCGGCGGGACGATCAGCCGTCGACGGCCACCAGGTGCAGCACGGCGGCCTGCTGCGGCGCGAGCAGGGGCCGCGCGAGCCCGGTCTGCGCGAGCACCGCACCGGGCAGCACCACGTCCCGGCCCGCGAGAACGTCCGCCCACCACGCGGGCGGTGCGTCGCCGACGGTGAGCGGCGCACCGGCGCCGAGGTCGACGTGCGTCACCCGGTAGGACCGCGCCGGGTCGAGACCGGGCACGCGCGCGGGTGCGGGCAGGGCGGCCTGCGGCGCGGCGAGCGCGACCAGCGCGACGACGGCCTCCGAGCGGTCAGCCGCGACCACGCCGTGCACGGCCAGGGCGGGGTCGGGGACGTCGGCACGCACGACGGTGCCGGTGTGCAGCAGGCCGCGCAGCCGCCGGTACGCCTGCGCCCACGCGGTGACCGCGGCGAGCTCGGCGGGGTCGGACCGGGTCAGGTCGCCCTCGATGCCGGCGTGCCCGAACAGGGACGTGGCCAGGCGGAACCCGAGGTCGCTGGTGCGGCCCGTGGTGTGCGCGCGGGCGTCGCCGAGGTGCGCGCCCAGGTGCTCGGGCGGCAGGAGCAGCGTGGACCAGCGGTGGATCTCCTGCCGCTCCAGCGGGTCGTTGGTGTCCGAGGCCCAGAACCGGTCGACGCGCTCCGCGACGCCCAGGTCGACGCGGCCGCCGCCGGACGCGCACGACTCGACCTCGACCTCGGGGAACCGGGCGCGCAGCGCGTCGAGCATCCGGTACAGGGCGGCGGTCTGCGCGTGGGCGCCGGGCACGAGCAGGTCCCGGTTGTGGTCCCACTTGAGGAACCGCACGGGGTACTCCTCGAGCAGCGCGACGAGCGCGTCGTGCACGTGGGCCCACGCCCCGGGGTGCGCGAGGTCGAGCACCCGCTGGTGGCGCCACTCCAGGGCGGCGGGGCGGCCGAGGACCCAGTCGGGGTGCGCGCGGGCCAGGTCGGAGTCGGCGCTGACCATCTCGGGCTCGACCCACAGGCCGAGCTCCATGCCGGCCGCCGTGACGCGCTCCGCGAGCGGGTGCAGGCCGTCGGGCCAGACGTCGGGGTCGACGGTCCAGTCGCCGAGGGAGGTGCGATCGTCGCGACGTCCGCGGAACCAGCCGTCGTCGAGGACGAACCGCTCCACGCCGACGCGCGCGGCGACGTCGACCAGGCGGGACAGCGTGGGCAGGTCGTGGTCGAAGTACACGGCCTCCCAGGTGTTGAGCACGAGGGGCCGGGGGCGCAGGGGCCCGCGGCGGCGGCGGTGACGGGCGTGCAGGCGGTCGCTGAGGCCGTCGAGGCCGTCGCCGGACCAGGTGGCCACGAGCCACGGCGTGGTCAGCTCCTCGCCCGGGGCGAGGGTGATCTCGCCGGGGGCCCAGAGCTCGCCGCCGCCGAGCGCGGACGGTCCGAGCGGGGAGCGCTCGGACCACAGCCGGCGGTCGCCGCTCCACGCGCAGTGGACGGACCAGACCTCACCGGTGCGGGTGCCGAAGCCGGGGGTCCCGGCGACGAGCAGGTAGGCGTCGTCGTGGCCGGGGCGGCCGTGCCGGCCCTCGCGCAGCCACACCCCGTGCCCGGGCAGCAGCCGCTGCTGGCGGCGCTCGTGGCTCCACAGGCCCGTGTGGTCGGCGAGCTCGCGGGCGCGGTCGGGCACGGGCAGCACCACGTCGAGGGTCTGCACGTGCAGGGCGTCGTCGCCGGTGTTCGTCAGGGTGTGGCGCACGGTCAGCACGCCCTCGGGCGCCAGGCGCAGCTCGGTGCGGACACCGACTGCGGCGGCCGCGTCCGCGGCGAGGACGACGAGCACCTGGTCGCCGTCCTCGCCGCGCACCTCGACGCTGGTCGAGACGAGCGCGACGTCGAGGGGACCCGTCGCGCGGTGCACCGCCACACCGGGCTGCCCGGACCAGCCCTCGGCGAGGGTCGGCACGAGGGACAGCCGCAGCGGGACGTCGATCGAGCTGGGCGGGACGGCGGGGAGGACCGCCCCGGCGAGCGCGTCGAGCGCGTCGGCCGGCAGGGGCCCGAGGTCGGCCCCCCAGTGCAGGACCGACGGCACCTGCGTGCCGGGGGCGTCGACCACGAGGCTCACGCCCCCGGCACGCAGGTGGTGGATCATCGCGTCACTGCTTCACGGGGATGGCCTGGGCCTCGAGGGCCTCGACCGTGGAGGACTGGGCAGCCTCGAGCGCGTCCAGGAGCGTGCCCTGGCCGGTCGCGGCCTCCTTGAAGCCGTCGGAGACGTCGGTGTAGACCTGCGTCATCGTCGGGCCCCACACGAAGTCAGGGTTGACCTGCGCGGACGCCTCGGCGAACACGTCGTAGATGGCCTGGCCGCCGTAGAACTCGACGCCCTCCTGGAGCACCGGCAGCTCGAGGCCGGCGGTGGTGGCCGGGTAGATGTTGGCCTCCTCGTTGAGGATGGTCAGCGCCTCCTCGGACGTGTTGAGCCACAGCGCGAACTTCGTGGCCTCGTACAGGTGCTCGGTGCCCTTGAAGACCGCGGTGGACGAGCCGCCCCAGTTGCCCGCGGCGCTCTGCCCGGCCTCCCACTGCGGCATGGGCGCGACCGCCCACTTGCCGGCCGTGTCGGGCGCGCCCGACGCGATGGAGTTGGCGCCCCAGACCGCGGAGACCCAGGTCCAGACCTCGCCGGAGTTGTAGGCGTTGTCCCACTCGGGGGTCCACGCCGGGTACGTCGCGACGAGGTCGTCCGACATCAGGCCCTGCCAGTAGTCGGCGACCTGCGTCGAGGCGTCGTCGGCCAGCGTGACCGACCAGCCGTCGGCGTCGTTGGCGAACCACTGCCCGCCGGCCTGCCACACGAAGCCCGCGAACTGGTTGACGTCCGACTGGGAGAAGTTGGTGATGTACCCGTCGAGCTCGCGGATCTGCTCCGCGGCCGCCTGGTACTCCTCCCACGTGGTCGGCACCTCGATGCCGTTCTCCTCGAACAGGTCGGCGCGGTAGAACAGCGCCATCGGGCCCGAGTCCTGCGGGACGGCCCAGACCGACTCCTCGTCGCCGAGGGTGACCTGGCCCCAGGTCCAGTCGACGAACTGCTCCTGCGCGGCCACGACGTCGGCGCACGCCGAGAGGTCCTCCAGGCCGTCCTGGACGCGGAAGTTCGGCAGCGCGTCGTACTCGATCTGGCCCAGGTCGGGGGCGTTGCCGGCCTCGAGCTGGTTGAAGAAGTTCTGGTAGGTGCCGGAGTTGCCGTTGGGGCCGGTCTGGACCGTCACCTGGATGTCCGGGTTGGCCTCGTTCCACGTCTCGACGGCGGTCTCGATGCCGGGGATCCAGGACGTGAAGCTCAGCTCGACCGTGCCCTCGGACGGCTCGCAGGCCGCGGCGTCGGCGCCGCCGGCGGCGGTGTCGTCACCGGTCGAGCACGCCGCGAGCGTGCCGACCAGGAGGGAGGAGGCGAGGAGGGCGACGGTGCCCGTCCGCGTGCGCTGGTGCATGGGGGTTTCCTTCTTCATCGAGGGATGGGACGTACTGCTGCTGGGGGTGTGGTCTGGGGGTGTCACTTGACGGAGCCGGCGCCGAGGCCGCCCCGCCAGAACCGCTGCAGCGCGAGGAACGCGACGACGAGCGGGATGATCGACAGCAGGGCGCCGACGAGCACGAACGTGTTGAGCTCGGGGATCTGGTTGACCTGGGAGTTCCAGGTGTAGAGCCCGAACGTCACGGGGAACTTGCGCTCGTCGCGCAGCATGATCAGCGGGAGGAAGAAGTTGTTCCAGATCGCGACGAACTGGAAGAGGTAGACGGTCACCAGGGCCGGCACCATGAGGCGCACCGACACCCCGAAGAACGTCCGGATCTCGCCGGCGCCGTCGAGGCGGGCGGCCTCGATGAGCTCGTCGGGCACGCTGGCCGCGGCGTAGATCCGCGACAGGTACACCCCGAACGGGCTGACGATGCTCGGCAGCAGCACCGACCAGTAGGTGTCGGTGAGGTCGACGGCGGAGAAGATGAGGAACAGCGGCAGCGCGAGGGCCGTGGCGGGCACGAGCACCCCGCCCAGGACGACGTTGAACAGCGCCTCCCGGCCGCGGAACTGGTACTTGGCCAGCGCGTAGCCGCACATCGAGGCGAGCAGCGTCGCGACCGCGGCACCGACGCCGGCGTACAGGAGCGAGTTGCCCATCCACTGCCCGAACAGCCCGTCGCGGTACGTCAGGACGTCGCGGACGTTGTCGACCAGGTGCAGGTCGGCGAACCACAGCGGGTTGGTGCCG
Source organism: Cellulomonas sp. SLBN-39 (assembly GCF_006715865.1). NCBI lineage: Bacteria > Bacillati > Actinomycetota > Actinomycetes > Micrococcales > Cellulomonadaceae > Cellulomonas > Cellulomonas sp. SLBN-39. The sequence continues at coordinate 2,879,670 of NZ_VFOA01000001.1, read as the reverse complement.
AGGACGTCGCCGCGGGTCTTGGACGACGCGACGAGCAGCCACCACAGCGGGAACAGGAAGTACCCGGTGAAGACCACCATGACCGTCATCGCGGCGATCCGCGGGACCACCGGCGTGCGGACCGAGCGGCCCGGGGCGCTGGCCGCCGCGGCGCTGCGCGCGGGGCGGGCCTGGAGCGTGGTCATCGCGCCTCCTTGCGCTGGGACAGCTTGAGGAACCCGAACGACAGCACGAACGTCATGAGGGCCAGGACCACGGAGAACGCGGCGGCCAACGACGTGTTCGGCACGGCCGACGTCGCGTAGACGGTCATGTTCGGGGTGAACGTGCTGGTCACGGCCGAGCTGAAGGACCGGAAGACCTGCGGCTCGGCGAGCAGCTGGAGCGTGCCGATGATGGAGAAGATCGCGGTCAGCGAGATCGCGGGCATGACCATCGGGACCTTGATCGACAGCGCGATCCGCGCCTGGCCGGCGCCGTCGAGCACGGCGGCCTCGGACACCTCCCCGGGGATCGCCAGCAGCGCCGAGTAGATGATGAGCATGTTGTAGCCGACGTAGACCCAGGTCACGACGTTGGCGATCGCCCACAGCACGAGGTCGGCGCCGAGGATCGGCACGTTGGCCGTCAGGGCCGTGAACGGCGACAGGCGCGGGGAGTACAGGAAGCCCCACATGATCGCGGCGATGACGCCGGGCACCGCGTACGGCACGAAGTAGGCGAGGCGGAAGAACTTCTTGCCGCGCACCAGCGGGGAGTCCAGCAGCAGCGCGAACAGCAGCGCCAGGCCGAGCATGACGGGCACCTGCACGACGCCGAACAGCAGCACCCGGCCGACGGACTCCCAGAACGCCTCGTTGCGGAAGACGGCCTCGTACTGCACGAGCCCGCCGAACACCTGCCGGGCGGCGCCGAACGTGCCGTCGCGCTCGACCGTGAGCAGCGACTGCCACACCGCGGCGGCGATGGGCACGACGTAGAACAGCGTGAAGAGCAGGCCGAACGGTGCGACGAAGAAGGCGATCGCCTTCCCGTAGCGCCGCGGCGCGCGCCGGGTGGCCCGGCCCGGGGCCGGGGGCCGCGCGAGCGCGGCAGGGGCGGTGGTCATCGGACGGGCTCCTCTCGCAGGACGCGGACCGCGCGCGCGGGGACGACGAGGGCGTCACGGACGACGGCGTCCGTGACCAGCTCGTGGCCCCGGGCGGGGACGGTCACGTCGTCCGCTCCGTGGTTGACGACGAAGGTCCAGGTGATCGAGTCACGGGTGCGCACGACGCGCTCGACGCCCGCGGCGGCCAGGCCGGGGTCGGTGGCGACGCCGGCGTCCGCGCACAGCCGGGCGGCCAGCGCGGCGCCCGACGCGGCGTCCAGCGACGTGGCGAGGTACCAGGCGCTGCCCCGCCCGACGGTGCGGCGCGTGAGGGCGGCCTCCCCGGCGGCGGGCCCGTCGGCGAACCGGGCCAGCACCTCCGCGTCGACGACCTGCGACCGCTCGCTCCACAGCGCGGCCCGCGAGCCGTCGTCGAGCGTGAGCACGGTGCCGGGCAGCACGGGGGCGAACTCCTCGACGCGCACGCCGAGCAGGTCCCGGTAGGCGCCGGGGTACCCGCCGAGACGGACCGCGTCGCGCTCGTCGGCGATGCCCGACCAGAACGTCACGAGCGCGGTGCCGCCGTCCTCGACGAACCGCGTCAGGTGCGCGGCGTCCGCGTCGGAGACCAGGTACAGCGCGGGGACGACGACGAGCCGGTACCCGGTGAGCGGGTCGGCCGGGGACACGACGTCCACCGTGACGCCCTGCGCGCGCAGCGCCCGGTAGGCGTCGAGCACCTGCTCGCGGTAGCGCACGGCCGTGGAGGGGCGGTTGTCGCCGTCGGCGGCCCACCACGCCTCCCAGCTGAACAGCACGGCGACGTCGGCCACGACGCGGGACCCGGCGACCTCGTCGAGCCGGTCGAGGGTCGCGCCCAGGTCGACGACGTCGCGCCACTGGCGGGTGTCGGTGCCGGCGTGCGGCACGAGGGCCGAGTGGAACTTCTCGGCGCCCTGCGTGGAGGCCCGCCACTGGAAGAAGCAGACGGCGTCGGCGCCGCGCGCCACGTGCGTGAGGGAGTTGCGCACCATCTCCCCCGCGTCCTTGGCGAGGTTGACCGGCTGCCAGTTCACGGCTCCGGTGGAGTGCTCCATGAGCAGCCACGGGTCGCCGCCGGCCAGCCCGCGCGTGAGGTCGGCGCTGAACGCGAGCTCGGTGGTCGGGTCCGCGAGCCGGTGGTCGAGGTAGTGGTCGTTGGCCACGACGTCGACGTGCGGGGCCCAGGACCAGTAGTCGAGGTTGCGGATGTGGTCGGTGACCATGAAGTTCGTGGTCACCGGGACGGCGCTGCGCTCGCGCAGGACCGCCGTCTCCGCCTGGAGCTGGCCGAGCAGCTCGGCGGAGGAGAACCGGTGGAAGTCCAGGACCTGGCCCGGGTTGCGGGTGGAGACCGTGGCCCGGGGCGGCAGGACCTCGTCGAACGAGGAGTACCGCTGGCTCCAGAACGACGTGCCCCACGCGTCGTTGAGCGCCGCGACGTCGCCGTAGCGGCCGGCCAGCCAGCGGCGGAACGCGTCGGCGCTGACGTCGCACCAGCACAGGGCGTTGTGGCAGCCCAGCTCGTTCGACACGTGCCACAGCGCGAGCGCGGGGTGGTCGCCGTAGCGGTCCGCGACCTGCGCGACCAGGGCGAGGGAGCGCTCGCGGTACACCGGCGACGACGGGCACCACGCCTGCCGGCCCCCGGGCCAGCGCCGCGTGCCGTCGACGGCCACGGGGAGGACCTCGGGGTGCAGCGTGGTCAGCCACGGCGGCGTGGACGCCGTGCCGGTGCCGAGGTTGACGCGCACGCCGGAGGCGGCCATGAGGTCCATGACCTCGCCGAGGTCGGTGAAGTCGTAGCGGCCGGGCGACGGCTCGAGCTGGGACCAGCCGAACACGTTGATCGCGACGAGGTCGACGCCGGCCTCCTGCATGAGCCGGGCGTCCTCGCGCCAGGTGGCGCGGTCCCACTGCTCGGGGTTCCAGTCGCAGCCGAACGCGACGCCGGTGTGGCGGAAGCGGGGGCGGTGACCGGCGGGGGCCGGAGCCGTCGTGGGTGCGACGGTCGTCGTCATCGTGCGCAACTCCTTTGTGTGTGCACGTGCACACATCGTCCCGGCGCGTCAGGCACGACGGGATGTGTGCACGTGCACACATTAAGCACGACCTGCAGGGTGGTCAACGCCGGAGAGCCCCTTCCGTCCCGATGTCACCCGTCCGTGCGTCGCTACAGTGACGCTCGTGACCGCCTCCCCCCTCCCCCGCAAGCGTGCGACCGTGCACGACGTGGCGCGCGAGGCCGGCGTCTCCCGCGGCACGATCAGCCGCATGCTCAACGGCGACGGGTACGTCTCCACCGACGCCCGCGAGCGCATCGAGGCCGCGATCCGCAAGGTCGGGTACGTGCCGAGCACCACCGCGCGCAACCTGGTCCGGCAGCGCACCAACGCGGTCGGGTTCGTCGTGCACGAGCCGCACGCGCTGTTCCTCGAGGATCCCAACATCGGGGCGATCCTGCTCGGCGCGAACGAGGCGCTGTCCGAGGCCGACCACCAGATGGTCTGCCTGGTCGTCGGCTCGGGGCGCGACGCCGAGCGGGTCGGGCGGTACCTGCGCGGGGGGTTCGTCGACGGCTGCGTCGTGGTCTCCGCCCGCGAGCACGACCCGATCACCGCCGTGGTGCGGGCCGCGCAGCTGCCCGTGGCGTTCGTCGGCCACCCGCCCGACCTGCAGGACATGTCGTGGGTCGGCATCGACAACGTCACGTCCGCGCACGAGATCACATCCCGGCTGCTGGCGACCGGGCGGCACCGGGTCGCGATGATCGCGGCGGCGCTCGACCGCGACTCGGGTGCCGACCGCCTCGCGGGCTTCCGGCAGGCCCTGGGCGACCGGTTCGACGCCGACCTCGTGGCCCGGGTCGAGCACTACGCGTACTCCGACGGCGTGCGGGCGATGACGGAGCTGCTCGAGCGGGCGCCGGACGTCGACGGCGTCTTCGCGGCCTCCGACGCGCTCGCCGCGGGGGCGCTGGAGGCCCTGCTGCGCGCGGGGCGGCGCGTCCCGCAGGACGTGGGGGTCGTGGGGTTCGACGACTCCGCGTGGGCCTCGCGGTGCACACCGCCGCTGTCGACGGTGCGCCAGCCCGCCGAGGGCCTCGGGCGGGCGGCGGCGCGCAGCGTGCTGGCCCAGATCGCCGGCGAGCAGCGCGAGCCGGCGGCGATCCTGCTCGACACCCCGGTGGTGTGGCGCGGCAGCGCCTGACCACCGGGTGATCTTTGCCCCGCCCCGCACGGGCTCGTCGGTGCGACCCGGTCCCCGCTGATACGTCACGAGCAGACCTGACGTGCACGCCCCCGGACCCGGGGGCCGCACGGCGCCGGGGTCCGGCCGCGGCACGCCCCGACCCAGCATTTCCCACCGGCGGGCAGGCCGCCCATCCTGGGCGGGACAGCCTGTGGGGTTCGGGGGCGCCAGGATGCAGCAGACGTCTGACCAGCACGGGCCGGACCCGGCGGGGACGGGTCCGGAGGGCGTTCGGCACGTCACCGGTACGGCCGCGCCGCGGCCGACGACCGCGCCCACGGACCCGGTGCTGGCAGCCGCCCTCGTCGAGCAGGCGCACGGCCCCGTCTTCGCGAAGGACCTGCACGGGCGCTTCGTCGTGGCCAACGCGGCCGCGCACCGCGCGCTCGGCGTGGCCCCGGGGCACCTGGTCGGGCGCCGGCTCGAGGACGTCACCCCGACCGTGGTGCACGAGGACGCGCTCCGCAACGACGCGGCGGTGCTCTCGCACGGTCCGCAGGTCTTCACCGAGTCCGTGCCCGGTGTCCACGGGGCCCGCGACTTCGTCGTGGCGAAGTTCCCCATCACGGACGACGACGGCGAGGTGCGGTCGATCGGTGCGGTCGCGCTCGACGTCTCGACGTCCGAGTGGCTGCGCGCGGAGCTGGCGATCACCCAGGAGCAGTACCGCGTGCTCGCCGAGTCCGCCACCACGGGCGTGCTCGTCACCGCCGGCCCGGACCACGTGGTGCGCTGGTGCAACCTCGCGGCGGCACGCATGCACGGCGTCGCACGGGTCGACAAGCTCGTCGGCCGGTCGCTGCTCGAGACGGTCGACCCGCTGGAGCGCGAGGAGATGCGTGCGCAGTACGCGAGCGTCCTCACCGGCGAGCCGCTGGAGACCCGCGCCTACCGGGTCCTGAACCCGGGCACCGACCGCGAGCGCCAGGGCGTCGTCGACCTGCGGGCGCGGCGCATGCAGTGGGACGGCGAGCCCGCGGTGGTGACCGAGCTCCTCGACGTGACCGACCAGGCCGAGGACGCCGAGCGCGTCGCCCGCTCCGAGCGCCGTCTCTCGTCGCTGTTCGCGCAGGCGCCCGTGGGCTACTTCGAGGCGGGGACCGACGGACGTCTGCACGCGGTGAACCACCGCCTGGCGCTGCTGCTGGGCCGCGAGGTGGAGGACTGGGCCGGACGCATGGTCGAGGACCTCCTCGTCCCGGGCGACCGTGCCGCGCTGCGGGCGCGGCTGCGCCGGGCCACGGCCGGGGAGCAGGACGAGGGCGGGACCGCGTGGTCGCTGCGCACCGCGACCGGCCAGCACGTGCCGGTGCAGGTCCACCTCTCCCCTGTGCGGGACGACGACGGCGCGGTGGACCGGCTCGCGGGCGTGGTGCTCGACGACCGGAAGGCGGAGCGGTACCGGACGGAGGCCGTCGAGCGCGGCCGCCGCCTCGAGCAGCTCGTCCGCGCGATGCCGGACGCGGTCCTCATCTGCAGCCAGGACGGGACGATCACCCAGGTCAACGACCAGGCGGAGGCCCTGTTCGGGTACCCGCCGGGCGAGATGGTCGGCCTGGCCGTCGAGACGCTCGTGCCGGTCGAGCGGGCCGAGCGCCACGTGCGGCACCGCGACCGCTTCGTCGCGACGTCCCACGCGGCGCCCATGTCGACCGGCCTGGACATCGAGGCGCTCACGCGCGACGGGCGCCGCATCCCCGTCGAGGTGCTCCTGAGCGCGGTGACGCTCGGGACGGGGCCGGCGGTGGTCGCGTCGGTGCGCGACATGACCGCCTCGCGCCGGCTCAGCCAGGAGCTGGCCCACTCGCGCGACCTGCTGGCGGGGGTGCTGGACGCGGCGACCGAGCAGGCGGTCGTCGCGATCGACCTCGACGGGGTCGTCGAGGTGTTCAACTCCGGCGCCGAGCTGCTGCTGCAGTGCCCGGCCGCGGAGGCTGTCGGCCGGCGTCTGGACGAGTTCGTCGAGCCCGGCGACCTGGCCGCGCTGTTCGCCGACGCCCCGGACGAGCGCTGGGCGGGTGTCGCGCGGGCGGTGACGACGTCGACCCGGACGACGCCGCGCCGCTACGTCACGCGCGCGGGGACGGTCCGGGACGTGCTGCAGTCGATCACGGTGCGCCACGGCGCCGGCGGCGTCGTGGGGCTGGTCGTCGTGGCGACCGACGTGACGGACCGCCTGGCGCGCGAGGCCGCGCTCGCCGACTCCGAGCAGCGGTTCCGCCTCGCCTTCGACCACGCGACCACGGGCATGGCGCTGGCGGACCTGTCGAGCGGCGTGCCGGGCCGTTTCCTGCAGGTCAACCAGGCGCTGTGCGACCTGGTCCGGTACAGCGAGGGCGAGCTGCTGGGCGCCGACCTGACGGCGATCACGCACCCCGACGACCTCGACGCGACCACCGCGGTGCTGGACGACCTGCGCACCGGGCGGCTGGGCTCCGCACGGCGCGAGGTGCGGTACCGGCGGGCCGACGGCGCGACGATCTGGGTCGACGAGTCGCTCGCGGTGGTGCTCGACGCCCACGGGACGCCCGCGTACGTCGTCGCCCAGCACCAGGACGTCACGGGCCGCAAGGTCGCCGAGGAGGCCCTCACGCGGGCGGCGATGCACGACGGGCTGACGGGGCTGGCCAACCGGGCGCTCCTGGTCGACCACGTCACGCAGGAGGTCGCCCGGATGCGACGCGACGGCGGCGGCCTGGGCCTGATCTACCTCGACCTGGACAACTTCAAGGACGTCAACGACTCGCTGGGCCACGAGGCGGGCGACGCGCTGCTCGTGGAGATCGCCGGTCGGCTGCGCCGGTGCGTGCGCGACGTGGACACCGCGGCCCGGCTGGGCGGCGACGAGTTCGTCGTGCTGTGCACGGGCCTGACCTCGATCGACGAGCTGGTCGCGCTGGCGCAGCGCATCGAGCGCGCGCTCGCCCTCGACATCATCGTGGGCGCGACGTCGCTGTCGGTCACCGTGAGCGCAGGGCTGGTGTTCCGCGACGACACCGACGTCGACGCCGAGGACCTGCTGCGCGACGCGGACGCGGCGATGTACCAGGCCAAGCGCAACGGCGGGCACCGCTACGAGGTCGCCGACCCCGCGCTGCAGGCCCGTGCGCTGCGGCAGCTCTCGCTCGAGGCCGAGCTGCGGCAGGCGCTGCGCGAGGCGGAGGGAGGGACCGCCGTGCCGGGCACGGGGCTGTCGCTGGTCTACCAGCCGTCGTACGACACGCGGACGGGGAGCATCGTCGCGTGCGAGGCGCTGCTGCGGTGGCAGCACCCCACGCGCGGGCTGCTCTCGCCCGACGCGTTCCTCGACGTGGCCGAGGAGCGTGCCCTCATGTGGCCGCTGGGTCTGTGGATCATGCGCACCGCGGTCCGTCAGGCCGCCACCTGGTACGCCCGGCTCGGTGCCGCTGCGCCGCAGATGTGGGTCAACGTGTCGGCGGGGCAGCTCGGCAAGAACCTGCTCGCGGAGCGCACGCTGCAGCTGCTCGTCGACCACGGCCTGCCCACCGACCGCCTGTGCGTCGAGATCACCGAGCGGCAGGTCGTGCGGGGCGCGCACTCGACGACGGGCGACCTGTCGGTCCTGCGCGCGGCGGGCGTGGACGTCGCGATCGACGACTTCGGCACCGGGCACGCCGGGATGGACTACCTGCGGCGCCTGCCGGTCACGGTCATGAAGATCGACCGCAGCTTCGTCAACGACGTCACGCTCGACGAGGCGCACGCCGCGCTCGCCGCGTCGATGGTCGCGATGGGCCGCTCGATGGACCTGAAGATCGTCGCCGAAGGGGTCGAGACGGCCGCCCAGCACGACGTCGTGGTGGCCCTGGGCTGCGACCTCGAGCAGGGCTTCTGGCTCGCGCGGCCGATGCCGGCGGACGACGTCGAGCGGCTCCTGACAGGGGTGGCGTGAGCCAGCGGGCGGAGGTGAGGGCCCGCGCAGGGTCCGGCGCGCCGACGTCGGACGGGTCGGCGCGCCGGTCGGCCGGACGGCGGACGACCGCCGCCGCGATCGCGCTGTCCGCGGAGCTGCGACGCGTCGTCGAGCTGGCCGCCCTGGCGGCGGACCACGCGACAGCCTTCGTGCACCTGCGTGCGGAGCCGACGCCCTCGGCGGCCCAGGGGCACCCCGAGCACGTGGTCGACGCCCGCGTCGAGGCGCTGCGCGAGCGCGTCCTGAGCACGGGGGCGCCCGTGGTCGTCGACGACCTCGGCGACGACCCGGGCGCGGACGGGGCGCCGCGGTCTGCGGCAGGGTTCCCCGTGGTCCTGCCCGACGGCGCGGTCGTGGGGGTGCTGTGCGTGGTCGACGTCGTCCCGCGCCGGCTCGGCGACGGCGCCCGCCGGTCGTTGGTGCTCCTGGCCGAGCAGACGGGGGCGGTGCTGGCGCTCGAGCACGACCGCCGCGCAGCGGACGACGCCGCGCACACGATGTCCGTCGCCGCCGCCCGCGCGGCGCAGTCCGAGGCGGTGCTCAACGCCGTGCTCGACCACGCCCCGGGGCCGATCTTCGCCAAGGACCTCACCGGGCGGTTCCTGCTCGCGAACGCCCCCACGCACGACGTGCTCGGCCGTGAGCCGGGGACCGTCGTCGGCCGACGGCTCGACGAGCTCCTGCCCGCCGACGTCGCGGAGGAGCTCAACCGCAACGACGCGCTCGTCGCGGCGCAGGGTCCGCAGATGTTCACCGAGACGGCGCCCGGGCCCGACGGCGAGCCCCGGGAGTACCTGGCGTCGAAGTTCCCGCTGCGGGACGCGACGGGTGCGGTCTGGGGCATCGGCGGGATCTCGGTCGACGTCGCGGCGGCACGGCAGCTCGCGGACGAGCTGGCGGTCGCCGAGGGCCGCTACCGGGCGCTCGCCGAGCAGTCGAGCACGGCCACGCTCGTGACCGCCGGGCCGGACCAGGTGGTGCGGTGGAGCAACCAGGCGGCGGCCCGCGTGCACGGCACGTCGTGGGCACGCCGGCTGGTGGGCGTCTCCCTGCTGGACCTTATCGACCCCGTCGAGGGGGAGGAGCTGCGCGACGCGTACGTGCGGGTGCTCGCCGGGGAGGTGCTGCGCACCCGGGTGCACCGCGCGCGACGCAGCGGCGACCGGCGGGCCACCGTCGACGTGCACGCGCGCCGGATCCTGTGGGAGGGCGAGCCCGCGGTCCTGACCGAGCTCGTGGACGTCTCGGACGAGGCCGAGCGGACCCAGCGGGTCGAGCGGTCCGAGCAGCGTCTGGCCGCGCTCTTCGAGCAGGCACCGGTCGGGTACGCCGAGGCGACGCCCGACGGCCGGCTGGTCGGGCTGAACCTGCGCCTGGCGACGCTCCTCGACCGCCACCCGGGACGGCTGCACGAGGACGCCCTCGTCGCAGATCTCGCGGTCCCCGCGGACCGCCCCCGGCTGCGGGCTGCGGTCCGCGCGGTCGGGTCCGGCGGTGCCGACGTCGCCCTGGCGTGCACGCTGCGCCGCAGCACCGGCGCCCACGTGCGGGTCCAGGTGCGGCTCAGCGCGCTGCTGGAGGGGGGTCGGGTCGCGGCCGTGGGGCTCGTCGTGCTCGACGAGCAGGAGCAGTCGCCCCGGTCGCGGCAGCCCGGCACGCCGGCCGAACGGGCCGAGCGGATGCTGCGGGCCCTGCCGGACGCCGTGCTGGCGTGCGACGCCGACGGGGTCGTCCTGCACGTCAACACCCGCGCCCTGGCGCTGCTGCGGCGTGCACGCCACGAGGTCGTCGGGCACCCGTACACCGACCTCGTCCCGGGCGAGGACGACCAGCAGCTGCTGCGCGCCGCGGCGCGCGTGCCCACGGCGTCCGGACCGCTGACGGTCACGCTCCGGCGGGGCGACGGCAGCACCGTGCCCGTCGAGGTGCTCGTGGGGGCCACCCGGATCGACGACGCCCCCGCCTTCGTGGTCAGCGCACGCGACGTCGGCACCCGTGCCGCCGCAGCGGGAACCCCCGCCGCGGGACCGCACGCGGGGCCGCGCATGCTCGCCGGCCTGCTCGACGCCGCGACGGGCCAGGCCGTGCTCGCGACGGACCCCGACGGCAGGATCGGCGCCGCCAGCCCGGGGGCCGAGGTGCTGCTCGGGCACCGGTCCCACCGGGTCGTCGGGCGCCTCCTGGACGACCTCGTCGAGCCCGGCGACCTGACGGCGCTGTTCCCGGACGGCGGCGGTGCCCCGGGCCGCTGGCTCCGGCTGGCGACGGACGTCGACGGCCCCCGGACCCGGCTGCTCCACGTCCGGTCCGAGACGGGGACGGCCCGTGACGTCCTGGTGACGTTCACCGTGCAGCGCGGTCCCGAGGAGCCCACGGGGCTGCTGGTCGTCGCGACCGACGTCACCGACGGCATGGAACGCGTCCGGGCCCTGACGGACTCCGAGCAGCGCTTCCGCCTGGCCTTCGACCACGCCACCACCGGCATGGCGCTCGTGGGCCTCGCCGAGCCCGTCCGGGGCCGGTACCTGCAGGTCAACCAGGCGCTGTGCGACATGCTCGGGTTCGAGCAGGACGAGCTCGTCGGGACGCAGGTCGCCGCGGTCATCGACCCCGACGACCTCGCCGAGGGGATGGAGGTCATGCGGCAGCTCGTGCAGGGCGAGCTCGACTCGTTCCGGGGCGAGCGGCGGTTCCGCCGCGCGGACGGCACGCCGGTGTGGGTCGACCTGTCGGTCGCGCTGGCCCGCGACGGGCAGGGGTCGCCGACCTACGTCGTCTCCCAGTACCTCGACGTCACCGCGCGCAAGGCCGCCGAGGCCGCGCTGACGCACGCCGCCCTGTTCGACGCGCTGACCGGGCTCGCCAACCGGACGCTCCTGGTGGACCACATGGAGCAGGAGATCGCCCGGGCGCGGCGCACGGGCGGGCGGCTGGGCCTGCTGTACCTCGACCTGGACAACTTCAAGGACGTCAACGACTCGCTGGGTCACGACGCGGGCGACGCGCTGCTCGTCGAGGTCGCCGCCCGGCTGCGCCGGTGCGTGCGCGACACCGACACCACCGCCCGGCTGGGCGGCGACGAGTTCGTCGTGCTGTGCCCGGGCCTGACCTCGATCGACGAGCTGGTCGCGCTGGCCCGCAGGATCGAGCACGCGCTCGCGCTGGACATCGTCGTCGGCGCGACGTCGATCTCGGTCACCGCGAGCGTGGGACTCGCGTTCCCGGAGGAGGCGGACGTGCGCGCGGAGGACCTGCTGCGCGACGCCGACGCGGCGATGTACCAGGCCAAGCGCAACGGGCGGCACCGGTACGAGGTCGCCGACCCCGCGCTCCAGGCACGCGCCCTGCGCCAGGTCTCCCTGGAGGCGGAGCTGCGGCAGGCGCTGCGCGACGCCGAGCACGGGGACGCCCCGACCGACCAGGGCCTGCACCTGGTGTACCAGCCGGGGTTCGACATGACGACGGGCCGGCTGGTGTCCGTCGAGGCGCTCCTGCGCTGGCACCACCCCGTGCGCGGGCTGCTGCTGCCGGGCGCGTTCCTGGACGTCGCCGAGGAGCGCGCGCTCATGTGGCCCCTGGGCCTGTGGATCCTGCGCACGGCGATCCGGCAGGCGGGCCGGTGGCGGGACGTGTTCGGGGACGCGGCGCCGCAGCTGTGGGTGAACGTGTCGGCCGGCCAGCTGGGGCGCAACCAGCTCGCGGGGCAGGTCCAGGGCATGCTCGCCGAGCACGGGCTGGCCCCGTCGTCGCTGTGCCTGGAGCTGACGGAGCGGCAGGTCGTGCGCTCGGCGCACTCAACGATGGACGACCTGGAGACGCTGCGCGCGGCGGGCGTGGGCGTCGCGGTCGACGACTTCGGCACCGGGCACGCCGGCATGGAGTACCTGCGGCGGCTGCCGGTCTCGATGATGAAGATCGACCGTCTGTTCATCACGGATGTGGACGACGACCCGACGCAGGCCGCGATCACGGCGTCGATGGTGGCCATGGGTCGGTCGATGGACCTGACCGTGGTGGCCGAGGGGGTCGAGACCGACCGGCAGCGCGCGGCCGTGGTGCGGCTGGGGGTCGACCTCGCGCAGGGCTTCGGCCTGGCCCGGCCGACGGACGTGGCCGGCGTCGACGCGCTCCTCGCAGCCGGCGCGGCCGACATCACCGGGCGCCGGACGGAGGATCACTCGGACGCCTGACGATTTTGCAACTCATTCTCATGAACATCTACAGTGCGGGCCGTGCCCACCGACCCGCTCGTCCGCCTGCGCGACATGGACCTCGTCGCCACGCGCGAGGGGTCGACCCTGCTGCACGTCGACGCGCTCGACGTGCAGCAGGGGGACCGCCTCTGCCTCGTCGGCCCCTCGGGCGCCGGCAAGTCGATGCTGCTCGCCGCGCTCGCCGGCCGCCCGCCCGCGGGCGTCGTGCTGCGCGGCACCCGCCGGGCCGCCCCCGGGCTGCGCACCGGCAGCGTCCCCCAGCGCGGCCAGGACGCCCTGCACCCGCTGCTGCCCGTCGCCACGCAGCTGCGCCGCGCCACCGGCCGCCCGGCCGCGGACGTCGCCGCCACGCTCGCCCGGCTCGGCCTGACCGACCCCGCGGTCGCCCGCCGCCGCCCCGCCGAGCTGTCGGGCGGGCAGGCCCAGCGCGCCGCCGTCGCGCTCGCCGCCCTCAGCGGCGCCCAGGTGGTGCTCGCCGACGAGCCCACCAGCGCGCTCGACCCCGCGAGCCGGGACGAGACCGTCGCCCTGCTCCTCTCCCTCGTCGCCGGCGACTCCCCCGCCGCCCTCGTCGTCGCGACCCACGACACCGCGGTGCCGGCGCTGCTCGGGGCGCGGACCGTGCACGTCGAGGACGGGCGTCTGCGCCCGGGCGCCGACGCCGCCACGGGCGCCGCTGACGCACCCGCCACGTCCCCGGCCGGCGCCCGGTGACGCCCGCCCCCGTGCTCCGGCTCGACGCCGCCGGGGTGACCTACCGGCACGGGCGCCGCGCCACCGTGGCCCTGCACCCCACCGACCTGTCCGTGCACGCCGGCGAGGCCGTCGCTCTCGTCGGGCGCTCCGGGGCAGGCAAGACCACGCTCGCCGAGCTCGCGCTGGGCCTGCGCCGACCCACCACGGGCCGGGTGCTGGTCGCCGGGCAGCGCTGGGCGGACGCTCGCCGCCCGCCGAGACGGCGCGTCCGGGGGCTGGTGCAAGGGGTGCCGCAGGACGCCGCCGCGTCGCTGCCCCCCGCCTGGACGGTGCGCCGCACCCTCACGACCGCCGCCCGGCGCCTCGTGCCCGGGGACGACGCCGAGGCCCGCGCCGACCGCGCCGCCGCCACCGTGCGGCTCGACCCGGCGCTGCTCGACCGCCGCCCGGCGCAGCTGTCGGGCGGGCAGGCCCAGCGCGCCGCCCTCGCCCGCGCGCTCGTCGCCGACCCCGCGCTGCTCGTCGCCGACGAACCCACCAGCGCGCTCGACCCCGCCACGGCCGCCGCCGTGTCGGACGAGCTGCTCACGCTCGCCCGCAGCGACGGGCGGGCGCTGCTCCTCGTCACGCACGACCCCGACCTGGCCGCCCGCTGCGACCGCCAGGTGCTCCTGACCGCCGGGCACGCCGTCGAGGAGGGCGCATGAGCCCGGGCGTCCCCCGCCTGCGGACCCTGCTGCTCGCCCAGGCCGCGTTCATGGTCGGGTTCTCGGCCGTCGTGCCGTACCTCGCGGTGGTCGCGCACGACCGGTGGGACATGGACGCGGCGGCCGTCGGCGTCGTCGTGGGCGCACGGGTCGCCGCGCAGCAGGGCATGTTCCTCGTCGGCGGCGCACTCGCCGACCGGTACGGCGCCCGCCGGCTCGTCGTGGCCGGCTGCGGCCTGCGCGCCGCCGGCCTGCTCACCGTCGGCCTCGCCCCCGACCCCGCGACCTTCCTCGTCGGGGTGGTCGTCGTCGGCGCCGCCGGGGCCCTGTTCTCCCCCGCGCTGGAGGCCCTCGTCGGCACGGTCGACGCACGGGGCACGCACCGGCGCGGACCGGCACCGTTCGCCGCGCTGGCCATGGTCGGCGAGGCCGGCGGCGCCGTGGGTGCGGTCGTCGGCGGCGCGCTGATCCCGCACGCGACCGTCCTGGCCACGTCGGTCTCGGCCGGCGTCTTCCTCGTCGCCCTCGTCGTCCTGGGCCGGGTGCTGCCCGGCCCCGCACCCACCCCCACGACGGACCGGGCCCCGCGCACGCCCGGCCCCGGACCGGACGCCGAGCCGGTCGCCGCACCGGGCGTGGGCGCGCTGCTCGCCGTCGTCGTGCCGGCCGGTGTCCTGCTCGCCACGTACACCCAGCTCGCGACGCTCGTGCCGCTGGCCGTCGTCGCCCGGGCCGGCGACCCCGCGCTGGTCGGGCGGCTCGTGGCCCTGCTCTCCGTGCTGACGCTGACGCTGCAGTGGCCCGTCTCCCGCGTGGCGGCACGCCTCGGCGTCCGACGGGCCGTCCCGGGCGCCCTCGTGCTGGCGGCCGCCGCCGGGGTCGTCGGTGCCGTTGCCGAGCGCGCGACCGCCCCCGGCGCGCACGCCGCCGCGCTCGCGGGCACGACTGCCCTGGTCGCGCTCGCCCAGATGCTCGGCGGCCCCGCCGCGCAGCGGTGCCTGGCCACCGCCGGCCCGCCCGCGCGCCGGGCGACCCGCCTGGGGGCGCTCGCGACGGCCGGCGGCCTGGGGTCGCTCGGCCTGTCCGCACTGACCGGTGCCGTGGCCGATGCGCACGGGCTGCCCGCCGCCTGGTCGTGCGCCGCCGCGACCGCCGCGGTCGCCGCCGTCGCGGCGCACCGTGCCCTGCCCCGTCTGGCCGGACCCCGTCCGGCCGGCACCCCTGCACCGCCCGTCACGCACCCCCTCGCCGTGACGGCCTCCCCGGAAGGAACCCGATGATCTCCCGCACCCCCCGCAGCCGGCGCCACCGCGCACCCGCCGGCCTCGCCCTGGCGCTGGGCACGACGCTGGCGCTGACGGCCTGCCTGTCCCCCGGTGCCGAGCCCGCCGCGTCGGGCACCGCCGGCGACGCCCGGATCTCCGTGGCCATGATGCAGCCGCCGCGCTCGGGCCTGAACCCCCTCAGCGACGACGCGTTCAAGCTCTCCCGCTGGAGCGCGGCCGAGACCCTGGTCACGCTCGACGAGGCCGGCGAGGCGCTGCCCGGGCTGGCGACCGCGTGGACCCGCGAGGACGACCGGACCTGGCGGTTCACGGTCCGCGAGGGCGTGACGTTCCACGACGGGACCACGCTCGACACCGCGGCGGTCGTCAACTCCCTGCAGGCGGCCGCCCAGGCGAGCCCCGTGCCACGGATCCTCGACGGCGTCGACCTGCAGGTCGAGGCCGACGGCGGGGACGTCGTGGTGACCACCGGCGACCCGGACCCCCTGCTCCCGCAGCGGCTGTCGAGCCCGCAGCTGGCCGTGCTGTCGCCCGCCGCGTACACCGACGGCACCGTCGACCCCGTCGGCCACGGCACCGGGCCGTTCGAGATCGTGGCGGTCGACGGCGTGGCCGGCGCCACGCTGGACCGGTACGACGGCTACTGGGGCGAGCCCGCCGCCGCCGCGGGCATCGACGTCGCGTTCGTGCCCGACGGCACCGCACGCGCCGCCGCGCTGCGCACCGGCGAGGCGGACCTGGTCGAGACGGTGCCCGCCGGGCAGATCGCGAGCATCGACCCCGAGCGCGTCCACGAGGTGCCGATGCCCCGCACCAACACGCTGTACCTGAACACGGAGTCCGGCCCGTTCGCCGACCCGGCGGTGCGGGCCGCGGCCCGCGAGGCCGTCGAGCGCGCCACCATCGTGGAGACCGTGTACGAGGGACGCGCCGACGTCGCCGAGGGCCTGCTCGGCCCGGCGCTGCCCTGGGCCGCCGAGCTGCGCGACTCCGACGCGTACGCCGAGATCCTCGCCGGCCGCGCGGAGCCCGCGCAGGTCGACGGCGTGCGGATCACCCTGGGGACCTTCACCGACCGGGCCGAGCTCCCGGAGGTCGCCGTCCAGCTCGAGCAGCAGCTCGAGGCCGTCGGCTTCGTCGTCGAGCAGGACGTGCGCGAGTACCAGTTCATCGAGGCCGACGCCCTCGACGGCGCGTTCGACGCGTTCATCCTGTCGCGCGCGACCGTCCTGGACTCGGGCGACCCCGTGGCGTACCTGGCCAGCGACTTCGGCTGCGAGGGCGGGTTCTCGATCGCCCAGCTGTGCGACGCCGCGGTCGACGAGGCCGTCGCGCAGGCATCGGCGACGGAGCCCGGCGACGCGCGCCGCGAGGCGATCATGCTCGCGGAGGCGCACGTGCTCGCCCTCGACGCGGCCGTGCCGCTCCTGCACGAGCGGGTCGTGCAGGGTGAGGGGCCCGGTCTGGTCGGCGCCGCGCGCGACCCGCGCGAGCGGACGCTGGTGACGACGGCGACGCGCGTCGATGCGTCGTCCTGACCTCGTCGTCGCGACGTCCCGGCTGGCGGCCGGGGCGGTGCTGCTGGCCTGCGTCGGCGCACTGCCCTGGCTGTCCCGCCGGGACCCGGCGGCGTCCGTGCTGCGCGCCCGGTACGCCGAGCTCGAGCCGACGCCGCAGGCCCTGGCGGCCGTGCGCGCCGAGCTCGGGCTCGACGGCGGGCCGCTCGCGACCACGCTGACCTGGTGGTCCGGGGTGCTGCGCGGCGACCTCGGGGACTCCTGGGTCAGCGGCCGGCCCGTCGGGCCGGGGATCGTCGAGGCGCTGGGCATGTCCGCCACCCTCACCGGGGCCGCGGGACTGGTCGCCCTGGTCGTGGCCACGCTCCTCGTCTGGCCGACGCTCGACCGGGTGGCCCGGGACAGGCCCGTCCGCACGCCCGGGCCGGCGGGTGTCGTGCTCACCGCCCTGCCGGAGTTCCTGCTGGCCAGCGCCCTGCTCGTGGTCGTCGCGGTGCAGCTGCGGTGGCTGCCGCCGTACGGCTGGTCGACGCCCGCGCACACCGTGCTGCCGGCGCTGGCGCTGGGGCTGCCGGCCGGCGGGCTGCTCGGGCGGCTCCTGGCCGACGCCGTCGCCGGGGCGGCCGGCGAGCGGTGGGTCGGGGTGTGGCGGTCCGCCGGGGCACCCGGGCGCACCGTGGCCGCCGGCGTGCTGCGACGCGCGGGGGCCTCGGTCGTCGACCAGGTGGGCCTCGTCGCGATCGGGCTGCTGGGCGGCGCCGTCGCGGTCGAGCAGGTCTTCGCGGTGCCCGGCATCGGGCGCCTGCTGCTCGGGGCGGCGAACGCGCAGGACCTGCCCGCCCTGCAGGCCGGGATCCTCGCGGTCGCACTGGTCGCGGTGCTCGTCGGGACCGCAACGGCGCTCGCCCGGCGCGCCCTGCTCGGCGGCACGCTGCCGCCCGGTGCGCTGCCCCCGCCGCCCGAACCCGTGCGCGACGGGCGGGGGGCGCGGCGCACGCTCGTCGCCGCGGTGGGCGCCCTGGCCGTGCTGCTGGTCGCGGGCCTGCCCCGCGACCCGTACGCCACCGTGCACGGGCGCCTGGCACCGCCCGCGCCCGGTCTGCCGTTCGGGGCGGACGCCAGCGGGCGCGACCTGCTGGCCCGGGTGGCCCACGGGACCGTCGGCACGCTCGTGCCGGCCGTCGCGGTCGTGGCGGTCGCCACGGTGGTCGCGCTCGGGCTCGGCTTCGCGGTCGACGCGGTGCGCGGCCCGGTGGAGGTCGCCAACGCGACGCCGCCCGTCGTCGCGGGCGTGCTCGTGGCCGCCCTCGCGGGCCCGAGCCTGCTCGGCGCGGCGGTGGCCGTGCTGTGGGTGAGCTGGCCGCCGATGGTCGCGCACGCCGCGGCCCTCGTGGACGAGGCCCGGGCCGCACCGCACGTGCGGTGGCTGCCCGTGGCGGGCGCCGGCCGTCTCGAGATCGCCGTGCGGCACGTGCTGCCGCTCGTCGTCCTGCCGCTCGTGCGGCACGCGGTGCTGCGCCTGCCCGGGGTCGTCCTCGCGCTCGCGTCGCTGGGGTTCCTGGGCCTGGGCGCCCAGCCGCCGACGCCCGACTGGGGGCTGCTGCTCGCGGAGGGCATCGACTACGTCGAGCGCGCCCCGTGGGCCACCGCGGCACCGGCGGGCGCGCTCGTGCTGGCGTCGGTGATCGCCGTGGCCTGCGCCGCGCTGACCACGGGCTCGCGCAGGACGCGGACGCGGCCCGCGCCACGCCCGGCCGCCGCTCCCGACGGGTGGGTCGACGCGGGGCGACCTAGAGTCCCTGCGTGACCGACCCCCGCGCGCACGCGCACCCGCCCACCCCCTCGACCGGGGACGGCTCCCCCGACCCCCGCCGCTGGAAGGCGCTGGGCGTCTGCCTGACCGCGGGGTTCATGACGCTCCTCGACGTCAGCATCGTCAACGTGGCGCTGCCGTCGATCGCCGACCAGCTCGACGCGTCCGACGCGGCCCTGCAGTGGGTGGTGTCGGGCTACGCCCTGACGTTCGGCCTCGTGCTGGTGGCGGCCGGGCGGCTCGGCGACGCCCGGGGCCGCCGGACCCTGTTCGTCGTCGGCGTGGTGCTGTTCACGCTGGCGTCCCTCGCGGCCGGCCTGGCACCGACGGCCGAGTGGCTGGTGGTGGCCCGCCTCGTGCAGGGCGTCGGCGGCGGGATCGTCAACCCGCAGGTCTCCGGCGTGATCCAGCAGATGTTCACCGGTGCCGAGCGGGGCCGGGCGTTCGGCCGGCTGGGGGCGACCATCGGCATCTCGACCGCGATCGGGCCCGTGCTGGGCGGGGTGATCCTCGCCGTGGTGGGACCTGAGGAGGGTTGGCGGTGGGTGTTCCTCGTCAACCTGCCCGTCGGTGCGCTCGCCGTGCTGCTGTCGCTGCGGTACCTGCCCGGGCGGGCGGACCCGGAGCCCGTCAAGGACCTCGACGCGGTCGGCGCGCTCCTGCTCGGGGGCGGGGTCGTGGGCGTGCTCTGGCCGCTGGTCAGCGAGAGCTGGGAGCCGGTCGACGCGGCCGTGCTCGCGCTGGGCCTGGTGCTGCTCGGGGCGTTCGTCGGCTGGGAGCGGCGGGTCGTCGCGCGCGGCGGCACCCCCATGGTGCGCGGGTCGTTGTTCCGGGTGCCGGGCTACGCCAGCGGTGCGCTGCTGGGGCTCGTGTACTTCTCCGGGTTCACGGGCATCTTCTTCGTGCTGACGCTCTACCTGCAGGGTGAGGTCGGCTACTCCCCGCTGCTCGCGGGCCTGGTCATCACCCCGTTCGCCCTCGGCTCGGCCGTGACGTCGGCGGTGGGGGGCCGTCTCGTCTCGGGCCGCGGGCGGGCCGTCGTGGTCGCGGGGCTGGTCGTCGTGATCGTCGGGCTGGTCCTCACCGACGTGCTCGTGCGGGTCACGGACGCCGGACCGGGCACGGGCTGGGTGCTGGCGCTGCCGCTGCTGCTGGCCGGTCTGGGCAGCGGGCTCGTGATCTCGCCCAACCAGACGTTGGCGCTGGAGCACGTGCCCGTCGGGCAGGCGGGCGCCGCGGGCGGCGTCCTGCAGACCGGTCAGCGGCTCGGCTCGGCGGTGGGCATCGCGGCCGTGGGTGCCCTGTACTTCGCGGGGGCTGCGGGCGGCGACGGCACCGGCGGTGTCACGCACGGGCTGCTGGCCACCGTGGCGCTGCTCGTGGTCGCGCTGGGCGTGGGTGTGGTGGACCTGGTGCGCCGCCGCGGGTGATCGTGACGCCCCGCCGGGGTGATCTCGGGGCGGCACCGCTCAGGGGCGGGGTGCGCGCGGTCGACCGGACGTCGAGACCCTCAGACCAGGAGCCCCTCGATGACGATGTCGCCCCGCCGTTCCGTGCACGCCCGGCTGCTGCTGGCGTTCGCCGCGCTGTCCCTCCTCACCGCGCTCGTCGGCACCGTCGGCGTCGTCGGCCTGCGGTCCGCGGTCGCGCAGACCACCACCGTGCAGGAGGGGTCCAGCGTGCCGCTGGCCTCGCTCCTGACGATCGAGCGCACGTACTGGGAGTACCAGACCTGGTCGGCGCGCACGCGGCTGGTCGGCATCACGCCGGACCAGGCCGCGGTCACGCAGGCCGAGGCCGACGCCGCCCTGGCCCGGGTGGAGGAGGGGATCGCCGCCGCGCACGCGATGCCGCTGACGGACGAGGCGCAGGCCTCCCTCACGCTCGTCGAGGAGAACCTCGCCGGCATGCTCGCGATGCTCGACAGCATCGGCGCCGCCATGGCGGCGGGCGACGTCGCGGCCGCCGACGAGGGCATCGCCGGGTACAACGAGCTCTCGGCCGGCGTCTCGCAGGCCCTCGCCTCGGCGGTCGCCTCCCAGCAGGAGCGCGGTGCGCAGGCCGTCGCGGACGCCCGCGCGGAGGGAGCGCGCGTCACGCTCGTCGTGGCACTCGTCACGGCGCTCGGCCTGGTCGCGGCGGGTGTCGTCGCCACCCGCGTCGCGTCCGGCGTGCGTCGTCCGCTCGCCCGGGTGACCACGGTGCTGGACGCCGTGGCCGAGGGCGACCTCTCGGGCCGGGTGGACGTGCGCGGCCAGGACGAGGTGGCGGGCATGGCGCGGTCGCTGAACCGCTCCCTGGACGCGATGTCCGAGCTGGTGCGCGCCACGCAGCGCTCGTCCGCGGACCTCGCCGCGGCGTCGGCCGAGCTGGACGCCACGACCGGCGAGATCGTGGCGGCCCTGACCGCCACGACCGAGCGGGCGTCGGGCGTCGCGGCCGCCGCCGAGACCGCGTCGCTCAACGTCACGACCGTCGCGACGGGCACGCAGGAGATGACCGGCGCGATCGGCGAGATCTCCCAGAACGCGCAGGAGGCCGCGCGCGTCGCCCAGCAGGCCACGGACGTGGCCGCGGAGACCAACAGCAAGGTCGAGCAGCTCGGGGTCTCGAGCCGCGAGATCGGCGAGGTCGTGCGGGCCATCACCGCGATCGCCGAGCAGACCAACCTGCTGGCGCTCAACGCGACCATCGAGGCCGCCCGCGCGGGCGAGGCCGGCAAGGGCTTCGCGGTCGTGGCCGGCGAGGTCAAGGAGCTCGCGCACGAGACCGCGCAGGCCACCGAGGACATCGCGGCGCGCGTGCAGGCCATCCAGGGCGACAGCCAGGAGGCGGCCTCCGCGCTCGCCCGGATCGGCGAGATCGTCGCCGAGATCAACGACTACCAGGCGCGCATCGCCTCGGCCGTCGAGGAGCAGACGGCCACGACGTCGGAGATGAGCCGCTCGGTCGGCGACGCCGCGGGCTCGACGTCCTCGATCGCCGCCACCATCGCGGGCGTCGCCGAGGCGTCGTCGCGGTCCAGCGCCGGCGCCGAGGACGCCCGCCGGCACGCGCACCAGCTGCTGGAGATGAGCGCGAGCCTCAAGGACGCGGTGCAGCTCTTCCGGGTCTGACCCGTGGGCGGTGCCGGGCCCGTGCCGTGACGGCGCGGGCCCGGCACCGTGTCACAGGCGCGGGTCGACCGGCTCGGACTCCAGGGCCAGGACCGCGAACACCGCCTCGTGCACGCGCCACAGCGGCTCGCCGGCGACGTGCCGGCGCAGCGACTCCACCCCGAGGGCGTACTCGCGCAGGGCCAGCGACCGCTTGCGCCCCAGGTGCCGCTCGCGCAGGCGCCCGAGGTTCTCCGGGGCCGTGTACTGCGGGCCGTAGACCAGGCGCAGGTACTCCCGGCCGCGCACCTTGACGCCCGGCTGGACGAGGCCGCGGGGCCCGCGCACGAGGTTGGCGAGCGGCTTGACGACCATCCCCTCGCCGCCCGCGTCGGTCAGGTCCGTCCACCACTGCTCGCCCGCCGCCCGGGAGGCCGGGTCGGCGAGGTCGACGACGAGTCGGCGGGTGGTCACGACCAGACCCGTGGGGTCGGCGTCGACGAGGGCGTCGGCGACGCCCAGGTGCCACAGGTGGTCGCGCTCCTCGAACGTGGTCCCCCCGGTCGTGGTGCCCGCGGCGAGCACCTGGAACGGGGCGAGCCGCACGCCGTCGAGCCCGTCGGTCGCCCACACGTACCGGCGGTAGGCGTCGGTGAACGCGTCGGCCTCGGCCGCCCGGGTCCGCGTGCGGGCGGCGAGCGCGGCCACGTCCAGGCCGCGGGCCGCGGCGGCGGCGAGCACGTCGACGGCGGCGGCGGTCGACGCCCGGGCCGCGGCCCCGACGGCGGCGTGCTGCTCGCGCAGCAGCTCCCGGGCCTTGAACGACCAGGGCATGAGCTCGGCGTCGAGGAGCACCCAGCTCGTCGCACCGTCGCCGAGCGCGGCCCACGTGCCGGCGGCGTCGGCGGCGGCACGCAGCACCGTGAGCAGGTCCTCGGTGGCGGCGTCGTCGAGGAAGGCCCGGCCGGTGCGGGTGTGCACGACGCCCGTGCGCCCGGCGGGCAGCGCGAACCGCTCGCGCGCGGTGGCCTCGTCGCGGCACAGCAGCACCACGGCGCGCGACCCCATGTGCTTCTCCTCGAAGACGACGCGGTCGACGCCGTCGCGGGCGTACACGTCGAACGCCTGCGCGGGGTGCTCGAGCAGGTCGCCGTCGGGCGGGGTCGGGCACGGGCTCATCGTGGGCGGCAGGTGCACGAGCCAGCGCGGGTCGAGCGCGAACCGGCTCATGACCTCCAGCGCACCGGCGGCGTTCTCCTCCTGCACCGTGACGGAGCCGAGCAGCGCGGTGCCCACGACGCGGCGCCCGGCGACGTCGGCGAGGTCGAGCACGTCGGGGTCGCGGTCGCCGGGCGCGGTCGTGCCGGCGGTCGGGAACGGGCGCGCGGGCTCGTACCAGACCTGCTCGGCCGGCACCTGCACGACCTCCTTCTCGGGCCACCGCATCGCGGTCAGGTGCCCGCCGAACACGCACCCGGTGTCGAGGCACATCGTGCGGTTGACCCACTCGGGCACGGGCGTCGGCGTGTGCCCGTAGAGGACGGTCGCGGCGCCGCGGTACTCGCTCGCCCACGGGTAGCGCACGGGCAGGCCGAACTCGTCGGTCTCCCCCGTCGTGTCGCCGTACAGCGCGAACGAGCGCACCCTCCCCGAGGCCCGCCCCTGGAGGTGCTCGGCGAGCCCGGCGTGGGCGACGACGAGCCGTCCCTCGTCGAGGACGAGGTGCGCGACGAGCCCGTCGGCGAAGTCGCGCACCTGGCGGCGGAACTCCTCGGGCTCCTCGCCGAGCTGGGCGAGCGTCGTCTCCAGCCCGTGCGAGACGGTGACCTTGCGCCCGTCGAGGGCGCGCACGAGCTTGGCCTCGTGGTTGCCGGGCACCACGAGGGCGTGCCCGGCGGCGGCCATGCCCATGGCCAGGCGCAGCACGCCGGGGCTGTCGGGGCCGCGGTCGACGAGGTCGCCGAGCAGCACCGCGGTGCGCCCGTCGGGGTGGACGGCGTCGACGGGGCGCCCCTGCGCGTCGCGGACGAGCTCCCACCCGAGGCGCTCGAGCAGCGTCTCGAGCTCGGACCGGCAGCCGTGCACGTCCCCGATCACGTCGAACGGTCCGGTGAGATCACGGCGGTCGGAGCGCAGCGGGTGCCGCTCGACGACCGCCTGCTCGACCGCGTCGACGCCGTCGAGCACGTGCACGGTGCGGAAGCCCTCGCGCCCCAGGCCCTTGAGCGAGCGGCGCAGCTGGTCGCGCTGGCGGCGCACGACGCCGTCGCCGAAGGACCGGTCGGCGCGGGCGCGCGTGCGGGCCACGCAGACGTCCTCGGGCACGTCGAGCACGACGGCGACGGGCAGCACGTCGTGCGCGCGGGCCAGATCGACGAGGGAGCGCCGCGCCGCGGGCTGCACGTTGGTCGCGTCGACGACCGTGAGCAGCCCGGCGCGCAGGCGCACGCCGACCAGGTGGTGCAGCAGCTCGAACGCGGCCTTCGTCGCGCCCTGGTCGTTCGGGTCGTTGGACACCAGGCCGCGGCAGTGGTCGGAGCTGACGGTCTCGTAGGGGCCGAACTGCCGGGCCGCGAACGTGGACTTGCCCGACCCGGTCACCCCGACGAGGACGACGAGGGACAGGGCGGGCACCGCGAGCGCGGTCATCGGTCCTCCTGCGGGTCGGTCGTGGTGCGCCGGAAGACGGCCATCTGGGTGGGCGGTCCGACCTCGGGGTCGTCGTCGCCGACGGGCCGCAGCTCGACGTCGTAGCCGTAGGTGCGCGCGACGTCGTGGGCCCAGGCCGCGAGCTCGGCGCGGGTCCACTCGAAGCGGTGGTCGTGGTGGCGCACCGTGCCGGCGGCCAGGGCCGGGTAGCGCACGTTGTGCTCGGCGTTCGGGGTGGTGAGCACGAGGGTGGCGGGTGCGGCGGCGCCGAGCACGGCCCGGGCGAGGGCGGGCAGGCGCGGGGGGTCGACGTGCTCGACGACCTCCATGAGCACGGCGGCGTCGAAGCCGGCGACCCGCGCGTCGGTGTAGGTGACGGACGACTGGACGAGGTCGACGCGGGCGCGCACGCGCTCGGGCAGCTCGTCCAGGTGCAGGCGGCGGCGGGCGGCGCGCAGGGCGCGGACGGACACGTCGGTGCCGAGGACCCGGTCCACGCCCTCGTCGAGCAGGCGCGCGACGAGGGCGCCCTCGCCGCAGCCGAGGTCGACGACGGTGCGGGCACCGACCTCGCGGAGCACGGCGACGACGGCGTCCTGCCGGGTGCGGGCCAGCGACGGCACCGCGGGCACGTCGTCGGCGGCGGGTGCGTCGTCGACGTCGTCGGGAACCGTCTCGTCGACCTCCGCGAGCCGGGCGAGGGCGTCGGCGGCGAGGGAGCGCTGGTGGGCC
This sequence comes from Cellulomonas sp. SLBN-39, assembly GCF_006715865.1. Classification (NCBI taxonomy): domain Bacteria; kingdom Bacillati; phylum Actinomycetota; class Actinomycetes; order Micrococcales; family Cellulomonadaceae; genus Cellulomonas; species Cellulomonas sp. SLBN-39. Next base: position 2,854,646 of record NZ_VFOA01000001.1, on the reverse strand, counting down.
AGGGATCGGCGGGCGATCTCCTCGCGCGCGGGGTGGTCGGCGAGCCAGCCGCCCGCGACGCGCACGAGCTTGTCGACCTCGTCGGGGCCGACCCAGTAGTGCTTGGCGCCGTCGAGCGCGGGCAGCAGCACGTACAGGTGGGACAGCGCGTCGGCGACCCGGTGCCGGCCGCGCAGCACGAGGTCGACGTGCGGGGCGTCGCCCCAGGCCGGCACGTGCGGGTCGAGGGGCGGGGCGGTCGCGGTGACGTCCCACCCGAGCGGGGCGAAGAGGCGTTCGACCTGGGCGCTGCCGCCGGCGGCCGGGACGGCGGGGAGCCGCACCTCGAGGTCCCAGACGTGGTCGACGAGGGCGGGCCGGGACGCGCAGCGGCCGGCCATGGCGGAGCGCAGCACGCGGCCCATGGCGACGGCGAGCAGCGAGGACGCGACGTACGGGCGGTCGTTGACGTGCTGGGCGAGCGTGAAGGACGTGTCCTTGCCGTCGCGGCCACGCACGAGGGCGACGGGGTCGACCTCGAGGAGCAGCGCGACGGTGCAGGTGCGCTCGTCGGCCTGGGGGTACAGCACGTGCAGCACGCCGGTGGACTGCTCGAAGCGCTGCACGCGGTCGGGGTGCTTGTGCAGCAGGTGCCCGAGGTCGGTGGCGGGGGGCGTCCCGTCGGAGCGGGCGGTCAGGGTGAGCAGCACGCCGGGCATCGTTGCAGACGGGGTGGCCGGATCGCGGCAGGTTTCCTCCCCGCGCCGACCGGCGTCTGCGCCTGGACCCGGACCAGAGGTCCCATGAATACCCCTGGGGGTATCCGTAGCCTGGCAGGGAACGCACAGGACGACGAGGAGGACGACGTGAAGATCGTGGTGGTGGGTGGCGTCGCAGCGGGCGCCTCGGTGGCGGCCCGGGCGCGGCGGCTCGACGAGCACGCGCAGATCGTCGTGCTCGAGCGGGGGCACCACGTGTCGTTCGCCAACTGCGGGCTGCCTTACCACGTCGGGGAGGTCATCACCGACCGCGACCGGCTGCTCCTGCAGACCCCGCAGTCCCTGCGCGAGAGCCTGGACGTCGACGTGCGGATCGCCCAGGAGGTCGTCGCGATCGACCGCGAGGCGAAGACCGTCGCGGTGCGCGACGTCGACACCGGGCGCGAGTACGTCGAGGCGTACGACGCGCTGGCGCTGTGCCCGGGCGCGCAGGCCGTGCGCCCGCCGCTGCCCGGCATCGACCTGCCGGAGGTCATGGTGCTGCGCCGCATCGGCGACATGGACCGCATCAAGACCCACCTCGACGCGGCCCTGGCCGAGCACGCCGCGGGCACGCGCGGCCCGGTGCGCGCCGTGGTCGTCGGCGCGGGGTACATCGGCCTGGAGATGGCCGAGAACCTGCACCACCGCGGCGTCGAGGTCGCGGTCGTCGAGGCGTCCGACCAGATCCTGCCGCCCGTCGACCACGAGATCGCGGTCCCGGTGGAGAACCACCTGCGCGCCCGCGGCGTCGCGCTGCACCTGTCGACGGCCGTCGCCGCGTTCCGCCCCGGGGAGGCCGGCGGCGTGCGGGTCGAGCTGACGTCGGCGACCACGCTGGACGCGGACCTCGTGGTGCTCGCCGTGGGTGTGCGCCCGGCGACCGACCTCGCGGTCGCCGCGGGCCTGGAGGTCGGGCCGCACGGTGGCGTGGTCGTCGACGAGCACATGCGCACGTCCGACCCCGCGATCTGGGCAGCCGGGGACGTCGTGGAGACCCCGCACACCGTCCTGCCCGGGACCTGGCTGGCCCCGCTGGCGGGCCCGGCGAACCGGCAGGCGCGGGTCGCGGCGGAGAACATCTGCGGCCGCAGCACCGTGTACCGCTCCACGCAGGGCACCTCGGTGGTCAAGGTGTTCGACATGGTCGCGGGCGGCACGGGCGCCACCGAGCGCCAGCTGCGGGACCTGGGCGTGCCGTACCGGGCGGTGCACGTGCACCCCTCCGGGCACGCGGGGTACTACCCCGGCACCGCGATGATGCACCTCAAGCTGCTCGTCGACCCGTCCGACGGTCGCGTGCTCGGGGGCCAGGCGTCGGGCTTCGACGGTGTCGACAAGCGCCTGGACGTCCTGGCGATGGCCGTGCGCGGCGGGCTCACCGCGTACGACCTGGAGGAGGCCGAGCTCGCCTACGCGCCCCCGTTCGGCTCCGCCAAGGACCCGGTCAACATGGCGGGCTTCGTCGCGGCGAACACCCTGCGCGGCGACCTCACGCTCTGGTACGCGCAGGACGTCCCGGCCGCGGTCGACGGCGCCCGGCTGGTCGACGTGCGCACGCCGGAGGAGTTCGCGATCTGGCACCTGCCGGGGGCCGAGAACGTGCCGCTGGCGACCGTGCGCGAGGCCTGCGCGGACTGGGACCGCACGCAGCCCGTGCGCCTCTACTGCGCCGTCGGGTTCCGCTCGTACCTGGCCCACCGGGCACTCGTGCGGCGCGGCTTCACCGACGTCGCGACGCTGTCCGGCGGCTCGACCACGTACCGCGCGTGGCACGACGTCGAGGCCGAGGGCGCCCAGGCGCAGCCGGCCGTCGTCGCGTACGCCGAGGCGCACGACGTGCTGGCCGCGACCGCGACCCGCGAGCGCCTGGCCGTGGAGGACGGCACGGGCACCGTCGTCGACCTGGACTGCACCGGGCTGGCCTGCCCCGGCCCGATCATGCGCCTGGCGGCCACGGTCGCCGACCTGGAGCCCGGCGACGACGTCGTGGTGCACGTCTCGGACCCCGGCTTCGCGCAGGACGCCCCCGCCTGGGCGGACGCGCAGGGGCACCGCCTCGTCGCGATGGTCCCGGAGGGCCCCGGGTACCGCGCCACGATCCGCAAGGGCGGCACGCGGGCGGCGAGCACGGCGCCGGCGCGCACCGGCACGTCGTTCGTCGTCTTCAGCGGCGACCTCGACAAGGTGCTGGCCGCGTTCATCATCGCCAACGGTGCGCTGGCGATGGGGCAGCCGGTGTCGATGTTCTTCACGTTCTGGGGCCTGAACGCGCTGCGCCGGCCGGATGCGCCGCCGCGCGAGCGCAGCCCCATGGACCGCATGCTGGCGACCATGATGCCCGCCGGCCCCGACCGGCTCACGCTCTCGCAGATGCACATGGCGGGTGCGGGCACGGCGATGATCAAGAAGGTCATGAAGGACCACGCGGCGCCGTCGCTGCCCGAGCTGGTGGACGCGGCCGTGGCCGGCGGGGCGCGGCTGACGGCGTGCACGATGACGATGGACCTGCTGGGTATCGCGACGTCCGACCTGCGCGAGGGCGTGGACCTGGGCGGCGTCGCGACGTTCCTCGCGGCGGCGGAGCGCTCCGGCACGACGCTGTTCATCTGAACGACTCCCGTCGGCGGGCCCGGGGCGGCCCGGGCCCGCCGACGCGCCCTACCCGGCGACGGCTCCGGCCGCCGCGTCGGTGACGACGCGGAAGACGGGATGGTCGGCCGCGACGGCGTCGAAGTCACGGACCGGCGCGTCGTGGCGCACCGCCACGTGCGGCCGTGCGCCCGGGGCGACCTGGAGGAACCGCCGCAGGACCGGTCCGCGCTCGGCGACGGGCACCTCCACGAGCCGCACGTCCTCGACCCGCCGGGGGCCGACGAGCCGCGCACGCCCGTCCGCGGCCCGGACGTGGCCGACCCAGCGGGCCCGCTCCCCGAGCATGGCGACGAGGTAGCGCTGCCCGTCGAGGCGGGTCAGCACGAGCGGCAGCCGGAGCGGCAGCCCGGTCGAGGCACGGCGCACCTCCAGCGTGACGCCACGACCTCCGACGGTGAGGATGCCGTGCGCGTACTGCCACGCGGCGACCCTGTTGAGCATGCGGGCCACGGCGGCGGGGCGGTCGCCCCGGTACCACCGTCGTCGCGTCGCGTACCGCCACCCGCCCCGCGGAGCGCGGGCCGTGGCGTGGCGCTCCCGCGCTCCCGGTGCGGCCGGTCGATCTGGCTCCATCGGTGCCTCCCTGCGAGTTTGGTACATGGAGTCTCATGTACCACGGCGTACGCTAGGCCGGTGCCCCGGAGCGTCAACACCCCGCCCGCCGGCCGCGGCTCTCCGAGGCCGACACCCGCGACCGGATGCTCACCGCGGCACTCGCGCTGCTCGCCGAGCGCGGTGTGACGGTCGGCCTCGACGGGCTGCTCCTCGAGGACGTGATCCGCCGCGCCGACGTGTCCCGCACGTCCGCGTACCGGCGCTGGCCCACCCGGGACGCGTTCCTCGCGGACGTCCTGCTCGAGGTCGCCCGCGGCGTCGAGGACCCGACCATCGGCCCCCGCGTCGTCGCGGAGGCCCGTGCCGCGCTGCGCGGGAGCGAGATGGACCCGTCGTCCGCACAGGGTCGGCGGGACCTGCTCGTCGAGCTGCTGCGGCTGATGTTCCGGGCCGACCTCGCGGGAGTCGTGGGTTCCCCCCGCCTCACCGCCTACCTCGTCCTGCGCGCTGCGTTCGCCGGCGTCCCGGACCCCGACCTGCGCGACGCGCTCGGGCGCGAGCTGCGCCGGGCCGAGCAGCGCACCGTGGCCCGCGGCGCCGCCGTCGTCGCCGCGGCCCTGCCCACGCTGGGGCTGCGGCTCGTCCACCCGCTGACCGGCCCCGAGGGCTGCCGTACCGTCGCACGAGCCGTCAGCGCGACGACCACCGGCTTCGCGGTCGCCGCGCTCGCGGACCCGGACCTGGTCGCCGCCACCACGCCCCTCGCCCCGTTCGGCACGACCCGCACCGCGGACTGGTCCGTCCCGGTGCTGACGCTGACGGGCCTCGTGCTCAACCACCTCGAGCCCGACCCGGCCGCACCGCCGCTCGACCCAGCCGCGGTCAGCCGCGCGCTGCAGAGCCTCGTCGACGCAGGGCAGACCGCCGCCGCTGCCATGGCCTGAGCGACGCGACGGCGGAGGGCGTCAGGGCGCCCCGGGCAGCGACTCGCAGGCGATGCGGTCGTTGTCGCCGTCCAGGCGGGCGACGTCGCCGTAGTGGGGGAAGTACTTCAGGAACCAGGCCTGCGCCGCGGACCAGGTGGAGAAGTCCGCGCAGTCCTTGTCCGCGGGGCGCGCGGGGCCGATCCGCACCGCGGCGCTCGCCCGCGCCACCGTCGTGTACCCGGCCCTGCGCCCCGTGACGACGACGGAGATGGCGGCGCCCGCGTCCGCGGTGCGCACCGTGTACGTCCGTCCCGTCGCCCCGCTGATCGCCGCGCCGTTGCGGCGCCACTGGTACGACAGCGCGACGGACGAGGGCTTCCACGCCCCGGGCGCAGCCGTGAGCACCTTGCCGGGCAGGCGCGTCCCGGTGATCTTCGGGGTCGGGGTGGCGGTCAGGAGCCGATCGACGGAGCGGCCGGCGCTGGTCCTCGCGACCGGTGTGTAGCCGGACCGCGTACCGCGCACGCTCACGGTGACCGACGCTCCCGCGTCGGCCTTCGTCAGGACGTAGGTGCGGGACGTCGCCCCCGCGATCGCCGCGCCGTTGCGACGCCACTGGTAGGTGAGCGTCACGGGTGAGGGCCGCCAGGCGCCGGCGGAGGCGGTCAGCCGGCTGCCGACGCGCCCGGCGCCGGAGATCGTCGGCACGGGCGTCGCGGTCAGCAGCCGCTCGGCGCGGCGCGCGGCGCTCGTCCGCGCGACCGGGGTGTAGCCGGTGCGGGAGCCGCGCACCTGCACGGTGATCACGGCACCGGCGTCGGCCGTGACGAGGCGGTAGGTGCGGGCGGTCGCGCCGGGGATCGCGGCACCGTCACGACGCCACTGGTACGCGAGCGTCACGGGTGCGGGCTTCCAGCTGCCGGCCGTGGCGGTGAGCGTCGAGCCCACCCGGGCCGTGCCGGAGACCGTCGGCACGGGCGTCGCCGTGAGCAGGCGCTCCACGGAGCGGGTGGCGGACGCCACGCTCGTGGCGCCTGCCGCGGTGCCCCGGACCTCGACCTTCAGGGTCCTGCCCGCGTCGGCCGTGACGACCTTGTACGTGGGGCCGGTGGCGCCGGCGATGGCCTTGCCGTCCCGCAGCCACCGGTACGCGAACGTCACTCCCCCGGGCAGCCAGCTGCCGGGGACGGCGGTGAGCGTGGAGCCGACGCGCGCGGTGCCCGTGATCGTCGGCGCGCCGGGGACCGGCGTGGAGTACCGCAGCGTGACGGTGCCGAGGGTCTGCTCCGGTGCGACGTTGCCGAGCAGGTCGGCCGGCGCGGGCAGCCTCGCCGTCCACGTGCCGGCAGCCGCCCCCCGGGGCACCGCGAGGGCCGCCGTCCACGTCCCCTCCTGCACGTCGCCGGAGGTCAGCGACGCCTGCGCCTCGACCGGGTCGCCCGTCGGGGGCGTGAGGCGCACCGTGGGCACGTCGACCCCGGCCGGGTCGTGCAGGACGAACGACGCCGTGACGGTGACCGTGCCGAGGCGCAGGTCGCCCCCGGCCGACGCGGTCACCACGGGGCCGGACAGGACGGGAGCCTGCACGTCGGGGACCACGCGCACCACGTCGACCGCGCCGACGGTCGAGGCGGGCAGGGTGGTGCCCAGGACGTCGGCGGCGGTGACGACCACGTCCCAGGAGCCGACCGCGGCGTCCTGCGGCACGACGACCTCGGCGACGTGGGTGCCGTCCGTCGCCGACCCGGCGGCGAGGACCGCGTCGACGGGGCCGAGGACCGCGTCCTGCGACGGTCCGGCCAGCGCGACCTGCACCGGTCCGGCGACGCCCGAGGCGTCGGCGACCTGGAGCGTGACCTCGACCGTGCCGGGCCCTTCGGTGACGTCGACGACGGCGGGTGCGACGTCGACCAGCGCGACGACGGGCGGGTCGACGTCCGGCTCGTCCGCCCGGGCGGCGCCGGCGGGCACGAGCCCGACGAGGACGAGGACGACGGCCAGCGCCGGCGTCAGCCAGGCGCGCGAACGGTGCTCCACCACGGTCCCCCCAAGGACTCGGGACGCGCACGGCGCGCGCCCCGGTCGCACGCTAGCGGCGGCGCGGCCCGGGCGAGGAGGAACGGGCGACCCGGCTGCGCCTCCGAGCCGTGTTTCACCCGCCCGGCCGCGCGGGCCCGCGGGGAGGGGTCAGTGCGCCGTGCGGTGCCGCAGCCGGTGGACCTGGTGCACGACCAGCACGACGACGGCGCCCACGAGGACGCCGACGAGCGCGGAGGCCGCGGTACCCACGAGCCAGGAGAGGAAGCCGCCGACGCCCGCGACGCCGTGCACGGCCTCCTCGAGGTGGTGCACGAGCTCGTAGGGCGCGTGCCAGCCGAGCTCGTCGACGCCGACCAGCAGGATGTGCCCGCCGACCCACAGCATCGCGACGATCCCGACGGTGGAGAGCACGCTGAGCACCTTCGGCATGGCGGTGACCAGGCCGCGACCCGCGGAGGCCACGGCACCGTTGCGGGTCTGGGCGAGCCGCAGGCCGATGTCGTCCATCTTCACGATGAGGGCGACGACGCCGTAGACGAGCGCGGTGATCGCGAGCGCGACGACCACGAGGATGAGCGTGCGGGACAGGAACGGCTCGTCGGCGACCTCGTTGAGCGCGATGACCATGATCTCGGCCGACAGGATGAAGTCGGTGCGGATCGCGCTCGTGACCATCTTCTGCTCGGTCTCCGGGCCCTGCGCGGCGGCAGGGAGCTCCTGCCCGGCACCCTCGGCACCGGCCTTCCCGTGGCCGCCGCCGACCGCCTCCCACAGCTTCTCGGCGCCCTCGAACGCGAGGTACGTGCCGCCGACCATGAGGATGGGCGTGAGCAGCCACGGCACGAACTGGCTGAGCAGCAGCGCGGCCGGGAGGATGAACAGCAGCTTGTTGCGCAGCGAGCCGCGGGCGATGCGCCAGACGACGGGCAGCTCGCGGTCGGCGGTGAAGCCGTGCACGTAGCGCGGGGTCACCGCGGTGTCGTCGATGACCACGCCGGCCGCCTTGACACTGGCCCGGCCCGCGGCCGCGCCGACGTCGTCGACCGAGGCCGCCGCGAGCTTCGCGAACACCGCGATGTCGTCCAGGAGCGCCGCGAGACCGCCTGCCATGTGCCACCTTCGTCCGTGCCGTGGGCTCCGGGACGCCCGCTGCGCCCGACCACCCGGGGCAAGGGTAGGCCGCGCGGACGCCGCGCGACGGCTGCGCCCCCACCCCCGCTGCCGGCGTCCCGGGTCCCGGCGGCACCGACGCAGCGGTCCCGGTGCGCCGTCGACGGGTGGTGCCCGCGGCGCGGTGCGTCGATGCTCGGCGCATGAGCACCACGTACCGGTACGACGTCCGGATCGAGCACCTGCTGGTCTCCCCCGAGCACGCGTACTTCGGCCGCCCGCGTGACGGTGCCGCCGCGGTCGTGACGCACGACGCGCCGCGGGCCGAGGTCGTGGCCGGCATGGGACTCGTGGGTGACCGGTTCTTCGGCAAGGCCGCGCACATGGACGCCGCGGTCACGCTGATCGCCGCGGAGGCCCTCGACGCCGTGGCGGCGGAGCTGGGCGTGAAGGCGTTCGACCCGCTGCTCGCCCGCCGCAACGTGGTGCTGCGGGGCGCCGAGCTGGCCCCGCTGCTGGGCGAGGAGCTGGTGCTGGAGTCCGGCGGGGACGCCGTCCGCCTGCGCGCCGGCCGCCCGGCCCACCCGTGCGCGTGGATGGACCGCGTGCTGGCCCCGGGCGCGCACGCGGCGCTGCGCGGGCGCGGCGGGCTGCGCTGCCGCCCCCTGACCGACGGCGTCCTGCACGCCGGCCCCGCCACGCTGGTCAGCCCGGTGCCCCTGAACGCAACCCGCGCGGGGGACGCGGTCCGGCGCCCGCCCTCCCGGCTGCCGTAGCGGCGCGACCACGGCAGCGGCGCGGGGCGGCTTGTCGGGGCGGGAACATCCGGCGTACCGTAGTAGTTGTACGTTCAACTACCCGATACCGTCCGAGCCTCGGAGGCCGCCGTGACCACCACCCCCGCCGCACCCGCGGTCGACGAGCGCGTCCTGCACCCCGCCACGTCCATGGACGCCGTCACCCTGCGCGTCGGCGACCTCGAGCGCATGTCCGGCTACTACGCCGCCGCCTTCGCGCTCGAACCCCTCGAGGAGCGCACCCGCGGGCGCGAGGTCCACCGCGTCCTCGGCCGCGGCACCACCCCGATGGTCCGCCTCGTGCACACCCCGGACCTGCCCGGCGTCGACCCCCGCCAGGCCGGCCTGTTCCACACCGCGTTCCTCTTCGACGACGCCCCGAGCCTGGCCGCGACCGTGCTGCGCGCCGCCCAGGACCAGCGCGGCACCTTCGTCGGCTCCAGCGACCACGGCGTGTCCGAGGCGTTCTACTTCACCGACCCCGAGGGCAACGGCGTCGAGCTCTACACCGACCGCCCCCGCGAGCAGTGGCAGATCGAGCGCGGGCAGATCCTCATGCGCACCGCGTGGCTCGACCCCAACGCCTACCTGCGCTCCCACCTGACGGACGACGCCGTCGAGGCCGGACCGGCGCTCGCGGGCCGCGTCGGCCACGTGCACCTGCAGGTCGGCGACCTCGCCGTCGCCCGCGCGTTCTACGTCGACACCCTCGGCTTCGAGGCCACGCTCACCGAGTACCCCGGGGCGCTGTTCGCCTCCGCGGGCGGCTACCACCACCACCTGGCCATGAACACGTGGAACTCCGGCGGCGCCGGGCCCCGCGCCGCCAGCCTCGGGCTCGGCGACGTCGCCGTGACGGTGCCGACGCGGGACGACGTCACCGCGCTCGCGGCCCGCCTGCGCGCGGCGGCGCTGCCGTTCTCGGACGACGGCCGCTCGCTCGTCGTGCACGACCCGTGGGGCACGCAGGTCACCGTGTCCGTGCCCGGCACGTCCACCGAGGAGCTCCTCGCCCGATGAGCACGCTCACCGCCCTGCGCTCGGCGCCGCCGTCCCGCACCGGCTCCCCCACGGTCCTGCTCCTGCACGGCTACGGCTCGCACGAGGGCGACCTCGCCGGGCTCGGGCCGGCCGTGGCGGACTTGCCGTGGGCGTCGCTGCGCGCCCCGCTCGCCCTCCCGCACGGCGGGCACGCCTGGTTCGCGATCACGACGCCCGGCTCCCCGGACCCCGCACCCGTCGAGCAGGCGACGGCCGCGGTCTGGGCGTGGGTCGACGCGGAGCTGGGGCCGGACGCGACGGTGGTGCCCGTCGGGTTCTCGCAGGGCGGGCTCCTGGCCACCCAGCTGCTGCGCACCCGCCCCGGGCGCGTCGCGGCGACGGTCGTGCTGGGCGGCTTCGTCCTCGGGGCCCCGCAGCCCGCGGACGGCACGCTCGCCGCCACGCGACCGCCCGCGTTCTGGGGCCGGGGCGCCGACGACCGGGTGATCGCCGCGCACGCGATCACCCGCACGCAGGAGTGGCTCCCCGCGCACACCACCCTGGAGGCCAGGGTGTACGACGGCCTCGCGCACGGCGTGCACGCCGCCGAGGTCGCCGACGTCCGCGCCTTCCTCACGAGGACGGTGCCCTCAGCCTCCTGACCGACCCGTCCGGGTCGGCGCGCCCGGACAGGTGACCGGCGGAGGGTCGGACCTCCGCCGGCGACGGGTGCGCCACGACCTCAGGGGCGCCCCTGGCCGCGGTAGGCGACTCCCTCGACCATCACGCGGCAGTCCGCGTCCCAGAACTGCGTCGTCGCCGTCATCCGCGCCGGAAAGCCGTCGGCCGGGAAGTGCTCGACGAAGGCGTGCTCCATGGCCGGCAGGTCCGCGACGTCCGCGAGCCAGACCTGCACCTTGACCAGGTCGTGCAGGTGCGCCCCGCACTGCTCCAGGGTCGCGCCGACCTGCCGGAGAGCGTCGTGCAGCTGCGCGTCGAACGTCTCGCCGAAGCCGCGGTGCAGCCCCAGGAAGACGAGGTCGCCGGCCGCCACGGCGGCCGAGTAGCTGTGCGGGGTCGGGATCCTCAGGACGTCGGGCACGGCAGCACGCTCGCTCTCGCAGGGGCGGGACGACCGCCCCGCAGGGTCGCCCCGGCCGGGCCGACGCCCGACCGTACGGCCGCCCACCCACAGCGCGGCGCACGGCCTCGCCGGAGCCTGTCCGACGAGGCCGTGCCCTGCGACGCCGACCCGGCGCCCTGCGGACGTCAGCTCGCGAGGAAGGCCAGGAGCGCCTCGTTGACCTCGGCCGCGTGGGTGGTGAGCAGCCCGTGCGGGGCACCCTCGACCTCGACGTACCGGGCGCCCGGCAGCGCCTGGGCGAAGCGCCGGCCGGTGGCGTCGATCGGCAGGATGCGGTCGGCGGTGCCGTGCAGGATCAGCGCCGGCACGTCCACGGCCGCGATGTCGGCCCGGAAGTCGGTCGGCCAGGTCAGCGGGGCCGCCGCCGACGCGACGGCGCCGGACCGCGACGCCAGGTCCCACGCGTGCCGGACGGCCTCCTCGCTGATCCGCGAGCCGAGCGTCTCGTCGAGGTTGAAGAAGTCCTGGTAGAAGCCGGTGAAGTAGGCGTACCGGTCGGCACGCACGGTGTCCGCGACGCCCTGGAAGAACGCGGGCGGCGCCGCACCCTCGGGGTTGTCGTCGGTGATCGCCAGGTACGGCTCCAGCGAGGCGAGGAACGCGGCCTTGGCGATGCGCGCCGATCCGTACGTGGACAGGTACCGCGCGACCTCGCCGGTGCCCATCGAGAAGCCGACCAGCGTGACGTCGCGCAGGTCGAGGGTCTCGAGGACGGTGTTCAGGTCGGCCGCGAAGGTGTCGTAGTCGTACCCGACCGACGGCTGGCTCGACTGCCCGAACCCGCGCCGGTCGTACGTGATCACGCGGTAGCCGGCGTCGAGCAGCGCGGCCTCCTGCGCCTCCCACGAGCTGCCGTCCAGCGGGAACCCGTGGATGAGCAGCACCGGCGCGCCGGTGCCGCGGTCCGTGTAGTGCAGCTCGATGTCGACCGAGTTCTCCGTGCCGACCGTGATGCGTCCCATGGTCCTGGTCCTCTCCCGACAAGGCGGAGAACGGTCGTTCTCTGCCGATGTCGACTACAGTAGAGAACGTTGGTTCTCCCCGCAAGGGGGTGGCGTCAGGACGATGTCCACACCGACGCCGGACGAAGGGACGACGCCATGACGGACGCAGCAGCCGACCCCCGCGCACGGGTGCTGGAGGCCGCCGACGCGCTCTTCTACGCCCGGGGCGTCCAGGCCGTCGGCATGGACGAGGTCCGCGGGGCCGCGGGTGTCTCCCTCAAGCGCCTCTACCAGGAGTTCCCCGGCAAGGAGCAGCTCGTGCTCGCCGTGCTCGACGCGCGGCACGAGTTCTGGGAGCAGGGCGTCGCGCGCGCCGCCGCCTCCGCCACCACCCCGCGCGAGCGGCTGCTGTCGGTGTTCGACTTCCTCGAGGACTGGTTCGCCGGCGACGACTTCCGCGGCTGCGGGTTCATCAACACCTTCGGCGAGATGGGCGCCCAGTCCCCTGCCGTCGCGGAGGCGGCCCGCGCCCACAAGCTCGCGTTCCGCGCCTACGTGCAGGACCTCACCGTCCAGGCCGGAGGTGACGCCCGCCTCGGCGCGCAGATCGCCCTCCTCGTCGAGGGCGCCCAGACGACGGCCGCCTTCACCGGCACCACCGAGCCCGCCGCCGAGGCCCGCGACGCCGCGACGACCCTCCTCGACGCCGCGACCCACGGGTAGCCGACGACCGCGTCGGCGGCGCGCACGAGGAGCGCGCAGGCCTCGCGAGGCATGACAACGACGAAGGCCCGGACCTGATGGTCCGGGCCTTCGTCATCTTGTAGCGGGGGCAGGATTTGAACCTGCGACCTCTGGGTTATGAGCCCAGCGAGCTACCGAGCTGCTCCACCCCGCGTCGGTGAATAGAACTCTACGTCAGTTGCTCCTGGTGTCCAAATCGAGGTCGGAGGCCTGCGCGCGGGCACCGAGCGGGGCGGCGGGCGGTGCGTCGACGGCGGGCGCGACGGCGGCGGGGACCGGCGCGATCGGCTCGTTCGAGCCTCTGACCTGCTGCGCGACCAGGATCCCGAGCACCACGAGCACGCCCCCGACGGGCTCGTACCAGTGCAGCCGCTCCCCGAGGACGAGCATCCCGAGCACCACCCCGACCACCGGCGTGAGGTAGGTCACCGTCGACGCGCGCTGGGCACCCCAGGCCTGGACGACCCGGGTGTTCCACACGTACGCCGCTCCGGTGCCGAGCGCACCGAGGGCGACCATCGAGCCGACCACGGCCCAGTCGAGGTCCACCGGGCCCCGCGCCACCACGGGTGCGGCCAGCAGCATCACGACGGCCGCGACGGCCACCTGACCGGCGGCGATGGTCTCGGCCGGCAGCCCGAGCGGGCCGACGAAGCGGCGCAGGTACGTCAGGCCGACGCCGTAGCAGGCGGTCGCCCCCAGGCAGGCCAGCACCGCGGGCAGGGGCGCCGCGAGCGCCCCCTCGCCGAGGTACGTCCAGGGGCCGACGATGACGACCACGCCGACACCGCCGACGAGCAGGCCCAGGCGCTGGCGGGCGGCGAGCCGCTCCGTGGGCAGCAGCAGGCCGGCGGCGAGGGCGGTCATCAACGGCGTCGTGGCGTTGAGGATGCTCGACAGCCCGGAGGCCAGGTGCTGCCCGGCCCACGAGAACGCGAGGAACGGCAGCACGCACAGCACCACGCCGAGCACCGCCAGGTGGCCCCACGTGCGACGGTCCCGCGGCCACGCCCGACGCTGGACGGCCATGACGACCCCGAGCGCGAGGGCACCGAGCACGACGCGGGCCGTGGCGACCTGCGTCGGCGAGAGGCCCTCGAGGCCGACCTTCATGAAGAGGAACGACGCACCCCAGACGAGGGCGGCGGCGAGGAAGTACGCCCAGGTGCGGCGCTCCGAGGTCGGCATGGGCCCACGGTGCACCCTGGCGCGGGCATGAATCAAACGAATCCTGCTCATGCCCGGATAGATTCTGCTCATGCCCACCCTCGCCCAGCTGCGGATCCTCGTCGCGGTCGTCGACCGCGGCACCTTCACCGACGCCGCAGCGGCGCTGCACGTGAGCCAGTCGGCCGTCTCGCACGCCGTGGCGGCGCTCGAGCGGGAGGCCGGCGGGCGCCTGGTCGAGCGGGAGTCGCCCGCACGGCCGACGGCGCTCGGCGCACGGGTGCTGCCGCACGCCCGGGCTGCGCTGGCCTCCGCGGACGCCTTCGTCGCCGAGACCGCCGCCGGCCGCGTGGCCGGCACCGTGCGCCTGGGCGCCGTGCCCACCGTCTGCCAGGGATTGCTGCCGCAGCTCCTGCACCACTGGGCCCAGCAGCTGCCCGACGTGCAGGTGCGCGTGTTCGAGGGCGACGACGAAGAGCTGCCGCAGTGGCTCGCCAACGGCGTGGTCGACGCGGCGGTCCTCGTGGACCCCGACCCGATACCCGCCGGGGGGCTGGTCGTCGCGCGCGACGACTTCCGGGCCCTGCTGCGGCGCGACCACCCGCTGGCCGGCGAGCCGTACGTCGACCTCGCCGACCTGCAGGACGACGGCATCCTGTCCTCGCCGAGCGGGTGCGAGCCGCAGATCGCGCGGATCCACGCGGCCGCGGGCCTGCCGTGGGCGCCGGCGCAGCACGTGCGCGAGCTCGGCACCGTGATCCGGATGGTCGCCGAGGGCATCGGCGTCTCGCTCATGCCGAGCCTGGGGCAGGCCATGCTGCCTGCGGAGGTCGTCATGCGGCCCCTCGTGCCGCAGGCGGTGCGGACGCTCGTGCTCACGGGCCCCACGCAGCGGCCGTGGCACCCGCTCGTGCACGCGATCGTCGACGCGGCCCCGGCCGACCCTCGCGACGCCCGGGCCGACCTGCCCGCACCCGTCCCGCTGGCCGACGCCCTCGCGGGGTAGGCCTCGGCGGCGGGGTGCGCCGGGCCGGGCACCCCGCGGGCCCTCCCCGGTCGGCCCCGCTCGGGGCGGTGTCTACCGGGGCCAGCCGCGGTGGACGCGACGACGCCCGCCCCGGTGGACCGGGGCGGGCGTCGGGCCGTGCGAGTCGTCAGTCGTCGAGGCGACCCTCGGCGGCCAGGGCCTCGGCGATGGCCGCGTCGAGCCGGTCCTGCGCCTCGCCGTACGCGGCGAAGTCGCCGTCGGCCAGGGCCGCCTGCCCGTCCTCGATCGCCTGCTGGGCGTCGGCGAGGGCCTCGTCGAGCGCCGTGCGCGCGTCGGTGACGACGCCCGAGCCCGGGCTGGGCTCGGCGGTCGGCTCCGCCGTGGGCTCGGCCGTCGGCTCCGCCGTCGCGCCGTCCGTGGGCTCCTCGGTCGGCGGGGTCCCGGACTCGCCCTCGGTGCCCGCGTCGCCGGCCTCCGCACCGGAGTCACCGCCGAACACCTGGTCGAGCGCCCCGTCGAGGGTCTCGGCGAAGCCGATCTCGTCGCCGAACGACACGAGCACGCGCTGCAGCAGCGGGTACGTGGTGCCGCTGGACGCCTGCACGTACACGGGCTGCACGTACAGCAGGCCGCCGCCGACGGGCAGCGTCAGCAGGTTCCCGCGCCGCACCAGGGAGTCGCCGCGGGCCAGGATGTTCAGCTCGTTCGACACCGTCGGGTCGGCGGTGAAGTTCGACGCCGCCTGGCCGGGCCCGGGCACCGTGGAGTCGCGGGAGAGCTCCAGCAGCCGCAGCGTGCCGTAGCTCTCCGACACCTGGCCCGGCGTGTCGCCCGCCTCCGCGTCGACCGCGAGGTAGCCGGTGAGCACGTTGCGCGCGTTCGCCCCGGACGGGATGAACGTCGACATCAACGAGAACCGGGCCTCGTCCGCGCCGGGCATCTGCAGCGTCAGGTAGTACGGCGGCTGCGGGACCTCGGTGCTGGTGACCGTCGGGTCGTACGGGTTGGCCCAGAAGTCGTTGCCGGAGAAGAACTGCGCCGCGTCGGTCACGTGGTACTGGTTCAGCAGGTTCCGCTGGACCTTGAACAGGTCCTCGGGATAGCGCAGGTGGCTCATGAGCTCGCCGCTGATCTCGCTCATCGGCTGCAGCGACGTCGGGAAGACCTCCTGCCAGGCCGCGAGGACCGGGTCCTGCGTGTCCCACGCGTACAGGTCCACGGACCCGTCGTAGGCGTCGACCGTGGCCTTCACGGAGTTGCGGATGTAGTTCACCTGCTTGGGCAGCAGGGTCTGCACCGTCGCCGACGTCTCCGTGAGCGAGTCGGTCGTCGCCTCCTCCAGCGAACGCAGCGCGGCGTACGGGTACTGGTCGGACGTGGTGTAGCCGTCGATGACCCACTTGACCCGCCCGTCGACGACCGCCGGGTACACGCGCCCGTCGAGGTCGAGGTACGGCGCGATCTTGGCCACGCGCTCGCGCGGGTCACGGTCGTACAGGATCTGCGAGTCGGGCGTCACCCGGTCGGAGAAGAGGATCTGCTCGTCGCCGAACTTCAGGGCGTACAGCAGCTTGCTGAAGGGGTCGTCGATCTCCGGGCCCGCGCTGACGTCCTGCGTCGGGAACCGGTACGGCACCGAGCCCGTGCCGGTCTCGTCGTCCGGGTAGTCGAACTCCCAGCCGTCGGTCCCCTCGGGCCCGCCGACGATCGAGTACTCCGGCGACGACTGGCCGAAGTAGATGCGCGGCTCGTAGTCGCCCATCTCACCGGTGGACGGGATGCCGCCCTCCCAGAACTCGGGCGCACCCCGGGCACCGCGGGTGTTGCCGTACGCGGCCACCACCCCGAACCCGTGCGTGTACACCGTGGTGTCGTTCGTCCAGTTGCGCTGGGCGTCGTTCAGGCCCGCGAGGTCGAGCTCGCGGACGGCGATGACGGTGTCGCGGCTCTCGCCGTCGATCTCGTACCGGTCGACCGACAGCGACTCCGGGAAGTCGTAGAAGCCACGGATCTGCTGCAGCTGCTTGAACGACGGCGACACGATCGTCGGGTCGAGCAGACGGATCGACGCCGTCGTCTCGGCGTCCTCGCGCAGCGCGCCCGGCTCCGCGGTCACCGACGCGTCGTACTCCTCGACCTGCACGTCCTCGAGGTCGTACGCCGCCAGGGTCGCGTCGATGTTGCGCTGGATGTAGTCGCTCTCGGCGTCCTGCTGGTTCGGCTGCACCTGGAAGCGCTGCACGATCGCGGGGTACACGCCGCCGACGACGATCGCCGCCACGACCATGAGGCCCACGCCGATGGCCGGGAGCCTCCAGTTGCCCGTGATCGCGGTCGCGACGAACGCGCCGGCGACGACCAGCGCGGCGACCGCGAGGATCGCCCGGGACGGGACGACCGCGTTGATGTCGGTGAACCCGGCACCCTGCCAGCGGTTGTCCCCGCTCTGCTGCTTGGTGAGGATCGAGTACCGGTCGAGCCAGTAGTTGGCCGCCATGAGCACCAGCACGGCCGCACCGAGCACCGACAGGTGCACCCGCGCGGCCCGCGTGGTCCGCGGCGTGCCCGAGCCGCCGCCGATCCGCACCCCGCCGTACAGGTAGTGCGTCGCGACCGCCGTGATGGCCGACAGCACCGTCACCGCCATGAGGAACGACACCACGAACCGCAGGCCGGGCAGCGTGAACAGGAAGAAGCCGAGGTCCATGCCGTACTCGGGGTCGACCTCGCCGACCTGGCCGCCGTGGATCCACAGCTGCACCGTCGTCCACTGCTGCGACGCGGCACCGCCGGCGAACAGCCCGAGGACCACCGGGCCGACGATCAGCACCAGACGGCGCAGCGGCTCGATGGCCTCGCGGTACTGGTCGAGGCTGGCCTGCTCCTGCGTCGTCGGCGCGTACACCGGGCGGGAGCGGTAGGCGAAGCTCAGGCTGAAGCCGACGGCGCCGGCCATGAGCGCGAAGCCCGCGACGAACAGCAGGCCGCGGGTCGCCCACTCGGTGCGCAGGACCTCGACGAAGCCGAGCTGGTCGAACCACATGACCTCGGTCCAGACCTGCGCGAGGACGAGCACGGCGACCACGATCACGCCGAGCGTGACGAGCGTGGGCACGAGCACGCCACGACGCCGGCCGGCGACCGGGCGGGGGCGGGGGGGTGAGGCGGAGGTCACGGTGCAGAGGTCCTCGTCGTCGGGGCGGGTCGGGCCTGGGGATGTCGTGCGGTGGAACGCACAGCGTGGGCCTCAGGTTCCCACACGGTGCGACGATGGGCCCGTGAGCAGCACCGCACCCGACCAGCCCTCCCCCGCCCGCACCCCGCAGGCACGCGCCGGCCACGCCCTCGCCGACGCGGTCCGCGAGGTCGAGCACCACGTGGCCGCCGCCGGCTGGGACGCACCCGTCCGGGTCTTCGCGCTCGTGCGCACGCAGGCGGCGCTCGCCGCCGAGCCCGGCCTGGCCGACCAGCTGACCCCCGACGTGCTGGCGGCCGCGCGGGCCGACGACTGGCACCTGACGTCCGTCGAGCAGGAGGGCCTGCCGGCCGCCGACGACCTCGAGCAGCTCCTCGCCGCCCTGTCGTGGCCCGACGCCGTGGACGGGGTCGCCGTGACCGTCGAGCGTGTCGTGCTGCCGCCCGAGGCCGAGGAGGCGCTGCCCGCCGACCCCGCGGCGGCGCTGGAGCAGCTCCTCGCGCACCCGCAGCGGCAGGACGTCCGTCTCGCCGTGGGCGCCCTGCGCGACGGCACGTCCTGGTGCGCGCTGCGCACCCGGGCGCACGACACCGACGACGCGGTCGCCCAGGGCGCGGACCTCGTCCCGGGCCTGGTCGCGGCCGTCCGCGCGACGCTCGACTGACACCGCGGGCAGCGGCCCGTCAGGTGCCCGCCGGTCAGCCGGCGGTGCAGGTCGGCAGGTCGTCCGCCGTCCCCGCGCCGATCGCCACGACGGCCTCACGGGCCTCGTGCAGCGTCTGCACGCTGACCACCCGCAGGCCGTCCGGCACGTGGTCGACGACCTCCGCGCAGTTGTCCGCCGGTGCGAGGAACCACGCCGCCCCGTCGCGCTGCGCGCCCGCGAGCTTCTGCCGGATCCCGCCGATCGGCCCCACCGCCCCGGACACGTCCATCGTGCCCGTGCCCGCGATGACCTCGCCGCCCGCCTCGTCCTCCGGGGTGAGCAGGTCGACGATCCCGAGGGCGAACATCGTGCCGGCGCTGGGGCCGCCGATGCCGTCGATGTTGATCGTCACGTCCACCGGCATGTCGAACTGCGGGTCGATGAACACGCCGATCTGCGCGCCACCGTCCTCGCGCTCCCCCGTCACGACCTCGACGTCGCGCGCCTGCCCCTCGCGCTGCACCGTCAGCGTCACCGTGTCCCCGGGCGTCACGTCCGCGAGCGCCCCGATGAGCGTCTGGTAGTCGGGCAGGTCCACGCCGTCCATCTGCGTGAGGACGTCCGCCTCCTCCAGCAGGCCCTGCGCACCCGAGCCCTCGACGGTCCCGGCGACCACGAGCGTCGCGGGGACGTCGTAGCCGAGCTCGGTCAGCGCCGCGACCGTGGCGTTCTCTTGCGAGGACACCATCTCCTCGGTGTTGGTCTCGTCGATCTCGTCCTGCGTGGTCGCCGGCGGGTAGACCTGCTCGCGGGGCAGCACGACGCTCGTCGACGACACCCAGCCACGCAGCGTGTCCAGCACGCTGGAGGGGTAGCCGGGGCCGCCCGTGCTGCTGATCGTGGTCAGCCGCAGCTCGCCCGTCGACGGGTACGTGGTCGCACCGTCGACCGCGATCAGGGGCGTGCCGTCGACCTCGCCGAGGACGTCCCGCGTGGGGCCGGGGCTCGTCACCGCGTAGGGGGCGGGGACCACCACCAGCACGGCCGCGAGCGCGGACGTCACGAGCATGCCCAGCGAGAGGATGACCGCGCGCGGCGTCACCCGGGGGGCCTCCTCGGGCGGGTCGGCCTGCGACGCGGCGGGGTGCGGCACGGGTCCGTCCTGGGTGTGGTCGTCGAGCACCCCCCGATCATCCCCCACGCCGCTGTGCGGTCCGTGCGCACCAGCGGGTCGCTGCGCCGTGAGCGAACCGGGCAGCCCGCGCGGGGGTGCGGCCCACGGCGGCTGGTTACCGTGAGGTCCGCAGCCGTCACCGATCCCGGGAGGCCCCGCATGAGCCCCGACGTCCCCGCCCCGAGCGGTCCGCACCAGGACGGCCCGCAGCCGTGGGAGGAGATGCTGCGCGCCGTGCTCGGCCCCGCCGCCGACGACGCGATCCGTGAGATGCGCGAGCGCGGCATGGACCCCGCCGCGATGGCCGCCGCCTCGGGCCTGCCGTCGGACCCGGCGCTGCTGGCCCAGGTGGTCTCGCAGGTGCAGCGCATGTTCGCCGCGTCCGGCGACGAGCCCGTGAACTGGCAGATGGCGCACGACCTGGCCCGCCAGCAGGCCGCGCAGGGCGGGGACCCGTCGTTGTCGCCCGCGCGCCGCCGCGAGGTCCTCGACGCGCTGTCCGTGGCCGAGCTGTGGCTGGACGCGGCGACGTCGCTGCCCCCGTCGGGCGGGACCCCGCACGCGTGGAGCCGCGCCGAGTGGGTCGAGGCGACGCTGCCCACGTGGCGGGCCCTGACCGAGCCGGTGGCGTCGTCGCTGTCGACCGCCCTCGCGCAGGCCCTCGGCCGGGCCGCCGGCGAGGACGGCCTGCTCGGCGGGCTGCCCGACGGCGGCGGCTCGCCCCTCGGCGACCCGCAGCGCCTGCTGCGCGGGCTGGGCTCGGCGGTCTTCGGCCTGCAGGTCGGGCAGGCGGCCGGGACACTCGCACGCGAGGTCTTCGGCACCACGGACATCGGCCTGCCGCTGCTGGAGAAGCCCGCGCCGGCCCTCGTCGCCGGCAACGTCGACGCGTTCGCCGAGGGCCTGGACGCCCCGCCCGAGGAGGTCCGGCTGTACCTCGCGCTGCGCGAGGTCGCCGCGACCCGCCTGTTCGCGCACGTGCCCTGGGTCCGCGCCCACCTGCTCGACGCCGTCGAGCAGTACGCCCGGGGCATCACCGTCGACGTCGACCAGCTCGAGGAGGCCGTCGGCGCGATCGACCCCACCGACCAGGCCGCGCTCCAGCAGGCGCTGTCCGGCGGGGTGTTCGCGCCGCAGACCACGCCCGAGCAGCAGGCGGCCCTCGCGCGGCTGGAGACGGCGCTCGCGCTCGTCGAGGGCTGGGTCGACGAGGTCGCGACCCGGGCCGCGCTGCCGCACCTGCCGCACGCGGTCCCGCTGCAGGAGATGGTGCGGCGCCGGCGTGCCGCGGGCGGGCCAGCCGAGCAGACGTTCGCGAGCCTCGTGGGCCTGGAGCTGCGGCCCCGGCGGCTGCGCGACGCGGCCGCCGTGTGGGCGCACCTGACGACCACGCGCGGCGTCGACGGCCGGGACGCGGTGTGGGCGCACCCCGACCTCGTGCCCGCCGCGGAGGACCTCGACGACCCCGCCGGCTACGACGCGCGGCGGGCGGCGGCCGTGGAGGGGTCGGCGGACCTGGACCGTGCGCTCGCGGAGATCCTCGGCGACGAGGACGGTCCCGCACCGGCCTGACGCGGGCGCCCGACGCCGCCCGGGCCCGCGAGCGGGCCGCTCGGGCGGCGTCAGGCGTCGACGTCGTCCTCGTCGTCGCCCGGCGGCTCGTCGGCGCCGTCCGGCGACGGACGTGGCCCGCGGTCCTGGGCGTAGCCGTACCCCTCGAGGAAGCCGCGGGCGCGCCCGGTGTGCGGGTACGTGGCCAGCTCGGCCCAGAAGTCGGGGCCGTGCCCGGGCACGAGCAGGTGCACGAGCTCGTGCAGCAGCACGTAGTCCAGGACCCAGCGGGGCATGCCCCGCACGCGGTCGGAGATGCGGATCGTGCCGTCGGTGGGGGTGCACGACCCCCAGCGGCGCCCCTGGTTGCTCGACCAGCGCACGCTCGTCGGGACGGCCCGCCCGCCGAGGTACCGCCGGGACAGGTCCGTCGCCCGCGACGCGAGCTGGGCGTCGGACGGGCGACGGCGACCCTCCTGCGCCGCGAGCCGGGCGACCATGCGCCCCACCCACTCGCGCTCCTGGCTGCGGGTGAACCCCGCGGGGATCGCGACGACGGTGACGTCGCCCTCCCGCCACGCGCTGACGGTGCGGGACCTGCGCCGCGACCGGCGGACCTCGACCGGCGCGTCCGGGCCGCGCGCGTGCGCGCCCGTGCGGGGCGGCTCCTCGGGGACCGGCACCCCTGCACGCTAGCGCCGACCGCCGACGGCGGCGTCGACCACCCCCGGCGCGGCGCACGACGGGCGTGGCCGGGCCGGCGGCGAGGAGTGCGGGCGGCGGGCGGGCGGGCGCTGTGGACGGCGGGCGACGGGACGCGTGCCGACCTGCGACAGTGCCCGCCGTGCGGACGAGGACGGTACGGCTGCGGCCGGGTGTGCAGGTGCTGCCCCGCGGAGCGGACGAGGTGCAGGTCGGCCTCGACCCCCGCTGGGCGGTCCGCGTCGACGGGCTCGACCCGGACGAGGTGCGGCTGTGGTGCGGGGTCGGGCCCGGCACCGACCTCGACGCGCTCGCCCGCGGCGCCGGCGCGCGGGCGGCCCGCGTCCGGCAGACCGTCGCCGATCTCGCGGCGGCGGGCCTGACCCGGCCCGACCCCGCGCCGGGCACCGCGGTGCACGGCCCGGCGTCCGCGGACGCCGACGCGTGGTCCCTGCTCACCGCCGACGGGGACGGCGAGCGGCAGGTCCTCGCCCGGTCGCGGGCCGTCGTGGGGGTCGTCGGCCTCGGCGCCACCGGGATGGCCGTGGCGACGCACCTGGCGACGGCCGGCGTCGGCACCCTCCTGCTGGACGACGACTCCCCCGTCGGCTCGGTCGACGTGGCGGGCGGGGCGCACCGGTGGGCCGACGTGGGGGTGCCGCGCGCGACCGCGGCGCGGCGGGCCCTGCAGGACGCCGCACCGGGTGTGCGCGTCGACGTCGACGCCGCGCCCGACGTCGTGGTGGTCGTCGAGCACGACGCGGCCGACCCGGCGCGGGCCACGCTGCTCATGGCGCACGGGCTCGCGCACCTGTCGGTGGTGGTGCGCGCCGCGGACACCACCGTCGGACCGTTCGTGCGCCCCGGGCTCGACCCGTGCCTGCACTGCCTCGACCTGCACCGTGCCGACATCGACCCCGCCTGGCCGACGGTGCTGGCCCGCCTCACCGCGGGCGGCGCCGGCACCGGTGCGGCGGGTCGCCGCGGCGGCGAGGTCGGCGTCGTCGCCGGTGCGAGCGCCGCGCTGGCCGCGGCGCAGGTCCTCGTGCACGTCGACGGCGCTGTCCCGTCCCTCACCGGTGCGACGGTGCAGCTCGCGCTGCCCGACGTCGTCGGCCGCGTCCGCGACTGGCCGGCCCACCCCGACTGCGGGTGCTCCCGGCTGCCGGGTCCGCCGGGCCCCTGATCCACCGGCGCCGTCAGCCCCCCGGGCTGCGGTACGACGCACGACGCCGGGCCCCGCGAGCGCGGGACCCGGCGTCCGGTGGTGGTGGGTGGTGGGTGCGGCAGGGCGTCCGGCGTGCACGGCGGCGTCCCGTCAGGCCGCGGCCGCGTCCTTGCGCGGACGGCCCCGGCCCCGCTTCGTCGGCACGACCACGCCGCCGACGAAGACCTGGCCGCCCCAGACCCCCCACGGCTCGGCCCGCTCGACGGCGCCGGCGAGGCAGCCCTCGACCAGCGGGCAGCCGCGGCACAGCGCCTTGGCGCGCTCGACCTCGGCCTGCCGCTCGGCGAACCAGAGCTCGGGGTCGTTCGACCGGCACGGCACGAGGTCGGCGACCATGCGGTCGAACTGCTCGCGGTCCTCCGTGACCGTGGTACCGGCCCAGGTGCTGGTCGCGCCCGGGGTCGTGGTGTCGGGCAGCGTCGTGAGCTGCACGATGTCCTCCTGGTGTCCTCGCTGATGAGCTGTGGTGCGTCGGTGACGGACCGACGTGCCCTCTCGCCGGCGAGGTGCCGGAGGAACGAGAAAGGCCGCGGGTCCGAGAAGGACTCCGCGGCCTGAACGCCTCAGTGGGTGAGGCCTAGGGAGTCCTGCGTGGAAGATCGGTGCCGAGCTGCTTCGGGGTGCCCGTCCGGCGCTCGACGTGGCCGGCGGTGGACACACTGCGCCCCTGGAACGAGGTCCCGGTGGGCGCGAGGGTGCGCAGACGCACGGCGGTCACGGCGGCGTAGCCGGTCATCGTGATGCTCTCCATGTCGTGCACACCTCCCTCCGGGTCGGGCACCGTCCCCCAGGACGGCACCGCTCGATCAGCGACGGGTTCACCGTAGGACGCCGCGCGCGAACGCGACAAGCGAATAACGAGAAAGTTCTCGACGAGTTTCTGCGGACCCGCCGACCGCCCCGGACATCGCCGGAGGACTGCCGCATCGCGGACGTCAGGGCTGGCCGGCGGACCCCGCCCCGTCCTGGGAGGTCACCACGGCGAGGAGCGCCGCACCCACGTCCGCCAGACGCGTCTGCCCCAGGCCGGGCACCTGCCGCAGCTCGGCCGGGCTCGACGGCCGCAGCGCCGCGACGTCGGTGATCATGCCGTCGGTCAGCACGCGCGACGGCGGGACGCCGCGCTCGCGCGCCACCTCCTCGCGCCAGCGGCGCAGCCGCTCCACGAGCGCGCGGTCGACGTCGCCGTCCGCGGTGCCGCGCCGTTCGTCCACGTCCTGCCCCCACAGCCGGTCCAGGAACGGGGTGCGCCGGCGCGACGCGCGCGAGCCCGGCGTGCGGGCCCCGGCGTAGGACAGCTCCAGGTGCCGGCGGGCGCGGGTCACGCCGACGTAGAGCAGGCGCCGCTCCTCGGCCACCGCCGCGTCGGTCTGCGCCAGCGAGATGGGCAGCAGCCCGTCCGAGAGGCCGACGAGGAACACCGCGTCCCACTCCAGCCCCTTCGCCGCGTGCAGCGACGCGAGGGTGACCCCCTCGACGGTGGGCGCGTGCTGGGCGGCCGCGCGCTCGTCGAGCTCGGCCACGAGGTCCGCGAGCGACGCACCGCCGTCGGCCGGCACGAGGGTCCGCCCGGCGCCGAGGTCCAGCACGTCCTCGCCCGGTGCGGCGCCCGGCGTCCGGGCCGCGGCGAGGTCGTCCGCGAGCGTGACCAGCGCGTGCATCGCGTCCCACCGTTCGCGCGCCGCACCGCGCGACGCCGGGGGCGTCGGCGCCCAGCCGACGCTCGTCAGCACGTCGCGCACCGTCTGCCCCAGGGGCGTGCCCGGGTCAGCCGACCGGGCGCCGCCGCGCAGCAGCACCAGCGCGTCCCGCACGTCGCGACGTGCGAAGAACCGCTCGCCGCCCCGCACCTGGTACCCCACGTCGGCGCTCGCGAAGGCCTGCTCGAACGCCTCGGCCTGCACGTTCGTCCGGTACAGCACGGCGATCTCGCTGGGCCGGACCCCCGACGCGACGAGCCGTGCCGCGCGCGCCGCGACGCCCGCCGCCTCCGCCTCGTCGTGGTCGTAGGCCGTCCACCGCACGCGCGGGCCGTCGGGCTGCTGGGCCACCAGGTGCAGCGGCGTGGGGTCCGCCGGCCGGCGGGTGGCCGTGAGCAGGCGGTTCGCCAGGGCCACGACCTGCGGCGTCGAGCGGTAGTCGCGGACCAGCTTGATCTGGGCCGCGCCGGGGTACCGCTTGCGGAACGTCAGCAGGTGGTGCGGGGACGCGCCCGCGAACGAGTAGATGGTCTGGCTCGGGTCGCCGACGACGCACAGCTCGCGCCGCCCGCCGAGCCACTGCTCGAGCAGGTGCTGCTGGAGCGGGCTCACGTCCTGGTACTCGTCGACGACGAAGTGCCGGTACTGGCCGCGGACCTCCTCGGCGACCTCCGGACGCTGCCCCAGCATCGCGGCGAGCAGCAGCAGCACGTCCTCGAAGTCGACGACGCCGCGCTCGGTCTTCACGTCCTCGTACGCCGTGATGAGCCGGGCCACCGCGTGCGCGTCGTGCCCCGCCGGCGCCGGGCGCATCACCGCGGCCGCGGCCGCCGGGTAGTCGTCGGCCGTCACGAGCGAGACCTTCGACCACTCGATCTCACCGGCCAGGTCGCGCACGGCGACCCGGTCCACCGGCAGCCCCACGCGCCGCCCCGCCTCGGCCACCAGCACCGACTTCTGCTCGACGATGCGCGGTGCAGACCCGCCGACGACGCGC
The DNA here is from genome assembly GCF_006715865.1 of Cellulomonas sp. SLBN-39. Taxonomy (NCBI): domain Bacteria; kingdom Bacillati; phylum Actinomycetota; class Actinomycetes; order Micrococcales; family Cellulomonadaceae; genus Cellulomonas; species Cellulomonas sp. SLBN-39. The sequence continues at coordinate 2,828,664 of NZ_VFOA01000001.1, read as the reverse complement.
GGCCAGAAGTGGCCGAGCTGGCGCAGCGCCGCCGCGTGGAAGGTCCGCGCCTGCACGCCCGCGACGCCCAGGTCGCGCAGCCGCACCCGCATCTCGCCCGCGGCACGTGCCGTGAACGTCACCGCCAGCACCGACGCCGGGCGGTACACCCCCGTGCGGACGCCGTAGGCGATGCGGTGCGTGATCGCGCGGGTCTTGCCCGTGCCGGCCCCCGCGAGGACGCAGACGGGACCGGTCAGGGTGCTCGCGACCTGACGCTGCTCGGGGTCGAGGGCGTCGAGAAGGGCGTCGGCGGAGGCGTGGACGGGCATCGTCGACCAGTCTCGCAGCCGCACCGCCGCACCCGTGCACCGTCCACAGGCGGTGCCCCCGGGGGGAACACACGGCCGCCCCCGGGCGTTGACGCGGCCGGGAGCCCCGCACCGGGGCCGCCGGGCGCCGCGTGCGACCGGCCCACGACGAGCGACGACGAGGGACGATGACGACGACCGCACCGCCTGCCGGCACCGTGACGATGTACTCCACCACGTGGTGCGGCTACTGCCACCGGCTGCGCACGCAGCTCGACTCCGCGGGCATCGCGTACGACGTCGTCGACATCGAGCAGCAGCCCGACGCCGCCGAGTACGTGGCCTCGGTCAACGGCGGCAACCAGACCGTCCCCACCGTGGTCTTCCCCGACGGCACGGCCGCGACGAACCCGTCGCTCGCGCAGGTCAAGGCCCGCCTGGGCGTGTGAGCCGCGGCGGGGCCCGCCCGGGTCCGGCGGTTCCTGGTCGGACCCGGCGTCAGGCCTGCTCGGGCTCCGCCACCGGCCCGCCGAACCACTCCTCGACGAGGGCCCGGGCGATCGACGCCCCGCTCGGCAGCACGACCTCGCCCGCGAGCACGGCCCGCGCCAGCTCGTCCCGGGTGAACCAGCGGGCGTCGGTCAGCTCCACGCCGTCCACGCGCACGTCCGTGCTCGTGGCGTGCGCCCGGTACCCGAGCATCAACGACCCGGGGAACGGCCACGGCTGGCTGCCGCGGTAGACGACCTCGCCGACCTCGACGCCGGCCTCCTCCAGGACCTCCCGGCGGACCGCCCGCTCGGCGGACTCCCCCGCCTCGACGAAGCCCGCGAGCGTGGAGAACCGGCCCGGCGCCCAGGCGGCGGCGTGCCCGAGCAGCAGGCGGTCCGCGTCGTCGACGACGGCCATGATCACGGCCGGGTCGGTGCGCGGGTAGTGCTCCGACCCGTCCTGCACGCACACCCGCGACCAGCCCGCCTGCGCGACCCGGGTCGCGGACCCGCAGCGCGGGCAGCGCGGGTGACGGTCGTGCCACGTGTCGAGCGCGACCGCCGTCGTGGCCAGGCCCGCGTCGTGCGCGTCGAGGGCGGCCCCCACGGCGCGCAGCCCGCGCCACGCCCCCGCCGCCGCCGCGTCCTGGTGGACGGCCGCGTCCGCCGCGGCGCCCGTGCGGGGCAGCGCCTCGTGGTCGGGCATCCGCAGCGCCAGCACGTCGCCGCCGTCGTCCTCCTGGCCGAGCAGCAGCCAGGCGTCGTCGCCCGGCCCCACGCCGTCGTGCGCCACGCCGTCGTGTGCCACGCCGTCGTGCTCGCCGACGCCGTCGGCGGCCCGCGGGCCCCACGCGGCCGACGCCTGCGCGGGGGTCAGCCACAGCACCCGGGCCGGGTCCTGCGTGAGCACCTGGCCCGCGCGCACCAGCAGCACGCGCGTGCGCGGGTCCCGCACGGCGGAGCCGATCACGTCCGGCTCGGTGCGGCGCTCGGCCGCTCGGGGCACGGAGGCCCGGGCCAGGGGCAGGTGGGCCAGCGTCGCGCTCGTCACGGCGCCCACGGTACGTCCCGGACGACCCGACGACCCGGTCAGCGACGCCCGCACCGGGACGAACCGGACGCGGACACACCGCGGCGACGGCACCCCGTCCACGGCACGGGCACCTACGCTGGCTCCCGTGACACGCTCGCCGCTCGCCCTCGCCGCCCTGGCGACCGTCGCGATCCCGGGGCTCGACGCGTACGACGTGCGCCGTCCGAGCGGCACCGGCCCCGACTTCGACGAGGCCGTGGTCATCGACTCGGTGCGCCGCCGGTGGGTCGTGCGCGCCCCGCAGCACGCCGCCGCCGGTGCGGCCCTCGAGGCCGAGATCGCCCTCCTGGCCGCGCTGCGCCCCTTCGTCGACGACGGCACGCTGCCGTTCGCGGTGCCGCGCACCGAGGGGTTCGCGCACCTGCCCGAGGGCGGCCGCGCCGCCGTGCACCGGCAGCTGATCGGGCGCCCGCTGCGCCTGGAGACCCTCCGCCCCGGCCCCGGCCTGGCCGCCGAGATCGGCCGTGCCCTGGCCGCGCTGCACGAGCTGCCGACGTCCGTCGTCGAGGAGGCCGGGCTGCCGGTGTACGACGCCGCCGGGTACCGCGAGCGGCGCCAGGCCGAGGTCGACGAGGCCGCCCGGACCGGGCTCGTGCCGCCGTCGCTCCTGCGCCGCTGGGAGGACATGCTCGAGGACGTCGCGATGTGGCGGTTCCGGCCCACCGTCGTGCACGCCGACCTGACCAGCGCGCACCTGCTCGTCGCGGAGGGCACGGTCACCGCCGTCCTCGACTGGGGCGACGCGATGGTGGCCGACCCCGCCGACGATCTGTCGTGGCTGCTGGTGGCGGCCCCGCAGGACGCGGTCGACGCGATCATGGAGTCGTACCTGCTGCGGCGCACCGAGCTGAGCGACCCGCACCTGGCCGACCGCGCCCTGCTCGCCGGGGAGCTCGCGCTCGCCCGGTGGCTGCTGCACGGCGTGCGCACGCAGAGCCCCGAGGTCGTCGACGACGCGGTGGCCATGCTCACCGAGCTCGACGAGCACGTGCACGCGGAGGCCGAGGCCGCCTACTGAGCGGCGGCAGGCACCGGCCCGTCCCCGGGTGCGCCCGTCGCGGCGTGCAGGAGCGCGGCGATCTCGTCGGCGTCGAGCAGCCGTCGCGGGCGCACCGTGACGCCGGCACCCACGTAGCAGAACGCCGCGGCGACCTGCTCGACGGGGGTGCCCGTCCAGCGTGACCACGCGAGCCGGTACACCGCCAGCTGCAGGTCGCGGGACGCCTCGTGCGCCGGGTCTGTCGGCGGGGCGCCGGTCTTCCAGTCCACGACGACGACCGACCCCTCGGGCCCGTCGGGGTCGCGGAACACCGCGTCGATGCGGGAGCGCAGCACGTGCCCGCCGATGGTGGTCTCGACGTCGACCTCGACGGCCAGCGGCGTGCGGTCCGCCCAGGGCGTCGCCAGGAACGCCGCGCGCAGGGCGTCCTGGTCGGCGTCGACCGGCAGCGAGTCGTCGTCGGCGCCCGGCAGCAGGTCGAGGTCGACGAGCGTGGTGCGCCCGTAGTAGGCCTCGACCCAGGCGTGGAACGCGGTGCCGCGCCGCGCCTGCCGGGACGGCTCGCGGGGCACCGGGCGGCGCAGCTGGAGCGCGAAGGCTGCCGGGTCCGCGTCGAGGCGGACCAGTGCGGACGCCGACAGGTGCGCGGGCAGGTCGACCTGCTGGTTCCCGGTGCGACGCTCGAGCTGCTCGGCGAGCAGCCGGTCGGCGAGGGCGTCCCAGTCGGTCGGCGGTAGGGCGTCCGGCGGGCTCGGCGGTGGGGCGTCTGGCGCGCCCGGACCCGCGGCTCCCGGGCCGTCCGACCGTCGCGGCGAGCCAGGCCCGCCCCCGGGCGAGCCAGGCCCGTCCCCGGCCGGACCGCGATCGGCTCCGGCCGCCGCCCGCACCGCGCGCAGGGCGTCCCGCACGGCGTCGGCGGCCGCCTCGACCGCCGGGCGCCGGGGCGCGGCACCGTCGACGGCGAACGGGTCGGCGGGCCACACCGCCGTCTCGACGTCGCCGGTCCGGGGGTTGTCGGTGCCCGGCTCGGGCTCGTCCGCCCAGGCCAGCACCTCGGCGAGGCCGTGCTCGACCAGCTCGGACAGGAAGGGCGAGACGCGCCGGGGCGTCTTGGCGTCACCCCACCGGGCGGCGCTGAGCAGCAGCCGCTCCCGGGCCCGCGTGAGGGCGACGTAGGCGAGGCGGCGCTCCTCGGCGACCTCGTGCTCGCCGGCGTCCTGGCGGAACCGGACCAGGCGCTCGGCGAGCTCCTTCGGGTCCGCGGCACCGCCGAGGTCGAGAGCGGGCAGGTCGTCGCGGTCGCCGCGCAGCGGGTAGGGCAGCACCCCGAGCCCGGTGAGCCAGCCCGAGTCCAGCGGACCGTCCTTGCCCAGGACGGCCGTGGCGGGCAGCCCGCCGTCGACCAGACCGGTCACCGCCACGACGTCCCACTCCAGCCCCTTGGAAGCGTGCACCGTCATGAGCTGGACCGCGTCCGGGTCCGGCTCCGTCACGGGCAGGTCCAGCCCGTCCTCGCGCTGCTCGGCAGCCTCCAGCCAGGCCAGGAACGCCCCGATCGTGGGCCGGTCCGCGGCGCGGGCGAACTCGACGGCGACGTCGCGGAACGCGTCCAGGTGCGCGCGGGCCCGGGCGGGGGTGACGTCGGAGCGGGACTGCACCTCGATGTCGAGGCCGAAGAGCCGCTCGGCCTCGCCGACCAGCTCGGGCAGCGACAGGCCCGCCTGCCGGCGCACCGCCCGCAGCACCGCCGCCAGGTCCGCGAGCCGGGCCCGGCCCTGCGGCGTGAGGCGTCGGCCCGCACCGCTGACCCATCCGGCCGGCGGCAGGTCGTCAAGCGCGTCGACGAGGCTGGACGCGTCGACCACGTCACCCTCGACCACGACCTGCCCGGTGCCGGCCTCGCCCCCGCCCGCGTCGGCGGGGTCGGCGGGGTCGGCCTGCCGCGGTGCCGAGAGCCGGGCCAGGTGCCGCGCCCAGTCCCCCAGGGCGTGCAGGTCGCGCGCACCGAGCCGGGTGCGGGCACCGGTGAGCAGCCGCACGAGGGCGTCGCCGCGCGTCGGGTCGTGCGCCGCCTGGAGCACGGCCACGAGGTCCACGACCTCCGGCGCCGCCAGCAGGCCGCCGAGGCCCACGACCTCGACGGGCAGCCCCTCGGCCCGCAGCGCGCGGCGCAGCGGCTCGAACTGGGACCGCTTGCGGCACAGCACCGCGGCGGTCCGTCGCCCGTCGGGGTGGGTGCCGGACCGCCAGTGCGCCGCGACCAGCTGGGCGACGCCGCGGGCCTCGTCCTCGACCGTCGCGTCGACGCGGGCCTGCACCACCCCCGCGCCGGCTCCCGGCCGCGCCCGCAGCTCGGGGACGTCGACCCTGCCGTCGCCGCGCAGCGGCGCGGCGACCCGGTTGGCGGCGTCCAGCACGGCGTGGTCGTTGCGCCACGACGTGGACAGCTGGACGACCTCGGCGCGGCGCCGGTCCCCGTCGGGGCCGACGGCGGGGAACGTGTCGGGGAAGCGGGCCAGTCCCCCGGCGCTGGCACCGCGCCAGCCGTAGATCGACTGGTGGGGGTCGCCGACGGCCGTGACCGGGTGCCCGCCGCCGAAGAGCGCCGACAGCAGCGCGAGCTGGGCGTAGGAGGTGTCCTGGTACTCGTCGAGGAGCACGACCCGGCAGCGGGTGCGCTCCCCGGCGCCGACCTCCGGGACGTCGCGGGCGATCCGCGCAGCGATCGCCACCTGGTCGCCGAAGTCGAGCGAGTCGGCGGCCCGCTTGCGCGCCCGGTAGGCGGCGACGAGCTCGAGCACCCGGGACCGCTCCCCGAGGGAGGAGCGCAGGTCGCGGACCTTGGCGTAGGGCGCGCGGGGCGGGGTGCCGGGCGGGGTCGCGTCCATCGCCGCGACGAGGTCGTCGATCGCCGCGCGCGCACCCGCGGGGTCGAGCAGGTGCTCGTCGAGCGCACCCGACAGGCTCAGCACGGCCTCGACGACGGTCGACGTCGCGGCGGCGGTGTCGAGGTCGCCCGCCCACTGCTCGACGACCTCGGACGCGAGCTGCCACTGCGCGGCCTCGCCCAGCAGCCGCGCACCGGGCTCGATGCCGGCCCGCAGGGCGTGCTCGGACACGAGCGAGCCGGCGTAGGCGTGGTAGGTCGAGACCTGCGGGCGGGCGAGCTCGTCGGCGAGGTCGGCGGCCCCCGGCAGGTCGACACCCTGCGCCGCGGCGGCCCGCACCAGCGCGCGCAGGCGGCGGCGCACGCGCTCGGCGAGCTCGCCCGCGGCCTTGCGGGTGAACGTCAGCCCGAGCACCTGGTCGGGGGTGACCAGGCCGTTGGCGACGAGCCAGACCACGCGACCGGCCATCGTCTCGGTCTTGCCCGAGCCGGCACCGGCCACGACCAGCGACGGCGCGAGCGGCGCCTCGATGACCTGCCGCTGCTCGTCCGTGGGCGGGTGCTGCCCGAGGAGCTGGGCGATCTGCACGGCCGACAGCGCGACGGACGTGGTCGAGGGGCGCGCGCTCATGCGACGACCTGCCCGCCCTCGGCGCGCAGCGGGCAGGACCGGCGCACCGGGCACCGGTCGCACAGCTCGTTGCCGCGCGCCTCGAACTGCGCGGCGGCCATCTGGTCGGCGACGTCGTCGACGAGGGCCCGCGCCCACGACGGCCCGTCGGTCTCCGGGCCGAGCGCGTCCTGCTCGCGCGTCGTGGGTCCGCGCGTGCCGGACGCGACGAACACCAGGGCGGCGCCCGCGCTCGTGGTGCCCTCGGGCAGGCCCGGCACGGCACCGGCGTCGACCGCGAGCTGGTAGAGGCCGAGCTGGGGGTGCTCGGCCGTCTGCGCGACGGTCGGCACCCGGGTGCCGGTCTTGAGGTCGACGACCCGCACGGCGGACGGCGGCACGGCGGCGTCCACGGCGGCGGGCGCGTCGTCACCGCCGGGCGCGTCGTCGCCGCCGGGCGCGCCCTCGCCGCCGGGCGCGTCCTCGCCGCGGGCCGTCCCACCACCGACGTCCGCGAGCTCGACCCGGTCCATCGACCCGCGCACGAGCGCCCGGTCGGTCTCGAGCACGAAGTCCGCCTCGACGAGCACGGGGGCGCCGCTGGTCCGCAGGTGCACCGCGAGCCGGTCGATCATCGCGTCGGCGCGGCGGCGCGCGGACAGCGACGCCCACCCGTCGCCGAGGCCCAGCTCGGGCCAGCGCCGGTCGAGCTCGGCGGCGAGGGTGGGGCGGTCGCCACGCGGGTGCTCCTGGGCGATGGCGTGCACGAGAGTGCCCAGCGACTGGCTCCACGACTGCGACGGCGTGCCGCCCGCGGCCTCCAGGGCCCAGCGCAGCGCGCACCGCTGCGCCGTCTCGACCTTCGACGGCGAGACGGGCACCTTCTCGCCGTCGGACCACAGCGGCTCGTCGCTCGACGGCTCGGGCAGCCCGAACCACCGGTCGGGGTCGGCGCCGGGGATGCCGACGACGGCGAGCCGCGCGAGGGTGCGCGCCGCCGCCGGGTCGGGCGTGCCGTGCTCGCGGGCGGTCCGCTCGAGGTGCGCGCGCAGCCGGGCGACGAGGCCGCGCAGGTCCAGCGGGGCCGGGGCGCTCGTGCGGCGCGGGTCCGGGCCGTCGGCCGGCGGGGGCTGCACGAGGTCGAGGAACGGCGACGGGGAGTCGTCCTGGTCGGCGACCGCCGTCACCAGCAGCCGGGTGCGGGCCCGGGAGCACGCGAGCGCGAAGGAGCGCAGCTCGTCGGCCAGGACCGCGGCGCGGGCGTCGGCCGGGGCGTCCGGCTCGCGGCCTGCCACGGCCGCGACCAGGGCCTGCGCGCCGAGCATCGAGTCCCGCAGCCGCAGGTCGGGCCACGTGCCCTCCTGCACGCCGACGACGGCCACCACGTCCCAGGACCGCCCGGCCGCGCCCGGGGGCGTGAGCACACCGACGCCCGCGGTCCGCGAGCGCGCCGCCAGGGAGTCCGCGGGCAGGTCCTGGTCCTCGACCCAGGTGACGAACGCCTCCGGCGTGGCCCGGGGGTTGCGGTCGACGAACGTCTCGGCCGCACGGAACAGCGCGAGGACCGCATCGAGGTCGCGGTCGGCCCGCTCGCCGGACGCCCCGCCCGCGAGCGCGACCCGGCGCCACGTCTCGGCGAGCCCGGCCCGGTCCCAGACCGCCCACAGCACCGACTCGACGTCGGCGCCGGGCGCCTGCGCAGCAGCCCGCCCGGCGGCGACCACCGCGGCGAGCCGGTCCACGGGCCGTCCCACGTGCGAGGGCAGGGTCACCGCGCGCCCGGGGGCGTCGAGGACCTCGACGAGCAGGGCGTCGCTCGAGCGTCCGCCGCCGGCCGCGAGCTCCTCGGCGCGCAGCGCGCGGCGCACGCGGCGCAGCCCGACGGCGTCCAGCCCGCCGACGGGCGAGCAGGCCAGCCGGGCGGCGGTCTCGGCGTCCAGCGGCGCGCCTGCGGCGACGCGCACCAGGTCGAGCAGCGGGCGCACGGCCGGCTCGTCGCGCAGCGGGACGTCGCTGCCGAGCACGCTGACGGGCACGCCGGCCTGCGCGAGCGCCCGTCGCAGGGCGGTGACCCGGGTGCCGGAGCGGGCGACGACCGCCATCGCGTCCCACGGCACGCCGTCCTGCAGGTGGCTGCGGCGCAGCGCGTGCGCGACCCACGCGGCCTCCTGCGCGGCGCTGGGCAGCACCGCGACCTGGGCCGGAGGGCCGGCGGCGCAGGACGGCGCGACGTCGACGCGACGGTGCGCGGCGGTCCCCGCGACCGGGACGCGGTCGGTGATGCGGGCGGTCACGGCGCGCAGCGCCACGCTCTGGCGCCAGACGGTGCGGAGCACGACGTGCGCGGCCCCGAGCTCGCCGAGCCCGCGGCCGGTGACCGCCGCGCGCGCCACGAGCCCGGGCTGGCCGCCGCGGAAGGTCTGCACGGCGACGTCGGGGTCGCCCAGCAGCAGCAGCCGGGCGCCGTCGTCGGCCAGCGCGCGCAGCAGCCGCGCCGTGGCGGCGGTGGTCTCCTGGTGGTCGTCGACGACCACGAGCCGCCGGGCGGGCCGCGGCGTGCCGGGCACGTCGTCCTCCCAGTGCCGCAGGGCCGCGACCGCCGTGTCCACGACGACCGCCGGGTCGAGCCGCTCCCCCGCGTCGGGCGTCGACGTCGCCAGGGTCATGACGTCGAGGTACTCGCCGTACAGGTGCGCGGCGGCGACCCACTCGGGCCGGTCCGCGCTGCGGCCCAGCGCGGCCAGGTCCCCGGGGTCCAGGCCCCGCTCGGCGGCACGCATGAGCAGGTCGCGCAGCTCGTCGCGGAACGCCCGGGCGGTCAGCGCCTGCTCCGGCACCGACGGCGGCCACACGGGGCCGAGGCCGTCGCCGGCGGCGTGCCCCGCGAGGAGCTCGCCCAGCACGACGTCCTGCTCCGGGCCCGAGACGAGCACGGGCGAGGGCTCGCCGAGCGCGGCCGCACGGGCCCGCAGCACCGCGAACGCCACGGCGGCCGGCGTCTGCACCAGCGGACGCCCGCTGGTGCGACCCAGCCGGGCGGTGAGCCGGTCGCGCAGCTCGCCGGCGGTGCGCCGGTCCGCGGTCAGCACGAGCACGTCGTCGGGCGCCAGACCCGCGTCCACGGCCGCCACGACGGCCTCGATCCCGACCGTGGTGCGCCCCGTCCCCGGCGCCCCGGTCACCAGGACCGCGGCGTCGGCACCCGCCACGACCCGGTCGACGGCCGCCTGCTGCTGCGCGTCGAGGGCGACGGGCGCCTCGACGGTCGGGCGCAGGAGCCGGGTGGTCGTCGGGGTCGTCACGATGTCCGATGAGACCACGGGCCACCGACACCCGCGCGCGCCGGCGCACCGGCGGTGCACGTCGGTCCGGGGCGGGACGGGCCCCGGGCAGCTGGTCCGGCAGCACGCCGGACGGCACGTCCCGGCAGGTCGCAGGCCGGTCGGGCGCGCGCCCTGGCTACGATCGCCAGATGACCGACGCCGAGCCCCCCACGGCGGGTCGCCACCGCGGCCCGCGCATGGCGCGCGCCGAGCGCAGGTCCCAGCTCCTCGCGGTCGCCCAGCACCTGTTCGCGTCCGAGGGCTTCCACCACGTCTCGATGGACGACATCGCCGACCGCGCCGAGGTCTCCAAGCCCGTCCTGTACCGCCACTTCCCGTCCAAGCTCGACCTGTACCTCGCCGTCGTCGACGCCCAGGGCGAGACGCTGCGTGCCGCGGTGGAGCGGGCCGTGGAGCCCGTCGAGCGCGGGCCGGTCGAGCCCGGCCAGGGACGACGTGTCGTGGCGGCCGTCGTGGCCGCGTACCTCGACTTCGTCCAGGTCGCCGGCGAGGCGTCGGCGCTGCTCTTCGAGTCCGACGTGACGCACGACGCCGACGTGCGCGCCCGCGTCGAGCGCGGGCCCGTCGAGGCCGCGCACCGCATCCGCGACGTGCTCCTGCAGGTGACCACGCTGCCGGCCGAGGACGCCGACGTGCTCGCCGCGACGCTCATCAGCACCGCCCAGGGCGCGGCCACGTACTGGTGGCGGCACGCCCGGCACACCGACCCCGCGCACGTGGTCGCCCTGGTGTCCGCGCTGGTGTGGCGCGGCGTGGCGGGGCTGCTGCGGCCCGACGTCACGCACGAGGGCGCTTAGGATCGACGCCGAGCAGCGCCCGGCGCGCACCCGCACCGGGCCGAGGGCCGAAGGAGACACCCGTGGACATCACGATCGGCGTGCAGCACCTCACGCGTGAGATCACGATCGAGTCCGACCAGAGCGCCGAGCAGGTGACCGCCGCCGTCAACGCCGCGCTCGCCGGCCGCCCGACGCTCGAGCTGACCGACGTGCGCGGCCGCCGCGTCATCGTCCCGACGGCGTCGATCGGCTACGTCGAGATCGGCGCGGAGAGCAAGGGCCGGGTCGGCTTCGGCGCGATCTGACCGCATCGCTGCATGCTCACGGGCGTCGCCCCGGCCCCGGCCGGGCGGCGCCCGTCGTCGCTCCCGTCATCCGAGGCACGAGCAGCAGGCTGCCCCCGCCCATCACCCCCGGGCCCATCGGCCGAGAACCCGGTGGACGAGCAGACACACCTCGTGGCCGAGGCAACGGCGCAGCTCGGACCTCCGGCCGCCCTTGTCTCTTGGACTCGCGCACGCCCCACCCGCTCACGCTGGACGAGCTGGTCTGAATCTGGACGAGTGCGCCTTCGCCAGCTGCCGGCCGAGGCAGGAGAGCTCAAGGTTGTCCACCGATCTCGTGATCAAAGCCCTCGGTCAGCTTGTCGGGCGCAACCGCGGCCTTGACGACCGAGCCGCAATCCCGGTCGAGGACTTCCAGACCACCGCTACCGCGGGGCATGTGATCACCGCACTGCAGCTGTCCAGAATGCGGGTCGCAGGCTCCCAGCAGTCGCCGCCGACATGTCCAGCGAAAACTAGTTCTCCTCGAGGACGCATGCCATGAACGACACACCCTCACCGTGGCTTTCTTTTACATTCTCCCGGGGGAACCCCGCCGGGCCCGACCAGGCGAACTACCCGGCACTACTTCGAGCCGTCGCTGAGTCCATCGAGGAACTCGGAGACATTCAAGTCACCGACCTGGTCCTCCACAACGAGATCACTGCTGATGGCGACTGGCCGTCCATCACCGTGTACTACGCACCGCGCAACGACATGGACTGAAACCGGACCGGCGCGACTCAGGGTGACAGCGACGACCGCTAGAGCATGTACCCCAGGCCGATCGCCAGCACGATGAAGACGTCGAGAAGAACGCCAGTCGTCACCTTGGTGGCCGCACGGGAGGTGGAACTTCTGTCGACAGACAGATAGATCACCCATCTCGCGAGAACCTGACCAGCCACGAACCACATAGAAAACTCATAGATGCCACCGGTACGGACAGGGCTCACAAGACTCGACAAGAGTGCATCGAGCAGGGCGGCGACGAACAGCACGGGGGCCGCAGCCACGGTCCAGTAGATCGCGGTCTCGAAGGCGTGCGCCTTGGCGTACCCCTTGATCGGCTCGTCGGTCCAATGTGAGCGCCAGATCCGATAGTGCTCCTCAGCCCTTCCTCGGTCGCTCATCCAGGCGACCACTCGGGCAAGAATCGCCGACGTGGGGCTAACGACCGTCGTCAAGCTATCCATCAATTGCACTGATACCCACCTCCGCCGACGGTCGTTCCGATTCTAACATTACCCCTACGGACCCGAGTCGTCGGTCGGTGCGCCTCGCTCAATCCGCCTAGCTGCACCGACCGGGCATGGTGGTCAATCGGGTGATGGGTGGCGTGTTCCCGCGGGCGGCGTGGGGCCGGTCGCGGCGGCGCTCGACCGCCAGGCCGGTGCAGGTCCCGCGCCCCGGGTCGGAGATGTGGGGCGAGCCGTTGGCGGACAGCACCCGCTCGACGGTGATCCCGCGCTCGGCGAACCAGGACGCCGCCCGGCGCAGGACACCGCCGGCGGTCGCAGCGGTCTCGTCAGGGCGGCATGAGCGCGGACCACGAGGGCCTCCTGCGAGCGACGTGGACACCTGAGCAGCTCCGCTCCACCGCGGCAGGCTCCTCGCACCATCACGGCATCAGCGCGTCGCACCCCGCTCGACCAACGTCTCCGGTCAGGACAGCCAGTCGGTGGTGAGCCGTCAGGCGCGTCTGCGGCGCAGAGGTGCGGAGCCCGTCAGGCCGTCAGGTGCAGGCGGGACATGCGCCGGGTGTGCTCGGCGGTCAGCTCGTTGATGACGCGTGCCGGGGCCTGCGCCGGCACGTCGGCGACCGGCGCCGTCTGCGCGGACGTCGGGACAGGCTCGTCCGCGGTGGCGCGGTCGACGGCGCGGGCCACGCCGGGACGCTGCTGCACGACCCGCTGCACGACGTTGAGGGCCTCGCCCACCAGGCGCCGCCCCCACAGGGCGAGCCGGGACGTGAGGACCTCGTCGTCGGCGCACGCGCGGTCGAGCTCGCGGACCACGAGCTCGGCGTGCGAGGCGTCCTCGAGGAGCTCGGCGACGAGATCGCGCGAGCGGGGGTCGAGGCCGCGCGAGGCGAGCCGGCAGAAGTCGTCGGCGACGCCGTACCCGACGTAGGCCTTGAGCAGCCGCTCCCACCAGGTGCTCGACGGCGTGCGGTCGTCGAACTCGTCGAGCACCTGGTCGAAGCGCGCCAGGGCTGCGACGGGGTCGCCGCCGAGCTCGTCGATGCGGGCCAGGACCCGGTCCCGCCGGCCGGTGCACGCGGCGGCGAACCGGCTCAGCGCCAGGGCCTGCTCGACGTCGGGGGCCTGCGCGGTGTCGGCGGCGAGCCGCACGAACGCCCGGTGCTCGAGGGCCGCGACGAGGCCGAGGACCTCGACCGCGTCGGCGGCGTCCTGGCCGGTGACCTCGGCAGGGACCTCGGCGGCGTCCGCACCGGCGCCCGCCGGCGGCGCCGCGGTCGGGACGGGTGCGGCGGGGTCGTCGGCGCGGGTCGTCATCCGGCGATCGTAACGCCGGGCCCCGTGCCGGCGGGTGGCCGTGTGCGGGTGACCGCGGCGCGCGGGCGCACCTCACCCGGGCCGCGACGGCCGTGTCGGTTACAGTGGCCGGTGTACACCCGTACATCGGTTTGCCCGGTCGTCTCGGTTGCCCCGGGTCGCAGGACACGTGTCCGCGACCTTCCCCGCACGACGCGGTGTCGCAGCGACGACGCTCGCGCGCGAGGACACTCCACGATCGGCTGCCGCCCGACCGCGTGGTGCCGCCCGTCGCTGCCCGATCCGACCCGCTCGGACGCCGGGCCGTGGCGCGAGCCGCCACCCTCGCAGTGAAGAGCCCCGTGTGACCACCGAGCAGTCCACCCTCCCCGGTGAGGGATCCCCTGACATCGACACCGTGACCACCTCCGCCGACGCGGTCCCGACCCCCGTGCCGACGGGTGCGCGCCGCGCGTCGTCCGTGCAGGCCGTCGACGCGTCGTTCGCGGACTTCGAGGTCCGCCCCGAGATCGTCGAGGCCCTCGCTGCCGCGGGCATCTCGCACCCGTTCCCCATCCAGGCCATGACGCTGCCGGTCGCGCTGGCCGGCCACGACATCATCGGCCAGGCCAAGACGGGCACCGGCAAGACCCTCGGGTTCGGCGTCCCGCTGCTGCACCGGGTCGTCGCACCCGGCGAGGACGGCTACGACCGGCTGCCCGAGCCGGGCCTGCCGCAAGCCCTCGTCGTCGTCCCGACGCGCGAGCTGGCCGTGCAGGTCGCCGGCGACCTCGCCATGGCCTCGCGCAAGCGCGCCGTGCGGATCGTGCAGGTCTACGGCGGGCGCGCGTACGAGCCGCAGATCGAGGCGCTGCAGCGCGGGGCCGACGTCGTCGTCGGCACCCCTGGCCGCATGATCGACCTGCTCAACCAGCGCCACCTCAAGCTGTCGCGCGCGACCGAGGTCGTGCTCGACGAGGCCGACGAGATGCTCGACCTGGGCTTCCTGCCCGACGTCGAGAAGCTGCTGGCCGCGACGCCGCCGACCCGCCACACCATGCTGTTCTCCGCGACCATGCCGGGCGCGATCGTCGCGATGGCGCGCCGCTACATGCGCCAGCCCACGCACATCCGAGCCGCCGAGCCCGACGACGAGGGCCAGACGGTCAAGAACATCCGTCAGGTCGTCTACCGCGCGCACGCCCTCGACAAGGTCGAGCTGCTGGCGCGGATCCTGCAGGCCCGCGAGCGCGGCCTGACCATCGTCTTCACGCGCACCAAGCGCACCGCGGCGAAGGTCGCGGACGAGCTCGTCGAGCGCGGCTTCGCCGCCGGCGCGATCCACGGCGACCTCGGCCAGGGTGCGCGCGAGCAGGCGCTGCGCGCGTTCCGGCACGGCAAGGTCGACGTGCTGGTCGCCACGGACGTCGCGGCGCGCGGCATCGACGTCGAGGACGTCACGCACGTCATCAACTACCAGTGCCCCGAGGACGAGAAGACGTACCTGCACCGCACGGGCCGCACCGGCCGCGCGGGTGCGCAGGGCACCGCCGTGACGTTCGTCGACTGGGACGACATCCCGCGCTGGGGCCTGATCGACCGGGCGCTCGGCCTGGGCATCCCGGAGCCGGTGGAGACGTACTCCTCGTCGGAGCACGTGCGCACGGACCTCGACATCCCCGAGGGCACGACGGGCCGGCTGCCGAAGGCGCAGCGCACGCGCGCCGGTCTGGGCGCCGAGACGCTCGAGGACGTCGGCGAGACGGGCAAGCGCAACGCGCGTCCCGCCGGGCGCGGCGAGGGCTCGCGCGGGGACGGCTCCCGCGGCGAGGCTCGCGGTCGCGGTCGCGGTGCGGGTCGCGGCGAGAAGGACGAGCGGGAGGCGGCTCCGCGTCGCGAGGGCGAGGCGGGCACGTCCGAGGGCGAGGGCCGGTCGCGGCGTCGTCGTCGCGGCGGCCAGGACGGCGCGCCCGTCGAGGCGACGGCCGACGCCCCGGCCGGCACGGGCCCCGACGCCCCCGCCCCCGGGGACGCGACGACGGAGGGCTCCGGCGAGGGCGCGGCGCGCCGTCGCCGCCGTCGCCGGTCGCGCGGCGGTGCCGGTCAGGGCGACGGGGCGGGTGCCCCGGCCACGGGTGACGCCGAGGCCTGATCCTCACGTGCACCTGGTCCTCAGGTGAGCAGGGCCCCGGTCGACCGTCGTCGACCGGGGCCCTGCTGCGTGCGGTCAGCCGCGGGCGAAGGCGAGGACCGCGTCGGCGAGCAGCTGCACGGCGATGGCGGCGAGCAGCAGACCGGCGATGCGGCTGACGAGCAGCGTGCCGGAGTCCTTGAGCACCCGGTGGATCGCGTTGGCGAACCGCATCGACAGGTACAGGCAGATGTGCACGAGCACCACCCCGAGGGAGATGGCCACCCAGTCCGGCGGCTCGGTGGCCTGCTGGACGAACACCATGGTGGCGACGATCGCGCCGGGGCCGGCGAGCAGGGGGGTGCCCAGCGGCACGAGGGCGACGTTGCCCTGCGTGCCCTCGAGCGCCTCGTTGTTGTCGAGCTTGCCGGTGAGCAGCTCCATGGCGACGAGCAGCAGGAGCAGGCCGCCGGCGCCCTGCAGCGCGGGCAGCGACACGTGCAGGTAGTTGAGCACCGACTGGCCGAACAGCGCGAAGCCGACGATGACGCCGAACGCGACGAGGATCGCCTGCCGTGCGGCCCGGGCGCGCTGCTGGCGGGTCATCGAGCTGGTCAGCGCGAGGAAGATCGGCACGGTCCCCGGCGGGTCCATGATGACGAACAGCGTCACGAACGCCGAGATGAACAGCTGCACGTCGAGCACGCTGCTCACGCGCCCACCACCTCCGTCGTCCCCTGGGCCACGATCGCGGCCAGCACCTGCGGGTCGGTGAGATTCTCCCCCAGCCGGTTGGGCTTGCCGTCACCGTGGTAGTCGCTGGACCCGGTGACGAGCAGGTCGAGGCGGGCGGCGATGGCGAGCAGGCGCTCGACCTGGGCGGGGGTGTGGTCGCGGTGGTGCACCTCGAGGCCGACGAGCCCGGCCTCGGCGAGCTCGTCGAAGACGGGGTCGGGCACGACCCGGCCGCGGACGTCGGCACCGGGGTGGGCGAAGACGGGGACCCCGCCGGCGGCACGGACCGCGGCGACCGCCGCGGCGGCCTCGGGGGCGTAGTGGTGCACGTGGTACGGCCCGCCGGAGGCGAGCAGGTGCGTGAACGCGGCGCTGCGGTCGGGCACGACGCCACGGGCGACGAGCGCGTCGGCGATGTGCGGGCGGCCGACGACGACGGCGTCGCGGGACTGGTCGAGCACGTCCTGCCAGGTGATCGGGACGTCGCGGGCGAGCAGCTCGACCATCCGCTCGGCGCGGTGCACGCGGGACTCGCGGGCGGCGTCGAGCTCGCGGGTGAGCACCGTGGCGGTGGGGTCCTGCAGGTAGCTGAGCACGTGCACGCTGATGCCGTGCGCCTTGGCGGAGACCTCAGTCCCGCGCACGAGCGCGACGCCGACCTCGGTGGCGGCGCGGGCCGCCTCGTCCCAGCCGGCGGTGGTGTCGTGGTCGGTGAGGGCCACCACGTCGAGGCCGGCGGCGCGGGCGTCGACGACGACGCGCGCGGGCGCGTCCGTGCCGTCGGACGCGCGCGAGTGGGTGTGGAGGTCGATGCGCACCGGCACACGCTAGCGGCCCCCGCGGGCCGCCCCGACGGTGCGAGACTGGGGCGGTGACCCAGGACGACGTGACCCCGCAGGACCCGGCCGCGGCCGACGAGACGCCCCTCGGCACGGACGGCCAGCCGCTGGCCGACCGGGGCGCGAACCGCTCGCAGCTGGGGCGCACGCAGAACTTCGTGGAGTACGTGACCTCCGGCTGGGGGCCGCGCACGAGCGCACCGGTCGAGCGGGCCGCGGTCGCGGACTTCACCGCCGCCCGGCGCAGCGCCCTGTCGGCGCACTTCCCCGGCGCGCGGCTGGTGGTGCCCGCCGGCACGTTCAAGGTCCGCTCGAACGACACCGACTACCGGTTCCGCCCGCACGCGGCGTTCGTGCACCTCACCGGGCTGGGCATGGAGCAGGAGCCCGACGCGGTGCTCGTGCTCCACCCGGTCGAGGACGGCACCGGCGACGACGGCAGCGCGCACACGGCCGTGCTGTACATGAGCCCGATGGCGGGGCGGGACACCCCGGAGTTCTTCTCCGACGCGCGGTACGGCGAGTTCTGGGTCGGTGCCCGGCCCACGCTGGAGGACGTCGCGACCAGCACGGGCATCCGCACCGCCCACCTGGACGACCTGCGCGACGCGCTCGCCAAGGACGTCGGCACCGGGGGCGTCGAGCTCCTCGTCGTGCGGGAGTCCGACCCGACCGTCGAGGCCGTCGTCGAGGAGATCCGCGCCACGGAGGAGGCCGGCGAGCGCGACGACCGCCTCGCCGAGGCGCTCTCGGAGCTGCGCCTCGTCAAGGACGCGTACGAGGTCGAGCAGATGCGCGAGGCCGTGACGACGACGATCGACGGGTTCGCCAAGGTCGTGCGCGCCCTGCCCGACGCGCTGGCGCACCGGCGCGGGGAGCGGGTCGTCGAGGGCACGTTCCTCGGGCACGCCCGCCAGGAGGGCAACTACGTCGGGTACGAGACAATCGCCGCGGCCGGCGAGCACGCGACGACGCTGCACTGGACCGACAACGACGGCGCGGTCCGCCCGGGCCAGCTGCTGCTGCTGGACGCGGGCGTCGAGGTGGACTCCCTGTACACGGCCGACGTGACGCGGACGCTCCCGGTCGACGGGACGTTCACCGACGTGCAGCGCCGCGTCTACCAGGCCGTGCTCGACGCGGCCGACGCCGGGTTCGCGGCCGCCGTGCCCGGCGCCCGGTTCCGGGACGTGCACGAGGCCGCGATGCAGGTGATCGCGGCCCGCCTGGAGGAGTGGGGCCTGCTGCCCGTCAGCGCGGCGGAGGCACTGCTGCCGCAGAACCAGCACCACCGGCGCTGGATGGTGCACGGCACGAGCCACCACCTGGGCATCGACGTGCACGACTGCGCGCAGGCCCGGGCGCAGATGTACCTCGACGGCGTCCTCGAGCCGGGCATGGTGTTCACCATCGAGCCGGGCCTGTACTTCAAGGCCGACGACCTGCTGGTGCCCGAGGAGTACCGGGGCATCGGCGTGCGCATCGAGGACGACGTGCTGGTCACGGCCGACGGCAACGAGAACCTCTCGGCCGCGCTCCCCCGCGACCCCGACGCCGTCGAGGCGTGGATGGCGTCGCTGCGGGCCTGACGCCCTCCGCGGGCCGCCGGTCGTCTCAGGCCGGCGGCCGCGGCACGTCGTCGCCGACCGTGCCGCCGGCCTGCGGCGGTGCGGGCGGCGTGGACGGCTGGTCGGGACGCGCCGCGGTCACGGGCGGGGCCGGCGGGGTCGCGCCGCGGGTGCCCCAGCCGTCGACCACGCCGCCGAGGCCGGACTCGACCAGCAGGGCACGCGCGCGGTGCGCGTGCTCGGCCAGGCACAGCACCGAGTACGACGTCGCGACGATCTGCGACGAGGACGCGAAGTCGCGCCGCCCGCGGGTCAGCGAGTAGGTGATGACGCTGAACAGCAGGCCGAAGGCGCCGCCGAACAGCATGGCGGGCAGGATCACGTTCGCGGTCCCGGGCGACGAGAACAGCGTGAGCAGCAGGCCGACGAACAGGCCGAACCACGCCCCCGACGCGAACCCGCCGAGCGCGGCGCTCGGGTACGACAGCCGCCGCAGCACCCGCTCGACCATCTGCAGGTCCGTGCCGACGATGGTCACGGCGCGCACCGGGAACGACTTCTCCGCGAGGAGCTCCACGGCCTTCTGGGCCTGGAGGTAGGTGGGGTAGGTCGCGACGGACTCCCCCTCGGGCAGCGTCGGGAGCGTCGGGATGCGGCTGGACCGGCTGAACGACATGCGCCGATCCTCCCTCACCCGCCCGTGAGCTGCCAGGGTGCCCGCCGGGAACGGGCTGGGAGCCCGCCGTGCGGCGTTGACGTGAGGTTAGGCAACCCTCATGATGGGCGTCGCCGGAGCGCAGGGGCCGACGCGTCGCCCGTCCCCCGCGGCGCTCGTACCCGCACCCCGCACCAGGAGATGACGATGTCCGGCTTCAGCACGCGCCTGCTGCTCTCGTGCGCCGCGATCGGCGTGGCGGGCGGGATCCTCGGCATCCCGAACTACCACCTCTTCACGGCGCTGTCGGTGGCCGCGCCGTTCCTCATGGGCCTGGCCGCGGGGCTGTACGTGCTGCCCGGGGTCGTCGCGCAGGCCGCGTTCCGCCGCCCCGGCGTCGGGTTCCTCACCACGATGCTCGCCGGCGTCGTCTCCGCACCGTTCACCCCGACGGGCTTCGCCTCGGTCTACGGCTGGCTGTGGATCGCCGTGATCATGGAGCTGCCGTACGCCGTGGCGCTCTACCGGTACTGGAGGGCGCCCGTCGCGTACGCCCTCGCCGTCGGTGCCGCGGGCCTCTACACGTGGATGTGGTGGACCTACTACGACATGGGCACGTACGCGGCGTGGGCGCAGGCCCTGCTGCCGTCCCTGCTGCTCGTCGGCCTGGTCGGGTCCACCTGGCTCGGGCGCCTCGTCGCCGGGCGGCTGGCGGCGACCGGGGCCCTGCGCGGGCTGCGCCTGCCCGAGGACCGTCGCCGCCGCGCCGCGGTCCCGGGCGCCGCGAGCCCGGACCCCGCCGACGCGGACCCCGCCCGCACGGCCGGCACGGGCCCGGTCGGCGCCGCGACGCCCGTCGTGGGCGCCGCCGCCCCGACGGCGTGACGGTCGAGCTGCGCGACGTCCGGATCCGGCACGAGGACCGCGACGCCTGGACGCCCGACGGCGTCACCGCCACGCTGCACCCCGGCGAGGTCGTGCTGGTGCTCGGCCCCAGCGGCTGCGGCAAGTCCACGCTGGCCCTCGCGCTGGACGGCCTGGTGCCGCACGCGGTGCCCGCCGAGATGACCGGCGGTGTCGTGGTCGACGGCGTGCCGACCACGAGCACGACCGTCCCGCGCCTGGCCGCGCACGTCGCGATGGTCTTCCAGGACCCCGACGCCCAGGTCGTCACGGGCACGGTCCTCGACGAGGTGTGCTTCGGCCCGGAGAACCTGCTGGTGCCCGCCGAGCAGGTGCTGGCGCGCGCGGAGCACGCGCTGCGGACGGTCGGGCTGTGGGAGCGGCGCGCCGACGCGCCCGACGTGCTGTCCGGCGGCGGACGCCAGCGCCTGGCCGTGGCGTGCGCGCTGGCCCTGGGGTCGCCGGTCCTGGTCCTCGACGAGCCGACCGCGAACCTCGACCCCGTGGGCGTCGAGGAGCTGTACGCCGCCCTGCGCGCGGTCGTCGCGGACGGGACCCGCACCGTCGTGCTGGTCGAGCACGACCTCGACGCCGCCGTCGACCTGGTCGACCGGGTGCTCGTGCTGGACGCGTCGGGCCGGCTGGTGATGGACGGCCCGACCCGCGCGGTCCTGGCCGACCGGGCGTCCGAGCTCGTCGCGCTCGGGGTGTGGCTGCCGGTCGCGACCCTCGCGGCCCTGCGCCTGCGCGGCGCGGGCGTCGACCTGGTGCCGCTGCCGCTGACCCCGGCGGCGCTGACGAGGGCCCTCGACGCGTGCCCGACGCTGCCCGACCCGGTCCCGACGTCCGCGGCGGGACCCGTCCCGACGGCGGGCGGCGAGGCGGACCCCGACCTGGCGGTGCAGGTGCGCGGGCTGACGGTGCGCCGCGGCGGGCGCGCCGTCCTGCACGACGTCGACCTCGACGTGCCGACAGGGGCGCTGGCCGCGCTCGTGGGCGTCAACGGTGCGGGCAAGACGACCCTGGCGCAGGCGGTCGGCGGCGTGGTGCGCCCGCCGCGCGGGACCGTCCGCACCGCCGGCCTGGACCCGGCGACGACGCGGTCGCGCACGTGGGTCCGGCACGTGGGGTTCGTGTTCCAGAACCCCGAGCACCAGCTGGTGCGCGCGACCGTGCACGACGAGCTCGCGCACGGGCTGCGCCTGCAGGGCGTCGCCGCGCCGGAGGTCGAGCACCGGGTCGGCGAGCTGCTGGACCGCCTCGGCCTGGCCGCCGCGCGCGACGTGCACCCGTTCCTGCTGTCGGGCGGCCAGAAGCGCCGGCTGTCGGTCGGCACGGCGCTGGTCACGGGCGCCCGGGTGCTGGTGCTCGACGAGCCGACGTTCGGGCAGGACCGTGCTCGAGCGGCCGAGCTGCTCGACCTGCTGGACGACCTGGTCGCGCACGGCACGACCGTGGTGGTCGTGACGCACGACCTGCAGCTCGTGGCCGACCACGCCACGCACGTCGCGGTGCTGCACGAGGGCCGGGTGAGCGCGGCCGGGACCGCCGCCGACGTGCTCGCGGGCTCCGCGCTGGACGAGGCGGGCCTGCTCGCACCGCCGCTCGCCCGGGCCACGCGCGCCGTCGCCCGGCACCCGGCGTGGCACGCGGTCACCCGCCTGAGGGACGTCCCCGACGGCGGACCCGACCGCCCCGCGGCGTCGACGTCGTGGGCGGGATCACTGACGCCCGCACCGGTGGCGCGGTGAGCGCGGCGACCCCGGACGTGGCCGCCGTCTGGGCGGCCGACGTCAGGCCCGGGTGGCTGCGCCGCCACAACCCGCTGGCCACGCTCGCCGCGCCGCTGCCCGCCATGCTGGCCCTCGTCGTCGTGCACGACACGCGGGCGGCCGTGGTGCTGACGGCCGTCGCGGTGCTGGCGCTGGTGACCGGGGCAGGGCTGGGCCGGCGGGGCCTGCTCGCGCTGCTCGTCGCCGCCCCGCTGGGCACGGTGGCGCTGGGGGCGGCCCTGGGCCTGTGGGTGGCCGTGCCGGACGACGACGCGGGGCGCGTGCTGCTGCAGGTCGGACCGGTGGAGTACACGTCGGCGGGGCTGGCCGCAGGGCTGGCGACGGCCGCGCGCCTGGCGGCGGTCGCGGTGCTCGCGCTGGTCGGCGGGCTGACGTCGTCCGGGCCGGACCTGGCCCGGGCGCTGCAGCAGCAGCTGCGGGTGCCGTACCGGGTGACGTGGACGATCCTCGCGGCGTTCCGGTTCGTGCCGCGGCTGGGGCACGAGGTCGCGGTGATCCGGGCGGCGCACCGGGTGCGCGGCGGCGACGAGGGCCCCGGGCCGGTCGCGACCGTGCGCCGGTGGGTCGGGTGGTCGGTGCCGCTGCTGGCCGGCGGGCTGCGGCACGCCGAGCGCACGGCGTACGCCATGGACGCGCGCGGCTTCGGCGCGCACCCGACGCGCACCGAGCGGCACCGCGTGCCGTGGCGCACGCGCGACACCGCGCTCGTGGTCGCCGGGTGGACGCTGACCGCGGCCGTCCTGCTGGTGCCGTGACCGCGCGACGCCCGCCGTGCCGCCGACCCCCCACCGCCGGCCCCGCACCGACGGCACGGCCGTCCCGGCGCAGCCCACCACGGCCGCGCGCCGTCCCCGGGGGCCGCGGCTAGGCTGACCGCCGTGAGCAGCGTCGGGACCAGGGTGTTCGTCGCGCGCCTCGCCGGCACGAAGGTCTTCGACCCCCTGGGGGACGAGGTCGGGCGGGTGCGCGACGTCGTCGTGCTCGTGCGCCTCAAGGGCGCCCCCCGGGCCGTGGGCCTGGTCGTCGAGGTGCCCGGGCGTCGACGGGTGTTCGTGCCGCTGACGCGCGTGACCGCGGTGGACGCGGGCCAGGTCATCTCGACCGGGCTCGTGAACATGCGCCGGTTCGAGCAGCGCGCGTCGGAGACGCTCGTGGTCGGCGAGCTGCTGGACCGCACGGTCGACCTGGTCGACGGCTCGGGCACGGCCACGGTCGAGGACGTCGCGATCGAGCTGCAGCGCAGCGGCGACTGGTACGTCACCAAGGTGTTCGTGCGTCGCACCGAGCACCGCGGCGGGCTGCTGCGCCGGCGCGGGGAGACGATGCTCGTGCCGATCGACCAGGTGCGCACGCTCGCCCGGGCGTCCGCCGCGCAGGGTGCAGAGCTGCTGCTCGCGCAGTACGAGGACCTCAAGCCGGCCGACCTGGCGGACGTGCTGCACGAGATGGGCGTGACGCGCCGGCTCGAGGTGGCCACGGCGCTGGACGACGAGCGGCTCGCGGACGTGCTCGAGGAGCTGCCCGAGGACGACCAGGTCGCGATCCTGCGCGCCATGGAGCTCACGCGCGCCGCCGACGTCCTGGAGGCCATGCAGCCCGACGACGCGGCGGACCTGCTGGGCGAGCTCCCGAGCGAGCAGGCGGCCGAGCTGCTGGAGCTCATGGAGCCCGAGGAGGCCAAGGACGTGCGCCGGCTGCTGGCGTACGAGGACAACACGGCCGGCGGTCTGATGACCACCGAGCCGGTGATCCTGGGCCCGGAGACGACGATCGCGGCGGCGCTGGCGCACGTGCGCCGGCAGGACCTGACGCCCGCGCTGGCGTCGCTGGTGTTCGTGGCGCGACCGCCCCTGGAGACGCCGACGGGCCGGTTCATCGGCGTCGTGCACCTGCAGCGCCTGCTGCGCGAGCCGCCGCACGGCTCGATCGGGCAGATCGTCGACACCGACATCGAGCCGGTCACCGCCGACGCGCCACTGATGACGGTGACGCGCGAGCTCGCGACGTACAACCTGCTCGCGCTGCCGGTGGTCGACGACCAGCGGCGCCTGCTGGGCGCGGTGTCGGTCGACGACGTGCTCGACCACCTGCTGCCCGACGACTGGCGCGAGACCGACGACGAGCCGGGGCCCTTCACGCGCCCGACGCCCGCGGTGACCGCCCGGGGGGTGCGCCGTGGCTGACCGTCTGGACACCCCGCGCGAGAGCCGCCGCCTGGTCCTGCCGCGCATCGAGGAGGACGCCTCGGGGCGGGTCTCGGAGTCGATCGCACGGTTCCTCGGCACGCCGCGGTTCATCCTGTGGCTCACGGCCTTCTGCCTGGTCTGGATCGCGTGGAACGCGAACTGGGGACCTGAGCGCTTCCGGTTCGACGAGGCCGGCAACGGGTTCACCGCGCTGACGCTCATGCTGTCGCTGCAGGCGTCGTACGCCGCCCCGCTGATCCTGCTCGCGCAGAACCGGCAGACCGACCGCGACCGCGTGCAGGCCGAGCAGGACCGTCAGCGCGCCGAGCGGAACCTCGCCGACACCGAGTTCCTGGCCCGCGAGATGGCGTCGCTGCGCATCGCGCTGCAGGAGGTCGCGACGCGCGACTTCGTGCGCTCGGAGCTGCGCAACCTGCTCGAGGAGCTGCAGGCCGAGCAGGAGCAGGACGGCCAGGGAGAGGACCGGACGCCGCGCGGCAACGACCGGCTCGAGCCGGGGCGGCGCACCGGCGACTGACAGCGGCACCGGCCTGCGCGGTCGGGGCACGGCACCGGGGACGGTGCGTGGGGCGTCGGTCCCGTCGGGGCGCGCGCGGGGTCGACCTACGATGGCCGCATGCCGTCGCAGCCCGCAGACCCCCGCACGCCCGACGACGCGCTGGTGCAGGCCGTGCGCGCCGCGCTGGACGGCGTGCAGGACCCCGAGATCCGCCGACCCGTCACCGAGCTGGGCATGGTGCGCTCGGTCGAGGTCGTGCCGGACGGCGCCGCGGGCGGGGTGCTCGTCGTCGTGGGGCTGGACCTGACGACCCCGGGCTGCCCGCTCAAGGACACCCTGACGCGGGACGTCACGGCGGCCGTGGAGCGGGTCGCGGGCGTCGCGGGCGTCCGGGTCGACCTGGGCGTCATGACGGCGGAGCAGCGCTCGGCGCTGCGCACGATGCTGCGCGGCACTGACGCCGAGCCGCAGATCCCGTTCGCGCAGGCCGGCTCGTTGACCAAGGTCATCGCGGTGGCCTCGGGCAAGGGCGGCGTGGGCAAGTCGTCCGTGACGGCGAACCTGGCGGTGGCGATGGCGGCGCAGGGCCTGCGGGTGGGTGTGGTCGACGCGGACATCTACGGGTTCTCGCTGCCGCGGATGCTGGGCGTGGACCGGCCGCCGACCAAGGTGGACGACATGCTGCTGCCGCCGGTGGCGCACGACGTGAAGGTCGTCTCGATCGGCATGTTCGTGCCCGCGGGGCAGCCGGTGGTGTGGCGGGGGCCGATGCTGCACCGCGCGCTGCAGCAGTTCCTGGCCGACGTGTTCTGGGGCGACCTGGACGTCCTGCTGCTGGACCTCCCGCCGGGGACCGGCGACATCGCGATCTCGGTGGCGCAGCTGCTGCCGGGGTCGGAGATCGTCGTGGTGACGACCCCGCAGCCGGCGGCCGCGGAGGTCGCCGAGCGCGCCGGGTCGGTGGCCGTGCAGACCCGCCAGCGCGTGGTCGGGGTGATCGAGAACATGGCGTGGCTGGAGCAGGCCGACGGCTCGCGCCTGGAGCTGTTCGGCGCGGGCGGGGGCGCGTCGGTCGCGCAGAGCCTGACGCGACTGACGGGCGCGGACGTGCCGCTGCTGGGCCAGGTGCCGATCGACGTGACGCTGCGGGAGGCGGGCGACGCGGGAGTGCCGGTGGTGCTCTCGCACCCGGACTCCCCCGCGGCGCTGGCCCTGGCGGACGTGGCGCGGCGCCTGGCGGCGCGCCCGCGGAACCTGGCCGGACGGTCGTTGGGGCTCTCGCCCGCCGGGCGCTGAACGGTCACGACCCTCGCCCCCGGCGCTGACGGGCGGGGCGCGGGCGACGGCGGCGTCACCCACCCCGCGTGTTGGATCGTGTTCGGACATGTGGGATGCTGTTCGCATGCTCGCGACGCAGCGCCAGGAGCGCATCCTGGCCGAGGTCCTCGCGCACGGCGCCGTGCGCGTGGCCGACCTCGTCGAGGCGCTCGACGTCTCCGACATGACCGTCCGCCGGGACATCGCCGAGCTCGCCCGGACCGGCCTCGTGCGCCGCGTGCACGGCGGCGCCGTCGCCCCCGAGAGCCCGTCGCGCGCCACCGAGGAGCCCGGCTTCGAGGCCAAGCGCACGTGGTCGAGCGCCGAGAAGACCGCCGTCGCCCGGGCCGCGCTGGCCGACGTCGAGCCCGGCCAGTCCGTCGTGCTGTCGGCCGGCACGACGACCTGGCTGCTCGCCCAGCTGATCGTCGCCGACACCGCGCTGCGGCCGCTGACCGTGGTGACCAACGGCCTGCACGTCGCCGACGCGCTGCACGGCCAGCGCGACCTCGAGGTCGTGCTCACCGGCGGGACGCGGACCCCGTCCGACGCGCTCGTCGGGCCCGTCGCCGACGCCACCCTCGGCGCGCTGCGCGTGGACCGGGCGTTCCTCGGCGTGCACGGGCTCGACGTCGACGGCGCCACCGCCCCGAACCTCGCCGAGGCCGCCACCGACCGCGCGCTCGTGCGGTGCGCGGCCGCCACCACCGTCCTGACCGACCACACCAAGTGGGGCACGGTCGGGCTGGCCCGCATCTGCGGGCTCGACGAGATCGACACGATCGTCGTCGACACCGGGATCTCGCGCGACGCGCGGACCCACCTCGAGGCGGCCGTGGACCGACTGGTCCTCGCCGACCCTGCCGACGGCACCACGCCCGCCGGCGTCCGCACCACCCCCACCGGAGCGAACCCGTGACCGACAGCACCCCCCTCGTGCGCCGCACGTCGACCCGCCTGGCCGACGGCCGCGAGCTCATCTACTTCGACGACTCCGAGCCGTACGTCTCGGGCGCCGCGACCCGCCGCCTCGACGACCCGCGCCCCCTGCCCGACCGGTTCGCGCCCGTGACCGGCCCCGACGGGACCACGCTGCCCGTCACCGGCCCCGAGCTGCGCCGCGACCCGCTCACCGGCGAGTGGATCCCGATGGCCGCGCACCGCATGAACCGCACGTTCCTGCCGCCGGCGGACGCGAACCCCCTCGCGCCGGCCCGGCCCGGCGCCACGTACCAGGACGGGGAGATCCCCGACACCGACTACGACGTCGTCGTGTTCGAGAACCGGTTCCCCTCGCTCATGGCCGTGCCGGGCGTGGACGACGCCGTCGAGCTGGTCGACGGCGAGGACCTGTGGGTGCGCCGCCCGGCCGCGGGCCGCTGCGAGGTCATCTGCTTCTCCTCCGACCCGACGGCGTCCCTGTCCAGCGTCTCGCCGCGCCGCATGCGCACGATCGTCGAGGCGTGGGCCGACCGCACGGCCGCGCTGCACGCGATGCCCGGCATCGAGCAGGTCTTCGCGTTCGAGAACCGCGGCAAGGAGATCGGCGTCACGCTGCACCACCCGCACGGGCAGATCTACGCGTTCCCGTACGTCACGCCCCGCACGCGGTCGATGCTCACGCAGGCCGCCGCGCACCACGAGGCCACGGGTCGCCTGCTGGGCCGCGACGTCCTGGACGCCGAGCTCGCGCACGGGCAGCGGGTGGTGCTGGAGTCCGAGCACTGGGTCGCGTACGTGCCGTTCGCGGCGCGCTGGCCCGTCGAGGTGCACCTGGCCCCGCGGCGCGACGTGCCGGACCTGCCGGCGCTGACCGACGCGGAGCGCGACGACCTGGCCACGACGTACCTGACGCTGCTGCGCCGGCTCGACCAGTTCTTCGTCGACGGCGACGGCGCGTCGATCCCGCTGCCGTACATCTCCGGCTGGCACCAGGCGCCGGTGCGCGAGGGCCGCGAGGTCTCCCGCCTGCACCTGCAGATCTTCTCGGTGCTCCGCGCGCCGGGGAAGCTCAAGTACCTGGCCGGAGTGGAGTCGGGCATGGCGGCGTGGATCTCGGACACCACGCCCGAGCGGATCGCGAACCGCCTCAAGGAGATCGTGTGAGCGGCGCCGGCACCCCCACGGACCCCACCACCGCACCGGAGAGCACCCCCATGAGCGTCGACGTCACCTGGACCCCCGCGTGGGACCGCACCGAGGGCGAGGAGCGCGCCCGCGCCCTCTTCGCCTCGGTGTACGGCACCGAGGCCGCGGGGGTGTGGTCCGCCCCGGGCCGCGTGAACCTCATCGGCGAGCACACCGACTACAACGGCGGCCTGGCGCTGCCCATCGCCCTGCCGCACCGCACGTACGCGGCGGTCTCCCGGCGCGACGACGACGTGGTCCGGCTCGTCTCCGCCCAGGAGCCGAGCGGCGTGCGCGAGGTCCGCCTGGCGGACGCGGCACCGGGCGCGGTGACGGGCTGGGCCGCGTACGTCGTGGGCGTCGCGTGGGCGCTGCGCGAGGCCGGGCACGCGGTCGGCGGGTTCGACCTGGCCATCGACTCGTGCGTGCCGTTCGGCGCCGGGCTGTCGTCGTCGGCGGCGCTCGAGGCGTCGGTCGCCGTGGCCCTCGACGCCCTGCACGGGCTCGGCCTGGCCGGGACCGTCGACGCGGCCGGGGCCGCCACGGACGACGCGGGCCGCTCGACGCTGGCCGACGTGTGCGTGCGCGCCGAGAACGAGATGGCCGGCGCGCCGACCGGCGGCATGGACCAGGCGGCGTCGCTGCGGGCCCGTGCCGGCCACGCGCTGCTGCTGGACTGCCTGGACGGCAGCGTGCAGCACGTGCCGTTCGACCTGGCCGCGCACGGCCTGGCGCTGCTCGTCGTCGACACCCGTGCCGAGCACTCCCACGTCAGCGGCGAGTACGCCCAGCGGCGCGCGTCCTGCGAGGAGGCGGCCCGCCGCCTCGGCGTGGGCACGCTGCGCGAGGTCGCGGACGACCCGCAGGCGGTCGGCCGCGCCCTGGAGACCCTGGCCGCCGGCGACGACGGCGACCTGCTCGTGCGCCGCGTGCGGCACGTCGTGGACGAGATCGCCCGCGTGGGGGAGTTCGTCACGCACCTGGGCACCGGGGACGTCACGGGCGTGGGCCCGGCCATGGACGCGTCGCACGACTCCCTGCGCGACGACTACGAGGTGTCGTGCCGCGAGCTCGACCTCGCGGTCGACACGGCCCGGGCGTCCGGCGCGCACGGTGCCCGCATGACGGGCGGCGGCTTCGGCGGCTCGGCGATCGCGCTGGTCGACGTCGGGGCCGTCGAGGGCGTGGCGCAGGCGGTGGCCGACGCGTTCGCGGCGGCGGGCCTGCACGCCCCGGCGTTCGCGGTCGCCGTGGCCGGACCGCCGGCCGGCTGACCCCCACCACCACCGGTCCCGCAGGGGCGGTGCGCACGTCGTCGAGACGCGCGCACCGCCCCTGCGACGTCTGCGCGACCGGCGGACGCGCTCCGCGGACGTCCGCTCGGGGGCGGCCCGACGCCGCGCGGCGTCACAGCCGCGGGCGACCGTGTCATGCAACGTGGCGACCCGACGTCCGAAAGTCCCCCCGCGGGCCCGGTCGAGCCGGTAGCGTCCGACGGGCACGGTGGCGCCGAGGTCCTCCCTCCGGCCTGGAACATCAGGTCCGACCGAGACCGCCGGTCCGGGCACACCTTCGTCGTGTCTCGTCACTAGGAGCACCCCACCCGTGGTACGTCGCTACGTCTTCCCTGCCCTGCGCCTCCTCATCTGGGCCGTGATCGCCGCCGCCCTCGTCAAGCTCGCCTTCGCCGGCGCGGACGTCACGACCGAGGAGACGGGCATCGTCCCGACCGGTCAGGTCGTCGAGCCCGTCGTGGAGGCTACGACCGGCACCATCACCAACGCCGTGACGGTGACGGCATCGGTCGTGGCCGACCCCGCCGTCCCGGTGCGCGCCACGCTCGCCGGCACCGTCAGCGAGGTGCTCGTCGCCGACGGCCAGAAGGTCGATGCGGGCACCGTGGTGCTCAAGGTCCGCCAGGAGACACCGCGCGACCCGATCGAGAAGACGGACCCCGAGACCGGGGCCGTCACGGTCATCGAGCGCAAGCCGCTCGTCGAGATCGTCGAGGTGAAGGCGCCGGTCGCGGGAACGCTCGCGCTGCCGACCCTCAAGGACCAGGTCGTCGCGGTCGGCGACACGGTCGGCCAGGTCGCCCCGGGGTCGCTGTCCGTGAGCGGCACCCTCACCCCCGACCAGCAGTACCGGCTGATCGGCGCGCCCGCGGAGGGCACCGTGACGCTCAAGGGCGGACCGGCGCCGTTCACCTGCCAGGGGCTGCGGATCGGAGCAGCCTCGACGGACGACGCCGACCTCGAGCAGGTCGCGGACCCGTCCGTGTCGACGTCCGGCACGGTCACCTGCGCGGTGCCCGGCGACGTCACGGCGTTCGCGGGTCTCGGCGCCGACATCGAGATCGTCAACGGCACCGCGAAGGACGCCGTCGTCGTGCCGGTGACGTCCGTCCAGGGCACCGTGCAGAAGGGCAACGTGTGGGTGGTCGCCGCCGAGGGCGAGGAGCCCGAGGAGCGCGAGGTCGGCCTCGGCCTGACCGACGGCGAGGTCGTCGAGATCACCGACGGCCTGGAGGTGGGCGACCTCGTCCTGGAGTTCATCCCCGTGCCCGGCGCCGGCGAGGTCGACTGCGCCGACCCGAGCCAGTACGACCCCACGGTCTGCGGCGCATGAGCCTCCTCGAGCTCACCGACGTCACGCGCTCCGTCCGGCTGCCCGACGACCGCCTGCTGGAGATCCTCAGGGGCGTGACCCTGGCCGTCGACGCGGGCGAGCACGTCGCCGTCGTCGGGCGCTCCGGCACCGGCAAGTCGACGCTGCTCAACATCCTCGGGCTGCTCGACGCCCCGACGTCCGGCACGTACGTGCTCGACGGCGCGCCGGTCGCGAAGCTGTCGAACCGGCGGCGCACGCGCGTGCGCGGCGACGACTTCGGCTTCGTGTTCCAGCAGTTCAACCTGCTGCCCGGCCGCACGGCCCTGGAGAACGTCGCCGCACCGCTCATGTACGCCCGCGGCCGGCAGTTCTGGCAGCGCACCCGCCTGGCCGCCGCCATGCTGACGCGCGTCGGGCTCGGGGATCGCCTCGACACCATGCCCGAGAAGCTCTCGGGCGGCGAGCAGCAGCGCGTCGCCGTGGCCCGTGCCCTCGTGCGCGGGCCGCGCGTGATCCTCGCCGACGAGCCGACCGGAGCGCTCGACGTCGAGACGGGCCAGGAGATCATGGACCTGCTCGACGACGTCGCGTCCGAGACGGGCGCCGCACTGGTGACCATCACGCACGACCTCGCGGTGGCGGCCCGTGCCCAGCGCCACTACCGCCTCACCGAGGGCGTCCTCGTGCCCGTCGACCTCGGCGGCCACGGGCGCCAGGCGGACTGGGTCGGCGACGTGCCGACGCTGCTGCCCGCCCGCCACGCGCTGCTGCCCGCGGGCCCGTCGCCGTACCGGTCGGCGTCGTCCCTGCCGGTGCCGGGCGTGCCCGAGCTGGGCCCGTCCGTGCCGGCGGAGGCCGACCGGTGAGCGGGATCGTCGGCGCGGTCGTCGAGGCCTGGGACGAGCTGCGGATCCACAAGCTGCGGGTGCTGCTCGCGCTCATCGGCGTCGCGGCCGCCGTCACCGCCATCACAGGCATCACCGCGGCCGTGCAGATGCTCGAGCAGGGCTTCGTCGAGCAGAGCGAGCGCTACAACGGGCGAGCCGTCACCGTCACGGTCGACGCGTGGCCGATGACCGAGCAGGCGGGCGACGCCTCGGCGCTCGACGCGGAGTTCACCCGCACCCTGGAGCGGTACGACATCACGTGGGCGAGCCGCGACCTGTACACCAGCGTCCCGTACCGGTTCCCCGGCGGCACCCTGGCCGTCAGCACCCGGGCGGTCGACGTGCCCCTCGCCACGATGCAGCGGCTCGACGTGCCCGAGGGCCGGTGGTTCACCGAAGCCGACGCCGAGGCCTTCGCACCGCGGCTCGTGGTCAACGAGGCGTTCCTCGACCGGCTCGGCGTGAGCGGCCTGACGGAGCGGCCGACCGTGCTGCTCGGCCGGGAGGCGCCGGTGCGCGCGGCCGTCGTCGGCGTCGTGCCCGACCAGTGGGAGGGCGCCGACCCGGAGGCCTTCGTCCTCTACGACCAGCTGGCGCGCTGGTACGGCACGGAGGGCGACGGGTCGTGGGGTGCGAGTGCCCCGTCGGTGCGCCTGTGGGTGCCCGAGGAGATCGTCGACACGCTCGTCCCCCGGCTGCAGAGCGACATGGCGACGGCGATGCCCGGCTGGGACGTCCAGGCCTACGACAACCGGGACATGTCCTCCGGGTTCCTGGACGACGCGACCCGGTGGGTCGTCCTGGGCGTGAGCGGGTTCGCGCTGCTGCTCGGCGGGCTCGGGCTGGTGAACATCTCGCTGGTGACGGTCAAGCACCGGATCCGTGAGATCGGGATCCGCCGCTCGTTCGGAGCCACGTCGTCGCGGGTGTTCTTCGGGGTGCTCATGGAGTCGGTGGTCGCGACGACCGTCGCGGGTCTCGTCGGCGTGGTCATCGCCGTGGCGGTCGTGAAGAACATCCCGGTCGACGCGGTGTTCGGCGGGGGCATCCAGGACATGCCGCCGTTCCCGCTGACCGCCGCGCTCGTCGGCATGGCGTGCGCGACAGGGGTCGGCGCGATCGCCGGGCTGCTGCCCGCGGTCGTCGCGGTGCGCGTGAAGGTGATCGACGCGATCCGCTACTGAACGCGGGCATGTCGGCGCGCCGCCCGCCGAGGTCGTCCCGGCGGGCGGCGCCGCACGTCACAGGTCGTACTCGACCACCACGGGGGCGTGGTCGCTGAACCGCGCGTCGTACGTCGCCGCCCGGTCCACGGACGCCGACCGCGCCAGGTCGGCGAGCGCGGGCGTGGCGACCTGGTAGTCGATCCGCCAGCCGGAGTCGTTGTCGAACGCCTGCCCGCGCCACGACCACCACGTGTAGGGCCCGGGCCCGGGGCCGCCGAGCTCGCGTCCGAGGTCGTGCCACCCGAGCTCGTCGAACCACCGGTCCAGATAGGCCCGCTCCTGCGGCAGGAAGCCCGCCTTCTTCAGGTTGCCCTTCCAGTTCTTGATGTCGACCTCGCGGTGCGCGATGTTCAGGTCGCCGCCGACCACGACGAGCCGCCCGTCGCCGGCGAGCGCCTCCAGGCGCGCGGTGACGTGGTCGAGGAACGCGTACTTCTCGTCCATCGACGGCGTCCCTGCCGTGCCGGAGTGCAGGTACGCGGAGACCACGGTGACGGTCCGCGCGGGGCGGTCCCCCTCGGCCGCCAGCTCGACGTCGGCCTCGACCCAGCGTCCGCTGTCGGTGGCCGTGCCGGTGCCCAGGCCGATGCGCACGGCGGACATCGGCAGGCGGGTCGCGATCGCGACCCCGGCCCGTCCCTTGGCCTGCGCTGCCTCGTGGGCGAGGTGCCAGGTGGTGGTGTCGAGGTGGTCGGCGAGGATCTCGTCGGAGCCGCGGACCTCCTGCAGCAGGAGGACGTCGGGCTTGCGCAGGTCGAGCCACTCCCCCATGCCTCGACGGTAGGCGGCCCGGATCCCGTTGACGTTGACGGTGGCGACGGTCAGCACCGGACCATCCTGCCCGAGGTCACCCACACGACCACCTGCGCCCGCCCGCGGGCGGCACTCAGGCGGTGCGTCTCTGCGCGGGCAGGTGGCCCGAACGCTGGGCCCGCCAGGCGTCGACGACGTAGCGGGACACCCCGAGCTCGCGCGCGATCGCACCGGCGTGCTCACCCACGAGCCGCTCGGCGAGCGCGTACTCGACGGGGTCCACGAGGAGCCGCGCCGCGTAGACGTTCGCGCGGCGCTCACGCTCCTCCAGGAGCCGCGGGTCGTCGGTCCAGGTGTCGCCGTGGTGGGCGTGCCCGAGCTCGTGGGCGAGCGTGGACCGCTGCAGCACCTCGGACATGCGGGGGTTCAGGGTGATGAGGCGGGCGTCGTGCCGGTACTCGCCGCGTCGGCGCCCGAGGTCGCGCCACATGACGCGGATCCCCGCGTCGTCGGCCATGCGGAGCAGGTCGTCCATCAGTCGCGTTCGCGCTCCTCGTCCTCGGTCTCCCAGTCGGGGGCGTCGTCCGCGGCGTCCGGCATGCCGTCCAGGTCCTGGAGGTCGTCCGTCGTCGTGCGCGCGGCCCGTCGGGCGGCGAGCTGGTCCGGGGGGACCTGAGCGGCAGCCGACGCGCGCCGGACGAGCTCTTCGGCGAGCTCGAGGTCGGTCGTCTCGCGCAGCGCCGCGAGGCGGGCGTGGCGCTCGACCTCGCGGACGTCGAGGAAGCCAGCGGCGACGAGGCCGGCCACGGGATCGGCGCCGTAGGCACGGGCGAGGGAGACGACGAACTCCGCCCGGGGGTGCTCGAGCCAGCGACCGGCCGACTTGTTGTCCGTGCCGGTCGCGGCGGCCACGGCGCGAACGCTCGCCGCCGACGGGACGGTCGCGGCCAACCACGCGCTCCAGGTGCTCACCCGAGGCACTATGCCTCATCCGCAGCGCCCGCACCTCAGCCACAACGCCCGCCCGTCCCCGGTGGCCCCGACACACCCCCGCCCTGTTGCAGTTGTCCTCGTCTTCGAGGCATAGTGCATCACGGCCGACAGGAGACGACGGGAGAACGAGGCATGACGAGAAGCAGGGGGCCGGCGATCCGCCTCAGGGCAGGAGCGCTCGAGCACGTGAAGCGCACGACGGGCACCGCTCGTGACGAGGACCTCGCCGTACGCATCGGGGTGTCGCGCGCGACCTTCACGAGGGTCAAGACCGGGCAGCTCGCGCCGTCACCGACGTTCATGGCGGGGCTGGCGAGCCTGGCCGGACTGACCCTGGGACAGCTCTTCGAGGTGCCGCAGGAGCCGGTCGGGGCGGGCAGATGAGCACGCCCCTGTCCGAGCGGCTGGCCCAGGCCGCGCGCGACCTCGAGGACGCAGACGAGCCCGGCACCCTCGACCGCGCCATCGAGACCGCCGAGCTCGCCGACGCGCTCCACCACGCGGCCGCCGTCGCCGCCGAGGTCGAGGCCTACGCCGACCGGACGGCGTGGTGGACGGGCGTGCGCGACCTCCCCGCCTACCCGCCGCTGGTCTCCCTGCTCGGGCGGGCCGCGCCTGCTCGAGCCGACGACGAGCACGCGACCAAGACGAGGCTCACGACGTGTTCCGATCGCGACAAGGCCATGCCCACCGGCACAGGAGAAGGACGACGGGCCGTGGACGCCACCGCACCAGCCGCTCCGCGGGGGATGCGATGAGCGCGCTGCTGCCGAGGTCGGCATGGACCACGAGCCGCCCGTCGTCGAACGGCACCTGGGGGGATGTCGGCGGCATCGTCGTGCACCACCCCGGTGACGGCGGAGCAGCCATCGGGCCCGCCACCCGCTCCGAGACCGCCGCGCGCCTCACCCGCTACCGCGAGCACCATCTCCTGCGCCGCGGCTGGGATGACATCGGCTACAACCTGGCGGTGGACCAGGCGGGGCGAGCCTGGGAGCTGCGCGGGCTGGACCACGTCGGCGCGCACTGCGCGTCCGCCACGCAGCCGGACGCGAACAGCCGGTGGGTCGGCGTCCTGTTCGTCGTGGGCGACGACGAGCAGGTCACCACGCAGGCCCTGGACGCCTTCGCGACGATCCGCTCGGACGTCCTGGCCCGCTGGCCGTCCGCGACGACGGTCGTCGGCCACGGCCAGGTGCACGGAGCGGCGACGGCCTGCCCGGGCGGACCCCTGAGGCACCTGGTCGCGACGGGCGCCCTCGTGCGCGCTCGCGCGCAGGCACCGGCAGGCTCCGCACCAGCGGCCGGACGTGCCACCACGGTCGCGGTCGACGGACGGTGGGGACCGGCCACCACTCGCGCGCTCCAGCGCCGGTTCGGCACCCCGCCGGACGGGGTGATCTCCCACCAGTGGCGCGACGCGTCGAACCGCGCGATCACGTCGGCCCAGTTCGACACGACCCGGCTCGGCTCGGCGCTGGTCCGGGCGGTGCAGGAGTGGCTCGGAGGCGGGATCCGTGTCGACGGCCTCCTCGGGAGCAGCACAGTCGCCGCGATGCAGCGACGCCTGGGCACGCCCGTCGACGGCACCGTCTCCCCCGTGTCGACGCTCGTGAAGGAGCTGCAACGACGCCTCGCCGCAGGATCGCTGTGAGCGACCCGACGCTCACCGCGATCCAGGGCGTGCGCACCGACGTCGGCGCGCTGCGGGCCGAGACGGCCGCCTCGATCCAGGCGTTGCGTGAGGACCTGTCCGCCCGCCTGGACACCACGGTGTCGCGCCGCGAGCACGAGGCGGAGGTGAGGCGGATCGACGCGGAGAGCCGTGCGACCCGCGAGGCGATGGCGACTCTCGAGTCCCAGGCGGACGCCCGCCTCCTCGCGGCCCACGCGGCGATCGAGGCCGGGGACGCCGCCGTGCGCGCCCGCCTCGAGGAGGTCGAGCGCAAGCGGGGCGCGGCGCTCGAGGCCGCAGAGGTCCGCCGCCGCGAGGACCGCCGGTACCTCGCCTCGTGGATGGTCGGCGCCGTCTCGGCAGCGACCGCCGTCACCGCGCTCGTCACCCGCCTGTCCCCCTGACTCCACCGAGGAGATCGATGTCCGACCCCACCCACCCACCCACGGACGAGCGGTCCGACCGCGCCGTCGCACTTCTCCGGACCGCGGTTCCCGCGCTCTGGGGATCCCTGGCCTCGTGGCTGATCGTCCAGGTCGCCGGACACCTGCCTCCGCCACTGACCGACCTCGTCGCCATCGTCCTGCAGTCCGACCTGGCCACCTCCCTCGCCGTGGCCGCCGCCGTCGCCGCCTGGTACGCGATGTGGCGGCGGATGGAGGCGCGCCTGCCGCCCTGGCTGGTCCGCGCCACCCTGGGCTCCGCCCGGACGCCGTCGTACGCCGCACCGGTCGGGTCGAGCACCGCACCGCCCTAGCCCCCGCCCGACGGGCCCCGGAGCCTCACTTCTGAGCAGAACACCTGCTCAGCGGCGGTATCGGGCGGCCGAAGCGGTACTGTCGCACCACTCGAACACCAGTTCGAACATCCATCAGAACGAACGGAGGAACATGTCCTGGACACTCCCGGCCGACGGCGTACTCACCTCGCCGTACGGCCCTCGCAGCGCCCCGGTCGCGGGCGGCTCGACCTTCCACCGAGGCGTCGACATCGCCCCGCGGGCAGGCCAGCAGGACCGCACGGTCCGATCGGTCGGCGACGGCGTGGTGCTGTCGACCGCAAGCAGCGATGTCCGCGGGTACTACGTGCGGGTGAGGCACGACGACCAGTCCACGACGCACTACCAGCACCTGGCGGGTGCCGCTTCGGTCGCCGCCGGTCAGCGCGTCTCGACCGGTACGCCCGTCGGGGTCATGGGAGCGACGGGCGTCGCAACGGGCGTGCACCTGCACTTCGAGACCTTCCCGCCGGGGGCAGCCGTCGACGGGTACTCGACCAACGCCGTCGACCCCGAGCCCTTCATGCTCGATCGAGGCGTCAGCCTCGAGGCGGGCACGGCCCCGCCGATCACCGAACCGCCCACCGACCCGGAGGACGACATGACCCAGCTGATGCTCGTGCGCGAGGAGGGGACGCCCGGCGTCTTCATCACCGACCTCGTGTCCCGGCGCCACGTGATCAGCAACACCCACCTGGCGATCCTCCAGCGACGCCTCGACCGGTGGGGCATCGACAGCGCGATCGTCGACGTGGCGGACCTCAGGGCCTACGGCCCCGAGATCCCGTTCGCCTGACGGCCCGGGAGACTCCCATGGCCACGACGGAGAACGGCTGGACCGCGATCGAGTCCGGCACCGACCCTCGGCTGAGCCCGTTCCCGTGGGTCACCGGCCGGGTGCTCGTCGGCGACGTGTTCACCGTGCTCGCCTACGTCGCCCGACGGTTCGACGCCGAGGTCGAGGCGGTCGACCCCGCCTCGTCCTGGGGCTGGGCATACCGCGTGATCTCGGGCAGCGGCACGCTGTCCAACCACGCGTCCGGCACCGCGATCGACCTCAACGCCCCACGGCACCCGCTGGGTGCCGAGGGGACGTTCACCGCAGCACAGCAGTCCGCGATCCGTTCGATCCTCGACGCGACCAACCCGGTCGTGCGCTGGGGCGGAGGGGCCGCGTACACCCGCAAGGACGAGATGCACTTCGAGATCAACGAGGGCATCACCCCCGCGACGGTCGCCGAGGTGGCCGCCCGCATCACACCGACACCTGACCCGGAGGACGACATGACCCAGCTGATGCTCATCCAGGAGACCGGCTCCGCCGCCATCTTCATCACCGACCTCGTCACGCGACGCAAGGTCCTCAACACGTCGCACCTGCAGGTCCTGCAGCGCCGCCTCGACCGGTGGGGCATCGACAGCGCCGTGGTCGAGGTCGCCGACATCAAGACGTACGGGCCGGAGATCCTCTTCGCCTGACGTCGCCACGGTTCTTCGTCACGCGTGACGGCGAAGAACCCCGCCACGACCGCCGTCCGCCCGGTTCGCTCCCGGGCGGGCGGCGGTCCGTCGTTCCCGGACACGGCCTGGCACCCACCCACGGCACCGCGGTCACCGTCCGGCGTACGCAGCCTCCAGCGGGGCGATCTCGAGCCTGGTCATGGTGAGCATCGCCGCGGTGGCACGGGCGACGCCCGCGGGGTCGGGGCGCGTCATGATGTCGTCGAGCGCGCGTGGCACGACCTGCCAGGAGACACCGAACCGGTCGGTGAGCCAGCCGCACTGCCCGTGCCGTCCGCCGTCGGCGGCGAGGACCTCCCAGTAGTGGTCGACCTCGTCCTGCCCGTCGACGGACAGCAGGAACGAGAACGCGTCGTCGAGCCGCAGCGCGGGCCCGGCCGTGAGGAACGTCACCGCGTGACCGTCGAGCTCGAGCTCGACGAGGAACGGTGCGCCCTCGGGCACGTCCGGCACCCCGGGCGGGGCGGTGGTGACGCGCGTGATCCGCGAGCGCGGGACGACGTCGACGTAGAACTGCGCGGCCTCGTGCCCGCGCTCGACGAACCACAGATGCGACCGGACCATGCCCATGACGGGTCCCCTCTCCTCGTGACGGTGCGCAGGGGCAGACCGTCCGGCCGGGGCGCAGTCATCGGCCCGGCGCGGACCTGCCCGCCGGGCCGGGCACGTCGTACGGTGAGCGGCACAGGCCGAGGGGCGCACGACCGACGGGAGGACGCATGTCGACGACGGGGGCCGACGCACGGGCGGCGTGGGACGGGCTCGTCGCGGACGTGACCGGACCGGGCGCGCGCGTGCCGGTCGCGCGGGTGCTGGACGTCGTCGACGGGCTGCCGGCCGTGGAGCCGGCGGAGATGCTCGGGTCGTGGCGCGGCGGCGGGCTGGCGA
The DNA here is from genome assembly GCF_006715865.1 of Cellulomonas sp. SLBN-39. NCBI lineage: Bacteria > Bacillati > Actinomycetota > Actinomycetes > Micrococcales > Cellulomonadaceae > Cellulomonas > Cellulomonas sp. SLBN-39. The sequence continues at coordinate 2,789,244 of NZ_VFOA01000001.1, read as the reverse complement.
CGGGGCACCCGTGGGACGGGCTGCTGGAGGCGTGCGGGTGGCACGGCAAGCGGTTCGCCAGCGCCGAGGACGTGGACCCGTTGGTGTTCGAGGACGCGCGGGGGCTGTTCGCGGTGAACCCGGCGCTCGTTCCGCTGGGGCTGCTGGTGCGTCACCCGGGCCTGGGGCGCAGCGGTGCCGCGCGTGCCGTCGCCCGCCGGTGCTTGCGGGCCGCGCGGACCCGGCGGCCCGCGGCGCGGCTGCGCCGGGTCGAGCACCGCGGCGTGCTGACGGCGACGATGGTCTACGACGCGCTGCCCGTGCAGGACCACTTCCGCCGGGTCGACGACGGCACGGTGGTCGGGGTCATGGACATGCGCGGGATGCGCGACCCGTTCGTGTTCACGCTGCACCGCGAGTGACCCGGGCGGCACGGGACGCGTGAGGGCCCGGCCGGTGCGGCCGGGCCCTCACGCACCGCGGGTCAGCCGGCGAGGCGCTCGGCGGTCTCGACGACGTTCTGCAGCAGCATCGCGCGGGTCATGGGACCGACGCCGCCCGGGTTGGGCGACACCCACGCGGCGACGTCGTGCACCCCGGGGTCGACGTCGCCGACGACGCGGCTGCGGCCGGTCTCCGGGTCCTCGACGCGGGAGACGCCGACGTCGACGACGACGGCGCCCGGCTTGAGCATGCCGGCCGTGATGATGCCGGGGACGCCGGCGGCGGCGATGACGACGTCGGCGTTGCGGGTGTGCTCGGCGAGGTCGTCGGTGCCGGTGTGCGTGAGCGTGACGGTGGCGTTGACCTCGCGCCGCGTGAGCAGCAGGCCGATGGAGCGCCCCACGGTCACGCCGCGGCCGACGACGACGACGTCCGCGCCCCGCAGCGGCACGTCGTGGCGCTGCAGGAGCTCGACGATGCCGCGCGGGGTGCACGGCAGCGGCGTGGTGACGGGGTCGTTGACGCGCAGCACGAGGCGGCCGAGGTTGGTCGGGTGCAGGCCGTCGGCGTCCTTGGCGGGGTCGACCAGCTCGAGCACCCGGTGGGTGTCGATGCCCTCGGGCAGGGGCAGCTGGACGATGAACCCGGTGCACGCGGGGTCCTCGTTGAGGCGCCGCACGGCGGCCTCGACATCGGCCTGCGTGGCGTCGGCGGGCAGGTCCTCCCGGATGGAGGCGATCCCGACCTCGGCGCAGTCCTTGTGCTTGCCGGCCACGTACCAGCGCGAGCCGGGGTCGTCGCCGACGAGGAGCGTGCCGAGGCCGGGCACGACGCCCTTGCCCGCGAGGGCGGCGACCCGCCCCGCGAGCTCGGACTTGATGGCGGCCGCCGTGGCGGTGCCGTCCAGGATCTGTGCGGTCACGGTGCTCCCCGCTCAGTACTGCTGGAGGCCGGCGTACAGCGGGAACGCCTCGGTCAGCTTCTGCACGCGGGCGCGCAGGGCCTCGACGTCCGCGCCGGTGCCCTCGACGAGCGCCGTGGCGATGATGTCGGCGACCTCGGTGAACTCCGCGTCGCCGAAGCCGCGCGTGGCCAGGGCGGGCGTGCCGATCCGCAGGCCGGACGTGACGCGCGGGGGGCGCGGGTCGAACGGCACCGCGTTGCGGTTGACGGTGACGCCGACGGAGTGCAGGAGGTCCTCGGCCTGCTGGCCGTCGAGCGTGGAGTGCCGCAGGTCGACGAGCACGAGGTGCACGTCGGTGCCGCCGGTGAGGACGGAGACGCCGGCGGCGGCCACGTCGGGCGCGGTCAGGCGGTCGGCGATGATCCGGGCACCGTCGATGGTGCGCTGCTGGCGGGCCACGAACTCCTCGCTCGCGGCGACCTTGAACGCGACGGCCTTCGCGGCGATCACGTGCATGAGCGGGCCGCCCTGCTGGCCGGGGAACACCGCGGAGTCGATCTTCTTGGCGTACTCGCCCTTGCTGAGGATGAAGCCGGAGCGCGGGCCGCCGATGGTCTTGTGCACCGTGGAGGAGACGACGTCGGCGTGCGGGACGGGCGAGGGGTGCAGGCCCGCGGCGACGAGGCCGGCGAAGTGCGCCATGTCGACCCACAGCTTGGCGCCGACCTCGTCGGCGATCTCGCGGAACGCGGCGAAGTCGAGGTGGCGCGGGTACGCGGACCAGCCGCCGATGATCACGTCGGGCCGCTGCTCGAGCGCGGCCGCGCGCACGGCGTCCATGTCGACGCGGAAGGTCTGCGGGTCCACGCCGTACGCGGCGACGTCGTAGAGCTTGCCGGAGAAGTTGATCCGCATGCCGTGCGTGAGGTGGCCGCCGTGCGCGAGGTCGAGGCCGAGGATCTTGTCGCCGGCGTTGATGAGCGCGTGCAGGACCGCGGCGTTGGCGGTGGCGCCCGAGTGCGGCTGGACGTTGGCGTGCTCGGCGCCGAACAGCGCCTTGGCCCGGTCGATCGCGATGGTCTCGGCGACGTCGACCTGCTCGCAGCCGCCGTAGTAGCGCCGGCCCGGGTAGCCCTCGGCGTACTTGTTGGTGAGCACCGAGCCCTGCGCCTGCAGGACCGCGCGCGGCACGAAGTTCTCCGAGGCGATCATCTCGAGGGTGCCCTGCTGGCGGGCCAGCTCGCCGTCGAGGACGGCGGCGATCTCGGGGTCGAGCTCGGAGATGTTCTGGTCGAGCAGGTTGTCGCTCATGCAGGTGCTCCTGTCGCAGTCAGCTGTGGCGGGCCCGGCTCGCGCTCGGCACCCGCACACACGGGTGTGCCGGTGTGGGAGTGACCGAGGGCCCAGGCGTCCGACCCGTTGGTCCAGCTGCTGCGTCGCTCCCCGGTGGTGCCCCACCCGTTGCGCCAGTCGCGACCCGTCCCAGCCTAGCAACGCCCGCGCGCGGGCAGCAGCGCCGTCTCAGGCGGTGGCGGGGGGCTCTTCCAGGCGGGCGAGCCAGCGGCGCAGGATGCCCTCCAGCGCGGTGACGTCGGCGGGGTCGAGGGCGGCGAGCAGGCGGTGCTCGTTGGCGATGTGGGCGGCGAAGGCCTGGTCGATGACGATGCGCCCGGCGGTGGTGAGGACCACGTCCCTGCCGCGACCGTCGGCGGGGCTGACGTGACGGGCGACGAGCCCGGCCCGTTCGAGCCGGTCGACGCGCTTGCTGACCCCGCCGCTCGTGACGAGGGTGTGCTCGGCGAGCTCGCCGCACGACCGGGCGTACGGCGGGCCGGTGCGGCGCAGGGTGGCGAGGACGTCGAAGTCGCCCTCGGTGAGGCCGTGCTCCTGGTAGACGGCCAGGAGCTCGCTGGTCAGGTGGTTGGCCACGCGGTGCAGCCGCCCGATGACGCCCTGGGGGGTGACGTCGAGCTCGGGCCGCTCGCGCGCCCACGCCGCCATGATCAGGTCGAGCCGGTCCGGGCGGACGTCGTCGTCCGCGGTGCTCCGGGGGGTCGCCGTGCGCTCGTCGGTGCTCACCGGTCGATCGTATCTTCCGCGTCAGATAGATTGTCTTCCGTGGAAAATACCTGGCGCTGGTCGCTGGTCGCCGCGGTCGCCCCCGTCGCATGGGGCGCCGCCTACTACGTCACCCGGCACACGCTGCCCGCCGACGCCCCGCTGTGGGGGTCCGTCCTGCGCGCGCTGCCCGCCGGCCTCGTGCTCCTCGCGCTGGCCCGCCGCGCACCCTCCGGGCGCTGGTGGTGGCGCGCCCTCGTGCTCGGCGCGCTCAACATGAGCGGCTTCTTCGTGCTCGTGTACCTCGCCGCACAGCTGCTGCCCACGTCCGTCGCCGCGACCGTCATGGCCGTCTCGCCGTTCACGCTCATGCTCGTCGCCTGGCCGCTGCTCGGCCAGCGCCCCCGCGCCGCCTCGCTCGTCGGGGCGGCCGTCGGCCTCGTCGGCGTCGTGGCCATGCTCGTCACCGGGTCGGTCGAGGTGGACCCGGCCGGGGTCGCGGCCTCGGTCGCCGCGATGCTGCTGTCCTCCGTCGGGTTCGTGCTGGCGACGCGGTGGAAGGACGACGTCGACGTGCTCGCCTCCACCGCCTGGCAGCTCGTGGCCGGCGGCCTGCTGCTCGTCCCCGTCGCCGCGCTGGTCGAGGGCGCCCCGCCCGCCCTCGACGGCCGGGGCTGGCTCGGGGCCGCCTACGTCACCCTCGTCGCCACCGCGCTGGCGTTCGTCGCGTGGTTCGCCGCGCTGCGGCACCTGCCCGCCGGCGCCGTCGGGCTGGTCGGCCTGCTCAACCCGCTCACGGGAGTCGCGCTCGGGCTCCTGCTGGCCGGCGAGCACCTCACCGCGACGCAGGGCGCCGGCGTGGCCCTCGTGGTCGTCGGCGTCCTGGCGGGCCAGCCGGCAGCCGCCCGCCTCTTGCACCGGCGGGCTCCCGCAGGACCGAGCCCGGCACCGGCCGGGGCGACCCGCGTCTCCGCCGGGTCGGTCAGGCCGGGGTGACGACCTCGCCGTCGCCGAGCAGCTTGCGCAGGTACGCGTAGGTCAGGTCGCCCGCCGTCTGGTCGTGCTGGTGCTCGTAGCCGGCCTTGTTGTACAGCGCGATGTTCTGCAGGGAGTCCCGGCCCGTGAAGACCCAGACCTCCTCGATGCCGTCCGGCAGGTACGGCAGGATCGCCGTCAGCAGCTCGGTGCCGACCCCGCGGCCCTGCAGGTCCGGCGCGACGGCGAACCGGCCGAGCGTGGCCTTGGCGCCCTCGACGAGCACGCGGATCGAGCCGACGAGCCGGTGACCGGACCAGGCGCCGAGCGTCACGACCCCATCGGCCACGAGGTCCGCGCGCAGCTCCTCGAACGTCTGCGTCAGCGGCGGGATGTGGGGGTCGCCGTACTGCTGCGCCTCGGTGACGAACGCGGCGCGGCGCAGCGTCAGCAGCTCGCCCGCGTCGTCGACGGTCACCGGGCGGATCTCGAGGTCGGCCTCACTCATGGGAGCATCGTGTCAGCCGGGCGGCCCGGCGCACTACTCTCGGACCTCGTGTCCCACACCTCGGAAGCCACGACCACGCACTGGGTGCTGACGCTCACGTGCCCCGACCAGCCCGGCATCGTCGCGGCGGTCGCGGGGCTGCTCGCAGAGCACGGGGGCAACATCACCGAGTCGCAGCAGTTCGGCGACCCGCAGTCGGGGCTGTTCGTCATGCGCGTGCAGGTCACGTCGTCCGCGAGCGCGGCCGAGCTCGGCGCAGCGCTCGACGCGCTCTCCCCGCGGTTCGACCTGCAGTGGTCCCTCGACGTGGTCGGGCGCCCCGTGCGCACGCTCGTCATGGTGTCCACCGCCGCGCACTGCCTCAACGACCTCGCGTTCCGGCAGCGGTCCGAGAACCTGCCCGTCGACCTCGTCGCGGTCGTGTCCAACCACGAGGTGCTGGCTCCCCTCGCGCAGTTCTACGACATCCCGTTCCACCACGTGCCGGTCTCGGCCGCGACCAAGGCCGACGCCGAGGCCCGGCTCCTGGCCCTGGTCGAGGAGCTCGACGTCGAGCTCCTCGTGCTGGCCCGGTACATGCAGATCCTCTCGGACGACCTGTGCCGCGCCCTCGAGGGGCGGGTCATCAACATCCACCACTCGTTCCTGCCGTCGTTCAAGGGCGCCCGCCCGTACGCCCAGGCCTACGAGCGGGGCGTCAAGCTCATCGGCGCGACCGCGCACTACGTGACGGGCGACCTCGACGAGGGGCCGATCATCGAGCAGGACGTCGAGCGGGTCGACCACGCGCAGTCCGTCGAGGACCTCGTGGCCCTCGGCCAGGACGTCGAGCGGCGCGCGCTGGCCCGCGCCGTGCGGTGGCACGCCGAGCACCGCGTCCTGCTGGACGGGCACCGCACCATCGTCTTCCGCTGACGCCCTGACCCGCCCGCCCGCGCCGCCCGACCGGCGACGAGCCGCGGGGTGAAGCGGTTCACCCTGCCCTGGACCTCCCCCGGCTCCGCGAGGATCGCCGCGGGCCCGCGCTCCGCGGCGCCCGCCGCCGACGCCCAGGAGGACGCATGCGCACGCGGACGCAGGACCGACGAGGACGGCGCGCACGCGTCGTCGCCGCACTGGCGCTGGTCGCCGGGCTCGCCGCGGGGGCGGGCTCCCTCGCCACGGCACCGCCCGCGCAGGCGGCGTCGCTCGTCGAGGTCCAGAACTTCGGCACCAACCCGTCCGGGCTGCGGATGCACGTCTACGCACCCGACACCCTCCCCCCCGACCCGGCGCTGCTCGTGGTCGTGCACTGGTGCACCGGCAGCGCGCAGGCCGTGTTCGACGGTACGCAGTACGACGAGCTCGCGCAGCGGTACGGCTACGTGGTGGTCTACCCGTCGGCGAACCGGCCGGGGTCGTGCTTCGACGTGTCGTCGTCCGCCGCCCTGACCCGCGACGGCGGGTCCGACCCGCAGGGCATCGTGCAGATGGTGCGGTGGGCGCAGCAGCGGTACGGCACCGACCCCGCGCGCACGGCCGTCACGGGCATCTCCTCGGGCGGGATGACGACGCAGCTCCTGCTCGCCGAGTACCCCGACGTGTTCTCCGCGGGGTCGGCCTTCGCCGGGGTGCCCGCGACGTGCTTCGCGACGACGTCGCCACCCCCGGGGACGACGCAGCAGGCGCCGTGGAGCTCGCAGTGCTCGACGGGGGCGCTCGACCTCACGCCCGCGCAGTGGGGCGCGCGCGTGCGGGCCCTCAACCCCGGGTACACCGGCCCGCGTCCGCGGGTCCAGCTCTGGCACGGGGCCCTCGACGACGTGCTGGCCTACGCCAACCACCGCGAGGCCGTCGAGCAGTGGACGGACGTGCTGGGCCTGTCGGCCACGCCGTCCGTAACGGACCGCCCCGCCGCGAACCAGGTGCGGGCGCGGTACGGGGGCACCGGGGACCGGGCGCCGCTCGAGGCGACCACGTTCGAGGGCGTCGGGCACAACCTGCCCGTCGACACGGCGGCCGTGCTGCGCTTCCTCGGCCTGGACGGCACGGCACCGACGCCTACGCCCACGCCCACGCCCACGCCCACGCCCACCGTCTCGCCCACCCCTCCCCCCACGCCCACGCCGACTCCCACGGCGACGCCGACCGCCTCGCCGACGCCGAGCCCGACGCCCACAGCCGGCCCGGCGCCGACGTGCCGGGTCGAGTTCGCCGTGCACGCCTGGCCGTCGGGCCTGACGGCGTCGATCACGCTCACCAACCTGTCGAACCAGCCGCTGCAGGGCTGGACCCTGACCTGGGACGCGCCGGCCGGGCAGCAGGTCGTGCAGGCCTGGAGCGCCACCGTGACGCAGTCCGGCACCCGGGTGACCGCGAGCCACGCGCCGTGGAACGCGACCGTGGCACCCCGCGCGTCGCAGCAGCTCGGGCTCAACGCCTCGCACACCGGCGACGCGTCGGCACCGCGGGCGGTGTGGCTGGACGGTCGCCCCTGCACGGTCGGGTGATGCGGGTCGGGGCGGCGCGGACCCGCGCCGCCCCCACGCCCGATCGCCACTGGTCACACAGGTTTTACACAGAAGTGATGCTCGTCACTGACTTAAGCGTTTCAGGGTCTGGTCGGCACGCCACGGATCCTTGAATCCTCTACCAGGTCATCTCCGGCGCCGACCCCAGGAGCGACCATGACCACCGCGGACGACCTGACCACCCGCACCTCCACCAGCACCTCCTCCAGCACGCCCCCCGACCACCCCGCACCCGCGCGGGGTGGCGCACCGCACCTGCTGGGCACCCTGCTCGTCGTCCTCGGGCTGCTCATGGCCCTCGGCGGCGCCGGCACGTGGGCCGCCGTCTCCGTCGGCCTCGCCAGCGAGAACGTCGTCGTGGCCGACACCGCGCCCGCCTTCGTCGGCGCCACGCTCGACACCCCCTGGGAGGCGTGGGCGCAGACCGAGGCGATCCGCACGGACATCCTCGCGGCGACCGACGGCCGCCTCTACGCGGACATGGACCGCGAGGACCCGATGCGCGACATGGTCGCCACCGGCACCTTCCTGCGTGCCTCGCTGCTGACCTCCGTCGTGGCGTTCGGCGTGGCCCTGGCCCTCGTGGGCGTCGGCCTCGGGTTCGTCCTCGGCGGCGTCGGGCTGCGCCGCCTCGCGGCCCGCACGGCAGCCTGACCACCCGACGCAGCCTGGACGACGACGGGTCCGGTCCCCTGCGGGGACCGGACCCGTCGTCGCGTCAGTGCGCCGCGTCAGTGCGCGATGTCAGGGTGCGGTGTCAGCCCGCCGACCCGGCGTCGATCTGCTCCTGGGTCAGGTAGCCCGAGTCCAGCAGCTGCGTGGTGATGTCCTCGAGGTACACGGACTCCACGTCGAGCAGGTACGCCGGGACGACCTCCACGCCGTTGTCGTAGGACGTGGTGTCGTTCGGCTCCGGCTCCTCGCCGTTGACGTACGACTCGACCGCGAGGGCCGCGAAGTGCGCGAGGCGGCGGGTGTCCTTGAAGACCGTCGAGGACTGCACACCCTCCTGCATGAGCAGGACGGACGCGGCCTCGGCGTCCTGACCGGTCACGACGGGCAGACCGTCGGCCAGCGTCGGGCCCATGCCGGCCTCCTGGAGGGACGTGATGATCCCTCGGGAGATGCCGTCGTAGGGCGAGAGCACCGCGGCGATCTCGGACCCGTCGGAGTAGTGCGCGGCCAGCAGCTCGTCCATGCGGGCCTTCGCGCCGTCCTCGGACCAGCGCAGGATCGCGGTCTGCTCGATCTCCGTCTGGCCGGACTTCACGACCAGCGTGCCGTCCTCGAAGTACGGCTCGAGGGTGTCGATCGCGCCCTGCCAGAAGAAGAACGCGTTGTTGTCGTCGAGCGACCCGGCGAACAGCTCGACGTTCAGCGGGCCCGTCGGCGCGGTGTCGGTGGGCACGCCCGCCCAGTCGACCAGGCCGAGGCCGGCCAGCAGCGCCTTGGCCTGCGCGACGCCCACGGCGTAGTTGTCGAACGTGACGTAGAAGTCGAGGTCGCCCGTGTCACGGAGCAGACGGTCGTAGGCGATGACCGGGATGCCCGCGGCCTCCGCGGCCTCGAGCTGCTCCCCCAGCGAGGTGCCGTCGATCGCGGCGACGACGATCGCGTCGACGTCGGCCTCGATCATCGCGTCGATCTGCTCGAGCTGGAGCTCCACGTCGTCGTCCGCGAAGTTCAGGTCCGCCTCGTACCCGAGCTCCTCGAGCTCGGCGACGAGCGCGTCACCGTCCCGGATCCACCGCTCGGAGGTCTTCGTCGGCATCGCGATGCCGACGGTCGCGGTCGGGGCCGCCGTCGTCTCGTCGCCGCCGGGAGCGTCGCCGTCGTCACCACCGCCACAGGCCGCGAGCCCGAGGACGAGCACCGCCCCGGTCGCCACCGCCATGGTGATCCTGCGTCGCATGTCTGCTCCTTCTCGTTGACGGGCGGTTCGGTCCGAACCTCCCGGGTCTCCAGGGGGCGCCGCTGCCGAGCCGTCGTGCATGTCGGGAGCCCGGACGTCGACCCCTGATCGCGTGGACAGCAGGTCGTTCACGTGGCGGAGGTCAGCGTAGTCCCGCGGATGGTCTTCTCGTAGTGGATCGGGACGAGGCGTGCGCGGGTGAAGCACCCGTGCGGGTGATCCCGGTGGACGATCGTCCGTGAGGGCCGTGACCAGGGACCTCGCGGCGCCGGGCGCGAGGACGTCAGCGCAGCGCGTGCACCGGGTGGTCGAGGCGCGTGGCGCCCGTGATCGCACCGAGGATCTCCTCGTGGCTGGTGCGACGGGCCTCGAACGAGCCGTTGTTGCGCCCGTGCCGCAGCACCTCGACCCGGTCTGCCACGGCGAGCACGTCGTTCATGTTGTGGGAGATGAGGATCACCCCGAGCCCGAGGTGCCGCAGCCGCTCGATGTGCATGAGCACCTCGGCGGTCTGCGCCACCGACAGGGCCGCCGTCGGCTCGTCCAGCACCACCAGGCGCGGCGAGCCGATGAGCGTGCGCGCGATCGCGACGGACTGCCGCTGCCCGGCGGACAGGTGCGCCAGCGGTGTGCGGACCGACGGGATGCGGCTGGTCAGGTCGCGCAGGATCCGCTTGGCGACCTGCTCCATCTCGCCGTCGTCCATGACACCGCCGCGGCGCAGCTCGCGGCCGAGGAAGAGGTTGGCGGTCACGTCGAGGTTCTCGCACAGCGCGAGGTCCTGGAAGACCGTCGCGATGCCGGCCTGGTGCGCGTCCGCGGGCGACCCGAAGGTCACGGGCTGGCCGTCGAGCTCGATGAGGCCCGCGTCGGGGGCCAGCACGCCCGAGACGACCTTCGCGAGCGTGGACTTGCCCGCCCCGTTGTCGCCCACCAGGGCGACGACCTCGTGGGCATGGACGTCGAGGTCCACCCCGACCAGCGCCTCGACGGCACCGAACCGCTTCGTGATCTGCCGCATCGACAGGAGCGGGACGCGCACGTCGGCACTCATGACACGCTCACCTGCCCTCCGTCGCGCACGTGTCCGGCCAGTGAAACCCCACGCCGGGCCCTCGTCAACTTCGACCTCCTGGTCTCCCCCGTGGTCCGCGTGCCGCGTCGGGACGACACCGTACGCACCTCGCGCGGCACGCGTGCGGTTTTCCTCACCCGACCGTCAGGTCGTCTGCACCTGCGTGCACGTCCGTGGCCTGCAGCACCATCGCGACGGCCCCCACCACCTCGGCGCGGGCACCGAGCTCGGCCGGGACGACCTCGAGCGGGGCGATCTGGTTGAGCAGCACCCGGCGACGGATCGCCTCGCGCAGCGGGCCGAGCAGAACTTCACCCGTCTCCGCCAGCTCCCCCCCGACCACCACGCACTGGGGGTTCACGGCCATGCCGAGACCTGCGACGACGGCGCCGATGGCGGCGCCCGCGTCCGCGACGACCTGCCGGCAGCCAGGGTCGCCGTCTACGGCGCGCTGCACGACGTCGCGCAGCGTCATGGGACCGTGGCTGGCCGACAGGGGCTCCGTCAGCGCCGTGTCCCCGACGACGGTGTCGAGGCAGCCGCGGCTGCCGCAGCGGCAGATCCGCCCCTGCGGGTCGACCTGCACGTGCCCGATCTCGCCGGCGGTGCCGGCGAAGCCGCGGTGCACCTGACCGGCGATGACGATGCCGGCGCCCGTGCCGTACGAGGCGCGGACGTACACCGAGTCCCGGTAGAACCGCGACGCGCCCAGGCGGCTCTCGGCCAGCGCCCCGAGGTTGGCGTCGTTGTCGACGAACACCGGCTTGGCCAGCCGTTTGGCCAGGACGTGGGCCACGGGCACCTCGTCCCAGCCGCGCATCATGCCGCGCACCGAGACCATGCCGGTCTCGGGCTCGACGGGTGCGGGGATGCCGACGCCGATGCCGACGACCTCGTCGAGGGTCGACCCGACACGTTCGGTGAGATCCACGAGCAGCAGGGCGGCCCGGTCGAGGCTCGTGTCGACACGGTGGTCGGACGGCAGCGGGAGCGTCTGCTCGGCGACGACCTCGTGCGTCACGTCGGACAGCACGACCCGCAGGTGGCGGTGACCGAACTGCACTCCCGCAGCCAGGCCGGTGCGCCGGGCGAGGGTGACGAGCTGGGCACGGCGGCCCGAGCGGGTCGTCGTGCGGGTCTCGACGACCCCGGCGGCGAGGAGCTCCTTGACGATCGAGGAGACCGTGGCGGCCGACAGGCCGGTCGCGCCGCTGATCTCGACCTGCGTGATCCCGCCGAACCTCTTGACGGCGTCGACGATGAGGGCACGGTTGGCCTCACGCAGCGAGGACTGCGACCCGGACATCGCGCCCCCTCCCGGCGTGAGCCTGGCGACGGGGCGGGTCGTCGAAGGGGTGCGACCCGCCCCGCCGCGTCTGGCGTGCGGCGGTCCGGTCGGGTCGTGCCCCCGACCGGACCGCCGGCACGTGCTGCGTCAGCGCGTCCCGGCGCGACGCTTGTTGTAGATGTCGAACGCCACGGCGAGCAGGAGCACGAGGCCCTTGACCACCTGCTGGATCGACTGCGGGACGCCCATGAGCTGCATGCCGTTGCTCATGACGGCCATGATCAGCGCACCGATCATCGCGCCGGTCACCCGACCGACGCCGCCGGTGGTCGACGCACCGCCGATGAAGCACGCGGCGATCGCGTCGAGCTCGAACATGTCGCCGGCACGGGGCTGGGCACCGTTCATGCGCGAGGAGTAGACGACACCGGCGACGGAGGCCAGGACGCCCATGTTGACGAAGACCCAGAAGGTGACCTGCCGGACCTTGACGCCCGACAGCTCCGCCGCGTGCAGGTTGCCACCGATGGCGTAGATGTGACGACCGAAGACGGACCGCTGCGTGACCACCGTGTACGCGAGGATCAGGACGGCGAGGATGATCAGCACGTTCGGCAGGCCGCGGCTCTGCGCGAGCTGGTAGCCGAACCACATGACGACGGCGCCGACGGCCACGATCTTGGCGACGAACAGCGGCATGGACTCGACCGTCTGCTGGTACGCCACGCGCCCGCGCCGGGTCCGCCACTGCGAGACCGCGTAGCCGACGACGGCGATCGCGAAGATCACCAGCGTGAAGACGTCGACGCCGTAGCCACCGAGCAGACCGTTCTGGAACCCGTTCGCGATGTCGTAGTACGCGCCGCCGAACGGCGAGAGGGAGACGTTGTCGAGCACCCGGAAGGTCAGACCACGGAACAGGAGCATGCCCGCGAGGGACACGATGAAGCCGGGGATGCCGACGAACGCGACCCAGAACCCCTGCCAGATGCCGACCAGGAGTCCCACCCCGAGGGCGGCCACCACGCCGACGTACCACGGCATGCCGTTGCGGATCACGAGCACCGCGGACACGGCCCCGGTGAGCGCCACGACCGAACCGACCGACAGGTCGATCTGCCCGAGGATGATCACCATCACCATGCCGATGGCCAGGATCAGGATGTACGAGAACTGCAGGACGATGTTCGTCAGGTTGCCCGGGCTGAGGAAGTTCCCGTTGAGCAGCGAGAAGAGCGCCACGATCGCGACGAAGGCGATGAGGATGCCGCTCTGGCGGAAGTTCCGCGTCACCATCTCGCGGAAGCCGGCGATGGCCGTCATGATGTCTGGTCCTTTGCTGTCTCTCGCTCCATGGTCATGAGCTCCATCAGCCGCTCCTGCGTCGCCTCGGCGACCGGCAGCTGCCCCGTGATGCGCCCGAAGGCCAGGGTGTAGACGCGGTCGCAGATGCCCAGGAGCTCGGGCAGCTCCGAGGAGATGACCACGACGGCCTTCCCCTCGGCGACCATGCGGTTGATGATCGTGTAGATCTCGTACTTGGCACCGACGTCGATGCCACGGGTCGGCTCGTCGAGGATGAGCACGTCGGGCTGCGTGTACAGCCACTTGGCCAGGACGACCTTCTGCTGGTTGCCGCCGGAGAGCTTGCCGACGACGGCCAGCACGGTGGGCGTCTTGATGTTCAGGCTGCCGCGGTACTCGTTGGCGACCTTCAGCTCCTCGTTGCCGTTGACCCAGCCGCGCGTGGCCATCCGGCGCAGGCCTGCGCTGGAGATGTTGCGGCGGATGTCGTCGATGAGGTTGAGGCCGTACTTCTTGCGGTCCTCGGTGGCGTAGGCCAGGCCGTGGTCGATCGCCTCGGAGACGTTGCGGACATGGATCTCCTCACCGTTCTTGAAGATCCGTCCGCTCACGTAGTGGCCGTAGGTGCGCCCGAAGACGCTCATCGCGAGCTCGGTGCGGCCGGCACCCATGAGGCCCGCGATCCCGACGACCTCGCCGGCCCGCACGTCGAACGACGCACCCTCGATGACCAGCCGGTCCGCCTGCGTGGGGTGCCGCACGGTCCAGTCCTCGACCCGCAGCACCTCCTCGCCGATCTGCGGCGTGCGCTCGGGGTACCGGTGCTCGAGGTCCCGGCCGACCATCCCACGGATGATCCGGTCCTGGGTGGACTCGGGCTCCTTCATGTCGATCGTCTCGATCGTCTGGCCGTCGCGGATGATCGTCGTGCTGTCCGCGATCTCGGCGATCTCGTTGAGCTTGTGCGAGATCATGATCGACGTGATGCCCTGACCCTGCAGGTGACGCAGCAGGTTGAGCAGGTGCTCGGAGTCGGTGTCGTTCAGGGCGGCGGTCGGCTCGTCGAGGATGAGGAGCTTGACCTCCTTCGACAGCGCCTTGGCGATCTCGATGAGCTGCTGCTTGCCGACGCCGAGCTGGGAGACGGGCGTCGTCGGGTTCTCGTCGAGACCGACGCGGGCGAGCAGCTTGGCCGCCTCGTCGTTGGTCTTGTTCCAGTCGATCAGGCCGCCGGCGCCGCGGACCTCGTTGCCGAGGAAGATGTTCTCCGCGACCGACAGGTAGGACACCAGCGCGAGCTCCTGGTGGATGATGACGATGCCCTTGGCCTCGGAGTCGTTGATCGACCCGAACGACATCTCCTCGTCCTCGAAGAGGATCTGGCCCTCGTAGGTGCCGTGGGGGTAGACCCCGGAGAGCACCTTCATCAGCGTCGACTTGCCGGCGCCGTTCTCACCGCAGATGGCGTGGATCTCGCCACGCTCGACCGTCAGCGTCACATCCTGCAGCGCCTTGACGCCGGGGAAGGTCTTCGTGATCGAGCGCATCTCCAGGATCACGCTCATGCGCGTCCTCCGTTCTCTCGTCGGGCGTGGGACGGGCCCGGCCCCTTGCGTGGACCGGGCCCGTCCGGGGTGCGTCAGATCACTCCGCGACGCCCGCGTCGATCTCCTCCTGCGTCCAGTACTCGGAGTCGACCAGCAGCTCGGTGATGTTGTCCGCGTGGACCGTGTCGACCGTGAGCAGGTACGACGGGACGACCTTCACGCCGTTGTCGTACGTCTCGGTGTCGTTCGCCTCGGGGTCCTCGCCGTTGATGAAGGACTCCACCGCGGTGACCGACTGGTCGGCGAGCTTGCGGGTGTCCTTGAAGATCGTCGAGGACTGGATGCCGTCCTGGATGAGCTTCACGGACGCGATCTCGGCGTCCTGACCGGTGACCACCGGCAGGCCGTCCTCGAGCGACGGGCCCATGCCGACGCTCTGGAGCGCCGTGATGATGCCGCGCGAGATGCCGTCGTACGGGGAGAGCACGCCGTGCAGCTCGGTGCCGTCGGAGTACGTCGAGGTGAGGAGCGTCTCCATGCGGCCCTGCGCCGTCTCCTGCGACCAGCGCAGCGTGGCGGCCTGCTCGATGTCCGTCTGGCCGGAGGGCACGACGAGCGTGCCGTCCTCCATGTACGGCTCGAGGACCGACATGGCGCCGTCCCAGAAGAAGTGCGCGTTGTTGTCGTCCAGCGAGCCGGCGAACAGCTCGATGTTGAACGGGCCCTCGGGCGCGCCGTCGACGGGCTCGCCCGCCCAGTCGGTCAGGCCGAGGCCGGCGAGCAGGCCGTTGGCCTGGGCGACACCGACCGCGAAGTTGTCGAACGTGACGTAGAAGTCCACGTTCTCGCTGTCCCGGATGAGGCGGTCGTACGAGATGACGGGGATGTTCGCCGCCGCGGCCGCGTCGAGCTGGCTCGACAGGGCCGTGCCGTCGATCGCCGCGATGATGAGGACGTCTGCGCCGCCCGTGATCATCGAGTCGATCTGCTGGGTCTGGGTCGGGATGTCGTCGCCCGCGAACTGCAGGTCGACCTGGTAGCCGAGCTCCTTGAGCCCGGCCTCGACGGCGTCGCCGTCCGCGATCCAGCGCTCCGACGTCTCGGTCGGCATGGCGACCCCGACGAGGACGTCCTCGGCTGCGGGAGCCTCGCCGTCACCCTCGGTGCTGCCGGCGCCGCCACCGCCGCAGGCAGCGAGGCCGAGGACGAGCGCCGCCCCGGTCGCCGCCGTCATGGTGATCTTGCGTCGCATGTCTGCTCCTTCTCGTCGCTGAGAGGTTCGGTGCGAACCCTGCGGGTCCGGTGCGCGGCTGCCGTGCCCACGCGCGGTGTCCCGACTGACTCCAGGACGCCGGTCGTCGTCGTCCCGAGGTGCAGCACGCACACTCTGTTGCCTTCGGTTCTCGAAGTCAACGCCGGAGGCAACCGCTCCGGTCTCGAAACCATCACGGTTCGGTCACGGCGCACCGGACAGCGTTGTCCCCCGGGACGTCGGACCTGATCCGGACGAACCGGACACCGGTCGGCTCGCCCGGACTCGTCCGGGTTCGGGACCGGAACGCAGCACCACGCACGCCGGCCCGCCCTCGGGCGAGGACGGGCCGGCGGGGTCGACCGCGGTGGTCGACGAGGCGGGCGGCGGGCGGTCAGGAGCGGCCCGGCACCCCCCGCGGCGGGGTCGGGGCGTAGCCGCCGCGGCCCGCCTGCTCGACGAGCACCGCGACGGTCCGTGCCGGCACCGTCACCGCACCGGTCGCCCGGTCGTACCGGGTCGTGCGGACCACGTCGTCCTGCCCGCGCGCCTGCACGGGGTGCAGGGCGTACCGCCGGCCCGCGAGCGCGCCCACGGTCTGGGTGGTGGGCTCGTCGGAGGCGTTGACCACGACGAGCAGGCCGTCGAGGCGCCGGTCGACGTCGGTGCGCCACCGGTACGCCGCGGGGTCCCAGCCGCGGCGGTCCTCGACGTGCATGACCACGACGCCCGGGTCGGCGTCCGCACCGGCACCGGGGAACGTGACGCGGCTGCCGATCAGCTCGGCGGACCCCAGGTGCAGCAGGCGGGTCGAGGAGCGGATCTCGAGCAGCTCGAGCGCGGCCTCGTGCGCGGTGCCGATGTGCTCGGGGGTGGGCACGAGCGCCGGGTCGGCCAGCAGCGGCTGCTGGTACGGCCACTTGGCCTCGTTGTCCGCGGCCGGCGGCAGGCCGCGCGCGAACCCGTTGGTCTGCTGCGACCAGTCGAGCACGTTGAACCAGTCCCCGGAGTCGTAGCTGTTGCGGTCGAGGGACTTGCTGCGCAGCAGGTCGGCGCCCGCGTGCCAGAACGATGGCGTCTGCGCCAGGGCGGTCGTGGCCAGCGACACCGTGTTCATGCGGACCCGGTCGTCCATCGAGGTGCCCTGCGGCAGCTTGAGGGTCAGGTTGTCGAAGAGGGTCTCGTTGTCGTGCGCGTCGACGTAGGTGACGACCTCCTCCGGGGAGTCGGCGTACCCGGCCGGCTGGCCGTTGTAGTCGATCTCGTCGCCGGTGCGCACGGTGCCGTCGGACGTGGGCAGGGCGTAGTCGCGCAGGTTGCCGGCCAGCCCGAGGCGCAGGAGGTCGCCCTGGTGCTGGACCCGGGCGCGCTGCTCGGCGGCGGTGCCGTTGACGGGGTCGCCGTTGGGGTCGGTGAAGGCGCCGGAGCCGAAGCCCTGCACCCTCGGGTTCTCGTCGAAGGGCCCGCCGCCGCGCACGGCGTCGCGCAGCCGGTCGGAGAACGTGCCGATGCCGGTGCCGCCGAGCTGGCCCTGCGTGGCCTGCTCGAACAGCCGGTCGTCGGCGACCTCCCCGAAGTTCCAGCCCTCGCCGTACAGGTAGACCTTCGAGCCGTCGACGCCGTCGCGGCGGGGGGTCAGGTCGTCCAGGGCGGCGCGGACCTTCTCCATGGTGGTGCGGGAGTGGTGGCCCATGAGGTCGAACCGGAAGCCGTCGACCTTGTGGTCGCGGGCCCAGGTGACGACGGAGTCGACCATCATCTTCTCGGCCATGGTGTGCTCGGTGGCCACGTTCTGGCAGCAGGTCGACGTCTCGACCTGCCCGGTGGCGTTCAGCCGGTGGTAGTAGCCGGGCACGACGCGGTCGAGCACGCTGCGGGCGTCCTGGCCGCTGGCCGCGGTGTGGTTGAAGACCTGGTCGAGCACGACCTGCAGGCCGTCGGCGTGCAGGGCGCCGACCATGGTGCGGAACTCGGCCAGGCGGGCGCCGCCGGTGGCGTCGACCGCGTAGGACCCCTCGGGTGCGGTCCAGTGCCACGGGTCGTAGCCCCAGTTGAAGGCGTCGCCGGCGGCGACGGCCGTGACGCACTCCTGCTGCTTCTGCGAGTCCGGCGGCAGCGACGCCAGGTCGCACGCCGGCTCGGCCTGGGCGTCGCGGTCCTCCTCGATCGACGCGATGTCGAACGTGGGCAGCAGGTGCACGGTGGTCAGCCCGGCGTCGGCGAGGCGGCGCAGGTGGTCGCGGCCGTCGCTGCGGCGCACCGCGAACGCCCCGTAGGTGCCGCGCAGCCGCTCGGGGACGGTCGCGTCCGTGATCGAGAAGTCGCGCACGTGCAGCTCGTAGATCGTCTGCTCGACGGGCCGCACGACGGGCTGGGGCGTGCGCTCCCACTGGCGGGGGCGGTAGCGGGGGTCGTCGAGGTCGACGAGCACGCCGTGGGTGCTGTTGAGCGTGAGGGCGACGGCGTACGGGTCGGTGACCCGGTTGACCTCGACCTCGCCCGTGGTCGGCGCGTAGACCGTGACCTCCCACAGGTAGGCGGCACCCGCCCAGGCCCGGGGCCCGCTGACGGACCACGTGCCGTCCGCCCGACGCTCCGCGGCCCGACGGACCGGCTCGGCCGAGGTGTCGAGGCGCCCGCGGCGGTCGGCGGGCCACACGAGCAGGTCGACGTCCTGGGCGGTGGGCGCCCAGAGGGTCTGCGTCGGTGCCCCGCGCCGCCAGGTCGTGCCGAGGGTCGCCTCGGCGGCGTCGGCGTAGACGTCGTCGAGCACGCCGGGCACCTGCAGGCCGGTGACCGCCTGGGCGGTGCCGTCGGCCGCGCCCTGACGGACGAGCAGCTGCCCGGTGAGCAGGTCCTCGACGGTGGCGCGGTCGGCGTCCACGCGCAGCGCGAGGTACCCGGCGAGTGCCGGGAAGCGCGCCGCCTGGGCGTCGGTGAGCCCGTCGGGCAGCACGGTCAGCGGGAGCTCCTCGCCGCCGACGACCTGCCCGTCGTCGACCTCGAGCGCCGCGTCGGTCGAGCCGTGCAGCGTGAACGTCAGGTCGGCGGCGTCGGTGCCCGACGGCACGAACGCCGTGGGCCAGGCGATCGTCGACGCGTCGACCCAGTGCGCGGCGAGCTGGCCGGTGCCGGGCAGCGGCGGGTCGGTGACCTGCACCGTGAGCACGTGCGTGGTCAGGTCGTACACGAACGTCACGGGCTTGCCGCCGGGGGCGGCGAACGCGATGTTGGCGCCGTCGCGCACGCCGTCGGCGCCGTAGTTCTCGGCCCACGACAGGCCGTGCGCGACCTTGACCTCGTACGTGCCGGCGGGCAGGTCGGGAGCGGTGAACGTGGCCGTCCCGTCACCGTCGCCGTCGACGAGGGCCGCGCCCAGGCAGGCGGGGTCCCAGTCGCCGGCGCAGCCGAGCTCGCTCTGGTGCGAGCCGGGCAGCGTGATCAGGGGGCCGTCGACGGACGTCGTCACCTGGTGCGTCGTCGCGTCGTACACGAACGTCACGTCGACGGGCTCGTCCCCGGGCACCGTGTACGTGATGTTCGCCCCGCCCGGTGCACCGCCGGCGCCGTAGTTCTCGTCCCACGTGCCGCCGACGGCGACCTTGTACTCGTAGGTGCCGGGCGGCAGCGTGAACGTGCCGTGGTGCACCAGGCCGTTGAGCGTGGTCAGGCGTGCGGCCTCGCAGCCGGGCTGCCAGTCCCCCGCGCAGCCCATCGCGGCGTTGTGGCTGCCGGGCACCGTGACGACCTCGCCGCCGGGGCCCGGCGGGGGCTCGACGCCGTCGACGGCCACGCCGACGCTGCCGAAGGTCGACGCGGCGGTGCGCTGCCCGGCGGCGTCCTCGCGCACCGCCCGGTACTCGACCAGGGTGCCGGGGGCCAGGTCGCGCACGTCGTGGAACACCCGGGGCGCGGTGGTCTCGGCGGTGCCGAGGGCGGTCCAGGAGTCGTCACCGACGGTGCGCCAGGCGAACGACGTCGTGGCGTGCACGTCGTCGGGGACGTCGGCCGCCACCGGGGCCAGACCCTCGAGGGCGGCACCGGCGGCGGGCAACGCCAGGGTGATCGCGTCCCCGCCGGTCGCGACCGGGGCGTCGGCGCGCAGCACGAGGGCGCCGAGCGCGGGCAGGTCCAGCTCGACCGTGCCGTCGGCGCCGGCGGTCACGGGTGCCGCGTCGGCCGTGCCGGTGCCGCTCGTGGCCAGGAGCGGGGTGAACGTCGCCCCGGGCGTGAGCGAGTCCACCGTGACGGTCGTCGCCGCGTCGTCGTTGTTCAGGGCGACGAGGTGCTCGACGTCGTCGTCCCCGACGCGCGAGAACGCGTAGACCGCACCGTCGGCGTACCGCTCGACCTGGGCGCCGGACGTCAGCGCCGGGGTGTCCGCCCGCAGCTGCGCGAGCCGGGCGACGTGCGTGTACAGCGGGGTGTCGGTCGCGTACCGGTCCACGGCACCCGCCGGGGTGCCGTCCAGCAGCTCCTGCTCGGCGTACTCGGGCACCTGGGACGCGAACAGCGACTGCCGGGCGTCCTTGTCCTTGCCGCCGAGCGTGCCGTCGCCGACGAAGCCCTGCTCGTCGCCGTAGTAGACGACCGGCTGCCCGCGCGTGAGGTACATGAGGCTGTGCGCCAGGCCGGAGCGGCCCTGCGGGTCCTCGGTGTCCTTGACCGCGTACCCGATGCGCCCCATGTCGTGGTTGCCGAGGAAGGTCGGCAGCGCCTGCGCGTTGCTCGTCGGGGTGGTGTACAGGTCGTCGCCGGCGTACAGCGCGTGCAGCGACGACGCGCCGAACCCCCGCGCGTAGCTCGCCGCGGCGGCCTGGAACGAGAAGTCGAGGATCGCGTTCATGTCGGTGTCCCGGACGTACGGGGCCGTCAGCGCCGGGTCGGCGTCGTACACCTCGCCGAACATGAAGAAGTCGGGGTTGCCGGCGGCGGCCGCGTGCGCGGCGACCTCGGTGGTGAACGTCTCCCAGAACTCGGTGTTCACGTGCTTGACGGTGTCGATGCGGAAGCCGTCGATGCCGAGGTCGACCCAGGCCTCGTACACGTCGACGAAGCCGTCGACGACGCGCGGGTGCTCGGTCATGAGGTCGTCGAGGCCGTCGAAGTCCCCGTACGTGACCGACTCCCCCGTCCACGTCGAGTTGCCCCGGTTGTGGTAGAGCGTCGGGTCGTTCAGCCAGCCCGGGACCTTGAGGTCGGCGTCCGCCTCCGGCACGACGGGCGTGTACGGGAACGACGTCGCGGGGTCCAGCGCGGGGAAGTCCGCGCTGCCGGCCACGTCCGACGGGTCGAACGGGGTGCCGTCCGCAGCCCGGTACGGCTCGTCGGCCTGGGGCACGTACGCGTACTGGCCCTCGGCGTACGCGATCACGTCCGCCGTGTGGTTGGTGATGATGTCGAAGTACACCTTGATGCCGCGGGCGTGGGCGTCGTCGATGAGCGCCTCGAGCTCGGCGTTGGTGCCCAGGTGCGGGTCGATCTGCGTGAAGTCGGTGATCCAGTACCCGTGGTACCCGGCCGACGCGTTCGCGCCCTCGCCCTGCACGGCCCGGTTGAGGAACGACGGGGTCAGCCAGATGCCCGTGACGCCGAGGCCCTCGACGTAGTCGAGCCGCTCGCGCAGGCCGGCGAGGTCGCCGCCGTGGTAGAAGCCCTTGTCGGTCGGGTCGAGGCCCGTCGTCAGCCGGTCGCCCGTCAGGCCGCCGGTGTCGTTGGACGCGTCGCCGTTGGCGAACCGGTCGGTCATGACGAAGTAGAGCTGCTCGCCCGCGCCGGGGTCGCGCACCGGCTCGGCGACCAGGGCGGCGTCCGCGTCCGTGTACCCGCCGGCGAGGTCGTCGACCACGACGGACGTGCGGTGCGTGGCGTCGTCGTAGGTGAACGTGAGCTCGGCCGGCCCGGCGACCACCAGGGGCGTGTTGTCGGCCCCGCCGTCGGCGCCGTACGCGGCGTCCCAGGTGCCGTCGAGGGCGACCTTCCACTCCCACGCGCCCGCCGGCACCGTGAAGGTGCTGGTCCAGCGACCGGGCACGTCACCCGCGGCGAGCGCGGTGGCGGTGCAGGCCGGGTCCCAGTCGGCGCCGCAGCCGAGCTCGTCCTGCAGGCTGCCGACGAGGACGACGCCGGTCGCGTCGGCCTGCGCGGCCGTCGGCGCGAGGGCGGCGACGAGACCCGCGAGCGCGACGGCGGCGGCCGTCCCCCCGGCGACGACGCGCCGCGCCGGTCCGGGGCGCGACGGCGCGGTCGCGCCCGGGGCGGGGCGGGGGGACGGGGACGGGGACGAGCCAGGACGCACACGGACGCCGACCATCGGGACTCCTTCGTCGCGGCACGTCGTCGTGCCGGCAGGCGGGCTGTCCCGCGAACGTAACCCCTTGCATCAAGTTGCTGCAAGGAGTTCCGACAAAGTCCCTGATACCGCGCGCACAGCCGACGCACCGACGGCCCACCGCGTACGCCCAGGGGGCAGCGGGCCGGCCGACGCCCGCGCTCAGGCGTCGCGCAGCGCCTCCAGCCGCGCCGCGAGCGCCGCGTCGACCAGCCCCGCGTCGACCTCCACGACCTTGTCCCTGCTCGTCGCCCCCGCGACGAGGCTCACGTGGCGGCGGCGCAGGCCCAGGGCGTCGGCGACCGCCGCGAGCGCGGCCTCGGTCGCGGCGCCGTCGACAGCCCGCGCCTGCACCGCCACGACGAGCCGGTCGCCGTGCAGGCCCCCGACCCGGGTGCGCGACGCCCCGGGGCGCACCCGGACGGCGACCCTCACAGGCGCCGCGCGCCGCGGTGCGCCACGCGTGTCACGACCCGACCAGGCCGAGCGCGCGCACGGCCTCGCGCTCCTCGACCAGCTCCGCCACGGAGGCGTCGACCCGCTCGCGCGAGAACGCGTCGAGCTCCAGGTCCGGCACGATCGTGTACGCGCCGCCGGACGCCGTCACGGGGAACGACGACACCAGGCCCTCGGGCACGCCGTACGAGCCGTCCGAGACGACGGCGGCGGACGTCCAGTCCCCCGCCGGCGTGCCGTCCACCCAGGTGCGGACGTGGTCGATGGCCGCGTTCGCCGCCGACGCGGCCGACGAGGCCCCCCGCGCCTCGATGATCGCCGCGCCGCGCTTCGCGACCGTCGGGATGAACGTGCCGCGCACCCAGTCCTCGTCGTCGACGACGTCGAGCGCCGGGCGGCCGCCGATCGTCGCGTGCGTCAGGTCCGGGTACTGGGTGGCGGAGTGGTTGCCCCAGATCGCCAGGCGCGCGATGTCGTCGACCGCGGCACCGGTGCGCTGCCGCAGCTGCGCCACGGCCCGGTTGTGGTCGAGGCGGGTCATCGCCGTGAAGCGGTCCTTCGGCACGTCGGGGGCGTGCGCCGACGCGATGTACGCGTTGGTGTTGGCGGGGTTGCCGACGACGAGCACGCGCACGTCGTCCGACGCACCGGCGTTGATCGCGGCACCCTGCGGGCCGAAGATCCCGCCGTTCGCGCTCAGCAGGTCGCCGCGCTCCATGCCCTTCGTGCGCGGCCGCGCGCCCACGAGCAGCGCGACGTCGACCCCGTCGAACGCCGCGGTGGCGTCCGACGTGACGTCGACGCCGTCCAGCAGCGGGAACGCGCAGTCGTCGATCTCCATGGCCACGCCCGCAGCAGCCGGGACGGCCGCGGGGATCTCCAGGAGGCGCAGGCGCACGGGGCGGTCCGGGCCGAGCAGCTGCCCCGAGGCGATGCGGAAGGCGAGGGCGTAGCCGATCTGACCGGCTCCGCCGGTGACGGTGACGACGGCAGGGGTGACGGACACGGGGCGGTCTCCTTCGGTCGGCCCGGCGACCCGCGACGCGGGTCACGCGTACACCGCGAACCTACCCCCCGACCGGACGACCGCGCTGCTCAGACCCGCATCCCTGCGACGAGCCGGTCGACGTGGTGGACGATCTCCGTCGCCCCGGCGGCCGCCGCCGCGAGGTCCTCGCGCACCTGCGCCACGACCGCGACCTGCGAGCGTGCGGCCGCCTCGATCTCGTCCTGGATGGCGGCGATCCGGTCGACCGCCGAAGTGGTCTCGTCGAAGGCCTCCGCCACCTGGGCCGATCCCTGCTGCACCGCACGGACGGCGGACTCGATGGTGCCCGCCGAGTGCGCGGTGCTGGCCGCCAGCTCCTTGACCTCCCCGCTGACCACCGCGAACCCGCGCCCGGCCTCGCCGGCGCGCGCGGCCTCGATGGTCGCGTTGAGGGCGAGCATGTTGGTCTGGGCGGCGACGGCGCTGACCGAGCCGATGACCTCGGCGATGCGGCCCGCCGAGGCGTCGAGCGCGCTCATCTGCTCGCGGGAGCGGCCGGAGACCTGACGCCCGCGGTCCGCGGCCTCGGCGGCGTCCTGCGCCCGTCGGGCCACGTCCTGCGCCGCCGCGGTGAGGGAGTCGGCCCTCTGCTCGGCCGTGACCACCTGCTCCGCCGCGGTGCGCGCGACCTGCGCGATCTCGTCGGCCTGCGCGGTGAGCGAGGCGAGCAGGGTGTCGAGCCGTCGAGCGCGCTCCTCCTCCACGACGGCGGCCTCCTGCTGCGCCTGCGCCGTGGCCAGGACCGCCTCCTCGCGGGCGGCGCCTGCCGCGAGGACGGCGTCGTTGACCTCCCGCTCGGTCTGCTCGGCGAAGTGCCACAGGACGAGGATCCCGACGACCTCGACCACGACGAACGCCGCGTGCAGGGCCACGAGCCCGACCAGCGCCGCACCCGGCAGGTCGGCACCGTGGTGGGAGGCCATCTCCCCGAACACCGCGTGCGGCGCGAGGAGACCGAGGACGCCGTGGTGGACGACCACCGCCACCACCGCCCACAGCAGCGCGGACCACTGCTGGTAGAGCGCGACGAACACCAGGGCGACGAACAGGTGGAAGTGGGCGTCGACACGGCCGCCGGCGACGTGGATGGCGAGGTACGAGCACCCCATGAGCGCGACGCTCGTCAGCGCCGCCCGCGTGCCCGGCCGCGGCAGGGCACGACCCAGCACGGCGAGGACGGCGATCAGTGCGGCGGCGGCGAGCACGTGAAGGAACGGCTCGTCCGACAGCACCCCCAGGACCAGCAGGCCGACGAGGTTGAGCCACACGACGCCCTGGACGACGCGGTGCCGGGCGGCGAACGACGCGGGCGTGAGCGTGGCCCCGCGAGGCAGCCGGAGCCCGGCCGGCACGTCCGCGGACCGCGGGCGCGGGGCGCCCGGTACGGGCGAGGTCACGGTCGTCGGAGGGGTCGTGGGGTGCACGACCCCCCATCGGCACCGCACCACCCGGCTTCACCCGCCCGGGCGGGTGAAGCCGGTCCGACGACGCAGGGGCACCACCGCGGACGGTGGCGCCCCTGCGTCGGTGCGTCGTGGTCAGCCCAGGCGGGCGGCCAGGTTCTCGTCCAGCGCGGCGAGGAACTCCTCGGTCGTCAGCCACGGCTGGTCCGGGCCCACGAGGACCGCGAGGTCCTTCGTCATCTTGCCGCTCTCGACCGTCCGGACGACGACGTCCTCGAGGGTCTGCGCGAACTGCGTCACCTCGGGCGTGCCGTCGAGCTTCCCGCGGTGCTTCAGGCCGCCGGTCCACGCGAAGATCGACGCGATGGGGTTCGTCGACGTGGGGCGGCCCTGCTGGTGCTGGCGGTAGTGGCGCGTGACGGTGCCGTGCGCGGCCTCCGCCTCGACGGTCTGGCCGTCGGGGGTCATGAGGACCGACGTCATCAGGCCGAGCGAGCCGAAGCCCTGCGCCACGGTGTCGGACTGGACGTCGCCGTCGTAGTTCTTGCACGCCCAGACGTAGCCGCCCTCCCACTTCATCGCGGAGGCCACCATGTCGTCGATGAGGCGGTGCTCGTACGTGAGGCCCGCGGCGTCGAACTGCGCCTTGAACTCGGTGTCGAACACCTCCTGGAAGATGTCCTTGAAGGCACCGTCGTACGCCTTGAGGATCGTGTTCTTCGTCGAGAGGTACACCGGGTACCCGCGCTGCAGGCCGTACGCGAACGACGCGCGCGCGAAGTCGCGGATCGACTCGTTGAAGTTGTACATGCCCATCGCGACGCCGCCGCCCTCGGGCATCGTCACGACCTCGAACCGCTGCGGCTCCGAGCCGTCGGCCGGCTCGAACGTCATCGTGACCTTCCCGGCGCCGGGCACCTTGAAGTTCGTCGACTTGTACTGGTCGCCGTGCGCGTGGCGCCCGATGATGATCGGCTTGTTCCACCCCGGCACCAGGCGCGGGATGTTGCTGATGATGATCGGCTCGCGGAAGACGACGCCGCCGAGGATGTTGCGGATCGTGCCGTTCGGCGAGACCCACATCTTCTTCAGGCCGAACTCCTCGACGCGCGCCTCGTCCGGCGTGATCGTGGCGCACTTGACGCCGACGCCGTGCTCCTTGATCGCGTGGGCGGCGTCGATCGTGACCTGGTCGTCCGTCACGTCGCGGTTCTGGATCGACAGGTCGTAGTACCGCAGGTCGATGTCGAGGTACGGGTGGATCAGGCGTTCCTTGATGAACTGCCAGATGATGCGCGTCATCTCGTCGCCGTCGAGCTCGACGACGGGGCCGACGACCTTGATCTTCGCCATGCGGGAGCCTGCCTCCTGTGCCGTGGGTGTCCGGGCCAGGTTACTCGACGTCGAGAGACCTGGGGCCGGGGCCGCCGGTGCCGCGTGGTCGTGCGCCCGACGCGGGGTCGCGGCGCCGACGGGCTGTCCTGCACAGCCTGGCCTGGCATGCTGGCCCACGCACGCGCACGGACGTGTCCGCGGCGACCTCCCCCAGCGCCCGGGACGCCCGTCGCACCGACCCTTCCGACCTGACAGGACCCCCATGTCCCAGCAGAAGCCCGAGAACACCGACGCGACGCCGACCGACGCCGCACCCACGACGCCTGAGACCACGCCCTCCGCGGACGCGACGCCCGAGGTCACGGCACCCGGGGCCACGGCCGACGCGGCCCCGGCGACCGGCGCGGCACCCGCCGCCGACGCGACGCCCGCCCCCGACGCAGCGCCCGCCGCCCCGCAGGCGCCCGCCCCGGCCGTCGTGGTCGAGGAGGTCGCCGTCGTCGAGGAGGTCGTCGTCACGACCACCACGACGGACGGGCCCGGCCTGCTCGCCCGTCTGGGCGCCGAGGCGTTCGGCACGTTCCTCGTGGTGCTCGCCGGCGTGGGGATCTGGCTCTACTCGGGCTTCAGCGGCACCCAGACGACCCTGACGGTCGCGCTCGGCTTCGGCGTCGCGACCCTCGCCGCGGTCGCCACCCTCGGGCACGTCTCGGGCGGGCACGTGAACCCCGCGGTGACCCTCGGCGCCGTGCTCGCCGGCCGCACCCGGGCCCGCGACCTGCTGCCCTACTGGCTCGCCCAGGTCGCGGGCGGCGCGCTCGCCGCGGCCGTCCTGTTCCTCACGGTGCCGGCCGCGCTGCCCGCGCTGCTCAGCCAGACCGGTGAGGCCTCCGTGCGGTCGTTCGTCGGCGCCACGGCCAACGGCTTCGCCGAGAACTCCCCGCTGTCGCGGCTGTCGACCGGGTCCGCCGAGTTCGGCCTGGTGCCGGCGCTGCTCGTCGAGGTGGTGCTCACGGCCGTGCTCGTCGGCGTCGTGCTCGCCGCGACCGACCGCCGCACGCCCCGCGGGCACGCCCCGTACGCCATCGGCCTCACCTACGCCGTGCTCCTGCTCGTGGCGCTGCCCGTCACGAACGCCGGCCTGAACCCCGCGCGCTCGACGGCCGTCGCGATCTTCTCCGAGGGCTGGGCCCTGGAGCAGCTGTGGCTCTTCTGGGTCGCGCCGCTGGTCGGTGCCGCCGTCGCCGCCCTGGTGTACCGGGCGTTCGCGAGCGAGCCGCTGGAGATCGACGAGCTCGACGAGGACGACGACCTCGAGGACGCCGTCGCACGCTGACGGCTGCCGCCGGGACCACCGGCGCAGGCAGGGCCCGGGTGCACGGCACCCGGGCCCTGCCCGTGTCAGGGGAAGGTCGGGTACGGGCCCCAGGCGGGCACGATCCAGGTCAGCCCGAGCAGCACCACCGCGAACCCCGTGAGCGTGACCAGGTCGATCCAGCGCGCCCGAGGGCTGAACGCGACGGGGCCGGGCGGCGGGGACACGGCCCGCAGCACCGCACCGGCGAGGAGCACGAGCGCGAGGGCGACCGGCCCGAGGCGCGGGCTCCACAGGACCGACAGCGCGGCCGAGACGGCGACGCCGGCGCTCGACCACCACAGCGACGCGTTGCGCCCCGCCTGCAACGACGCCCGGGCGATCGCCCGCGGGTCGAGCGGCGCCTCCTCCTCGGGGACGTCCTCCGGGGCCGGGACGGCGTCCGCTGCCGGCTCGGCGTCCGGGGCGGGGTGCGGCGGCCGGGGGTCCCGCTGCGTCGTCATGCGCGCGTGTGCCTTCTGTCTGCCGGGAGGGGCGTGGTCCGCCGCAGAGACTACCGCCGCGGGCCGCCCCGGGGGCCGGGCCCGCACGCCCGGTCCCGCGGGATACCGTGACGTGCGTGACCACCCCGCCGGACGTCCTCGTCGTCGGCGCCGGGCTCGCCGCCACCCGCACCGTCGCCGCCCTGCGCGAGCACGGGTACGACGGCCACGTGCGGGTCCTCGGCGCGGAGGGCCTCGCCCCGTACGACCGCCCGCCGCTGTCCAAGCACCTGCTCGACCGCACCGGTCCGGCCTGGCTGGCAGACGAGATCGACGCCGACCTGGGCGCGCTGGCCGACGACGTGCGGCTCGCCGAGCCCGCGCGCACCCTGCGGCCCGCACCGGTCGGCACGACCGTCGTCACCGACGTCGCGGAGCACACCGCGGCCTGCGTCGTCCTGGCCACCGGCTCGGCCGCTGCCCGGCCCGCCGGGTGGGACGCGCGCACCCTGCACACCGCGCAGGACGCGGCGGGGCTGCGCGACCTCCTCGGGGCCGGGACGCGGCGGCTCGTCCTCGTGGGGGCGGGCTGGATCGGTGCCGAGGTCGCGGGCGTCGCGGCCGCGGCGGGGCACGACGTCACCGTCGTCGAGGCCGCCGACGCCCCCCTGGCCGGACCGCTCGGCGTCGAGGTGGGCGCCCTGACCCGCCCGTGGTACGCGGCCGCGGGCGTCCGCCTGCTCACGGGCGTCCGCGTCGCGGCCGTCCGCCCCGACGCCGTGACGCTCGCGGACGGGCGCACGCTGGCCGCCGACGTGGTCCTCGTGGCCGTGGGCGCCCGTCCGGCGACCGCGTGGCTGGGCGACGCGCTGCCGCGGGACGAGGGCCGGCTGCGCGTCGACGAGGCGTACCGGGTGCTCGGCCCGGACGGTCCGGTGCCGGGCCTGCACGCGGTCGGGGACGTCGCGGTGCGCCGCTCGGCCCGGTACGGGTGGGTGCCCGGCGGGCACTGGGACGCGGCGCTGCGCGGGCCCGACGTGCTCGTCCGGCACCTGCTCGGCGTGCCGGCGGACCCGGCGACGGGCGACGACCTCGTGCCCTACGCGTTCTCCACCCAGCTCGGCCACGACCTCGCCCTGCTCGGCCTCCCGTCGCCGGGCGACGTCCCGACGGTGCTGCGCGCCCCGGACGACGCCGGCTTCTCGGTGCTCTGGTCGCGGCCGGACGGGACGACCACCGCGGCGCTGGCCGCCGACCGGCCCCGCGACGTCGGAGCCGCACGGCGGCTGCTGGCCCCGGCCGCGCTGCCCCGGATCGACCCCGGGGACGCGACGAGCCTGGCCGCGCTGCGCCGCCGCTGACACCCCCGCCGGAGCTGCCGCCCCGGTGCCGCCCCGCGGGACGGCACCGGGGTCGGCGTCAGTGCGCGAAGTGGCGCGTGCCGGTCAGGTAGAGCGTGACGCCGGCGGCCTGCGCCGCGGCGACGACCTCCTCGTCCCGGACGGACCCGCCGGGCTGCACGACCGCCCGGACCCCGGCGTCGAGGAGCACCTGCAGCCCGTCGGCGAACGGGAAGAACGCGTCGGACGCGGCGACGGCGCCCCGGGCGCGCTCCGCGCCTCCGGCGTTCGCCCGCTCGACGGCCAGGCGGCACGAGTCGACACGGTTGACCTGGCCCATGCCCACCCCGACCGACGCACCGTCGTGGGCGAGCAGGATGGCGTTGGACTTGACCGCGCGCACGGCCCGCCAGGCGAACGCCAGGTCGGCGAGCGTCGCGTCGTCGGCCGCGTCGCCGGCCGCGAGCGTCCACGTCGTCGGGTCGTCGCCGGGTGCGTCGACGCGGTCCACGACCTGCAGCAGCAGACCGCCGGAGACGGGCCGCATCTCGACCGCGCCCGCGGGCGGGGCGTCCACGACGAGCAGGCGCACGTTCTTCTTCTGCTGCAGCACCGCCAGCGCGTCGTCGTCGAACCCGGGGGCGACGACGACCTCGGTGAAGACGGCGGCGATCTGCTCGGCAGCGGCGCGGGTGACCACGCGGTTCGCGGCGATGACGCCGCCGAACGCGGAGACGGGGTCGCACGCGTGGGCCTTGGCGTGCGCGTCGGCGACGTCGGCGCCCACGGCGATGCCGCACGGGTTGGCGTGCTTGACGACTGCGACCGTCGGACCGTCCTGGTCGTGCGCCGCGCGCCAGGCCGCGTCCGCGTCGACGTAGTTGTTGTAGCTCATGGCCTTGCCGTGCAGCTGCGTGGCCTGCGCGAGCCCCGCGGGGCCGTGCGCGGAGGTGTAGAGCGCCGCGCGCTGGTGCGGGTTCTCGCCGTAGCGCAGCACGTCGGCCCGCTCCCAGGTGGCGCCCACCCAGGCGGGGAAGCCGGTGCTGACGCCGTCGACCTCGTCGGTAGTCGTGGCCACGGAGCCCATCCACGAGGCGACGGCCACGTCGTAGGTCGCGGTGTGCACGAACGCCTGCGCGGCCAGCCGCGTGCGCTCGGCGAGCGTGAAGCCGCCGGCCGCGACGGCCGCGACGACCTGCTCGTACCGGTCCGGGTCGACCACGACGGCCACGCTCGGGTGGTTCTTGGCGGCGGCCCGCACCATCGACGGCCCGCCGATGTCGATCTGCTCGACGCACGCGTCGACGTCGGCGCCCGACGCGACGGTCTGCGTGAAGGGGTAGAGGTTGACCACGACGAGCTCGAACGGGGCGACGCCGAGCTCGTCGAGCTGGGCAAGGTGCTCGGGGCGACGGGTGTCGGCGAGGATCCCGGCGTGCACGCGCGGGTGCAGGGTCTTGACCCGCCCGTCGAGGCACTCGGGGAACCCGGTGAGGTCCTCCACGCGCGTGACCGGCACGCCGGCCGCGGCGACGGTCGCAGCGGTCGACCCGGTGGAGACGAGCTCGACGCCGGCCGCGTGCAGGGCGGTCGCGAGCTCGACGAGCCCGGTCTTGTCGTAGACGGACAGCAGCGCGCGGCGCACGGGGCGGCGGGTGGCGTCGGCGGTGGGCGTGGGCGCGTCGGACATGGCATCTCCCGGGGGAAGCGTCGGTCGGGGGACCCGCGCACCCAGGCGGGCGGTGCACGGTGGACCGGCTGCGGCCGCTCCCCGGTGGTTGCCTCCACCTGCGCCAGTCACGACCGGGTCGGAGTCTACCGGGACCCGCCCGCCGGTCCCCGCGCGCGGCGCCCGGACGCCCCGGTGCGGCCGTGCAGGTGAAGTCCGGCCGTGCGCGTTGTGCACGGTTCGTCCCGGGTGCACGATCGTGGACGGCCGCCCAGGGCCGGGCTGCCTCGACCTGGGGGGAACCATGTCTGCGATCGCCACCGCTCTGCTCGTGACCACGCTCGCCGTGACGGGCGCCGCCCCGCTGGCCGGGCCGCCCGGCGGCGGCACGACGGTCACGCCCCAGCAGGCCGGCGTCGTCGTCGACCTCGGCGTCGAGGAGTGCGCGTGGGACGTCAACGACCGCGGGACGGTCCTGACCACGACGCACCTCGTGCACGGCGGGCGGGTCCTGCCCCTGCCCGGCGGGCTGACGACCGCGCGGCTGATCAACGACCGCGGCCAGGTGGCCGGGACGGTCGACGGCCAGGCCGCGTTCTGGGACGGCAGCCGGCTGTGGATGGTCGGGGCCCTGGCACCGGATCACACGCTCGTCTACGTCACGGGGCTGAGCGAGCGCGGCGAGCTGGTCGGCACGTCGGCGGCGTGGGGCGGGGAGCCCGCCGCGTTCCGGTGGCGGAACGGGGTGATGACGGAGCTGGAGGGCCTCGGGGGCCGGACCGACGCGAGCGACGTGAACGACCGCGGCCAGGTCGTGGGAGCCGCGTGGGTGGGCGACACCCAGCACGCCGTGCGCTGGGAGACCGACGGCCGGCTCGTGCAGCTCGCGGGCCTCGGCGACGGGTCGGGCTCGAGCCTGGCCACGGCGGTGGACGACCGGGGGCGGGCGGCCGGCTACAGCTACCTGTCGGCCGGGTCGGGCGACGTGCGGCCGGTGCGGTGGTCGGCGACCGGCGCGGTGGCGGAGGTCGGGCCGCAGGGCGGTGCGCTGGGCGTCGTCGCGGACCTCAGCGACCGCGGCCGGGCGATCGGCTGGGTGGCCCCGCCCGGGCAGGGTCAGCAGGCCTTCGCGCAGGACTCCGGCGGCCCGGTGCGGTACGTCGACCCGGCGGCGGGCGAGGTGACGCTCATGGCGGTGAACGACGCGGGCCACGCGGTCGGCTGCCTGTTCACCGACGTCGGCGAGCGCGCGATCCTCTGGCGCTGAACGACCCGCCGGCCGTCCGGCGCGGCGGACGTCAGCGCGCGGGCGCGTCCCACGCGTCCGCGAGGTCGACGTGCAGCCCGACGCCGGCCGCGGCGGTCGCGACCGTGACGTCGAAGACCCGGTCGGGGTCCTGCCCGACGCCGCGCAGGTGGCCGAAGAGCTCGGCGGTCAGGGCTCCGAGGAGGCTGCTGAAGAGCGTGATCGACCGTACGACGTCACGCCGACGGTCCTGCGCGTCGTCGTCGGTGCCGGACAGCGCGGCGACGTCGGCGCCGTGGGCCGCGGCGAACGCGTACACGTCGTCGGTGACGAGCCCGTCGGTCGCGAACGTCGGCCCGGCCGGGCGCAGCGAGCCGTCGGCGCGTGCGGCGGCGAGCAGGCCGCTGACGACGGCCCACACGCGGGTGGCGGGCACGACGGTGTCCGCCGGGGCCGCGTAGCCGCGCACCGGCGTGCCGTAGATCAGCTCGAAGCCGCGGGGGTCGGCCAGCGCCCAGCGGCGCACGGCGCGGGCCACCTCGAGCCAGGCTCGGGCCGGTGCGTGGCCGGCGGCGTCGGAGGTGCTCGCCGCCCCTTCGCAGACGGCGCCCACGGCGTCGTAGGACTCGACGACGAGCAGGGTGAGCAGCGCGTCGCGCGAGGGGACGTACCGGTACACGGCGGAGGAGGCGAGGCCGAGGTCGCGCGCGACGGCGCGCAGCGAGAGCTCGGCGGCCCCCTCGGTGGCGAGCCGGGCGCGGGCGGCGGCGAGCAGGTCGCGCATGACCTCGGCCCGCGCTCGGTCCCGTGCCGAGACCCGCACCGAGGGCTCCGGGGCCGCGGGGGCGGCCTGCGTTCTGGGCATGCCGACATCCTCGCCGGCGAGAGCGGCGATCGCAAACGAGAGCACTGCTCTTGACAGCGCGTCGCATCCGGGCAGAGCATTGCTCACATCAGAGAGCAGTGCTCACACTCGATCGTCCGGGAGATCCTCATGGCTCGTCACGTCGTCCTCGGCAAGGGCCCCATCGGCCGCACGCTCGCCCAGCACCTCGCCGCCGCGGGGCACGAGGTGCACGTCCTGTCCCGCTCCGGTCCCCGCCCCGGCGCGCCCGGCCGGTCCGTCGTCGCCGGCGGGGGCAGCGTCACCCAGCACCGGGTCGACGGGACCGACGCCGACGCGCTCGCGCGGCACGCCCACGGCGCCGCCGCCCTGTACAACTGCGTCAACCCGGCCTACCACCGGTGGGTCAGCGACTGGCCCCCGGTCGCCGACGCCCTCCTCGCCGCCGCCGAGCGCACCGGCGCCGTGCTCGTCGTCGCCGGCAACCTCTACTCCTACGGCGCGGGCAACGAGCACATGCACGAGGACGACCCGCTGGCCACGCGCGAGACCAAGGGGCAGGTGCGGGCGCGCATGTGGGCCGACGCGCTGGCCCGCCACGACGCCGGAGCGCTGCGCGCCGTCGAGGTGCGCGGGTCCGACTACCTCGGCCCCGGCGCCGAGGCCCACGCCCACGTCGGCCCGCGCATGCTCGCCCCGCTGCTCGCCGGCAGGGTGCTGCGCCCGATCGGGTCCGCCGACCAGCCGCACACGTGGACGTACCTGCCCGACTTCGCGGCCGCGCTCGCCGCCGCTGCCGCGCTCCCCGCCGCCTGGGGCCGCCCCTGGCACGTGCCGTCGCCCGAGCCGCAGACGTACCGGCAGGTCGCCGAGCGCTTCGCCGCCGCCGCCGGGGCACCCGCACCGCGGATCTCCCCCGTCCCGCTCGCGCTCGTGCGTGCCCTCGGCGTCGCGCAGCCGATGATGCGCGAGGTGCACGCGGTCGGGTACCAGTTCACCGCGCCGTTCGTCGCGGACGACGCCGCGAGCCGCTCCGTGCTCGGCACGTCGTCCACGCCGTGGGACGACGTCGTGACGCAGACCCTGGCCGCCTACCGGCAGGACGAGCAGGCCGCCGCCTGACGCCGCGGCCCGCCCGCCATCCGCCGCGCGGCGGGCGTGGCCGGGCGGCGGCGGGCGCGGCGGGCACCGCCGCGCCTCAGGCGCCGCCGACCCGCACGTGCCGTCCGTCCACGCGCAGGCCGCCGCGCGCGACCGCCCCCACCGTCTCGACCAGCAGCGTCCGCTCCACCGCCTTGATCCGCTCGTGCAGGGCGTGCTCGTCGTCGTCGGGCTCCACGACCACCGGTGTCTGCGCGACGATGGGGCCGGAGTCCACGCCGCCATCGACGACGATGACCGTGCACCCCGTCACCTTGACCCCGTACGCCAGGGCGTCCCGGACCCCGTGCGCCCCCGGGAACGCGGGCAGCAGCGCCGGGTGCGTGTTGATCGCCCGGCCGCCGAAGCGGTCCAGGAACGCCTCGCCGACGAGCTTCATGAACCCGGCCATCACCACGAGGTCCGGCGAGAACACGGCGACCGCCTCGGCCAGCGCACGGTCCCAGGCGGCCCGGTCCGGGAAGTCCGCGAGCGCGACCACCGCCGTCGGCAGGCCGGCCGCGCGCGCCCTGTCCAAGGCGGCGACGCCCGCCCGGTCGCTGACCACGCCCACGACGCGCGCGCCGTAGGCAGGGTCCTCGTGGGCGGCGAGGAGGGCCGCGAGGTTCGAGCCGGTGCCCGAGACGAGCACCACGAGGCGGCGGGCCGTGCTCGTCGCGGGGGTCGGCGGGGGCGGCGTGGGTCGGTCGTGGCGCACGCGACCGACCCTAGCCGCCGCGCCCGGACGCCCGTCGCACCGCCCGGGCCTGCGAGACTGGGCAGATGGGCAACCCGTACGCGCCGCCGGAGCAGCCGGCGGCGCAGCAGCAGCACGCGCCGGTCGACGGCGCACCGCAGGACGTCGATCCCCGCCAGGCACCCGCCGGTGCGCCGGCCGGTCCCCCGCCCCCCGCGGACGGGCCGCCCGGCCCGGCGCCGCGCGAGCCCGACGCCGAGGGCGTCGTCCGCGCCCACCGGTGGGCGACGGGTGCCGCGGCAGCTCTGCTCGTCTCCGTGCTGACGCTGTCGTCCCCGTACCCGTGGGCGCTGGGCGCCACCCCGTTCGCCGTGCTCGCGCTGGCGTGCGCGATCGTGGCCGTCGTCCACGCGGGGCGCTCGCGCGCGCGGGCGTCGGTGGTGGTGATGGCGACGGTGCTCGTGGTCGCGTCGTTGGGGTGGACGGCCGTCGCCGCGCAGTCGCTGCTGTTCACGCCGGCACTGCGCGAGCACGCGCAGTGCCAGGAGCGGGCGCTCACGCAGCAGGCGCAGCGCACGTGCGACGCGGACCTGCGCCGCGACCTCGAGGAGCTCACACGCTCCCTGCTGCCGTCGGTCCCGCAGGGCTGACGGGCGAAGCACCGGCGGGCGCAGGGCCCGTGGTCGCAGCGCCGGGGCCCGCCTCGCGCGCCCCGGCACCGGGACGCAGCCGCGCCCGCACGCCGGCACGCACGAACGGGTCGGTAGGCACGGCGACGACGAGCGCGCCGAGCGTGCACCCGGCCCCGGCGAGCAGGCCCACGAGCCATGCGGTGGCGCCGACCTCGGCCATGCGCCCCGGGCCTGCCGAGCCCGACGCCGCGCCGACGAGGGCGCCGACGAGCAGCCCGGACGTCCCGCCGAGCGCCAGCAGCCGCAGCCAGACCCCGCGGGGCCGCGCGGGCGCGGCGGCCCGGCGCATCGCCAGCCCGGCGAGCGCCCCGACCGCGGGCAGCAGCGCGGGGGCCACGAGCAGGAGCCCCCCGGAGACGTGCGGCGACGGCAGCGCCCCCAGGAGCGGGACCGCCGGCAGCGGGCCGGCGACGACCTCCGCCGGGGAGAACACGGTGCCGGCACCCACGGCGAACCCGGGGCCCGCGAGCCACGCGACGCACCACAGGACGAGGTTCGGCAGGACCGCCAGCTCGGCGACCGCGAGGACCGCGCCGCCGACGGCGTCGAGCCCGAGGCCGTCGACGACGTCGCCGACGGTCGCCCGGCCCGCGACGACCCACACGGCGGTCAGGGCGGCGCCTGCGGCGACCAGCCCGGCGGCCGCGAGCACCCCCGCGCGCGCGCCGGCGAGGACGTCCGTGCCGACGCGGGCGCGCACGGGGGCGAGCAGCGCGGCGGGCGTCGGCGCGCCCGGGCGCCGCAGCAGACCGGCACCGAGCCCGACCCCTCCGACGACGAGGCCGCCGACGAGCGCACGGAGCAGATCCGCGCCGCCGGCGCCGGCGACGAGCCCCACGAGGACCGTGAGCAGCGCGTACGTGCCGACCGCCCCCGCCGTCCCGGAGCGGGACGGCACCCCCGAGCGGCGCGACGACGACCAGGCCGTCCACAGCGCGAGGGCGGTCACCCCCAGCGGGACCAGGGTGATCGTCGCGCCGCCGACGTCCAGCGGGACCCCGTGGCCGAGCAGCCAGAGCCCGGCGGCGACCACCACGGCCCGGGTCCAGCCCACGTCCGCGTTGGACGGGTCTGCCGACGTCGCGACGAACGCCGCGACCGCGGGCACCGCGAGAGCGGCCAGGGAGAGCGTCACGGCCTGCAGCGCGGTGAGCGCACCCGTCGCCCAGCGGGGTGCGCCGTCGACCGCGGAGTCGAAGAACGCGGGGCGGCGCTCGTCGGACAGCACGCGCCGGGTCGCGGTGCGGGGCACGGGACCTGTCGAGGGAGGCACGCCCCCCATGCTCCCTGCTCGCGGGGGCGCGCGTGGCCAGGTCGGGCGGCGCGTCGGGTCCGGTGCGGCCCGGGGTGCGCCGCGGTCAGCCGGCGGCGGGCTCGAGCGAGCGTCCCACGAGGCGGGCGTAGGCGCCGTCGCGGGCGAGCAGCTCCTCGTGGGTGCCCTGCTCGACGACGCGGCCGCCGTCGAGGACGACGACGAGGTCCGCGGCGCGCACGGTCTCGAGCCGGTGCGCGACCTGCAGCACGGTGCGCCCCTCGCCGAGGGCGTCGAACGCGGCCTGCAGGGACGCCTGCGTGGCGGCGTCGAGCTGGCTGGTCGCCTCGTCGAGCACCACCACGGGGGCGTCGCGGAGCACGGCCTGCGCCACGGCGACCCGCTGGCGCTGCCCGCCCGACAGCCGCGCCCCGCGCTCCCCGATCGGGGTGTCGTAGCCGCGGGGCAGCCCGGCCACGACGTCGGTGAGCTGTGCGACCGCGCAGGCCGCGTCGAGGGCGGCGTCGTCCGCGTCGGGGCGGGCCAGCAGCAGGTTGCTGCGCAGCGTGCCGGCGAACAGGTGCGGGCGCTGCGGCACGAGCGCGACCTGACGGCGCAGGTCGTCGAGCGTGAGGTCCCGCACGTCGACGCCGTCGAGGAGCACCGCACCGGCGTCGGGGTCGTGGTAGCGCAGCAGCAGGTGGGCGAGCGTGGACTTGCCGGCACCGGACGCGCCGACGAGCGCGACGGTCGACCCGGCCGGGACGTCGAGGTCGACGTCGACGACCGCAGGCGCCGCCCCGCCCGGTGCGGCACCGTCGTCCGCCCGCGGCGGGTACGTGAACGTCAGGCCGGCGAACCGCACCGCACGCCCCCCGGCAGCGGCCGGCAGCGAGACGGGCTCCGCCGGGTCGGAGGTCGCGGGCGGGGCGTCGGTGATCTCGAACACGCGGCGCGCGGACGCGAAGGCCTGGTCGAGGTCGGCGACCACCTCCTCCACGGCGAGCACCGCCGGGGTCGTGGCGAGCACGACGGCGACCGAGACGACGAGGGCTCCCCAGGTGATGGTCCCGGCCGCGACGAGGGGCGCCCCGACGGCGAGGACCGCCAGCAGCACGCCCGGCACGAGCACGCCCGCGACGGCGCGGCGGGCGGCGACCTGCCGCGCGGTCGTGCGCTGCGCGGCGTCGACGTCGGCACCGACGGCGTCGAGCCCGGCCAGCCGGCGCCCGCCCGCGTCGAACGCGAGGACCTCGCGGACGCCCTGGACGGTGTCCGTCACGTGCTGCGCGAGCCCGCCCTTGCCGGCACGGAGGCGGGCTGCCGCCTCGGCGGTGCGCCCCCGGCCCCAGCGCGGGACGACGACCCCGGCCACCAGCCAGGCGACGAGCGCCGGCGCGGCGACGAGCGGGTGCACGCCCACGGCGAGGGCGACGAGCACCACGGCGGGCGTGAGCACCGCAGCCACGGCCGGCACCAGCGTGTGCGCGAAGAACACCTCGACACGGTCGATGTCCCGGGTGACGCGCGAGAGCAGGTCACCCGTGCGGCGGCCCTCGACGGCCGCCGGTGCCTGCGGTTCGAGCCTCGTGAAGAAGTGCACCCGCAGGATCGCGAGCGCCGCGAACGCCACCGTGTGCCCGCTGAGCTGCTCCAGGTAGCGCAGCACACCCTTGACCAGGGCGAGCGCGACCAGGGTCGCGACCGTGCGACCGACCGGGACGGGCGGCCCGCCGGCAGCGGCGTCGACCGCCAGCACGACGCCGTGCACGGCGACCGCGAGGATCGCGACCGACGCGAGCTGGGCGAGGAGCCGGCACACGAGGGACGCGGCCAGCGGTGGCAGGACGGGACGGGCCAGCCGCAGCAGGCGGCGGGCGTCGTCGGCGCGGCTCGTCCCGGCCGGGGCGGGCCAGGACGACGCGGGCCGGGACGACGCGGCGCGGCCGGCGGAGGTGGTGGCGGGTGCCGCGCTCACGCGGTCACCTCCTCACGGGTGGTGGGTGCGGCCGGGTCGCCCGGCGGGTCGTCCCGGTCGGCCTGGACGTGGACGTCGGTCCCTGCGGGCCTCAGGCGCCCGTCCTCGAGCACCACGAGGCGCGCGCCCGGCGGCACGGCGGTGGACCGGTGCGTGATCGTCAGCACGGTCCGGCCGCGGGTCACCCGGCCGAGCGCCTCGACCACGAGCCGCTCGGAAGCCAGGTCGATCTGGGCGGTGGGCTCGTCGAGCACCAGGAGCGGGGCGTCGCGCAGCACGGCGCGGGCGATCGCCAGGCGCTGGGCCTGCCCACCGGACAGCGACAGCCCGCGCTCCCCCACCGGGGTCGCCAGCCCGAGCGGCATCGCCCGGACGTCGGCGGCGAGCGCAGCGGTCTCGAGCGCGTCCCACAGCCGCTCGTCGGTGGCGTCCGGGTCGGCCAGGCGCAGGTTGTCCGCGAGGGTCCCGGTGAACAGGTAGGTCTGCTGCGCGACGACCGCCACGAGGCCCCGCGTGCGGTGCAGCGGCATCGCGTCGGTCGCGGCTCCGCCGAGCCGGACCGTCCCGGCGCTCGGCAGCAGGACGCCGCCGAGCAGGTCGACGAGGGTCGACTTGCCGGCACCGGAGCGGCCGAGCAGGACGACGTGCTCCCCCGGCTCGATGCGCAGGTCGACGCCGTGCAGCACCGCCGTGCCGTCGGGGTAGGTGAGGCCGACCTGGGCGAGCTCGACGGCGATCCCGTCCGGCGTGCGCTCCGGGGTGGGGCCGCCGTCGGCGGGGGCCGGGTCGCGCACGAGCGCCTCCTGCGCGACGAACGCGTCGACCTCCCGCTGGGCCGCGCG
This sequence comes from Cellulomonas sp. SLBN-39, assembly GCF_006715865.1. Taxonomy (NCBI): domain Bacteria; kingdom Bacillati; phylum Actinomycetota; class Actinomycetes; order Micrococcales; family Cellulomonadaceae; genus Cellulomonas; species Cellulomonas sp. SLBN-39. Next base: position 2,749,417 of record NZ_VFOA01000001.1, on the reverse strand, counting down.
GCCGCTGAGCCCGAGGTAGAAGAACTGCCCGATCCGGTCGAGCGGGTCGAGCAGCAGCGTGCCGAGCAGGACGAGCGCGACCCCCTCGCCGGGCGTCAGGACCCCGACGGCGACCCGAGTGGTCGCGAGCCACGCCGCGAGCGCGACGAACCCGAGCCAGAACACCGAGTCGGCGACGAGGATGACGACCTGGTTGCCCGCGAGGAGCTTCATCACGGAGCGGCGCAGCTCCTCGGACGTCGCGGCGAGCCGGCGCGCGCGACGCTCGCCCGCGCCGAGCAGGCGCAGCGTCGTCAGGCCCTGGATCGCGTCGAGGAACGCCCCGGCGGTGCGGCGCGCCGTCATCCGGTACTCGGTGGACGAGCCGCGGAACAGCCGCTGGAAGCCGCCGACGGCGAGCGGCACGAACGGCACGGCGAGCGCCAGCAGCGCGGCCGAGAGCGGGTCCAGGACGACCGCCACGAGGACGAGCACCACGACCGGCACGGTGACCGAGGCGAACGTCGGGGCCAGGAAGGTGCCGCGGTAGGTGCCCACCCGCTCGGCGGCGTCGGTGGCGGTGGACACCACGCGCCCGGTGCGCTCCCGGGCACCCTGGGCCGTGCCGAGGTCGAGCACCTGGGCGACGACGGCGTGCCGGACGGCGCCCTCCGTGCGCGCGGCGTGGTCGCTGCTGCGCACGACGGTCCAGGCGGAGGCGAGCCCGGCGACGAGGGCACCGGCGGCGCCGAGCGCCCAGGTCCCGGCACCGGTGGTCCGGCCGGCGAGGACGTCGTCGGCGACGCGTCCGACGACGAGGAAGGCGCACGCGAGCCCGAGCGACCCGAGCCACGAGACGAGCACGGTTCCGGCGAGCGTGGCGCGGTCACGAGCGACCGAGTTCATGAGGTAAACCTTACCTAAGTGCCGGCGCGGGAGGGGGCAGGACCAAGGTCGCACGTCCGGGGCCCGACCACCTCCCGGACGACCGCGGACCCGGCCGCTGGGGGCAGCCGGGTCCGCGGGGTCGAGCAGGGGCGGCACGCCGCCCGGACGAGGTCAGGCGGTGAGGAGCTCCCGCGCGAGGGCCGCGGTCTCGGACGGCGTCTTGCCGACCTTCACGCCGGCGGCCTCGAGGGCCTCCTTCTTGGCCTGCGCGGTGCCCGACGAGCCCGACACGATCGCCCCCGCGTGCCCCATCGTCTTGCCCTCGGGCGCCGTGAAGCCGGCCACGTACCCGACGACCGGCTTGGTGACGTGCTCGCGGATGTACGCCGCCGCACGCTCCTCGGCGTCGCCGCCGATCTCGCCGATCATCACGATGACCTCGGTCTCCGGGTCCGCCTCGAACGCGGCGAGCGCGTCGATGTGCGTCGTGCCGATGATCGGGTCGCCGCCGATGCCGATGGCCGTCGAGAACCCGAAGTCCCGCAGCTCGTACATCATCTGGTAGGTCAGCGTGCCCGACTTCGACACCAGGCCGACCCGGCCGGGGCCCGTGATGTCAGCGGGGATGATGCCGACGTTCGACTTGCCGGGGCTGATCAGGCCGGGGCAGTTCGGGCCGATCAGGCGCACACCCTGGGCCTGCGCGTAGCTGAAGAACTCCGCCGTGTCGGCCACCGGGACACCCTCGGTGATGATCACGACGAGCGGCATGCCGGCGTCGACGGCCTCGACGACCGCGGCCTTGGTGAACGCGGGCGGCACGAAGACGACCGACACGTCGGCACCCGTCTTCTCCATCGCCTCGGCGACCGAGCCGAACACGGGCACGTCCACCGTCTCCTCGGGCGCCCCCGAGCCTGCGGGGAACGTCACGGACGTCCCCGCCTTGCGCGGGTTCACGCCGCCGACGACGTTCGTGCCGGACGCGAGCATCCGGGTGGTGTGCTTCTGGCCCTCCGCCCCGGTCATGCCCTGGACGATGACCTTGGACTCCTCGGTGAGGAAGATCGCCATGGTGGTCTCTGCTTCTCTCGTGTCGTCGGGTCGGTCAGCGGGCCGCGTGCGCGAGGGCGGCCGCCGTGTCGGCGCCGCCGTCCATCGTGTCGGCCAGCGTCACCAGCGGGTGCGCGGCCTCGGCGAGGATGCGCCGGCCCTCGAGCACGTTGTTGCCGTCCAGCCGCACGACGAGCGGCTTGGAGGCCTCGTCGCCGAGGATCTCCAGGGCCGCGACGATGCCGTTGGCCACCGCGTCGCAGGCGGTGATGCCGCCGAAGACGTTGACCAGCACGGACTTGACCTGCGGGTCCGTGAGGATGATGTCGAGCCCGGCCGCCATGACCTCGGCGGACGCGCCGCCGCCGATGTCGAGGAAGTTGGCCGGGCGCACCCCGCCGTGCGCCTCCCCGGCGTACGCGACCACGTCGAGCGTGCTCATGACGAGCCCGGCGCCGTTGCCGATGATGCCGACCTCGCCGTCGAGCTTGACGTAGTTGAGGTCCTTCTCCTTGGCGCGGGCCTCCAGCGGGTCCGCGGCCTGCGCGTCCTCGAGGGCCGCGTGGTCGGCGTGCCGGAAGCCCGCGTTCGCGTCGAGCGTGACCTTGCCGTCGAGCGCGACGACGTCGCCCTCCTCGGTCAGCACGAGCGGGTTGACCTCGACGAGCGTCGCGTCCTCCTCGCGGTAGACGTCCCACAGCTTCTGCAGCACGGCGGCGACCTTCGGGGCCAGCTCGGCCGGGAACCCGGCGGCCGCGACGATCTCGTCGGCCTTCGCCGCGTCGATGCCAGTCCGCGGGTCGACCGCGACGCGCGCGAGGGCCTCGGGGCGCTCGACGGCGAGCTGCTCGATCTCCATGCCGCCCTCGACCGAGCACATCGCCAGGTAGCGACGCTCGGCGCGGTCGAGCAGGAGGGAGAAGTAGAACTCCTGGGCGATCCGGGCCCCCGCGGCGATCATCACGCGGTGGACCGTGTGGCCCTTGATGTCCATGCCGAGGATCTCGCCGGCCTTCTCGGCCGCCTCGTCGGCGGACCGGGCGATCTTCACGCCACCCGCCTTGCCGCGCCCGCCGGTCTTCACCTGCGCCTTGACGACCACGACGCCGCCCTCGGCCGGCAGCAGCTGCTGCGCCGCGGCACGGGCCTCGTCGGGGGTCGTGGCGACGATGCCGCCCAGCACGGGTACGCCGTGCTTCTCGAACAGGTCACGTGCCTGGTACTCGAACAGGTCCACCTGGTCCGGTTTCCTCTCCTCGACCGCATGCTGCCGACGGCCCGGTGCGGCCGCGTCGCCGCGCACGATCGTATCCCCGGGACCGAGGTTCCTTGACATCGACAGAATGTGGCCCGGGTCACCCGTCGGCCGGGGTCGGCTACCGTGCGCGCGTGACCAGCACCCGGGACGTCGTGCTCCGGCACGTCGCCGACCTCGTCCCCTCCCCCGTCGTCCTGGGCCGGCCGGTGCGCGTCGCGGTCGACGGGGTCGACGGCGCCGGCAAGACCACCCTTGCCGACGACCTGGCCGCCGTGCTCCGCGCCCGCGGCGCCTCCGTGGTCCGTGCCTCCGTCGACGGGTTCCACCACCCCCGCGCGGTCCGGCACCGGCGCGGGGGCACCAGCCCCGAGGGCTTCTTCCACGACTCCTACGACCTCGGCACGTTCCGGACCGTGCTCCTCGACCCGCTCGCCGCCGACCACGCCGGGCCGCGGCGCGTCCGCACCGCCGTGCACGACCTCGCGACCGACGCCGATCCCGGACTGCCCTGGCTGGACGTCGACGAGGACGCCGCGCTCGTCGTCGACGGGATCTTCCTCCAGCGCGACGAGCTCGCCGGGGCGTGGGACCTGGCCGTGTGGGTCGACGCCCCGTTCGAGGTGACCTTCGCACGCATGGCGGTCCGCGACGGCTGCCCGCCCGACCCCGCCGACCCGGCCAACGCCCGCTACGTCGAGGGGCAGCGGCTCTACCTGCGCGCCTGCGACCCCGTCGGCCGCGCGGACGTCGTCGTCGACAACGCCGACCCCGCGCATCCCGTGGTGCGGCGGCCCGACGGCGCGGGAGCTTCCGGCCGCCCGACCGGGTCCTAGAGCTTGGTCACCGGCGAGTAGCGCAGCAGCAGCCGCTTGGTGCCGTTCGAGCCGAAGTCGACCTTGGCGACGGAGTTCTGCCCCGACCCCTCGAGCGAGACGACCGTGCCGAGCCCGTACGAGTCGTGGGTGACCTTCTCCCCTACCTGCAGGTCCGGCACGGCGCCGGACGGGCGGGGGGTCGCCGACCCGAACGACGCACCGGTGCGCGGCAGGGGTGCGCGGGTCTCCGCGCGCGTCCCGCCGTCGCGGCTCCCGCCGGACGTGCCGCGCCCGGCGCTGCCGAACCCGGAGCCCCAGCCGCCGCGCAGCCGCGACGTCGAGGACTCCCGACGGCGCCAGTCGACGAGGTCGGTGGGCAGGTCGTCGAGGAACCGGCTCGGCGGCAGCTCGTTCGGCACGCCCCAGGCGGTCCGCAGCGCGGCCCGCGAGACGTAGAGCCGCTCACGGGCGCGCGTGAGACCGACGTACGCGAGCCGGCGCTCCTCCGCGAGCTGGTCGGTGTCGGCCAGCGACCGCATGTGCGGGAACGTGCCGTCCTCCATGCCCGTGAGGAACACGACCGGGAACTCCAGGCCCTTGGCCGTGTGCAGGGTCATGAGCGTCACGACCCCGGGGTCCTGCACGGGCGCGCCGTCGCCCGCACCGTCGGGCACCGGGATCTGGTCGGAGTCCGCGACGAGCGAGACGCGCTCGAGGAAGTCGGTGAGGTCGCCCTCGGGGTCCGACTGCTCGAACTCCGCGGCGACGGCGTGCAGCTCGGCGAGGTTCTCCACCCGGGAGCCGTCCTGCGGGTCCTCGCTGGCACGCAGCTCGGCGAGGTAGCCGCTGCGGTCGAGCACGGCACCGAGCACCTGGGCGGGGCCGGCGCCGGACGCAGCCAGGTCGCGCAGCTCGTCCAGCATGCCCGCGAACGCGCGCAGCCCCGTCACCGCCCGCGTGCCGAGGCCGGGGACCTCGTCGAGCCGGACCAGCGCGGCCCCGAACGAGACGCGCTCGCGCTCGGCGAACGCGGCGACCATCTGCTCCGAGCGCTCGCCCAGCCCACGCTTGGGCACGTTGAGGATGCGCCGGGTGCTCACGTCGTCGTCGGGGTTCGCGACGGCCCGCAGGTAGGCGATCGCGTCCTTGATCTCCTTGCGCTCGTAGAAGCGCGTGCCGCCGACGACCTTGTACGGCAGGCCGACGCGCACGAGCACCTCCTCCAGCGCGCGGGACTGGGCGTTGGCCCGGTAGAAGATCGCCACGTCGCCGGGCCGCACGCCGTCGCTGTCGCCGAGCCGGTCGATCTCCTCGGCGACGAAGCGCGCCTCCTGGTGCTCGTCGTCGGCCACGTAGGCGACGATCTGCGCACCCGCGCCGGAGTCCGTCCACAGCCGCTTGGCCCGCCGTCCGGAGTTCTTGCTGATGACGGCGTTGGCGGCCGACAGGATCGTCTGCGTCGACCGGTAGTTCTGCTCCAGCAGGATCGTGCGCGCGTCGGGGTAGTCGGCCTCGAACTCGAGGATGTTGCGGATGTTCGCGCCCCGGAACGCGTAGATCGACTGGTCGGCGTCGCCGACCACGGTGAGCTCGCCGCGGCCCACGGACCCCTCGACCACCTCCGCGTCCGACCCGTCGGGCCCGCCCACGCCGACGAGCTCGCGCACGAGCACGTACTGGGCGTGGTTGGTGTCCTGGTACTCGTCGACCAGCACGTGGCGGAACCGGCGCCGGTAGTGCTCGGCGACCTGCGGGAAGCCCTGCAGCAGGTGGACCGTGCTCATGATGAGGTCGTCGAAGTCCAGCGCGTGCGCCTGCCGCAGCCGCTGCTGGTACCGCGTGTAGACCTGCGCCAGGACGGTGTCGAACTCGTGCGCCGGGCCGCCACCGTGCGTGCGCGCGTAGTCCTCGTGGTCGACCAGCTCGTCCTTGAGGGCGGAGATCCGGTGGCCGAGGGCCTTGGCGGGGTACTTCTTGGGGTCGAGCTCGAGCTCGCGCGCCACGAGCGTGAGCAGGCGCTGGGAGTCGGCCTGGTCGTAGATGGAGAAGCTCGTGCGCAGCCCGAGCGTCGCGGCCTCGCGGCGCAGGATGCGCACGCACGCCGAGTGGAACGTCGAGACCCACATGCGCTGCGCGGACGGCCCCACGAGGGCCTCGACGCGCTCGCGCATCTCCGCGGCGGCCTTGTTGGTGAACGTGATCGCGAGGACCTCGCCCGCGCGGGCCCGGTGGGTGGCCAGCAGGTACGCGATGCGGTGCGTGAGCACCCGCGTCTTGCCCGAGCCGGCCCCGGCCACGATGAGCAGCGGGCCGCCCGCGTGCAGCACGGCCTCGCGCTGCTCCGGGTTGAGACCGTCGAGGAGCGCGTCGGCGCGGGCGGCCTCCCGCTCCGCCCGGTCGGCGGCCCGGGGGTCGTCGTCGTCCCGCCGGGGCGGCACGACCAGCGGGAGCCCGGAGGACTCCCCGGCGTGCGACCGGGCGACCGCGGCTCGCGCGTCGGGGGTCGCCGACGGGCCCGCGGTGCGCGGCACCACGCCCCCGGGCACGGCTGCGGCAGGGACGGGGAGGTCGAGGCTCTCGAACAGCGACGTCATGGCGGACCCAGCCTAGGCGCCCCCACCGACACCCCGTGCCGCGCGCACGCACCCGGCACGGGGACGGGCGTCAGCGCCAGAGGACGGCGATCGCGACGTTCAGCGCCGTCAGGCCGGCCACCCCGCCGAGGTAGCCGGAGGTGACCACCTCGGGGCGCCGGCGGGCGACCACGACGAGGCCGGTGACGACGAGCGCGACGACGAGCTTGACCGCGACCTTGACGTTGTTCGGCTCGTGCCCGGCCACGCCGGAGGAGGCGAGCCCGACCAGCAGGATGCCCGTGACCAGGGCGGTCAGGACGCCGTGGAAGGCCCCGGGGGTGAGGGTGGCGGTGCGCAGGCCCGCGAGGGCGCCGCCGAGCACCATCGCCCAGCCGATGAGGTGCAGCACGACCAGGACGCCGTAGACGATCTCCATGCGGCCCATCGTAGACGTGCTGACACCTTGTCACTTCCCCTGGGCGGCGATGCCGGCGTGGTGCGCGTCACGCCCGGCCGGGACCAGGACGGCACCCCGCCTCAGAGCAGGCGCCGGGCCGCCGCCCACCGCGTCAGCTCGTGCCGGTTCGACAGCTGCAGCTTGCGCAGCACCGCCGACACGTGGGTCTCCACCGTCTTGACGGAGATGAACAGCTCGGACGCGACCTCGCGGTACGTGTAGCCCCGCGCGATCAGCCGCATCACCTCGCGCTCGCGCGCCGAGAGCCGGTCGAGCTCGTCGTCGCCCGTCGCCACGTCGCCCGCCGCCGCGCCGAACGCGTCGAGCACGAAGCCCGCCAGCCGGGGCGAGAACACCGCGTCACCCCCGGCGACGCGCACCACGGCGGCCGAGAGCTGGGTCGGGTCGATCGCCTTCGTGACGTAGCCGCGCGCACCCACCCGGATCACCGCCACGACGTCCTCGGCCGCGTCCGACACCGACAGCGCGAGGAACCGCGTGCCAGGCAGGTCCTGGCAGCGGCGGACCACCTCCGCCCCCCCGCCGCCGTCACCGCCGGGCAGGTGCACGTCGAGCAGCACCACCGGCGGGGCCAGCGCGTGCACGACCTGCACCGCCTCGTCCACCGACGCCGCCTCGCCGACGACCCGGACCCGCGCGTCCAGCGAGGCCCGCACGCCGGTGCGGAACATGTGGTGGTCGTCGACCAGCACCACGTCCACCGGTCCCCCGGCGGGCACCGCCTCGCCCGGTCCCGTCCCCGTCGCGCTCATGCCCCGTGCTCCTCGTCCGTCGTCCACGACCCCTGCCCGTCCTGCGCCCGTGCGTCGCCCACCGGCATCGCCAGCGCCACCTCCGTGCCGCGCTCCGGGCTGCTCGTCACGCGGGCCGTGCCGCCGCGACGGCGCACCCGGCCCATGATCGACTCCCGGACGCCGAAGCGGTCGGGGCCCACCTCGTCGAGGTCGAACCCGTCGCCGCGGTCCCGGACGAACACCTCGACGACGTCCGGGCCCGCCTCCAGGTACACCGACACGGGCGGGCGGCCGTGCACGACCGCGTTGACCAGGGCCTCCCGCGCCGCCTGCAGCAGGGCCAGCGTGTCCTCGTCGGGCGCCCGGTCGCCGACCACGACGAGGTCCACCGCGACGGGCTCCCCGCCCGGGCCCGAGCGGGAGTCCTCGACCTCCGCGACCACGGCCCGCAGGTCCGCGGCCACCGACGTGCCCGGCGCGCGCCGGTCGTCGTACATCCACTCGCGCAGCTCGCGCTCCTGCGCGCGCGCCATCCGCGCCACGTCCGCGGCGTCGTCGGCCCGTGCCCGGATCAGCGCGAGGGTCTGCAGCACCGAGTCGTGCAGGTGCGCCGCGATGTCGGCGCGCTCGGCCTCGCGCGCGCGGGCCGCCCGCTCGTCGCCGAGCTCACGGACCAGGCGCACCCACCACGGCGCGAGCACCAGGCCCACCCCCAGCAGCACCGCCAGCCCCGCGACCGCCGACTGCGCCAGCAGGGCCGGCTCGACACCGCGGCCCACGCCCTCGCCGACGAGCAGCACCACCCCCGCCGACGCGAGCAGCACACCGCCGGTGAGCCGCAGCACGCTGACCCGCCGCCCGTCGCCACGCCCGTGCTGGACCGCGTCGAGCTGCGACCAGGCCAGGCCCACGCCGACGAGCAGCACCAGCACGGGCAGCGCCCAGCGGCCCGCCGGCTCGACCCCCAGGCGCATCGCCACGAGGACGGCCGCCGCGACGACCAGCAGCCCGCCCAGCGCGAGGTCCGCGACCGGCAGCCGCCGGCCCGCCGGCAGCAGGGGCTCCCCCGGCTGCCGGCGCGCCAGACGCTGCAGCGCGCTGGGCCGGGACGCCGTCGCCGTGGCCGCGGGGTCGCCCTCCGGCACCGTGACCCACCAGAACACGTACACGGCCAGGCCCAGCCCGGCGAACGGCACGAGCGCGAGGAGCACGACCCGCACGAGAGGCACCGGCACGTCCAGGTGCGCGCCCAGACCGGCCGCGACGCCGCCGAGCAGCCGGCCGCGCTCGGGCCGGCGCAGGGGCAGGCGCGCGGCGGGCGTGCGTGCGGCAGGTGCGGTGGTCACGCCCTGATCGAAGCACGTCACGGGCCCGCTGCGGCGCGGTCGCCGGCAGGACCAGGGTGGACGTCGGGGTCCGGCCCGGGGTCCGACCCCGGCGGACCAGGGTCGGGTCAGGGCCCGTCCCCGATGCCGGCGCGCACCCGCCGGGCCCAGGATCGAGCCATGGACACGCAGAGCCCCGCCGGCGCCGCCGGCACCCCCGGGCACGGACCCGGGCCGCAGACCGCCCGACCGCCCTACGGCACCCCGCCGGGCGCCCCGCCCCCGCAGGAGAACGCGTTCTGGGCCGGCGTGCGCCGCACGGGCCTGGTCCGCACGCAGGACCGCTGGATCGGCGGCGTCGCCGGTGGCGTCGCCGCACGGCTGGGCGTCGACCCGCTGCTCGTGCGCGGCCTGATCGCCGTGTCGTTCCTGCTCGGCGGCCTCGGCCTCGTGCTGTACGGCGTCGCCTGGGCGCTGCTGCCCGAGCAGGCCGACGGGCGCATCCACCTCGAGGAGCTCGGCGCCGGCCGCAGCGACGTCGCCCTGCTCGGCGCCCTCGCGTTCCTCGTCGTCGGGCTGGCCCGCGGCGACGGGTGGTGGTGGTTCTGGGACGGCGAGGGCTGGTTCACCGGCCTGCTGTGGCTCGGGTTCCTCGTCGGCGTCGGCGCGCTCGTCGTGACCGCGGTGCGACGTCGCCCCGGCACGCCGACGCCTCCGCCCGGCGGCCCGTACCCGGCGCCCGCCGCCGGGGCGGTCCCCGTCCCCGGTCCGGCTCCCGCCGCCGGCGCCGCCTGGGGCGCGACGGCTCCTGCCGGCCCCGCCGCCACCGTGCCGCTGCCGCCCGTCGCGGCACCCGGCGCGCCGGTGCCGCCGGTCGGCCCGCCGCCCCCGCCGCCGTACGGCTACGCGCCCTACGGGTCGCCGCCGCCCGCACCGCGGCCGCCGGCGCCGCCCCGTCCCCCGCGCCCGCCGCGCAACGGCGCGGACGCCGCCACCGTCGGCGCCGTCGTCGGTCTGAGCGCCCTGGGCCTGGCTGCGCTGCTGCTCGCCGAGCGCGCCGACGTCTGGTCCGGGTCGGTGTGGCTCACCACGGGCGGCATCGCCCTGGTGATCGCCGGCCTCGGCATCGTCACCCTCGGCCTGCGGGGACGCAGCAGCGGGTTCGTCGGGTTCCTCGCGATCGCCGGCGCCCTGGTCTGGGTGCCGTCGGCGCTGGTGGCGCAGGTCGACTCCGAGTGGTGGACGTCCGACGACGGCCCGGTCACGTCGGACGAGCGGGTCTTCACGTCGCGGGAGGACGCCGCGCAGGGCGTCAGCGTGGGCATGGGCAGCTCGCGGGTCGACCTCACGGCCGTCCCGCTCGACGAGGACGAGCCGCTGCAGGTGCCCGTGGACCTGGGCGCCGGCGAGCTGGTCGTCGTCGTCCCGGCCGACGCCGCGGTCAGCGCCGACGTGACCGTCGGGGCGGGCTCCCTCAGCTGGGAGCTCGACGGGCAGACGCTCCGGCACGAGGGCGTCGCGCTCGACGGGCTGCAGCTGGACGACGAGGCCGTGCAGTCGGGCAGCGCCGCGCAGATCGTCCTCACCGTGGACGTGGGCGCCGGCGAGATCCGGATCATCGAGGAGGACGCAGCATGAGCACCGACGACACCCGCCCCCTGCCCCCGCTCGCCGCCGGGACACCCGCCCCCGCGGCGGCCACGGACGGCCCCGACGCACCGGCCACCACGACGCCGGCGGACCGCACGGGCACGTCGGACGCCGCGGCCACGGCCGGCACCACCCCCGACGGCGACGCCACGACACCCGCCACCGTCGGGCCCCGGCGCCGCCGGGTCCGGGTCGGCACCGTCGTCTGGGGCGTGATCGTCGCCGTCGTCGGCGCCGGTGTCCTCGCCGTCGCCGCGGGCTACACGATCGATGTCCAGCTCGCCGCGATCGGGCTGCTCGTCGCGGCCGGTCTCGGGATGATCGTCGGCCCCCTGGTGGCCGCCGGTCGGCGCGACCGCCGGTGAACGGACCCCGGCGGGCGCCCGCCGGGAGCACGACGCGAGGGCCGGCACCCGTGACGGGTGCCGGCCCTCGCGCGGCGTGCGGCTCGACGGAGCCGCGGTCGGCGGCCCGTGAGGGGGAAGAGCCGGTCAGACCTTCGCCAGCTCCGGAGCGGCGGCCGAGGTCTCGACCGTCGCGGCCACGCGGCGCAGGGTCTCGCCGACGATGATGAAGACGACGCCGAGGCCGAAGACCAGCAGCGCGACACCGAACGCGACGACGGACGTGAAGAGCGAAGCCCGCAGGAACGAGCCGTTCATCATCGTCTCGCGGACCGGGTCCTCACGGTCCAGCTCGGAGTACGTCAGGCCGCCCGAGGCCTCCAGGGCGTGGTGGTTGATGATGTCGGCCTGCGCCCACGCCTCCCACGGCGTGTCGACCGTCGCGCCGGCGAACGCCGCCGCGTCCTCGGACACGACGATCTTCTCCGAGGCGAGGTTGCTCGACACCGCGATCCAGGTCCCGGTACCGGCGACCGCGAAGATCGCGCCGAAGACCATGACGACGATGGCCAGGATCTTGATGTGCTGCGGCTTGCTGACTGCGTTCGACATGTCGTTCTCCCCGATCCTTCTGGTGCCCCCACGGACTCGGGCCCGCATCGGTGCGACCCCGACGAGCCATCGGCTCATGTCTCACAGCGTCCACGCAGGTCGAGCGTATCCAGTGGGACCCAGGTCCCGCAGGACGGGGCGGGGCGGGGCGGGCCCGGCCCCGGCGGCCCCGACGGGGGACCTAGGGCCCGGGGCGGGGCCGCGACCTCAGGCGGGACGACCCACGAGGGCGCCGGCGCGCGCGTACTGGGCCTGCGCGGCGTCGAGCACGTCGGCCCAGCCGAACGGCGGGCGCACCGCCCGGTTGTGCGCCAGCAGCCGGGACCGCAGGTCGGCGTCCTGCGCGAGCCGGACCAGCGCGTCCGACATGCCGCCGTCGTCGTCGACGAGGAGCCCGTCGACGCCGTCGGTGACGAACTCCGCGATGCCGGTCCCCCGGTGCGCGACCACGGCCAGGCCGGCCGTGCGGGCCTCGAGGGCCGCGATGCCGAACGCCTCGAGGTGCGCGGGGGCGACGAACACGTCGGCGTGCGCGTACAGGTCCCGCAGCCGGTCGCGCGCCACGCGGCCGTGCAGGTGCACGGCGTCGCCGAGACCGCGGTCGCGGACCCGGGCCTGCACCGCGTCGCGCACGGGACCGTCGCCGACGACCTCCAGCCGCAGCGCGCCCGCGGGCAGGCGGCCCGCGGCCGAGGCCACCGCGTCGACCAGGGGCACCGCGCGCTTGCGGGGCGCCAGACGCATGGTCGAGACCACGCGCAGCGGCCCGTCGTGCACCGCGGGCGCACCCGTCGGCGCCCACGCGTCGAGGTCCAGCCCGTTGGGGACGACGTCGACGGGGGCGTCGAACACGGCGCGGACCCGGGCGGCCGCGGCGGCGCTGACGGCACTCAGCGCGACGGGCGCCGTCCGCCAGCGCGTCGCGCGCACGAGCCGGCGGAGCACGTCGACGGTGCCGTCGAGCATGCAGTGCCAGGTGATGGCGGTGGGCAGCCGGGCGCCGAGCGCGATCCGGGCGCCGTCGTACGCGAACGGCGAGAGCACGCCGGCGTGCACGTGCACCGCGTCGGGGCGCAGGTCCGCCAGCGCGGCCCGGAGCAGCCGGGGCCCGGCGAGCGGGTTGACGGGAAGGTCGAACGGCAGGCGCGCACCCAGCCGGTGCACGTGGACGCCCCGGTCGACGTCGACGACGCCGCCGCGCTCCCCGCCCTCGCCGAGCGTGGCGGTGAGCACGTGGACGTCGTGCCCGGCGCGCACCTGGTGGTGCGCGAGGTCCGCGACCTGCGACTCGATCCCCCCGGTCCGGGGCGCGTAGCAGTCGGAGACGTGGACGATGCGCACGCGCGCCAGGCTAACCGGCGGCGGAGCCCGCGCCCGCGTCGCCCGCCGGGATCGTGGCCTGCACGGCGTCGACCCGGGCCTGCGCGTCGGCGTGCACGCGCCGCTCCAGCACGAACGACATCACCGGCACCACGCCCGCGAGCGCGAGGGTGACCAGGCGGCCGACCTTCCAGCGCAGCGTCGACCACAGGTCGAACACGGTGACGAGGTACACGACGTAGATCCACCCGTGCGCGAACGCGATCCACGCCCCGAGCACGGGGTTCGGGTGACCCTCGGCGTCGACACCGTTGAGCCGAAGGAGGTACTTCAGCACCATCTCGACGCACAGCAGCACCAGCATCGACCCGGTGATCCACGCCATGACGCGGTACCGGGTCAGGGCGCCGCGGGCGCGGCGGGCCCACGCGGCCGGGTCGGGGGCGGTGCTCGCGGTGGTCACTCGGGTCCTCTCGTCGGGCGGTCGGGTCGCGGGCGTGCCGCGGTCACTCCCACTCGATCGTGCCCGGCGGCTTGCTCGTGACGTCGAGGACGACCCGGTTGACCTCGGGCACCTCGTTCGTGATGCGGGTCGAGATGACCTGCAGGACGTCGTAGGGCAGGCGCGTCCAGTCGGCGGTCATCGCGTCCTCGCTGGAGACGGGGCGCAGCACGACGGGGTGTCCGTAGGTGCGCCCGTCGCCCTGGACGCCCACGGAGCGCACGTCGGCGAGCAGCACCACGGGGCACTGCCAGATCTCGCGGTCCAGACCGGCGCGGGTGAGCTCCTCGCGGGCGATGGCGTCCGCCGCGCGCAGCGTGTCGAGGCGCTCGGCGGTCACCTCGCCGACGATCCGGATGCCCAGCCCCGGGCCGGGGAACGGCTGGCGCCAGACGATCGCCTCGGGCACGCCGAGCTCGAGGCCGACCGCGCGGACCTCGTCCTTGAAGAGCGTGCGCAGCGGCTCGACGAGCGCGAACTGCAGGTCGTCGGGCAGGCCGCCAACGTTGTGGTGGGACTTGATGTTGGCGGCGCCCTCGCCGCCGCCGGACTCGACGACGTCGGGGTAGAGGGTGCCCTGCACGAGGAACTCCACGGACTCGCCGTGCGCCCCGGCCTCGGCCACGACCTCGCGCGCGGCGTCCTCGAACACGCGGATGAACTCGCGGCCGATGATCTTGCGCTTCGTCTCGGGGTCGGACACGCCGGCGAGCGCGGTGAGGAACCGCTCGCGCGCGTCGACGACCTTGAGCTGCACGCCCGTGCTGGCGACGAAGTCCTTCTCGACCTGCTCGGCCTCGCCGGACCGTAGCAGCCCGTGGTCGACGAACACGCAGGTGAGCTGGTCGCCGACGGCCCGCTGGACGAGCGCGGCGGCGACCGACGAGTCGACGCCGCCGGACAGCCCGCAGATCACGCGCGCGTCGCCGACCTGGGCCCGGATGCGCTCGACCTGCTCGGCGACGACGTTGCCGGGGTTCCAGTCGGGGGCCAGGCCCGCGCCCTCGTAGAGGAAGTTCTCCAGGGCCTTCTGCCCGAGCGGGGAGTGCTTGACCTCCGGGTGCCACTGCACGCCGTACAGGCGCCGCTCGCGGTCCTCGAACGCGGCGACCGGGCTGCCGGCGCTGGTCGCGAGCACCTCGAACCCGGCGGGCGCGGCGTGCACGGCGTCGCCGTGGCTCATCCAGACCGTCTGCTGCGCGGGGCTGCCCGCGAGCACCGTGCCGGCCGCGGTGACCTCGACGGCCGTCCCGCCGTACTCGCGCTGGCCGGTCTGGGCGACGGTGCCGCCGAGGGCCTGCGCCATGGCCTGGAAGCCGTAGCAGATCCCGAGCACCGGGACCCCGGCCTCGAACAGCTCGGGCCCGACGAAGGGCGCACCGTCGGCGTAGACCGACGAGGGCCCGCCGGACAGGATGATCGCGGCGGGGTCCTTGGCGAGGAGGTCGGCGACCGAGGCCGTGTGCGGCACGATCTCGGAGTACACGTTCGCCTCGCGCACGCGGCGCGCGATGAGCTGGGCGTACTGGGCGCCGAAGTCGACGACGAGGACCGGCCGGTGGGACGTGGCGGGCTCGGGGGTCTGCGTCACGGCGCCCAGCCTAGTGGCCGTCCGGGGCGACCCGGGGCGGGCGGCGGCGGTGCCGCCGGGCGCGCCGGCACCGTGCGGGGCGGTCAGGACCGCGGCGGCGGCGCGTATTTCCCTGGGGGCTGTGGGTGGGCGGTCGTACCGTGGACGCTCGTGCGACAGCTCCCCCTGGCCGATCCCGGCACCCCGCCCCTGCGCGGCCCGCTCACCTACCTGTGGTGGCTGGCCCGTCGGCAGTGGGGCATCCTGCTCGGCGCCGTGACCTGCGGCGTCGTCATGTTCGCGTGCCAGGCGTTCCTGCCGTACCTCACCGGGCGCGCGATCGACGACGGCCTGGAGCGGGGCTTCGGCCCGGACCTGTTCCGCGCCGCCGGCATGCTCCTCGTGCTGGGCCTCGTCAGCGCCGCGGCCTCCGCGGTCGGGCACCGGTACGACGTGGCGAACTGGCTGCGTGCGGCATTCACCACGTCCCAGCTCGTGGGCCGCACGACCGCTCGCTCGGGCGCAGCGATCACGGCGGAGCTGCCGACCGGCGAGGTGGTCTCGGCGGTCGCGAACGACGCGCTGCGGGTCGGGGAGGTCTACGC
Source organism: Cellulomonas sp. SLBN-39 (assembly GCF_006715865.1). Classification (NCBI taxonomy): domain Bacteria; kingdom Bacillati; phylum Actinomycetota; class Actinomycetes; order Micrococcales; family Cellulomonadaceae; genus Cellulomonas; species Cellulomonas sp. SLBN-39. The sequence goes on along the minus strand of NZ_VFOA01000001.1, from coordinate 2,733,708 downwards.
CCAGCTCGCCCGCTTCGTCGGGTCGCTCGTGGCGTACGGGGCCGTCGCGGTGCTCATGCTGCAGGTCTCGGTGCCGCTGGGCGTCGTCGTCCTCGTCGGGCTGCCGACGGTGGCCCTCGCGCTCGGCCTGCTGGTCAGGCCGCTGCAGCGCCGTCAGGTCGCCCAGCGCGAGGCGTCGGGGCGCCTGACGACCCTCGGGGCGGACACCGTCTCGGGCCTGCGGATCCTGCGCGGCATCGGGGGCGAGCAGGTGTTCACCGGTCGCTACCGCGAGCAGTCGCAGGTGGTCCGGCGCAAGGGTGAGGACGTCGCCGTGACGCAGTCCTGGCTGGACGCGCTGCAGGTGCTGCTGCCGGGCATGTTCGTGGTGGCGCTGGTGTGGCTGGGCGCGCACATGGCCCTGGACGGCACGATCACGCCGGGGCAGCTCGTGACGACCTACGGCTACGCGGCGTTCCTGGCCTGGCCGGTGCAGAACGCGACGATGATGCTGCAGGCCACGACGCGCGCGGTGGTCGGGGCGCGCAAGGTGCTCGCGGTGCTGCGGGTCGTCCCCTCCACGGGGGCGCGCGCCGGCACGGCCGCGGCTCCCCCGGTCGGCGCCGTGCTCGTCGACGAGGTCAGCGGCGTCGTGCTGGAGCCGGGCCGCGTCGTGGCGCTGGTCAGCGACGACCCGGACGAGACCGCCGCGATCGCGACCCGGCTGGGTCGGTTCGACGACGAGGCGGAGGCGGCGACGCCCGTGCGCTTCGGGGACGTGCTGCTCGCCGACCTGCCCAAGGACGTCGTCCGCGAGCGGATCGTCGTCGCGGAGGCCACGCCGCACCTGTTCTCCGGCACCCTGCGCAGCGGCCTCGACGTGCGCGGGACCACCGCGGAGGAGGACCTGCTCGCGGCGGTGCACCTCGCCGACGCGCACGACGTGCTCGACTCGGTGCCCGACGGGCTCGACGGCGAGCTGCCGGAGAAGGGCCGGTCGCTGTCCGGCGGCCAGCGGCAGCGGGTGGCGCTCGCGCGCGCGCTGCTGACGGGGGCCGAGGTGCTGGTGCTGGTCGAGCCGACCAGCGCGGTCGACGCCCACACGGAGGCCCGGATCGCGGCCCGCCTGGCCGACGCCCGGCGCGGTCGGACGACCCTCGTGGTCACCGCGAGCCCCCTGGTGCTCGACCACGTCGACGAGGTGCAGCTGGTGCAGGACGGCACGCTCCTGGCGCGCGGCACCCACGCGGGGCTGCTCGACGGCGAGGCGGGGCCCGGCGTCGCGCGCACCTACCGGCGCGTCGTCGGGCGCCGGATGGACGACGACCGGCCCGTCGAGGGCGCCTTCGACGCCGACGGGCCGGACGAGGAGTGGCGCGACCGCGCGCTCCTGGCGGACGGTGCACCGGCCCGGTCCGGGGCCCGCGACGAGAGCACGGGAGGTGCGGCATGAGCACGGCCACGACGCTGCCGATCGCGGACAGCGCGACGGCACGGCGCTACGCGGGCCGGCTGCTGCGCCGGCACCGACGGCCGCTGGCCCGGGTCGCGGCGCTGCACACCCTGGCCGCGGTCGCGGGGCTCGCCGGGCCGTGGCTGCTCGGCCGTCTCGTCGACGCCATCACCACGGGCACGGACGCCCGCACGGTCAACACGTACATCGGTGTCGGCGTGGTCGCGGTGCTGTCGCAGACCGGGCTCATCCGGTACGCGCAGCGCGCGTCCATGCTGTTCGGCGAGAAGGTCTTCGCCGAGCTGCGCGAGGAGTTCGTCGAGACCGTGACCGCGCTGCCGCTGTCGACCGTCGAGCGCGCGGGCACGGGCGACCTGGTGGCCCGCACGACCAACGACGTGAACAAGCTGCAGCACGCGGTGCGCTTCGGCGTGCCCCGCGTGATCGTGGCCGTGGTGACGATCACGCTGACCGTGACGGCGTCGGTGCTGCTGTCGCCGCTCGTGGCGGTCGCGCTGTTCGTCGGCGTCCCGACCATGCTGCTCGTGGTCCGCTGGTACCTGCGGCGCGCGACGCCGGCGTACGAGCGCGAGGCCGCGACGTACGCCGTGCTCAACGGCACGATCACGGAGACCGTCGAGGGGGCGCGGACCGTCGACGCCCTCGGCCTCGCGCGCCGACGGACCGAACGGATCGACGCCGACCTCGCCGACGCGTTCGACGCCGAGCGCCGCACGCTCGACCTGCGGACCGTGCTGTTCCCCGCCGTCGACCTGGCGTTCGTGCTGGCGCCCGTGGCGGTACTCGTGTGGGGCGGCTACCTGGCCACGCAGGGGCAGGTCACGCTCGGGGTGGTCACGACCATCGTGCTGTACGCGTACCAGGTGACCGGCCCCGTCTGGGAGCTGATCTTCTGGGTGGACGAGATCCAGGTGGCGGCGACAGCGCTGGCCCGCATCGTCGGCGTCGGCCTGGTCGACGCCGACCGCACCGCCACCGGCGAGCGCCCCGCCGACGACCGCGTCAGCGCGCGCGACCTGCGGTACGCGTACCGCGAGGGTCACGACGTGCTGCACGGCATCGACCTCGACCTCGCCCCGGGCGAGCGGCTGGCCGTCGTCGGCCCCTCGGGTGCGGGCAAGTCGACCCTCGGCCGCATGCTCGCCGGCATCCACCCGCCCACGGGCGGCACCGTCACGGTCGGCGGCGTCCCGCTGGTCGACCTGCCGCTGGACGAGCTGCGCGGCCAGGTCGCGCTCGTCACGCAGGAGCACCACGTCTTCGTCGGCTCGCTCGCGGACAACCTGCGCCTGGCGCGCGTCGAGGCCACCGAGGCCGACCTGGAGCGGGCGCTGCGGGCCGTCGACGCGTGGGACTGGGTCGAGGCGCTCCCGCAGGGGCTGGCCACGGAGGTCGGCTCGGGCGGTGCACCGCTGACCCCGGCGCAGGCGCAGCAGGTCGCGCTGGCCCGGCTCGTGCTGCTCGACCCGCACACGCTGGTGCTCGACGAGGCCACGTCCCTGCTCGACCCGCGCGCGGCCCGGCACCTCGAGCGGTCCCTGTCCGCGGTGCTGGCCGGACGCACGGTCGTGGCGATCGCGCACCGTCTGCACACGGCGCACGACGCCGACCGGGTGGCGGTCGTCGACGGCGGGCGGATCAGCGAGATCGGACCGCACGAGGACCTCGTCGCCGCGGGCGGGGAGTACGCCGCCCTGTGGCGGTCCTGGCAGCACGAGTCCGCCTGACCGGACGGCACGGCCGGTCAGGCGGACACGGTCGATCAGGCGGACACGGTCGATCAGGCGGACACGGTCGGACGGGCGGTGCCCCGGCCGTCGTCCCGGTCGGTGCTCGTGGCCGGGTCCGGGTCCGGGTCCGGGGCGCCGTCCGGGTCGGGGCCGGCGGCGGGTGCGTCGCCGGGCAGCGCGACGGGTCCCGCCGCCTCGTCACGGACGAGGCGCACCCACAGGGCGACGGCGAACGCACCGAAGATCCACCACTGCGCCGCGTAGGCGAGGTTCTGCACGTTGAGCCCGGTCCCGGCGCGGGTCGGGGGGTCCAGGGGCTCGAGCTGCGCCGCGTCGGCAGGGTCGGCGGACTGGAGCACGAGGTACCCGGTGAGCAGACGCCCGCCCCACGTCGCAGCGAGCTGCGCGGGGCTGATCGCGTCGGTGCTCCCGTCGACGACGGGGGTCCCGGCCTCCTCCCCCGCCTGCAGCCAGCCGACCACGCGCACCTCGCCGCCCGGCGCGGGCGGGATCTCCGCGCCGGCGTCGAGCCAGCCGCGCACGACCGGCAGGACGACCTCGCCGTCGGGACCGTCCACGTGCAGCGGTGCGACCACGAGGACGCCGTCCGTCGACCCGTCGTGGGCCCGACCCGTGACGAGCAGCTGCCCGGCCACGTCGTAGGTGCCGGTCGCCTCGACCTTGCGCGCGACCATGTCACCGGTGAACGACGCCCCGGCGGGCAGCACCGCGGCCAGGTCCTCGGGCGGGGCGTCGGCGATCTGGGCCAGGCGACGCTCCTCGGCGGACGCGCCCCGGATCTCGGCCCGCTCGAGCTGCCAGACGCCCAGCCGGGCGCACACCGCTGCAGCGGCGAGGAGGACCACGAGCAGGCCGAGCATGCGCGGGCGCAGCGCCGCGCGCCACCAGGAGGTCTGGGCCACGTCCCACGGTAACCCGCGCGCGGCGGGCTCCGGACGTGTCCGGTCCCACACCGTCCGCGGCCGGGTGCGCGGGTCGGCCGGGCGTAGTCTGGCGTCGCGGCGGCACCGCTCGTGACCTGCACGGGAGCACGCGGTGGCCACGGCACGACCTGCGACGGCGCGGACCGGCACGACGACGCGGCAGGTCCGGGCCCCGCCCGTTCGTCCGACGGTCACCGACGCTCCTCCGGGCCCCTCCTGCGGGGCCGGACCACGTGGGGTTTCATGACATGTGGCCAGGAGCACAGGTCGGCTGGGTCGGACGTCCTCGTCGACGGCCGTGGCCTCACGGAAGGCTGGGTGCGCACCCGGCGGCGTCGCGAGCGAACGGAGCGACATGAGCACCACCACAGCACCACAGGGCACCGGCGGACCGCCGGCCGACGTCGATGCGCCCCGCGCATGGCGGCGCGGCAGCGGCGAGGTCGACGATGCCACCCTCCGACGGATCGAGAAGTGGTGGCGTGCCGCCAACTTCATGTCCGTCGGCCAGATCTACCTGCTGGACAACCCCCTGCTGCGTCGTCCGCTCTCGCGCGACGACGTCAAGCCCCGTCTGCTCGGCCACTGGGGCACCACCCCGGGCCTGAACTTCCTCTACGCGCACCTCAACCGCGCGATCGCGGAGCGGCAGCAGTCGACCATCTACGTCACGGGCCCCGGCCACGGCGGTCCGGGCCTGGTGGCGAGCGCCTACCTCGACGGCACGTACTCCGAGGTCTACTCGGACATCACGGAGGACGAGGAGGGCCTGCGCCGGCTGTTCCGGCAGTTCTCGTTCCCGGGCGGCATCCCGAGCCACGTGGCCCCGGAGACGCCGGGCTCGATCCACGAGGGCGGCGAGCTCGGCTACGCGCTGAGCCACGCGTACGGCGCGGCGTTCGACAACCCGGACCTGCTGGTCGCGGCGGTCGTCGGCGACGGCGAGGCCGAGACGGGCCCGCTGGCGACGAGCTGGCACTCGAACAAGTTCGTCAACCCGCGCCAGGACGGCATCGTCCTGCCGATCCTGCACCTCAACGGGTACAAGATCGCGAACCCGACGGTGCTGGCGCGCATCAGCGACGACGAGCTCGAGGCGCTCATGGTCGGGTACGGCCACAAGCCGCACGTGTTCGTCGCGGGCTTCGACGACGAGGACGACCTGAGCATCCACCGCCGCTTCGCGGCGCTGCTCGACGAGGTCCTCGACGAGATCGCGGACATCAAGGAGCGGGCGGCGCGCGGCGACGAGTCGCGCCCGATGTACCCGATGATCGTGCTGCGCTCCCCCAAGGGCTGGACGGGACCGGCGGAGATCGACGGCAAGAAGACGACGGGCTCGTGGCGCGCGCACCAGGTGCCGCTCGCCAGCGCGCGGGACACCCCCGAGCACCTGGCGGTGCTCGAGGAGTGGCTGCAGTCGTACCGCCCGGCGGAGCTGTTCGACGCGACGGGTCGCATCGACGACGACCTGCGCCGCATCAACCCGGTGGGCGACCTCCGCATGAGCGCGAACCCGCAGGCCAACGGCGGGCTCCTGCTCAAGGACCTGCGGCTGCCGGACTTCCGGGACTTCGCGCAGGACGTGCCGGCCCCGGGCGCGACGATCTCCGAGGCGCCGCGCGTCCTCGGCCAGTACCTGACCGAGGTGATCCGCCGGAACCCGGACAACTTCCGGATCTTCGGCCCGGACGAGACCGCGTCGAACCGCCTCCAGGCGGTGTACGAGGTCACGGACAAGCAGTGGAACGCGGACTTCCTCGGCGCCGACGTCGACGAGCACATGTCCCGCGCGGGCCGCGTCATGGAGATGCTCTCGGAGCACCAGTGCCAGGGCTGGCTGGAGGGCTACCTGCTCACCGGCCGCCACGGGCTGTTCACCAGCTACGAGGCGTTCATCCACATCGTCGACTCGATGTTCAACCAGCACGCGAAGTGGCTGAAGGTCACCAACCACATCCCGTGGCGGCGGCCGATCGCGAGCCTGAACTACCTGCTCTCGAGCCACGTGTGGCGGCAGGACCACAACGGCTTCAGCCACCAGGACCCCGGCTTCATCGACCACGTGGTCAACAAGAAGGCCGAGGTCGTCCGGGTGTACCTGCCGCCGGACGCGAACACGCTCCTGTCCACGTACGACCACTGCCTGCGCAGCCGTCAGTACGTGAACGTCGTGGTGTCGGGCAAGCAGCCGGCGCCGAACTTCCTGACGATGGACCAGGCCGTGGCGCACTGCACGCGCGGGCTGGGCATCTGGGAGTGGGCGGGCACCGAGGTGCCCGGCGAGGAGCCGGACGTCGTGCTCGGCGCCGCCGGCGACGTTCCGACCCTCGAGGTGCTCGCGGCGGCGGACATCCTGCGGCGCGAGCTGCCCGACCTGAAGGTGCGCGTGGTCAACGTCGTCGACCTCATGCGCCTGCAGGACGAGCGCGAGCACCCGCACGGCCTGTCCGACCGGGAGTTCGACACGATCTTCACCGCGGACCGGCCGGTGGTGTTCGCCTACCACGGGTACCCGTGGCTGATCCACCGCCTCACGTACCGCCGCAACGGGCACAAGAACCTGCACGTGCGGGGGTACAAGGAGGAGGGCACGACCACGACGCCGTTCGACATGGTCATGCTCAACGACCTCGACCGGTACCACCTGGTGATCGACGTGATCGACCACGTCAAGGGCCTGCGCGCCTCGCAGGCGGGTCTGCGCCAGCGGATGGTCGACGCACGCCTGGCGGCGCGCCAGCACACCCGTGAGCACGGGGAGGACCTCCCCGAGGTGCGCGACTGGGTGTGGCCGGACGCCGGGGACGCGGCAGCCGAGGGGGAGATCGCGGCGACGGTCTTCACGGGCGGCGACAACGAGTAGCAGCAGCACGTCGTGGGGAGGGCGGTCCGGCCGACCCGGTGGGACCGCCCGCCCCGCGACGACGACAGGCCCCCACCGGGGCCGCGACGGGGAGTGAGCGCGACAGTGGCCCGCACGATCTACGTGATGTCCGCCGAGGGGAACACCGGCAAGTCGGTGGTCGCCCTCGGCCTGGTCGACCTGCTGACACGGTCGGTGCAGCGGGTCGGGGTGTTCCGGCCGGTGGCCCGATCGACGCAGGAGCGGGACTACGTCCTGGACCTGCTGCTGGAGCACGACGGCGTGGACGTCGCGTACGACGAGGCGGTGGGCGCCACGTACGAGGAGGTCATCGCCGACCCCGAGGGGGCGCTGTCGCGGATCGTCTCGCGGTTCCACGACGTGGAGCGCCGCTGCGACGCGGTGGTCGTCGTCGGCACCGACTACACGGACGTCGCCGGCCCGACGGAGCTGGCGTACAACGCGCGGATCGCCGCGAACCTCGGCGCCCCCGTGGTGCTGGTCGTCAACGGCGCGAACCGCTCCCCCGACGAGATGGGGCACGCGGCCGAGGTCGCGCACTCCGAGATCGCCGCGAACCACGCCCAGGTCGTCGCGGTGGTGGCGAACCGCTGCGCGCCCGGGTACCTGCCGCAGATCCAGCAGGCGCTCTCGGGCCCCGTGCCGGTGTGGGCGCTGCCGGACTCCCCGCTGCTGTACGCCCCGACGCTGCGCCAGCTCATGGAGGCCGTCGGCGGCACGCTGGTGGGCGGCGACGAGGTGCTGCTGCAGCGCGAGGTCCTCGACGTGCTGGTCGGCGCGATGTCGATCGAGCACCTGCTGGACCGCCTGCAGGACGGTGCCGTCGTCATCACGCCGGGCGACCGGGCGGACGTGCTGCTGGGACTGCTCATGGCGCACCAGGCGGAGGGCTTCCCGTCGCTGGCGGGCATCATCCTCAACGGCGGCCTGGCCCCGGCGCCGTCGATCGAGCGCCTCGTGGGCGGCCTGGGCTCGCGCCTGCCGCTGATCACGACGAACCTCGGCACGTTCCGCTCGGCGAGCGCGGCGGCGGCCACGCGGGGCCGGCTGACGCAGGACTCGCAGCGCAAGGTCGACACGGCGCTGGCGCTGTTCGAGCAGCACGTCGACGGTGCGGCGCTGCTCGCGGCGCTGGAGGTCGAGCGCCCGAGCGTGGTCACCCCCCTGATGTTCGAGTACCAGCTGCTCGACCGGGCGCGCACGGACCGCAAGCACATCGTGCTCCCCGAGGGCGGCGACGACCGGATCCTGCGGGCGGCGTCGACGCTGCTGCAGCGTCACGTGGCGGACCTGACGATCCTGGGCGACGAGGCGTCGATCCGGGCCCGGGCCACCGAGCTGGGGCTCGACCTGGACGAGGCCCAGGTCATCGACCCGAAGAACGGCGAGACGCTGGAGCGGTTCGCCGAGGCGTACACCGAGCTGCGCAAGCACAAGGGCATGACGGTGGAGCGGGCCCGGGAGATCGTCTCGTCGGTGTCGTACTTCGGCACGCTCATGGTGCAGCTCGGCCTCGCGGACGGCATGGTCTCGGGCGCGATCCACACCACGGCGCACACCATCAAGCCGTCGTTCGAGATCATCAAGACCGCACCCGGCACGAACAACGTCTCCAGCGCCTTCCTCATGTGCCTGGAGGACCGGGTGCTCGTCTACGCCGACTGCGCGGTCATCCCCGACCCGACGGCCGAGCAGCTGGCGGACATCGCGATCTCCTCGGCGGAGACGGCCGCGCAGTTCGGCATCGAGCCGCGGATCGCGATGCTCTCGTACTCCACGGGCGAGTCCGGCACGGGTGCCGACGTGGAGAAGGTCCGCGAGGCCACCGCCCTCGTGCGCGAGCGCCGCCCGGACCTGTCCGTCGAGGGACCGATCCAGTACGACGCCGCCGTGGACGCCTCGGTGGCGAAGACGAAGATGCCCGACTCGGCGGTCGCGGGCCGTGCGACGGTCTTCGTGTTCCCCGACCTGAACACGGGCAACAACACGTACAAGGCCGTGCAGCGCTCCGCGGGCGCGGTCGCGATCGGCCCCGTCCTGCAGGGCCTGCGCAAGCCCGTGAACGACCTGTCGCGCGGGGCGCTCGTGCAGGACATCGTCAACACCGTGGCGATCACGGCGATCCAGGCGCAGGCCCTGGCCGCCGCGTCGCTCGACACCCCCACCAGCACCGACCCGGAGGCAGCCGCACGATGACCGCACCGCACCCGACCAGCACCGTGCTGGTCATCAACTCCGGCTCGTCGTCGATCAAGTACCAGCTGGTCGACCCCGCGGGCGGCGAGGCCGTCGCCTCGGGCATCGTCGAGCGCATCGGCGAGGAGCTCGGCGCCGTCAAGCACGTGGCGCACGGCACGACGACCAAGCGCGAGGTGCCCGTCCCGGACCACGCCGTCGGCCTGCGCATCGTGCTCGGCCTGTTCGACGAGATCGGACCGGACCTCGCGGGGTCGCACGTCGTGGCGGTCGGGCACCGGGTCGTGCAGGGCGGGGCCCTGTTCGACGGGCCCGTGCTCATCGACCCGCAGGTCGAGAAGCAGATCGAGGACCTCGCGCCGCTGGCGCCGCTGCACAACCCGGCCAACCTCACGGGGATCCGCGTCGCGCAGGCGCTGCTGCCGGACGTGCCGCACGTCGCGGTGTTCGACACGGCGTTCTTCCGCACGCTGCCCGACGCGGCGGCGACCTACGCGATCGACGCCGACGTGGCCGCGGAGCACCAGGTCCGCCGGTACGGGGCGCACGGCACGTCGCACCAGTTCGTCTCGCGCCGCGTGGCCGAGGTGCTGGACCGGCCGCTGGACGAGCTCAACCAGATCGTCCTGCACCTGGGCAACGGTGCGTCGGCGTCGGCGGTGCGCGGTGGCGCGGCCGTCGAGACGTCGATGGGCCTGACCCCGCTCGAGGGCCTGGTCATGGGCACCCGGTCGGGCGACATCGACCCGGCGGTCGTGTTCCACCTGCACCGCAACGCGGGCATGAGCATCGACGCGATCGACGACCTGCTCAACCGCCGGTCCGGGATCAAGGGCATCTGCGGCGAGAACGACTTCCGCACGCTGCACGACCTGGTCGCGGCGGGCGACGAGAAGGCTGCGCTCGCGCTCGACGTGTACCTGCACCGGCTGCGCAAGTACATCGGCGCGTACCACGCGGTGCTCGGGCGCCTGGACGTGCTGACGTTCACCGCGGGCGTCGGGGAGAACGACGACATCGTCCGCCTGCGCGTGTGCCAGGGCCTGGAGCCGATGGGGATCGTCGTGGACCCGGTCCGCAACGAGGGGCGCATCGGCGTGCCGACGGTCATCTCGCCCGACGGGGCGCCGGTCACGGTGCTGGTCGTGCCGACGAACGAGGAGCTCGCGATCGCGCGCCAGGCCGTCGACGTCATCGGCGCCTGACTGCAGGACCCCACGGGCCCGCCCCGCGCCGACCGGCGCGGTGGCGGGCCCGTCCTGTGTGACGAACACCGCGCCCGCGCACCCTCCCCACGGCAGTAAGGTGAGCCTGGCCTTATCGTCCGCACCACCGAGGGATCCCATGCGCCCCGCACACCTCCGCCCGCTCCGGGCCGTCGCCGCCGTCGCCGCCGTCGGGCTCACGCTCACGGCCTGCGCCACGACGTCCGGCACCACGACCGACGCGACCGAGACCGCCGCGAGCGCGTCCGGCACGTTCCCGGTCACCCTGACGAACACGTTCGGCGAGACCACCGTCGAGGCGCAGCCCGAGCGGGTCGCGACCGTCAACTGGGGCAACCACGACGTGCCGATCGCGCTCGGCGTCGCCCCCGTCGGGATCCAGCTGACGACCTACGGCGACGACGACGGCGACGGCGTCCTGCCCTGGACGTTCGCGGGCCTCGAGGCCCTGGACGCCACCGGCGACGCGCTGCCGGAGCTGTTCGACGAGACCGACGGCATCCCGTTCGAGCAGGTCGCGAACACCGAGCCCGACGTCGTCCTGGCGGCCTACTCCGGCCTGACCGAGGAGGACTGGACGACGCTGTCCGAGATCGCCCCGACGGTCTCCTACCCCGAGTTCGCGTGGGGCACGAGCTGGAAGGACATGGCGCTCATCGACGGCGAGGCGCTCGGCCTCAAGGCCGAGGCCCAGGCCCTCGTCGACGACGTCCTCGCGCAGATCGACGAGGCGCTCGCCGAGCGGCCCGACGTCGAGGGCAAGACCGTCGCCTACACGTGGATCGACCCCGCCGACCCGAGCACGATCGGTGTCTACACCCCGCTCGACGCCCGCGTGCAGCTGCTCAGCGACCTCGGCCTCGTCGACGCGCCGTCGGTCGTCGAGCTCGCCGGCGACACGGACCAGTTCTACGTGAACCTGTCCGCGGAGGAGGCCGACACCCTGGCCGACGTCGACGTGCTCGTCACCTACGGCGACGACACCACGCTCGAGACGCTGCAGGCCGACCCGCTGATCGGCAAGATCCCCGCCGTCGAGCGCGGCTCCGTCGTGGTGGTCCCGAACGCCGAGCCGATCTCGGCCGCGACGTCCGGCCCGACGGTCCTCTCGATCCCGTGGGTCCTCGAGGACTACCTGGACCTGTTCCAGGCCGCCGCCGAGCAGGTCGGGTGACCCTGCTCCACCCGACGCCGACCGCCTCCTCCGGGGGGCGGTCGGCGTCGCTGCGCCGCCGCCGCTCCGTCGGGCTGACGGTCGCCGTGGCCGGGCTCGCCCTGGCGGTGCTGGCGTCGCTCGCGTTCGGCACCCGCGTGGTGGGCTGGCAGGACGTCGTCGCCGGCGTCCTGCACCCGGACATGGACGTCATCGCCCAGGCCGCCGTGCAGTCCCGCGTCGCCCGGACCGTGCTGGGTCTGCTCGTGGGCGCCGCGCTCGGTCTCGCCGGCGCCGTGATGCAGGGCCTGACCCGCAACCCCCTCGCGGACCCGCTGCTGCTGGGGGTCAGCTCGGGCGCGTCCCTGTTCGTGGTCATGGGCATCGCCTGGCTCGGGCTGTCGACGCTGACGCAGTACGTGTGGCTCGCGTTCGCCGGTGCGGCCGCGGCGTCGGCGCTCGTGTACGGGATCGGGTCGCTGGGCCGCGAGGGCGCCACGCCCCTCAAGCTCGCGCTCGCCGGTGCCGCGACGAGCGCCGCGCTGAGCTCGGCGGTCTCGATGGTGCTGCTCTCGCGCACCGACGTGTTCGACACGTTCCGGTTCTGGCAGATCGGCTCGATCGGGCGCGCGGACCTCGCGGACATCGCCCGGGTCGCCCCCTTCCTCCTCGTCGGCGCCGTGCTGGCCGTGGGCTGCGCACGGGGCATGGACGCCCTCGCGCTCGGTGACGAGCTCGCGACGGGTCTGGGTCAGCGCACCCTCGTCGTCCGGCTGGTCGGCGCACTGGCGGTGGTGCTGCTGTGCGGCACGGCCGTCGCGATCGCCGGCCCCATCGGCTTCGTCGGCCTGGTCGTCCCGCACCTGGCCCGCGCCTTCACCGGGCCGAGCCACCGCTGGCTCCTGCCGTACTCCGCGGTGCTCGGCGCCGCGCTGCTGCTCGTGGCCGACGTGGTCGGCCGCGTCGTGGCCCGGCCGCAGGAGATCGAGGTCGGCATCGTCACCGCCGTGCTCGGTGCGCCCGTGTTCATCGCGATCATCCGGCGCCGTCAGGTGCGTGAGCTGTGAGCGCCGCCCTCGCGCCCGCCGCACCGGCGGCCTCGCCGGTCGCGGCCGGCCGCCGTCGTCGCACGCGCCACCGCCGTCTCGTCGTCACGGGCCTCGTCGTGACCGTGCTGGCCCTCGTGGTCGTCGGGCTGTGCGTCGGCGAGCGCCTCTACTCCCCCGTCGACGCGGTACGCGTGCTGCTGCTCGGCGAGCGGGTGCCCGGCGCGTCGTTCACGATCGGCACGCTGCGCGGACCGCGCGTGCTCACGGGCCTGCTGGCGGGCGTCGCGTTCGGCATGGGCGGCGCCGTGTTCCAGACGATGCTGCGCAACCCGCTGGCGAGCCCGGACATCATCGGCGTCAGCGCCGGTGCGAGCGCCGCTGCCGTCGTGGCGATCACGCTGCTCGGCGCGTCCGGCCCCGGCGTGTCCGTCGTCGCGGTCGTCTCCGGGCTCGTCGTCGCGGGTCTGATCTACGCGTTGTCGTGGCGGCGGGGCGTCCAGGGGGCGCGACTGGTGCTCATCGGCATCGCGGTCGGCGCGATGCTCGACTCCGTCATCAACTACGCGATGACCCGCGCCGGGGTCTACGACGCGAACGAGGCGCTGCGCTGGCTCACCGGCAGCCTGAACTCGGCGTTCTGGGCGGGCCTCGGCCCGCTCGCCGCGGCGATGGCCGTGCTCGTGCCGCTGCTGCTCGTCGTCGCGCGCCGCCTGCCCATCCTGCAGCTCGGCGACGAGGCCGCGGCCGGGCTGGGCGTCCGGCCCGACCGGGCGCGGCTCGCCCTGCTCCTCGTGGCTGTCGCGCTCGTGTCGGTCGGCACGGCCACGACGGGGCCCATCGCGTTCGTCGCGTTCCTGTCCGGGCCGATCGCCCACCGCCTCCTGCGCGGCACGGGCTCCCTGCTCGTGCCCGCCGGTCTCGTCGGTGCGGTCCTCGTGCTCGCCGGCGACCTCGTCGGCCAGCACCTGCTCGTGGCACGCTTCCCCGTGGGCGTGGTCACGGGCGTGCTCGGTGCCCCCTACCTGCTCTGGCTGCTGGCCAGGACCAACCGTTCCGGAGGACGTCTGTGACGAGCCACGAGCACACCGGCCAGCCGCGGGACGCCGCGACGCACACGCTCGCCGTCGAGGCCGCGACCATCGGCTACGACGACCGCGTCGTCGTGCACGACATGACACTGACGATCCCGTCGGGGCGGATCACGACGATCGTCGGCGCCAACGCGTGCGGCAAGTCGACCCTGCTCAAGGCGATGGCCCGGCTGCTGAAGCCCCGCGCGGGGCACGTGCTGCTCGACGGCACGCCGGTCGAGCAGCTGCCGCCCCGGCAGGTCGCCACCGTGATGGGCATGCTGCCGCAGACCCCGGTGTGCCCGGAGGGCATCGCCGTGGCGGACCTCGTCGGGCGCGGGCGGTACCCGCACCAGGGCTGGTTCCGCCGCTGGACCGCGCAGGACGACGCCGCCGTCGAGGAGGCGCTGCGGGTCACGGACACCCTCGAGATCGCCGACCGCCCGGTGGACGAGCTGTCGGGCGGCCAGCGCCAGCGCGTGTGGATCGCCATGGCCCTCGCGCAGCAGACCGACGTGCTGCTGCTCGACGAGCCGACGACGTTCCTCGACGTCGCCCACCAGGTCGAGGTGCTGGACCTGCTCACCGACCTCAACCGGTCCCGCGGCACGACCATCGTCATGGTGCTGCACGACCTCAACCTGGCGGCGCGGTACACGGACCACCTCGTGGCGCTGCGCGAGGGCAGGCTCGTCGCGGAGGGCGCCCCCGCGGACGTGGTGACGCCCGCGCTCGTCGAGGAGGTCTTCGGCATGCAGGCGCAGGTGGTGCCCGACCCCGTGTCGGGCACGCCGCTCGTGGTCCCCGTGGGCCGGCACCACGCCGGGGCGTCGGCGCCGCTGCGCCAGCTCGTCGAGCAGGCCTGAGCCGCTCCGGGGCGCGGTCGGCCCCGGGCAGGTCAGGGGATGCGCAGGGCCCGGCGCAGCTCGAGCCAGCGGGTCAGCACCTGCGGCCACACGTGGTGCCCGAGCCCGTAGACGTGACCGGTGCGCGGCAGCCGCCCCCCGTGGGCGCCGCGGTGCACCACGACGGTCTGCAACGAGGTGGTGGCCCACAGGCCCTCGCGGCCGTGGCGCGCCCCGTACCCGGACGCCTTCGTCCCGCCGAGGGGCGCGGCCACGGCGCCGTACGCACCGGCGTAGCCCTCGTTGACGACGACGGCACCGGCCTGCACGCGGGCGGCGAGGCGGGCGCCCCGGCGGGTGTCGGCGGTCCAGACGCTGGCGAACAGCCCGTGCTCGGTGTCGTTCATGGCGGCGACGGCCTCGTCGTCCGACGCGACGGGGTACAGGGCGACGACGGGGCCGAACGTCTCCTCGCGGGCCAGGCGGGCGTGCTCGGGCACGTCGGTCAGCACCGTCGGGGCGTAGAACCACGGTCCGAGGTCGGTGCGCTGCTCGGCGCCCGTGAGCACGGTCGCACCCAGCCCGACGGCGTCCTCGACGTGCTCGACGACGGTCGCGAGCTGCGCGGCCGACGCGAGGGAGCCCATGTCGGACCGGTAGTCCAGCCCGGGTGCGACCCGCAGCTGGCGCACCCGACGCACGAAGGCGTCGGTGAAGTCGCGGCGCACCGCCTCGTGCACGTAGATCCGCTCGACGCTCAGGCACAGCTGGCCGGCGGAGCCGAAGCAGGCACGTACCGCGCCCTCGGCGGCCACGTCGACGTCGACGTCCTCCGCGACGTACATCGGGTTCTTGCCGCCGAGCTCGAGCACCACGGGCACCCCGAGCTCGCCCGCGCGCGCGGCGAACACCCGGCCCGACGCGGTCGAGCCGGTGAAGGAGGCGTGGTCCACGTGCTCGAGCAGGCCCATGCCGACGTCGGGGCCGCCCACGACGACCTGCACGACGTCGGCCGGCAGCCCGGCGTCCTCGAGCAGCTCGTGGCACCACAGGAGCGTGAGCGCGGTGCGCGGGTCGGCGCGCAGGAGCACGGCGTTGCCGGCGGCGACCGCGGGCAGCACGTCACCGAGCCCGAGGGTCAGGGGGTAGTTCCACGGCGCGACGACGGCGACGACGCCGACGGGGTGCCGCAGCACGCGTGCGGACGAGACGAGCGGCAGCACGCCGGCCTCACGGCGGGGCGCGAGGTAGCGGCGGGCGCGCACGGCGTAGTGGCGGGCGACGTTGGCGACGTCGCCGACCTCCTCCCACGCGTGCGCGCGAGCCTTGCCGGTCTCGATCTGCACGAGGTCGAGCACGTCGCTCTGCCGCTCGAGCAGCAGGTCGTGCACGCGGCCGAGCACGGCGGTGCGCTCGCGCAGGGGGCGGGCCGCCCAGGTGCGCTGCGCGGAGCGGGCCCGCCGCGCGGCCTCCGGCAGGTCGTCGGGCGTCGTCAGCGGGACGGCCGCGATGGGGGCGCCGGTGAAGGGCGTGTGCGAGGTGCTCGTCGCCGCCGAGGGCCCGGCGACGACGCGCGCGAGGAGGCTCCGCACGTCGTCGGGCTCCAGGACGTACGTGGCGAGCGGGTCGGTCTCGGGGTCGTGCAGGTCCGCGTGCTCGTGCGCCATCGCGTCAGGGTACGCGCGGTGCGGGCGGGTGGGCGGTGCACACGCACCGCCCACCCGCCCGTTCACCCGCGTCGCGGGCCGCTCACCAGCCGAGGGTCTCGCGGACCTGGGCCTCGGCGAGGGCGAGCGCGTCGGCCCGGGCCTGCGGCGCGGACGACGCCGCGAGCGCGGCGCGGGCCATCTGCTCGCACCGCTCGCGCGTGTGGTGCCGCAGCGCGAACCGCACGGCCGGCAGCGCGCCGGGCGACATCGACAGGCTGGTGACGCCGAGGCCGGTGAGGACGAGGGCCATGAGGGCGTCGCCCGCGGACTCCCCGCAGACCCCGACGGGCTTGCCGAGGTCCTGCCCGGCCCGGGCGGTGGCCGCGACGAGGTCCAGCACGGCGGGCTGCCACACGTCGAGCAGGTCGGCGAGCTCGCCGCGCAGCCGGTCGGTGGCCATCGTGTACTGCGCGAGGTCGTTGGTGCCGATCGAGACGAAGTCCACCTCGGCGAGGATCTCGCGGGCCCGCAGCGCGGCGGCGGGGATCTCGACCATGACCCCGACGGTCGCGACGCCGGCCGCGCGGGCCCGGCCCGCGAAGTCCCGCGCCTCGGCGGGCGTCGCGATCATCGGCGCCATGACCCACGGCGTCGACCCGGTCGCGGCCTGCGCGGCGCCGAGGGCGGCGAGCTGGGTCTCGACGAGCGCAGGGTTCGAGCGCACGAGCCGGTAGCCGCGCACCCCGAGCGCCGGGTTCTCCTCGTCGGGCTGGCTGGCGAACGCCAGCGGCTTGTCGGCACCGGCGTCGAGCGTGCGGACCACGACCTTGCGGTCGCCCATCGCCCGCAGGGCCTGGGCGTAGGCCTCGGCCTGCTCGTCCTGGGTCGGGGCGGTCGTCCGCTCGAGGAAGATCACCTCGGTCCGGAAGAGCCCGACGCCCTCGACGGGGCCGGCCCCGACGCGCTCGGCGTCGGCGGCCGTGCCGATGTTCGCGAGGAGCGCGACGGCGTGCCCGTCGGCCGTCGCCCCGGGCCCGGTCTCCCGCGCGAGGAGCCGGTCGGCCTCGGCACGGCGGGCGACGGCGGCCCGCACCTCGTCGCCGGGGGCGACCACGACCGTGCCGTCGGCCGCGTCGACCGCGACGTCGACCCCGTCCTCGAGGTCGGTCGCCCCGGCGACGCGCACGACGCACGGCAGCCCGAGCTGCCCGGCGATGATCGCCGTGTGGCCGGTGGGGCCGCCGAGCTCGGTGACGATCGCCAGGACGTTGTCGAGGTCGAGCGCCGCCGTGTCCGCCGGCGCCAGGTCGCGGGCGACCACGACGGACGGGCGGGTCAGCGCGGGCACGCCCGGGTCGGGCAGCCCGAGCGTGCGCGCCACGACCCGGTCGCGGACCGAGCGCAGGTCGGTGACGCGCTCGGCGAGGTAGCCGCCGGCCTGCTCGAACATCTGGGCGAACATCTGCACGACGGCGTCGAGGGCCGCGACGGGCGGTTCGCCGGCGTCGACGCGCGCGAGGACCTGCGTGCGCAGGGCGTTGTCGGCGGCCATCTGGGCGGTCGCCGCGAGGACGTCCCGCACGGTGCCGGTGGCCGCGTCCGCCTGGACCCGCAGGCCCGCGGCCACGTCGGCGAAGGCCGTCTCGACGGCCGCGTGGACCTGCTCGGGCCCGGCCGGCCGGCCGTCGACGAGCAGCGGCGCGTCGGCCGGCACGGACGGTGCGGGCCGGACCTGGGCGACGGGGCCGACGACCGACCGGCGCCCCACGCCGACGCCGTGCAGCACGCCGCCGGCGGGGGCACCGACGGTCGCCGCGGTCACGACGTCGCCCCCGCGTCAGCCTCGGGCGCGTCGAGGTCGGTCGCGAGCAGGCCGACGAGCTCGTCGAGGGCCCGGTCCGCGTCGGGGCCGTCGGCGGCGAGGGTGACCTCGGCGCCGTGCGGGATGCCCAGCGACATCACGAACAGGATGCTCGAGGCGTCGACGGGCGCCCCGCCCGCGGTGGCGATCGTGACCGGGACGCCGGTGGCGGCGACGGCCTGGGTGAACAGCATCGCGGGGCGGGCGTGCAGCCCGACGCGGGAGGCGACGGCGACGGTGCGCTCGGCCATGGGGTGTCTCTCCTTCGGGACGGGGACGGGTCGTGCGGGCCTCAGGCGGCCTGGGCGGCCAGGGCCTGGTCGTCGGCGGCCCGGTCGGCCGCGACGAGCGGGTCGTGCTTGAACGTCTTGAGGACGACGACGAGCAGCGCGGTGACGACCGTGCCGATCGCGACGGCGGCGACGAACCCGAGCGGGTTGCCGATGAGCGGCAGGACCCACAGGCCGCCGTGCGGGGCGACGAGCGTGGACCCGAAGGCCATGGTCAGCGCACCGGTGACGCTCGACCCGACGACGGAGGACAGGATGATCCGCCACGGGTCCGCGGCGGCGAACGGGATCGCGCCCTCGGAGATGAACGAGATGCCCAGCAGCCAGGCGGCCTTGCCGTTCTCCTGCTCGGCGTGCGTGAACAGCTGCTTGCGGACCGTGGTGGCCAGCGCGAGGGCGAGCGGGGCGACCATGCCGGCGGCCATGACGGCGGCCATGACCTGGTACTGCACGGCACCGGGCTGCAGGCCCTCGGTGGCCAGGCCGGTGACGGCGAACGTGTACGCGACCTTGTTGATCGGACCACCGAGGTCGAAGCCCATCATCGCCCCGAGGATCACGCCCATGAGCACGAGGTTCGCACCGGACAGGCCGTTCAACCAGTTGGTCAGGCCCGTCATGGCCGAGGCGATGGGCCGGCCGATGAGGACGAGCATCGTGATGCCGACGATCGCGGACGACAGCAGCGGGATCACGACGACGGGCATGATGCCGCGCACACCCTTGGGGACGTTCCAGCGGCTGATCCACAGCGCCACGAACCCGGCGAGGAAGCCGGTGACGAGGCCACCGAGGAAGCCGGCGCCGACGAACCCGGCGGCCGCGCCACCGACGAACCCGGGCACCAGGCCGGGCCGGTCGGCGATCGCGTAGGCGATGAAGCCGGAGAGCACGGGCACGAGGAAGCCGAAGCTCAGCTGGCCGGTCTTGAGCAGGATGACCGCCCAGTGCTGCAGCGAGAGCGGGTCGAACGCGGCGACGACCGTGCCGGCGTCGACGCCGGTGACCTCGATCGCGCCCTCGGCCCCGCCCCAGGCGACCTGCGCGAGCATGAAGCTCAGGGCGATGAGGATGCCGCCCGCGGCGACGAACGGGATCATGTACGACACGCCGGTCATGAGCCACTGCCGGACCTTCGTGCCGGCGCCGGCGTCACGGTCGACCTTGGTGGCCGGCGCGGCGGGCGCGGGCCCGGCCGAGGCCGGGACGCCGGCCTCGACCGCGGCCACGGCGGCGGCGATGACGCCGGGCGCGTCGTGCACGGCCTTCTTG
Organism: Cellulomonas sp. SLBN-39; assembly: GCF_006715865.1. Taxonomy (NCBI): domain Bacteria; kingdom Bacillati; phylum Actinomycetota; class Actinomycetes; order Micrococcales; family Cellulomonadaceae; genus Cellulomonas; species Cellulomonas sp. SLBN-39. The sequence continues at coordinate 2,714,083 of NZ_VFOA01000001.1, read as the reverse complement.
ACGCCGACGTCGACGAACGGCTTTCCGGCGAACCGGGCCTTGTCCTTGACCTCGAGGTCGGCGGCGTAGATCACGCCGTCGGCGGCCGCGACGACCGCGGGGTCGAGCGGTGTGGAGCCGGCGGCGCCCTGCGTCTCGACCTGGACGTCGTGCCCGGCGGCCTTGCCGGCCTGCTCCAGGGCCTCGGCGGCCATGTAGGTGTGGGCGATGCCCGTGGGGCACGAGGTGACGGCGACGAGCTTCATGACGGCACGACCTCTCGGGTGACGATCTCCGCGACGGTCTGCGCGTCCGGCGCGTCGAGGAGGGACTGGCGGAAGGACTCGTGGACGAGGCGCCGGGCCAGGGCCGCGAGGATCTTCAGGTGGTCGGCGTCGCCCTCGGCGGGCGCGGCGATGAGGAACACGAGGCGGGCGGGCCCGTCGGGTGCGCCCCAGTCCACGCCCTGCGCGAGCTTGCCGACGGCGAGGCTGGGGGCGGTGACGTGCGCCGAGCGGGCGTGCGGGAGGCCGACGCCGCCGGGCATGCCCGTGGCCATCTGCTGCTCGCGCGCGGCGACGTCGGCGGCGAAGCCGTCGGCGTCGGTGACCCGGCCCGCGGCGGCGAGCAGGTCGACGAGCTGCCGCGTGGCAGCGGTGCGGTCGCCCGCGACGAGGTCGACGGCGACCAGCTCGGGGGTGATGAGGGATGTCGACGAGGTCACGTCACAGCTCCTTGATCGCGAGGTGCGGGTCGGGGTCCAGCACGACGCGGACCTCGTCCACGTCGACGTCGTCGGGGCCGGGCACCTCGGTGCCCGGCAGCAGCACGGCCGCCCGGCCCCAGGCCACCGCGGTCCGCAGCCGGTCGGCGGCGGTGCCGTCGGCCGCGAGGAAGCCCGCCAGCGTGGAGTCGCCCGCGCCGACGGTCGACAGCGGCACGAGCGCGGGCCCGCCCGCCCAGACCGGCTCGGCCGCGTCGGCGGAGACGAGCAGCGCGCCGTGCGCGCCGAGGCTGACGAGCACCTCGCGCGTGCCCAGGGCGATGACCTCGCGGGCCGCGCCGACGACGTCGCCGACGGTGACGAGGTCGCGCCCGACCATCTCGGCGAGCTCGTCCTCGTTCGGCTTGACGAGGGCGAGACCACCGGCGCGCACGGCCTGCCCGAGCGGTGCGCCGGACGTGTCGAGCAGGAGCGGCACGCCGTGGCGGCCGGCGACACCGGCGAGCCGGACGAAGAAGTCGTCCCCGGCGCCGGCGGGCAGCGACCCGGCGGCGACGACGGCGCGCGGGGCGCCGGCGAGCTGCGCGTCGACGGCAGCGAGGAGCGCGTCGACCTCGGCCGCCGACAGCCGCGGACCGGGCGCGTTCACCTTGGTCGTGGTGCCGTCGCGCTCCTGGAGCGTGATGTTGGTGCGGGTGTCGCCGGTGACGGGCACGGGCACCGCGGGCACGCCCTGCTCGGCCATGAGCGTGGTGAGCCGCGCGCCGTCCGGGCCGCCGCTGGGCACCACGGCCACGGCGTCGAGCCCGTGCCGCACCAGCGCCCGGGCGACGTTGATGCCCTTGCCGCCGGCGTGCACGTGCGTGGTGTGCGCACGGTTGACCTCGCCGACCTCGAGCGCGTCGACGTCGAGGGCGCGGTCGACGCTCGGGTTGGGGGTGACGGTGACGATCATGCGCGCACCACCCGGGTGCCGGCGGCCTCGATCTCGTCGGCGAGCTCGGGCTCGACCGCGGCGTCGGTGATGAGGGTGTCGACGTCGGCGAGGTCGGCGACGCGGGCGAGGTCGACGCGGCCGACCTTCGTGTGGTCGGCGAGCACGACGGTGCGCCGCGAGGCGGTGACGAGCGCCCGCTTGACGGCGGCCTCGGCGAGGTCGGGCGTGGTGACGCCGTGGTCGGCGGTGATGCCGTTGGCGCCGAGGAACGCGACGTCGACGTGGATCTCGGCGAGGTCGCGCAGCGCCCAGGAGCCGACGGCGGCGAGCGTGCGTCCGCGCACGGTCCCGCCGACCAGGTGCAGCGTGGTGCCCGGGCGGGTGGCGAGCACGGTGGCCACGGGCAGCGCGTGGGTCACGACCGTGAGCTCGCGGTCGGTGGGGAGCAGCTCGGCGAGGCGCACGGTGGTCGTGCCGGCGTCGAGGATGACGGCGCCGCCGTCGGGCAGCTCCTCGAGCGCGGCCTTGGCGATGCGCTCCTTCTCCCCCGAGAGCAGGCCCTCGCGGTCCGCCAGCCCGGGCTCGAAGCCGAGGCGCTCGACGGGGATCGCGCCGCCGTGCACGCGGCGCACGAGCCCGTGCCGCTCGAGCGCGGTGAGGTCGCGCCGGATGGTCTCGGGGGTGACGTCGAGCTCGCCCGCGAGGGCGGTGACGTCCACGCGGCCCTCGCTGCGCGCCCGCGTGAGGATCTGCTGGTGTCGCTCCGGTGCGTACACATCGACTCCGTCGTCCCGTGCCGCCCGTCTCGGGCGGCCTGTGTCCAGGATCATCCCGCCGTGCCGGGATGTCAAGCCGAGTCGGACACAAACGGATGTGCACGGACATCCGTTCTTGTGGCAACGGACATCGGTCCCAGATCGCCGGTCGTGCCGGGTCGCGCAGGCCCGCGACCAGGACGGACACCGCGCCGGGCAGCACGGCGCGCGGGGCCCGGACGGACCCCGCGCACCGTCGGGTCAGGCGTTGACGCCCGCGAGCAGGCCGTACAGCTCGTCGGTCGTGCCCGCCTCGGCGACCCGCTGCGCCTGGTCGGTGTCCGCGAACACGAGCGCGATCCGCGAGAGCACCTCCAGGTGCTGCCCGTCCACGCCCGCGATCCCCACGACGACCCGGACGGGCGAGCCCTTCCAGTCGAGGGGCTCGGCGTACCGCACCACCGAGATCGCCGACCGTCGGATCTGGTCGGTCGCGTCGAGCGTGCCGTGCGGGATCGCCAGGCCGTTGCCCATGAACGTCGTCATGGTCCGCTCACGCTCGAGCATCGCCTCGACGTACGCCGGCTCGACGGCCCCGCCCTCGACGAGCAGCGCACCGGCCTCCCGGATCGCCTCCTCGTACGTGCGGGCCGTGCCCTCGGCCCGGCAGGCGGCCCGCGTCAGGACCTCGCTCACGGCGCCTCCCCCGCCCCGGCGGCCGCACGCGACGCGCCGAGCTCGGAGACGACGTCGTCGTACACGGGGCTGTTCATGAAGTTGTCCACCGAGACGTGCCGGGTGGTCGGCGCGTGCTGCCGGGCCCGCTCGGTGAGCTCGCGCTGGCTGATCACCAGGTCCGCCGCGTCGTCGTCGAGGGTCGCGACCGCCTTGTTGACGACGGTCACACCCTCGATCCCGGCCTTGCGCAGCTTGTCGCGCAGGACGGCCGCGCCCATCGCCGACGACCCCATGCCGGCGTCGCAGGCGAAGACGATCGTGCGCACCGGCGCCGCCGTGCCCGTGGCGCCCACCAGCGAGGACAGCGCCGCGCTGCTGCGCCCCTTGTTGGCCTCGGTCTGCGCGACGGCGGCGGCGAGGTCCCCGCTCTCGCCGGCGGCCAGGTCGCGCTTGCGGCTGGCCCGCAGGATGACGGCGGCGACGAGGAACGACACGGTCGCGGACAGCACGACCGAGAGGATCACGCCGAGGTAGCTGTCGCGCGACGTCTGGGCGAGGACCGCGATGATGCTGCCCGGTGCCGCCGGGCCCACGAGCCCGCTGCCGAAGACGACGTTCGTCGCCACCCCGGTCATGCCGCCCGCGATGGCCGCGACGATCAGCACCGGCTTCATGAGGACGAACGGGAAGTAGACCTCGTGGATGCCGCCGATGAAGTGCACGAACATCGCCCCGGGCGCGGTCGACCGCGCCGCGCCGACGCCCAGCAGCGTGTACGCCAGCAGGATGCCCAGGCCCGGACCGGGGTTGGCCTCGACGAGGAACAGCAGCGACTTGCCCTGCTCGACGACCTGCTGCGCCCCGAGCGGGACGAGCACGCCGTTGCCGATGGCGTTGTTGAGGAAGAGCACCTTGGCCGGCTCGACGATGATGCTCATCAGCGGCAGCAGGCCGTTGTCGGCGAGCCACGCCACGATGTCGCCCAGCCACGTGCTGATCTGCGAGACGACGGGGGCGATGCCGAAGAAGGCGGCCACGGACATGGCCCCGCCGACGATCGCGGCGGAGAACATGTTGACGAGCATCTCCAGGCCCGGCTTGAGCTTGCCGTCCCAGAGGCTGTCGACGAGCTTCATGACCCACGCGGCGAGCGGGCCGACGATCATCGCGCCGAGGAACATCGGCACCGTGCTGCCCACGATGATGCCGAGGGTCGCGATCGTCGCGACGACGCCGCCGCGCTCGCCGTGCACCAGCCGGCCGCCGGAGTTCGCGATGAGCAGCGGCAGCAGGTACGTGACCATCGGGCCGACGAGCCCGAGGTACTGCCGGAACGTGGTCCCGTCGTCGGCGAGGACGAGCTGGGTGGCGGCGCCCTGCCAGGCGCCAGGCAGGTCGGCGTTGCCGAAGCCGCCGAGCATCTCGTTGGGCAGCCACCCGACGCTGATGAACAGCGCCGTGATCAGTCCCCAGGCCAGGAAGGCGGGGAGGTTCGGCATGATCATGCCGGTGAGGAAGGCACCGAAGCGCTGGAGGCGGACCTGGGCGGTCCGGCCTCGGCTCAGGGTCGGTGCGGCCGATGCGGTGGTCGTCATGGCCAGTTCACACTCCGCTGGTGATCGTCGTTGATCCGCTGCGTCCGCCGTGCGGGCGCGGGTCGTGCTGGGGTGGTGGTGCAGGTCGTGCGTGGTGGTGGCAGGCCCGGGAGGGGCCGGTCCCGCCGTGCGCCCGCACCGGCGTCGACGTCGGTGCGGGCGCCCGGGGCGCGGGCCCCGGAGGTCAGGGCTCGATCGTGACCTTGATGCCCGTGCCCTGCCGCACGACGTCGATGCCGTCGAGCACCTGGTCGAGCGGGAGGCGGTGGGTGATGAGGTCGTTCACGGGCACCGAGCCGTCGGCGATCATGCCGAGGGCCTGCTTGTTGTGCTGCGGGCTCGAGCCGTTCGCACCGACGATGGTCAGCTCGCGGTAGTGCACGACGTTCGAGTCGAGCGTGATCGTCGGACGGTCCTTGGGCAGCCCGCCGAAGAAGCTGATCCGGCCGCGCGGGGCGACCATCCGCAGCGCCTGCTCCTGCGCCGCGCCCGACGCCGCCGCGGTGATCACGACGTCCGCACCGCGCCCGCCCGTGAGCTCGAGCACCGCCTCGACGGGGTCGACGTCCGCCGCGCAGATCGCCGCGTCGGGCTTGACCGCCTCGGCGGCCATGTCGAGCCGCTCGCGGCTGAGCTCGACGAGGTAGACCGTCGACGCCCCGCGGGCCCGGGCCAGCCGCACGTGCAGGCAGCCGATGGGCCCGGACCCGACGACCACGACCGTGTCGCCGTCGTGCACGTCGGCCAGCTCCTGGGCGTTGATGGCGCAGGCGAACGGCTCGGCCACGGACGCCTCGGCGTACGAGACGCCCTCGGGGATCCGGTTGAGGCCGTCGACCGCGAGGACCTCCTTCGGGACGACCATGTGGGAGGCGAACCCGCCGTCGAAGTCGTAGCCCATGGAGACCTGGTTCGGGCAGATCGTCATGATGCCGGCCCGGCACCAGTCGCAGGTGCCGCACGGGATGGCGGCGATGACCTGGACACGGTCGCCGGCGGCCCAGCCCTCGACACCGTCGCCGACGTCGACGATCTCGCCCGCGATCTCGTGACCCATGACGCGGGGCGGCACGATGCGCAGGTGGCCCGCGGTCGAGATCTTGACGTCCGTGCCGCACATCGAGCAGGCGCGGACGCGGATCTTCACCTCTCCCGGGCCCGCCTCCGGCTCGGGGGCGTCCTCGAGCCGGACGTCACCGGGGGCGTAGAAACGGAAGACCTTCATCGCTCTCCTCGCAGGGGTGTCGCGGGGCGTCCGTGGCCCGCCGGCGCACCGGGGTGCGCGGCCGGGGACCTCGGTGTCCCTCGGTGCGGAGGCGGGGTCGCTCCCCGCATCCGTCGTCAGGATGGCCCCGGGCTCACAGCAGTGTCAACCCATTCCCACACGGTCGGCGGCAAACGGACCTCAGAAATGTGAGAACGGGCAGATCAGACGATCGAGCACGGCTGGACAACGGTCCAGGGTCCCGGGTGGGCGACCCGGCCGGACGGACCGGCGGCGGGGTCAGGACACCCCTCGGCGGCCTCGACGACCGCCGGGACGACGACGGGCCGGCCCCGGGGTGGGGCCGGCCCGTGCAGGGTCGGTACGCCGACGGCTGGTCGGCGGGTGCTCAGAAGGGCTGGTAGGGCGAGACCACGACCTCGATGCGCTGGAACTCCTTGAGGTCGGAGTAGCCGGTCGTCGCCATCGCACGACGCAGCGCCCCGATGAGGTTCAGGGTGCCGTCCGCCGTCCGGCCCGGGCCGAACAGGATCTGCTCGAGCGTCCCCGCGGTGCCCACGTGCACGCGCTCGCCGCGCGGCAGGTGCGGGTGGTGCGCCTCCGGGCCCCAGTGGAACCCGCGTCCCGGCGCCTCGGACGCCCGGGCCAGCGCGGCGCCGAGCATGACCGCGTCCGCGCCGCACGCGATCGCCTTCACCAGGTCGCCCGAGCGACCGACGCCCCCGTCGGCGATGACGTGGACGTAGCGGCCGCCCGACTCGTCGAGGTAGTCGCGGCGTGCCGCGGCGACGTCCGCCACCGCGGTCGCCATCGGCGCGTGGATGCCGAGCGACACGCGCGTCGTGTGCGCCGCGCCGCCGCCGAAGCCGACGAGCACCCCCGCCGCCCCGGTGCGCATGAGGTGCAGGGCCGCCGTGTACGTCGACGCACCGCCCACGATCACGGGCACGTCGAGCTCGTAGATGAAGCGCTTGAGGTTGAGCGGCTCCGCGCGGCCCGACACGTGCTCGGCCGAGACGGTCGTGCCGCGGATGACGAACAGGTCGACACCCGCGTCGACGACGGTGCGCCAGTGCTCCTGCGTGCGCTGCGGGCTCAGCGCACCGGCGACCGTCACACCCGACTCCCGGACCTCCTGGAGGCGCGCCCGGATCAGCTTGGGCTGGATCGGGCGCGCGTAGATCTCCTGCATGCGCGCCGTCGCGCGGGCGGCGTCGAGCCCGGCGATCTCCTCCAGCAGCGGCGCCGGGTCCTCGTACCGGGTCCAGAGGCCCTCGAGGTCGAGCACCCCGATGCCACCCGCCCGCCCCAGGGCGACCGCGGTGGCGGGGCTCATCACCGAGTCCATCGGCGCGGCCAGCACGGGCAGGTCGACGTGGTAGGCGTCGATCTGCCAGCCGACCGAGACCTCCTCGGGGTCACGCGTGCGGCGCGAGGGCACCACCGCGATGTCGTCGAAGGAGTACGCCCGGCGCCCGCGCTTGCCGCGCCCGATCTCGATGTCGCTGGTCACCGTCCCAGGTTACCGGCGTCCCGCAGCACGACGGGGCACGGGCCGGCACGGCGGCGACGTGCCGGCGCGCGGGCCCGCGCGTCAGCGACCCGTGTAGTTCGGCGCCTCGACGGTCATCTGGATGTCGTGCGGGTGGGACTCCTTGAGCCCCGCCGGCGTGATCCGGATGAACTTCCCGCGCGCCTGGAGCTCGGGGACCGTGTGCGCACCGACGTAGAACATCGACTGGTGCAGCCCGCCGACGAGCTGGTGCGCGACCGCCGAGAGCGGGCCCCGGTAGGGCACCTGGCCCTCGATGCCCTCGGGGACGATCTTCTCGTCCGACGCGACGTCGGCCTGGAAGTAGCGGTCCTTGGAGTACGAGACCCGCCCGCGCGAGGCCATGGCACCGAGCGAGCCCATGCCGCGGTAGTGCTTGTACTGCTTGCCGTTGACGAAGACGAGGTCGCCGGGCGACTCGTCGCAGCCGGCCAGCAGCGAGCCCAGCATCACGGTGTCCGCACCCGCCACGAGCGCCTTGGCGATGTCGCCCGAGTACTGCAGCCCGCCGTCGCCGATGACGGGCACACCCGCCGGGCGGCACACCTGGGCCGCGTCGTAGATGGCCGTGACCTGCGGCACGCCGACGCCCGCCACGACCCGCGTCGTGCAGATCGAGCCCGGGCCCACGCCCACCTTGACCGCATCCGCGCCCGCGTCGACGAGCGCCTTCGCACCCTCGCGGGTCGCGACGTTGCCGCCGATGACCTGCACGTGCGCCGTGCCCGGGTCGGACTTGAGGCGGCTGACCATCTCCAGCATCAGTCGGGCGTGACCGTTCGCCGTGTCGACGACGAGCACGTCGACGCCCGCCTCGACCAGCGCGGACGCCCGCTCCCAGGCGTCGCCGAAGAAGCCGATCGCCGCGCCGACGACCAGGCGCCCGTCGGCGTCCTTGGTCGCGTCGGGGTACTGCTCCGACTTCACGAAGTCCTTGACGGTGATCAGCCCGCGCAGCACGCCCGCGTCGTCGACCAGCGGCAGCTTCTCGACCTTGTGCTTGGCGAGCAGAGCGGCCGCGTCGGCCCGGCCGATGCCCTCGGGCGCGGTGACGAGCGGCATCGACGTCATCTCGTCGCGCACGAGGCGGGTCTCGAACTCGCCGGGCGGCACGAAGCGCAGGTCGCGGTTGGTGATGATGCCCAGCAGCCGGCGCTGGTCGTCGACGACCGGGAGGCCGGACACGCGGTACGTGCCGCACAGGGCGTCGAGCTCGGCGAGCGTCGCGTCCGGCGAGACGGTCACGGGGTCGGACACCATGCCCGACTCGCTGCGCTTGACCCGGTCGACCTGGTGCGCCTGGTCGGCGATCGACAGGTTGCGGTGCAGGATGCCGACGCCACCCTGGCGCGCCATGGCGATCGCCATGCGCGCCTCGGTGACGGTGTCCATGGCGGCCGACACGAGCGGCACGCGCACGGAGATCTCGCGGGTGAGGCGCGAGGTGGTGTCGACCTCGCTCGGGATGACGTCGGTCTCCCCGGGCAGGAGGAGGACGTCGTCGTAGGTGAGCCCGACCCGGGCGAACGGGTCGGCCGGGGCGCCGTGTGCCTGCTCCGTCATCGTCCCAGGATACGTGCCGCACGGGCCGCCCCGTGGCCGACGGCAGCGCGGGCGGCAGGGCACGGCGGCGCCGGCCGCGGCAGGGACCCGTCGGGCGCGGCCGGGGTCAGTCGATGATGCCGCGCCGCAGCCCGATCGCCACGGCCTGCGCCCGGTCGGACGCCCCGAGCTTGCGGAACAGCCGTCGCGCGTGGGTCTTGACCGTGTCCTCGGACAGGTACAGCTCCTGGCCGATCTGGGCGTTCGAGCGCCCGTGGCTCATGCCGACGAGCACCTCGATCTCGCGCTTGGTCAGCTGTGCGGGCACGTCGCCCGGACGCAGCGACGTCGCCGGACGGCCCTCGTAGGGCGCAGCGGGCGCCGGGCCGACGGGCTGCGGCACGAGCGGCGCCGACGTCACGGGGCTGGCCTGGACGTGCGCCGCGACGGCGGCGAGCTCGGCCCGGCCCACGTCGGGCGCGAGGAACCCGCGCGCGCCGAGGGCGAGCGCACGGTCCAGGGCCTCGCCGTCGTCGGGCCCGGCGAGCACGACCACGGCCGCGGACGGCGCGACGGTGCGCAGGCGGCGGATCGCCTCCGCCGGGCCGGGGGCCGGCAGGTGCGCGTCGAGCAGCACCACGGTCGGAGGGATGCGGCGGGCCAGGGCCAGCAGCTCGTCAGCACTCGCCGCAGCACGCACCGGGGCCAGGGAGGGGACGCCGATCGACGTCACCACCAGCCGCTCTCGCACGCTCGACGAGCCGTGGCACACCACGACGCCAGCCATCAGTTCCTCCTCGAAAGGCCTTGCACGGATCTGAGGCCCCATCGGCGTTACCGGTGGGTCACGTTAGCCCTGGAGAGGGACGGCGGTGAATTCCCCCGCACCGTTTCCTCCCGGTTGAGGGCCCGCACGTGATATGTCGTCACGCGTTCGGGTGCGTCCGGGCCGGACCGGTCCCGGGCGGCCGTCCGGGACGGCTCCCCGGACGGCCCAACGGCCTGACGTCCCCGCGGCCGGCCGGAGGGTGCGTCGGGAGCGCGCCGCCCGCCCCGCCGTCGCGACGGGTGCTCGACCGGCGCTCGACGGCGCGGTCAGCCGTGGGCCGACGGCACCACGGCGGCGACGCACTCGTGCAGCAGCCCCCGGAACGACCGCGAGCGGTGCACGGTCCGGTCGAGCGGCACGCGCTCGACCGCGGCGTCGGGGACCATGACGAACTGCGCGAGCCCGGGGTGCTCACGCGCGAGCCACGCGACGACGCCCAGGTCCGGCTCGTCGCGGCTCGTGACCGTGACGAGCGCGCCCGGGCGCGTCATGACGACCAGCTCCCCCGCGTGGCGCGACGAGACCGGCCCGCCGACGGTGCGGGCGTCGACTCCCGCGACCGCGAGGGCGGCGGCCAGCGCGTGGGCGAGCAGCGGCCGCGGCTCGCCCGGCGTGGTGAGCACGAGGACGACCGGTGCGCCGGGACGGGGCGGGCGCACGGTCCGGGCGCGCAGGGCGCCCAGGGCCGCGGCGGTCACGGTGGCCCCGGCGTCGACGCCGGGACGGTCGACGACGGTGCGCAGCGCGAGCGCGGCGAGCACGGGCTCGACGAGCGTGGTCCACCAGGTCGCGACGTCGTCGGTCTCCGCGACCGCGAGCAGCCCGGCGCACCGGTCGTGCTGGCCCGCGAGCGCGGCGTCGACGACGGCGTCCACGCCACCGCCCCCGGGCAGGCCCGCGGGCCGGGGCGAGGGCAGGGACGGGGCGGGGGACGCGGCGCTGACGTCCGCGGTGAGCGCCCGCCGCGCAGCCTCGGCCGGGGCGACGCCCTCGATCGTGAGCCGTCGCATGACGAGCAGGCGCTCGACGTCGCGTGCGCTGTACCGCCGGTGGGCGCCGGCGCTGTGGGCGGACGGGCCGAGCCCGTACCGGCGGTCCCAGGTGCGCAGCGTGGCGGGGGCGACGCCGAGGCGCCGGGCGACGGCGGCGACGGCGAGGGCAGGCGCGTCGGCGTCGTCGGACGGGTCGGCGGGCGCGGGCTGGGTGTCCGGGAGGTCGGCGACGCCCGCGGCGTCGGGGCGGTCGCCCGGCAGACCCGGGTGCGCCGGGCCGTCCGTCGGGCGGGCCGACGGTCGCGACTCGGTCATGGCGCGATTGTGCCAGCCGGGCGCGTCCGGCGCGGGGGACGATCCGCCACCTGGGGAAGGACCGACGTGACGCAGCGCACGTCACCCGGGTGAATCAGATCGCGACCGGGTCTTGAACAACTTCTGAAACGGTTGCTAACGTGACGACACATCGCCACCGCATCGCTTCGATCGGGCGGCGAGACCGACCCCACCCGGCGATCCCGCCGGGGTGCGACCTGCAGGACCCCCAGGAGGAACCCATGGCGGAGATCTCGCGACTGCCCGGACCGGTGATGGACCTGTGGGAGTGGCAGTTCGACGGCGCCTGCCGCGACGCGGACCAGGACCTCTTCTTCCACCCCGAGGGCGAGCGCGGAGCGGCGCGTCGTCGCCGCGCCGAGGCCGCCAAGGCCATCTGCGCCACGTGCCCGGTGATCAACGAGTGCCGGGAGCAGTCCCTGACCGTCCGTGAGCCCTACGGCGTGTGGGGCGGCCTGTCCGAGGACGAGCGGACCGCCGTGCTCGCCGAGCGCGCCGGACGCCGCGCCGTCGTCTGACCCACGACGTCCCTGACGCACGCTCCTCGTCCCGCCGGACCCACGGCGGCCCGGGCGCCGACGGCGCCGTCCGGGTCCGCAGGCCGGCAGGCCGACGGCGAGCCGCGCGCAGCACAGCAAGGACGCACACGGCCAGGACGCACGAGAGGCCCCCTCCCGTCGGGAGGGGGCCTCTCGTCACGTCAGGCGCCGCGAGGGCGCCGAGCGGGTGTCAGCCGATGACGGCCAGCACGTCGCGCGCGGAGAGGATGAGGTACTCCTCGCCCGCGTACTTGACCTCGGTGCCGCCGTACTTGGAGTAGATGACCTTGTCGCCGACGGCCACGTCGAGCGGCACACGGTTGCCCTTGTCGTCGATCCGACCCGGGCCGACCGCCAGGACCTCGCCCTCCTGGGGCTTCTCCTTGGCGCTGTCGGGGATGACGAGACCGGACGCGGTCGTCGTCTCTGCCTCGAGGGTCTTGACGAGGATCTTGTCCTCGAGGGGCTTGATGGAGACCGACACAGCGGACCTCCCCTTCGCATCTGAGTTGGTGAGCCACATGTCTGCGCCGCACCGCCGGTCGCCGTCGTCGCGGGTGCCGGGACCACGGGCACGGTTGGCACACTCACGAGGAGAGTGCCAGCTCCTCACTCTAGGAACGCGTTAGCACTCGGTCAACCCGAGTGCCAGCACGGGTTCGCGCCCGCACGTCGGGCCGGCACCGGGCAGGGCCCCACGGCCGGGGCGCCCGGCACGCCGGAGCCCGGTCCGGCACGTCTCCGGGCGCGGTCGTGGCAGGCTGGGCGGATGGACGACGCGGGCCTGGCCCAGGTGCTGAGCCCGCAGGGGTGGGCGCTGCTCGGGGCGCTGCCGCCCTACGACGAGAAGCACGCCCTCGTGCTGGCCGAGCGCCTGCAGCGGGACGGGTTCGACCGCTCGCTCGTCGCCGCGGCGCTCACGCAGTCGCGGCTGCGGGCCAAGGCCCGCGGCAAGCTCGGCGACTTCGCGGACGGCATGCTGTTCACCCCCGCGGGGCTCGAGCAGGCCAGCCGGCTCGAGGTCGCCGCCCACCACGCGCGGCGCTACCTCGACGCGGGCTGCACCTACGTCGCGGACCTCACCTGCGGGCTGGGCGCCGACGCCCTCGCCCTCGGGGGCGTCGGCCTGCGGGTCGTCGCCACCGACGTCGACGAGACCACGGCGGCGCTGGCCACCGTCAACCTGCGCGCGCTGCCCGAGGTCGAGGTGCGGCACGGCGACGGGCTCGCGCTCGACCTCGCCGGCGTCGACGGCGTGTTCGCGGACCCCGCCCGGCGCACCGGCACCGGGCGGCGGGTGTTCGACCCGAGCGCCTACGCGCCCCCGCTCGACGCCCTCCTCGCGCTGCGGAGCACGGTCCCCGCGCTGGGCCTCAAGCTCGGCCCCGGCCTGGCGCACCGCGACCTGCCGCCGGACGGCGAGGCCCAGTGGGTCTCCGTCGACGGCGACGTCGTCGAGGTCGGCCTCTGGTTCGGGCCGCTGGCCCCGCAGGGCCCGGGGCGCACCGCGCTCGTGCTGCGGGGCGGGACGCCGCACACGCTGCGCGCCGCGGACGCCGCCGCCAACGACGCCCCGCCCGTCGGGCCGCTCGGCGCCTACCTCTACGAGCCCGACGGCGCCGTCATCCGCGCCGGCCTCGTCGGCACGGTGGCCCAGCGGGTGCGCGGACGGCTCGTGGACAGCACGATCGCCTACGTGACCGCCGACGACCTCACGCCCGACCCGACCGCCACCGCGTACCGGGTCCTCGACGACATGCCGTTCGGCCTCAAGCGCCTGCGCGCGTACCTGCGCGAGCGCGGGGTCGGCCGCCTGACCGTCAAGAAGCGCGGCACCGCCGTGGTGCCCGAGCAGCTGCGCAAGCAGCTCGACCTGCGCGGCCCGGCAGAGGGCACGGTCGTCCTCACGCGGGTCGCGGGGCAGCAGCGCGTCCTGGTCGTGGAGCCCGTCTGATGGCCGCGCCGGTCCCCCTGCCGTTCGCCCGGTCGGAGCGCTCGACGGTCGGCATCGAGTGGGAGGTCGCGCTCGTCGACGCCGACTCCGGCGACCTGCGGCAGGCCGCCCAGGCGATCTTCGAGGCGGTACGTCCCGCCGACGGCGCCGACCACCCGCACATCACGTCCGAGCTGCTGCTCAACACCGTCGAGGTGTCGTCCGGCAAGTGCCGCACGGTCGGCGAGGCCGGGGCCGACCTGCAGCGGGCCCTCGACGAGGTCGCCGCCGCCGCGGAGCCGCTGCGCATCCAGCTCATGGGCGGCGGCACGCACCCGTTCGCGAGCTGGGCGACGCAGCGCGTGACCGACAAGCAGCGGTACGCCACGCTCATCGACCGCACGCAGTGGTGGGGCCGGCAGATGCTCATCTACGGCGTGCACGTGCACGTCGGCATCGAGGACCGCGCGAAGGTCCTGCCGCTGTCGCGCGCCATGCTGACCGTGTTCGGGCACATCCAGTCGCTGTCGGCGTCGTCGCCGTTCTGGGGCGGGAAGGACACCGGCTACGCGTCCAACCGGGCACTGCTCTTCCAGCAGCTGCCGACCGCCGGGCTGCCGCCGCAGCTCGAGCGCTGGGAGGAGCTCGAGCAGTACGTCGGCGACATGCGGCACACCGGCGTGATCGAGCAGGTCGACGAGGTCCGCTGGGACATCCGCCCCGCCCCCCGGTTCGGCACGCTCGAGATGCGCATCGCCGACGGCGCGCCCTCGCTGCTCGAGGTCACCGCCATCAGCGCGCTGACGCACTGCTTCGTCGAGCACTTCTCCACGCTGCTCGACGCGGGCGAGCCGGTACCCACGATGCCGCCGTGGTTCGTGCAGGAGAACAAGTGGCGCTCGGCGCGCTACGGCATGGACGCGATCCTCATCACCGACGCCGCCGGCGAGGAGGAGCTCGTGACCGACGCCGTCGGCCGCTGGCTCGTCGAGCTCGCGCCGGTGGCCGAGCGGCTGGGGTGCAGCGCCGAGCTGGAGCAGGTCCGCACGATCCTGCGCCGCGGGGCGTCGTACCAGCGGCAGCGGGCCGTGGCGCGCAGGAACGCCGGCGAGCTCGAGCCGGTCGTGCGCGCCCTCGTCGCCGAGATGGCGGCCGGCCGTCCGCTCTGACGCCGACCCGACGGGGCCCCGGCCGGACCGGGGCCGCCGGTCAGACCAGGACCTGCGTCAGCGGCATCGAGGAGTCGACCGGCAGGTCGAGCGGGGAGGGGCGCATGCCCCGGCGGACGACGGCCGACCCCAGCGCGGCGATCATCGCGCCGTTGTCGGTGCAGTAGCGGATCGGCGGGATGCGCAGCTCGATCCCCGCCGCGGCGCAGCGCTCGGCCGCCATCTCCCGCAGCTGGGAGTTCGCCGAGAACCCGCCGCCGACGACGAGGGTCGAGACGCCCTCGCGCCGGCACGCCGCGATCGTCTTGGCGGTGAGCACGTCGGCCACGGCGGCCGCGAACGAGGCGGCGACGTCCTCGAGCGGGACGGGCTCGCCGGCGTCCTGGCGGGCCTCCACCCAGCGGGCCACGGCCGTCTTCAGGCCCGAGAACGAGAAGTCCGTCGCGTGCTCCGCCTGGTCCTTGGGGGCCGTGAGGCCGCGCGGGAAGCGGATCGCGTCGGGGTCGCCCGTGCGCGCGAGGCGGTCGATGTGCGGGCCGCCGGGGTACGGCAGGCCCAGCAGCCGGCCGACCTTGTCGAACGCCTCCCCCGCGGCGTCGTCGAGGGTCGAGCCGAGCTCGGTGACGTGCACGGTGTCGTCGATGCGCAGCAGGGACGAGTGGCCCCCGGAGACGACGAGCGCGAGGACCCGCTCGGGGAACGGGCCGTCGACGAGCTCGTCGACGACCGCGTGGCCGATGACGTGGTTCACGCCGTACAGCGGCCGGTCGAGCCCGATCGCGAGGGCCTTGGCGGCGGCCGCTCCGATCGTCAGGGGCCCGACGAGCCCGGGACCGGCGGTGACGGCCACAGCGTCGACGTCGCCGAGCGTGACGCCCGCCGTCGTGAGCGCGCGCTCGATCGTGGGGACCATGGCTTCCAGGTGCGCCCGCGAGGCGATCTCGGGGATGATCCCGCCGAACCGTGCGTGCTCGTCGACGGAGCTGGCCACGGCGTCGACGAGCAGCTCGTGACCGCGCACGAGCGCGACCCCCGTCTCGTCGCACGACGTCTCGATGCCCAGGACGAGGGGTGCGCTCACGGCGCCCAGGATAGGTCGCAGACGCCTCTGCCGGCGCACCGGGACGACGCCACCGACGGCCGGGTGTGGGCCACCTCACGTCGCTCCGGGGCATGCCCTGCGGGTCGTTGAACGTTCACCGAGCATGACGACGCAGACCCTGCCCCTGCCCGACGGCGCCCTGCTCGACGAGGCGGCCGTGCACTCGCTGTTCCTCGACGCGCGCACCGTGCAGTCGTTCACGTCGCAGGAGGTCACCGACGCGCAGGTCGCCGCCGCCTACGACCTCGCCCGGTGGGCGCCCACCGCCATGAACACCTCGCCCCTGCGCGTCGCGCTGGTCCGCTCGGGCGCGGCCCGCGAGCGCCTCGTCCAGCACATGGCGCCCGGCAACCGCGACCGCGTCCTGGCCGCTCCCCTGGCCCTGGTCCTGGCCGCCGACCCCGCCTTCCACCGGTACGGGGCGACGCTGGTCCCCCACGCGCCCGACTTCGAGGCGTCCTTCGAGCCCCAGGTCGAGGCCCGCGAGCGGATGTCCCGCGACAACGCCTGGCTGCAGGCCGGCTACCTCCTGCTGGCGCTGCGCGGCGTCGGCCTGGGCGTCGGCGCGATGGGCGGCATGGACGCCGCCGGCGTCGACGCCGACCTGTTCGCCGACCAGGGCTGGCGCACGCTCCTGGTCCTGACGGTCGGCCACCCGGAGGGCGAGGGCACGACGCGCCCGCGCGCCCCGCGCCTGACGTTCGAGCAGGCCTCGACGACGCTCTGAGCCGCCCCGGGCGGGGTCGGCCTGCGGGCCGGTCCGCCCTCCGGACGGCGGACCGGGGTCAGCGCCCCACGGCGAGCGGGCGGGACGCGTCGTGCGACCACTGCGACCACGAGCCCGGGTAGAGCGCCGCGTCCACGCCGAGCGACGCGAGCGCCGCGACCTCGTGGGCCGCGGTCACGCCCGACCCGCAGTACACGCCGACGGCGTCCCCGCCGCGCCGCACCCCCAGGGACGCGAACCGCTCCCGCAGGGCCCCCGCCGGCAGGAACCGGCCGTCCGGCCCGAGGTTGTCCGTCGTGGGGGCGCTGCGCGCACCGGGCACGTGGCCGGCCCGCGGGTCGACGGGCTCGACCTCGCCCGCGTAGCGCTCGACCGCCCGGGCGTCGAGCAGCACGCCGCGGGCCGCGAGGTCCGCCGCGCCGTCGGCGTCGACCGTGGGCAGCGCCCCGCCCGTGAGCACGACGTCGCCCGGCTCCACGGGCACCGCACCCGCCTCGACGGGGTGGCCGGCCGCCACCCACGCCGCCAGGCCGCCGTCGAGCAGACGCACGTCCCGCACCCCCGCCCACCGCAGCAGCCACCACGCGCGCGCCGCCGACGTGCCGCCACCGGCATCGGCGACGACCACCGCGGCGCCCTCCCGCAGCCCCCAGCCCCGGGCGCAGCGCTCCAGGTCGGCGACGGCGGGCAGCGGGTGCCGCCCGTCGGCCGACGAGGGCGGGGCCGCGAGCTCGGTGTCGAGGTCCACGTAGACGGCACCCGGCACGTGCGCCGCCAGGTGCTGCTCGTGCCCGTCCGTCCGGCCGAGCGCCCAGCGCACGTCCAGCACGAGGGGCGGGTCGTCGTCCGCGAGACGGGCGGCGAGCTCGTCGACGTCGACGAGCACGCCCCGTCGCAGCGCCTGCTCGTCCGCCCCTGCGGGAGTCGTGGTGCCGGTCATCGTCGCCTCCGTGGTCCCCTGGTCGTGGCAGCCGTGCCGTCGCGGCCCCGCCGTCGCGGCCGGGTCGCCGTCGTGCGGTCGCCGCCCGGTGCGGGTCGCGCGGTCCTCACCCCGTGGTCGCCGCCGGCGTCGGCGCCCGCAGGTCCAGGCGCATCGTCCAGGCGTCGACGTCACCCGGCTGGTAGTAGGCCCGGCGCCGGCCGAGCCGCACGAAGCCGAGCGTGTCGTACAGGTGCATCGCGGGGTCGTTGTCGACGCGGACCTCGAGCAGCACCGCGTCCGCACCGACGGTCCGGGCGTGGTCGAGCAGCACCGTGAGCATCCGCCGGGCGATCCCGCGGCCCTGGTAGGCGCTGTCCGTGCCGACCGTCATGACCTGCGCGTCGTACCCGTCGAACCACAGCCCCGCGTAGCCGACGAGTCGACCGTCGCCGACCGCGGCGCCCACGTACGTGCGCCCCGGCCCGACGATCTCGTCGGCGAGCGACTGCGTCGACCACGCGGCCGGGCCGAACAGCTCGGCCTCCATGCGCTCGAGGGCCGGGAGGTCGGCGGCGGTCAGCGGCCGGACCTCGACGTCGTCGGCCGCACGAGCGGACGGCGCCGGGAAGGGCTGGCTCACGCGAGGACCCGCTTGCGCGCGGCGGGTGGCTGCGCGTCGGGTCGGCGCAGGTACAGCGGGTCGACGGGCTGGTCCGCGCCCGCGTCGCGGCGCTCCAGCGCGAGCCCCACCAGCCGGGCGGGGTCGAGCACGAGGCCGCCGAGCCCCTCGGGCAGCGGGGAGGTGCCGAGCACGTCGGGGTAGCCGTCCCGGCCCGCACCCACCACGACCTCGCCGTCGACGCGCGGCACGTCGGCGGGCGCCGCCACGTCGGGACCCGCGACGAGGTCGGCACCGCCGTCGCGCACGACGTACCGGGCCCAGTACACCTCGTGCCGGCGCGCGTCGGTCACGACGAGCAGCGACGTCCCGGCGGGCAGCGCCACGGCTGCGGTCGCGGCCAGCGCGTCCAGGCTGGGCACGCCCCACACGGGGATGCCGCGCGCGAGGCCCAGCACACGGGCCGTGACCAGCCCGACGCGCAGCCCCGTGAACGGGGCCGGCCCGGTGCCGACGGCGACGCCGCGCAGCTCCGCCGCGTCGGTGCCGGCCTCGGCGAGCGCCCGCACGACGAGCGGTGCCAGGTGCTCCACGTGCCGGCGCGGCGCCGCGTCGACCAGCGTGCGGGTCGTGCCGTCGTCGGCGACCACGGCCACCGCCACCGCGGCCGAGGTGTCGATGCCCAGGTAGCTCATGCGTCCTCCGTCGTCGTCGGGGCCGGCGCGCCGGGCAGGGCGACGCCCGCCCACCGTGCGCCCACGCCCTGCACCGTCAGCGTGCGCTCGCCCGCCGCGGCGTCCTGCACGTCCGCGTCGGCGGCGAGCCCGCCGTGGGGGCGCGAGAGCCGCAGCTCGAGCCGGTCGTCGGTCAGGCCCTCGACCCACCCCTCGCCCCACTCCACGACCGTCACGGCCTCGTCGAGGGACGCCTCCAGGTCGAGCGCCTCGACCTCGTCGAGGGAGCCCAGACGGTACGCGTCGACGTGCACGAGCGCCGGGCCACGGGTGCCGTCGGGCCGCGGGAGCGCCGGGTGCTCGCGCGCGATGACGAACGTGGGTGACGCGACCTGCCCGCGCACGCCGAGGCCGGCACCCAGGCCCTGGGTGAGGGTCGTCTTGCCGGCGCCGAGGTCGCCGGTGAGCACGAGCAGGTCGCCCGCGCGCAGCAGGGGGGCCAGCGCGCGACCCCACGCCCGGGTGGCGTCGGCGTCGGGCAGCCGCACGACGAGCGGCTCCGCGGCGGCGCTCACCGGTCACCGCCGACGCCCGCGGCGACGACCGACGGGACGGCCCGGGCGCCACCGTGGGCGGCGTCCGTGTCGACGTACTCGCGCGGCACACGGGCCCCGACGCGGGTGACGAGCTCGTACGCGATCGTCCCCGCGGCGTCGGCCCAGTCCTGCGCGGTCGGCGCTCCGTCGGTGCCGGGGCCCCACAGCTCGACGCGGTCGCCCGCGACCTCGCGCGCACCCGCACCGAGGTCCACGACGACCTGGTCCATGCACACGCGCCCGGCGACGCCCAGGCGCCGCCCGCCGACCTGCAGCGGTCCGCCGAGGGCGCCGGCCCGTCCGGACGCGTGCCGCGGCACCCCGTCCGCGTAGCCCACGGGGACGACGCCCAGCACCGTGTCGGCCGGGGTCGTGTACTCGTGCCCGTAGCTGACGCCCGCACCGGCGGGCACGGGCTTGACCGTGGCGAGCCGCGCCTCGAACGTCATCGCCGGCACGAGGCCGAAGCGCTCGGGGCCACCGACCTGCGGCACGGGCGAGATCCCGTAGGCCGCGATGCCCGGGCGTACGAGGTCCCAGTGCAGGTCCGGGGCCGTGAGGGTCGCGGCGGAGTTCGCCAGGTGCCGGACCTCGAGGCGGGCCCCGGCGCGCTCGACGGCCGCGACCGCGTCGGTGAACACCGCGGCCTGCGCACGCACCGACGGGTGGCCGGGGTCGTCGGCGTAGGCCAGGTGCGACCACACCCCGACGACCTCCAGCACGCCCTCGGCCTGGGCCGCGAGCGCGGCGGCGAGCACGTCGTCGAGCTGCGCGGGGACCAGGCCGTTGCGCGACAGCCCCGTGTCGACCTTCAGGTGCACGCGCGCGGCCCGCCCGGCGGCGCGCGCCGCCGCGACCAGCTCGTCGAGCGCCCAGGGGGCCGCGACGGAGACGTCCACGTCAGCCTCGACGGCCTCGCGCAGGGGCGCGCCCGGGGCGTACAGCCACGTCAGCACGCGCGCACCGGTGACTCCGGCGCGGCGCAGGTGCAGGGCCTCGGAGACCTGGGCCGTGCCGAGCCACGTGGCCCCGCCCTCGAGGGCCGCGAGCGCGCACGGCACGAGGCCGTGGCCGTACGCGTCGGCCTTGACGACGGTCATGACCTGGGCGGTCGGGGCGTGCGCGGCCAGCGACCTGACGTTCTGACGGACGGCGCCGAGGTCGACGACCACGCGCGCGGGGAAGTCGTTCACGCGCGCCAGTCTCTCACCGCCCGGGCGTGCGCCCACCCGTGCGCACGGCGTCGGGGGCGTCCGGGTCGACCACGACGTCCGCGCGGGCCGCTCCCGCGGCCACGAGCCGGGCGTTCGCCTCGTCGGGGCCCGTCGACCACGCCCGTGCGGCGTCGGGGGTCTTGCCGAACGCCTCGTGGCGGGCCACGAGGCGGGCCAGGCGCACGCCGTCGTCCGGGGCGACGAACCAGCTCTCGTCGAGCAGGTCGGCGACGGGACCGAACCCGTGCGCGTCGAGCAGCAGGTAGTTGCCCTCGACCACGACGAGCGGCACGTCCGCCGGGACCCCGATCGCCCCGGCGAGCGGGTTGCGCAGGTCGCGGCGGTACTCCGGCGCCCACACGGTGGCGCCGGGCCGCGGCTCGCGCAGACGGTGCAGGAGCGCGACGAACCCGTCGGCGTCGAAGGTGTCGGGGGCGCCCTTGCGGTCGGCGCGCCCGAGCGCCTCGAGCGTCCGCTGCGCGAGGTGGAAGCCGTCCATCGGCACGACGACCACCCGGCCGGGCCGGGCGGCGGCGACACGGGCCGCGAGGGTGGACTTGCCGGCCCCGGGCGCGCCGGCAATCCCGAGCAGCCGCCGTCCGCCCCGCCCCAGCAGCGCGTCGACCCGGGCGGCGAGCGGCGCGGGCAGCGGGGTCGTCACCGCGCCGCCCCGCCGAGCAGCGCCGCGACGGTCGCCGGGACCGCGTCGGCGACGGCGGACGCCGTGACGGGCCCGCCGGGGTTGGCCGCGTGCGCCGCCCGCCCGTGCACGAGCGCGGCCAGGGCGGCGAGCGCGGCGGGCAGCGTCGGGTCGGCCGCGGCGTCGGCCGCACGTCCCGCGAGGACGGCGCCCAGCACGCCGGCGAGGACGTCGCCGGCACCTGCCGTGGCCAGCCACGGCGGGCCGTCGGCCTGGGCGTAGGCCGCACCGTGCGGGCCGACGACGACCGTCACAGGCCCCTTGAGCAGCACGGTCGCGCCCGTGACCTCGTGGGCACGCCGCGCGTGCTCCCAGGGCGACGCCTCCACGTCGGCGCGGGACACCGCTGCGCCGCGGGCGGTGAGGAGCGTGGCGAGCTCGCCGGCGTGCGGGGTCAGCACCACGTGCGGCGGGACGCGCGGGGGCAGCACGTCGAGGGCACCGGCGTCGACCACGACCGGCTCGCCGTGCGACGCGGCGCGTGCCACGGCGTCCCGGGCCCGGGAGCGCTGCACGTCGTCGTCCGGTCCCACGCCCGGGCCCACCACCCACGCCTGCACGCGCCCGGGGCCCGCGACGACCTCGGGGTGCGCGGCCACGACGGGCGCGTCGCCGAGGTACCGGACCATCCCGACGCCCGCGCGCAGCGCGCCCGACGTCGCCAGGACCGCGGCCCCGGGGTACGCGGCCGAGCCGGCGACGACGCCGACGACGCCGCGCACGTACTTGTGCCCGGACGCCGGCGGGACGGGCCACAGGTCGACGACGTCGGCGGCCTCGAGCCGGGCGACGGCGGGCGGGCCGGCCAGGTCGAGCCCGATGTCGACGACGACGAGGTGGCCGACCGCCGCGGCCGCCGGGGGCAGCACGTGCGCGGGCTGCGGCACCCCGAACGTCACGGTCACGTCGGCGACGGGTACCGGACCCGCGCAGGTGCCGTCGTCCACGCCGACGCCCGAGGGCAGGTCCACCGCGACGACGAGCGGGCCGGGGCCCGCGTGGCCCCGCAGGTCCGCGAGCGCGGCCACGAGCCCCGCCCCGGGCCCGCGCACGCCCCCGCCGCGGGCGCCCAGCCCGAGGAGGCCGTCGAGCACGACGTCCGCGGCGCCGAGCGCGTCGCGCACGGGCGCGGGGAGGTCGCCGTCCGGCACCGGCAGCACGCGCCCGCCGGCGGTCCGCACCGCGGCGAGCCCCTCGGCGTGGGGGTCCGCGACGGTCGTCAGCGCCGTCACGCGCACCCCGCGGCGCGCGAGGAGCGCCCCGGCGTGCAGCGTGTCGCCGCCGTTGTTCCCCCCGCCGACGAGCAGCACCACGTGCGCACCGCGCACGGCACCGCGCGCACGGCGCAGCAGGCGGGCCACGTGGTGCGCGAGCCCCGTCGCCGCACGGGTCATCAGGGGCACGCCGTCGCGCAGCAGCGGCTCCTCGGCGGCGCGCACGGCCGCGGCGTCCCAGGTCAGCAGCACCCGCCCATCCTTGCGCGTCCGGGGCGACGGTGCGAGGCGCGACCGTGCGGCGCGGGCCGGGGCCCGCCGGTAGCGTGCGACCCATGCGCTTCGGACTCTTCATCCCCCAGGGCTGGCGGCAGGACCTCACGGGCATCGACGCCCGCGAGCACTGGCCGGTCATGCGTGACCTCGCGACGTGGGCCGACGACGGCGACGCCTTCGAGTCGGTCTGGGTCTACGACCACTTCCACGCCGTCCCCGAGCCCAACGGCGAGGCGACCCACGAGGCGTGGAGCCTGATCAGCGCCTTCGCCGCGGCGACGTCGCGGGTGCGCCTCGGCCAGATGTGCACGTGCATGGCCTACCGCAACCCGGCGTACCTGGCCAAGGTCGCCACCACCGCGGACGTCATCTCCGGCGGCCGCGTCGAGATGGGCATCGGCGCCGGCTGGTACGAGCACGAGTGGCGCGCGTACGGGTACGGCTTCCCGACCGCGGGCACCCGGATCGCGATGCTCGACGAGGGCGTGCAGATCTTCGAGCAGCTGTGGTCCACGGGCACCGCGACGTTCCACGGCGAGCACTACCAGGTGGACGGCGCGCAGCTGTCACCGCTGCCCCTGCAGGCGGGCGGCCCGCCGCTGTGGATCGCCGGCGGCGGCGAGAAGAAGACGCTGCGCATCGCGGCGAAGCACGCGCGCTACACGAACTTCGACGGGTCCCTCGAGGGCTTCGCGCACAAGTCGCAGGTGCTGCGCGGGCACTGCGCGGACGTCGGGCGCGACTTCGACGAGATCACGCGCTCGGCCAACTACAACGTGGTCGTCGGCGCCACGCAGGCCGAGGTGGACGACCGCCTCGCGTGGATCGAGCAGCACTACGCCGCGACCGTGCCCACGAAGGCCGCCGAGGTCGCGGCGCAGTTCCGTGACGGCCCCCTGGTCGGCACGCCCGAGCAGATCGTCGAACGGCTCCGCGCCCTGCAGGAGCTCGGCATGACGTACGCGATCACGTACTTCGCGGAGGCCGCGTACGACCGTTCCGGCATCGAGCTGTTCGCGCGCGAGGTCGTGCCACACCTGCGCTGAGCCGCAGACGCCTGACGCCACCGTTCGCCGGGGCGTCAGGCGTCGCGCTCGGCGACGACCATCGCGGACGCGATGCCCGCGTCGTGGGAGATCGACAGGTGGAACCGGTCCACCCCCAGCGCGTCGGCCCGGGCCCGGACGGTGCCCGTGACCTCGACGACCGGCTGCGCGCCCGCGACCCGGCGGACGGTCGCGTCCTGCCAGCTCATGCCGGGCGGCGCGCCGAGCGCCTTGGCGATCGCCTCCTTGGCCGCGAACCGGGCGGCCAGCGACGTCGCGGGCATGTCCCGCTCGGCGGGCGTGAACAGGCGCTCGCGCAGCCCGGGGGCCCGCTCCAGCGTCGCGACGAACCGGGCGACGTCGACGACGTCGATGCCGACCCCGACGATCACTCGACCGTGACGGACTTGGCCAGGTTGCGCGGCTGGTCGACGTCCAGGCCCTTCGCGGTCGCCAGCTCGGCCGCGAACACCTGCAGCGGGACCACGGTCAGCAGCGGCGCGAGCAGCGTCGAGGACTGCGGCACCGAGAACACCTCGTCGGCGTACGGCACGACGGCCTCGTCGCCGTCCTCGGCGATCACGAGGGTGCGGGCGCCGCGGGCCCGGATCTCCTGGATGTTCGAGACGATCTTCGAGTGCAGCGAGTCCCGTCCGCGCGGGGACGGCACCACGACGAACACCGGCTGCCCGGGCTCGATGAGGGCGATCGGCCCGTGCTTGAGCTCGCCCGCCGCGAAGCCCTCGGCGTGGATGTACGCCAGCTCCTTGAGCTTGAGCGCGCCCTCCATCGCCACGGGGTACCCGACGTGCCGGCCGAGGAACAGCACCGACTGCGTGTCGGCCATCCACCGGGCGATCTCGCGCACGCGGTCCGCGCGGTCGAGCACCTGCTGGATCTTCTCCGGCATCTGGCGCAGCTCGGCCATGATCGCGCTGATCTCGTCGGGGAACTTGTTGCCGCGCAGCTGCGCCAGGTACAGGCCCAGCAGGTAGGCGGCCGTGATCTGGGAGAGGAACGCCTTCGTCGACGCGACGGCGATCTCCGGCCCCGCGTGCGTGTACAGCGCCGCGTCGGACTCGCGCGGGATCGTCGACCCGTGGGTGTTGACGATCGCGAGGGTCGTGGCGCCCTGCTCCTTGGCGTGACGCACCGCCATGAGGGTGTCCATCGTCTCGCCCGACTGCGAGACCGCGACGACGAGCGTGCGGTCGTCGACGACGGGGTCGCGGTAGCGGAACTCGTGCGCGAGCTCGACCTCGACGGGGATGCGGCACCAGTGCTCGATGGCGTACTTCGCGACGTGCCCCGCGTAGGCGGCCGTGCCGCACGCGACCACGACGATCTTGTCGACGGAGCGCAGCACCGACTCGTCGATGCGCATCTCGTCGAGCACCAGGCGGCCCGTGGTGTCGGTGCGGCCCAGGAGGGTGTCCGCGACCGCCTGCGGCTGGTCGTGGATCTCCTTGTCCATGAACGAGCGGAAGCCACCCTTCTCGGCGGCCTTCGCGTCCCAGTCGACCGTGAAGCGGCGCGCGTGCGCGGGCTCGCCGTCGAAGCCCGTCACGGTCACCGAGGTCGGCGTGATCGTCACGACCTGGTCCTGGCCGAGCTCGAGGGCCTCGCGCGTCGAGGCGATGAACGCCGACACGTCCGACCCGAGGAAGTTCTCGCCCTCGCCGAGCCCGACGACGAGCGGGGAGTCGTGCCGCGCGCCGACGACGGTGTCGGGCAGCGCCGCGTGGACGGCCAGCAGCGTGAACGTGCCCTCGAGGCGCCGCGCGACCTGGGTGAGCGCGTCCGTGAGGTCCTTGGTCGCGTCGTAGGCGCGGGCGACGAGGTGCGCCACGACCTCGGTGTCGGTCTCGGACGCGAACGTCACGCCGTCCGCGACGAGCTCGGCCTTGAGCAGCGCGAAGTTCTCGACGATGCCGTTGTGGATGACCGCCACGTCGCCCGACACGTGCGGGTGGGCGTTCGCGTCGGTCGGGCCGCCGTGCGTCGCCCACCGGGTGTGCCCGATCGCGGCCGTCGCCGCGGGCAGGGGCCGGGCCTCGAGCTCGTCGACGAGGTTGACGAGCTTGCCGGCCTTCTTCGCGGTCGCGAGCTCGCTGCCGGGGGCGACGAGCGCCACGCCCGCCGAGTCGTAGCCGCGGTACTCGAGGCGCCGCAGCCCTTCGAGCACGACCTCGAGCGGGCGAGCGCTGGGCAGCTGGTCCCCGACGTATCCGACGATCCCACACATGGCGCCGATCCTAGCTGCCGGTCGGGACGGCACGTCCCGGTCCGCCGGGCGCCGGGTGGGCGTCCCCGCCGCGGACGCCGGTCCGCGCAGGTCCGCGCGATGGTCCACAATCGACGGGTGCCGACGTCGACCCCCACCGTCGCCCCCTCGACGCCCTACGTCGACCTCGACAGGGAGGCCTGGACCCGGTTGTCGGCGTCCACCCCCCTGCCGCTGACCGACGCGGACGTCGAGCACCTGCGCGGGCTCGGCGACCCGATCGACCTGGCCGAGGTGGACGCGATCTACCGACCGCTGTCGCGCCTGCTGAACCTCTACATCGGGGCGACGCAGGGCCTGCACCAGGCGTCGAGCACGTTCCTGCGCGAGGACGTGGGCCGCACGCCCTTCGTCATCGGGGTGGCCGGGTCCGTCGCGGTCGGCAAGTCCACGACGGCGCGGATCCTGCGCGAGCTCATCGCCCGGTGGCCGGACACGCCCCGGGTCGAGCTCGTGACGACGGACGGCTTCCTGCACCCCAACGCCGAGCTGGAGCGCCGCGGCCTGCTGCAGCGCAAGGGGTTCCCCGAGTCCTACGACCGGCGGGCGCTGCTGCGGTTCGTCTCCAAGGTCAAGGCCGGGCGCCCGGAGGTCGCGGTGCCCGTGTACGACCACCTGACGTACGACATCGTCCCGGACGCCCAGGTGGTGGTCCGCCAGCCCGACGTCCTCATCGTCGAGGGCCTGAACGTGCTGCAGCCGGCCCGTCCCACGCCCGAGGGCACGTCGAACCTGGCGGTCAGCGACTTCTTCGACTTCTCCATCTACGTCGACGCGCGCACACCCGACGTGAAGCAGTGGTACGTCGACCGGTTCCTGTCGCTGCGCGCGACGGCGTTCGCCCGGCCTACGTCGTACTTCCACCGCTACGCGGCGCTGAACGACGACGAGGCGGTCGCCCGGGCCGAGAGCATCTGGGACTCGATCAACGCGCCCAACCTCGAGCAGAACATCCTGCCGACCCGCAGCCGGGCCACGCTCGTGCTGCGCAAGGGACCGGACCACGCCGTGCAGCGGGTCCGCCTGCGCAAGCTCTGAAGCCGGGGCTCAGCCCGCGACGGACCCGGGTCCGGGGTCCGCGACGAGCGCGACAGGGTGCTCGGTGACGGCCACGACGTCGAGGTCGTCGAGCGCCGCCGCCACGCCCTCGGCGCCGCACACCGCCCACGGCTCGAGCAGGACCGCGTCCTCGAGCGCGTCCAGCAGCCAGACCTGCGGGCCAGGGCCGCCGGTGCAGACGGTCGACGCGTGGTCGACGCCCGCCAGGAGCGGGGTCAGGTCACCCTCGAGCCGGGTCGCACGCACCGAGCGCCACTCCCCTGCCGAGTCCTTGAGGGTCGCCCCCCGCTCGCAGACGAGCACCGTGTCAGGGACGAAGCCCTCGGGCGGCGCGCCCCGTGCCGTCTCGACGCCGCTCGTGGCGGCCGCCGAGGGAGCGAGCGACGGGTCGAGGCTCAGGCCCAGGACGTCGAGCACGGGCGCGGCCAGGCACGACGCCCCGGCGTGGACCTCGGCGGTCGCCGCACCGGCGTCCTGGCCCGCGCGCGCCGCGTCGGCGCAGCCGGCGAGTGCGAGCACGAGCGCCACGGCGCCGGCCACCCGCCCTGCACGTGCCACGTCGCCGCCCCCTCGTCCCGTCCGGAAGCGCACCACGGATCGGCCCTGGCGGGCCCGCGGTGCGCGCAGGACGGCGTCGGCGGCGCCCTGCCCCCGAGACTAGGCGCGCGGACGGATCACCCGTCCGGTCGATACCGGATCGTTGCCGCGTCGTGCCCGATCGTGAGGTCCCTGTGACCTGGACACCGGTCCGGCACGGACGTCCGTCCGCGGTCTCAGGCGGCGGTCGTGTCCCGCTCGGCGCCGACCGTGGCGGCACCCCGGGGCCCGGCGACGACGACGGCGTCCCCGCGCCCGACCAGCGCCTGCGGCGGCAGCCCGAGGAGGCGGCGCAGCACCCAGTCGACCACCACGCCGAGCAGGAGCCCGCCGACCACGCCGACCACGACGCCGAGCAGCGGGCGCTCCTGCAGCACGTGCCCGGCACCGATGCCGATCGCCGTCGAGTAGAGCGCCCACGTGACGGCGGCGATGCCCGTGAGCAGCACGAACCGGCGCCGCCGGAAGCCGAGCGACCCGGCGGTCATGTTCACCGCGACGCGCCCGATCGGGATGTACCGCGCGGCGATGATGAACGACGCGCCCCGGTGGGTCAGCGCGTGCTCGGCCCAGTCGAGCACCCGGCGGCCGCGCCGCCCCCGGAACAGGCGCAGGCGCCGCAGGTCCACCGCCGAGCCGATCTGGTACGCCACCTGGTCGCCGAGGAACGCTCCCACGGCGGCCACCGCCACGACCGGCCAGAGGGCGGGAGCACCCGTCGAGACGGACAGCGAGGCGAGCGCGATCACCACGGACTCGCTGGGGACCGGCGGGAAGAACCCGTCGACCGTCGTGAGCGCGAGCAGCACCACGAGGACCCAGGGCGACCCCGCCAGCTGCAGTGCCCAGTCCTCGACCATGCGTCCCCGTCTCCCCGACCCCCCGACCCGAGCAGGTCGACAGGACCCACGCTAGAGCCCCCGAGGCCCGGCGAACACCCGGGGACACCCCGATTCAGCCCTGAGCCGTGCGCAGATCCCCCCGAGGTCGCCCTCCGTCCACCGTGCCGTCGTCCTGCAGGCGGAGAGCCATGCGGACGAACGCCCGCAGGACCGGCGGGGCCTGCACCGCCGCGGCGGCCCGGGCCCGGGCGACGACGTCCTCGAGCTCCTGGGGCGCGAAGTACCCCTCGTGCCGGTACGCCTGCACGCGGGTGACGAGCCCGTCCGTGTCGAGCTCGGGGTGGAACTGCGTCGCGTACACGTGCCTCCCGACGCGGAACGCCTGCACCGGCGCCCCCGGCGACCGGGCCAGCAGCGTCGCCCCCGGCGGTGCCGCGCGCAGCGCCTCCTTGTGCCCGCCGAACGCCTCGAAGGTCGCCGGCCCGACACCGAGCACCGGGTCGGACCGTCCCTCGGCCGTCAGCTCCACCCGGACCGCGCCGACGGGCTCGCCGTACGTGCGGTCGACGTGACCGCCCTGGTGCCGGCCGAGCGTGCCGATGCCGTAGCAGGCGCCGAGGAACGGCAGGTCGGCCGCGACGACGACGTCGAGGAGCCGGGCCAGGTCGGACTCGACGCGGCGCTGCACCGCCGACTTCGTGCGCTCGGGGTCGCTGACCTGGAACGGTCCGCCGCCCAGCACGATCCCGGCGACCTCCTGCGGGTCGACCGGAGCCAGCGGCGCCGCCTCGACACGGACCCGGCGCAGGTCCCGCTCGTCGAGGCCGGTGCAGCGCAGCATCGCGGCGTACTCGTCGTCGGCCGGCCCGTCCTCGGGCCGCACCCCCAGGAAGAGGAACGGGCGCACGAGCACCTCCCGTCAGCGCGGAGCGGCCCCGCCCGGTCCGGCGGGCGTCGGCAGCGCGAAGCCCAGCGCCCGAGACGCCTCGAGCGGCACGGGCTGCGACGCCCAGTGCGCTCCCAGCCTGTCGGTCGCGGACAGCGACCGCATCTCGGCGCGGTCCAGGTAGAGCGTCCCGCCCAGGTGGTCCGTCTCGTGCTGCACGATCCGGGCCGCCCACCCGGTGACGACCTCGTCCACCGCTGCTCCGGTCACGTCGTGCGCCCGCAGCCGCACGGTCCGCGGGCGCGCGACGACCGCCTGGTAGCCGACGACGCTCAGGCAGCCCTCGTAGAAGCCGACGCGGTCCTCGCCGACGGGCTCGTACGCGGGGTTGACCAGCACCCGGAAGGGCACCCGGTCCCGCTCGCGCACGCGCGCGACCTCGGCGTCGTCGACGCCCGGGTCCTCGACGACCGCGAGCGCCAGCGGGATCCCGATCTGGGGGGCGGCGAGGCCCACGCCCGGCGCCGCGCGCATCGTGCGCTGCATGAGGGCGACCAGCAGGGCGAGGTCCGCGTCGTCGAGCTGACCGTCGCAGGGGAACGCCGTGGCACGCAGCACGGGGTGCCCCACCTGGACGATCGGCGCCGTGCCCGTGCCGCCGGCGTCGTCGAGCAGCCGCCGCACGAGGTCGCGGACGACCGTCACCCGCCGGTCGGTCACAGCGCGAGCCGCTCGCGCACGACCTCCGCGAGCTCGTGGGCGACCCGGTCGGCCTCCGTCTGCGTCGCGGCCTCGACCATGACCCGCACGAGGGGCTCCGTGCCGGAGGGGCGCAGCAGCACCCGCCCGGTCTCCCCGAGCTCCTTCTCCGCCGAGCGGACCGCGTCGAGCAGGACGTGGTCGTCGGTGCGCCCCCGGTCGACGCCGGGGACGTTGACGAGGGTCTGCGGCAGGCGCCGCACGACGTCCGCGAGCTCGCCGAGGGGCCGTCCGGTGGCCGCCACGCGCGACGCGAGCTGCAGCGCGGTCAGCACCCCGTCCCCGGTCGTGGCGTGCTCGGCCAGGATGATGTGCCCGGACTGCTCGCCGCCCAGGCCGTACCCGCCGGCCCGCATGGCCTCGAGGACGTACCGGTCGCCGACCGCGGTCTCGACGGTCGCGATGCCCGCGGCCTGCATGGCCAGGCGCAGCCCCAGGTTGCTCATGACCGTCGTCACGAGCGTGCCGTGGGCGAGCCCGTCCCGCTCCGCGAGGGCGATCGCGAGCACGCCCATGATCTGGTCGCCGTCGACGACCCGGCCGTCCGCGTCGACCGCGAGGCACCGGTCGGCGTCGCCGTCGAACGCCACGCCGAGGTCGGCGTGCGCCGCGAGGACGGCCGCCTGGAGCGGCTCCGGGTGCGTCGACCCGGACTCCTCGTTGATGTTGCGCCCGTCCGGGGACGCGTTGATGACGACGACGTCCGCACCGGCGGCCCGCAGCGCCGCGGGGCCGACCTCGGAGGCGGCGCCGTTCGCGCAGTCGGCGACGATCCGCAGCCCGTCGAGCGGGTGCTGGACGGTGCTGACGAGGTGCTGGACGTACTGCTCGCCCGCGAGCCCCACGTCGATCCGGATGCGGCCGACACCGGCGCCCACGGGGCGCTCCCAGTGCTCGCCCATGCGCGCCTCGATGGCCTTCTCCAGCTCGTCGTCGAGCTTGTGGCCGCCGCGCGCGAGGAACTTGATGCCGTTGTCGGGCATCGGGTTGTGCGACGCCGAGATGACGACACCCAGGTCCACGCCGCGCGACGCCGTCAGGTGCGCGACCGCCGGCGTCGGCAGCACGCCGACCATGTCGACGTCGACACCCGCCGAGGCGAGCCCCGCGGCGACCGCGGCGGCCAGGAACTCGCCCGACGCGCGGGGGTCCCTGCCGACGATGGCGCGGGGGCGGTGGCCCTCGAACGCCCCGATGCTCCCGAGCACGTGGGCGGCGGCGACCGACAGGTCGAGCGCCACCTCCGCCGTCACGTCCCTGTTGGCCAGCCCGCGCACGCCGTCCGTGCCGAACAGTCGACCCATCACACGACTCCCTCGTCCCGGCGGCCGCCCTCACGGTACGCCCGCCGTCCTGGCACCTGCCTGCTCCCCCACCGCCGGCGCGGCGCGCCGACCCCGAGCACGCCGACGGCCCCGGGGTTCTGGTGAACCGCCGGGGCCGTCGAGCGGGAACGCTGCGTCAGCGCTTCGAGTACTGCGGCGCCTTGCGGGCCTTCTTCAGACCGGCCTTCTTGCGCTCCACCACGCGGGCGTCACGCGTGAGGAAGCCGGCCTTCTTCAGCGCCGGGCGGTTGTTCTCGGCGTCGATGGCGTTCAGCGCACGTGCGATGCCCAGGCGCAGCGCGCCGGCCTGGCCCGACACGCCGCCGCCGTTGATGCGGGCGACGACGTCGAACCGGCCCTCGACGTCCACGAGCTTCAGCGGGTCGTTGACCAGCTGCTGGTGGACCTTGTTGGGGAAGTAGTCCTCGAGCGTGCGACCGTTGATGGTCCACTGGCCGGTGCCAGGGACCAGACGGACGCGGGCGACGGCCTCCTTGCGGCGACCCAGCGCCTGGCCCGGAGCCGTGAGGCTCTGGCCACGGCCGGTCGGCGCGGACGACTCGCTCGTGTAGGTGCTGGGCGTCTCGCCCTCGAACTCGTTCTCGACGGTGGTCTCGGCCACGGGATCCTCGCGTTCTGTGTTCGTCACTGCCGCAGCAGCCCGAGGCTTACTGCGCCACCTGGGTCAGCTCGAACGGCTTCGGCTGCTGGGCTGCGTGCGGGTGCTCGGAGCCGGCGTACACCTTCAGCTTGCTCAGCTGCTGGCGGCCGAGGGTCGTCCGGGGGAGCATCCCTCGGACGGCCTTCTCGATGGCGCGCTCGGGGTGCTTCTCGAGCAGCTCCGAGTACGGGGTCGCCCGGAGTCCGCCCGGGTAGCCCGAGTGACGGTAGGCGAGCTTGGTCTCACGCTTGTTGCCGGTGAGGGCGATCTTCGCGGCGTTGATGACGATGACGAAGTCACCGCCGTCGACGTGGGGCGCGAAGGTGGGCTTGTGCTTGCCGCGCAGCAGCGTGGCCACATGGGTGGCCAGGCGGCCGAGGACGACATCGCTCGCGTCGATGACGTACCAGGTCCGCTCGACGTCGCCGGGCTTCGGGGTGTACGTGCGCACGGGTGTGGGCCTCTGTCTCGTGTTGCGTGTCAAGGCCGGTCCCGCACGAGCGGGGCGGCCGAGGATGGCTGTCGGAGCATCCCGCCCCAGCGAGTGGGATCGCACCAGGACGGCCATCGGCACACGGTGGTGAGAAGCCACCGGTGCGCGACAGGGGACGCACAACGACACAACAGAGTACGGCACCGTGCAGCGTCGGCAAAACCCGGTCCCGGGTGACGTGGCCGACGCCGCCGGCGCACCGGTCGGCGCCGGTCGACGGGCGGTCAGCCGGCGGTCAGCGGGCGCGGTCGACGCGTGCCACGTCCCACACCGGCTCGGGCGTCTCGACGACCGTCCCGTCCGAGCCCACGACGAGGAACCGGTCGAACGTGCGCGTGAACCACCGGTCGTGCGTGACCGCGAGCACCGTGCCCTCGAACGCCGCGAGCCCCGCCTCCAGGGCCTCCGCCGAGTGCAGGTCGAGATTGTCCGTGGGCTCGTCGAGCAGCAGGAGCGTGGCACCGCCGAGCTCGAGCAGGAGGATCTGCAGCCGGGCCTGCTGACCGCCGGAGAGCGTCTCGTAGCGCTGCTCGGCGGCGGCCACCAGCTCGTAGCGGTCCAGGGCACGGCTCGCCGCGTCCCGGGCCAGGCCGGCGCGGCGGCCGTCGCCCCGGTGCAGGACGTCGAGCAGCGTGCGCCCCACCAGGTCGGGGCGCGGGTGGTTCTGCGCGAACCAGCCCGGACGGACCCGCGAGCCGAGCACCACCGAGCCCGTGTGCGCCACGGCGTCGGGCACGAGGTCGCCGGCCGGCTCCTGGTCGGGGCCGGGGTCGGAGCCGCCCGCGGCGAGCAGCCGCAGCAGGTGCGACTTGCCCGAGCCGTTGGACCCCAGCACGGCCACCCGCTCGCCGTACCAGACCTCGAGGTCGAACGGCTCGAGCAGGCCCGTCAGGCCCAGCCCCCGGGCCACCACGGCCCGCTTCGCCGTCCGCCCCCCGCGCAGCCGGACCGTCACCCGCTGCTCGGGCGCCACGACCGTCGGCGGCCCCGCCTCCTCGAAGCGGCGCAGCCGGGTCTGCGCCGCCTGGTACCGCGAGGCCAGGCCGTCGTTGAACGCGGCCTTCTGCCGCAGCGTCAGCACCAGCTCGCGCAGCTGCGTGTGCTCCTCCTCCCACCGGCGCAGGAGCTCGGCGAGCCGCGACCGACGGTCCTCGCGCGCCTGCCCGTACCCGGCGAACCCTCCCCCGTGCACCCAGACCTGGGCGCCGACCTCGGTGGGCTCGAGCGTCGCCACGTGCGTGGCCACCCGCGAGAGCGTCTCCCGGTCGTGGCTGACCAGCAGCACGCTGCGGCCCGACTCCACGAGCCGGTCCTCCAACCAGCGCTTGGTCGGCACGTCGAGGGCGTTGTCGGGCTCGTCGAGCAGCAGCACCTGGTCGGGCCCCCGCAGCAGCGCCTCCAGCACCAGGCGCTTCTGCTCGCCCCCCGACAGCGTGCGGACCTCACGGTGCTGCGCCCGCTCGAACGGCACCGACAGCACCGCGTCCGTCACCCGGTCCCACGTGACCTCGGCCTCGTAGCCCCCGACGTCCGCCCAGTCCGCGAGCGCCTGCGCGTACCGCATCTGCGCCGGCTCGTCGTCGACCTCCATCATCAGCAGCTCGGCCGCCGTCAGCTCGGCCGCCGCCGCCCGGAGCGAGGCTGGCGCGAGCGAGGCGAGCAGGTCGCGGACCGACCGGTCGTCGCGCACCCGCCCGACGTCCTGGCGCATGACGCCCAGCCCCCCGCTGCCGGTCACGGAGCCCGCGTGCGGCGCGAGCTCGCCGGCGACGATCCGCAGGAGCGTGGACTTGCCGACGCCGTTCGGCCCGACCAGCGCGACCCGCGCCCCGTCCGCGACCCGGAACGACACGTCGTGCAGCAGCGGCCGCCCGTCGGGCAGGACGTACCCGACCCCGGCGACGTCGAGATGACCCATGCCCCCAGTGTCCGTGCCGCGCCCCGCCGACGGGAAGCGCATTGACCCGCCCAGCCGCCCGTGGCGCTGGTGTGGCGCCCCGCCGTGCGCGGTGCTTGGCTCGGGTCATGACCGAGGACACCCCCGCCACGAGCACCGACCCCGCGCTGGGCGCCGAGGGCGACACCGACCAGCTGCCCAAGGAGGACACGCTCGTCGAGCGCGGCGTGGACGACCTCCTCGACGAGGGGTGGTCGCCGCCCGAGCGGGCACGCACCTCCACGTGGGGCGAGACCCCGTGGGAGGAGGCGCACGGCGAGAGCCTCGACCAGCGCGTGCTCCAGGAGGAGCCCGAGGTCTGGGAGCGCGCACCGCGTCCCACGGGCGACCGTGAGGAGCTGCGCGCCGGTCGCCTGGTCGCCGACCCCGACGCCGTCGAGGCGGGCGGCACCGACGAGTTCGCCGTCGACGCGGGCGTCGCGGGCGGGGCCGCGTCGGCCGAGGAGGCCGCCGTGCACCTCGTCGAGGAGGAGTACGTCGACACCGACGACGACGAGGACCTCTGAGCGGACCTCAGCCGCAGCAGTCCCCGGGCCCGTCCGACGCCGCGGGCCCGGGATCGGCGCCCTGGGCCTCGTGGGCCTGCCGCCGCGCCCGCGTCCGGTCGGCACGCACCGCCAGCTCGGCGTCGGGCGGGTACGTCACCTCCTCGAGCGTCAGGCCGTGCGCGGCGACGACGGTGGCGCCGCCCTCGCGCCGGCGCGAGCGCAGCAGCTCGTACGGCCACCCCACCGGCCGGCGCCCCTCCCCGACCGCGAGGCTCGCGCCCACGAGCGCGCGCACCATCGAGTGGCAGAACGCGTCGGCCTGCACGTGGGCGACGACGAGCCCCGCGTCGGGCCCGTCGGCCACCCGCGACCAGCCGAAGGCCTCCAGCGTGCGGATCGTCGTCGCGTCCGGGCGCGGCTTGCAGTACGCCGCGAAGTCGTGCCGTCCGACCAGGGCGGACGCGGCCGCGTCCATCGCCGGCACGTCGAGGGGCTGCCGGTGCTGGAGCACGTGCGCCCGCCGCAGCGGGTCGCGCAGCGACGGGTCGTCCCCCACCCGGTAGGCGTACCGGCGCCGCAACGCCGAGAAGCGCGCGTCGAAGCCCGCGGGTGCGGGCGTCACGTCCCGGACCACCACGTCGTCGTCGAGGACGCCCGTCAGGCGTGTGCGGAGCACGTCGAGCACCGGTCTGTCGCTGCGGCCCCGCACGGCCTCCAGCGCCGCGGGCACGACGTCGACGTGCGCCACCTGCCCGCGCGCGTGCACGCCGGAGTCCGTCCGGCCGGCGACCGTCAGCCGCGGCGGCGCCTCGCCGCGCGGCCCGCTGCGCAGCACCAGGGCGAGCGCGTCCTCCAGCACCCCCTGGACGGTGCGGAGCGTCGGCTGGCGGGCCCACCCGGCGAAGTCCGTCCCGTCGTACGCGAGGTCGAGACGCAGCCGCACCGTCGCGTCCTGCCCGGCCGCACCGTCGGTCGCCCCCGTGCCGTCCCCGTCCGTGCTGCCCGCGCGGCCCGTGCCGTCGTCGTCCACCGCGTCCACGCGGCACACGGTAGCGCCCGCGCCGGGCCGTCCCGCACCCGGGCGCCGGTCGCGCGCTAGCGTGGTCGGGTGCCGCGCGACCACGACCCCTTCACGCTCGCCGTCGACTGCGGCGGCAGCGGCATCAAGGCGTCCGTGCTGGACGCGTCGGGCACCCTGCACGTCCCGCCCGTGCGCGTCCCGACCCCCTACCCGCTGCCCCCCGAGCGGCTCGTCGAGACCGTCGCGACGATCGCCGCCGGCCTGCCGTCCGCCGCACGGGCCACGGTCGGCGTCCCGGGCATGATCCGGCACGGGGTGGTCGTCGCGACGCCCCACTACGTCACACGGTCGGGCCCCCGGTCGGCCGTCGTCCCCGCGCTCGCCGCGGCGTGGGCGGGCTGCGACGTCCGGGCGATGCTCGAGGAGCGGCTCGGCGTCCCGACCCTCGTGCTCAACGACGCCGAGGTGCACGGGGCGGGCGTCGTGTCGGGCACCGGGCTCGAGCTCGTCCTCACGCTCGGCACGGGCCTGGGGTCGGCCGTCTTCGACGGCGGGCGCCTGGCACCGCACCTGGAGCTGTCGCACGCCCCCGTGCGGTGGGGCACGACGTACGACGCGTACGTCGGGGAGCACGAGCGCGCACGGCTCGGCGACGGGCTCTGGTCGCGACGGGTCCGCCGCGTCGTCGACGGGTTCCGGCCCGTCTTCCACTGGGACCGGCTCTACCTCGGCGGCGGGAACAGCCGGCGCATCACCCCCGCGACGCTCGCGCGGCTCGGCGACGACGTCGTGGTCGTGCCGAACCAGGCCGGCATCGTCGGCGGCGTCCGCGCGTGGGACCTGTCGGCCTGACCGGACCGGCTCAGCCACCGGCGCGGCGGTCGACCTCGTCGGCCGCCTCGAGGACGACCCGCGTGAACCGCACCGGCGCGACGAGGCTCACCAGGTGCGTCGCCCCAGGGACCACCACCAGGCGGGCGTCCGGCGCTGCCGCGACGAACCGCCGCTCCTGCGTGCGGAAGTGGTCGAGCCGACCGTTGACGAGCCAGACGGGTGCCTCGACGCGTGCGAGGTCGGTCAGCGGGTCCGTGCGGCCGACCTCGCGCAGGACGTCCTCCACGACGTCGAGCGCGAACCCGCCGGCCGCGACGTCCCGCGCGCCCGCCGGCGGCAGGACGTGCCGCACGAGGAACCCGTTGACGGCCGCACCGCGGTCGGGCATCCGCGCGAAGCCCTGTGCCGCCACGGCCCAGCCGCCGACGAGCATGCGCGACGGCTGCGTGCAGCACCCTGCGGCCACCACGCCCACGGCCTGCTCCGGGTGGCGCGCCGCGTGGGCGATCGCCGTGTAGCCGCCCAGCGAGAGCCCGACCACGAGCGCCCGTCCGCCGGCACCGTCGACGGCGTCGCGCACCGCATTGACAGCACCGGCGGACGTGAACCGCGTGCCGCTGCGCGTCCCGTGCCCGGGCAGGTCCAGCGCGACGGCGCGTCGCCCGTACGCCTCGAGCGCGTCGACCTGCGCCCGCCACATGGTGCGCGAGGTACGCAACCCGTGCACGAGCACGACCGGGACGCCGTCTACCGAGGTGCTCACCCTCGCGACCGTAGCCCTGTCCGGGCGGCCGGCTCGCCGTCGCCCGGCGGCACGGCGTGCCGGGGCCCCGCCACGGTTGGGCCGCACGGGTGGCACGCGGGCCGGAGACCGGGTGAATCCGTTCCGGACGGACCGGGCGAACGTCCCGGCATTCGGCGCATGCCGCGTCAAACGCCGACGGACCGCGGTTGCCGCCCCCGGTGCCTGCCCCGACCATTCGATGCGGCGCCCTGCGCCCGCGCTCCTGCCCCGACGCCGTGAGACCCCGAGCGGCCGCCCGAACGAAGGACACCGACATGGCCACTCCCGACGCCGCCCTCAAGAAGATCCTCGAGCAAGAGGGGGCCCTCGCCGTCGCGCTCGTCGACTTCGCCAGCGGCATGGCGCTCGCGCAGCAGTCCACGGTGCCGTTCGACCTCGAGCTCGCGGCAGCCGTCAACACGGAGGTCGTCCGGGCCAAGCTCCGCGCGATCGACGCGCTCGGCCTCGGCGACACGATCGAGGACATCCTCATCACGCTGGGGACGCAGTTCCACCTGATCCGGATCTCGGCGCGCCCCGACCTGGCGGGGATCTTCTCGTACCTCGTGCTGGACCGCACCAAGGGCAACCTCGCGCTCGCCCGCCGCGGTCTGCGTACGCTCGAGGACGAGCTCGAGATCTGATCCGCCCGCCCCGCCCCGAGGACCCCATGGACGACCCGGCACGTGACGTCGTCGACCGCCTGCACCGCGCGCTCGACGACGTCACGCACGTCCTCGTGCTCGACCCGGGCGACCGGGTCGAGCTCGCCGACGACGACTCGCCCGAGGAGGTCGTCATGGCGGCCCGTGCCGTCGCGACGACCCTCATGCTCGTCGACGGCGACCGCGAGGGCGGTGTCCGGGCCGTCGTCGAGACACCTGGCGCGACCGTGTACGCCACGCTCGTCCCGGGCGGCACCGCGTTCGTGATGCTGGGTCCGCCCGGCTGGAACGTGGTGCTGGCCCGCCGGACGCTGGATCCGGTCATCGCCGACCTGGTCACGACCGGCGCCGTCGACCGCCTCCGCGACCCGCGCCGCAGGCTCCTCCCCGGTGCCGGCGTCGCCCCGCAGCCTGACGGGCCCGCGGGCCAGGCCACCGGCCAGACGGACCCGGCCGCCGCCCACGAGGACGACCGGGCACTCGTCCCGACGCCGGGCCGGGGTGGGACGCTCGCGCAGGCCGCCCGGGCGGAGGCCGTCCGCCGGCGCACCCCCTCGACCTGACGGACGCGCACGCCCCGGACGACGACGGCCCCGGTCCCCCTCGCGGGGACCGGGGCCGTGGTGCGTCGGTCGTCAGGCCTTGGCGGTGTCCTCGCCGGCCTCGTCCTCGGCGACGGGGGCGTCCTCGACGGGCGCGTCCTCGACCGGGGCGGGAGCGGCCTTCGCGGCGGCCTTGGTGGCCTCCTTGACGACGGCCTGCTTCGGCGAGAGCGGCTCGAGCACGAGCTCGATCACGGCCATGGGGGCGTTGTCGCCCTTGCGGGGACCGATCTTGGTGACGCGCGTGTAGCCGCCCTGACGCTCGGCGACCGCCGGGGCGATCTCGGTGAACAGGACGTGCACGACGCCCTTGTCCTTGACGACCGTCATCACGCGACGACGCGAGTGCAGGTCGCCGCGCTTGGCGAGCGTGACGAGACGCTCGGCGAGGGGGCGCAGGCGCTTGGCCTTGGTCTCCGTGGTGGTGATCCGCTTGTGCTCGAACAGCTGCGTCGCGAGGTTCGCGAGGATGAGCCGCTCGTGCGCCGGGCTGCCACCGAGCCGGGGACCCTTGGTGGGCGTGGGCATGGTCTCTACTCCTTGAAGTTCCAGTGATGGGCGTCGCGCCCGGTCCGCCGCTCAGCGGCGACCCGCGCGCTCCCCGGCGTCAGTACTGCTCGTCCTCGACGAAGTCGCCCTCGTCCTCGGTGTAGTACCCGCTGGCGTGCGGGTCGAAGTCGAGGGGGCTGTCCTTGAGGGTCAGACCCAGCTCGGCGAGCTTCTCCTTGACCTCGGTGATCGACTTCGCACCGAAGTTGCGGATGTCGAGCAGGTCCGCCTCGGACCGCGCGACGAGCTCGCCGACGGAGTGGATGCCCTCACGCTTGAGGCAGTTGTACGACCGGATCGTCAGCTGCAGGTCCTCGATCGGCAGCGCCAGGTCCGCGGCCAGGGCCGCGTCCGTCGGCGAGGGACCGATCTCGATGCCCTCGGCCTCGACGTTGAGCTCGCGCGCCAGGCCGAAGAGCTCGACCAGCGTCTTGCCCGCCGACGCGAGCGCGTCGCGGGGGCTGATCGCCGGCTTGGTCTCGACGTCGACGATGAGCTTGTCGAAGTCCGTGCGCTGCTCGACACGCGTCGCCTCGACCTTGTAGGTCACCTTGAGGACGGGCGAGTAGATCGAGTCGACCGGGATGCGGCCGATCTCGGCGTCGAACGACTTGTTCTGCGCCGCGGAGACGTAGCCGCGGCCGCGCTCGACGGTGAGCTCGATCTCGAGCTTGCCCTTCTCGTTGAGCGTCGCCAGGTGCAGCTCGGGGTTGTGCACCTCGACACCGGCCGGCGGGACGATGTCCGCGCCCGACACCTCGCCCGCACCCTGCTTGCGCAGGTACATCACGACGGGCTCGTCGTTCTCCGAGGAGACGACGAGGTTCTTGATGTTGAGGATGATCTCGGTGACGTCCTCCTTGACCCCCGGCACGGTCGAGAACTCGTGCAGCACGCCGTCGATGCGGATCGACGTGACCGCCGCACCCGGGATCGAGGAGAGCAGGGTGCGGCGCAGGGAGTTGCCGAGCGTGTAGCCGAAGCCGGGCTCGAGGGGCTCGATGGAGAACCGCGAGCGGTGCTCCGAGATGACCTCTTCGGTCAGGGTGGGGCGCTGTGCGATGAGCACGGTGGGGTTCCTCTCCGCGGGCGTCCGCCATATGACGCTCCGCGAGTGCTGCTGGGCTGGCCGGGCCTCGGTCCGCGCGGCCAACGGAGGTGCGGGTGTCGACCCCGGGTCCCGCGCGTCCGACGGACGGACGCGCGAGGGCCGGGACCGGTGCTTCCGCTACCGGTCCCGGCCGTCGGGGTCAGACGCGGCGACGCTTCGGCGGGCGGCAGCCGTTGTGCGCCTGGGGCGTGACGTCCTGGATCGAGCCGACCTCGAGGCCGGTCGCCTGCAGGGAGCGGATCGCGGTCTCACGACCGGAGCCCGGGCCCTTGACGAAGACGTCGACCTTGCGCATGCCGTGCTCCTGCGCACGACGCGCGGCGGCCTCGGCGGCGAGCTGCGCGGCGAACGGGGTCGACTTGCGCGAGCCCTTGAAGCCGACCTGGCCGGAGGACGCCCACGCGATGACGGCGCCCGACGGGTCGGTGATGGACACGATGGTGTTGTTG
The DNA here is from genome assembly GCF_006715865.1 of Cellulomonas sp. SLBN-39. Lineage (NCBI taxonomy): Bacteria > Bacillati > Actinomycetota > Actinomycetes > Micrococcales > Cellulomonadaceae > Cellulomonas > Cellulomonas sp. SLBN-39. The sequence continues at coordinate 2,672,842 of NZ_VFOA01000001.1, read as the reverse complement.
AACGTGCTCTTGATGTGCGCCTGGCCGTGGGAGACGTTCTTCTTCTCCTTGCGACGCGGCTTGCGCACGGAGGTGCGGGACTTGGGAGGCATCTCTTCTTCTCTCGGGGTCTGCGGGTCGTGAGGGCGACGGACGGGCGGTCAGCGGCAGGCGCGACCGGCCCGCGACGTCACTTGCGCCCGGCCTTCTTCTTGCCGGCGACGGTGCGCTTGGGACCCTTGCGGGTGCGCGCGTTGGTCTTGGTGCGCTGACCGCGCACCGGCAGGCCGCGGCGGTGACGCAGGCCCTCGTAGCTGCCGATCTCGACCTTGCGGCGGATGTCGGCGGCGACCTCGCGGCGGAGGTCGCCCTCGAGCTTGAAGCTGCCCTCGAGGTGGTCGCGCAGCGCGACCAGCTCGGCGTCGCCCAGGTCCTTCACCCGGACGTCGGGGCTGATGCCCGTGGCGGCGAGGGTCTGCTGCGCACGCGTGCGTCCGACCCCGTAGATGTAGGTGAGAGCGACCTCGACCCGCTTGTCGCGGGGCAGGTCGACACCGATGAGACGTGCCATGTGCCTGACGGCTCCTGTACTGCGTTCGGAGGTCTGCCGCACCGCCATCCCGCTGTGCCGCGGGCCCCGGCCTCCGAGCCGGGGGTTCACCGGGCGGGTCGCACGACCCGCGCCGAAGTGACGGTGCGCTTGCTGCCCTGACGGGCGGGTGCTGCAGGTGTGCTGCTCAGCCCTGGCGCTGCTTGTGGCGCAGGTTCTCGCAGATCACCTGGACGCGACCGTGCCGGCGGATCACCTTGCACTTGTCGCAGATCTTCTTGACGCTCGGCTTGACCTTCATCGCGTGTTCCTCCGCCGCCGTGCCACCGGCTCTCCCGGTGCGACGGCGTGTCGAGTGGTGGTTACTTGTAGCGGTAGACGATGCGCCCGCGGGACAGGTCGTACGGGCTGAGCTCCACCACGACACGGTCCTCGGGGAGGATCCGGATGTAGTGCTGGCGCATCTTCCCCGAGATGTGGGCCAGCACCTTGTGGCCGTTCGCGAGCTCCACGCGGAACATCGCGTTGGGGAGTGCCTCGACGACACTCCCCTCGATCTCGATGACGCCGTCCTTCTTGGCCATGTCCTCCGCTAACTGTCGATCTTCTGCTGCCGTGCACCCCGCGGTGGCCACGGGCGCGCAGGTCCGCGCCCGTGCCGTCGTGGGGAGTCGTACGCGGCGCCGCGCACCACCGCCACGCGCCCACGAAGGGGCGTACGGGCAGGAGGATGCTCGGTGCACACAACCAACGCACCATCATACGTCATGCAGCCGCATGCTCGACGACGACGGTGCTCCCGGCCACCTCCGGCGACGGTCCGCGACCCGTCAGGACAACGGGGCGACCTGGACACCCAGGCGGGCGAGCCGTTCCGCTCCCCCGTCGCGCGCGGTGAGCACCCACAGGCCGCCCTCGTGCACGGCCACGGTGTGCTCCCAGTGCGCGGCGCGCGACGCGTCGTCGGTGACGACCGTCCAGTCGTCCGCGAGGACGTGGTTGGCCTCGGCGCCCCGCACCAGCATCGGCTCGACGGCGACGCACAGGCCGGGGCGGACCTTCGCGCCGCGGTCGCGGGTGCGGAAGTTCGGGACGTCCGGGGGCTGGTGCATCGCCGTGCCGATGCCGTGGCCCACGTAGTCCTCGACGATCCCGTACGCCCGCCCGCCGTTCGCCCCGCGGGCGGCGGCGAGCTCGACGACGTCCTCGACGGCCTCGCCGACGGCACCGAGCCGGTCGGCGGACGCGATCGCCGCGATCCCGGCCCACAGCGCGTCCTCGGTGGTCGTCGCCAGCTCGACGTCGAGCGGGTCGGCCTCGCCCAGCACGACCGTCACGGCGGAGTCACCGTGCCAGCCGTCGACGATGGCACCGCAGTCGACCGAGACGACGTCCCCCGCCTGCAGCACGCGGGGCCCGGGGATGCCGTGGACGATCTCCTCGTTGACGGAGACGCAGAGCGACGCCGGGTACCCGTGGTAGCCCAGGAACGACGGCGTGGCCCCCGCGCCGAGGATGACCTCCTCGGCGACGGCGTCAAGATCGGCGGTGGTCATCCCCGGGGCGATGCGCGCACGCACGGCGTCCAGCGCGTCGGCCACGACGAGTCCCGCGCGGCGCATGAGCAGGATCTGCTCGCGCGACTTGTGCTCGATCTTCTCCCTGCCGAACATGCGGCCGCTGTCAGGCGACGACGGGCGCGAGCGCGGCCAGCAGACGACCGGTGACCTCGTCGACGTCCCCGAGCCCGTCGACCTGCACCAGGAGACCCCGAGCGGCGTACACCTGGGAGATCGGGGCGGTCTGCTCGGCGTACACGTCGAGTCGGTGCCGGATCACGTCCTCCGTGTCGTCGGCGCGCCCCTCGATCTGCGCGCGTCGGGTGAGCCGGTCCACCACGACCTGCGGGTCGACGGTCAGCTCGACCGCGGCACCGAGGCTCAGGCCGGCGGCGGACAGCATCTCGTCGAGGGCCGCCACCTGGGCGACGTTGCGGGGGTACCCGTCGAGCAGGAAGCCGTCCACCGCGTCCGCCTGGGTGAGGCGGTCACGGACCAGCGCGTTGGTCAGGTCGTCCGGCACGAGCGCGCCCGACGCGGTGATGTCCTGGACCTTGCGTCCCAGCTCCGTGCCGTTCGTGATGTTGGCGCGGAAGATGTCGCCGGTCGAGATGGCCGGGACCCCCAGGCGCTCCGAGATCCGGACGGCCTGGGTGCCCTTGCCGGCGCCGGGGGGACCGAGCAGGACGAGACGTGCGCTCAACGCAGGAACCCTTCGTAGTGACGCTGCTGCAGCTGGGACTCGATCTGCTTGACGGTCTCCAGGCCCACACCGACCACGATGAGGATCGACGCCCCGCCGAACGGGATGTTCGTCCCCACGTCCATGACGATGAACGCGATGGTCGGGATGAGCGCGACCAGGGCCAGGTAGATCGATCCCGGCGCGGTGATGCGCGTGATGACGTAGTCGAGGTACTCGGCGGTCGGGCGGCCCGCGCGGATGCCGGGGATGAACCCGCCGTACTTCTTCATGTTGTCCGCGACCTCGTCCGGGTTGAACGTGATCGCCGTGTAGAAGTAGCAGAAGAAGATGATGAGGACCACGTAGATCGCGATGTGCAGCGGGGCCCCCGGGTCGGCGAGATGGATGCTGATCCACTGCACCCAGCCCTCGGTCGGGTCGCCGAACTGCGCGAGCAGCGTGGGCACCGCCAGCAGGGACGACGCGAAGATGACCGGGATGATGCCGGCCATGTTGATCTTGATCGGGATGTAGGTGCTGGAGCCGCCGTACATCCGTCGACCGACCATGCGCTTGGCGTACTGCACGGGGATGCGCCGCTGGGACTGCTCGACGAAGACCACGAGCCCGATCACCAGGATGATGATCGCGAAGACCACGAGGAACTTCGTGACGCCGTCGTTCGCGCCGATGATCGACCACATCGCACCGGGGAAGCTCGCGGCGATCGACGTGAAGATGAGCAGCGACATGCCGTTGCCGACGCCGCGCTCGGTGATGAGCTCGCCCAGCCACATGATCAGGCCCGTGCCGGCGGTCATCGTGATGACCATGACCAGGAGCGTCGACCACGAGTCGTCCGGGATGACCTCGACCGTGCAGCCGGCGAAGAGGTTGCCGCTGCGCGCGAAGGTGATGACGGTCGTCGACTGCAGGATCGCCAGGCCGATCGTCAGGTACCGCGTGTACTGCGTGAGCTTCGCGGTGCCGGACTGGCCCTCCTTGTGCAGCTCCTCGAACTTGGGGATCACCACACGCAGGAGCTGGATGATGATGCTCGCCGTGATGTACGGCATGATCCCGAGCGCGAACACCGACAGCTGCAGGAGCGCTCCCCCGCTGAACAGGTTCACGAGGCCCAGCAGGTTGTTCCCGTCGGCCGTCTGCTCGATGCAGACCTGGACGTTCGGGTAGCTCACCCCAGGGGTGGGCAGGAACGACCCGACGCGGAACACCACCATGATGCCGATGGTGAAGAGCAGCTTGCGCCGCAGGTCGGGCGTCCGGAACGCCCGGACGAATGCGCTGAGCACCTGGTCCTCCTGAGCCGCCGCGGCGGCGATGTCGACGGCCGGACCGTCCCGGCCACGTGGTCCTGGTGTGCCGGCGGACCCCGGGGAACCCTAACGGATGGTGTCGGACAGACGAAACGGGGCCGGCGGGCATACGCCCACCGGCCCCGTCGAGACGTCAGTCCTGGATGCTGCCGCCGGCGGCCACGATCTTCTCCTTGGCGGACGCGGAGTACGCGTCGACCGCCACGGAGACCTTGACCGTGATGTCGCCGGTGCCGAGCACCTTGACCGGCTGGCCCTTGCGGACCGCGCCCTTGGCCACCAGGTCGGCGACGGTGACGTCGCCGCCCTGCGGGTACAGCGCCGAGAGCTTGTCCAGGTTCACGACCTGGTACTCGACACGGAACGGGTTCTTGAAGCCGCGGAGCTTCGGCAGACGCATGTGCAGCGGCATCTGCCCACCCTCGAACCGGTCCGGCACCTGGTAGCGGGCCTTGGTGCCCTTGGTGCCACGACCGGCGGTCTTGCCCTTCGACGCCTCACCACGACCCACGCGGGTCTTGGCGGTCTTGGCGCCGGGGGCGGGACGCAGGTGGTGCACGCGCAGCGTGCCGCCCGCGCCCTCCGTCGTCTTGCCCGAGGGCTTCTCCGCAGCCTTCGCCGCGGCCGGCTTGCGCGCGGCCTTCGGCTTCTCCGTCGCGGCGGCCTCCGTGGAGACCTCCTTCGCCGGAGCCTTCTTCGCGGGCGCCTTCTTGGCGGCGGCCTTGGGAGCCGTCTCCGTGCTGGCGACCGTCTCGTCGGCCTTCTTGTCGTCGGCCATGGTCACTCGACCTCCTCGACCGCGACGAGGTGCGTCACCGTCTTGACCATGCCGCGGATCTCAGGACGGTCCTCCTTGACGACGACGTCGCCGATCCGCTTGAGGCCCAGGGTGCGCAGCGTGTCGCGCTGGTTCTGCTTGCCGCCGATGGCGGACCGGGTCTGGGTCACCTTGAGGCGGGCCATCAGGCACCCACCTTCGCCGCCGCCGCCGCACGACCCTCGGCCTGCGCACGCAGGAGAGGCGCGGGGGCCACGTGGTCGAGAGCCAGCCCACGACGGGCGGCCACGGCCTCGGGCTCCTCGAGGCCGCGCAGGGCCTCGACCGTGGCGTGCACGATGTTGATCGAGTTCGACGACCCGAGCGACTTGCTGAGCACGTCGTGGATGCCGGCGCACTCGAGCACGGCGCGGACCGGACCACCGGCGATCACACCGGTACCCGGGGAGGCCGGGCGCAGGAACACCACGCCGGCCGCCTTCTCGCCCTGCACGGGGTGCGGGATGGTGCCCTGGATGCGGGGGACGCGGAAGAAGTTCTTCTTCGCCTCCTCGACGCCCTTGGCGATCGCCGCGGGCACCTCCTTGGCCTTCCCGTAGCCGACGCCGACCGTGCCGTCACCGTCGCCCACCACGACGAGCGCGGTGAAGCTGAAGCGACGGCCGCCCTTGACGACCTTCGCGACACGGTTGATCGTCACGACGCGCTCGACGAAAGCGCTCTTCTCGGCGGCGTCGCCGCGCCGCCCGCCGTCACGACGCCCGCCCTCGCGGCGGTCGCCGCCGGTGCCGCCGGCACCGGTGTTGCTGCGCTGAGGAGCAGCCATCAGAAAGTCCTCTTCTTCGATGCGGAGTTCGTCGTCACAGGGCCAGGCCACCCTCGCGGGCGCCGTCGGCGACCGCGGCCACGCGGCCGTGGTACTTGTTGCCGCCACGGTCGAACACGACCGACTCGACGCCGGCCGCCTTCGCACGCTCGGCCACGAGCTCGCCGACCTTGCGCGCCTTCGCGGTCTTGTCGCCCTCGGCGGCACGCAGGTCCGCCTCGAGGGTCGACGCGGAGGCGACGGTCTGACCGATCGCGTCGTCCACGACCTGCGCCGTGATGTGCCGCGCGGAGCGGGTCACGACGAGACGGGGACGCACGGCCGTGCCGACGACCTTCTTGCGCAGACGGACGTGACGGCGGCGCCGGGCGATCGTCTTGCCCTTGCCCTTGATGCTGATCGCCATGGCTACTTCCCAGCCTTTCCGACCTTGCGGCGCACGTTCTCGCCCGCGTACCGCACACCCTTGCCCTTGTAGGGCTCGGGCTTGCGGATCTTGCGGATGTTCGCGGCGACCTCGCCCACCTGCTGCTTGTCGATGCCCTGCACCGAGAACTTCGTCGGCGTCTCGACGGCGAAGGTGATGCCCTCCGGCGCCTCGACGACGACGGGGTGGCTGAAGCCGAGCGCGAACTCGAGGTTCGAGCCCTTCGCCGTGACGCGGTAACCCGTGCCGACGATCTCGAGCTTCTTCGTGTAGCCGTCGGTCACGCCGACGACCATGTTGGCCAGGAGCGTGCGGGTCAGGCCGTGCAGCGAGCGCGACGCGCGCTCGTCGTCGGGACGCTGCACCACGAGGGCGCCGGCGTCGTCACGCTCGACCTGGATGGGGGCGGCGATCGTGTGGGTGAGGGCGCCCTTGGGGCCCTTCACCGTGACGAGTGCGCCGTCGATGGTGACGTCGACTCCGGTCGGCACCGGGACGGGGATCCTGCCGATACGGGACATGGCTGTGTCTCCTCTCCGTCTCGGATTACCAGACGTAGGCGAGGACTTCTCCGCCCACGCCCTTCTTGGCGGCCTGCTTGTCGGTGAGCAGCCCGGACGACGTGGACAGGATCGCCACGCCCAGGCCGCCGAGCACCTTCGGCAGGTTGGTCGACTTGGCGTACACGCGCAGGCCCGGCTTGGACACGCGCTTGACGCCGGCGAGCGCACGCTCGCGGTTGGGGCCGTACTTGAGGGTGATCGTGAGGTTCTTCCCCACGGTCGCGTCCTCGACGGTCCAGCCCGAGATGTAGCCCTCCGCCTGGAGGATCTCGGCGATGTGGCTCTTGAGCTTCGAGAACGGGATCGTCACCGTGTCGTGGTGCGCCGAGTTCGCGTTCCGCAGACGCGTCAGCAGGTCTGCGATCGGGTCGGTCATGGTCATCGGGCGTCAGCCCTTTCTCGCCGGGGTATCCGTGCCCCCTCGCGGGGGCACGGACCTACCGACGTCCGGTGGTTCTTACCAGCTGCTCTTGGTCACGCCGGGGAGCTCGCCACGGTGGGCCATCTCCCGCACGCAGATCCGGCACAGGCCGAACTTGCGGTACACCGAGTGCGGACGACCGCACCGCTGGCAGCGCGTGTAGCCACGGACCGCGAACTTGGGCTTCGCGGCCGCCTTGTTGATGAGGGCGGTCTTCGCCATGTCAGTTCTCCTTGAACGGGAAGCCGAGGAGCTTGAGGAAGGCCCGCCCCTCGTCGTCCGTGGTGGCGGTCGTGACGACGGTGATGTCCATGCCGCGGACACGGTCGATCTTGTCCTGGTCGATCTCGTGGAACACGGACTGCTCCACGAGGCCGAAGGTGTAGTTCCCGTGGCCGTCGAACTGCTGCGGCGACAGGCCGCGGAAGTCACGGATGCGCGGCAGCGCGACCGACAGCAGGCGGTCCAGGAACTCCCAGGAGCGGTCGCCACGCAGCGTGACGTGGGCGCCGATCGGCATGCCCTCGCGCAGCTTGAACTGCGCGATGGACTTGCGGGCCTTGGTGACCTGCGGCTTCTGGCCCGTGATCTGCGTGAGGTCGCGGATCGCGCCCTCGATCAGCTTGGAGTCGCGAGCGGCCTCGCCGACACCCATGTTCACGACGACCTTGACCAGGCGCGCGACCTGGTTGATGTTCTCGTGACCGAACTGCTCGAACAGCGCGGTCCGGATCTCGTCGTTGTAGCGCGTCTTGAGGCGCGGCTGGGCCGGGGCCTCGATGGTGGTCTCGGTCATCAGATGTCCTTACCGGAGCGCTTCGCGACACGGACGCGCACGGTGCGCGTGCGCCCGTCGCGCTCGACCTGCTCGGTGCGGTAGCCGACCCGGGTGCCCTTCTTGGTCTCCGGGTCCACGAGCATCACGTTGCTGATGTGGATGGGGGCCTCGACGGTCTCGATGCCACCCGTGCGGGTGCCGCGCGACGTCTGGCCGGCCTTGGTGTGCTTCTGCACACGCTGGACGCCCTCGACCACGACACGCTGCGACTCGGCCAGCACCTCGAGCACACGGCCCTGCTGCCCCTTGTCGCGGCCCGAGATGACGACGACCAGGTCGCCCTTCTTGATCTTCGCCATGGTCAGAGCACCTCCGGAGCCAGCGAGATGATCTTCATGAACTTCTTGTCGCGCAGCTCGCGGCCCACGGGGCCGAAGATGCGGGTGCCGCGCGGCTCGCCGTCGTTCTTGAGGATCACCGCGGCGTTCTCGTCGAACTTGATGTACGAGCCGTCGGGACGCCGGCGCTCCTTGCGGGTGCGCACGACGACCGCCTTGACGACGTCGCCCTTCTTGACGTTGCCGCCGGGGATGGCGTCCTTGACGGTGGCGACGATGACGTCACCGATACCGGCGTAGCGGCGGCCGGAGCCGCCGAGCACACGGATGCAGAGAATCTCCTTCGCACCCGTGTTGTCGGCGACACGCAGTCGCGACTCCTGCTGGATCATCTACCTACTCCTGTCGTCTGGCGGGTTCTCGGTGCCACCGGGGCGGCGCCCGAGCCTGGCCGAACGGATGGTTGCCGTGGTGCACACGTCGCGCGGGTGGCCGACCTGCTCGTGGAGCGAGCCGGCCACCCACGCCCGTGGGCAACTGTTCGTGCTGCGTGCAGCCGAGGCTGCGTGCAGGCCGAGGTCGTTACTTGGCCTTCTCGAGGATCTCGACGATCCGCCACCGCTTGGTGGCGGACAGCGGCCGCGTCTCCATGATCGAGACGAGGTCGCCGATGCCGGCCGCGTTGGCCTCGTCGTGCGCCTTCACCTTGCTCGTGCGGCGGATGACCTTGCCGTAGAGCGGGTGCTTGACGCGGTCCTCGACCTCGACGACGACCGTCTTGTCCATCTTGTCGCTGACGACGTAGCCGCGGCGCGTCTTGCGGTACGCGCGGTGGTCGGACGTCGCCGTCGTGTGCTCGTGCTTGCTCATCAGGACCTCACTCCGCGCTCGGGGCGGTACGGATGCCGAGCTCGCGCTCGCGCAGGATCGTGTAGATGCGCGCGATGTCGCGGCGGACGGCCTTGAGGCGCCCGTGGCTCTCGAGCTGGCCGGTCGCGGACTGGAAGCGGAGGTTGAACAGCTCCTCCTTGGCCTTCTTCAGCTCGGCGACCAGCTTCTCGTCGTCGAAGGTGTCCAGCTCGCTGGGAGCCAGATCCTTGGTTCCGATAGCCATCAGTTACCACCCTCGCGCACGATGAAACGTGTCTTCATCGGGAGCTTGTGCTGCGCGCGACGCATGGCCTCGCGGGCGAGCGGCTCCGGGACACCGGCGAGCTCGAAGAGAACTCGGCCCGGCTTGACGTTGGCGATCCACCACTCGGGCGAGCCCTTGCCGGAACCCATGCGGGTCTCGGCGGGCTTCTTCGTGAGGGGGCGGTCCGGGTAGATGTTGATCCAGACCTTCCCTCCACGCTTGATGTGGCGGGTCATGGCGATACGAGCAGCCTCGATCTGCCGGTTGGTGACGTAGGCGGGCTCGAGAGCCTGGATGCCGTACTCACCGAAGGAGATCGTGGTGCCACCCGTGGCGGCGCCGGAGCGCTTGGGGTGGTGCTGCTTGCGGTGCTTCAGCCGGCGGGGGATCAGCACGGCTCAGGCCTCCGTTCCGGTCTCGGTCGGCGCGGGCGCCTCGGCAGCCGCGGCGGGCTGCTCGGCGGCCGGAGCCGGTGCGTCCTGACGCTCGGGACGACGCGCGCCACCACGACCACCACGGTCGGGACGGTCGCCGCCACGGTCGCCACGGGGGCCGCCGCGCGAGGGACGAGGAGCCTGCGAGGCCTGCTCGCGCGCCCACTCCTTCTCGGTGACGTCGCCCTTGTAGACCCAGACCTTGACGCCGATGCGCCCGAAGGTCGTGCGAGCCTCGAAGAAGCCGTAGTCGATGTTCGCGCGCAGCGTGTGCAGCGGGACGCGACCCTCGCGGTAGAACTCCGTGCGGCTCATCTCCGCGCCGCCGAGGCGGCCGGAGACCTGCACGCGGATGCCCTTGGCACCGGCGCGCTGGGCCGACTGGATGCCCTTGCGCATGGCACGGCGGAACGACACGCGGCTCGCGAGCTGCTCGGCGATGCCCTGGGCGACCAGCTGAGCCTCGATCTCGGCGTTCTTGACCTCGAGGATGTTCAGCTGGACCTGCTTGCCCGTGAGCTTCTCGAGCTCGCCGCGGATGCGGTCGGCCTCCGCACCACGACGCCCGATGACGATGCCCGGGCGGGCGGTGTGGATGTCGACGCGGACGCGGTCGCGGGTGCGCTCGATCTCGACCTTGGCGATCCCCGCACGCTCCAGGCCGGTGCCCATGAGCTTGCGGATCTGCACGTCCTCACGGACGTAGTCGCGGTAGCGCTGACCCGGCTTGGTCGAGTCCGCGAACCAGCGCGAGCGGTGGTCCGTCGTGATGCCCAGGCGGTACCCGAGCGGGTTGACCTTCTGTCCCACTAGCGGGTCCCTCCCTTGGTGGAGGCCGTCTCGCGCGCTGCGACGACGACCGTGATGTGGCTCGTGCGCTTGAGGATCCGACCGGCGCGACCCTGCGCGCGCGGGCGGAACCGCTTGAGCGTCGGGCCCTCGTCGACGAAGACCTCGGTGATGAAGAGGTCTGCCTCGTCGAGCCGCTCGCTGTTGCGCTTGGCCCCCTCGACCGCATTCGCGACCGCGGACTGCACCGTCTTGAGGACGGGCTCTGCCGCGGCCTGCGGCGCGAACTTCAGCACCGCCACGGCCTCGGCCGCCTGCTTGCCACGGATGAGGTCCACGACGCGGCGGGCCTTCTGGGGCGTGACGCGGACGAACCGCGCCTTCGCCTTGGCTTCCATCGCTGTCCTGCTCTCTGTTCTCTGCCGGTCAGGGCGTCACCTGGCTGACCCGGGGGTCAGCGGCGACGGCCCTTCCGGTCGTCCTTCTCGTGGCCGCGGAACGTCCGCGTCGGGGCGAACTCGCCGAGCTTGTGCCCGACCATCGACTCCGTGACGAACACCGGGGTGTGCTTGCGGCCGTCGTGCACCGCGAAGGTGTGACCGAGGAAGTCGGGCGTGATCATCGAGCGACGCGACCACGTCTTGATGACGTTCTTCGTGCCGGCCTCGTTCTGAGCGTCGACCTTCTTCTGGAGGTGGTCGTCGACGAACGGGCCCTTCTTGAGGCTGCGAGGCATTCTCTCGGGCTCCTATCAGCGCTTCTTGCCGGTGCGCCGACGGCGCACGATGAGCTTGTCGCTCGGCTTGTTCGGACGACGGGTGCGACCCTCGGGCTGACCCCACGGGCTCACCGGGTGACGGCCACCGGACGTCTTGCCCTCACCACCACCGTGCGGGTGGTCGATCGGGTTCATCGCGACACCGCGGACGGTCGGGCGCTTGCCCTTCCAGCGCATGCGGCCGGCCTTGCCCCAGTTGATGTTCGACTGCTCGGCGTTGCCCACCTCGCCGACCGTGGCGCGGCAGCGCAGGTCGACGTTGCGGATCTCGCCGGACGGCATGCGCAGCTGCGCGTACGGCCCGTCCTTCGCGACGAGCTGCACGGACGCCCCGGCCGAGCGGGCGATCTTCGCACCGCCGCCGGGCCGCAGCTCGATGGCGTGGATGACCGTACCGGTCGGGATGTTGCGCAGCGGCAGGTTGTTGCCCGGCTTGATGTCCGAGCCCGGACCTGCCTCGACGACGTCGCCCTGACCCAGCTTGTTCGGCGCGATGATGTAGCGCTTCTCGCCGTCCGCGTAGTGCAGGAGCGCGATGCGCGCCGTGCGGTTCGGGTCGTACTCGATGTGAGCGACCTTGGCCGGCACACCGTCCTTGTCGTGGCGACGGAAGTCGATGACACGGTAGGCGCGCTTGTGCCCTCCACCCTGGTGGCGGGTCGTGACGCGACCGGTCGAGTTGCGGCCACCCGTCTTGTGCAGCGGGCGGACCAGCGACTTCTCGGGAGTCGAGCGCGTGATCTCGACGAAGTCGGCGACCGACGAGCCACGGCGGCCCGGCGTCGTCGGCTTGTACTTACGGATTCCCATGGAGATTCGTCCTCACTGGCTCTCGGTCAGCCGACCGGTCCGCCGAAGATGTCGATCGAGCCCTCGCGGAGGGTGACGATCGCACGCTTCGTGTTCTTGCGGCGGCCGATGCCGAAGCGGGTCCGGCGGGCCTTGCCCTGACGGTTCGCGGTGTTGACCGACTCGACCTTGACGCCGAAGACCTGCTCGACGGCGATCTTGATCTCGGTCTTGTTCGCCCGCGGGTCGACGAGGAAGGTGTACTTCCCCTCGTCGAGCAGGCCGTAGCTCTTCTCCGAGACGACCGGCGCGATCAGGATGTCGCGCGGGTCCTTGCCGACGGCGGTCACTTCGTCTCCTCGTTGGCCTCGGACTCGGTCGCGACAGCCTTCGCACCCTTGACCGGGCCCGCGAGGAACGCGTCGAGCGCACCCTGCGTGAAGACCACGTCGTCCGAGATGAGGACGTCGTAGGTGTTGAGCTGGTCGGCGACGAGCAGGTGGACCCGCTCGACGTTCCGCAGCGACTTCCAGGTGATCTCGTCCTGACGCTCGACGACCACGAGGACGTTCTTGCGTCCGGACAGGTTGTCGAGCACCGCGAGAGCGGCCTTCGTCGACGGGACCTCACCCGGGTTGAAGCCGGTCACGACGTGCACACGGCCGGCGCGCGCGCGGTCCGAGAGAGCACCGCGGAGCGCCGCGGCCTTCATCTTCTTCGGGGTCCGCTGCGAGTAGTCCCGCGGGGTGGGGCCGTGGACGACGCCACCACCGGCGAACTGCGGCGCACGGGTCGAGCCCTGGCGGGCGCGGCCGGTGCCCTTCTGCTTGTACGGCTTCTTGCCGCCACCGCGGACCTCACCACGCGACTTGGTGTCGTGGGTGCCCTGGCGCGCCGCAGCGAGCTGCGCGACGACGACCTGGTGGATCAGCGGGACGTTCGTCTGGACGTCGAAGACGTCGGCGGGCAGGTCGGCGGTGCCGGCCTTCTTGCCCTTCCCGTCGAGCACGTCGACGGTCAGCGTGTCGCTCATGGAGGTCACGCACCCTTCACAGCGGTACGCACGAGCACGACGCCACCCTTGGGGCCCGGGACCGCGCCCTTGACGAGCAGCAGACCCTTCTCGACGTCGACCGCGTGCACGGTCAGGTTCTGGGTGGTCTGACGGGCGTGGCCCATCCGACCGGCCATGCGCAGGCCCTTGAACACGCGCGACGGCGTCGAGGCGCCACCGATCGAGCCGGGCTTGCGGTGGTTGCGGTGCGCACCGTGGGAGGCGCCGACGCCGGAGAAGCCGTGACGCTTCATCACACCGGCGGTGCCCTTGCCCTTGGTGGTGCCGACGACGTCGACCAACTGGCCGGCCTCGAAGACGGCGGCCGTGATCTCCTGGCCGAGCGTGTACTCGGCCGCGTCCGACGTGCGGACCTCGGTCACGTGACGACGAGGGGTGACCCCCGCCTTCTCGAAGTGACCGGTGAGCGGCTTGGTGACCTTGCGCGGGTCGATCTGGCCCGCGGCGAGCTGGACGGCGGCGTAGCCGTCCGTGTCAGCGGAGCGCACCTGCGTGACGACGTTCGGCCCGACGGCGACGACCGTGACCGGGACGAGGCGGCCTGCCTCGTCCCAGAGCTGGGTCATGCCGAGCTTCGTGCCGAGCAGCGCCGTGACGGGGCGCGCGTTCTGCTGGGTAGCCATGAGGATCTGTCCTTCCCAGCGATCAGAGCTTGATCTCGATGTTCACGTCCGCGGGCAGGTCGAGACGCATGAGCGAGTCGACGGCCTTCGGCGTGGGGTCGATGATGTCGATGAGCCGCTTGTGCGTGCGCATCTCGAAGTGCTCGCGGCTGTCCTTGTACTTGTGGGGCGACCGGATGACGCAGAAGACGTTCTTCTCCGTCGGCAGCGGCACCGGACCCACGACCGACGCACCAGCGCGAGTCACCGTGTCGACGATCTTGCGCGCCGAGCTGTCGATGACCTCGTGGTCGTAGGACTTGAGCCGGATGCGGATCTTCTGTCCCGCCATGGCGTCGTCTACTTCTCTCTCTCGAAACCGGTCTGTCCGACCCCCGCACTCGGGCGTGTCGCGTTGCGCGACGCACCTGGGTGCTGCGTACCGTTCGACGGAACAGGGGTCGTGGTGTCGTCGAGCGCCGCCACCGGGTGACCCCGGGGTCCGGACGCTCTCCACGTCTGTTCGCCCGTCGGTGGTCGGATCGACCTGACGCGTGGCCGCGAGCCGCCGGCGCGAAGCACGCGCCGTCAAGATCTCGCCGACCCCGCTCGCGGCGCGCGCGAACGCGCCACCTCCAGCGGGCAACCCCGACAGTCTGCCAGACGTGGCACCGATAAGCCAATCGTGCCGTCCGTCACCCACGACGGGAGACGACGCAGGGCCCGGGAGCCGAGGCTCCCGGGCCCTGCGTGAGGATCAGCCCCGAGGGGCGGTGATCACTTGACGATCTTGGTGACCCGGCCCGAGCCGACGGTGCGGCCACCCTCGCGGATGGCGAAGCCGAGGCCCTCCTCCATGGCGATGGGCTGGATCAGCGTCACCGAGATCTCGGTGTTGTCGCCGGGCATGACCATCTCGGTGCCCTCGGGCAGCGTGATGACACCGGTGACGTCCGTCGTCCGGAAGTAGAACTGGGGACGGTAGTTGCCGTAGAACGGGTTGTGACGCCCGCCCTCGTCCTTGGCCAGGATGTAGACCTGGCCCTCGAACTCGGTGTGCGGCGTGATCGAGCCGGGCTTGACGACGACCTGGCCGCGCTCGACCTCCTCACGCTTCGTGCCGCGCAGGAGCAGACCGACGTTCTCGCCGGCCTCGGCGTAGTCGAGCAGCTTGCGGAACATCTCGACACCGGTGACGGTGGTCTTGATCGCCTTCTCCTTGATGCCGACGATCTCCACCTCCTCGTTCACCTTGAGCTGACCGCGCTCGACACGACCGGTGACGACCGTGCCACGGCCCGTGATGGTGAAGACGTCCTCGATCGGCATGAGGAACGGCTTGTCGATCTCGCGCACCGGGTCGGGCACGTTCTCGTCGACCGCGTCCAGCAGGTCCTCGACGGACTTGACCCACTCGGGGTCGCCCTCGAGGGCCTTCAGGCCGGAGACGCGCACGACGGGCGCGTTGTCGCCGTCGAAGCCCTGCGACGACAGCAGCTCGCGGACCTCCATCTCGACGAGCTCGAGGATCTCCTCGTCGTCGACCATGTCGGACTTGTTGAGCGCGACGAGCAGGTACGGGACGCCGACCTGGCGGGCGAGCAGCACGTGCTCACGCGTCTGGGCCATCGGGCCGTCGGTCGCCGCGACCACGAGGATGGCGCCGTCCATCTGCGCCGCACCCGTGATCATGTTCTTGATGTAGTCGGCGTGACCAGGAGCGTCGACGTGCGCGTAGTGGCGCTTCTCCGTCTGGTACTCGACGTGCGCGATATTGATCGTGATGCCGCGCTGCTTCTCCTCCGGCGCCTTGTCGATCTCGTCGAACGGCGTGAAGGGGTTCAGGTCGGGGTACTTGTCGTGCAGCACCTTCGAGATCGCGGCCGTCAGCGTCGTCTTGCCGTGGTCGACGTGACCGATGGTCCCGATGTTGACGTGCGGCTTGGTCCGCTCGAACTTCGCCTTGCCCACTGGGTGTCCTCCTCAGGACTTGGTAGAGATTGCCCGACGGCAGCCACCTGACGGTACCTGCGCGGCGTGCGGTCCTACGGGTCGGATGTGTAGCTGGAACTGCAGGGTTCGACCTGTGGGACTACTCGCCCCGGGTCTTCTTGATGATCTCGTCGGCAACGTTCCGAGGCACCTCGGCGTAGCTGTCGAACTGCATCGAGTACACCGCACGACCCTGGGTCTTGGACCGCAGGTCGCCGACGTACCCGAACATCTCGGAGAGGGGCACCTGGGCGCGGATGACCTTCACGCCCGTCGCGTCCTCCATGGACTGGATCATGCCGCGGCGCGAGTTGATGTCGCCGATGACGTCGCCCATGTAGTCCTCGGGCGTGCGCACCTCGACGGCCATGATCGGCTCGAGGAGGGCAGGGTCCGCCTTGCGCACCGCCTCCTTGAGGATCATGGAGCCCGCGATCTTGAACGCCATCTCCGAGGAGTCGACGTCGTGCGCCGCGCCGTCGAGCAGGATCGCCTTGACGCCCACGAGCGGGTAGCCCGCGAGCACGCCCAGCTGCATCGCGCTCTGGATGCCGGCGTCCACCGAGGGGATGTACTCGCGCGGGATCCGGCCACCGGTGACCTTGTTCTCGAACTCGTACAGCTCGCCCTCGGCGGGGTCCAGCGGCTGGAAGGTCATCTGCACCTTCGCGTACTGGCCCGATCCACCGGTCTGCTTCTTGTGCGTGTAGTCGATCTTCTCGACCGCACGACGGATGGTCTCGCGGTAGGCCACCTGCGGCTTGCCGACGTTGGCCTCGACCTTGAACTCGCGGCGCATGCGGTCCACGAGGATGTCGAGGTGGAGCTCGCCCATGCCGCCGATGACGGTCTGGCCGGTCTCCTCGTCGAGCTTGACCCGGAACGTCGGGTCCTCCTCGGCGAGCTTCTGGATGGCCGTCGACAGCTTCTCCTGGTCGGCCTTCGTCTTCGGCTCGATCGCCACGTCGATGACGGGCTCCGGGAAGGTCATCGACTCCAGGATCACCGGGGCCGACGGGTCGCACAGGGTGTCGCCGGTGGTGACGTCCTTGAGACCGATGAAGGCGTAGATGTGACCGGCCTGCGCCTCGGGGACGGGGTTCTCCTTGTTGGAGTGCATCTGGAAGAGCTTCCCGATGCGCTCCTTCTTCCCCTTCGTCGAGTTGAGCACCGCGGCGCCCGACTCGACCCGGCCCGAGTACACGCGCACGTACGTCAGCTTGCCGAAGAACGGGTGCGAGGCGACCTTGAACGCCAGCGCCGAGAACGGCTCCGTCGCGTCGGGGTGGCGCTCGACCACGAGCTCGGCGTCCTTGACGTCGTGACCCTCGACCGCCGCGACGTCCAGGGGCGTCGGCAGGTAGTCGATGACGGCGTCGAGCATGGGCTGCACGCCCTTGTTCTTGAACGCCGAGCCGCACAGCACCGGGTACGCCGACGAAGAGACCGTCAGCTCGCGGATGCCGGCCTTGATCTCGGCGACCGTCAGCTCCTCGCCGCCGAGGAACTTCTCGAGCAGCTCGTCGCTGGTCTCCGCGACGGCCTCGAGGAGCTCGGACCGGTACTGCTCGGCCTTCTCCTGCAGGTCGGCCGGGATGTCCTCGATCTCGTACTTCTCGCCGAGGGCCGTCTCGCCGCGCCACACCAGGGCGCGCATCTCGACCAGGTCGACGACGCCGATGAAGTCGTTCTCGGAGCCGATCGGCAGCTGGATGACCAGCGGCTTGGCCTTGAGACGGTCGACGATCGTCTTGACCGTGAAGTAGAAGTCCGCGCCCAGCTTGTCCATCTTGTTGACGAAGCAGATGCGGGGGACGTCGTACTTGTCCGCCTGCCGCCACACCGTCTCGGACTGGGGCTCGACGCCCTCCTTGCCGTCGAAGACGGCGACCGCGCCGTCGAGGACGCGCAGCGAGCGCTCGACCTCGACCGTGAAGTCCACGTGGCCCGGGGTGTCGATGATGTTGATCTGGTTGTTCTTCCAGTAGCAGGTCGTCGCGGCGGACGTGATCGTGATGCCGCGCTCCTGCTCCTGCTCCATCCAGTCCATCGTCGACGCGCCGTCGTGCGTCTCACCGATCTTGTAGTTGACCCCGGTGTAGAACAGGATCCGCTCGGTGGTCGTCGTCTTGCCGGCATCGATGTGCGCCATGATGCCGATGTTGCGGACCTTCTTGAGGTCCGTCAGCACATCCAGTGCCACGTGTGAGCCCCTTGTCGGTTGGCTTGAGGTCGGTGACCGACCGGTGACGACCCCGGCGCCGCGTGCGCACCCTCGCGGGGTGCAGGGACGGCGCCGGGGCGCAGATCACCAGCGGTAGTGCGCGAACGCCCGGTTGGACTCGGCCATCTTGTGCATGTCCTCACGGCGCTTGACCGCCGCCCCGAGCCCGTTGGAGGCGTCGAGGATCTCGTTCATGAGGCGCTCGGTCATGGTCTTCTCGCGGCGTGCGCGCGAGAAGTCCGTGAGCCAGCGCAGCGCCAGCGTCGTGGAGCGCACGGGGCGCACCTCGATCGGCACCTGGTAGGTCGCGCCACCGACGCGGCGGGACTTGACCTCGATGGCCGGACGCACGTTGTCCAGCGCGCGCTTGAGCACGACGACCGGGTCGGACTGCGTCTTCTCGCGGACGCCCTCGAGGGCGCCGTACACGATCGACTCCGCGACGGTCTTCTTGCCGTCGAGGAGGACCTTGTTGATGAGCTGCGTGACGACCGGCGAGCCGTAGACGGGGTCGACGACGAGCGGACGACGAGGGGCGGGACCCTTACGAGGCATCGGTTCAGCCCTTCTTCGCGCCGTAGCGGCTGCGCGCCTGCTTGCGGTTCTTCACGCCCTGCGTGTCGAGAGCGCCGCGCACGATCTTGTAGCGGACACCGGGCAGGTCCTTCACACGACCACCGCGGACGAGCACGATCGAGTGCTCCTGGAGGTTGTGGCCGACGCCCGGGATGTAGGCCGTGACCTCGATGCCCGAGGACAGGCGCACGCGCGCGACCTTGCGCAGCGCGGAGTTCGGCTTCTTGGGGGTGGTCGTGTACACGCGGGTGCACACGCCACGGCGCTGCGGGGAGCCCTTGAGGGCAGGCGTCTTCGACTTGTTCGTCTTCGCCTGCCGGCCCTTGCGGACCAGCTGCTGGATCGTAGGCACTACGTCTCCGTCTGTCGGTGTTCTCTGGTCTGACCGGCACCCGTCACCCTGGACGGCCGGCTCGTCCCGGATCGTCGCCCGTCGCGCGACTACCCCGGAGGTCTGACGTCCCGCTCCGACCCCCGCGCCCGGGCGTGTCGCCCTGGTCCTCCCCGCCGCGACACGAGGTCGGTGGACGGAGAAGGGGCTCCTGCCCGGCGCCGCTCCCCCACCGCCGGGGCGGTCTGGAGAGTGCACGCACAAGGGCCCGACGGCGCGGGCACGGTCTCCTACGCTACCCGCCCCCGCGGACACCGTCAAAGCAGGACGCCGGGCTCCCCGCACGCCCGGCGCGCACCGGGAGCAGCACACGCCCGAGGGGCCCGTCGGTCGCACCGACGGGCCCCTCGGGACGGAGCGGACGAGAGCTCGACGTCAGCGGTAGTCGCCGAAGTCGATGTCCTCGAGCGGGATCGCCTCGCCGGTGCCCAGACCGAGCGCCGGGAAGTCGATCTCGTCGTAGCCGAACGCCGGGTACAGCTCGGCCTTCGCCGCCTCGGTCGGCTCCACGCTCACCTGGCGGTAGCGGGGCAGACCCGTGCCCGCCGGGATGAGCTTGCCGAGGATGACGTTCTCCTTCAGGCCCAGCAGCGGGTCCGAACGGCTCGACATCGCGGCCTCGGTGAGCACCTTGGTGGTCTCCTGGAAGGAGGCCGCCGACAGCCACGAGTCCGTCGCGAGCGACGCCTTCGTGATGCCCATGAGCTCCGGCCGACCTGCCGCGGGCTGCGCGCCCTCGGAGACCGCCTTGCGGTTGAAGTCCTCGAAGCGGCCGCGCTCGGCGAGCTCGCCGGGCAGCAGGCCCGTCTCGCCCGAGTCGAGCACGGTCACGCGGCGCAGCATCTGCCGCACGATGACCTCGATGTGCTTGTCGTGGATGTCCACGCCCTGCGAGCGGTAGACCTCCTGCACCTCGTCGACCAGGTGCTTCTGCGTCGCCCGGGGGCCGAGGATGCGCAGCACCTTCTTCGGGTCGACCGCACCCTGGACGAGCTGGGTGCCGACCGCCACGTGGTCGCCGTCCTGCACGAGCAGGCGCGACCGCTTGGTGATCGGGTACCGGATCTCCTCCGAGCCGTCGTCCGGGGTCAGGACGATCGAGCGCGAGCGGTCGCCCTCCTCGATCGTGACCCGGCCCGAGAACTCCGCGATCGGCGCCTCACCCTTGGGGGTGCGGGCCTCGAAGAGCTCCTGGACACGGGGCAGACCCTGCGTGATGTCGTCGGCCGAGGCCACACCACCGGTGTGGAACGTCCGCATCGTCAGCTGGGTGCCCGGCTCACCGATCGACTGCGCCGCGATGATGCCGACGGCCTCACCGATGTCGACGAGCTTGCCCGTCGCCAGCGACCGCCCGTAGCACTTCGCGCACGTGCCGACGCGCGACTCGCACGTGAGCACGGACCGGATCTTCAGCTCCGTCACGCCGGCCTCGAGGAGCCGGTCGAGCAGGACGTCGCCGACGTCGTCGCCCGGACGGCCCACGACCTCGTCGCCCACCGAGACCTCGGTGGCGAGCGTCCGCGAGTACACGGACGTCTCGACCTTGTCGTGGCGGCGCAGCGAGCCGTCCGCCGCCGCCACGCCGATCGGCATGGTCAGGCCGCGCTCGGTCCCGCAGTCGTCCTCGCGGACGATGACGTCCTGCGAGACGTCCACCAGACGACGCGTGAGGTACCCGGAGTCGGCGGTCCGCAGCGCGGTGTCCGCCAGACCCTTGCGGGCGCCGTGCGTGGCGATGAAGTACTCGAGGACCGACAGCCCCTCGCGGTAGTTCGACTTGATCGGGCGCGGGATGATCTCGCCCTTCGGGTTGGCCACGAGGCCACGCATGCCGGCGATCTGACGCACCTGCATCCAGTTGCCTCGGGCGCCCGAGCCGACCATCCGGTACACCGTGTTGCGCGCAGGGAAGTTCTCCTGCATCGCCTTGGCGACCTTGTCGGTGGCCTGCGTCCAGATCTCGATGAGCTCCTGGCGACGCTCGTCGTCGGTGATGAGGCCCTTCTCGTACTGGCCCTGCACCTTCGCCGCACGCGCCTCGTGCTCGTCGAGGATCGTCTGCTTGACCGCCGGCGTCGCGACGTCGGAGATCGCGATCGTGACGCCCGAGCGGGTGGCCCAGCGGAAGCCTGCCTCCTTCAGCGCGTCGAGCGAGGCGGCGACCTCGACCTTCGGGTAGCGCTCGGCGAGGTCGTTGACGATGACCGACAGACGCTTCTTGTCGACGACACCGTTCTCGTACGGGTAGTCGACCGGCAGCAGCTCGTTGAAGAGCGCACGGCCGAGCGTCGTCTCGAACATCAGGGTCTGACCGGGAGCCCAGCCCTCGGGCGCGCGCTCCTCGTCGAGGACGAGGTCGTCCATGAGGATGCGCACGACCGCGTTGAGGTCGAGCGACCCCTGGTCGAACGCCATGATCGCCTCGGAGACCGAGCTGAACGCCCGGCCCGTGCCGAGCGCGTCGGGGCGGTCCGACGTCAGGTGGTACAGGCCGATGATCATGTCCTGCGAGGGCATGGTCACCGGACGACCGTCCGACGGCTTGAGGATGTTGTTGCTCGAGAGCATGAGGATGCGGGCCTCGGCCTGCGCCTCCGCGCTCAGCGGCAGGTGGACGGCCATCTGGTCACCGTCGAAGTCCGCGTTGAACGCGGCGCAGACGAGCGGGTGCAGGTGGATCGCCTTGCCCTCGACGAGCTGGGGCTCGAACGCCTGGATGCCCAGACGGTGCAGCGTCGGTGCACGGTTCAGCAGCACCGGGTGCTCGGTGATGACCTCCTCGAGCACGTCCCACACGACCGGGCGCGCGCGCTCGACCATGCGCTTGGCCGACTTGATGTTCTGCGCGTGGTTGAGGTCCACCAGGCGCTTCATCACGAACGGCTTGAACAGCTCGAGCGCCATCTGCTTGGGCAGGCCGCACTGGTGCAGCTTGAGCTGCGGGCCGACGACGATGACCGAACGGCCCGAGTAGTCGACGCGCTTGCCGAGCAGGTTCTGGCGGAACCGGCCCTGCTTGCCCTTGAGCATGTCGGAGATCGACTTCAGCGGACGGTTGCCGGGGCCCGTGACGGGGCGGCCGCGGCGGCCGTTGTCGAACAGCGAGTCCACGGCCTCCTGGAGCATCCGCTTCTCGTTGTTCACGATGATCTCCGGCGCGCCCAGGTCCAGGAGCCGCTTGAGGCGGTTGTTCCGGTTGATGACGCGGCGGTAGAGGTCGTTCAGGTCCGACGTGGCGAAGCGGCCACCGTCGAGCTGGACCATGGGACGCAGGTCCGGCGGGATGACCGGGACGGCGTCGAGGACCATGCCCGTGGGCGAGTTCGTCGTCGTGAGGAACGCGTTGACGACCTTCAGCCGCTTGAGGGCACGGGTCTTGCGCTGGCCCTTGCCGCTGCGGATGGTCTCGCGCAGCGACGCGGCCTCCGCCTCCAGGTCGAACGCCTCGAGGCGCTTCTGGATCGCCGCGGCGCCCATCGAGCCCTCGAAGTAGTTGCCGTACCGGTCCTGCAGCTGGCGGTACAGCATCTCGTCGCCCTCGAGGTCGGCGACCTTGAGGTTCTTGAAGCGGTCCCAGACCTGCTCGAGCCGGTCGAGCTCGGCGTCGGCCCGCTTGCGCAGCGACGCCATCTCGCGCTCGGCGGAGTCACGCACCTTGCGGCGCGCGTCGGCCTTGGCACCCTCGGCCTCGAGCTCGGCCAGGTCGGCCTCGAGCTTGCTCGCGCGGGCGTTGATGTCGTTGTCACGGCGGTCCGCGATCTCCTTCTTCTCCAGGTCGATCTCGTTCTGGAGGTTCGGGAGGTCCTCCTGGCGACCGTCCACGTCGACCCACGTGATCATGTAGGCCGCGAAGTAGATGACCTTCTCCAGGTCCTTCGGCGCCAGGTCGAGCAGGTAGCCCAGGCGCGACGGGACGCCCTTGAAGAACCAGATGTGCGTGACGGGGGCGGCGAGCTCGATGTGGCCCATCCGCTCACGGCGGACCTTCGAGCGGGTCACCTCGACGCCGCAGCGCTCGCAGATGATGCCCTTGAAGCGCACGCGCTTGTACTTGCCGCAGTAGCACTCCCAGTCCCGGGTGGGGCCGAAGATCTTCTCGCAGAAGAGCCCGTCCTTCTCCGGCTTGAGGGTGCGGTAGTTGATGGTCTCGGGCTTCTTCACCTCGCCGTGCGACCAGGCACGGATGTCGTCGGCCGTGGCCAGGCCGATGCGCAGCTCGTCGAAGACGTTGACGTCGAGCAAGGGGGTCCTACTTCCTTCGCTTGCCGGGGGCGGCGAACCCGCCGGCGGGATGGACTCTCACAGGGGTGTCGGCTGCCGGTGCGGCCCCGTGGCGGGGGCCGCACCGGCGCTCGGCGTCAGATCTCTTCGACGCTGCTGGCGTTGGGGCGACGGCTCAGGTCGATGCCGAGCTCCTCCGCGGCGCGGTAGACCTCGTCGTCGTTCTCCTTCATGTCGATGGACACGCCGTCCGCGGACAGCACCTCGACGTTCAGGCAGAGCGACTGCATCTCCTTGAGCAGGACCTTGAACGACTCCGGGATGCCCGAGTCGGGGATGTTCTCGCCCTTGACGATGGCCTCGTACACCTTGACGCGCCCGGGGACGTCGTCGGACTTGATGGTGAGAAGCTCCTGCAGGGTGTAGGCGGCGCCGTACGCCTCGAGGGCCCACACCTCCATCTCGCCGAACCGCTGCCCGCCGAACTGCGCCTTACCACCCAGCGGCTGCTGCGTGATCATCGAGTACGGGCCCGTCGAGCGCGCGTGGATCTTGTCGTCGACGAGGTGGTGCAGCTTGAGGATGTACATGTAGCCGACGGACACCGCCTCGGGGAACGGCTCGCCGGAGCGGCCGTCGAAGAGACGCGCCTTGCCGTCGGGCTGGACCATGCGGTCCCCGTCCCGGTTCGGCAGCGTCGACTCCAGCAGCCCGGACAGCGCGTCCTCCTGCAGACCGTCGAACACCGGCGTGGCGACCGGGTTGCGGGGGGTGCTCGTGGCGGCGACGGCCGGCACGTGCTCCTTCCACGACAGGTCGCCCTCCGTCGCGAGCTGGATGTCCCAGCCCTGCGACGCGATCCACCCCAGGTGGACCTCGAGGACCTGCCCGACGTTCATGCGTCCGGGGACACCCATCGGGTTGAGGATGATGTCGACCGGCGTGCCGTCCGCGAGGAACGGCATGTCCTCGACGGGCAGGATCGTCGAGATGACGCCCTTGTTGCCGTGACGCCCGGCGAGCTTGTCACCCGCGGTGATCTTGCGGCGCTGGGCGATGTACACGCGGACGAGCTCGTTCACGCCGGCGGGCAGCTCGTCGCCGTCCTCACGGCTGAACGTGCGCACCTCGATGACCGTGCCGGACTCGCCGTGGGGCACCTTGAGCGACGTGTCGCGGACCTCGCGGGCCTTCTCGCCGAAGATCGCGCGGAGCAGGCGCTCCTCCGGGGTCAGCTCCGTCTCGCCCTTGGGCGTGACCTTGCCGACCAGGATGTCGCCGGCTGCGACCTCGGCACCGATGCGGATGATCCCGCGCTCGTCGAGGTCGGCGAGGACCTCCTCGGAGACGTTCGGGATGTCCCGCGTGATCTCCTCGGGGCCCAGCTTCGTGTCGCGCGCGTCGACCTCGTGCTCCTCGATGTGGATCGAGGACAGAACGTCGTCCTGCACGAGGCGCTGCGACAGGATGATCGCGTCCTCGTAGTTGTGGCCCTCCCACGACATGAACGCGACCAGCAGGTTGCGGCCGAGCGCGAGCTCGCCCTCGTCCGTGGCCGGACCGTCGGCGAGCACCGAGTTGACCTCGACGCGGGCGCCCTGGTCGACCAGCACGCGCTGGTTGTAGCTCGTGCCCTGGTTGGAGCGGCGGAACTTCGCGACGCGGTACGTCGACGTGGTGGCGTCGTCGTTCGCGACCGTGATCAGGTCCGCCGACACCTCGGTGACGACACCCGGCTTGGTCGCGACGATGACGTCGCCCGCGTCGACCGCGGCACGACGCTCCATGCCGGTGCCGACCAGCGGCGCCTCGGACCGGACCAGCGGCACGGCCTGGCGCTGCATGTTGGCGCCCATGAGCGCGCGGTTGGCGTCGTCGTGCTCGAGGAACGGGATGAGCGCGGTCGCGACCGACACCATCTGGCGCGGCGAGACGTCCATGTAGTCGACGGACGTGCCGGGCACGAAGTCGACCTCGCCGCCCTTGGTCCGCACGAGCACGCGCTCCTCGGCGAACACGTTGTCGCCGTCGAGCGGCGCGTTCGCCTGGGCGATGACGTAGCGGTCCTCGTCGTCGGCGGTGAGGTAGTCCACCTCGTCGCTGACGCGACCCTCGACGACCTTGCGGTACGGGGTCTCGACGAAGCCGAACGGGTTGATCCGCCCGTACGTGGCGAGCGAGCCGATGAGGCCGATGTTCGGGCCCTCAGGGGTCTCGATCGGGCACATGCGGCCGTAGTGCGACGTGTGGACGTCACGGACCTCCATGCCGGCACGGTCACGGGACAGACCGCCCGGGCCCAGGGCCGACAGGCGCCGCTTGTGGGTCAGGCCCGCCAGCGGGTTGTTCTGGTCCATGAACTGCGACAGCTGGCTCGTCCCGAAGAACTCCTTGATGGAGGCCACGACGGGGCGGATGTTGATCAGCGTCTGCGGGGTGATCGCCTCGACGTCCTGCGTCGTCATGCGCTCGCGCACGACGCGCTCCATCCGCGACAGGCCGGTGCGGACCTGGTTCTGGATGAGCTCGCCGACCGCGCGGATGCGACGGTTGCCGAAGTG
The DNA here is from genome assembly GCF_006715865.1 of Cellulomonas sp. SLBN-39. NCBI lineage: Bacteria > Bacillati > Actinomycetota > Actinomycetes > Micrococcales > Cellulomonadaceae > Cellulomonas > Cellulomonas sp. SLBN-39. The sequence continues at coordinate 2,647,031 of NZ_VFOA01000001.1, read as the reverse complement.
GTCGATGTCGTCCGTCTCGACGCGCACGTCGATCTGCTCGCCGCCGCGCGAGCCCGGCAGCGTGTCCTTGTCGATGTGGAGCGCGGCGAGGTACTTGATCGTCGCGACGACGTCGGACAGCGACAGCACGGAGTCCGTGAGGGCGGCGTCCTGGCCGAGCTTCTTGTTCACCTTGTAGCGACCGACCTTGGCCAGGTCGTAGCGCTTGGGGTTGAAGTAGAAGTTCTCGATGAGCGCGCGGCCGGCCTCGACGGTCGGCGGCTCGCCCGGGCGGATCTTGCGGTACAGGTCGAGCAGCGCCTCGTCCTGCGTCTGGACGTGGTCCTTCTCGAGCGTGTCGATGACCGCGGGGAACTCGGCGAACTCCTCGCGGATCTCGCCCTCGGTCATGCCGAGCGCCTTGAGCAGCACGGTGGCGTTCTGCTTGCGCTTGCGGTCGACGCGGACGCCGACGTTGTCGCGCTTGTCGATCTCGAACTCGAGCCAGGCGCCGCGGCTGGGGATGACCTTGGCCGTGAAGATGTCCTTGTCGGACGTCTTGTCGGCGACGCGCTCGAAGTAGACGCCGGGCGAGCGCACGAGCTGCGAGACGACGACGCGCTCGGTGCCGTTGATGATGAACGTGCCGCGCTCGGTCATGAGCGGGAAGTCGCCCATGAAGACGGTCTGCGACTTGATCTCACCGGTCGTGTAGTTGACGAACTCCGCGGTGACGAACAGCGGCGCGGCGAACGTGAAGTCCTTCTCCTTGCACTCCTCGGCCGTGTACTTCGGCGGCTCGAAGCGGTGCTCGCGGAACGACAGCGACATGGAGCCGCCGAAGTCCTCGATCGGGGAGATCTCCTCGAAGATCTCCTCGAGACCGGCCGTCTGCGGCACGTCCTGGCGACCGTTCTCGACCGCCGCGGCTACGCGGGCCTGCCACCGGGCGTTCCCGAGCAGCCAGTCGAAGCTCTCGGTCTGCAGGCCGAGAAGGTCGGGCACCTCGAGGGGCTCGTAGATCTGGGCGAAGGAGATGCGGCGGGATGCGGTGCGGTTCGCGATGGCGTCGGCAGACGGAGCAGAAGGGGTGCGCGAGGCAGCCAAGAGGGGTCCTTCCCTGCGGATCGGAGTGCACGCTGCGCAGGCCCTGCAGGCACGATCCCCCGGCCGTGCGAGCCGGCAGGACGTCGCGCACGAACGGCGTCTGGGGGCTCGGGTTATACGGGATCGCGGGCACAGGCCAGCGCAAAGCGATAGCATACTCTCCGAGGCGCGCCCAGTCCACCCACGCTCCGACGACCCGTGCGGTCGCGGCCCGCGGGGCGCCGATGCCCTCGCGTCGCGTGGTGCTGGTGCCCCACCGCCGAACCGTCCGACGGTGGCGCCGTCGCGCCCGGCGACCTCGTCGTCGCCTCGCACATGGTGGCACACGGACGCCCGCCCGGGAAGTTGTCGCCCACAACCTGCGTGCGCCCTGCTCCCCCGCCATGTCCGGCACGCCCTCGAGCGGGACCCTGCCCGGACGACGACGAGGCCCGCACCCCGGTGGGGTGCGGGCCTCGTGCGGCTCGGGAGGGCGGTCGCGGTCAGCCGCGCCCGTCCGCCCGGGAGGTCACTTGAGGGTGACGGTGGCGCCGGCGCCCTCGAGGGCAGCCTTGGCCTTGTCCGCGGCCTCCTTGTTGACACCCTCGAGCACGGGCTTGGGGGCGCCGTCCACGAGGTCCTTGGCCTCCTTGAGGCCGAGCGACGTGAGCGCGCGCACCTCCTTGATGACCTGGATCTTCTTGTCGCCGGCGGCCTCGAGGACGACGTCGAACGAGTCCTTCTCCTCCTCGACCGGGGCGTCCGCGCCGCCACCGGCGGGGGCGGCGACCGCGACAGCGGCGGGAGCGGCGGCGGTGACCTCGAAGGTCTCCTCGAAGGCCTTCACGAACTCGGACAGCTCGATGAGCGTGAGGTCCTTGAACGCGTCGATGAGCTCGTCGGTGGTGAGCTTCGCCATGATGGCGGTTCCTTCCGTTCGGACCGCGCACCGGGACGGGTGCGACGGCGGTCTGGGGTCGTGCAGGGGGCTTGCTGGCTTGCAGCGTGCGGCCGGAGCGTGGGCTCAGGCTGCGGCGTCGGACTCCTCGCGCTTGGCGCGCAGGGCCTCGACGGTGCGCACGGCCTGCGAGGCAGGAGCCGTGAACAGGTACGCGGCCTGGTACAGCTTGGCCTTCATCGCGCCGGCCGCCTTGGCCAGCAGGACCTCACGGGACTCGAGGTCCGCGAGCTTGGTGATCTCCTCCGCGGTCAGCGGGCGCCCGTCGAGGACACCTGCCTTGATGACCAGCGCAGGGTTCGCCTTGGCGAAGTCACGCAGACCCTTGGCCGCCTCGACCGGGTCGCCGTGCACGAAGGCGATCGCCGACGGGCCCTGGAGCCCGGCGTCGAGGCCCTCGAGGCCGGCGTCCTTGGCCGCGATCGCGGTCAGCGTGTTCTTCACCACGGCGTAGTGAGCATTGCCGCGCAGCGCCTTGCGCAGCTGCTTCAGCTGCGCGACGGTGAGCCCGCGGTACTCGGTCAGCACGGCCGCGTTCGACGCACGGAACCGGTCCGTGATCTCCGCGACGGCGGCTGCCTTGTCCGGCCTCGCCATGGCATTCCTTCCGATGGTGGTGCCGCCGTGCTCGACCCCGAGAACAGAAAAGAGCCCCGCGCAGGCGCGGGGCTCGACATCACGACGGGCGCACGTGCAGCAGGGCACGTGGCGGACGTCGGTCCGGTGAACTCTCGCCTGCGCTGGTCCCCGCTGCTGCGGAGCTTCGGCCGGTCCGACGAGCGGACCGACGACCGGCGGTCTTGGGCCGCAGCAGCATATGCCAGATCACCGGCCCGGCCAAATCTGCGCCGCACCCACCGTCGCAGCCACAGCCGCTCCCCTGCCCGGCCCCCTCGACCGACCGCGCTCAACCGGCGCCGTGGGCGCTGAACGTGCACCAGTTGACGAAGCCCGCCGGCGTGCTGCGGTCGATCTCCCCCCGGGCCCCGTGCAGGGCGCGCGCCATCGTCTCCCCCGCCGCCAGCCGACGGTGCAGCCCCAGCATGAGGTCCACCACCTCGACGTCCGGCACCGCGGCGATCGACGCGACCACCCCCGCGGTCCCCCGCGACAGCATCGCCGCGACGAAGCCGAGCACCTCGTCGCCGGCGTAGGCGACGTCGGCACCCGAGTGGCATGACGCCAGCACGAGCCTGCGCGGTGCAGCGCCCGCGCGATGCAGCTGCTGCACGGTGACCGGACCGTCTGCCAGCACGACCGACGAGAACATGGGGTTGTCGGCTCGCGGCACGCCGTGGCACGCCAGGTGTGCCAGACCGGCCTGACGCAAGAGCGGGAGGACGTCTGCACGACGGCTGTCAGCGGCACCGAAGACGCGGGCCGAGGGGTGCACCTGCGAGAGCGCGTCGACCTCCTCCTCGGCGCCCACCAGGTCCGGTCCCGCCACGAGCACCGTCCCGGGCGGGCGAGGCGCGTGGGACGCGTCGCTCGCCCCGGACCACGCAGTGGCGGACGGCGCCAGCGTCACAGGTCCGGCGTGGAGCGCAGACCACGGCACGCCGTGCAGGGCGCCGACGGGCACGACGGCGAGCTCGTCGTCCGGGCTCAGGTCGAGCGGCTCGAGCAGCAGCGTGCGCAGCGCCTCGAGCCGCATCTCCGCACTCGCCCGAGCGGCGGCGGCCGACGCCGGTGAGCGCGGATCCGCGAGCCGGCGCAGGGCGAACACCAGGGCTCGGATCGGATCGGCCACCGCGGACTGCGGTCCGAGATCGACCACGTTCGCGGTCCGCTGCCGGACGACCACCGCGACGTATCGGCCCTCGCACCGGCCGAACTCGACGAGCACCCCACCGTCGAGCTGCTGCCTGAGCGTGCCCACCCCGACCGTCGCCCGCGCCGGCTGGGCGAGCGCTGCCGCCGTGACGCCGCCTCCGACGCGATCGGTGGTGTCGCGCAGCGGCCCCGCCAGCACCGTCGACAGCGCGCGCGACGGCGCGTCGACCGCCGGGGCGACCCCACCACCACCCAGCGCGACGTCGTCGCCGTCGACGGGAAGCCGGGCCAGGAGCGCAGCGGCACGCGTCTGCTCCATCCAGTGCAGCACCCGCGAGGGCGACCCGCTCCTCAACAGGATGGAGAGTCCGATCTCGCCGAGCTCGGCGCCATGCCCCGAAGCCAGCGCACGCAGCTCCATCGTCGGGAGAGTTCCACGATGAGCAGCCAGGTCCTTCAGGCCCGCGCGCGCCTCACGGACCGCCCTGGGCAGGTCTCCGGAGGCCCGCGCCGACGTCGCCCGCGCGACCCGGCCGCGGACCCGCAGCGGCAGCGGACCGCGTCGCGCGAGTCTCCCGGCCGCCTGCAGGGCGGCATGGCCTGCAGCTGTCCGCCCGAGCGCGAACGCCGCCCGACCCGCCACCACGTGGGCCTCCGCGGCGGCCGTCACGTCCCCGGACCGCTCGAAACGGCTCGCGGCTCGTCGCGCGACGCTGACGTCCCGCGCGCTGATGCCGTCCGCGTCGATCGCGAGCATCGCCTGCACCTCGAGGATCCGCGCCCGGTCCGCCCATGCCCCCCGCGCCTGCAGCCCACTCCTCGCGATCACGTCCGCCGCGACCTCGAGCGCCCGCCTCGGGTCGTCGCGTTCGAGGTGCAGACGGGCCAGACGGACCTGGGCCTCGACGTGCATGAGCCACACCCCGGCCCCGGCGAGCTGGCTGATCGCCAGCTCCGCGGCAGACACAGCCTCGGGGAGAAGCCTGAGGTCCGCCATCGCGTCTGCGACCTCGATGTGGAACTCTCCGAGCGGCAGCCCCTGCTCGGCATAGACGTCGGCGACCTCGCTGAACTCGACCATGGCATCGGTCAGCCTGCCCTGATGCACCGCGACCCAGGCCCGCGTATGGCGCGCGATGGCGGCGGTGACCGGCCCGAGTGCAGAGGCAGCCCGCACGGCGCGCTCGGACGAGTCGAGCGCCTCGTCGTAGGCGCCCCGCGACACCAGCAGGATGGCCAGGTTGTTCGACGCCCGGACGCGGACGTCCTCCGACACGTCCCCCAGCGCGAGGATCCGTCGGTACAGCACCTCGGCCTCGCGCAGCCGGCCTGCGTTGTGGTCGAGCACCGCCTGCTGAAGGCGCAGGTACGCGTTGAGCCCGTCGCCCACACCGGCACCAGCGGTCCGGGTGGAAGCGAGACGGGCGAGCGCCCGGGCGATGTCGCGCCGGGCGGCGTCGGTGCGTCCGACCTCGAGGTTGACCGCGGCGCGTGCACCGAGAACCTCGGCCTCCGCTCTCGTGCGACCCGTGCGACGAGCGATGCGAGCCGCTCGGTCCAGCAGCTTCCGCGCCTCGACGTGCTCGAGCCGCGCCCGGTGCACAGCAGCCATCGCGCGAAGCGCGTGCACGAGCGCGTGGGTGGCGCCGAGGCCCTCGGCCCGGTGCAGCAGGTCGACGACACCGGCCTCAGCGGTGAGAGGGTCAGCGACGGCCTCGTCCGCGAGCCGCCGTGCATGTATCACGAGGTCAGCTGCGCTCTCCTCGTCCACGGAGAGGGCAGCAGTGCGCCTGCGCGCCATCACGACCAGCCTCTCCCTGTTGATCCGTTCCCCAAGAAAGGGACCACTCGATGAGCACGTCCGACGGTACCGGCGCCGACGCACAGCAGTCGCGACCCAGCTCGCGCGAGCGGGCCAAGGTCCGCCAGCAGGTCACGGAGCTGGTACGCAGCGCGCGGGAGCCGGCACTCCAGCGACAGGTCGTGCGGTCGGTCACGGCCCGATACCGGGCGCGGTGCGACCGGACGCTGGAGACGGTGACGCAGGGAGACGGCACCAGCGTCCTCGTCGCGACACGGGAGCTGCTCGTCTCGACGCAGACGTGGGCGGACGTGGGCGCGCGGTCGTACCTCGAGGCGCGCCGCCTGGAGCGTATCGAGCTCGACGCCCCCGAGATCGACGACAAGATCGTCCTGCTCCGGGCCGCCGACGACGTGAGCGCGGACGAGCTCCACGACACGGTCGCCGAGCTGCGCCTGCGCGGCTTCGCCGCCTCGCAGAACCAGGTCATGCCGTGCGGACCGATCATGAAGAACCTCGGCGGCCCTGCGCTGGCGCACCACCTGCCGGTCGTCGAGCACGGCCCCCTGCCCGACGCACCTCACGTCGCCGTCATCGACACCGGGATCGACGAGCGAGTCCGGACGGACGGCTGGCTCGTCGACGTCCCGCGACACACGTCGGGCCCGGACACCAACATCGACCCGCTCGATATCGATCCCGGCGACGGCTATCTCGACCTGTGCGCGGGCCACGGGACGTTCGTCGCCGGTGTGGTCGCACGAGTGGCACCGCACGCACGCATCACCGCGCACCGCGCGCTGCTGGGCGGAGGGGTGGGCACCGAGGTCGACGTCGCAGCGGCGATCGTGCGGGCTGCGCAGCAGGGCGCGGACATCATCAACCTGTCGCTGGGCTCGCCGACCCTCTACGACCAGCCGTCCCTCGCCGTCGAGGCCGCGCTGGAGCGGGTCGAGGAGATCGAGCACGCCGAGGGCCGGGAGATCCTCGTGGTCGCGGCGGCAGGGAACGCGGGCGACACACGTCCCATGTGGCCGGCGGCGTTCCGTCAGGTCGTCGCCGTCGCCGCTCTGACGGCTGAGCACCGCGCAGCGCCCTGGTCGAGCCACGGCTTCTGGGTGGACTGCTCCGCGGTCGGCGAGGGCATCCAGGCACCGTTCGTCAAGGGGAAGGAGTCGTACGAGTTCACGGCCGACCCCGACGACTTCCCCGCCGATGCCTTCGCCCGGTGGAGCGGCACCTCGTTCGCCGCACCCCAGGTCGCCGGCGCGGTCGCCAACCTCATGCGTGAGAAGGGGATCGGCGCCCGCACCGCATACGCCCAGCTGCGGGCGACCGGTCGCGCTGTTCCCGACTACGGCCGTGCGCTGCACATCCTGCCTGGACTCTGACGATCGATGCCGTGCGGAGGAGAGATGCAGACAATCTGTGTCAAACGCGGGAGCATGCGATCTGTGACCCGACTCCCCGTGGACCCGTCAGGTCCGGCGGTATCCCGAGCGATGCCGACCGGGCCGTCGCTGACCTCGCTCGTCGCCCGCGCGATCGCGGGCGACGAAGAGGCGTGGGCCGAGATCGTGCGGCGGCACACCAAGCTGGTGATGGCGCGGGTGCGGCAGTTCCGGCTCTCGCCGTCGCAGGCCGAGGACGTGGCGCAGACCGTCTGGCTGAACCTGCTCGAGCACCTCGGCGACCTCCGCGACCCGGAGGCCCTGCCGGGGTGGATCTCGACGGCCACGCGCCACGAGTGCATCCGCATGACGAACCTCTCGCGGCGCAGCGTGCCGGTCGATCCGCAGGCCGGCCGCTTCGACGTGCAGGACGACGCCGAGCTGGACGGCGACCTGCTGCGCACCGAGCGCCACGCGGCGCTGCGTGCGGCGCTGGCCGAGCTGCCCGACCACCAGCGCCGGCTGCTCCTGCTGCTCAGCACGGACCCGCCGCCGACCTACCAGGAGGTGTCCGCGCAGCTGGGCATCCCCGTCGGGTCGATCGGCCCCACCCGCCAGCGTGGGCTGGCACGGCTGCGGCAGACCGCCGCGATCAGGAGCTACCTCGGGGCGCCCACCGGCGCTGCACCCGGCGAAGGAGGCCGCGATGTCCTGGCACTCGGATGACCCCACGGGCGGTGCCGCCCTGCGCTGGGAGCACGTGTGGGCCGACGACGACGCCCTGGCGGCGGAGCTGGTCGACGCGCTCGCCGACGCCGACCTCTACGAGCGGGTGTCGTCGAGCGCACACCGGGCGTTCACGGCGCACCGCGGCATGCTCGCGGCCCGGGACGACCTCGCGGTCGACCTGATGCTCCTGACCCTCGTCCACGACTCCCACCTCACGGGCACCTCGACGGCGGTCCGGGACCGGTCGGGGCAGCCGTCCCGCACCCTCGTCTTCGAGGGCGAGGGCGTCGGCGTGGAGGTCGAGATCGACGACGACGGCGTCGAGGGGCAGCTGATCCCGGCCCGACCGGGCCAGGTGACGCTCCGCACCCCCGACGGGGACGTCGCGAGCGTGGAGACCGACGACGTCGGCTACTTCCGCCTCGACACGCGGCCCGAGGGGCCCGTCCGGCTGGTGTGCACCGGCGCGTCGGGCACGTGCGTGACCACATGGCTCCCCTGGTGAGCCGGCGCTGACACGGGCGTCGGCGGGCCGGACGCAGGGGGACCGGCCCACGGGGCCCGAGCAGGATGCAGCAGGGCCCGGCGACCGTGCGGTCGCCGGGCCCTGCTGCCGTGGTGGAGACGCGTCAGGCCGCGTCCTCCTCCTCGGTGAGGTTGCGGGTCTTGCTCTGGTCCAGCGCGATGCCGGGGCCGTTGGTGGTCGAGACCGTCGCCTTGGCGATGTAGCGACCCTTCGACGACGACGGCTTGAGACGCAGGATCTCGTCGAGCGCCGCGGCGTAGTTCTCCACCAGGGCGACGTCGGAGAACGACGTCTTGCCGATGATGAAGTGCAGGTTCGCGTGTCGGTCGACGCGGAACTCGATCTTGCCGCCCTTGATGTCGGCGACGGCCTTGGCGACGTCCATGGTCACGGTGCCGGTCTTCGGGTTCGGCATGAGACCACGCGGGCCGAGGACCTTGCCGAGACGACCGACCTTGCCCATGAGGTCGGGGGTGGCGACGGCGGAGTCGAAGTCCGTCCAGCCGCCGGCGACCTTGGCGATGAGCTCGTCGCCACCGACCTCGTCGGCACCCGCCGCGCGGGCCTGCTCGGCGCGCTCGCCGACGGCGAACACGATGACGCGGGCGGTCTTGCCCGTGCCGTGCGGCAGGTTGACGGTGCCACGGACCATCTGGTCGGCCTTGCGGGGGTCGACACCGAGGCGGAACGCGACCTCGACGGTCGCGTCGTACGTGGTGGTCGACGTCTCCTTGGCGAGGCGCACGGCCTCGAGCGGGGAGTAGATCCGGCCGGCCTCGATCTTCTCGACGGCGGCGCGGTACGCCTTGCTGTGCTTGGGCATCTGCCTGTTCTCCTTGGTCAGCAGTCGTGGTCGACGGGCTGCACGAGCCCTGCCACTGGGGGTGCGGGATCGTCCGGGCGTCAGCCCTGGACGGTGATCCCCATCGAACGGGCGGTGCCCGCGATGATCTTCTCGGCGGCGTCGAGGTCGTTCGCGTTGAGATCCTCGAGCTTGGTGCTGGCGATCTCGCGCACCTGGTCACGCGTGAGCGAGGCGACCTTGGTGGTGTGCGGGGTCGGGGAGCCCTTGTCGACGCCCGCAGCCTTCTTGATGAGCTCGGCGGCCGGCGGCGTCTTCGTGATGAAGGTGAACGAGCGGTCCTCGTACACCGTGATCTCGACGGGGATGACGTTGCCGCGCTGCGCCTCGGTGGCCGCGTTGTACGCCTTGCAGAACTCCATGATGTTCACACCGTGCTGACCCAGCGCGGGGCCGATCGGCGGGGCCGGCGTCGCCGCGCCGGCCTTGATCTGGAGCTTGATGAGGCCGGTGACCTTCTTCTTGGGGGGCATGACGCCTTCCCTCTCGTGTCGTGGGCCGACGCCGTGGGCGATGACCCGGTTGCAGGCCCCGCGGTGGCGGGGACCGGTCAGCAGGTCAGATCTTCGAGACCTGGCTGAAGGACAGCTCGACCGGGGTCTCCCGGCCGAAGAGCGAGACGAGGACCTTAAGCTTCTGGTTCTCGGGGTTGATCTCGGAGATCGTCGCGGGCAGCGTGTCGAACGGGCCGCCGTCGGTGACGGTGACGGACTCGCCGACCACGAAGTCGACCTCGACGGGCGTCGCGGACTGCTTCTGGGACTGCTGCGCGGGGGCCTTCGTCTCCAGGCTCGGCGCGAGCATGGAGAAGACCTCGTCGAGCGTCAGCGGCACGGGCTGGTGCGTGTGGCCGACGAACCCGGTGACGCCGGGCGTGTGGCGCACGGCGCCCCACGACTCGTCGGTGAGGTCCATGCGGACGAGGACGTAGCCGGGGATCCGCACGCGCTTGACGACCTTGCGCTGCGCGTTCTTGATCTCGACGACCTCTTCCATCGGCACCTCGACCTGGAAGATGTAGTCCTCCATGTTGAGGCTCTGCGTGCGCGACTCGAGGTTGGTCTTCACACGGTTCTCGTAGCCGGCGTACGAGTGGATGACGAACCAGTCGCCGGGCAGGCGGCGCAGCTTGGTCTTGAACGCGGCGACGGGGTCCTCGTCGGGGTCGGGCTCGTCGGCGACGGGAGCGTCGTCCTCGTCGGCGCCCGGCTCCTCGTCGGCGGCGTCGTCCTGCGACGTCTCGTCGGCGTCGGTCACGTCGTCGGCGTCGACGTCGTGCCCGGCACCGGCCTCGACGGCCTCGACGGACGCGAGCGCGTCCGCCAGCTCGGCCTCGGCACCCGGCGTGGGCTCCTGCGACTCCTGCGACACGTGCAACCTGCTTTCTCCGGTGGTCCGTCCGACGACGGGCTTCGGTGCGTGCGCCTGGCCGTGGCCGTGCGCGGTGGGGTGGGCGCCGGCTCCGCCGGCGGGCCTCACCCGAAGACGAGGAAGGCGAGCTGGCCGACGCCCAGGTCGACCAGCGTCACGAACGCCATCACGACGGCGACGAAGACCAGGACGACACCCGTGTACGTCAGCAGCTCCTGCCGCGTCGGGCGCACGACCTTCTTGAGCTCGGCGACGACCTGACGGACGAAGAGCGCGATCCGGGCGAACAGGCCGCGGCGCTCCTGGCGCCGGGGTGCGGACCCGCTCGCGCGCGGCGCCGAACCCTCGGCGTCGGACGCAGCGGCGGCAGCGGTATCGCTCACGTCGTGCCCCTCGTTCGTGTGTGCTGGCGACGGGCACCGGCAGGTGCCCGGGACGCACGGACGAACCGACGCGACGCGCCGGACCGTCCGGCGGTCCTGCTCACGAGCCGGTCCGGCCCGTCGAGAAGCTCGATGGACCGGACCGGTCCGCGTGCGCAGGGCAGACAGGACTCGAACCTGCAACCTGCGGTTTTGGAGACCGCTGCGCTACCAATTGCGCCACTGCCCTTCGGTGGACCGACATCATCCACGATGAACGGCCTCGCGTCACGGCGATCTGCACCACCGCTCCCGAAGGGGCGGCAGCACCCGTGCGGGGGCGTGGCTCATCATGGCGGACGTCAACCGCCGGGGTCCCACTGTACGCGACGGTCACGGCTGGGTCGAACCACCGTCGGGGAGCCCTCGTACGACGCGCCGTGCCCACCCGCCGAGAGCCCTGGCGCCGCGCGGGGCCGCCGGTGCGAGGATGGCTCCGTGAGCGAGCAGAGCACCTCGACGACGACGTCCTCCCGCCCGCGCGTCTCGGCGCGCCTGGCCGCGATCGCCGAGTCGGCGACGCTCGCGGTCGACGCCAAGGCCAAGGCGCTCAAGGCCGCCGGCCGGCCCGTCATCGGCTTCGGCGCCGGCGAGCCCGACTTCCCCACGCCGCAGTACGTGGTCGACGCCGCCGTGGCCGCGTGCCAGGACCCGGCGAACCACCGGTACACGCCCGCGGCGGGGCTGCCCGCGCTGCGGGAGGCCGTCGCCGCCAAGACCCTGCGGGACTCCGGCTACGAGGTCCGCCCCGCCGACGTGCTGGTCACCAACGGCGGCAAGCAGGCGGTCTACCAGGCGTTCGCGGCCGTCCTCGACCCGGGCGACGAGGTCCTGCTGCCCGCGCCGTACTGGACGACCTACCCCGAGGCGGTCCGGCTGGCCGGCGCCGTGCCGGTCGAGGTGTTCGCCGGCGTCGACCAGGGCTACCTCGTCACCGTCGAGCAGCTCGAGGCCGCGCGGACGCCGCGCACCAAGGTGCTGCTGTTCAACTCCCCCTCGAACCCGACGGGCGCGGTCTACTCCCCCGAGCAGACCGAGCAGATCGGCCGCTGGGCCCTCGAGCACGGCATCTGGGTCGTCACCGACGAGATCTACGAGCACCTGACCTACGACGACGCCGTGTTCACCCCCGTGCTGCGGGTCGTCCCCGAGCTCGCCGACACCACGATCGTGCTCAACGGCGTGGCCAAGACGTACGCGATGACGGGGTGGCGCGTGGGCTGGATGACCGGCCCCGCCGACGTGATCAAGGCCGCGACGAACCTGCAGTCGCACCTGACCTCCAACGTCGCGAACGTCTCCCAGCGCGCGGCGCTCGCGGCGCTGACGGGCGACCTGTCCGCCGTCGACGCGATGCGCACGGCGTTCGACCGGCGCCGACGCACGATGGTCGAGATGCTGTCCGCGATCGACGGCGTCGTGTGCCCCGCGCCGCAGGGCGCCTTCTACGCCTACCCGTCGGTCGAGGGCCTGCTCGGCCGCACGATCCGCGGGACGACGGTCCGCAGCTCCGCCGACCTGGCCACCCTGATCCTCGAGCAGGCCGAGGTCGCCGTCGTGCCCGGCGAGGCGTTCGGTCCGTCGGGGTACCTGCGCCTGTCGTACGCGCTCGGCGACGACGACCTCGTCGAGGGCGTCTCGCGGATCCAGGCGCTGCTGGCCGGCGCGCGGTAGCAGACCGGCAGCGGGCACGCGCCCGCACCCGTGTCCACCGGTCGGTGGACACGGGTGCCCGTCGTCGGGCCGTCGCGCCACCGTCGGGCCGGCGAGCAGGCTCGTGCCATGACCGGACGAGCGGACGGACCCGCGGTGCAGGTGCGCGGGCTGCACAAGAGGTACGGCGCCAAGCGCGCCGTCGACGGGCTGGACCTGCAGGTCGAGCGGGGCGAGATCGTCGCCGTGCTGGGACCCAACGGCGCCGGCAAGACGACCACGGTGGAGACCCTGGAGGGCTTCCGCCGCGCCGACGCGGGGCACGTGCGCGTGCTCGGCGAGGACCCCGCCACGGCCGGGCGCGCGTGGCGCTCGCGCATCGGCGTGGTCCTGCAGACCAACGACGACCTCGCCGAGGCCACGGTGCGCGAGCTGGTGCACCACTTCGCCGGCTTCTACCCGACGCCGCGCGACCCCGAGGACGTCATCGACGCGGTCGGGCTGCGGGAGAAGGTCGGCACGCGCGCCCGCCAGCTGTCCGGCGGGCAGCGGCGCCGCCTCGACGTGGCGCTCGGCGTCGTCGGCGACCCCGAGCTGCTGTTCCTCGACGAGCCCACCACGGGCTTCGACCCCGAGGCGCGCCTGGAGTTCTGGGAGCTCGTCGAGGGGCTGCGCGCCGGCGGCACGACGATCCTGCTGACGACGCACTACCTCGACGAGGCCGAGCGCCTCGCGGACCGCGTCGTCGTCGTCGCGCAGGGACGCGTCGTCGCGGAGGGCACGCCGGCCGAGATCGGCGGGCGCGCCGGACGGCACGCGCGGGTGCGGTGGACGGTGGACGGGGTCGGGCACGAGGAGAGCACCGACTCCCCCACGGCGCTCGTGGCCCGCCTCGCGGCCACCGTCGGCGCGCAGACGGGCGAGGTCCCCGGCCTGCAGGTGCTGCGACCGACGCTGGAGGACGTGTACCTGTCCCTGATCGGGGAGGCGGCGACCGCCGCCGGGACGAGCAACGCCGCGAGCAGCGGCACCGGCACGGAGGAGGCCGCGTGATGAGCACCGTCGAGACCAGCACGACCACGACGCCCGCCGCCCCGGCCCCCGGGGTCCCGCGCACCGGCCGCCTGCCGGGCCTGCTGCGGCTCGGGCTGAGCCGGTCGGTCTACGAGGTCCGGTCGTTCTTCCGCGAGCGCGACGCCGTGGTGTTCGTGTTCGCGTACCCGATCCTCATGCTCGCGATCTTCGCGACCGTGTTCGGCGCCGACACCGAGGTGCTGCCCGGGTCGGGCGTGACGTTCCCGCAGTACTTCCTGCCCGGGATGGTCGCGACGGGCGTCATGCTGTCGAGCTTCCAGAACCTCGCGATCGCGATCTCGGTGGAGCGCGACGAGGGTGGCCTCAAGCGGCTGCGGGCGACGCCGCTGCCCGCTGCCGCGTACTTCCTGGGCAAGACCGGCCAGGTGCTCGTGACGAGCGTGGTGCAGAACGCGCTGCTCCTGGCGGTGGCGGCGCTGGCGTTCGACGTGCCGCTGCCGGACGAGCCGGGCCGGTGGTGGACGTTCGCGTGGGTGTTCGTCCTGGGGACGGCGGCGGGGGCCCTGTGCGGGGTCGCGTTCTCGTCCGTGCCGCGCTCGGGGCGCAGCTCCAGCGCCGTGGTGATCCCGGTCGTGCTGGTGCTGCAGTTCGTCTCGGGCGTGTTCTTCCAGTTCGACCAGCTCCCGTCGTGGATGCAGCAGCTGGCGTCGGTGTTCCCGCTGAAGTGGATGGCGCAGGGCATGCGGTCGGTGTTCCTGCCCGACGAGGCGGTGGTGCTGGAGCCGTCGGGGTCGTGGCAGCACGGGGCGACCGCCGCGGTGCTGGCCGCGTGGCTCGTCGTGGCACTCGTCGTGGGCGTGCGCACGTTCCGGTGGCGACGCCGGGACGACGGGTGACACGGCACGTCGGGGCCCGCCCCGCCCGGACCCGGGGGTCGGGCGGGGCGGGCGCGTGCCGTGGGGCGGCCCGTGAGAGGGTCGGGCCATGAGCGCGCCCGGCCCCCCGGTGCCCGTCAGCGGCGTCGACCGGCACGGGTTCTGGCTGCGCACGCTGCGGATGTGGGACCTCGTGCTGGTCGCGATGCTCGCGGTGTACGCCGTAGCGGTGCTGGTCGACACGATGCCGCCCGCCCGCAAGGCCGTGGCGCTCGGGGCGTTGGTCGTGCTCGGCCTGGCGTACGTGCTGGTGGGACGCCGCGGCGCCGTCCGGGGCGACCCGCGCCTCGCCGACGCCTACCTGGTGCTGCTCGTCACCGTCGTCGTCGTCCAGGTCGCGATGGGCGGCATCGGCAGCGTCCTGCTGTTCGTGGCGTTCTCGCACATCTGGTTCTTCAGCCGGCACCGGTGGGCGGGCGTCGCGTGGAGCACGGTGCTCACCGTGGGGATCGTCGCGGCGGCCGCGACCCGCCTCGGCACGGACCTGCAGGCGACCGCGGAGATCGGCGCGCAGTTCGGCGTGGCGCTCGTGTTCGCGATCGTGCTGGGCCTGTGGATCACGCAGGTCGCCGAGCAGAGCGAGGAGCGGGCGTACCTGCTCGAGGAGCTGCGGGCCGCGCAGGACGAGCTCGCGAGCTCCCACCACGCCTCGGGGGTGCTCGCCGAGCGGGCCCGGCTGGCCGGGGAGATCCACGACACGCTCGCCCAGGGGTTCACGTCGGTGGTGATGCTGGCGCAGGCCGCGTCGGCGGAGATCGAGCACGGCCGCACGGAGCAGGCGCGGCGACGCGTGGGGCAGATGGAGCAGGTGGCGCGCGACAACCTGGCCGAGGCGCGGGCGCTGGTGGCGGCCTTCGCGCCGCCCGACCTGGCGGCGGGCGGCCTCGCCGACGCCCTGGTGCGCCTGGGGCGCCGCTTCGGGGACGAGACGGGCGTGCACGTCGACGTCGAGGTCGACGACGCCGGGATCGGGCGCGAGGCCCAGGTGGTGCTGCTGCGCGCGGCGCAGGAGGCCCTCGCCAACGTGCGCAAGCACGCCGAGGCGAGCACGGTCGTGCTCCGGCTGCGCCGGGACGCCGACGGCGTCCGCCTGGAGGTGGTCGACGACGGCCGCGGGCTGCCGGCCGACGCGGCGGAGGGGAACGGGCTGCGAGGCATGCGCGCACGGGCCGGGGCGTCGGGGGGCACGCTCGACGTCGCGCCCGGGCCCGGGCGCGGCACGCAGGTGCTGCTGCAGCTGCCGACCGAGGCGCTCGTCCCGGGCTCCGCCCCGGGGGCGGGCCCCGGGACCGGCACGGCCGTCGAGGAGACGTCATGACAGCGATCCGCGTGCTCATCGCGGACGACCACCCCGTCGTCCGCTCCGGCCTGGCGGGGCTGCTCGCGCTCGAGCCCGACCTCGAGGTCGTCGGCGAGGCCGCCGACGGGGAGGAGGCCGTCGCCCTCGCGGTGAGCCTGCGGCCCGACCTGGTGCTGATGGACCTGCGGATGCCCCGCACGGACGGCGCCGACGCGACCGCACGGGTCGTGCGCGACGTGCCCGGTGTCCGCGTCCTGGTGCTGACGACCTACGAGACCGACACCGACATCTTGCGGGCCGTGGAGGCCGGGGCGACCGGGTACCTGCTCAAGGACACCCCCCGCGACCAGCTGGTGGCAGGCGTGCGGGCCGCGGCGCGCGGGGAGTCGGCCCTGTCGCCGTCCGTCGCGCTGCGCCTGGTCCAGCAGGTCCGCGGCGACGGCGGCGAGCGTCTCTCCCCCCGCGAGCGCGAGGTCCTCGCCGGGGTCGCGCGGGGGCTGTCGAACGCGGCGGTCGGGCGCGAGCTGTTCATCACGGAGGCGACGGTCAAGACGCACCTGCTGCGGGCCTTCGCCAAGCTGGGCGTGGACGACCGGACACGGGCCGTGACGGTCGCGATCGAGCGCGGGATCCTGCCCGGGGCCTGAGCCCGTCTTCACCCCGGGCGGCGCGGGTGCCCATACTGTGCCCCCATGGGGCGAACGCGCAGCGGGCAGGGGTCCGCGACCGGCGCCGAGACGGCCCCGGTGCCCGTCGTCGTCCCCCGGTCCCGCTCGACCGTGCGGGGCCGGCTGATGGCCGCGGTGGTGGCGCTGACCGCGACGACGCTCGCGGTGTCCGCGGCCACGGGCCTGGCGCTGCAGCTGCGGTCGACGGACCGGGCGATCGACGAGTCGCTGGAGCGGGCGGCGGCGGCGCTGCACGACCTGGAGCGCGGCCGCCCGGCGGGCGACGACGAGTCGCGCGAGCCGTGGTCGAGCGTCCACACCCTGCTGGCGACGGCCGTGCAGAACCGCGTGCCGGGTGAGCACGAGGGCGTCGTGTCGTTGGTCGACGGTGCGCTGCACGTGCGCGCGTCGGACGTGACGGAGCCGCTGCGGATCGACCTGGACACCGAGCTGATCGCCGCCGTGCAGGCGCTGGACCCGCTCGACCCGCGTGCTGACGAGCCCCGCACGGTACGGACCGGCACGACGGAGTACCGGCTCGTCGCGCTCCCCGTCACCGTGCCGGCCCAGCCGGACGTGCACGGGCAGCTCGTCGTCGCGTTCGACCGCAGCGCACAGGTCGCGGCGGTGCGGCGGATCTTCGTCACCTACGCGGGCGTGGGCCTCATGGCGCTCGGGGTCATGACGGTCGTCGCCTGGTTCGTGGTGGGACGGATGCTGCGCCCGGTGCGGCTGCTGCGCGACACGGCGCGCCGCATCACGGAGTCCGACCTGTCCGAGCGGATCGAGGTGCACGGCAGCGACGACCTCGCGGACCTGGCGCGCACCGTCAACGCCATGCTCGACCGCCTGCAGCGCGCGTTCGGCTCGCAGCGGGAGCTCGCCGACGACGTCGGGCACGAGCTGCGCACGCCGCTGACGATCGTGCGCGGGCACCTCGAGCTCGTCGACCCCCACGACGCGGACGACGTGCGGACCACCCAGCAGCTCGTGCTCGACGAGGTCGACCGCATGCAACGGCTCGTCGACGACCTCGTGACCCTCGCCACGGCCGACCGGCCGGACTTCGTCAAGCCGGCGCCCTGCGACGTGGGCCGCCTCACCGACGAGGTTCTGGAGAAGGCCCGTGCGCTCGGCGAGCGCCGCTTCGTCGTCGTGTCCCGCGCCGACGTCACCGCGCTGGTCGACGCCCAGCGCATCACCCAGGCGTGGCTGCAGCTCCTGGCCAACGCCGTGCGGTACTCCGACCCGTGGTCGACCGTGCGCCTGGGCAGCGAGGTGTGGGACGGTCGCCTGCTGCTGTGGGTCCGCGACGAGGGACCGGGTGTCCCGCCCGGCGAGGAGGCGCGTATCTTCGAGCGGTTCCACCGGGGCCAGGCCGACCGCAAGCAGCACGGCGCGGGCCTCGGGCTGCCCATCGTCGCCGCCATCGCGTCCGCGCACGGGGGGCGGGTGTTCCTCGAGCACCCGCCGCCGGGTGCCGGCACGGGGGTCGTGTTCGTCCTCGACCTGCCCGCCGTCGGGCTCGTCGACGGTGACCCCGCCCTCGACACCGACCTCCTGGAGCACCACCGATGACCCACATCCTCATCGCCGAGGACGAGGAGCGGATCGCCGCCTTCGTCTCCAAGGGGCTGCGCGCCCACGGCTACGAGACGACGTGCGTCCCGACCGGCGAGGCCGCGCTCGAGCGCGTCGAGGTCGGCGGCGTCGACCTGCTCGTGCTGGACCTCGGGCTGGGCGACATGGACGGGTTCGACGTGCTGCGGATGCTGCGCGCCGAGGGGTACGACCTGCCCGTGGTCGTGCTGACGGCCCGCTCGTCCGTCACCGACACGGTCACGGGGCTGGAGTCCGGCGCGGACGACTACATGGCCAAGCCGTTCCGGTTCGAGGAGCTGCTCGCCCGGATCCGGCTGCGGCTGCGCACCCAGGCACCGGTGGCGCGGGGGCACGTGCTCTCGTTCGGGCGCCTCGCGCTCGACCTGCGCACGCGGCGCATGCGGGTCGACGAGCGGGAGGTCGACCTGTCCGCGCGGGAGTTCGCGCTCGCGGAGATGTTCATGCGCAACCCCGGCGAGGTCCTCACGCGCGAGCGGCTGCTGGCCGACGTGTGGGGCTTCGACTTCGACCCCGGGTCCAACGTCGTCGACGTGTACGTGCGGTACCTGCGCCGCAAGCTCGGCGCGGAGCACTTCGACACGATCCGCGGCGTGGGGTACCGGATGGTCGACACGTCGCCCGACGCGCGGGCGGGCACCGCCGCACCGGCCCGGCTGGCACACTGACCGGCGTGCGCGACCTGGCCCTGCTCCCGAAGGCGCACCTGCACCTGCACTTCACGGGGTCGATGCGGGTGTCGACGCTCGCGGACCTGGCCCAGCGGCACGGCATCCGGCTGCCGCACGTCCTGCTCGACGCCGACCCGCTGCGGGTGCCCGCCGGGGAGCGCGGCTGGTTCCGCTTCCAGCGCCTGTACGACGCGGCGCGGGCGTGCGTGCGCGGCGAGGACGACATGCGGCGCATCGTCGCCGAGGCGGCCGCCGACGACGCGGCCGAGGGGTCGCGGCGGCTCGAGATCCAGGTGGACCCGACGTCGTACGCGCCGTTCGTCGGGGGCCTGACGCCGGCGCTGGAGATCGTCCTCGACGAGGCCCGCCGGGCCAGCGACGCGACGGGCGTCGAGGTCGCGGTCGTCGTGGCGGCGTCGCGGATGCGGCACCCCCTGGACGCGCGGACGCTGGCGCGGCTGGCGGCGCGGCACGCCGGGGACGGCCCCGGCCAGGTCGTCGGGTTCGGCCTGTCGAACGACGAGCGGCGCGGCGACACCGAGCAGTTCGGGCCCGCGTTCGAGATCGCGCACCGGGCCGGGCTGGCCCGGGTGCCGCACGGCGGCGAGCTCCTCGGCCCCGCGCACGTCGCGGAGGTGCTCGACCACCTGCACCCCGAGCGGCTCGGGCACGGCGTGCGGTCCGCGGAGGACCCGCACGTGCTGGCCCGGGTCGTCGAGGACGGTGTCGCGCTCGAGGTCTGCCCCGCGTCGAACGTCTCCCTCGGGGTGTACGCGACGGCCGCGGACGTGCCGCTGCGGGCGCTGGTCGACGCGGGGGCCACGGTGGCGCTCGGTGCCGACGACCCCCTGCTGTTCCGCTCGCGCCTGCTCGACCAGTACGTCGCCGCGCGCGAGGTGCACGGCCTGGACGACCGCGCCCTGGCGGACCTGGCCCGGGCGTCCGTGCGGGCGAGCCGGGCCTCGGCGACCACGCGTGCCCGGCTGCTCGCGGGGGTGGACGCGTGGCTAGCCGACGACCCGGCCGAGCGGCGCGGCCCGGCCGCCCCGGGCGCGGGGCCCGGGGCGGCCTGAGCACGTCAGGACCGCGGTGCGGCTCCCGGCAGCGGCGGCACGACGGGCGGCAGCGACGTCGTCGCCGACGACGGCCGGCGCGAGGAGTCGTCCCCGGCCGGGAACGGCTGCAGGTCACCCGTGCAGACCGTGCCCTCCGCCGGGACCTTGCCCGTGAGCAGGTACCGGTCGACCGCGCCCGTCACGCACGCGGACGTGCCGTACGCGGTGTGCCCCCAGCTGTCGGACGACAGCAGCCGGGCCCGGGGCATGCGGTCCGCGAGCGCGACGGCGCCCTCGTACGACGTGGCCGGGTCCCAGTAGTTGCCGACGACGAGCACGGGTGCGGCGGTGCGTGCGGTGAACGGGCCGCGGAACGCGTCCTCGTCCTGCGCCGTCCACGTGCGCGACGCGCAGGGTGCCGACGCCCACGTCCACAGCGGTCCGAAGCCGGGCGCGTCCGCATCGGCCCGCGCGCCCGCGGCGCGCCACCGGTCGGCGCGGGCGGGGTTGAGCCCGTCGGTGCACAGCACGCCCGTGAACGCCTCGAGCGAGTTGTCGTAGGGGAACGCGAAGCCCAGGGCCTCGCGCTGCTTCGCCGTGGTGGCCGCGGCCTGCTCCTGCTGCTCCTTGGCCCGCTGGACGCGGGCGGCCAGGCCGGCCGACGCGGCGTCACGGGCGTCCTCGGCGACCTCCTCGGGGTGCTGGAGCGTGCGCACGTAGGCGAGGTCGGCGGCGACCCACGCCCAGCCGTCGGGCGCGTACATGTCGCTCAGCAGGAACGACACGAGCGTCGCGTAGGTGATGGTCCCGTAGTCCTCACCGGTCTCGGGGTCGACCACCGGCACGGGCTCGGCCTTGATGTCGGCGACGATCTCGTCGAAGAGCGCGTGCGGCTCCCCGAGCGCGGCGAGCTCGCACCGCTCGGGGCCGGCCTCCTCGCACCGGTCGAGGATCTCCTGCAGCGACGCCCACGCCGCCTCGCCGGAGCGCAGGCGCTGGGTCTGCGGGACGTTCGCCGTGGCGCGCGTCCCCGCCCACGCGACGGGGTCGAGCACACCGTCGACGGTGACCGCGCGCACGCGGTCGGGGAACATGTTGGCGTACACGGCCCCGAGGTAGCTGCCGTAGGAGAAGCCGAGGTACGTGAGCCTCTGGTCGCCGACGACGCGCCGCACGACGTCCATGTCGCGGGCGACCTCGGCGGTCGACATCGAGGCGCTCAGCGGCGTCCCCGTCGTCGCGCAGGCCCGGCCGAGGGCCTCGGACGACGTGACGTACGCGTCCTCCTCGGCGGGCGAGGTCGGGAACGGGACGGACAGCCCGCCGTAGGCGGCGGCCTGCTCGCCGGCGTTGCGGAAGCACGCCACGTTGGTGCTGAAGTTCGTCCCGCGGGGGTCGATGCCGACGACGTCGAACCGGGCCCGCACGTCCTCGGTGAGGAACTCCTCCGCCGCAGCGGCCATGAGGACGCCCGAGCCGCCGGGGCCGCCGGGGTTGACGAACAGGGTGCCGATCTTGCGGGCCGGGTCGGTGGCCCGCACCCGCAGCAGCGCGACCTCGGTGGTCGCACCGCGCGGCTTGTCGTAGTCGAGCGGCAGCGCGACGGTGCCGCAGTCCGCGGTCGCGCCGAACACGCTCGTGCAGTCGAACCACTGCGGGTCGGGTGCGGGGACGCGATCGACCCGGCGGGCCTCCGCGGCGCTGGTGCGGTCGGTGCGTGCGGCGGCCGGGGCGGCCGACGCCGCGGCCGCGGTGGCGACCCCTGACAGGAGCATGGTCGTCGCGAGAGCTCCCGCGACGAGTGCCCGGCGGGATCGAGGTCGATGGTTCACGTGCTTCCCCCTGCTGCGGTGCGGTGCCCGCCCGGCCGCACGCGTCGGTGCGGACGCGGGCGGGCGGGACACCCCCACGCTCGCGGCTCCCACCGGCCGGGGCAACGGCCTGCGGGTGGACCCGGGGACCGCCCGCAGGGGGGAGGTGCGCCCCCGGACCTGCTGCTAGGGTGCGCGGCCGTCCGCGCGGGCCGTCAGCCGGCCGTGGCGGGCACGGCCGGCAGGGCGGCACCGACGAGCACCGGCTCGGGCTCGAGCGCGACGCCGAACCGGTCGAGCACGCCGTCGCGGACCTGCCCCGCGAGGGCCAGCAGGTCGGCCGCGCGCGCCCCGCCCCGGTTGGTCAGCGCGAGGGTGTGCCGGGACGAGAGCGCGGCCGGGCCGGGCGCGCCGTGGCCGCGGCCGAAGCCGGCGTGCTCGATGAGCCACGCGGCGCTCGTCTTGACCCCGCCGTCGGGCAGCGCCCACCGGGGCGCGTCGGCGGGCAGGTGCTCGGCGGCCGCGGCCGTCAGCACGGGGTTCGTGAAGAACGACCCGGCGCTCCACGTGTCGTGGTCGTCCGCGTCGAGCACCATGCCCTTGCGTGCGCGCAGCGCGAGGACCGCGGCCCGGACCTCGGCCAGCGGGGCCCGCTCGCCGACCGCCACGCCGAGG
Source organism: Cellulomonas sp. SLBN-39 (assembly GCF_006715865.1). Taxonomy (NCBI): domain Bacteria; kingdom Bacillati; phylum Actinomycetota; class Actinomycetes; order Micrococcales; family Cellulomonadaceae; genus Cellulomonas; species Cellulomonas sp. SLBN-39. The sequence continues at coordinate 2,624,710 of NZ_VFOA01000001.1, read as the reverse complement.
GTGCGCGCGAGCTCGGGGTACGCCACGGGTGCCGAGAGCGAGCCGGGGCGCAGCTGGAACGTGACGTCGAGCACGACGTACCGGGGAGTGGGCGCCCACGGGGCACGGGGGTCCGCGGTGGACGTCTCGCGCATCGACCGCTTCAGCAGGGACGTGCGGTACCCGAACGCCAGGTTCACCCACGCGAGGGTCCGCACCCGCCCGGCGCCGCGGTCCCAGACCCGCACCTGCGCGATCGTCTCGGCCACCTCCTGGCCGTAGGCGCCGACGTTCTGCACGGGCGTCGCGCCCGTGGAGCCGGGGATGCCGGACAGCGCCTCGACGCCGACGAGCTCGTGCTCGACGGCGTAGGCGACGACATCGTCCCAGACCGTGCCCGCCGGGACGGTGAGGGTGACGCCCGCGCACGCCGACGCGTCGGGCACCTGCACGCCGCCGCGCACGTCGCGCACGACCACCCCGGCGAACCCTGCGTCGGCGGCCAGCACGTTGGAGCCGCCGCCGAGCACGAGCACCGGCTCGCCGGCCGCGTCCGCGGACCGGACCGTCTCGACGAGCTCGGCCTCCGTGGTCGCCTCGACGTAGCGGCCGACCGGGCCGCCGACGCGCAGGGTCGTCAGGTCGGCGAGCGTCGGCGTGCCGGGGTGCGTCGGGACGGCGGCGGACCGCGCCTCGGGGGCCGGGCCGGGAAGTGCGCAGGTGTCGGGCTCCACGGCGTCAGGCTAACGGGGCTCGGGCGACCGGGCGTCGGCGGGCAGGGGGTCGTCCGCGGCGACCGGCCCTGCCGCGCGCAGGGGCGCTGCCGCGCTCGTGACGAGCAGGCCCAGCACGACGGGGACGAGGATCGCCAGGAGCGCGTCGCGGTAGCCGACGTGCTCGGCGAGCAGCCCGAGCAGCGGCGGGCCGGCGAGGAACGCCGAGTAGCCGATCGTCGAGACGACCGCGACGCGCGGTGCCGCACGCAGCGGGTCGTCGGCGGCGGCGCTCATGCCGACGGGGAAGCCGAGCGCGGCACCCAGCCCCCAGGCCACGACGCCCAGCATGGCGAGCCACAGGCTGCCGGCCGTGCCGAAGACGAGGAGGCCGACGGCGGCGAGCCCCGCGCACAGGCGCAGGACGGCGACACGCCCGAACCGGTCCAGCAGCCGCGTGCCGAGGATGCGCATGCCGGTCATGGCGGTGACGAAGAGCCCGAACGCGACCGCACCGACGGCGTCGTCGACGTCGAACTCGTCGACGACCGCCAGGCCCAGCCAGTCGTTCGCAGCCCCTTCCGTGAGGGCGGCGGCGAGAACGACGAGGCCGATGAGCAGCGTGCGCGGCTCGACCCAGGCGCGGGCGGCCCCGCGGGCCCCGCCGTGCCCGTGCGCGTCGCCGTGGGGGTCGGTGGCGCCGTGCGCCTCCTCCCCCGGTCCGGCCAGGAACACCCGGACGGCGAGGACGACGACGACCGAGCTGAGCAGCAGGACGCCGGGCACGTGCCACCAGACCGGCACGCGCAGCCAGGCGGCGAGGGCCGCCAGGCCGGCCGCCGCCATCGTCCCGAAGGAGAAGCCCGCGTGGTAGCGCGGCATGACCGTGCGGCCGAGGCGCTGCTCGACGACGGCGCCCTCGAGGTTCATGGCGGCGTCCCACACCCCGGTGCCGACCCCGGCCAGGACGAGGCCCAGGCCCACGACGACGACCTGCCCGGCCGCGACGCCGGCCGAGGCGGTCGCCAGCCCGGCCGCGTTGAGCAGCGCGAAGACGAGCACCGTGCGTGCGGCGCCGAGGCGCTCCACGACGAGGCCGGACAGCGGCAGGGCGGCGAGCGAGCCGAACGCGCCGACCAGGAGCAGCACGCCCATCTGCTCGGGCGTGAGCCCCAGGCCGTCGCGGACCGCCGGCAGCCGCGCGGCCCAGCTGGCGAAGTTGAGCCCCGCCAGGGCGAAGACGGTGAAGACGGCGACGGACGCGAGGCGGACCTCGCGCGTCGGGGCGGGTACGGCCGTGCGCGCGCCCTCGGGCGACGGTCCGGTCATCGGTCGGCTCCTCGGGGGGTGCGACGGGGGCGGGGGGTGCGAGGCAGGGCGGGCCGCCCGGGCGCCGGGCGTCCGCGGCGCGGGCCGCCGTCGTGGCGGCGGGCGCCGGGCGCGTCGGGGCGCACCACGTCGACGGCGGCGCCCGGAGCGGTGCCGGGCGCGTCCGCCGGGAGGCCACCGGTCACGCGCGGGGTGACGCCAGGCACCGCGACGGGCGGGCGGGGTCGGACGACGGGGGCGACCAGCACGCTCACCAGCATGGCCACCAGCACGAGCAGCAGGGCGTGCCGGGCACCGACGTGCTCGGCCGCGAGACCGAGCACGGGGGGCGCGGCGAGCGAGGCGACCGACGCGAACGCCGAGACCACGGCCACCCGACCCGCCGCGCGGACGGGGTCGTCGGACGCCGCGGCCATGCCGACGGGCACCGCGAGCGCGGCACCCGCGCCCCAGAGCGCCACACCGACCACGGCGAGCGGGAGCGTCGGGGCGAGCCCGAAGGTGGCCAGGCCGAGGACCGACAGCACCCCGGAGGCGCGCAGGACGCCGACACGGCCCCACCGGTCGAGGAGCCGGGTGCCGAGCAGCCGCACCACGGTCATCGCGGCGACGAACAGCCCGAGGACCGCGCCCCCGACGTGCTCGGGGCTCGCGAAGCCGTCGACGACGGCCAGGGCGAGCCAGTTGTTGGCCGACCCCTCCGACAGGGCGGCGGCGAGGACGACCACGCCGACGCCGAGCGTCCGGGGCTCGCGCCACGCACGCAGCGCCCCTCCCCCGCGTCGCGCGCGGGGCGGGCCGTCCGGGGCCGGGGTGCCCGTCCCGGCTCGCGCGGCCCGCTCCGCCGGGGTGGCGGGCAGCACGACGTCGCGCAGCGAGGCCAGGCGCCACACGACCACGAGGACGGCCGTGGCGGGCAGCTGGACGACGACGGGCACGCCCAGCGCGGACGCCAGGGCCCCGAGCCCGGAGCCCGCGACGGCACCCACGGAGAACGCGGCGTGGAACTGCGGGATGACCGTCCGGCCGACCGCACGCTCGACGCGTCCGGACTCGACGTTGATCGCGACGTTGCCGAGCGCGACGGCCACGCCGTTGACGAAGATCCCGGCGGCGAGGAGCGCCCGCGAGCCCGCGCCCGGGGCGACGCCGAGCAGGACGAGCGCGGTGGCGAGCAGCGCCGTGGACGCGAGCAGCACGCGGCGGGTGCCGTGGCGCTGCAGCACGCCGCCCGCCACCGTGACCGTCAGGAGCGACCCGACGGAGCCGACCAGCAGGAGGACTCCCAGGTCTGCCGTGGACAGGCCCAGCTGGTCGCGCACCGTCGGGACTCGGGCGAGCCAGCTGGAGAACGCGAGCCCGGCGAGCGCGAAGAGCCCGACCAGCAGCACGCGGGCGCGCGTGACGGACGACGGGGCGGGGGCAGGGCGGTTCACGGGCGCTCCGGCGCGACGTGCCCGCAGGCGCGTCGCGAGGTGTGGCTGGGCCGACGAGGCGGCTATCGAATCGATTCGAGCCTGGCGTGGCGCAGACGGTCGAATCGTTTTGAGGTCGGCTGCCATTCTGCGGGTACGCTGGCGACCGCGTCAATCACCCGACCCGCCGGCCGGACCGGCACCCACCCGGAGGTGGCCGACCTGTCGACCCAGCGACCGACGCTCGCCGACGTCGCCTCCGCCGCGGGCGTCTCGGTGTCCACCGCGTCCCTGGCCTTCTCCGGCGCCGGCCCCATCGCCGCCGCCACCCGCACCCGGGTCCTCGAGGCCGCGAGCACCCTCGGCTACTCCGGCCCCAACCCGCTGGGGCGCCAGCTGCGCCGCGGGCGCTCCGGGATCGTCGGCGTCGTGGTCGGCGACTCGCTCAAGCGTGCGTTCCGCGACCCCGTGGCCGTGCAGATGCTCGACGGCCTGGTCGGGACGCTCGCCCCGCTCGACCTCGGCGTCCTGCTCATCGCCGGCCCCAGCGACCCGTCGGAGCCGCCGGTCGACCCCCTGGTGGAGTCCGCGGCCATGGACGTGGCCGTGCTCCTGTGGGGCGGCACCAGCGACGACCCCGTGCTGGCCGCGCTGCGCCGCCGCGGCGTGCCCGCGGTCCTGCTCGAGGGCACCCCGCAGCCCGACGTGACGGTCGTCGGCATCGACGACCGCGGCGGCATGGCGCAGGTCACGCAGCACCTGGTCGGGCTCGGGCACCGCCGGATCGCGACCGTGACGCTGCCGTTCGACCGCGACCGCGCCGAGGGCCCCGCCGACGCCGCACGGCTGCGCGCGCCGGCGTGGGAGATCACCCGCCGCCGCCTGGCGGGCGTCCGTGACACGGGCGTCGAGCCGACGGTCGTGTGGGAGACCCCCGCCTCGCTCGTCGAGCACGGCGCGACGGCCGGTCGGGCGCTGCTGTCCGCGCCCGACCGCCCCACCGCCGTCGTCTGCCAGTCGGACCTGCTCGCCTCGGGCGTCGTCCTGGCCGCGCGCGAGCTCGGCCTGCGGGTCCCCGAGGACGTCTCGGTGGCGGGCTTCGACGGTCTCGACCTGCCGTGGCTCGCCCCGGACGTGCTCACGACCGTCGAGCAGCCGCTCGCGCGCAAGGGGGAGACCGTGGGCCACGCCGTGGCGCAGATCATCGCGGGCGGGCGACCCGCCGACACCGAGCTGCCGGTGGTCCTGCGCCTCGGGACGACCACGGGGCCCGCACCGGCCTGACGGCTCTCGCCCGAATGCGGGTCACGCCCTCGGAGCAGGTGGACGGCATGCTCGCGCGGGGACTGCCGCGCAGCCTCAGGGCCGGCGCCTGCCGACCTCAGCGCTGCCGCGCGGACCTCACGCATGCGGTCCTCGGGCGTGCGGGCCTCAGGCGAGGCGGACGACCGCCTGGGACTTGCCGAGCACGCGCGCGCCGTCGAGCGTGACCGTCAGGTCGATGCGAGCCGTCCCGGCTTCCGCGTCGACCGCGCCGACCGCCGCCACGACCTGCACGACGGCCTCGCCGGGGTCGGGCACCGGCACGGGGCGCGTGAAGCGCGTCTGGTAGTCGACGACGGCCCCGGGGTCGCCGAGCCAGTCGACGACGACGGAGACCGCAGCGCCCATCGTCCACATGCCCTGCGCGATGACACCGGGCAGGCCCACCGCGGTGGCGAACCGGTCGTTCCAGTGGATCGGGTTGAAGTCGCCGCTCGCCCCGGCGTAGCGCACCAGGCGGGCACGGTCGACGGCGACGGTGCCGCGGGCGACCTCCTGGCCGACGACGAGGTCGGCGAGCACCGGGCGGGTCATGCGTCCCCCTCCGGCCGGACCGCGAGCGTCGAGACGACGGTGGCGACCGCCGAGCCGTCCTCGTCGGCGACCTCGACCCGCGTCGTCACCATCGCGAGGCCGCCACGGATCGCGACACCGTCCACGTGGAGGGTGGGCCGCAGCCTGTCCCCCGCGACGACGGGGCGGTGCAGCGTGAAGCGCTCGTCGGCGTGCACGACACGGCTGAAGTCGATGCCGGCGGCCGGGTCGTCGACGTACTGCGCCTCGGACCGCTGGGCGAGCGCGACCAGGAAGGTCGGTGGTGCGACGACGTCGCGGTGCCCGAGGTTCCGGGACGCCGCGACGTCGGTGTGCGCAGGGTGCGTGGCGCCCGTCGCCTCGGCGAACTCGCGGATCTTCTCGCGCGAGACCTCGTAGACGTCGCCGGCGGGGTAGACCCGACCGGCGAAAGAGGTGTCGACCGTCACGTCAGGCTGCCGGAGAGCCGCGGTCAGCGGGTCTCGCGGTGCACCGTGTGCTTGTTGTCCCGCGGGCAGTACTTCTTCATCTCGAGCCGGTCGGGGGTGTTCCGACGGTTCTTCTTCGTGATGTAGTTCCGCTCCTTGCACTCCGTGCAGGCGAGCGTGATCTTCGGGCGGACGTCCGCGCTCTTGCTGGCCATGTTCGTGCCCACCTCTCGCGCCCCGCGGGGGCTGCGTTCATCTCGTCGCGCGCGCCGGCCGACACACGCTCGTGCAGGGAAACCACCGGCCGAACCCGGCCGGCGGGCGTGGTAGCGGGAGCGGGATTCGAACCCGCGACACCACGATTATGAGCCGTGTGCTCTAACCACCTGAGCTATCCCGCCACAGCGGCTGCGCCCGGGCCGGCCGCGGTGACGCGACCGGCCCGTGACACACCACAGAGCCCCGAAAGGGAATCGAACCCTTGACCTTCTCCTTACCATGGAGACGCTCTGCCGACTGAGCTATCGGGGCAGCGCGGAACAGAGTACACGCGCCGACGGGCGCTGGCGAAATCGAGTCCACGAGGGGGCCACGACAGGCCCGGACGAGGCTCCGTCGAGCCCGACGTACGCGTCGTCCACGACGACGCCCGGGCGGACCGGGACGCCGGCAGCACGCGCCCGCACCGTGACCCCCCACCCCTCCACGGGCGCCCGGCGGGCGCTGCCTAAACCTTTCGGTTCGTCGCCCCCGGGCCCACGGCCGTGCCACGATCCCGCGCATGCGCTCCCTCCCCCGCCCCGTCGCGACCACACCCGGCACCTCCCTTCGACCCCCCGTCCGCACCGCCGCCCGCACGTCCGGCCGGGCCGTCGGACTCGCGCTCGCCCTCGCCCTCGCCGTGACCGGCTGCACGGGCGGCGACGACGAGGCGGAGGCGGGCGTCGACCCCTCGACGCAGGACTGGCCGGCCGCCGTGGACCCCGCGACCGCCGAGGGCGACGTGTGGGTCGTGTGGACCGCGGTCGCCGAGGACGGTGACCAGGCGGCCGTCGACGCCGCCGTGGCCGAGCTGCGCACCGCGGGGTACGCCGACGCGGCACCGCTGGACCCCGCGTGCCAGGAGGGCACCGGCGAGGTCCTCGGCGGCGTCACCGGGATCGACGACCCGACGGCCGTCGGCGTGGCCTTCGCGTCCGCGGAGGACGCCGGCGTGTTCGACACCCGCTTCGCGGGGACGACGGTGTCGCTGACGTCCGGGCCGTGGACCTGCGACTGACCGCTCTCGGGCCGACGCGAGTCCGGACACCCGGCCCGCCGACGCCCAGCACCGACGCAAGACGTCGGAACACGGACGGGGCGCCCTCGTGATCGAGGACGCCCCGTCCGGGCTGTGGCGGGTGAGGGATTCGAACCCCCGTAGGCGTTGCCAGCTGATTTACAGTCAGCCCCCTTTGGCCACTCGGGTAACCCGCCAAGGGGCGCGCACCCGGTGCCACCGGCCGCGGACGACCGGTGCACGTGGGCGACGTGCGGATGGAAGGATAGCAACTCCGGGAGGCCCCGCGCGCCACACGGTCGCGCGGGCGTCGCACGCCGCGGCACTCCCGCCCGGCCGCACCGGCCGCACCGACCGCACGACGGCGCCCCGAGGGCGCCGGGACAAGGAGCACCCCATGGCGAGCGAGTCCTCGTTCGACGTCGTCAGCAAGGTCGACCGGCAGGAGGTCGACAACGCGCTCAACCAGGCGTCGAAGGAGATCGCGCAGCGCTACGACTTCAAGGGTGTGGGCGCGTCCATCAGCTGGAGCGGCGAGAGCATCCTCATGGTCGCCAACTCCGCCGAGCGCGTGCTGGCCGTCCTCGACGTGTTCCAGTCCAAGCTCATCAAGCGCGGCATCTCCCTGAAGTCGCTGGACACCGGCGACGGCGAGCCCAAGCCCTCGGGCAAGGAGCACCGGCTCGCCGCCTCCATCAAGGAGGGACTGAGCAGCGAGGTCGCCAAGCAGCTCGCGAAGGTCGTGCGCGACGAGGGCCCGAAGGGGGTCAAGACCCAGATCCAGGGCGACGAGCTGCGCGTCTCGGCCAAGAGCCGCGACGACCTGCAGGCCGTCATCGCGCTGCTCAAGGGTGCGGACGTCGACGCGGCGCTGCAGTTCGTCAACTACCGCTGAGCGGGGTGACCTCCCACCTGGCCTGCCTCGGGCTCGGCGTCGAGGACGGGCGGGGGCTCGAGCGCGTCGTGCAGCACGGGCTGGCGCACGCGCAGGCCTGGGGCACGCGCGACGGCACGTCCGTGGTCAGCTGGCAGGACGGCTCGGGCGCCCGCCTCGTCCTCGCGCTGCGCGAGGGCACCCTCGTCGACGTGGTGCCCTCGTTCGCCGGGACACCGGGCGTGCTGCTCGCCGGCCTCACGCCCGCCGGTCCGGGCACCGCGGACGTGCACGTCGCGGACGTCGTGGACACGGCCGGGTCCGTGCTGACGCGCTGCGCGGTGCACGTCGAGCAGCGCGCCCTGCTCGACGCCGTGCCGTGGGCGGGTCCGGCGGCGCTCGTGGCGCTCGGCTTCGACGTCACGGTGCACGCCGACGCCGGCGCCTTCGACGGCGACCCCGCCAGCCTGCTGGGCGGAGCGGCCGAGCGCGCCGACGGGCGCGCCCCGGTGCGGTTCGGCCCCGAGTCGTTCGTGCCGACGGGGCTCTTCACCGACGCCCCCGGGACCGCACCGGCGCCGGTCGCGCTGCTGCACGGCACCGTGCTGCGCGCGAGCCGCCGACGCGTCGCCCTGACCGGCCAGGAGTTCGTCGCGGCCCGCGTGCGCACCGCCCCCGGCGAGGTCGACCTGTGCCTGCCCGGGGACGTCGGCGAGGTCAGGCCCGGCAACGTCGTGGCCGGCGGGGTGATGCTCGTCGCCCGGCTCGCGGACATGGCCGCGGACGGCCGGGGACGGCACCGCCGCGCCTGAGCCGCGGCGGGCGGACCAGAGGTCAGTACCGGGTCGCTCGGCCCCCCGCCATCGCCTCGAGCCGGGCGATCCGGTCGCCCATCGGCGGGTGGGTCGCGAACAGGCGGCCCACCCCCGCGCCGCGGAACGGGTTGGCGATCATCAGGTGGGAGACGTCGACGAGCTCGCGCTCCTGCGGCAGGGGCCGCGCGCGCGTGCCCTGCTCGAGCTTGCGCAGCGCCGACGCGAGGGCCAGGGGGTCGCCCGTCAGGGCCGCGCCGTCCTCGTCCGCGTCGTACTCGCGGGTGCGGCTGATCGCGAGCTGGATCATCGTCGCGGCCAGGGGCGCGAGCAGCGCGAGCAGCAGGCCCGCCAGGGGGTTCGCGCCCTCCCGCCGGTCGCCGCCGCCGAAGAACAGCGCGAACTGGGCCAGCGACGTGATCACGCCGGCGATCGCGGCCGCGACCGACGAGGTGAGGATGTCGCGGTTGTAGACGTGCATGAGCTCGTGCCCCAGCACGCCGCGCAGCTCGCGCTCGTCGAGGAGCGCGAGGATGCCCTCCGTGCAGCAGACCGCCGCGTTCTGCGGGTTGCGGCCCGTCGCGAACGCGTTCGGGGCCATCGTCGGCGAGACGTACAGCCGCGGCATCGGCTGGCGCGCCGCGGTCGACAGCTCGCGCACGATCCGGTGCATGGCGGGGTGCTCGAGCTCGCTGACGGGCCGGGCACGCATGGCGCGGATCGCGATCTTGTCGGAGTTCCAGTAGCTGTACGCCGTGGTCACGAGGCCGATGAGCGTGAAGATCCACAGGAACCGGGCCGACCCCCCGCCGAGCAGCCACCCGATGCCCAGCAGCACGGCCCACATCACGCCGAACAGCGCCGCCGTCTTCAAGCCGTTGTGGTGCCGGTGACCCATCGCTCGCCCGTCCTCCCCGGCCACCTCGTGCGGCCGCTCTCCGGACGTCTGAACGACCCGCGGCGCACGCGCGTTCCCGCCCGCCCCGCGTCCGCCCCGGACGCCGCCCGCACCGCCCGGCGGCCGCTCGTATCCTGTGCCCCACGACGCCCCGGCGCCGTCCCCACCGCCGTCCACGAGGAGACCCCATGCGCACCACCCGCCTGACCGCCCTGGCCGCCGTCGCCGCCCTGGCGCTCGCGGCGTGCGCCCCGGTCGACGAGGCCACCGCCCCCGCCGACACGGCGACCGACGGCGCCCTGCCGACGCTGACGGACGGTGTGCTGACCGTCGCGACGTCGAACCCCGCGTACGAGCCCTGGGTCGTCGGCGACGACCCGTCGTCCGGCGAGGGCTTCGAGGCCGCCGTCGCGTACGCCGTGGCCGCCGAGCTCGGCTTCGCCGCCGAGGACGTGACCTGGGTCGAGGCGAGCTTCGACCAGATCATCGCGCCCGGGGCCAAGAGCTTCGACATCGCGGTCAACCAGGTGTCGATCAGCCCCGAGCGCGCCGAGAACCTCGACTTCTCCTCCCCCTACTACGAGACCACGCAGGCCGTCGTGACGCTCGAAGGGTCCCCCGCCGCGGGCGCGACCTCCCTCGCCGACCTCGCCGAGGTCCGCATCGGCGCCATGGTCGGCACCACGAGCCTGACGGCCGCGCAGGACGCGATCGACCCGACCACCGCGGTCTCCGCGTTCAACGACAACGACCAGGTCAAGCAGGCGCTGACGTCGGGGCTCGTCGACGCCGTCGTGGTCGACCTCCCGACGGCGCTGTACATCACCGCAGCGGAGCTCGACGGCGGCGTGCTGCTCGGCCAGCTGCCCGACAGCGCCGGGGGCGACACCTTCGGCCTGGTGCTCGACCAGGGCTCGCCGCTCACGCCCGCCGTGACCGCCGCCGTCGACGCCCTGCGCGAGGACGGGACGCTCGCCGCGCTCGAGGAGGAGTGGCTCACCGACGCGGCCGGCGCGCCCGTGCTCGAGTGAGCAGCCCGGACGGACCCGCGGCGACGGGGTCCACGCCGTCCGCGTGGACCCCGTCGGCGCGCCAGCGCGAGCGGGACGCGTACCGGCGCACCCGCGCACGGCGGTCGACCGCGGTCGCCCTGCTCTCGACCGTCACCCTCGCCGTGGTGGCGGTCCTCGGCGTGCGGGCCAGCCCGGGCTGGCCGCGCGTGCGGGCGTCGTTCTTCGACCTCGACGTGGCGCTCGCCTCCCTGCCGGCGGTGCTCGAGGGGCTGTGGCTCAACGTGCGCGTCATGGCCGTCTGCGCCGTCGTGATCGTCGTCGTCGCGCTCGCGCTGGCCCTCGCCCGCACCGTGCGCGGCCCCGCGTTCCTGCCCCTGCGGCTGCTCGCGACCGCGTACGTCGACGTGTTCCGCGGCCTGCCGCTCATCCTCGTGCTGCTGCTCGTCGGGTTCGGGCTGCCCGGGCTGCGGCTGCAGGGCGTCCCCACCGACGCCGTCGTCCTCGGCGGCCTCGCGCTCGTGCTCACCTACTCGGCGTACGTCGCCGAGGTGTTCCGGGCCGGCATCGAGTCGGTGCACCCCTCGCAGGTGGCCGCAGCACGTTCCCTGGGGCTGACCCGGGGGCAGGCCATGCGGCACGTCGTCCTGCCGCAGGCCGTGCGGCGCGTCGTACCACCGCTGATGAACGACCTGGTCTCGCTCTCCAAGGACTCCGGGCTGATCTCGATCCTCGGGGCCATCGACGCCGTGCGCGCCGCCCAGATCGCCACCGCGGAGTACGCCAACTTCACGCCCTACGTCGTCGCGGGGGTCCTCTTCGTGCTCATCACCATCCCGCTGGCCCGCGTCACGGACGTGCTGGCCCGGCGGTCCGGCTGGCTCGGCGCCCAGAGCGGGCTCGCCGGCGCGGGGGCCATGCGGTGAGCGCCGAGGACCCCCGGGCCGCGGACGCCCCGCTGCTGAGCGTCCGCGGCGTGCGCAAGTCGTTCGGCGACCACGTCGTCCTCGACGACCTCTCGCTCGACGTCCACGCCCACCGCGTCGTCGTCCTCATCGGCGCCTCCGGGTCGGGCAAGTCGACGCTGCTGCGCTGCATCGACCTGCTCGAGGACGTCGACGACGGCGTCATCGAGCTCGAGGGGCAGGACATCACCGACCCGCGCCTCGACGCCGACGCCGTGCGCGCCCGCATGGGCATGGTGTTCCAGTCGTACAACCTCTTCCCGCACCTGCGCGTGCTCGACAACGTCACCCTCGCCCCGCGGCTGGTGCACCGCACGTCCCGTGCGCAGGCCGAGGAGCAGGCCATGGCGGTCCTCGAGCGCGTCGGGCTCGCCGGCAAGGCCCGGGCGTTCCCCGACGAGCTCTCCGGCGGTCAGCAGCAGCGCGTCGCGATCGCCCGCGCCCTGCTCGGACGACCCGCCGTCCTGCTGCTCGACGAGGTGACGAGCGCCCTGGACCCCGAGCTCGTGGGCGAGGTCCTCGACCTGCTCGGCGAGCTCAAGCAGACCGGCCTGACCATGCTGCTGGCGACGCACGAGATGGCGTTCGCGCGGGACGTCGCCGACGAGGTCTGCTTCCTGCACGAGGGTCGCGTGCACGAGCGCGGGCCCGCGGCACAGGTGTTCTCGGACCCCCGGCAGCCGCGCACCCGGGAGTTCCTGCAGCGCTTCACGTCCTGACGCGCACGAGCCCCGGACGTCGGTGACGTCCGGGGCTCTGCGGGGCGCGTCAGGCCTGCGGGAGCTCGCGGCCCAGGGCCACCGCGATCATGTCCTCGCGCGGCACCAGCTTGATGCGCTCGCGGCCGTGCGGCTCGCCCAGCGCGCGCTCGTAGGCGTCGAGGAGCTGCCAGCCCGACCACTCGACGGGCTCGGCACCGCGCGTGCGCAGGAAGTCCAGGACCGCCTGCGGGTCGCGCTCCGCGGCCGTGTAGAAGTCCGTCCCGCCCTCGGCCACGTCCTCGCCGAGGTGACGGATCGTCTCCGACGCGTCGGACTTGGTGTGGCCGATCAGGCCGACCGGTCCGCGCTTGATCCACCCGGTGGCGTAGACGCCGGGGATCGGCTCGCCGTCCACGTCGATGACGCGGCCCTCACGGTTCGGGATGACGCCGGCGACGTCGTCGAACGGGATGTCGACCAGCGGGGAGCCGAAGTAGCCGACCGCGCGGTACACGGCCTGCACGGGCCAGTCCTGCGTCTGCCCGGTGCCCGTGGCGTTGCCGTCGCCGTTCAGCGCGGTCCGCTCCGTGCGCAGCCCCACGACCTTGCCGTCCTCGCCGAGCACCTCGACGGGCTTGTGCAGGAAGTGCAGGTGGATGCGGCGCGAGGCGGTGAGGTCCTCGGGCTCCTTGAGCGTCCAGTCCGTGAGGGTCTTGACGACCTGCTTGGTCTGGTTGCTCGAGTGGATGGCGGCCATCGAGCCGTCGTCGAACTCGAAGTCCTCGGGGTAGACGACCACGTCCACGTCCGGGACGTGCCCGAGCTCACGCAGCTCGAGCGGGGAGAACTTGGCCTGCGCCGGGCCGCGGCGCGCGAACACGTGCACGTCGGTCACCGGGCTGGCCTTGAGCAGGTCGTAGACGTTGGCCGGGACCTCCGTGGGCAGGAGGTCGTCCGCGTGCTTGGCCAGGATGCGGGCGACGTCGAGCGCCACGTTCCCCGCACCGAGCACGGCGACCTGCTGCGCGTGCAGCGGCCAGGTGCGCGGCACGTCGGGGTGCCCGTCGTACCAGGAGACGAAGTCCGCGGCGCCGTAGGAACCGTCGAGGTCGATGCCCGGGATCGGCAGCGCGGCGTCGCGGATGGACCCCGTCGAGAAGATCACGGCGTCGTAGAACTGGCGCAGGTCGTCCAGCTTGAGGTCCGTGCCGTAGTCGACGTTGGCCAGCAGGCGGATGTCGCCGCGGTCGAGGACCTTGTGCAGGGCCACGATGATCTGCTTGATGCGCGGGTGGTCGGGTGCCACGCCGTAGCGGACGAGGCCGAACGGCGCCGGCAGCCGCTCGAAGAGGTCGATGCTGACGTCCAGGTCGGTCTTCGCGAGGATGTCCGCCGCGTAGATGCCGGCCGGTCCGGCGCCGACGACGGCGACGCGCAGGGTCGGGGTGCTCACGGGTCCAGATGCCTTCCGGTCACGGGTCGGGTGGGCGCGCACGGCCGCTGGGGCAGCGGTCCGGCGCGGGCCGACGGACAGTCAAGCACCCGTACCGCCCTGCGACGCCCCTGCTGCACGCGGACACCGCGCGAGCACTGCTGCCGACCAGTGTAGGTCGCGAGGTGAGGTGAACCTCACGTCCGCTCCACGATACGGACATCCCACCATGCGGACATCTCAGGATGCGGGACGCGAGGCGCCCCGGGCTCGTCAGTCGTCGTCGACCTGGATGACCCGCTCGCCCATGCGGACCTGCCAGCCGGGGCCGACGACCGCGCGGGCGCCGGGCGGCAGCACGCGCGCCTCCCCGTCGGGGTCGACCACGACCGTGCCGTTGGTCGAGCCGCGGTCGAGGACCCAGAGCTCGGCCGGCGCCGTCGACGGGCCGCTGCCGGGAGCCGCGACCGGGCCGAACTCCAGGTGCACGCGCGAGACCGACCGGCTCGGGTCGTCGATCGCGACGACGTGCAGGATGTCGCGCCCGTCCCCCGCGCTCGGCTTGCGGCCCACCAGGCCGCGCCCCGCGACGCGCACGCGCTGCCCCGTGTCGAACAGCAGCGTCAGGGCCGACGTGCGGCGACGCAGCTGGGCCGGGTCGGCCACCCGGGTGTGCTCGAGGTCGACCAGGTCGTCGTCGACCTCGTCCGCGGGCGCCACGGACGGCGGGAGGGACGCCGGGACCCCCTTCACCGGCGACCACGTGCCGCGCGCGGCGTCGTGCCCCGTGCCGCGCGTCGCCTCGGTGCGCCCTGCGGCCTCCAGCCACGCCGGCGAGTCGATCAGCCGATCGGGCGCGGGCCGGGCCGCCGCGGCACCGCCCGCAGGCGGGGTGCGGACGGTGACGTCGTCGTCCGGCTGCTCCGTCGGCCGCGGACCCGGGCCCGGCGCGCCGACGACCGGGCCGGCACCCCCGCCGGGACCGGAGGCGGCAGGCGCCACCTGCTCCTGCGTCGCCTGCTCGTGGGCGTCCCCGACCTGCCCGGCAGGACCCGCCGCCGCCTGTGCGGGCGGTGCCGCGCTCGCCGCCGCGGCGGCCTTGGCGGCCATCGCCGCGCGGCGGACGGCCGCGCTGCGGCGCACGACCGTTCCCGACGCCTTGTCGTGCCAGCCCCGCTGCGCGGGCGTGCGGTCCCAGGCGCCCGACCCGGCCACCACCCACGTGCCGACGAGGAGGCCGAGACCGCCCGCGGCCAGGACGAGCTGCCGGACCGCCGCGGCCCGCCAGCCCGGCACCCGGCCGGTGCGCGCGTCGAGCGTGAGGAGCCCGACCATCAGCGCGCCGAGCGTACGACCGCGCAGCCCCTCGAACGCGATCTGCCCCAGGAGGGCCACCACCGGCAGCAGCCACGTGAGGAACGCCGCCCCGTCCCCCACGAGGAGCACGACCAGGACACCGACCGAGAACGCGGCCAGGAGGACGAGCACGTCGACCGTGTGCGCGAGCAGCCGCGACCCGATGGTCGGCACGTCCTGCGGGGCGACCGGCGCGACCGCCGGGCTCTGCGCGGACCCGTCGGATGGCGGCACCGCCGCAGGTGGGGTCGGCGACGCCGGAGCAGGGGCGGCTTCCGGGCGCGGGGGCAGCGACGGCGGAGCGGCGACCGCGGCGGGCTGCGGGCGGTCCGCGGGCCGGGGCGGGGCGACCGGAGCACGCCGGGCGGCAGCGCCGACGTGCTCGGCCGGGCCCTGCGGGGCAGCGACGGGCCGGGCCGCCGGGCCGACGGGCTCCACCACCGGCCGTGCCCCTCGCGGTGCTGCGGGCGGTGCTGCGGACGGCGCGGGACGCGACGGGGGGGCAGCGGTCGGTGCCGGGCCCTGCCACGGTGCACCCAGGGGCGCGGGCGCGGGACCGTCCGCACCCGTCGTCCGGGGCTGCGCGGACGGAGGATCGGCGGCGGGGCGGCGCGCGGGAGGCGCGGCGGCGACCCCTGGGGCGGGCGGTGCGGGGCGCGACGGTGCGGGGCTGGACGGAGCGGCGCTCCCGGGGGCCGCGGGAGGAGCGCCCGCGGCGCGCGCGGCGGGCGCGGCACGCGTGGGCAGCGGTGCGGCCGCGCCCGGCGCGGCGGCCGTGGGGCGCGACGTCGGCGCCCAGGTGCCGGACGCCCCGGCGGTCTGCCCGGTCGTCGGACGGCGGGCGGGCAGCGCGGCGGCGCTCCCCGCGGGCGGAAGGGGGGGGCCCACGGGAGGCACCGGCGGGGCCGGCGGGCCCGCCACCGGGCCCGGGGAGGACGACGACGCGGCCGGTGGCGCCACGGCTGCCCGCGACGGGGCGGGCGACGACGGGGCAGGCGACGACGTGCCAGGACGCGCGGCCGGGGCGCCGTCACGGCGCACGGGCTCGGCGGGCACCCGGGGTCCGGACGGGCCCGTCACCGGCCCGGGCGCAGCGGCCGGCGCCGGCGCGGCTGGGGCACCGGGGCGCACGTCGCCGGGCGACGCGCCGCGCGGCAGCCGGGCGCCGGCGGACCGGGCGATGCGCGGGACGGGTGCGCCGCAGACCGCGCACCGCTCCCCCTCCGGGCGCAGCGCAGCGCCGCAGGCGGCGCACCGGGGCGCTACGGGTCCAGAGCTCACTCCACGTCCCTCCAGGCTGGGCGGATGCGGCGCCATCGTGCCAGATCGGACACCCGTCCGGGCACCGTCATCCGGGGTTCACCCCTGTGGCGTCGACGACCACGACCGTCACGTTGTCCTGCCCGCCGGCGGCCAGCGCGTCGTGCACCAGCACCTGCGCGGCCCGCACCGGGTCGTCGTGCTGACGCAGCCGGGCCTGGATGCGCGCGTCCGACAGCACGTCGGACAGGCCGTCGGAGCAGACGACGATGCGGTCGCCGACGCTCACGGGGAAGATCCACAGGTCCGGCTCGACCTCGGCGGCCCCGCCGCCGAGGACGCGGGTCACGACGTTGCGCCGCGGGTGCCGGACCGCGTCCTCCACGGGGATGAGCCCGTCGGCGACCATCTGGGCGACCTCGGAGTGGTCCTGGGTGAGCTGCTCGAGCACACCGCCGACCATCCGGTACGTGCGGGAGTCGCCGATGTTGAGGACCAGCCAGCACGTCACGCCCTCGCGCTCGGTGACGACCACGCCCGAGAGCGTGGTGCCCGGGCGCCGCTCACCGCCGACCGGCAGGGCACGCACCTGGGCGTGGGCCTCGCGCAGCACGTCCCGCACCTGCTCGAGCGTCGGCGACGTGCCGGCCAGCCGGCTGACGACGTCGACGACGACCCCCGCCGCCACCTCGCCCGCCTCGTGCCCGCCCATGCCGTCGGCCACGACGTAGAGCCCGTTCGCGGCGTGGACCGCGTCCTCGTTGGTCTCCCGCCCGGCACGGTCGGTCGCGTACCCCGCGTGCAGCTCGACGGGCGGGGTCATGGCACGGTCACGACGCCCGGTCGACCAGGGCGTCCGCGAAGTCGACGAGCGCGTCCCGGGCCGGGCCCGCCGGCAGGGGGCGCAGCTCGTCGACGGCCGCCCGGGCCAGGTCGACGGCGCGACGACGGGTCAGGGCCACGACCTCGTGCTCGCGCAGCGCCGCGACGGCGCGGGCGAGGTCGGCGTCGTCCGACAGGTCCGAGTCCAGCAGGGCGACGATCCCGGCGTCGGCCGCGTCACCGGTGCCGGCCGCCACCCGCTGGCGCAGCAGGAGCGCCGGCATCGTCGGGACGCCCTCGCGCAGGTCGGTCCCGGGGGTCTTGCCGGTGACGGTGCCGTCGGAGGTGAGGTCGATCACGTCGTCCGCGAGCTGGAACGCGACACCGATCGTCTCCCCGAACCGGGTGACGGTGTGCACGACGTCGGCGTGGCAGCCCGCGAACATCGCGCCGAAGCGCGCCGAGGTCGCGATGAGCGACGCCGTCTTGTCCGCCAGCACCTGCAGGTAGTGCTCGACGGGGTCCTGGTCGCCCTGCGGCCCGACGGTCTCGTGCAGCTGCCCGAGGCACAGGCGCTCGAACGTCGCCGCCTGGATGCGGACGGCGTCCGGGCCCAGCCCCGAGACGACGTTCGACGCCCGGGCGAAGAGAAGGTCGCCGGTGAGGATCGCCACGGAGTTGCCGAACACCTCGTGGGCGGACGGTGCCCCGCGGCGCAGCGGTGCGGAGTCCATGACGTCGTCGTGGTACAGCGACGCCAGGTGCGTGAGCTCGACGACGGCGGCCGCGTCGACGACCTCGCGCCGCGACGGGTCGCCCAGCTCGGCGGCCAGCAGCGTGAGCAGCGGGCGCAGCCGCTTGCCGCCGGCGTTGACGAGGTGGCGCGACGCGTCGTCGGCCAGCGGGTCGGCGTGCGCCACCGCGTCGCGCAGGAGCTCCTCGACGAGCTGGAGCCGCGCGGTGAGCCGCTCGGCGAGCTCGGCGTCGTGGAGCGGGAGGGCGGGGGTCGACGTCACGGCACGAACCTATCCGTCCGGAGCGGTCGCGTCCGAACCGGACGCGGCACCGGGTGCGCCGCGCGCGACGGGCCGCGCACCCGGCTCACGGCAGGAACGCCGCAACCGAGGCGATCGCGTCGAGGACCGGCGAGGGCACCACGCCGAGGACCACCGTCAGCACCGCGCACACCCCGACGGCGGCCGCCGTCAGCCCCTCGCCGCCGACCACCACCGTCGACGGACGCGTGCCCACGACGGGCTCCGCCGTGACCGTGGCGGTGGCGGCACCCGCCTCGACGGCTGCGGCCGGGGTGGTCTCTGCAGGGGTGGTCGTGACCGCGTCGCCGTCGGACGCGTCCGACGGCGACGCGGGAGCGCCCTCGGGGTCCGTGAAGAACATCAGCACGATGACGCGCACGTAGAAGAACGCGGCCGCGGCCGAGGCGAGCACACCCACGACGGCCAGCGGCCAGGCACCGCCCTCGACGGCCGCGGAGAACACCGCGAACTTTCCGGTGAACCCGGCCGTGAGGGGGATCCCCGCGAACGACAGCAGGAACAGGGTGAAGGTCACGGCCAGCAGGGGGTGCGTGCGCCCCAGCCCGGTCCACTGGGTCAGGCTGGTGGCCTCGCCGAGCACCGCGGGCTCGTCGTCGTCGGCGCCCCGCTCGCGCACGAGCGTGACGAGCCCGAAGGCCCCGACGCTCGCCGCACCGTACGCCAGCAGGTAGAAGAGCACGGCCGTGACGCCGGAGCCGACGAGGGCCACGACGCCGGTCAGCACGAAGCCGGCGTGCGCGATCGAGGAGTACGCGAGCATGCGCTTGACGTCGGTCTGCACGAGCGCGGCGACGGTGCCGACGACCATCGTCACGGCGGCGACGGTCCACAGCACGACCGACAGGTCCCACGTCATGCCGGGCAGCATCACGTAGACGACGCGCAGCAGGGCGCCGAACGCGGCGACCTTGGTGCAGGCCGCCATGAACGCGGTGACCGGCGTCGGGGCGCCCTGGTAGACGTCGGGCGTCCACTGGTGGAACGGCACGGCACCGACCTTGAAGAGCAGGCCCGCCAGCAGCATGAGCGCACCGACGACGAGCAGGCCCTCGAGCCCGTTCGCGGTGGCGGTCGCGGCCGCGATGTCGGAGAACGCGAGCGAGCCCGCGTACCCGTAGAGCAGCGCGATGCCGAACAGCATGATCGCGGAGGTGAAGGCGCCGAGCAGGAAGTACTTCATCGACGCCTCCTGCGAGAGCAGGCGCCGACGTCGGGCCATGCCCGACAGCAGGTACAGGGGCAGCGACAGGACCTCGAGCGCGACGAACAGCGTCAGCAGGTCGTTGGTCGCGGGGAAGACCATCATCCCGCCGGTCGCGAAGAGCAGCAGGGGGTAGACCTCGGTCTGCTGCAGACCGCGGCGGCGCGCGAGCTCCTCGTAGTCCGACCCCGGCACGGACGCCGCGGACGGCGCGAAGGCGTCCTCGTCGCCGACGAGGCGGTCGGCGACGACGAGGAGCGACAGCAGCGCGAGCAGCGCCACGGTCGCCTGGAGCACGAGCGTGGGTCCGTCCACGACGAGGGAGCCGCCGAGCACGTCGGTGCCGCCGGTCGCGGCCACGTCCGACCACAGCGCCGCCACGGCGACGAGGGCGCCGCCGAGCGCGAGCGCCGCCAGCGACAGCTGGACGAGGCGCCGACGGGCGTCGGGCACGAACGCCTCGACGAGCACGCCGACGACGGCGGCGAGCAGCACGATCAGCACGGGGGCCATCGGGCCCCAGGCGATCTCCGGTGCGACGAAGGTGCTCACTCGTCCTCCCCTTCCACGGCGACGATCGGGGCCCAGGTCGGTGCGACGTCGTCGACCCCGACGTCCGCGAGCGTGCCCTGCGCGGGCGCCCGGAAGAGGTCGAGGGCCGGGCCGGGCAGGAAGCCCAGGACGAGCATGAGCGCGACCAGCGGGCCGACGGCCCACCGCTCGCGGGTGCCGAGCTCGGGCGTCCGCTCGAGCCCGGGGCGGACGGGCCCGGTGAACACGCGCTGGTACGTCCACAGCACGTAGAGCGCGGCCAGGACGACGCCGAGGGACGCGACCACCGCGGCCGCGGGGTGCCGGGCGAAGGTGCCGACGAGCACGAGGAACTCGCTGACGAACGTCGACAGCCCGGGCAGCGACAGCGCCGACAGGCCCACCACGAGGAACACGCCGGCCATCACGGGCGTGACCTTCTGCAGCCCGCCGAAGTCGGCGACCTGCTGCGAGCCGCGCCGGGCCGCAAGGAAGCCGACGAGCAGGAACAGCGCCCCCGTCGACAGGCCGTGGTTGACCATGTAGAACGACGAGCCGGCGACCGAGGTCGACGTGAACGCGAAGATGCCCAGCACGATGAACCCGAAGTGCGACACCGAGGTGTACGCGACCAGGCGCATGAGGTCCTTCTGCCCGATCGCGAGCAGCGCGCCGTAGAGCACCGAGACGACCGCGAGGACGATCACCACGGGCGCCGCCCAGCGCGAGGCCGTCGGGAACAGCGGCAGGCAGAGGGTGAGCATCCCGAACGTGCCGACCTTGTCGAGGACCCCGACGAGCAGCGTGGACGTGCCGGCGGGCGCCTGCTCGGCCGCGTCCGGGAGCCACGTGTGCACGGGGAACATCGGGGCCTTGATCGCGAACGCGAGGAAGAACGACACGAAGAGCCACTTCTCGACCGTCGGGTCGAGCGGCAGACCGACGAGGTTCTCGGTGAGGAAGCCCTCGGGGCCGCCCGGGCCCTGCGCGTACAGGCCGATGACGCCCACGAGCATGACCAGGCCGCCGGCGAGCGAGTAGAGCAGGAACTTCACGGCCGCATACCGGCGCCGCGCTCCCCCGAACGCCCCGATCATGAAGTAGACGGGGATGAGCATCGCCTCGAAGACGACGTAGAAGAGGAAGACGTCGCGGGCGGCGAACACGACCACGACGAACGCCTCGAGCAGCAGCACGAGCGCGAGGTAGTGCCGCAGCGCGTCGGTCGGACCGGCGTCGGAGCCCTGCTCGCGCCAGGCCGCGAGCACGACCAGCGGGACCAGGACGAGGGACATGAGGATCAGCGCGAGCCCGACGCCGTCGACGCCGAGCGCCCACGACACGCCGAGCGCGGGGATCCAGGGGTAGGTCTCGAGCAGCTGGTGGGTGCCGGCTGCGGCGGTGTCGAACGCGAGCAGCGCGCCGACGCCGAGCGCCAGGGTCGCCAGCGCGACGACGAGCGCCACGGTGCGGGCGTGCGCGCGGGCGGTGCCGCGCAACGACCACAGCGCTGCCGCGCCGAGCGCCGGCACCACGACCAGCGCGGTGAGCCAGGGGACGTCCTGCATGTTCTCGCTCCTCCAGCTCTCAGCCGCGCACGGCCAGGACGACGAACGCGAGCACGACGACGCCGACGACCATGGTCGCGGCGTACGACCGGGCGAACCCGTTCTGCAGACGGCGGACGACGTCGCCGGCGCCCACGGTGAGGCGGGCCAGCCCGGTGACGCTCCCGTCGACGACGGTCTTGTCGCCGTACACCAGGGACCGGGTCAGGTACTGCCCCGGCTGGACCAGCACCGCGTCGTTCACGGCGTCCTGGTGCAGGTCCACGCGTGCGGCCCGGGTCAGGACCGTGCCGACGGGGGGCACGACGGGCACGGTCGAGACCGCGTAGGCGCGCCAGGCGAGCACGAGCCCGACGGCGACGGCCACGAGCGTCAGCGCGATGATCAGCCACACCGGCAGCACGGGCTCGTGGTGCTCGGCGTGCCCGACGGACGGCTCGAGCCACTCGACGAACCCGACGGCCGACAGCACCCAGCCGAGGCCGACGGAACCGACCGCGAGCACCACCATCGGCACGGTCATCAGCGCGGGCGACTCGTGCGGGTGCTGCTCGGTGCCGTCGCGGCGCTCGCTCCAACGCTTGCTGCCCTCGAAGGTCATGAAGAACAGCCGCGACATGTAGAACGCGGTCAGGCCCGCGCCGAGCAGCGCGATCCCGCCGAGCACCCAGGCGCGCCAGGGCTGGCCGTCGACCGGCATGAACGCGGTCTCGATGATCTTGTCCTTGCTGAAGTACCCCGCGAACGGCGGGACGCCGAGGATCGCGAGCCACCCGGCCATGAACGTGAAGTACGTGATCTTCATGTAGCGACCCAGGCCGCCGAACCGGCGCATGTCGACCTGGTCGTCCATGCCGTGCATGACCGAGCCCGCGCCGAGGAACATGCCGGCCTTGAAGAACCCGTGGGTCACGAGGTGGAAGATCGCGAACGCGTACCCGACGGGGCCGAGACCCGCCGCGAGGACCATGTAGCCGATCTGGGACATCGTCGAGGCGGCCAGGGCCTTCTTGATGTCGTCCTTGGCGCAGCCGACGACCGCACCGAAGAGCAGCGTGACCGCACCGACGACCGCGACGACGAGCTGCGCGGTGGGCGCGGCGGCGAACACGGCACCCGAGCGGATGATCAGGTACACGCCCGCGGTGACCATCGTGGCCGCGTGGATGAGCGCCGAGACCGGGGTGGGCCCGGCCATCGCGTCCCCGAGCCAGGACTGCAGCGGGAACTGCGCGGACTTGCCGCACGCGGCGAGCAGCAGCGCCAGGCCGACGAGCGTGAGCGTGCCCTCCGACGCCTGCGCGACCCCGGCGTCGACGGTCGCGAAGTCGAGACCGCCGAAGGCCGCGAACAGCAGGCCCATGGCCACCAGCAGCCCGACGTCGCCGACGCGGTTGGCCACGAACGCCTTCTTCGCCGCGACCGCGTACGGGGTGTGGTGGTTCCAGAACCCGATGAGCAGGTACGAGGCGAGACCGACGCCCTCCCAGCCGACGAACAGCAGCGCGTAGGAGTCCGCGAGGACCAGCAGCAGCATCGCGGCGACGAAGAGGTTGAGGTACGCGAAGAAGCGGCGCCGGGACGCGTCGTGCTCCATGTACGCCACGGAGTACACGTGGATGAGCGTGCCGACGAAGGTCACCAGCAGCACGAACGTCAGCGACAGGGGGTCGACCCGCAGCCCGGCGTCGACGCTCAGCGCACCGGCGTCGAACCACGTGCCGAGCGTGACGTCGTGGACCCGCTGCTCGGCCGGCAGGCCCAGCAGGCCGACGAGCAGCACGGCCGCGACGACGAACGACGCGGCGGACGCCAGGACGCCGAGCCAGTGGCCCCACCGGTCGGCGCGACGGCCGAGCAGCAGGAGCACCGCGGCGGACGCGAGGGGGACGGCGACGAGCCACACGGCGGCGGAGGCGCCGTCCCAGGGCACGGTCGCGACGGACGGGCCCGTGGCGGACGCCGTCAGGGACATCAGGGTGTGCACGTGGCGCCCCTCAGCTCTTCAGGAGGTTGACGTCGTCGACCGACGCCGAGCGTCTGGTCCGGAAGATCGCGACGATGATCGCCAGGCCCACGACGACCTCCGCGGCGGCGACCACCATGACGAAGAACGCGAGCACCTGGCCCGTGAGGTCGCCGTGCATCCGCGCGAACGTCACGAGCAGCAGGTTCGTCGAGTTGAGCATGAGCTCGACGCCCATGAACACGATGATCGCGTTGCGTCGCAGCAGGACCGTGGTCGCGCCGATCGCGAACAGCACCGCGGCCAGCACGAGGTAGTGGGTCAGGCTCACCGGGCGTCCTCCTCGTCGCCGGGGCGGGCGCCCGGGGCGTCGTCGCGGACCTCGTCGGCGTCGGCGGTCCGTGCCTCGCCGCTCGCGGCGCTGGACGTGGCCGGGCCGGGGGTGTCGAGGTCCTCGGTCGTGGCGGGGTGCTGCAGGTCCGGCAGGACGCGGGTACGGGCGGGCGGCCCGCCCTCCTCGGCGTCGGACGTGAAGGACCCCGCACCCGTCGCCCAGCCGCCGGCCAGCACCCGGTCGATGCGGGCGGCGTACTCGCGGGCGTCGGCCTCCTGCCCGCGCACGCGCAGCACGCGGGGCACCGAGTGCTCCAGCGGCTGCCCGTCGGGGCCGAGGGCCGGCACGTCCATGGCGTTGTGCCGGGCGTACACGCCGGGGGCGGGGAGCGGGGTGAGCAGCGCCCCGGACCGCAGGCGCCGCTCGGCGCGCTCCTTCTGGCCGAGGTGCGGCGTGAGCCGGCGGCGGTGCGTGAGGACGAGCGCCCCCAGGGCCGCGGTCACGAGCAGGGCACCGACCACCTCGAACGCGAAGACGTGCTCGCCGAACACCAGGCGGGCGACACCCGTGGGGTTGGAGTCGGCGTTGGCCTGGTCGAGCCCGACCGGCGTGGGGTACAGCGCGCGGCCGACGACGCCGACGAGCACGATCCCGAGGCCGACCCCGGCGAGCAGGCCCGTCCAGCGCTGGCCGCGGATCGTCTCCACGAGGGAGTCCGACCGGTCGACGCCGACGAGCATGAGGACGAACAGGAACAGCATCATCACGGCGCCGGTGTAGACGACGACCTGCACGACGCCGAGGAACACGGCGTCCTGCGCGACGTACAGGAACGCCAGCGAGATCATCACCACCACGATCGCGAGCGCCGCGTGCACGGCCTTGCGGGCGAAGAGGAGCCCGAGGGCGGACAGCACCATGATCGGCGCGAGCACCCAGAACAGGACGGCCTCGGCGGTCGTCGTCTGCCCGGTCGACGTGAGCGAGGCCGGCACGGTGGCGGCCAGGTGCAGGGCGGCGTTCACCGTGCACCCCCCTGGCGGTGCGCGCCCGCGGTGATCGCGCGCTGCGCGAGCCGGGTCTCGCCGAGGTCGGGCACGGTCGCGCCCTGCGCGGCGTTGACCGGCAGCGTCGGGTCGTCGGGGCGGTGCTCGGCGACCCAGTCCACCTGCGCCTGCGTGCTGCCCGTGACCTCGCCCCGGTAGTACTCGGTGTCGGTCGTGCCCTCGACCATGGGGTGCGGCGTCGAGAGCTGCCCCTCGCGCAGCGGCGCGAGCAGGTCCTGCTTCTCCCAGATCATCCCGGCGCGCGTCGGACCGGCGAGCTCGTACTCGTTGGTCATGGTCAGCGCCCGGGTCGGGCACGCCTCGATGCACAACCCGCAGAAGATGCAGCGCAGGTAGTTGATCTGGTAGACGCGGCCGTACCGCTCCCCCGGCGAGAACTGGGCGTCCGGGGTGTTCTCGGCGCCCTCGACGTAGATCGCGTCCGCGGGGCAGGCCCACGCGCACAGCTCGCAGCCGATGCACCGCTCCAGGCCGTCGGCGTACCGGTTGAGCTGGTGGCGCCCGTGGTAGCGGGGCTTGGTCGGCGGCTGCTCGCGCGGGTACTGCTCCGTCACGGTGGGCCGGAACATGTTCGCCAGGGTCACGCCGAACCCGCCCGCGGGCGACAGCGCTCCCGCGAGCCCCGTGCGGGGCTCGATCATCGAGCGGTAGCCCTCGGCGGGGCGGTCGACGTCCCCGCCGGTACCGGCGGGCTGCACCTGCCGCCCGGCGGCGTCGGTGCCGCCGGGGTCGTTCTGGCGCTCGTCGCGGTCAGCCACCGCGCACCTCCAGGGGGGTCTCGGGTCCGTCGGCGGCCTCGGCCTGCCGGCGTCGGGCGCGGGGGGACGGGGGCAGCACCTGGCCCGGCAGCGGCGGCACGGGGTAGCCGTCGGCGAACGGGTCGATCTCCTGCGGCTGCGTCGGGCCGGTCGCGGCCGGCGGCTTCTTCTCCGGCACGAGGAACGAGGCGACCAGCCCGGCGACGACGACACCGGCGAGCACGAACAGCAGGGTGCGCAGGTCGACGTCCCAGAACTGCCGGGTCGCCTGGACGAGCGCGACGGCCACGACCCACACGAGCGCGGCCGGGATGAGGACCTTCCAGCCGAGCTTCATGAACTGGTCGTACCGGAACCGCAGGAGCGAGCCGCGGATCCACACGAACACGAACATCAGCAGCCACACCTTGGCGAGGAACCACAGCACGGGCCACCAGCCGGTGTTGAGGACGCCGTCGCCGATCGTCGACAGCGGCCAGGGGGCGCGCCAGCCGCCGAGGAACAGGGTCGTGGCGACCGCCGAGACGTTGAGCATGTTGATGTACTCCGCGAGGAAGAACCACGCGAACTTCATCGACGAGTACTCGGTCATGTACCCCGACACGAGCTCGCCCTCGGCCTCGGGCAGGTCGAACGGCAGCCGGTTCGTCTCCCCGACCATCGCGACGAGGTAGATGACGAACGCCGGCAGCAGCGGCAGGAACCACCACACCGCGGTCTGGGAGTCGACGATCTGCGACGTCGACATCGACCCGGCCATGATGAACACGCTGACCAGCGACAGACCCATCGCGAGCTCGTAGCTGATGACCTGCGCGGTCGACCGGACCGCGCCGAGCAGCGGGTACGTCGACCCCGACGACCAGCCGCCGAGGACGATCCCGTACACGCCGACCGACGCGCACGCGAGGATGTAGAGCACCGCGACGGGGAAGTCGGTCAGCTGCAGCGGCGTCACGACGCCGAAGATGCTCACCTCGGGCCCGAACGGGATGACCGCGTACACCAGCAGCGAGCAGAACACCGCGATCATCGGCGCGACGATGTAGACGAGCTTGTCGGCCGCCTTGACGGTGAGGTCCTCCTTGACCAGGAGCTTCATCGCGTCGGCCAGCGACTGCAGCAGCCCGAAGGGGCCGTGCACGTTCGGGCCCGGGCGCACCTGCATGCGGGCCACGACCTTGCGCTCGAACCAGATCGCGATGAGCACGCTGGTCAGCAGGAACACGATGATCGCGACGGCCTTGAGCAGCCACACCCAGAACACGTCCTGGCTGAAGTCCGCCGTCACGGGGGCGACGGCACCGTCGCCGACCGCTGCCCAGACGCTCATGCGCGCTCCTCCTCGTCGGCCCCGACGCGCACGACCGTGCCGGTGCCCGCGCCGAGCGTGTCGCGCACGGCGCAGCCGCGGGCGTTGGTCGGCAGCCACACCACGTGGTCGGCCATCGGTGTCACCAGGACGGGCAGCACGACCGCGCCGCGGTCGGTGCTGACGCGCAGGTCGCCGCCGTCGGCGACGCCGCACGCGGCGGCCGTCGCGGCGGAGACGCGGGCGACCGGGCGGGTCGCGGTGCCCGCCAGGTACGGCTCGCCGTCCTGCAGGCGTCCGGCGTCGAGCAGCTGGTGCCACGTCGCGAGGACGGCGTGCCCCGGGGGCACGGGGTCCGGCTCGCGCGGGTCCACGTCGGGGGCCGGCACCCGGGCGCCGTCCCAGCCGCCGAGCTGGTCGAGCTCGGCGTGCACGGCCGCGAGCGTCGGCAGGCCCAGCTCGACGCCCAGGGCGTCGGCGAGCCGGTCGAGGACCCGGTGGTCGGGCAGGAACGTCGTGGTCAGGGCCTGCGGGAACGGCCGCGGGCGGCCCTCCCAGGTGACGTACGTGCCGGGCTTCTCGACCGGCGGCGCGACGGGCAGCACGACGTCGGCACGGTCGGTGACCTCGGACGCGCGCACCTCGAGCGAGACGAGGAACGGGACGGCGTCGAGGGCCGCGCGGGCGAGCCGCGGGTCCTGCACGTCGGCCGGGTCGACCCCGCCGACGACGAGCGCGCCGAGGTCGCCCGCGGCGGCCGCCGCGAGGATCTCGTCGGCGCTGCGCCCCGGCCGGGCGGGCAGGTCGTCCACGCCCCACACGGCCGCCATGTCGATGCGGGCCGCGGGGTCCGCGACCGGTCGGCCGCCGGGCAGCAGGGTCGGCAGCGTCCCGGCCTCGACGCCGGCGCGCTCACCGACGCGACGCGGCACCCAGGCCACCCGTGCCCCGGTGCGCCCGGCGAGCCGCAGCACCGCGGACAGCGCGCCCGGCACGGTCGCGGCACGCTCGCCGACGAGGACCACGGCCCCCGGGGCGGCCAGCGCCTGCGCGGCCCGCGCGAGCAGGTCCTCGTCGGCGTCGGCCTCGAGCGCGTCGAGGACCTCCGGCTCGGTGCCCGGCGCAGCGGCCAGCAGGGTGCCGTCCAGGCGCTGCAGGCCACGGCTGGCCAGCGGCGCGACGGACCACACGTGCGTGCGGCCGGCGACGACGGAGCCGCGCAGCCGCAGGAACAGGACGCCGCCCTCCTCCTCCGGCTCGAACGCGACGCACAGCACCGCGGGCGCCGCGACGAGGTCGGCGAAGGTCACGTCGAGGGTGCGGCCGGCCACGAGGTGGCCGAGCAGCTGCTCCTCCTCCGCCGAGTGCGGCCGCGACCGGTGGTCGACGTCGTTGGTGCCCAGCGCGACACGGGCGAGCTTGGCGTACGCGTAGGCGTCCTCGAGGGTCAGCCGCCCCCCGGGGAGCACGCCGACGCCCGCCCCGGCGACCGCCGCGCGCAGCCCGGCGGCCGCGGTGTCGAGGGCCTCGGTCCACGAGCACGGCTCGAGCGCGCCGCGGGTGCCGTCGGCCTCCCGGCGGCGCACGAGCGGCGTCGTGATCCGGTCGGGCGCCGACTGCCAGCGGAACGCGAACCGGTCCTTGTCGGTGGTCCACTCCTGGTTGACGACCGGGTCCTCGCCCGCGAGGCGCCGCAGCACCACGCCGCGGCGGTGGTCGACGCGGATCGCCGAGCCGTTGGCGTCGTGCTCGGCGACCCCCGGCGTGGAGACCAGGTCGAACGGCCGCGACCGGAACCGGTAGGCCGCGCTCGTCAGGGCGCCGACCGGGCAGATCTGCACGGTGTTGCCCGAGAAGTACGACGCGAACGGCCGTCCGCTGGTGTCGAGGGTCGCGGCCCCGACCGGGGTGTCCCCCGCGAACCCGAGCACCTCGGTGTCGAACGTGCCGATCTGCTGCTGCGCCCCGCGCTTCTGCAGGTCGATCCACACGTCCCCGGCGATCTCCTCGGAGAACCGGGTGCAGCGCTGGCACAGCACGCACCGCTCCCGGTCGAGCAGCACCTGCGTCGAGACGGAGATCGGCTTGGGGAAGGTGCGCTTGACGTCGACGAACCGGGTGGTGGCCCGGCCGTTGCTCATGGCCTGGTTCTGCAGGGGGCACTCGCCGCCCTTGTCGCAGACGGGGCAGTCGAGCGGGTGGTTGATGAGCAGCAGCTCCATGACCCCGTGCTGGGCCTTGTCGGCCTCGGGGGACGTGTGCTGCGTCCGCACGTCCATGCCCGGCGTCGCCTCGAGGGTGCACGAGGCCTGCGGCTTGGGCATCTTGGCGACCTTGCCGTCACGACCCGGCGCCCAGACCTCGACGAGGCACTGCCGGCACGCACCGGCGGGCGCGAGCAGCGGGTGGTCGCAGAACCGCGGGATCTGGATGCCGAGCTGCTCGGCGGCCCGGATGACGAGCGTGCCCTTCGGCACCGTCGTCTCGGCGCCGTCGATCGTGAACGTGACGGTCTGCTCGGGCTCGGGCACCACCACCGGCGGTGCGGCGGGCACGAGGGGCGTGGTGACGGCCGCCGTGCGCGGCCCCTGCGTGACGGTCATGCGTGCACCCCTGCGAGCTGCGTCGGACGCGGCGTGTAGGCGAACAGGGCGGTCCGCTCCGGCGGGAAGAGCACGTCCGCGGGCGTGTGCGTGCCCGCCTCGAACTCCTCCCGGAAGTACTTCACGGCGCTGGTCACCGGGCTGGTGGCCCCGTCGCCGAGCGCGCAGAACGCGCGCCCGAGGATGTTGTCGCACAGGTCGAGGAGCAGGTCCACGTCCTGCGGCGTGCCCTGGCCCGCCTCGATGCGCTGGAGCACCTGGAGCAACCAGTACGTGCCCTCGCGGCACGGCGTGCACTTGCCGCACGACTCGTGCTTGTAGAACGCGATCCACCGGGTCACGGCCCGGACCACGGACGTGGTCTCGTCGAAGATCTGCAGCGCGCGCGTGCCCAGCATCGAGCCCGCCGCGCCGACGGACTCGTAGTCCAGCGGCACGTCGAGGTGCTCGGCGGTGAAGATCGGCGTCGACGAGCCGCCCGGCGTCCAGAACTTCAGCTCGTGGCCCTCGCGGACCCCGCCGGCCATCTCCAGCAGCTCGCGCAGCGTGATGCCGAGCGGCGCCTCGTACTGCCCGGGCCGCTGCACGTGCCCTGACAGGGAGAACAGCCCGTGCCCGGTCGACCTCTCGGTGCCCATCTGGCGGAACCAGTCCGACCCGCCGACGAGGATGCCCGGCACCGACGCCACCGACTCGACGTTGTTGACCACCGTCGGGCGCGCGTACAGCCCGGCGACCGCGGGGAACGGGGGCTTGAGGCGCGGCTGCCCGCGGCGCCCCTCGAGGGAGTCGAGCAGCGCGGTCTCCTCGCCGCAGATGTACGCCCCCGCACCGGCATGGACGGTGACCTCGAGGTCGAAGCCCGAGCCCAGCACGTCGGTGCCGAGGTAGCCGGCGGCGTACGCCTCCTCGACGGCGCGCAGCAGGCGGCGGTACACGTGCAGGACCTCGCCGCGCACGTAGATGAACGCGTGGTGGCAGCCGATCGCGTACGACGTGATCGCGACGCCCTCGATCAGCGCCTGCGGGCTGGCCATCATCAGCGGGATGTCCTTGCAGGTGCCCGGCTCGGACTCGTCCGCGTTGACCACGAGGTAGCGGGGGCCGCCGTCGGGCGCGGGCAGGAAGCCCCACTTCATGCCCGTGGGGAAGCCGGCGCCGCCGCGGCCGCGCAGGCCCGAGTCCTTCACGGTCGTCACCACGTCCGCGGGCTCCATCGCCAGCGCGCGGCGCAGACCGCGGTAGCCGCCGTGCTCCTCGTACGTGGCCAGCGTCCAGGAGCGCGGCGCGTCCCAGTGGGCGCTCAGCACGGGTGCCAGGGTCGTCATCTCACGACTCCTTCGCGTCGTCGGACCGCTGCGCCCGCCCGGCCGCCTCGTCCGAGGTGTCCGCGGGGGTGCTCGGGGCGTGCTGGGCGCTGGACTGCTCCGCGCCGACCTTCGGGTCGGCACCCGGCTGCTGCCCGGCCGGCGTGGGGCCGGCACCGGTGGCGGCGGGCTTCGCGTCCTCGTCCAGCGGTGCGGGCGGCTCGCCCGCGTCGGGGTACGCCGGGGCGGACCAGCCCCGCTCGCGAGCCAGGACCGTGCCGCGCACGGTCGGCTCCCCGGCGCCCACGCCCTCGTCGGCGCGGCCGTCGGAGAACCCGGCCAGCACCCGGCTCATCTGCTTGAACGTGCACACCGACGCGGCCCCGCGCGTGGGGGCCACGGGGACGCCCTCGCGCAGCCGGTCGACGAGGTCGCTCGCCGACGCGGGCGTCTGCTGGTCGAAGAACTCCCAGTTGACCATCACGACGGGCGCGTAGTCGCAGGCGGCGTTGCACTCGACCCGCTCGAGCGTGATCGCCCCGTCGGGCGTCGTCTCGTCGTGGCCGACGCCGAGGTGCTCGGTGAGCTCCTCCCAGATCGCGTCGCCGCCCATGATCGCGCACAGCGTGTTGGTGCAGACACCGACGGTGTACGTGCCGTTGGGGTGGCGCTTGAACTGGGTGTAGAACGTCGCGACGGCCGACACCTCGGCCGTGCTCAGCCCCAGCTCCGCCGCGCAGAACGCGATGCCGCGCGGCGAGACGTAGCCGTCCTGGGACTGCACCAGGTGCAGCATCGGCAGCAGCGCCGACCGGGCCTGCGGGTAGCGGGCGACGATCGCGGCGGCGTCGGCGGCGAGGCGCGCCCGGGTCTCGTCGTCGTACCCCGTGGCGTGCCGCTCGCCGTCGACGCGGGTGCGCAGCAGCGCGTCCTGCACCGGCTCGTGCTCGACCGACATCAGCGGTCCACCCCTCCCAGCACCGGGTCGAGGGACGCGACGGCGACGACCACGTCGGCCACCTGCCCGCCCTCGCACATCATGGAGACGGCCTGCAGGTTGTTGAACGACGGGTCGCGGAAGTGCGCGCGGTACGGCCGGGTGCCGCCGTCGGACACCAGGTGCACGCCGAGCTCGCCGCGGGGGTGCTCGACCGTCTGGAACACCTGCCCGGCCGGGACCCGGAAGCCCTCGGTCACCAGCTTGAAGTGGTGGATCAGGGCCTCCATGGAGGTGCCCATGATCTCGCGGATGTGGTCGAGGGAGTTGCCCATGCCGTCCGTGCCGATGGCCAGCTGCGCGGGCCACGCGACCTTCTTGTCGGCGACCATGACCGGACCGGCCGGCATGGCCGCGAGCCGGTCGAGGCACTGGTCGACGATCCGCATCGACTGGTAGCACTCCTCCAGGCGCAGCACGAGCCGCGACCAGCAGTCGGCGCCGTCGTCGACGGGCACGTCGAAGTCGTACGTCTCGTAGCCGCAGTACGGCGCGGCCTTGCGCACGTCGTACGGCAGCCCGGTCGAGCGGAGCACCGGACCCGTGACGCCGAGGGCCATGCACCCGGCCAGGCTGAGGGTGCCGACGTCCTTCAGGCGCGCCTGCAGGATCGGGTTGGCCAGCATGATGTCCTCGAGCTGGCGCAGGTAGTGCCGGACCTGCACGAGCGCCTCGCGCACGGAGTCCACGGCGCCGGGCGGCACGTCCTGCGCGACCCCGCCGGGGCGGATGTACGCGTGGTTCATCCGCAGGCCCGAGATGAGCTCGAAGACCTTGAGGATCTCCTCGCGGGCCGTGAAGCCCACGGTCATGACGGTGGTCGCGCCGAGCTCGTTGCCGCCCGTGGCCAGGCAGACCAGGTGGGACGTGATCCGGTTGAGCTCCATCATCAGCACGCGGATGACCGTGGCGCGCTCGGGCACGTCGTCGGTGATGCCGAGGAGCTTCTCCACGGCCAGGCAGTACGCGGCCTCCTGGAACAGCGGGGCGACGTAGTCCATGCGCGTGCAGAACGTCACCCCCTGCGTCCAGGTGCGGTGCTCCATGTTCTTCTCGATGCCCGTGTGCAGGTAGCCGATGCCGGCACGGGCCTCGGTGACGGTCTCCCCCTCGATCTCGAGCATGAGGCGCAGCACGCCGTGCGTCGACGGGTGCTGGGGGCCCATGTTGACGACGATGCGCTCCTCGCCGAGCGCCGCGGCCTCGGCCGCGATGTCGGACCAGTCGCCGCCGGACGCCTCGAACGTGGGGACGCCGGTGGTGTCGTCGTCGACGACGTGGCCGGTGGAGCGGGGGGACGCGTGGGGGGTCGCGCGGGGGGTGGGGGCGGGTCCGGCGGTCATCAGCTGTAGGACCTCCGCTGGTCGGGGGGTGGCACGGTGGCGCCCTTGTACTCGACGGGGATGCCACCCAGGGGGTAGTCCTTGCGCTGCGGGTGGCCGGGCCAGTCGTCGGGCATCTCGATGCGGGCCAGACCCGGGTGCCCGTCGAAGACCACGCCGAAGAAGTCGTAGGTCTCGCGCTCGTGCCAGTCGTTGGCCGGGTAGACGCCGGTGGTCGACGGCACGTGCGGGTCGGCCTCGGGCACCGCGACCTCGAACCGGAGCCGGCGCCCGTGGGTCACCGACACCACGTGGTAGACGGCGTGCAGCTCGCGCCCCGCCTCGTGCGGGTAGTGCACGCCGCTGACGCCCAGGCTCAGCTCGAACCGCAGGTCCGGGTCGTCGCGCAGCGCCTGCGCCACGGCCACGACGTGCTCGCGCGCCACGTGCAGCGTGAGCTCCTCGCGGTCGACGACGACGCTCTCGACGGCGGCGGCGAAGCCCGGGCCGGACTCGTCCAGCACCTCGGCGAGCACGTCGACGACCTCGTCGAACCAGCCGCCGTAGGGGCGCTCGCTCGGGCCGGGCAGCGCCACGGCCGCCACGAGCCCGCCGTACCCGGACGTGTCGCCCGACCCGTGCACGCCGAACATGCCGGTCCGCACGTCGACGAGGTCGAGCGGCGTGCGGGCCGCCTCCGGCCCCGCGGGCACGTGCTGGGCACCCGCCTCGAGCGCGGCCGCCGAGGTGCTCTGCGCTCCGGTCGTGCCCTCGCCGGGCTTCACGGCGTCGGCGGCGTCGGCCTTGAGGTCCTTCGCGTCGCTCACCGCAGCAGCCCCGTCATGTGCGACGTCGGCGTGGCGGCCATCGCCGCGGCCTCGGCGGCCGCGGCCGCCTCCTTGCGGTTGACCCCGAGCGGCTCGTTCTGGATCTGCTCGTGCAGCGCGAGGATCGCGTGGATCAGCATCTCGGGCCGCGGCGGGCAGCCCGGCAGGTAGATGTCGACGGGCACGACGTGGTCGACGCCCTGCACGATCGCGTAGTTGTTGAACATGCCGCCGCTGGAGGCGCACACGCCCATCGACAGCACCCACT
Organism: Cellulomonas sp. SLBN-39; assembly: GCF_006715865.1. Taxonomy (NCBI): domain Bacteria; kingdom Bacillati; phylum Actinomycetota; class Actinomycetes; order Micrococcales; family Cellulomonadaceae; genus Cellulomonas; species Cellulomonas sp. SLBN-39. The sequence goes on along the minus strand of NZ_VFOA01000001.1, from coordinate 2,590,461 downwards.
TCGGCGCCGACATCTGGTCGTAGACCTGCCGCACGATCGGCGCCATCTTCTGGCTGACCCGGCCGGCGACGATCATGAGGTCCGCCTGGCGCGGCGACGCGCGGAAGACCTCCATGCCGAAGCGTGAGATGTCGTACCGGGGCGCGCCCGCGGCCATCATCTCGATCGCGCAGCACGCCAGGCCGAACGTCACCGGCCACAGCGAGCCCTTGCGGAAGTAGCCGACCAGGTCCTCGACCGTGGTCAGCAGGAACCCCGAAGGGGCCTCCTCGATGCCCATCAGGCCCTCCTCCTCGCGCGTGCCGTCGTCAGTCCCACTCGAACCCGCCGCGCTTCCACTCGTAGACGAACGGGACCGTGATCAGCGCGATGAACGCGAGCATCGCGACGAGGCCGAACGTCGCCAGCTCGGCGAAGCTCACGGCCCACGGGTAGAGGAACACCACCTCGATGTCGAAGACGATGAACGTCATCGCCACGAGGTAGTACTTGATCGGGAAGCGGCCGCCGCCGACCGCGTGCGGCGTCGGCTCGATGCCGCACTCGTACGCGTCGAGCTTGGCGCGGTTGTAGCGCTTCGGCCCGAGGATCGCGCTCGCCCCCACACCGCCCAGCGCCAGCACCGCGGCGATGCCCATGAGCACCAGGAGCGGCACGTACGGGTTGCTCATCGAGCGGTCCTCCTCGTCGTCGAGGTGCGGCCGGACGGCCGCGGGCGGGGGGTGGGGGCTGCCGGGGTCATGCTGCGGGTGCCATCCTCGCGAGCCCGGCGATCACACGGTCGACCGTGTCCCCGCCCCGGGGCTCGTAGCAGTCCGACAACAGCTTCAGGACGAACTTCATCAGCAGCGGCCGGGGCAACCCGTACCGGGTGCACAGGCGCATGACCTGGGGGTGCTCGATGATCCGGACGAACAGCCGGCCGAGCGTGTAGTAGCCGCCGAGGTCCTCGCGCATGCGCTGCTGGTACGTCGCCAGCGCCCGCTCGCGACCCGCCGCGGAGCCGCGCGTGAGGGCCTGGGAGATCGCGTCGGCGGCGACGCGTCCCGCCTGCAGGCCGTAGGCGATGCCCTCGCCGTTGAACGGGCTGACCATGCCGGCGGAGTCGCCCGCCAGCAGCAGGCCGTCGGCGTACATGGGGCCGCGGTTGAAGCCCATCGGCAGGGCCGCGCCACGCACGGGGCCGACCTGGTGCTCGGGCGTGAACTCCCACTCCGCCGGCGCGTGCGCCATCCAGCGGGCGAACAGGTCCTTGTAGTCCACCTTGGTGGCGGCGGCCGTCGAGCTGACCGAGCCGAGGCCGACGTTGGCGGTGCCGTCGCCGAGGGAGAAGATCCAGCCGTAGCCGGGCATGAGGTGCGACCGGCCGGGCTCGCCGTCCCACAGCTCGAGGTGCGACTCCATCCACGGGTCGTCGTGCCGCGGCGTGCGGAAGTACGTGCGCACGGCCACGCCCATCGGGCGGTCGTCGCGCTTGACCCGGCCCACGGCGGTGGCCAGGCGTGCGGACACCCCGCCCGCGTCGATGACCACGGGGGCGCGGTACTCCACCTCGTCGCCCGCGCGGCGGCCGGCGTCGTCGACGGGCCGGGCCCGGACGCCGACGACGCGGCCCGTGCGCTCGTCCACGACGGGACCGGTGACCGAGGTGCGCTCGGAGAGCTTGGCGCCGGCGGCACGGGCGTGCTCGGCGAGGGTCTGGTCGAACGTGGTGCGGGCGCGCGCCAGGCCGTAGGACGGGTAGCTCGACAGCTCCGGCCACGGCAGCTCGATGCGGTGGCCGCCGCCGATGACGCGCAGGCCGACGTTGCGGATCCAGCCGTCCTGCTCCCGGATCGGCACGCCCATGCGGACCAGCTCGGACACCGCGCGGGGCGTCAGGCCGTCGCCGCAGATCTTGTCCCGGGGGAACGCGGACTTCTCGAGGAGCAGCACGTCGAGCCCCGCGGACGCGCACCAGTAGGCCGCGCCGGCCCCGGCAGGGCCTGCGCCGACGACGATGACGTCGGCGTCATCGTGTGCTGCGGCCGTCATCTTCACCCCACTTGTGACGATGTTCACGTGCAACTCCGGCGAGTGTAACGAGACCCTCCGGGCCTGTCTGCGAAGGTAGGGCTTACCTGGCGCCCGCCGCGGGACGATCGTCCCGCCGGACCGCCCCACCAGCCGCTACCCGCCGGCGCCGCACGGGGCACGGGTGCGCGCGTCAGGCCTCCGGGCGTGTCGCGCGGTGCAGGGCGACGATGCCGCCCGAGAGGTTGCGGAACGCCACGTCCGTCCAGCCCGCGCGCCGCACCTGCCGCCCGAGCGCGGCCTGGTCCGGCCACTCCCGGATCGACTCGGCGAGGTACACGTAGGCGTCCGGCTCCTTGGAGACCGCGCGCGCCACGGGCGGCAGCGCCCGCATGAGGTAGTTGGTGTAGACGGTGCGGAACGGGGCGAAGGTGGGCCGGGAGAACTCGCACACGACCAGCCGCCCGCCCGGGCGCGTCACGCGCAGCAGCTCGGCCAGCGCCGCGTCGACGTCCGCGACGTTGCGCAGCCCGAACGACATGGTGACCGCGTCGAACACGCCGTCCGCGAACGGCAGGTGCAGCGCGTCGCCCGCCACGAACGGCAGGTCGGGGCGGCGGCGCTTGCCGACGCCGAGCATGCCCGTCGACAGGTCGCACGGCACGACCCGCACCCCCGCGTCGGCGAGCGGCTCGCTCGACGTGCCCGTGCCCGCCGCCAGGTCGAGGACCGTCTCGCCCGGCTGCGCCCCGAGCGCCGCGAGCGTGGCCCGGCGCCAGGCACGGTCCTGACCGAGGGAGATGACGTCGTTCGTGAGGTCGTACCGCCGGGCGACCGCGTCGAACATCGCGGCGACGTCGCGGGGGTCCTTCTCCAGGGAGGCGCGAGACATGCGCCCATCGTCGCAGGTCCGCCCCCGCGCGCCCGCCAGGCACCACCGCCACCCGCGCGGGTGACCGCCGACGGTCCGGGCGACCACGACGCACCACCTACCCTGGACGGTGATGAGCACGTCGCCCAGCTCCACGCCCGGGGAGCCCTTCCCCCACCCCCTCGTCGTCCGGACGGTCGCCCTCGACGGGCTCGGCGACGGGCGCGCGGGCGAGCCGGACCCGGCCGACCTGCTCGACCTCCTGCCGCAGGACGCGCCCCTGGCGTGGGTGCGTCGCGGCGACGGCCTCGTGGCGTGGGGCGAGGCCCTGCGCGTCGACGTGCACGGCCCCGACCGGTTCGCCGACGCCGAGCGGGCCTGGCAGCAGGTCCTCGCGCACGCGGTCGTGCGCGACGAGGTGGGGCTGCCCGGCACCGGACCGGTCGCGTTCGGCTCGTTCGCGTTCGACGGGGCGTCCGCGGACGGCGGCACCGTCGTCGTCCCCCGCGTCGTCGTCGGGCGCCGCGCCGGGCGGGCCTGGCTGACGACGCTGACGCCCGCAGCCCGCCTGGGAGCCGCACCCACGCTCGCCGAGGTCGTCACCGGGCGCACCGCGCCGACCGCGCCGGGCGCCGTCGAGTACCGGGACGGCGCCGTCGCGGCCGAGGACTGGCTCGACGTGGTGGCCCGCGGCGTGGCAGCGATCCGCGCCGGGGAGGTCGACAAGGTCGTGCTCGCCCGCGACGTCGAGGCACGCACCGAGCACCCCTTGGACGTGCGGTGGGCGCTGGCGCGGCTCGCGGGGCGGTACCGGTCGTGCTGGACGTTCAGCGTCGACGGCATGATCGGCGCGACGCCCGAGCTGCTCGTGCGCTCCGAGCGCGGGCTGGTGACCTCGCGCGTGCTCGCCGGCACGATCCGGCGCACCGGCGACGACGCGGCGGACATGGCACGCGCCGCGATCCTCGCGCACTCGTCCAAGGACCTGGAGGAGCACGAGTACGCCGTGACGTCCGTGGCCGACGCGCTCGCGCCGTTCTGCTCGTCGAGCAACGTGCCGGACGTGCCGTTCGTGCTCTCGCTGCCGAACGTGCTGCACCTGGCGTCCGACGTCACGGGCGTGCTGCGCGGCGCCGAGGGCACGCACCCGTCCTCGCTCGCGCTGGCCGCGGCCCTGCACCCGACGGCCGCGGTGTGCGGCACGCCGACGCAGGCCGCACGGGCCCTGATCGCCCGCGTCGAGGGCATGGACCGGGCCCGGTACGCCGGGCCCGTCGGGTGGTTCGGAGCCGACGGCGACGGCGAGTGGGGCATCGCGCTGCGCTCGGCCCGCGTCGACCCCGACGACCCGCACCGCCTGCGGCTGTTCGCGGGCTGCGGCGTCGTGGCGGCGTCCGACCCGGCCGCCGAGCTCGCGGAGTCCCGCGCCAAGCTCGAGCCCATGCGCTACGCCCTCGGCGGCGACTGAGCCCTCGAGGCGCACGCCCGGGGCCCCGGACGTGCGCGAGCCCGCCGCGGGGGACGTCGCGGCGGGCTCGCGTGCGGCCCGGTCAGGGGGGACCGGACCGCGGTGGGCACGACCGTCACCGGCCGGCCCAGGTCGTGCGGGGCTCAGCCCTGCTCCTGCTGCTGCTGGAACCACTCCCACAGGTCCTCGGGCGTCATGCCCTCGGGCATCCCGCTGGAGTCGTCCGGCACGGCGGGCTGCTGCTCCTGCTGGCCGAAGTCGTCCGGGCGGGTCGCGAGCGTCACGTCGACCTCGAGGGCACGGCCGTCCCGGACCACGGTCAGCGTGGCCTCGTCGCCGGAGGACATGCCGCGCACGTACGCGGTGAGGGACTCCGAGCCGCCCACGACGTCGCCGTCGATCGCGACGATCACGTCGTCGACCTGCAGGCCCGCCTCCGCCGCCGGGGACTCGTCGGTCACGGACCGCACCACGGCCCCGCGGCGCGTGACGTCGTCGGCGGTGGCCGTGCCGTCCTGGAGCGTCACGCCGAGGAACGCGTGCTCGGCCTCGCCGTCGGCGATGAGCTGCGCCGCGATCTGCTCGGCGAGGTTCACCGGGATCGCGAACCCGAGGCCGATCGACCCGGACTCGCTCGACAGGGTCGCGATCGAGGACGTGATGCCGACGACCTGGCCCTGCGCGTCGAACAGCGGGCCGCCGGAGTTGCCGGGGTTGACCGCGGCGTCGATCTGGATCGCGTTGGTCACGGCCGCCTCGCCGCCGTTCTCCTGCGTGCTCACCGGCCGGTCGACCGCCGAGACGATGCCGGTGGTGACGGTGTTGGCCAGGCCGAGAGGGTTGCCCACGGCCATCACGGACTCCCCGACGGTGACCGCGTCGGAGTCGCCGAGCACCGCGGGCACCAGGTCGTCGGGGGCGTCGACCACCTGGATGACCGCGAGGTCGGTGCTGGCGTCCGTGCCCGTGACCTCGGCCTCGAGGATGCGCCCGTCGGTGAGCGTCACCGTCACCTGACCGTCGCCGGCGCCGGAGACCACGTGGTTGTTGGTGAGGATCGCACCGTCCTCGCTGATGATGACGCCGGAGCCCTGCGACTCGCCCGCCGAGGTCGTGACGTCGATCGCGACGACGGAGTCCTGGACCGCGGCGGCCACGGCGGGCCAGTCGGGGCCCTGCGTGGTGGAGCCCGCGACCGGGACGGTGTCGTCCGCCGGCCGGCCCAGCTCGGCCAGCGAGGCCGGGCGCTGCGTGCCCGCCGAGCCGTCCACGAGCTGCGCGGCGGCGACCGCGCCGCCGCCGACGAGCAGGCCGGTGACGACGCCGGCGGTGATCCACAGCCACGCCCGGGAGCGGCGGCGCGGCGCGGGTCCGGCGGGCGGGCCCCAGGGCTGGGCGGACGACGGGGTGCCGCCGGCGGGCGGGGGCGGGGGCGTCGCCGGGCCGGCGGCGGGGGACGCGGAACCGGCGGGAGCCGGCGGGACGGGGGGTGCCGGCGGTGCGGCGTGCGCGGCGGCGGGGGCGCCGACGAGGGCCGGCTCGCGCGTGGCGCGCTGCGCGGCGTCGTACCGGGCCCACTGCTGCGCGGGCGTGAGCCGCTCGGGCGCGGGAGCGGGCGGGGTCGCCGGCAGCGGCAGGCGCTGCGTCGGCTGCGCGACGGCGAGGGGCTCGGTCGGGTGGTCCTGCTGCCCGCGGTGCGGCTGCTCGGGCGTGCTGGTCATGGCTGCCTCCTTGTCGAGACCCATCTCACCCCCAGGGACTGGGACACGCCTCCCCGAACCCTGGGAACCTGCTGTGAGTTCGCGGCGAGCGGACGCCCGGCCCCGCACCGGGACGTCACGGCCCGGCGGTCAGGGCCTTGTCCACCGCGGCGGCGACCTCGACGGCCACCCGCTCCCCCAGCGCGCGCCGCTGCGTGCGGTCCACCCGCACCTCGACCACACCCACCCCCGTGCCCGGGGCTGCGAGCGCGGGCAGCAGCCCGTCGGTGTCGACGACGCGCGTGTGCCGCACCCCGTACGCCGCGCACAGCGCCGCGACGTCGACGCCGTGCGGGGTGCCGAACACGCGCTCGAACGTCTCCGCGCGCTCGGGCTCGCCGTGCTCCAGGGTCGTGAAGACCGAGCCGCCGTCGTCGTTGGCGACGACGATCTGCAGGTCCACGCGCGGCTCGGCGGGGCCCCGCAGCAGGCCGCCGACGTCGTGCAGGAACGTGAGGTCGCCCAGGTAGGCGCGCACGCGGCGGTGCGGCAGGCCCAGGGCCACCCCCGTCGCGGTCGCGACCGTGCCGTCGATGCCGGCGAGCCCGCGGTTGGCCAGCACGAGCGGTGCGGTGTCCCAGCGGGCCACGAGGTCGAGGTCGCGCACGGGGCTCGACGCCCCGACGACGAGGACGTCGTCGGGGGCGCTGGCGCGGGCGACGGCGCGGGCCAGCGCCGGGCCGCTCACCCGCGGGCCGGAGCGGGAGCGGCGCGCGTCCTCGGGCGTGTCGAGCAGCCCGGCCAGCGCCTCCTGCGCGGCGGCGTCGGCGACCTGCCAGTCGTCCAGCCAGCCCTCGGGCGCCCCGACGCGGCCCTGGCGCATGCGGGGCGGCGGCTCGAGGAGCACCTGGGAGGCGTTGCGGGCGGCGTCCGGCCAGTCGACGCCGCGCGGGGCGACCACGACGACCTCGACGTCCGGGCGGGCCAGCAGCCGCTGCACCTGCCGCGAGAGCGTCGGACGTCCCAGCACGACCACGCGGCCCACGCGCCCGCCGAGGCGGTCGTCGTCGAGCAGCAGGCGGTAGGCGCCGATCGCGTGCGGACCCTGACGGGCGCCCGACGACGGCTCGGCGAGCAAGGGCCACCCGTTGGCCTCGGCGAGGCGCCGGGCGGTCGGACCGGCGCCGTCCCCCGCGACCACGACGGTCGGCACCGCGCCCGAGCCGCGCCGCACCCGGCGGCCGCCCTCGGTGCGCACGGTCACGGTCGGCACCGTGCCCGTCGCGGGCTCGGCGGCCTCGGCGGGCGCGTGCCTCGTCGCGACCTGCGTCAGGCCCGCCTCCGACGCGGGCGGCCACGGCGCCTCGTCGGGCACCAGGGGGTCGCGGTACGCCAGGTCGAGGTGCACGGGGCCGGGGTCGCCGGTGCGGGCGCCGAGCGCGGTGGCCACGGCGCGCGAGACCAGCCGGCGCAGGTCCCGGTCCTCCCCCGTGCGCCCGTCCGGCGCGGGCACGTCGACGGCGAGGCGCACGGCCCCGCCGAACATGCCGACCTGCTCGGTGGTCTGGTTGGCGCCGGTGCCGCGCAGCTCGTGCGGTCGGTCGGCCGTCAGCAGCAGGAGCGGGAGCCCGGCGTGGTGGGCCTCGAGGACGGCGGGGTGCAGGTTCGCGGCCGCGGTGCCCGACGTGGTGACGACGGCCACGGGGCGCGGTCCGGCGGGTGCGGGCTCCCCGTGGCGCGGCGGGTGCGCGGACGCGCGGCACAGACCCAGGGCGAGGAAGGCGGCGTCGCGCTCGTCGACGCGCACGTGCAGGCGGACCGCCGGGGCGCCCGCGGGACGGTCCTCGTCGGGGCGCGCGGCGTCGGCCAGGGCGTACGCGAGCGGGGCGCTGCGCGACCCCGGGGCCAGCACCACGTCCCGCACCCCGAGGGCCGCGAGCGCCTGCACGAGGACCCGGGCCGCGGCGATCGCCGGGGGGCCGGGGTCGACGGGCCGGCGGGCGGCGCGTCGGGCCGGGACCCGTGCGGTCGTCCCGGTGCGGGGGGCGTCGTCGGGGGTCGCGCTCACGTCGGCCATCATGCCCGAGCCCGCACGGCGTCCAGGCGCGCGCCCCAGCGCGCGACGAGCGGCGCGGGCGCGGCGGCGGCCGCGAGCAGCGCAGGGTCCGGCGCGGGCCGGCGCACCTCGATCGCCCCGTCGACGGGCAGCAGGGGCTCGGCGACGAGGTCGGACGCGAGCAGCTGGGCGGTCGCCAGGCCGCACGCGTAGGGCAGCTCGGGCAGCGCCGCGGCCAGCGCGAGACCGGCGGCCAGGCCCACGGACGTCTCCAGCGCCGAGGACACCACCACGGGCAGACCCATCTGCTCGGCCAGCCGCAGCGAGGCGCGGACGCCGCCGAGCGGCTGGGCCTTGAGGACCACGACGTCCGCGGCGTGCAGGCGCGCGACGGCCAGGGGGTCGTCGCTGCGGCGCACGGACTCGTCGGCGGCGAGCGGCACGTGCGTGCGCCGGCGCAGCCGGGCGAGGTCCTCGACCCCGGCGACGGGCTGCTCGGCGTACTCCAGCCCGCCGGCCGCCCGGTCGAGCGCGGCGAGCCGGGTCACGGCGGTGCCGACGTCCCAGGCGGTGTTCGCGTCGACGCGGATCGCACCGTCGGGGCCGAGGGCGTCGCGGACCGCCTCCAGGCGCGCCTCGTCGGCGTGCGGGTCCTGGCCCGGCTCGGCGACCTTGACCTTGGCGGTGCGGCAGCCGCCGGACGCGGTGACGATGCGGTGCGCGTGATCGGGGGCGACCGCCGGCACCGTGACGTTGACGGGCACGTGCGTGCGGACGGGCGGGGGCCAGCCCTCGTCGGCCGCCTCCCGCGCAGCCTGCCACCAGCGGACGGCGGCGTCGTCGTCGTAGTCCCAGAAGGGGCTGCACTCGCCCCAGCCGGCCGCGCCCCGCACGAGGACCCCGTCCCGGGAGGTCAGCCCCCGGAAGCGGGTGCGCAGGGGGACGGACCAGACGACGACGTCGGAGATCGGCAGCACGCCACCAGCGTAGGGAGGCCCCGCACCGGCGCGCGCGGGGCCGCCTCCCCAACGGCCCACGCGCGAGGGCGCGCCGCCCTAAGGTCGACGGGACGGCGGCACGAGCGCCGACCGATGCGGAGGCACCATGGTCAGCGCTGCACGCCCTGCGCCCGATGACGACCTGCGCGGGCTCCGGCGTCTTGGCGGATGGGGCGCGATCGGCTCGGTCGCTCTCGTCGCTGTGCAGGTCGCGACGTTCTCCGTCCGGCCGCCCGCACGCACGACGCCGGAGGTCTTCGCGCTCATGATCGACGACCCGGTGGTCGGCCTGCTCTCCCTCGACGCCCTGTACCTGGTGAACAACCTGGCCGTGTGGCTGCTGTACCTGGGGTGGGCGGCAGCGCTGCGCACCGTGTCGAGGTCGGGCGTCGTCCTGGTGGTCGGCCTGGGCACGCTGCAGATGGCTGCGTACGTCGCGTCGAACCCGGCGGCCGAGATGCTGACCCTGGCCCGCGCGCACGCCGCGGCCGACGACGCGGGTCGCACGGCGCTCGAAGCCGCGGGAGAGGCCGTGCTGGCGGGCTGGACCGGCACGGCCTTCCTGACGTACTACCTGCTCGGCGCGGTCGTCCTGCTCCTGGTCGCACGACTCCTGCACCTGGCGCCCGACGCTCCGCGGGGGTCGTCCCTGTGGGCGGCCGCGGCGGGTGCGCTCATGCTGGTCCCCTCGCCGTTCGGCGTGGTCGGGCTGGTCGCGTCCCTCGCGTCGCTCGTGCCGTGGTGCGGCCTGTGCCTGATCTCTGCACGGTGGCTCCTCGGCCGGTCCGAGGGCCCCGACCGGGAGACTCCCGCCGACCACGCCACCGCATAGGGTCGTCCGGTGAGCGACGACACCCCCGCCGGTCCCCCGCTGCCGGACCGCGTCTCCGACACCTTCGACCCGGCCCGGTGGCGCACGGTCGCCGGGTTCGAGCACCTCACCGACATCACCTACCACCGGGGCGTGGCCCGGCCCGACGCGGCGCAGACCGCGGCCGGTGCGGTGGCGCGGGACCTGCCGGTGGTGCGGGTGGCGTTCGACCGGCCCGAGGTGCGCAACGCCTTCCGCCCGCACACCGTCGACGAGCTGTACGCCGTGCTCGACCACGCGCGCACGACGTCCGACGTGGGGACGGTCCTGCTCACGGGCAACGGCCCCAGCCCCAAGGACGGGGTGTGGGCCTTCTGCTCGGGCGGGGACCAGCGCATCCGGGGCCGGGACGGGTACCGGTACGCCGAGGGCGAGACCGCCGAGGCCATCGACCCGGCCCGCGCCGGCCGGCTGCACATCCTCGAGGTGCAGCGGCTGATCCGGACGATGCCGAAGGTCGTCGTGGCGCTCGTCAACGGCTGGGCCGCGGGCGGTGGGCACTCGCTGCACGTGGTCGCGGACCTGAGCGTCGCGAGCCGTGAGCACGCGCGGTTCAAGCAGACCGACGCGGACGTGGGCTCGTTCGACGGCGGCTACGGCTCGGCGCTGCTGGCGCGGCAGGTCGGGCAGAAGCGGGCCCGGGAGATCTTCTTCCTCGCCCGGGAGTACTCCGCGCAGGACGCGTACGACTGGGGTGCCGTCAACGACGTCGTGGACCACGCGACGATCGAGGAGGTGGGCCTGGAGTACGCGCGGGTGATCGCGTCGAAGTCGCCCCAGGCGGTGCGGATGCTGAAGTTCGCGTTCAACCTGGCGGACGACGGGCTGGCCGGCCAGCAGGTGTTCGCCGGTGAGGCGACCCGGCTCGCGTACATGACGGACGAGGCGGTCGAGGGGCGCGACGCGTTCCTGCAGCGGCGGGCGCCGGACTGGTCGGGCTTCCCGTACGCCTACTGACGCCGGCGCGTCGTCGGGCGGCTCAGGCGGAGACCCACCGGGCGACGTCGAGGACCGCGGTCAGCAGGGCCGTGCCGCCGACGAGCAGGGCGACCAGGACGAGGCCGGCGGCGACGACCGCGAGCGCGGACCGCACGTCGTGCTGCGGCTGCGCGGGGGCGTCGGTGGCGGACGGGACGAGGGCCGGGGCGTGGTGCGTGGTCATGGCACCAGCCTGGTCGGGGAGTCGCCCGCGGCGCGTCCGCCGGGGGTCGGGCGCCGCGGGTGAGGTCCGTCCACCGTGCGGCGCCGCGGGGTCCCCCTGCGGGATGACGCCGGGCGCCCCCGCCGGGCCCGTCAGGAGACGGTCAGCGACCCCGTGCCCGCGGGCACCAGCTCGACCCACGTGGTGCCGGGGGCCAGGCGGGCGGGCGACCCGTCGGGCATCAGCAGGCGCAGCGGCGCGTCGGCGGCGGTCTTCTCCCAGGTCACCGCGACGGTCTTGCCGCCGGTCGCGAGGGTGGCCTCGCCGGAGCCGACGAGCTCGTAGGTGGGCACGGGCGCGCCGCCCTGGGCGCCGAACCCGGAGTCGGGGTGCCCGGCGACGACGGAGACCACGTTGACGGCGGAGATCCGCTGCCCGCTCGCGACCGTCGCCGGGGTCGACCCCTCGGCGCGCAGCCACGTGCCGCTGGCACCGTCCCACGTCCACGTCGGGCTCGACGCGCCCGACAGCCGGAAGGCCAGCGTCGACGCGGGCGACCCGTCGGTCGCGGCGGTCGCGCGCTCGGCCGTCCGGGCGAACGCGAACTGCTCGGGCGGCGCCGTGCGGCCGGCCTCGGCGGCGTCCCACCAGGTCTGGGGGGTCCCGTAGACGTTGTGCGGGGCGGAGCGGGAGCTGATCCGGTACAGGCCGGGCGCGCCCGCGTCGTGCGAGACGACCTGGACGCCGGACTGCGCGACGAGGTCGAGGATGCCGGGCTGGCCGCCCGAGAACACGAGCAGGCCGCCCAGGGGGCTGACGACGAGCGGGTCCATGGGCCGCACGGACCGGACGGGGCCGACCTCCTCGGGCACCTGGGAGTGGAAGACGGCGATGAACCGGGAGACCTCGAACTCGACGATGGTCTCCCAGACGACGTCGGCCTGGTCGAGGCCCGACTGCGGGCGGGCCGACGACGTGTTCTCGATCTTCACGGCGATCGCGGGGCGCGGGTCGGGCTCCCCGGCGACGCCCGTCAGCGGCCAGGTCGGGGGCACCTCGGGCGCGGGCACCGCCCCCTTGGCCGGCTCGATCGTCGGGGCCTGGGTGACGACGGTGACGTCCGGCGTCGTCGGGGACCCGCACGCGGCGAGCGCCAGGGCCGCGCCCACCGCCAGCAGCAGTCCGTGGCGGGTCGCCGCCCGGTGGGCGCGCCGGGGCCGCTCGGCCCGAGCCGTCGGTGCCATCTCGTCTCCTGATCCCTCCCCCGCCGCGGACCCCCCGTCCGTGGCCGGCGCCCCACGAGGACCGGGGCAGCCGCGGGCCACTCTACGACCGCGGGCCGTGCGGCAGGGCGCACCCGGGACGACCGGGCGCGCCGGGCGACCTAGGCTGTGCGGGTGGACCGGCCCCTGCGCGACGTCCCCGCGCGCGCGGGGGACCTGCTCGACGCGCTGCCCGCCGCGCTCGACGGCACCGGTCCCGCGCTGCGCGCGCTCGACCCGGACGTCCCGCGCGGGCACGAGGCGCCGCGCGGGGTGCCCTACGGCACGGCGCTGGTCGTGCGGACCTCGGGCTCGACGGGGCGGTCGCGCGACGTGCTGCTCGGCGCCGACGCGCTGCGGGCGTCCGCCGCCGCCACGGCCGCGCGCCTGGGCGGCCCGGGGCGGTGGCTGCTGGCGCTGCCCGTGCACCACGTCGCGGGGCTCCAGGTGCTGGTGCGCGCGCTGCTCGCCGGCCACGCGCCGCACGTGCTGGGCGCCGGACCCTTCCGCGCGGAGGGTTTCCGCGCGGCGGTCGACGGCCTCGGCACGGACCTGCCGCGGTACACGTCGCTCGTGCCGACCCAGCTCGTCCGGGTCCTCGACGACGACGCGGCCACGGCGGCGGCCCGGACCTTCGACGCGATCCTCGTCGGCGGGGCCGCCACGTCGCCGACCCTGCTGGCGCGGGCCCGGGCGGCCGGGGTGCGGGTCGTCACCACGTACGGCATGACGGAGACGTGCGGCGGGTGCGTGTACGACGGCGTCGCGCTGGACGGCGTGCAGGTCGACGTCGACGCCGAGCAGCGCGTGAGCCTGACCGGTCCGGTCCTGGCGACCGGGTACCTCGGGCGCCCCGACCTGGACGCGACCACGTTCGTGACGCAGCGGGGCGCGCGCTGGCTGCGCACCTCCGACCGCGGGCGCGTCGTGGACGGTCGCCTGCAGGTCCTCGGCCGCCTCGACGACGTGCTCGTCTCCGGCGGCGTCAAGGTCGACCCGCAGGCCGTCGAGGCGGTCGTAGCCGCCCACCCGGGCGTGCGCGAGGTGTGCGTCGTGGGCGTGCCCGACCAGCACTGGGGGCAGTGCGTGGTCGCCGTCGTCGTGACGTCGGACGGTGCAGCCCCGCCGCTGCAGGACCTGCGCACGTCCGTGGCCGCGGCCCTCGGCCCGGCGAGCGCGCCCCGGCAGGTGGTCGTGGTCGACGCGCTGCCGCTGCGCGGCCCCGGCAAGCCGGACCGCCGCGCCGTCGCGCGCCTCGCCGTCGAGCAGCAGGCCCAGGCCCCGCCCGCCTGACCCGACGCCCCGCCCGTGCGGGACCGTCCCGTCCGTCCTCCCGGCCGTGCGCCGGGCCCCCCGAGCCCAGGAGCACCATGGCCAGCACCACCGAGTGGGTCGCCGGCGCACGTCCGCGCACCCTGCCCGCCGCCGTCGCCCCCGTCCTGGTCGGCACGGGCGCCGCCGCGCAGGTGGGCGCCGAGCACGTCGGCCGCGCGCTCCTCGCCGCAGGTGTCGCGCTCGCGCTGCAGGTGGGCGTCAACTACGCGAACGACTACTCCGACGGGGTGCGGGGCACCGACCTGGACCGTGTCGGGCCGATGCGTCTGACCGCGTCGGGGGCGGCCCGCCCGGCGCAGGTGCGCACCGCCGCGTTCGCCGCGTTCGGGGTGGCGGGGCTGCTCGGGCTGGGCCTGGTCGCCCTGTCCGGGTCGTGGTGGCTGCTCGCCGTGGGCGCGCTCGCCGTCGTGGCCGCGTGGACCTACACGGGCGGGAGGCGCCCGTACGGGTACCTCGGCCTCGGCGAGGTCGGCGTGTTCGTGTTCTTCGGGCTCGTGGCCGTGCTGGGCACCACGTGGACGCAGGCCGGCGAGCTGCCGTGGACCGCGTGGGTCGGGGCGGTGGCCGTCGGGCTCCTGGCGTGCGCGCTGCTCATGGTGAACAACGTGCGCGACGTGCCCACCGACGCGGTGGTCGGCAAGCGGACGCTCGCGGTGCGGCTGGGCGAGCGCCGCGCCCGCCGGGTGTTCGCGGCCATGGTCGTGCTGCCGGTGCTGCTCGGCGCGGCGTGCGCGGTGGTCGCCCCGTGGTCGCTGCTGGTGCTGCTGCTGCTCGCCCCCTCGGTGGTGCTGGCCGTGGTGGTGCTGCTCGGTGCCCGCGGGCTGGCCCTCGTGCCGGTGCTCGCGGGTGTGGGTGCGCTCGAGCTGGCGTTCGGGGTGCTGCTGGGGCTGGGCCTGGCACTCTGACCGACGCCGCGCTCTGACCGACGCCGACCCGTCGCGCGGGCGGGGCGTCAGCCGCGCGCGGGCGGGGGGTCCGGGACGGCCGACGGCGGGTCGGGGACCACGCCGACGTCGGAGGCGCGCGGGTCGGCGCCCGGCGTGGCCGCGGACCGGGCGGCCTCGTCGGCCGCGTCCTCGGCGTCCGCGTCCTGCGCCGCACCGCCGCGCAGGACGGCGCGCCCGCCGGCCGCGGCACGCTCGGCGGCCCGGTCCGCGAGGTAGCGGGCCGCGGCGTCGCGGGGCCGCTGCAGCAGCACGTACGACAGCGCCCAGGCGAGGAACGCCCCGACCACGGGGGCCAGCCACGAGCGCATCCCGGCGGCCCAGAGCACACCGGTGGTGACGAGGAGGAGGAGCAGCCGGAGCGCGGACCAGACGACGACGGGCACGCCCCCAGGGTAGGCGCTGCGCGGCGGCGCCCGGTCGTGCCCCGACCGGGGGCGCCTGCCGCGGCCGGGACGCCGACCGCCGACTACCCTGGGGACGATGAGGAATCTGCTGTTCCTGCTCCTGCTGGCGTTCGTCGTCTACTGCGTCGTCGACGTCACCCGCAGCGACGAGGACGAACGGCTCGGCGCCCCGCACCTCGCGTGGATCGCCCTGGTGCTGCTCGTCCCGGTGGTCGGCGGGGTCGTCTGGCTGGTCGTGTCGCGGAACAGGCGCGCCGGGCGGGGCGGGCGGGGCGCACCGCCGCGGCCCGTGGCCCCCGACGACGACCCGGACTTCCTGTGGCGCCTGGAGCAGGAGCGGCGCCGTCAGCAGCGCGACGCGACGGACGACAACCCCACGACGTGACGCGCCCCGCGCCGCGGACGGCGGCGGAGGCGGGTCACCGGCCCGGGCGGGTCACAGGCCCGAGTACGAGTGCTTCCCGTCGACGAACAGGTTGATGACGGTGAAGTTGGCCAGCACCACCGCGTACCCGGCGTAGACCAGGTAGGCGGCGCGGCGCCCGTTCCAGCCGCGCGTGGTGCGGGCGTGCAGGTACGCGGCGTACACGACCCACGCGACGAAGGAGCCGACCTCCTTGGGGTCCCAGCCCCAGTAGCGGCCCCACGCGTGCTCGGCCCAGATGGCCCCGCCGATGAGGGTGAACGTCCACAGGACGAAGCCGATCGCGTGCAGGCGGAAGGACAGGGCCTCGAGGCGGCGGGCGTCGGGCACCTGCTCGAGCCACGCGAACGCCGGTCCCGTGACGCGCCAGCGCGCCAGCGGCCGGCGCAGGCCGTCCATGCGGCGCCAGGGCCGCGCGACGTGCGAGCGTCCCTCGGCGCGCGAGGAGGAGAGCACCTGGAGCACCGACGTGGCGAACCCGACCGTGAAGACGCCGGTCGCGGTGATCGCGACACCCACGTGCAGGATCAGCCAGTAGCTCTGCAGCGCGGGCTGCACGGCGTCGGCCTGGACGTGGAACACGACGAGCGCCAGGGCCAGCCCCAGCACGGCGATGCCCATGACGACCACGGAGACGAACGCGATCACCCGCCGGCGCTGCAGCACGGTGAGCGTGGTGACCGCGACGAGCACGCCGACGATCGCGAACTCGTACATGTTCGCGGTGGGCCACCGCCCCGCGGCCAGCCCGCGCGTCACGACGCCCGCGAGCAGGAGGAGGATCCCCAGGGGCGTGGTGCTCAGCGCGATGCCCCGGGCCCGGGACGGACCATCGGCAGCCGCCGGCGCGGCGACCGGACGGTCCTCGACCGGTGCGCCCGCGCCGACGAGCTCGCGGCTGCGGTCGCGGACCTGCTGCGCGGCCTCGGCGACGCGGCCGAGCTCCAGGGTCCAGGCGACGAGCGCGACGGTGAAGGCCGTGGTGGCGCCCCACACGAGCAGGTCGCTCACCTCGGCGAGGGAGATCTGGTCCATCACGGGCCTCCGGGTCGTCCGTCCGCGACGGGCCCCGCGCTCGTGCCGGCGGCCCGTTCGTGCGCGCCGTCGGACCCGTCCCCCAGCACGGCGGCGAGGACGCGGTCCAGCTCGGTCACGAGGCCGACGTCGTCGCCGCGCGCGAGCCCTGCGGCGGTGATCACTGTACCCGCGGCAGGACCTTGGTCCCGGCCCGGTGCGAGCGGTGCCGGGCCGGCCCGCAGCCACAGGCGTCGCCGCGGCGCGAACAGCGACGCACCGAGGCCGGCGAACGCGAGGAGGGAGAAGACGAGCACCCACGTCAGCGCGGGGTCGTGCCGCAGGTCGAGCGCGACGAACCGGGGCAGCTCCTCGAACGTCAGGGTGCCCTGGCCGTCGGGCAGGTCGACGGTCTCGCCGGGGCGGACCTCGAGGGTCACGGGCGTGCCGTCGGCCTCCAGGGCCTGCTCCATGCGGGACTCGTCGAGCTGGTAGACGTTCTGCGGCACGCCGGTGTCGAGGCCGAGGTTGCCCGACCAGACGGACAGGACGAGCAGCGGGTCGGCCGGCTGCGGGTCGACCGACTGCCAGAACCCGGGCATCCACTCCTGCGCGGTCGGCAGCAGGAAGCCCACGAGCCCGATCTGGTCCTGACCGCCGGACACGTCGGGGACCTTGATGACGCCGCGGGAGGTGTACACGTCGTCCTGCGGCAGGAACGGCACCGCGCCGGCGAACGCGACCTCGCCCGCCGCGTCGCGCACCGTCACCTGGGGCGCGTACCCGTTGCCCTGCAGGTAGACCTTGGCGCCGCCGGCCGTGAGCGGGTGGTTGACGCGGATCGTCTCGGCGGTCGGCTCCTGCCCGGGCTCGGTGAGGGTGACGAACGCGGTGAAGTCGCGCGACTGGAGGGTCTCGGGGTCGAACTCGGCGTCGAACTCGTCGAGCCGCAGCGTGAACGGCACGAGGTCGGCGGGGTCGAAGGCGGTGCCGCGCTCGAACGTGTCGTAGTCGACCTGCGCGTTGGCGAACCCGCGGCCCTGCACGACGATCGCCTGCCCGCGGTAGTGCAGCATCTGCCCGGTCGCGACCGCCACGAGCAGGCCGACGAGGGCGAGGTGGAACAGCAGGTTGCCGGTCTCGCGCAGGTACCCGCGCTCGGCGGCCACGGCCCACGTGCCGTCACCCTCGTCGTGCACGTCGACGCGGTACGCGGGCGCCAGCGGCAGCACGCGCCACCGGCGGCGCAGCAGCGCCGCGGCACGCTCGGCGACCTCGCGCGGCGCGTCCGGGGAGGTGCCGCCGCCCTGGGCGGGGAACCGGCCGAACCGACGGGGCGGGCGCGGCGGACGGGCGCGCAGGGCGCCCAGGTGCACACGGGTGCGCGGCAGGATGCAGCCGACGAGGGAGACGAACAGCAGCAGGTAGATCGCGGAGAACCACACCGACGCGTAGACGTCGAAGAAGCCGAGGCGGTCGAGCCACGGCCCGGTGGTCGCGTGCTCCTCGAGGTAGTCGGCGACGGCCGCCGGGTCCTGCGGGCGCTGCGGGAACACGGTGCCGGGCACGGCCGCGACGGCCAGCAGCATGAGCAGCAGCAGGGCGACGCGCATGCTCGTCAGCTGCCGCCACACCCAGCGCAGCCAGCCGACGGCCCCGAGCGCGGGCAGCGCCGGGGGGCCGGCGTCCGGCGCGGCGCCGCGCCCGGGGCCTGGGTCGGGGCGCTGGTCGGGCTGCTGCGCACGGTCGTCGCTGAACGCGTCGTCGAGGCCCTCGGGCCGGTAGGTCACCACGGGGGCCTCACAGGACGGGGACGAAGGGCTCGGACCCCGTGAGCAGCCCCTGCAGCCAGGCGGCCCACGTGGTCCAGACGCCGGTGACGAGCGCGAGGCCGAGCACGACGAGCATCGCCCCGCCGACCCGCATGACGGCGACGCGGTGCCGGCTGAGCACCGCCAGCGCCCGGCGCGACCCGGTCAGGCCGAGCGCGACGAGCAGGAACGGCAGCCCGAGCCCGACGCAGAACGCCACGGCCAGCAGGGCTCCCCGGCCGGCCGACCCGCCGGTCAACGAGAGGGTGAGGATCGCGGCGAGCGTGGGGCCGATGCAGGGCGTCCAGCCGATGCCGAACGCGACCCCGAGGACGGGCGCGCCCCACAGGCCGGCCCGGGGCGCGACGTGCGGGCGCACGTCGACCTGCAGGAACCGGAACGCGCCGACGAACGTCAGGCCGAGCAGCACGACGAGCACGCCGAGCACCCGCCCGACCGTGTCCTGCCACTGCCACAGCGCCGCGCCGAGCGAGCCGGCGAGCGCGCCGTAGGCGACGAACACGACGGTGAACCCGGCGACGAACAGCCCGACCCCGGCGAGCGTGCGGCCACGACCGGCGGCCCGGGGCGCCGGGGCCGCGTGCGGCAGCGGGACGGCGTCGCCCGCGACCGCGTCGGGGCCGGGGGCCGGGGGGGCTCCCGTCGCCGCCGCGGTCCCGCCGACCGTGGCGGCTCCCGCCCGGCGGGGGTCCAGGCGCACGACGCCGGTGGCGTCGGGCAGCCCGAGGACGGTGCGCGGGCCGGACGCGCCGCCCAGCGTCCCGCCGAGCAGCCCGAGGTACCCCGGCACGAGGGGCAGCACGCAGGGGGACGCGAACGAGACCAGGCCGGCGAGCACCGCGACGGGGACGGCGAGCAGGAGGGAGCCGCCGACGACCGTCGGTGCGAGGTCGGCGGCGAGGATCACGCGTCGTCCCCGGTCGGCGCGACGCCTGCCGGGGCGTCGTCGGCCGGCGCGCCCTCGGCGAGCAGGTCGTCGACGAGCGCGCGCAGCGTCGAGGCGTCGGCGAGCCCCAGCACGCGGGCGGCCACGCGGCCCTCGCGGTCGAGCAGGATCGTGGTCGGCACGGCGCTGACGGGCACGACGCCCTGGAGCGCGGCGACGGCGCTGCCGTCGGAGTCGTCGAGGCTCGGGTAGGGCACGGCGAACTCGCGCTGGAACGCCTGCGCGGCGCCGGCGGCGTCGCGGCTGTTGATGCCGAGCACCTGGAGCCCGTCGTCGGCGTAGTCCTCGGCGATCTCGACGAGGTCGGGCGCCTCGGCGCGGCACGGGGGGCAGGCCGCGTACCAGGTGTTGAGCAGCACGACGTCGCCGCGGGCGTCCGCGAGGTCGTGGTCGAGCCCCTCGTAGTCGGTCCCGGCCAGGGCGACGGGGTCCGTGCGCTCGTCGACGGACCACGTGGTGGTCGAGCCGTCGCCGGACTCGTAGCCCTGGTCGACGACGTCGTCGGCCCCCCCGTCGTCGGTCGAGCACGCGCCCAGCACGAGCACGGCCGCCAGGGCGAGGGCGGCGGCGCGGGCGGGACGTCGGGCCACGGTCAGGCCCCCGGCACCGGCGACGCGCCGGGCAGCAGGGCCGCGGCGGGCTCGGAGTAGCCGACGCCGACGAGCCGGTCGCCGTCGTAGCGCAACGAGGTCAGCGACGCGAGCGAGCACTGCCGGCGGCGGGGGTCGTGCCACAGGCGGCGGCCCTCGAGCGCGAGCCGGGTCACCCAGATCGGCAGCTGGTGGGAGACCAGGACGACCTCGTGGCCGAGGGCGGCGGCCCGGGCGGCGTCGACGGCGGCGAGCACGCGCTCGACCTGCGCCGTGTACGCCTCGCCCCAGGAGGGCCGGAACGGGTTGCGCAGGTGCGGCCAGTGCTCGGGGTGGCGCAGCGAGCCGTCGCCGACGCCGAACGTCATGCCCTGGAAGTGGTTCTCGGCCTCGATGATGCGCTCGTCGGTGGTGATCTCCACGCCGAAGGCCCGGGCGATCGGCGCAGCGGTCTCCTGCGCGCGCTGCAGCGGCGAGGCGACCACGGCGACGACGTCCCGGCGGGGCGCGCCCTCCTCGCCCGCGAGGGTGCGGGCGACGAGCTCGGCCATGGCCTGCCCCCGTTCGGACAGCCGGTACCCGGGGAGTCGGCCGTAGAGCAGACCCTCGGGGTTGTGGACCTCGCCGTGACGCAGCAGGTGGACCGTGGTGGCGACCATGCCCCTAGTCTCGCAAACCCGGACCGGTGCCCCGACCGCTGCCGTCCCGGGCCGCCTCAGGCCGCGCTGCCGCCCGCGGCCTCGGCGGCGTCGTCGTCCGCGGCGCGGGCCGCGTCGCACGCGGGCGAGCGCAGGTGGGCGACCACGGTCTGCATGGCGGCGCCCAGGGCGGCGAGCTGGTCGGCGTCGAGGGCGTCGACCAGGTGGGCGCGCACCGAGCGGACGTGGCCCGGTGCTGCCGCGACGAGGGTGGCCCAGCCCTGCTCGGTCATCACGCAGTTGACGCCGCGCGCGTCGCAGGTGGCGCGCTCGCGGCGGACCAGCCCGGCGCGCTCCATGCGGGCGACGGTGTGGGTGAGGCGGCTGCGGGAGTGGGCGAGGTCGCCCGCGAGGTCGGACATCCGCAGGGTGCGGTCGGGCGCCTCGGAGAGACGGACGAGGAGCTCGTACTCCCCCAGCGAGAGGCCGGACTGCTCGTCGAGCTCCCGCCCGAGGGCGTCGAGGAGGAGCGCGGTGCCGTCGCGGAAGGCGCGCCAGTCGCGCTGCTGGTCCTCGGTCAGCCAGCGCACGGGCTGCTCGTCGTGGGGCGCCGCGTCGCGCGGTGCTGCTGCTGCCGGCTCGGTCGCCGGCGTGCTCGTCGTCACATCACTCTCCCGGGGTTGCACCTGCCCGACCAGTGTAGTAGAAAAGTCAACCAACGGGTCGTTGAAGATTCACACACGGCCCGACCCAGACATGCGGAGGAACCATGAGCACCACGACCCTGCCCGCCGGCCTCGTCCCCGGTACGTGGGCCATCGACGCGTCGCACTCCGAGGCGTCGTTCACGGTCCGGCACGCCGGCATCTCGAAGGTCCGCGGCACCGTCACCATCACCGACGGCACGCTGACGGTCGGCGAGGACCTGTCGACCACCTCGGTGACGGCCACGCTCGACCCGGCCAGCATCTCCACCGGCGACGCCAACCGCGACGGCCACCTCAAGTCGGCCGACTTCTTCGACGTCGAGCAGTTCGGCGCCTGGTCGTTCACCTCGACCGCGGTGCGCCCCGACGGCGACGCGTACGTCATCGTCGGCGACCTGACGATCCACGGCGTCACGAAGTCCGTCGAGCTCGAGACGGTGTTCAACGGCACCGCCGTCGACCCGTTCGGCAACACGCGTGCCGGCTTCGAGGCCACGCTGACCATCTCCCGCAAGGAGTTCGGCCTCACCTGGAACGCGGCCCTCGAGGCCGGCGGCGTCCTCGTGGCCGACAAGGTCCGCATCGACCTCGACGTCTCGGCGATCAAGCAGGCCTGAGCCTCCGCCAGGCCCGACCCGCAGGGGCGCGACCGCACCGGTCGCGCCCCTGCGGCGCACCCGGGCCCGGCTGCGCTCATGCGCCGTCCGCGGAGCGCCGCCGGTCGTGGAACGCCAGGATCTGCAGCTCCGACGCCAGGTCCACCGCACGCACGTCGACGTGCGGCGGCACCCGCAGCGCGCACGGCGCGAAGTTCAGCACCCCGACGACGCCGGCGTCGACGAGCGTGTCGCACACCTCCTGCGCGACGGCGGCCGGTGTCGCGAGCACCGCGATCGTCGCCCCCGACGAGGCCACCACGCGCGCGAGGTCGGCCACCGGGTGCACCGGCAGCCCCGCGACGACCGTCCCGACGACGCCCGGGTCCGCGTCGACCAGGGCCACCAGCGCGAACCCGCGCGCGGCGAAGCCCGCATACCCCGCGAGCGCGTGCCCGAGGTTGCCGACCCCGACGAGCACGACGCGGCGCTCGCTGCTCAGCCCCAGCGCGACGGCGACCTGCTCGCGCAGGTGCGCCACGTCGTAGCCGACGCCGCGCCGACCGTACGAGCCGAGGAACGACAGGTCCTTGCGCAGCTGGGCGGGCGAGACGCCGGCCTGCGCGGCCAGGCCGTCCGAGGACGTCAGGGTGGACCCGCCGGCGGCGAGCGCCTCGAGGGCCCGCAGGTACCCGGGCAGCCGCGCCACCGTCGCGGGCGGCACCGCCCGTCGCTGCGGCACCGTCGGCTCCCGTTCCACGTCGCACCCCCACGTCCTCCCGTCGGCCCTGACGGGAGGGTCCCACGCTAGGACGTGCGCACGCCCCGCACGAGGGCCCGGACGACCCGTTCCTCGTCGATCTGCCAGTACCCCTGCCGCACGCCGTCGACCTCGACCACGGGGACGAGCTCGCCCATCAGCGCCCGCAGGTCCCGCCCGGCGGGGTCCGGGGCGTCGACGTCGACCTCGGCCCACCTCGCCCCCGCCCGGGCGCAGGCGCGGACCACCACGGCACGCGCCTCGTCGCACAGGTGGCAGCCGGCGCGGCCGTACAGCACGACCCGGGGTGCGGTCCCGTCCTCGATCACGTGCCCACGCTAGCGCCGGGCGCTCACGTCGGGGCAGGTCGGGCCAGGGTCCACCCGCGGCACGGGTGCCCCGGCGGGTCCCGTGCTCGTTAGAGTGGCCCGGTGCACGCGGCGGACGGGACGACCTCACCCTCCGGCCGGACGGACGACGCCGCAGGCCCCGACGGGACGCCAGGTCATGGCGGGCCCGGCGGCACGCCGGGGGTCGCCGCCCCGCCGGTCGCGGGCCCACCCGTCGATCCCGGTGCCGCCTCTGCGGAGGGCACCGTGGCCGCCTTCTTCGACGTCGACAACACGATCATCCGCGGCGCGTCCTCGTTCCACCTCGCGGTCGGGCTGTACCGGCGGGGCTTCTTCCGCAAGCGCGACCTGGTCGTGTTCGCGTGGCAGCAGGCCCGGTACCTCGCGTTCGGGGAGAACCGGCAGCAGATCGACGAGGTCCGCTCCCGGGCGCTGGAGATCATGCGGGGGCACTCCGTCGCCGAGGTCACGGCGATCGCGGAGGACGTGTACGACGAGGTGCTGAGCCTGCGGATCTTCCCGGGCACGCGCGAGCTGCTGGACGCCCACCTCGCCGCGGGGCACGCGGTCTGGCTGGTCACCGCGACGCCGATGGAGATCGGCACGCTGATCGCCCGCCGCCTGGGCACCACCGGCGCGCTGGGGACGCTGGCCGAGCACGACGAGGGCTTCTACACCGGCCGCCTCGTCGGCGACCTCCTGCACGGCGAGGCGAAGGCGGCCGCGGTGCGGGCCCTGGCGCAGCGCGAGGGGTACGACCTGGCGCGGTGCCACGCGTACGGGGACTCGACGAACGACGTCGCGATCCTGTCGACCGTGGGCCACCCGTGCGCGATCAACCCGGACCGGCGGCTGCGCCGGCACGCGGCGGAGGTCGGGTGGCCGGTGCGGGAGTTCCGCTCGCGGCGCCGGCACGCACGCCAGGGGGTGAACGCCGCGAGCCTCGCGGGCCTGGCGTGGGTCGCGGCGGTCGTGGCGCGGTCGGTGCGGCGGCGCCTGCGCGGCGACTGAGGCGGCGCCTGCGCGGCGACTGACCCGGCCGTGACGGCGGGGCCGGACCGCACGCCCCGCCGTCACGGCCGGGTCAGCGCGCGGCCTCCTGCTCCTCGCGCGTCGTGGCGACGGGCCAGCCGTCCTCGTCCCACGCGAGCTCACGGATCGCGAGGCGGAAGTCGCCCCCCTCGGCCGCGTCGTAGTAGTGGAACGCGAGGTAACCGCGCGAGTACGACTGCCCGCCGGGCCCGACCATGTCGCCCGTCGTGGCCAGAAGGGACAGGCCGCCGTCGGCGGTGAGCTCGGCCCCCTCGTGGTCGACGTACGGCCCGGTGACCTCCCGCGAGCGCCCGACGGCCATGCTGTACGTCGACTCCGTCCCCTGGCAGCAGGAGTCGCGGGAGAAGAACAGGTAGTACCACCCGTCGCGGTGCACGAGGTACGGCGCCTCGATCGCGTTGGGCGCCCCGATCCGGCTGGCGATCTGCACGGGCTCGGCGTCGGGGTCGGCGAGCAGGCCCGACGGCCAGGTGAGCTCGACGAGCTGGATCCCGCCCCAGAACGACCCGAACGCCATCCAGGGCGTCCCGTCGGCGTCCTCGACCACGCCGGCGTCGATCGCGTTGAACGCGTCCTCGCCCGGGACGGACGCGACGACCTGCCCCTGGTCCTGCCAGCCGTACGCGGGGTCGTCGGGGTCGAGCGTGGGGCTGGTCATCAGGCCGATGAGCGAGCGGTTCGACCCGAACGTGGACGCCGCGTAGTACAGGTACCAGGTGCCGTCGTGCTCGACGACCTCGGGCGCCCAGAAGTTCTCGACGCCGGGCACCTGCTCGTAGACCCACGCGGGGCGGGACGCGGCGTCCCACACGGTGCCGAACTCCTCCCAGGTGCGGCCCTCGTCCGTCGACCGGCGCACCTGCGGGGCGCCGAGCCCCACCCGCACGTCCCCGGTGGAGAAGACGTACCAGGGCTCGCCGGGGTCGCCCACGACGAGCGCAGGGTCGTGCGTGCGCAGGTCGCCCTCGAGCTCGAGCGCCGTCGCCGCCGGCGCGGGGTCGGGACGCAGGAGGACCACGCCGGTCACGGCGAGCGCGACGGCGACGAGGGCCGCGACGACCGCGGGGACGAGGCGGCGGGGGGCGCGCCGCGCGCGGGCCGGCACCCGGGCCGCGTCGGCGGACGCGTCGTCCGACGTGACGTCGGCGGCGCTCATGCGGGCGTCAGCGCGACCCAGCGCACGCCGTGCGCGGGGACGTCGAGGTCGAGCACCGGCGTCGGGCGCCCGGGCGGGGTGCGCGGCGGGTCGAGCGGCTGCCCGGTCCACAGGTCGCGCGCGCGCCAGGTGCCGGCGGCGGCGTCCACCGAGCCGAGCGGCAGCGCGAGCGCCACCTGCGCGGACCGGGGCTCCTCGCCGGTCCAGAACACGGCGAGGTAGCGGGTGGCGTCGACGTCGCTGCGCGCGGACCAGACCACGAGCTCGCCGTCCGCGTCGGGGGCGGGCTCGCGCAGGACCTCGCGCCCGTCGGTGCCGGTGCGCAGCACGTGCCCGACCGCGGGGGTGGTGAGCAGCGCGATCGTCGCCGGGTTGCTGGTGGGCAGGTCGCCGCCCATCATGAGCGGCGAGCGGGCCATCACCCACAGCGTGAGCAGCGTGCGCTGCTCGTCGGGCGTGAGCCGGCTGTGCCGGTCCTCGCCGCGCTCGGCGCGGATGCCGATCCGTCCGAGCGGGAGCATGTCGGCGTCGGCCCAGCCGCCCGGACGCTGCAGGGGCGCCCACCGGGCCAGCCGGGCGAAGCTCGCGTGCACGTCCTCCCAGCGGTCCCACAGGTCGTCGCAGACCCGCCACATCGTGGCGTGCTCGCGCAGCAGGCCGACCTCGTGCGTCGAGACGTGCGTGCCCGGCGACAGGGACAGCACCATGGGCCGGCCCGAGCGGGCGATCGCCGTGGACCAGCCGACGAGGGCGTCGACGTGCAGCGGCGCGAGGATGTCGTCGACCTTGACGTAGTCGACGCCCCAGCCCGCGAGCATCGCGACGAGACCGTCGAGGTACGCCTGACCGGCCGGGTGGTCGTGGTCGAGGCCGACGTTGTGGGGGTTCCACGCGCACGGCGACGTCGGGTCGGCGGCGTCGCGGGCGGTCCAGGCGGTGCCCTCGACGGGCAGGTCGGCGGCGACCGCCCGGCGCGGGATCCCCCGCAGCACGTGCACGCCGAACCGCAGGCCGAGGGCGTGCACCTGCGCCGCGAGCGCGGTGAACCCGTGCCCGTCGGCGGCGGACGGGAAGCGGTCGGGCGCGGGCTGCGGCCGACCGGAGGCGTCGAGCACCAGGGGCGCGTCGTCGTTGTAGCCGTGGGTGCGCGGCGCGGGGTCGGACCAGTCGATGTCGACGACCACGGTGTCCCAGCCGTGCGGCAGGAGGTGCTCGGCCATGAACCGGGCGTTGGCGAGCACCTCGGCCTCGGTGACGGTCGTGCCGTAGCAGTCCCAGCTGTTCCACCCCATGGGCGGTGTGGCGGCGAGCATGCGGGCCCCTTCGCGCGTCTGTACATCGTTGTAAGACGGCCAGCGTGCCGCCTTCCCGGGCCTGCCGTCAAACCGCACGGGCCGGACGGTCCCGGCACCCGGCCCCGGCCGCGGGGCACCATGGGGAGCGGCGCACGCCGAGGCGCGGACGGGTGCGAGCACTCTCCGTGACCAGGTCGTGACCGGACCGCGCTTGACCGGGGACGGGCGGGCGTGCCATCTTGTGCAACGTTGTAGTTCAACGTTGTAGACGTTGACGACAGGTCAATGACGACCGCCAGGAGCGGGTGCGGCGCGCAGGGGCGTCGCGCACCGGGCACCGGAGCCCGCACCACGGCACGTATGCGACCTGACCGACCCAGGACTCGGGAGGCAGGCAGATGAAGAGGACCAGGCTCGCCGCCGGCGCGCTGTGCGTGGCGATGGCCGGTGCACTCACCCTGACCGCGTGCAGCGGCGACAGCGGTGACGACGGCACGAAGACGCTCACGTTCATGTTCCGCGGCGGACCGGACGAGAAGGCCGCCTACGAGGCGGCCATCGACCGGTACACCGAGGCGACGGGCGTCGAGGTGGAGATGATCGTCACCGACGCCGACCAGTACGCCACGAAGCTGCAGGCCGCCGTGGCCGGCAACAACGTGCCCGACGTGTTCTACATCGAGCAGGCCACGCTCCAGTCGTACGTGTCGTCCGGCATCCTCATGGACATCACCGACGAGGTGGCCGAGTCGGGTGTGGACCTCGACAACATCTGGCAGTACGGCGTCGACTCGTACCGCTTCGACGGCACGGTCCAGGGCACGCCCGACGGCGCCCTGTACGGCCTGCCCAAGGACGTCGGTCCGTTCTCCTTCGGGTACAACAAGACGATGCTCGAGGAGGCAGGGATCGCGCTGCCCGACCCCGACGAGCCGCTGACGTGGGAGGAGTTCGTCGAGATCTGCAAGACCCTCACGACGGACACCGACGGCGACGGCGCGGTCGACCAGTGGGGCACCGGCCTCAACGTGCAGTGGAACCTGCAGTCGATGGTCTGGAGCAACGGCGGCGACTGGACCAACGCCGACCACACCCAGGTCACCGTCGACACCCCGGAGTTCGCCGAGGCGCTGCAGAAGTTCGCCGACCTCACCAACGTCGACCAGGTCACGCCGTCGGCCTCCGACGCGGCCACGCTCGACACGTACCAGCGCTGGATGGCGGGCGAGATCGGGTTCTTCCCGGTCGGCCCCTGGGACGTCAGCGTCTACAACGACCTCGACTTCGAGTACGACCTCATCCCCTGGCCCACCGTCGGCGACGCCGGCTCGGCCACGTGGCTCGGCTCGCTGGGCATCGGCGTCTCCGCCATGACCGAGCACCCGCAGGAGGCCGTGAACCTGGTGACGTACCTGTCGGCCGACGCGGAGGCGCAGCAGACGCTGGTCGACGCGAACATCCAGATCCCCAACCTGATCGACGTCGCCGAGGAGTGGGCCGCCGCGGAGGACGCCGAGCCGGCGAACCGCCAGGAGTTCCTCGACATCGCGCAGGACTACGGCCGGGCCATGCCCGCCGCGTTCACCTACGGCGCCGAGTGGTACGACGAGCTCTGGACCAACATCCAGCCGGTCCTCGACGGTGAGCAGACCGCCGAGGACTACCTCGCCGAGACGCAGCCGAAGATGCAGGCGCTGCTCGACGAGTCGCTCGCCAACGCCGAGATGGCCGCAGGCGGCTGATCCGCACCGCCCGTGCGCCCCTCCCCTCGGGGCGCACGGGCACCGGGGCCGCACCCGCGCGGGTGCGGCCCCGGCCCCCGGACCTGCCCCAGCCGAGAGGACCCCTCCGATGACCGAAGTCGCGGCCGACACGGCCCCGCCGACGGCGCCCCGCGCGAGCGCCGCCCGACCGACGCTGCGCGACCGACGCGCGCGCAACCGCCTGCACCGCGTCGAGCACCGGTGGGCCCTGGCCTTCGTCGCGCCGCCGGTCCTGGGCTTCCTGCTCTTCACGCTCTACCCCGTCGGCTTCGCGGTGTACGCCTCGCTGACCAGCTGGAACGGCCTGGGCCCCATGCGGTTCGTCGGCCTCGAGAACTACGTGACGCTGCTCGGCGACGAGTACTTCCGCCTGAGCATGTTCAACACGTTCTTCTACATGATCGGCATCCCGATCGGCCTCGTGCTGGCGCTGCTGCTCGCGATCGCGCTCAACCGCAAGATCCCCGGGCGCACGGCGTTCCGCACCATCTACTACATCCCCGTGATCTCCTCGCTCGCGGCCATCGCGATCGTGTGGCAGTTCGCGTACAACGGCGACTTCGGCCTGGTGAACCAGGTGCTGTCCTGGTTCGGCATCCAGGGCCCGGACTGGCTGCAGAACACCGCCACGGTCAAGCCCGCGATCATCCTCATGGCCGTCTGGAAGGGCCTGGGGTACTCGATGCTGCTGTACCTGGCCGCGATCCAGTCGGTGCCCGCCTCGCTCTACGAGGCCGCGTCGCTCGACGGCGCCAACGCGTTCCAGAAGCTGCGGTCGATCACGCTGCCCATGGTGCGCCCCGTGACGTTCTTCCTCGTCGTCACCAACATCATCGCCGGCGCGCAGATCTTCACCGAGATCAACATCATGACGCCGACCGGCGGGCCCGAGATGAGCTCCGCGTCGATCGTCTGGTACATCGTCCGCAAGGCGTTCCGCTACCAGCAGATGGGCTACGCCACGGCGATGTCGATCGTGCTGGGGATCCTCGTGTTCGTCATCACCCTGATCCAGTTCCGCCTCAACCGGCGCAACAGCTTCAGCATCGAGTGAGGACCGCAGCCATGACCACCCTCCCCACCCTGCGCCGCACCCCCGACGGCGCCGTCGTCCGTCGCCGCCACGGCGGCGCCCAGGGCGAGTCCCGCACCACCAACTGGATCATCTTCGTCGTCCTGGCGGTGTTCGCGGTCGCCATGATCGCGCCGCTGGCCTGGATGTTCACGACCGCGCTGAAGACCAAGGGCGAGGTCTTCGCGCTGCCGCCCGTGCTGTGGCCGAGCGTCCCGCAGTGGGACACCTTCGTGCGCATGTGGTCCGAGGCGCCGATCCTCACCGGGTTCCGCAACAGCTTCGTGGTCGCCGCGTCGGTCACCGTCGTCGGCTCGATCACGTCCTCGATCGCCGCGTTCGCGCTGGCCAAGATGCGCCTGCCCGCCAAGAACGCGATCTTCCTCGGCCTGCTCTCGGGCCTGATGGTGCCGTACCCGACCATCATGATCCCGCAGTTCGTGATGTTCTCGCGGCTGCACTGGGTCGACACCCTGCTGCCGCTGATCGTGCCGCTGCTGTTCGGCAACATCATCATGATCTTCTTCCTGCGGCAGTACCTGGAGACCGTCCCGGACTCCCTGGTCGAGGCCGCGAAGATCGACGGCGCGTCGTACTGGACGATCTTCTGGCGGATGATCCTGCCGATGATCCGCCCCGCGATCGCGGCGCAGTTCATCCTCTGGTTCATGACGATCTGGAACGACTACCTCGGGCCGATCCTCTACCTGAACACGCCCAGCAAGCAGACCCTCCAGGTCGTGATCGCCAACCTCAACGTGGAGTTCGCCACCCAGCGCGACTACCCGCTGATCATGGCCGCGTCCTTCGTGGCCCTGCTGCCCATCCTCGTCGTGTTCCTCGTCTTCCAGCGGCAGATCATCGAGTCCGTCGCCCTGACCGGCAGCAAGGCCTGACGCGGTGACCACCACCGACCCGGCCCCGGTCCTGGACACCACGGGCTGGGGGGCCGAGCACACCCACGACCCGACCGCGGTGCGCGACGACGACGGCACGTACTGGCTGTTCTCGACCGACGCGTGCAGCGACGGCCCCGTCCGCGGCGGCGTCCAGGTGCGCCGCTCGCCAGACCTCGTGACCTGGGAGCTGCACGGCTGGGCGCTGCCCGGCGTGCCGCCCGCCGCGGCCGCGTGGACCGGCGCGCATGGCCTGTGGGCCCCCGAGGTCGTCCGCGTCGGCGACGAGTGGCGCATGTACTGGTCGGCGTCGTCGTTCGGCTCGCGGACCTCCGCCATCGGGCTCGCCGTCGCCCCGCACCCCGCGGGACCGTGGGAGGACCGCGGGCTCGTCGTCACCAGCACGCACCCCGCGCTGCCCGAGGGCGTCAGCCCGCACGGCGACGGCTCCCCCAACGCGATCGACGCGAACGTCGTCGTCGACGGCGACCGGCACTGGCTCGTGTACGGGTCGTTCTTCGGCGGGCTGCACGCCCTCGAGCTCGACCCGGCGACCGGCCTGGTCGACGGGTGCCGCCCCGGCGAGCCCAGCCCCGGTCCGGGCGTGCTGCTCGTGCGGCGGCCCGCCGCGGTCGAGGGCGCCGTGGAAGGGCCGTACGTGCTGCCGCGACCCGGCGGCGGGTGGGCGATGCTCGCGTCGTGGGACTCGCTGTTCACCAGCTACCACCTGCGCGCCGCCGTCGCCCCGGCCGTCACCGGTCCCTGGACCGACCGCACGGGCCTCGACCTGCGCACCTCCGTCGCCGAGCCCCCGACCCCGGGCACCGTCGTGCTGGCCGGTCACCGCCTGCCCGGCGGCCCCGGGCTGCGGGCGCCCGGCCACGCGTCCGTGCTCACCGAGCCGGCCCGCGACGGCCACCCCGGGCGCCAGCTCCTCGTGCACCACGTGCGCGACGACGACGCCCCCGAACGGCACCGCGTGCAGGTCCGGCGCCTCGTCTGGACCCGCGACGGGTGGCCCCTGGTCTCCCCGCAGCCGTGGGCGGGCGACGCCCGCGAGACCGACGACGAGACGGCATGGCCGGACGACGTCGCGGCCCTCGCCGGCACGTGGGAGCTGCTCGAGCCCGGCGCCTGCCCGCGCACCGTCCAGGACGCACGGACCGGCACCCTCGACCTCGTCGACCCCGCCGCGCACGGCTCCGGCCGCTTCAGCTGGCGCACCGCCGACGGCGCGCACGTCGAGGCCGTCGTCGCCCCCGCCTGGGACGCCGTGCGCGACCGGGCGACCACGGTCGTCCTCGCGCTCGACGAGCGCGGACGCGTCACCGCCGGCACCCGCACGCCGGACGCGTGAGCACAGCCGTCCCGCCCGCCGCCCCGCTCCGCCCGTCGCCGGACGGGACGGCGGGCGGGGCACCCGCGCGCCCGGTCCCTGCGCCGGTGCCCGCCAGGACGCCCGGGCAGGGCAGGATCGGGGCCGTGCAGGACGAACCCCCCGGCTGGGCCGGCCGCGTGATGGTGTGGCTGCGCTGGGTCACGCACGTCGTGGCCGTGCAGCTGCTGCTCGTGCTCGGGACCCTCGCCGGCGGCGTCGTGCTGGGCCTGCTGCCCTCCCTCGACGCCGCGGGGCGGCTGCTGGCCGCGCTGACCGCGGGCACCCCGTCCACGCACGTGTGGCGCGACTTCTGGCACGCCTGGCGGGCCGGTCTGCGCCGCCTCAACCTGCTCGGGGCGCCGCTGTGGCCCGCCGCAGCCCTCCTCGTGGCCGACGCGGCCGTGCTGGAGACGCTGGACGGCGCCCCCGCCGCCGCCCTGCAGGCCGTGCTGGTGATCGCCACGGCGTGGCTCGCGGTGGTCCTCGCCTGGCTGCCGCCGGTGGCGCGGCGCTACGACGACACCGCACCCCGCACGTGGCGCCTGCTGCTCCTGTCCCCGCTGCTGGGCCCGGGCACCGCGCTCGGCGTGCTGGCCGTGCTCGTCGTCTGGGGCCTCACCCTCGTCGTCGCCCCGGTGCTCGCGCCGCTCGTGGGCGTGACGGCGCCCCTGCTGGCCACCGGCTGGCTGGTCGACGTGCGGCTCGACCGCATCGACGCCTCCCGCTGAGCCCGCGACCCCGCGGACCCGTCAGCGGGGCAGGACCTGCGGGGCGGCGCCCTGGCCGAGCGTCGACTCGCGCGCCACGATCGAGAAGTCCGCCACGACCTGCTGGTACGGGCGGTCCACCTCCGGCGCGTCGATGCGTGCGAGCAGCAGGTCGACGGCGGTCGCGGCGATCTGCTCACGGCCCGGGTGCACGGTCGACAGCGTCGGCGAGGAGTACGCGGTCTCCTCCACGTCGTCGAAGCCGATCACCGCGATCGCGCCCGGCACGTCCACGCGCCGGGCGTGCAGGGTGTGCAGGGCGCCGAGCGCGAGGGCGTCGTTGAGGCCGAACACGGCGTCGATCTCGACACCGTCGTCGAGCAGCCGGGCCATCGTCTCCGCACCCGTCGCCCGGTGCCACAGACCGGCCTCCCCGACCAGCGCGGGGTCGAAGGGCACCCCCGCGTCCTCCAGCGCGGCCCGGTAGCCCTGCACGCGCAGCGCGGCCGACCCCACGGACTCCCCCGCGTGCGCCCCGACCACCGCGATGCGCCGCCGCCCGAGGGACAGCAGGTGCGCCGTCGCGGCGCGCGCCGCCTCGACGTTGCTCATCGTCACGTGGTCCGCCGGGCCGCCGAAGATCCGCTCGCCGAGCAGCACCATCGGGTAGTCCACGCCCAGCGCGTCGACGTCGTCGGGGCCCAGGGCCAGCGGGGAGTAGATCAGGCCGTCGGTGAACATCCGCCGCTGGCCGGTAAGCACCTCGAGCTCGCGCTCGCGCACGGCGCCCGTCTGCTCGATGAGCACCGTGACGCCACGCTCCTCGGCCGCCCGGATCACGGAGTCCGCGAGCTCGGCGAAGTACGGCAGCGACAGCTCCGGCACCGCCAGGCCGATGAGGCCCGTGCGCCCGCGGCGCAGGTTCCGGGCCGAGACGTTGACGTGGTAGCCGAGCTCGGCGATCGCCTCCTCGACCTTGGTGCGGGTCGACTCCCGGATGTACGGGTAGCCGTTGACCACGTTGGACACGGTCTTGATCGACACGCCGGCCCGCGCCGCCACGTCGTGCATCGTCACGGCACCGCCGCGTCGGCCGTTCACCCTGCGCGCCCCCGTCCTCGTCACGCCCGCCGTCACGGCGGGCGACGTCCTCGCGGCCGGCTGCGCGGTCATCGCGCGGCCCGC
Organism: Cellulomonas sp. SLBN-39; assembly: GCF_006715865.1. NCBI lineage: Bacteria > Bacillati > Actinomycetota > Actinomycetes > Micrococcales > Cellulomonadaceae > Cellulomonas > Cellulomonas sp. SLBN-39. The sequence goes on along the minus strand of NZ_VFOA01000001.1, from coordinate 2,557,033 downwards.
CCGTCCGGGGCCCAGCCTGGCAGACCGGCGGGCACGGCGGGGTCGGGCGCGAGGGGCACCCACACCCGCATCGCGCCGACGCCGCGGTTGCCCCACGCGTGGTAGGGCACGAGGCGCAGCTCGATCTCGACCGGGTCGGGCGGCGCGGCGCCGTACGGGGACCACGCGGGCAGGTCGCCCGACGGCACGTGGACGCCGCGCGCACGCACCGTCACCGGGACGTCGAGGTCGGGCAGTCCCGGGGCGTCCTCGAGCGTCCCGGGCAGGATCGCGACGTCCTCCAGCACGACCCCGTCGGGCAGGTCCGCGTGCTCCAGGCACAGGACCACCGGTCCCCGCCGCACCGCCACGCAGCCCCGCACCGCGTCGACCCGCGGGTGGGCGACGAGGGCGACCGGCTCGACCGGCAGGTCCAGCACCACGCGCCGGACCGGTGCCGCGGACGAGGCCGGCACGTGCACGTACCCGTCGACGACCTCGACCGGGCGGGCCCGCCCGTCGACCTCGAGGCGCACGCGCGCGGTGTCGGCCCAGCCGGGCACACGCAGCGCGAGCGGCCGCACCAGCGCGTCGGCCGTGACCTCCACGCGCCCGTCCGCGGGGTACGCGGTGCGCACGCCCAGCACGGTCCCGTCGTCCAGGCGCACGTCGGCGTCGGCGTACAGGTGCAGCTGCACACCATCCGCGGAGGCGGTCGCCACGTACGCGTGCAGCGAGGCCGCGAGCCGCGCGAGGTTCGGCGGGCAGCACGCGCACGCGAACCAGTCGAGGCGCTCGGACGGGGAGTACTCGCTCGACCCGTCGTGCCCCGTGCGCAGCTGCAGCGGGTTGGAGTACGTGAACCGCCTCCCGTCGTGCGACGTCGCCGCCGGCACCGCGTTGTGCAGCGCGCGCTCCACGGCGTCGGCGTACCGCCCCTCGCCGGTGAGCAGCAGCATGCGCCACGCCCAGTGCACCAGCGCGATCGCCGCGCACGTCTCGGCGTACGCCCGGTCCGGGGGCAGCTCGTACGCGTCCCCGAACGCCTCGTCCTTGTGGTGCGCACCCAGCCCGCCGGTCACGTACGTGCGGGTGCGCTCGGCCGAGTCCCACAGGCGTACGAGCGCGTCGCGCAGCTCCTGCTCCCCCGTCTCGGCGGCGACGTCGGCGACGCCCGCGAGCAGGTAGAGCTGGCGCACGGCGTGCCCGCCGACCTCCGTGGCCTGCCGGACCGGCACGTGGTCCTGGTGGTAGACCGGCGGGAACGGCCCCTCGCCCAGCAGGCCCGCGCCGCGCAGGTCGACCTGCCGCCGGGCGAGGTCGAGCCAGCGGCGCTCGCCCGTGAGCCGGTAGAGCTCGACCAGGGCGGTCTCGACCTCGGGGTGCCCGCAGTACCCGGCCTCGCCGTCGGGCCCGAACCGGTCGTCCACGAGGGCGGCGAAGCGCACCGCGACGTCCAGCAGGTCGGTCCGCCCGGTGGTGCGGGCGCGGGCGACGGCGGCCTGCAGCAGGTGCCCGAGGACGTACAGCTCGTGCCCCCAGCGCAGGTCGGCGAACGCCTCGCCGGGCGCGGTGAGCTGCACGTGCGAGTCCAGGTACCCGTCGGGGCGCTGCGCCTGCGCGAGCAGCGCGACGGCGTCCGTGACGAAGGCCTCCCACGGCTGGTCGTCGGGGACGCGGCCGGCCTCCCACGCGAGGGCCTCGAGCGTCTTGTGCAGGTCCGTGTCGGCGAAGTTGAACCCCCGGTGCGTGCCGCCCTGCAGGCCCGCCGCGACGCGGAGGTTGTCGAGGACCCCGGAGGTCTCGAGCCGCTCGAGGACGTGCGGCAGGGTCGCCGAGCGGTTGCGGGCCTGCCAGGTGCCGAGCGGCCCGCCGGTCGTGAGGGTCACCGCGTCGAAGGGCAGCGGGCGCAGCCGGCCGACGTCGGCGCGCGGCACGCAGGGCCCGTCGGGGTGCGTGGTGCGGCGGTCGGACGACGCCCGGGGGGCCGGGGCGGCCGGCGGGACGTGCGACGGTGCGGGCGACGACGGTGTCACAGGTGCGCTCCTCGGTGCAGGTCAGGCCAGAGTACATCGTTGTAGACGACCTGGGGAGACTCCCGGGAGCACGACGGGCCCGGTCATCACGACCGGGCCCGACGGACGGCTCAGGCGGCGGGGCCGCCCGGGCTCACTTCTTGTTGCGACGCTGGTGGCGCGTCTTGCGCAGCAGCTTGCGGTGCTTCTTCTTCGCCATGCGCTTGCGACGCTTCTTGATGACGGAGCCCATGCGGTCCTCACTCGTGTCCGGTCGCGACCGTGCGGCCGCGAGTGGTGGTCGATCGACGCGCGCTGTGCTCGACCGTGCTCGACCGAGCACGTGCTCGACTCAGTCGTCGATCGGGCCACGCACGCAGAAGTCCGGTCGCCCACCTTACGTGATCCGGGCGCCGCGCCGCGAACGCACCACCCGCGCGGCCCCGCGCACGGGACGGCACCGCGTCAGGACGAGCGCCGCTCCCCGCCCGCGGGCTCCCCGGTGGCCGAGCTGCGCAGGTACGCGTCGAGGGCGTCCTGCGGGACCCGGAACGACCGCCCGACGCGCACGGCCGGGAGCTCGCCGGAGTGGACGAGGCGGTACACGGTCATGCGCGAGACCCGCATGAGGTCGGCTACCTCGTTGACGGTGAGGAACCGCGGACGACCCTGTGCCTCGCTCATCGCCCGACCTCCGCCCGTCCGGCGCCGCGCCGGGCGCCCCGTCCAGGACGCTCCCGCCAGGGTAGTGGCGCGTGTGACGGGTGGGGAAGCCGGGACGCGGGTGACCACCGGTCCGGAGCAACGCCGCCCGGGCGCCTCACCACTCCGGGTCGAGGCCCAGCGCCGGGAACACCGCCGCCCGCGTGGCCCGCACGGCACGGTCCACCGCGTCGGCCGGGTCGTAGCCCGCCGACCAGGGCCGGAACGTCGCCGGGGCGCCGTCGGTCATCCGTCGCACGGGGAGCCGTCCGTGCCGCTGCAGCACCGCGTCGACCCACTCGTCGGGCACCTGCGCCGCAGGGTCGACCGGCCGGTGCACCGCGATCCCGATGAGGTGCGCCCACGTGCGCGGCACCACGTCGACCCCCGCGTACCCGCCGCCGCCCAGCGCCAGCCACCGCCCCGCGCAGACCTCGTGCGCCAGGTCGTGCAGGAGGTCGGCGGCCACCCGCTGCCCGTCGACCGAGACCCGCAGCGACGTCAGCGGGTCGAACCGGTGCGTGTCGCACCCGTGCTGGGTCACCAGCAGGTCGGGGGCGAACTCGCGCAGCACCGGGGGCACGACGGCGTCGATCGCCCGCAGCCAGCCGGCGTCGTCGGTGCGCGACGGCAGCGCGACGTTGACGGCCGTGCCCTCCGCCCCCCGCCCGCCGGTCTCCGACGGGTACCCGGTGCCCGGGAACAAGGCGTGGCCGGTCTCGTGCAACGACACCGTCAGCACGCGCGGGTCGTCCCAGAACAGCGCCTGCACGCCGTCCCCGTGGTGGGCGTCCACGTCGACGTACGCGACCCGCCGGGCACCGGCCGCGAGCACCTCGCGGATCGCGACGGCGGCGTCGTTGTACACGCAGAACCCCGAGGCGGCCCCCGCCATGGCGTGGTGCAGACCCCCGCCGACGTTCACCGCGTGCGGCGTCCGGCCCTCCCAGACGGCGAGCGCACCCGCCACCGTGCCCGCGACCACCCGGGCGGCGGCCTCGTGCATCCCCGCGAACACGGGGTCGTCCTCGGTGCCCAGTCCGCGGGCCAGGTCGACCGCGCCGCGCTCGGACGCCGCGTGCACGGCCGCCACGTACGCCGGCTCGTGCACCGTGGTCAGCAGCGCGTCGGACGCCGGCGCGGCGCTGACGACCGCCGCGGCGGCCGGGTCGAGCAGGCCGAGCTGGGCGGCCAGCGCGATCGTCAGGTCGATGCGGTCCGACGTCATGGGGTGCCCCGGGCCGAAGTCGTACCCGAGCATCTCCGTGGACCAGACGACGTGCACGCGCGCGTCGCCCCCACCGGGCGTCGCCCCCGCAGCCGTCATGCGCCCCACCGTGGCACCGGGCGCCGCCGGTGTCGACACGCAGCGCCGGACGGGCGCGCAGGACGGCGCGCGCGGGCGGCGCCGCGTGCCAGAGTTGGCCCTTGCGCCCGACGGGCGGCACGGCAGGACGCCCGCGGCACGGACGCGCGGGCACGGACGCGCGGGAGGTGGGATGGCGGCAGGACCGGGCCTGCTGTGGCGCGCCCGCGAGTACGTGGACCGCTCCGCCCGCCAGTCCCCCGCACGGCTCGCCCTCGGGGTGTTCGCGCTGGTCATCGTCCTGGTGACCGCGCTCCTGCAGGCACCCTGGGCCACCGCGTCGGGCGTGCGTGCGCCGCTCGTCGACTCGCTGTTCACGGCGACGTCGGCCACGACCGTCACCGGGCTGGTCGTGGTCCCCACCGGCTCGTACTGGTCGATCTGGGGCCTGGTCGTCATCCTCGTGGCCATCAAGGTCGGCGGGCTCGGCGTGATGACGCTCGCGTCGCTGCTGGGCATGGCCGTCTCGCGCCGCATCGGCCTGACGCAGCGGCTGCTCGTGTCGTCGGAGACCAAGGTGACCCGCCTCGGCGAGGTCGGCTCGCTCGTGCGCACCGTCATCCTCACGTCGACGGCCCTCGAGGTCGTCATCGCGCTCGTGCTGTTCCCGCGCCTGCTGCTGCACGGGGGCGACCCCGGCACGGCGGCCTGGCACGCGGTGTTCTACGCGGTCTCCGCCTTCAACAACGCCGGCTTCGTTCCCACCGTCGAGGGCCTGGAGCCGTTCGTCTCCGACTGGTGGATGCTGCTGCCGATCATCGTCGGCGTCTTCATCGGCTCCCTGGGCTTCCCCGTGATCCTCAGCGTCCTGGCGCACCTGCGGTCCCCGCGCCGGTGGACGCTGCACGCCAAGCTGACGATCACGACCAGCCTGGGCCTGCTCGTGTTCGGCTCGGTCGTCGTGGCCGCCTTCGAGTGGACCAACCCCGGCACGTTCGCCCCGCTCGACGCCGGCGGGACGGCCCTCGCGGCGCTCTTCGCGGGCGTGATGCCACGCTCGGGCGGCTTCTCCACGGTCGACGTCGGCCAGATGCACGAGGGCACCTGGCTGATGCTCGACGCCCTGATGTTCGTCGGCGGCGGCTCCGCGTCGACCGCCGGCGGCATGAAGGTGACGACGCTCGCGGTGATGCTGCTGGCCATCGTCGCGGAGGCCCGCGGCGACAAGGATGTCGAGGCCTTCGGCCGGCGGATCCCGCGCGAGGCGCTGCAGGTCGCGATCGCCGTCGCGTTCGTCTCGGCGACGTTCGTGCTCGTGTCGTCGCTGCTGCTGCTCGCGATGACGGGGCTCACGCTCGACGTCATCCTGTTCGAGGTGATCTCCGCGTTCGCCACCTGCGGGTTGTCGACCGGGATCACCGCCACCCTGCCCGACCCCGCGAAGTACGTGCTCGTCGCGCTCATGTTCGTCGGCCGGACCGGCACGATGACGCTGGCCGCCGCGCTCGCGCTGCGCAACCGCCGCCGGGTCATCCGGTACCCCGAAGAGAGGCCCATCATTGGCTGAGCACCCGCGCACCGGCCCCGGCCCGCGCACACCGTCCCTGCCCACCGCCGCCCCGCGCGCCGCCGCGGGGTCGCTCCGGGGCGCCGCCGGGTCCCCCCGCGGCGCCGCCGCGCGCGGGGCGTCGAAGGACGCCCCCAAGGACGCCGGCGTCCTCGTCATCGGGCTGGGCCGGTTCGGCTCGTCCATCGCGGCGACCCTGGACCGGCTCGGCCAGGACGTGCTCGGCGTCGAGCGCAGCCCCGAGCTGGTCGCCCAGTGGGCCGGACGCATCCCGCTCGTCGAGGCCGACGCCGTCAACCCCGAGGCGCTCGAGCAGCTCGGCGCCCGGGACTTCCCCGTCGCCGTGGTGGGCGTCGGCTCGTACCTCGAGGCGTCCGTGCTCATCACGGCGAACCTCGTCGACATCGGCGTGCCGCAGATCTGGGCCAAGGCCATCAGCGCCGAGCACGCCCGGATCCTGCAGCGCATCGGCGCGCACCACGTCGTGCTGCCCGAGGCCGACGCCGGGGCCCGGGTCGCGCACCTCGTGTCGGGCAAGATGCTCGACTACATCGAGGTCGAGGACGGCTTCACCGTGGTGAAGATGAGCCCGCCGAAGGAGGCGCAGGGCTTCACGCTGGCGCAGTCCAAGCTGCGCGAGCGGTACGGCGTGACCGTCATCGGCGTGAAGAGCCCGGGCGTGGAGTTCCAGTACGCGACGCCCGAGACGCGGATCTCGGCGAACGACATCATCATCGTGGGCGGGCACGCCGAGCTGCTGGAGCGGTTCGCGGCACGCCCCTGACCCCGGGAGGGCATCGTGACGGACGCCGTCAGGCAGCTGTGGGGAACGCCCGTCGAGGACGCCCTGCGGGCCGGGCCGGGGCTGCGGCTCGCGGACCTCGACGCGCGGGCCACGCCCGGATTCACCGGGTCCAAGGCCGACGGGCGCGCCGCCATGGCCGCGACGGGGGTGCGGCTCGCGGACCTGCAGGAGCGGCTCTACGCGCACGGACGCACGGGCGGCACCCGCTCGGTGCTGCTGGTGCTGCAGGGGCCGGACACGGCCGGCAAGGGCGGCGTGGTGCGCGAGGTCCTCGGCATGGTCGACCCGCAGGGGGTCGCGCTACGTGCCTTCGGGGTGCCGACGCCCGCGGAGCGCGAGCAGCACTTCCTGCAGCGCGTGCGGGCGGCCCTGCCGCCGGCGGGCCGGATCGGCGTGTTCGACCGGTCGCACCACGAGGACGTGCTCGTGCCACGCGTCGAGGGGCTCGTGGCGCCCGACGTGCTGGAGCGCCGGTACGACGAGATCGTGCGGTTCGAGGAGGAGGTCGTCGCCGCGGGCACCACGGTCGTCAAGGTGCTGCTGTGGGTCTCGGCCGACGAGCAGCACGCCCGGCTGCGCACACGGCTGACGCAGCCCGAGAAGCACTGGAAGTACGACCCGTCGGACGTGGACGCCCGGCTGCGGCGCGGCGCCTACGAGGAGGCGTACGAGGCGACCCTGGCGCGCACGTCGACGGACGCGGCGCCGTGGTACGTGGTGCCGGCCGACCGGAAGTGGTACGCCCGGCTGGCCGTGACGGCGCTGCTGCACGGGGCGCTGGACCGGCTGGGCCTGGGCTGGCCGGAGCCGAGGTACGACGTCGCCGCGGAGCTCGCCCGGCTCGACGCGTCGCGCTGACCCGCCGACGGCGGACGGGGCGCGGAGCAGGGGCGCGCGGCCGCCGCGGCCGCGCAGACGGACGTGGACGTGGGAGCGCTGCCAGCGCTCCCACGTCCACCCCCCAGCAGCATGTGAGCGTAGTCACCACGGCAGGGGACGTCAAACCCCGTCGTCACAGAGGTGGCGCCCGTCCTGACATTTCGCCCGGAGCGGGACGCCTGCCGTGGACCGGGCACGGCGACGCCCGTCCTCCCCCGGCGGCGGGACGAGGACGGGCGTCGGTCCTGGAGCCGGGCCTCTCACCCGGCAGGTGGGCTCAGAGGCCCTGCGCCACGCGGAAGTAGACCTGGTTCCAGCGCAGCTGGTCGCGGAAGCCGCGACGCGTGGTGTGCTCGTCGATGACGAGCAGCTCCGTGCGGGCGAGGTCGGCGAAGATCTCCCACGCCTCGACACCCACGGCCGTGGTCAGCACCGTGTGGTGCGCACCGCCGGCCGCCAGCCACGACTCGGACGACGTCGTGAAGTCCGGCCGGGGCTCCCAGACCGCGCGCGCCACCGGCAGGTGCGGCAGGTCGGCCGTCGGCGGGACCACGTCGACCACGTTGGCCGTGAGACGGAACCGCTCGCGCATGTCCGCGAGCGAGACCACGACGCCCGGGCCCGCGTCGGTGTCGAACACCATGCGGACCGGGTCCTCCTTGCCGCCGATGCCCAGCGGGTGCACCTCCACGCGCGGCTTCGACGTGGTCAGCGTCGGGCAGATCTCGAGCATGTGCGCGCCCAGGATCTTCTCCGCGCCCGGCGTCAGGTCGTAGGTGTAGTCCTCCATGAGCGAGGCCCCGCCCGGCAGGCCCTGGCCCATGACCTTCGCGGCCCGCACCAGCACGGCCGTCTTCCAGTCGCCCTCGGCGCCGAAGCCGTAGCCCTTGGCCATCAGCCGCTGCACGGCCAGGCCGGGCAGCTGGCGCAGCTCGCCGAGGTCCTCGAAGTTGGTCGTGAACGCCATCGCGCCGCGCTCGACGAGGAAGCCCTCGATCGCGATCTCCTGGCGCGCCGCGTACCGCAGCGACTCGTGGCGCCCGCCGCCGGCCCGCAGCTCGGGGACGACGTCGTAGAGCTCCTCGTACTGGGCCACCAGCGCGTCGACCGCGGCCTCGTCGACGGCCTCCACGGCCGCGACCAGGTCGTTGACGCCCCACGTGTTCACCGAGACGCCCAGGCGGATCTCCGCCTCGGTCTTGTCGCCCTCGGTGACCGCGACGTTGCGCATGTTGTCGCCGAAGCGGACCAGGCGCAGGTCCTGCACGGCCTGCCAGCCCGCGGCCGCCCGCACCCAGGTGCCGATGCGCGACGTCACGGCCGGGTTCGACACGTGGCCGGACACCGTGGTGCGCGGCAGGCCCAGGCGGGTGGCGATGTACGCGTACTCGCGGTCGCCGTGCGCGGCCTGGTTGAGGTTCATGAAGTCGAAGTCGATGGTGTCCCACGGCAGCTCGACGTTCGCCTGCGTGTGCAGGTGCAGCAGCGGCTTGCGCAGCAGGTCCAGGCCCGTGATCCACATCTTCGCGGGGCTGAACGTGTGCATCCACGTGACGACGCCGAGCACCTTGTCGTCGCTGTTCGCGTCGAGCATCGCCCGGCGGATCGCCTCGGAGTCCTTGAGGACGGGCTTCCACACCACGGTCGCCGGGACGTCGGACGACGCCTCGAGCGCGGCCGCGACCTCCTGCGACTGCGCCGCGACCTGCGCGAGCGTCTCCTCGCCGTACAGGTCCTGCGAGCCGGTGAAGAACCAGATCTCGCGACCCTCGTATGCCTTGCTCATGTCTCTCCTCACCGGCCGCGTCAGTGCTGGCCGTAGACGTTCTGGTAACGGGCGTACAGGGAGTCGACGTGCTGCTGCTCGATGGGCAGCGGCTCGCCGAGCTGGCGGCTGATGTGGACGGTCCGGGCGACCTCCTCGACCATGACCGCGGCCTTCACGGCGGCCTTGGCGTCCTTGCCGATCGTGAACGGGCCGTGGTTGCGCATCAGCACGGCCGGGCTGCGCGAGTCGCGCAGGGTCTCGACGATCCCCCGGCCGATGGAGTCGTCGCCGATGAGCGCGAACGGACCGATCGGGATGGGGCCGCCGAACTCGTCGGCCATCATCGTCAGCACGCACGGCACCGGCTCGGCGCGCGCCGCCCAGGCGGTCGCGTACGTCGAGTGCGTGTGCACCACGCCGCCGACCTCCGGCATGTTCGTGTAGACGTAGGCGTGCGCCGCGGTGTCCGACGACGGGGCGCGGGTGCCGTCGACGAGGTTCGCGTCGAGGTCGCACACGACCATCGCCTCGGGCGTCAGCTCGTCGTACGTCACGCCCGAGGGCTTGATGACGAGCAGGTCGTCCGGGCCGGGGCCCGCCGCGGGGTCCACGACCACGCGCTGGGAGACGTTGCCGGCGGTCCACACCACCAGGCCCCAGCGGGGCAGCTCGGCGTGCAGCGCGGACACGGACGTGCGCGCCTGGGCCACGGCGTCGCGCACGGCCTGCGGGTACGCGTCGAGGGTCGTCGTCATCGGATCTCCTGCGGGGTCGTCGTGAGCGCCCGGCCGGGGGCGCGCTGGTCCGTCGTCACGTGCGGGGCCGTCACGCGCTCAGAGCGCCTCGGTCGCCGCGCGCTCGACCGCGAGGCCGGCGCGGTAGCGCTCGAGGAAGGTCGCGTAGCCGGCCACGTCGGCGGGGTCGGGCTCGGCCACGACGACGTCCGCCCCGGCGAACACCTGCGTGCCGAGGTACGTGCCGAGGTCCTGACCGTCGGCGTGCCCGAGGTACGCGGCCAGGACCGCGATGCCCCACGCGCCACCCTCGCCCGCGGTCGTGCCGACCGCCACCGGGGCGCCGACCGCCGCGGCCAGCAGCCGCTGCGCGACGCCCGCCGTGCGGAACAGCCCGCCGTGCGCGAACAGCGCGTCGAGCTCGACGCCCTCGTCCGCGAGCACCTGCATGCCCAGGCTCAGCGTGCCGAACGCGCCGTACACCTGCGTGCGGACGAAGTTCGCCAGCGTGAGCCGGCTGTCCGGGGTCCGCACGACCAGCGGGCGCCCCTCGTCCAGGCCGGTCACGGGCTCGCCCGCGAGGTAGTTGTAGGCCAGCAGCCCGCCGCCGTCGGCCTCGCCGTCGAGCGCGGAGCCCAGCAGGGCCGCGAAGACCTCGTCCTGCCCGGCCGGGTGGCCGAGGGCCGTGGCGAACTGGCCGAAGACCTCGGCCCACACGCCCAGCTCGCTGGCGCCGTTGTTGCAGTGCACCATCGCCACGAGGTCGCCGGCGGGCGTCGTGACCAGGTCGATCTCGTGGTGCACCCGGGCCAGCGCCCGCTCCAGCACGACCATCGCGAAGATCGACGTGCCGACGCTGACGTTGCCCGTGCGGGGCGCGACGGCGTTGGTGGCGACCATGCCCGTGCCCGCGTCGCCCTCCGGCGGGCAGACGGGCGCACCGGCGGCGAGGGTGCCCGTGGGGTCGAGCAGCGCGGCGCCCTCGGGCGTGAGGCGGCCGGCCTCCTGGCCCGCGAGCAGCACCCGGGGCAGCAGGTCGGTCACGCGCAGGCCGGGGTGGCGGTCGGCCACGAGCGCGTCGAAGGCCCTGACCATCGTGGCGTCGTAGTCGCGCGTGGCCGGGTCGACCGGGAACATGCCCGACGCGTCGCCGACGCCGAGCACGTGCTCGCCCGTCAGGCGGCGGTGCACGTAGCCCGCGAGGGTGGTCAGCGAGGCGATCTGCGGCACGTGCGGCTCGGCGTCCAGCACCGCCTGGTACAGGTGCGCGACCGACCAGCGCAGCGGCACGTTGTAGCCGAAGAGCTCGGTCAGCGCGGCCGCCGCCGGGCCCGTGGAGGTGTTGCGCCACGTGCGGAACGGCACGAGCAGCTCGCCGCTCGCGTCGAAGGCCAGGTAGCCGTGCATCATCGCGGAGACGCCGAGCGCGCCGACCGAGGTCAGCCGCACGCCGTACTGCCGCTCGACGTCCGCGTGCAGCTCGGCGACCGCGGCCTGCAGGCCCGTCCACACCGCGTCGAGCGGGTAGGTCCACGTGCGGTCGACGAGCTGGTTCTCCCACGCGTGCCCGCCGCTGGCGACCGGGGCGTGGTCGGGGCCGATCAGGCAGGCCTTGATGCGCGTGGAGCCGAGCTCGATGCCCAGGCTCGTGCGGCCCTGCTCGATCGCGGCGCGGACCTGGGCGACCCGCTCGGCCGTCGGCGCGCTCACAGGGTCCGTCCCGCGGCGTGCCGTGCCGTGCTGGGTGCGTGGTCCGCGGCCACCGACGGGTGGCGCTGGGGGTCGACAGCCATGTCGCTCCGTCCCGAGGTCTCGTGCGCCCGGCGGGGCGGCGCGGACGCGTCGACGCGTCGGCACCCCGGGGGCGCGTCGTCGGCGGGCTGCCGGCGACGCCATCATGTTAGCGCTCACATGCCGCGCGGCGAAACGTCCCCGGCAGGTCTCACCCGCCCGGCCCGGACCCCGCGACCGTGCTCTCGCGGACCACCAGCTCCGGCGCGATCAGCCCAGGGACGAACGACCCGTCCGTCGCGGCCGACGGGTCCGGCGCGGCAGCCGGGGCGGGCCCCGCAGCCCCCGCGTCGAGCACCGCGCGCACCGCCCGCCGCCCCAGCTCGGCGAACCCCTGCCGGACCGTCGTCAGCGGCGGGTCGTAGAACGCCGTGCCCGGCTCGTCGTCGAAGCCCACCACGGCCACGTCCTGCGGCACCCGCACCCCCGCGACCCGGAACGCCCGCAGCAGACCCAGCGCGAGCTGGTCGTTCGCCGCGAACACCGCCGACGGCAGCCCCTGCGCCACCAGCCGACCGCCGACCGCGAACCCGTCCGCCGCCGACCAGCCCGTCGCGATCGGCGGCGGCACCCGTCGGTCCGCCGCCTCCAGCGCGGCCCGCCAGCCGCGCAGCCGGTCGCCGGCGTCGAACCACTCCGGCGGGCCCGCCACGTGCACGACCGTCTCGTGCCCCAGCGCCAGCAGGTGCTCCGTGGCCATCCGCCCGCCCGCGTGCTGGTCGACCGCCACCGCCCGGCCGCCCGGCTGCGGGGCCGACGAGACGACGACCACCGGCACCGGGGCGTGCACCGAGCGCAGCGCCTCCAGGGTCTCGGTGCGCGGCGCCACCACGACGATCCCGTCGACGCCCTGCACGAGGAAGTGCTCCACCACCGTCACGACGTCGTCGGGCGAGAACGTGCGCAGCGTCGCCACCGAGACGTACGCGCCCGCGTCCCGCGCCGCCTGCTCGCACGCCACCAGGGTGCTCGTCGGGCCGTACAGCGCCGTCGCCGGCGTGATCACGCCGATCGTGCCCGTGCGGCGGGTCACCAGCGCACGGGCCGCGAGGTTGCGCCGGTACCCGAGCGTCGCGATCGCCTCCACCACCCGGGCCCGGGTCGCCGGGCGCACGCTCGGGTGGTCGTTGAGGACGCGCGAGACGGTCTGGTGGGACACGCCCGCGAGCGCCGCGACGTCGCTCATCGCCGGCGGGCGGGCCGGGGCGTGCCCGTCCGCCGCGCGCGGCGCCGGGCCGTCGGCCGCCACGGCGGTCACGCCCCCGCCGGCCGGCCCAGCTCGCGCGAGCGCTCGGCCGCGGCCCGCACCCCCGCGACGAGCCCGGCCCGCACCGCGTGCGCGTCCAGGGCCGCGACGCCCGCCACCGTGGTGCCGCCCGGCGACGACACGCGCTCGCGCAGCACCGCGGGGTGCTCGCCGGTCTGCGCGACCATCGCCCCGGCCCCCTCGACGGTCGCGACCGCGAGGGTCGTCGCCAGGTCCCGCGGCAGCCCCAGCAGGACGCCGGCCTCGGCGAGCGCGTCGATCACGTAGAACACGTACGCCGGGCCCGACCCGGACAGTGCCGTGACGGCGTCCATGTCCTTCTCCGCGACGCGCACGACGACGCCCGTGGCGGCGAGCATGCGCTCGACGAGGGCGAGGTGCTCGTCCCCCGCCGCTGCGCCCGGGGCGGTGGCCGACGCGCCCTTGCCGACCAGCGCGGGGGTGTTGGGCATGACCCGGACCACCGGCGTCCCCGCCGGCAGCGCGGACTCGTACACGGCGAGCGGCACGCCGGCCGCGACGCTCACCACGAGGGCGCCGGGGCGCATCGCGGGCGCGAGGTCCGCCAGGACGGCGGGGACGGCACCGGGCTTCACGGCGAGCAGGACGACGTCCGCGGCGGTCACGGCGGCCCGGTTGTCGGCAGCTGCCGTCGCGCCGTGCTCGTCGGCCGTCGCGGCAGCCTTGGCGGCGTCGGGGTCGGCGACCACGACCGCGGCCGGGGGCCACCCGCCGGCGCGCAGGCCAGCCACGAGCGTGCCACCCATGACGCCGGCGCCCAGCACCGCGACCGTCGGCGTGGCGCCCGGCTCCGTCGTGCCCGTGCCCTGCGTCGTCATCGTTCCTCCGTCGCTCGCGCCACGCCGTCCGGGCGGGCCGGTGCCCGGTGCGCCGGACGGCGCCGAGCCTACCGAGCGTGCCGCCGGGAGCCGGTGCGCGACGGGCCGCGTCCGGACGGGTGGTCGTTGCCCGTCCGTTGCACGGCGGGCGCGCAAATCGGTCCCTGCGCAGGCCTGTGACCTCTAGGGTCGTCCCGCCCGGCCCAGGGGGGCCGGCACGACACCGAAGGACGTCGATGTCCCCTGCACGCACGCGCCGACCCGCCGGGCTGACCGCCCGCGCGCACCGGCAGCTCCTGTCCGCCGCCACCGTGCTCGCCGTGGCCGCGACCTCGCTCGCGGGAGCGCTCCCCGCGAGCGCCGACCCGGGCGACGCCCCGGCCCCCGTCGTCGCCGAGGATCCTGCGGGCGACGCGCCCGTCCGCCCCGCCGACGAGCCGCCCGCCGCGCCCGTCGAGGACGAGGTCCCCGCAGCCGTCGTGCCGCCGGCGGCCGCGAGCCTGCACGTCGCAGGGACGCTCGCCGTCGGGGAGACCGTCACGGTCGACCCCGTCGCCCCGGCGTGGTCGCCGGAGGGTACGTCGTTCGCGTACGCGTGGTTCCTCGACGGCGCGACCGAGCCCGCCGGGACCGGGCCCTCGCTGCTGCTCGGTCCCGCCGCGTGCGGCGCGCACCTCGCGGTCGAGATCACGGGCGAGGCACCCGGCACGGCACCCGCGACGGTCCGGGTCGACGCCGCCGGCCCGGTGGCCCTGTGCGCCGGGACGGCGTCCGTCACCGGGACGCCGCGGGTGGGATCGACGCTGACCGCGGTCACCGCGGGCTGGCCGCTGGACGCGACGCTCACCCACGAGTGGCTGCGCGGCGGGACGGTGGTCGGCACGCAGAGCACCTACCGCGTCGGTGCCGCCGACCTGGGGGCAGGGCTCGCCGTCCGCGTGACGGCCACGGTCGAGGGCCACGCGCCCGTCTCCGGGACGAGCGCCGCCACGCCGCCCGTGACCGTCGGGTCGCTCACGACGGCCGTCCCGGTGCTCTCGGGCACCGTGCGCGTCGGCGCGAAGGTCACCGCGAAGCCGGGCACGTGGACGGCCGGCACGACGCTGGCGTACCAGTGGCGGGTCGACGGCAAGGCGGTCACGGGTGCGACGTCCCCGACGTTCACGCCCGCCGCCGCCCACCGGGGCAAGGCCCTCAGCGTCGTCGTCACCGGGAGCCAGGCCGGCTACACCGCGGCCGCGAAGTCCAGCGCCGCGGCGACCGTGGGCACCGGCGTGCTCACGGCGACCACGCCGACGATCTCCGGGACCGTCCGCGTCGGCAGCAAGGTCACGGCCGCTCGCGGCACCTGGTCGCCCGCCACCTACACCTACCAGTGGCGCGCGGACGGCGCGGCGATCAAGGGCGCGACGTCCTCGGCGTACACGATCCCGGCGTCGCTGCGGGGCAAGAAGCTGTCGGTGACGGTCACCGGCACCGCCCCCGGGTACACGACGAGGTCCGTGACGAGCGCCACCACCGCGGTGACGGCCACGTTCAGCTCGGCGCCGACGCCCCGGATCACCGGCAGCACGCGCATCGGCTCGACGCTCAAGGTCACGGCCGGGACGTGGACGCCCGCACCGACGCTGGCCTACCAGTGGAACCGCAACGGCACGGCGATCCCCGGGGCGACGTCGACCTCGTACACGCTGACGACCGCCGACCACGGCCGGACCATCACGGTCACCGTGACCGCACGGCGCAGCACCTACGTGACCACCGCACGCACGAGCGCCCCGACCGCGAAGATCACCGTGCCCGCACCGACGCTGACGAAGAACGGCATGGTCAAGGTCGGGACCACGATCGCAGCGGGGACGTACGTGTCGTCGCCCTCGGCGACGGCGTGCTACTGGGAGCGACGCAAGGACGCGGGGAGGGCCGAGTCCGGCGTCCTCGGCTGGGACGGCGGGCGCGGCCAGCACGTCGTGACCATCCGTTCGACCGACAAGTACTTCTTCACGCAGGGCTGCGGCAGCTGGACGCGCTACACCACGGTCGGCGCCGCTCGGACGACGACGGCGGCGTACGGGATGCACGTCCTCGGGACGGCGCCCGGCGAGCTACGTCGCGGCTACTACACGACGTCCGGTCCGGCCGCGGGCGCGACGTGCGAGGTGATGGTCGTCTCCGACTTCTCCGGCACCGACGCCTCGGTGCTCGGGTACCTGGAGGTCACGGGGCCGTTGATGATCGAGGTCGCGTCCACGCGCTACCGGGGGCTGAAGACCCACGGGTGCACGTGGACCCTGCACACCGACTGACCCGGGTCGACGGGGCGGGGGCGGGGCCGGCGCGGCTCGGCTCCCGCCCCGTCCGCCGTCAGCCCCGCCCGGTCCCCACCGGCGGCCCCGCGGGCACGCCGCCACCGACCTCCCGCTCGTCCGTCGTGGCGGACAGACCCGACAGCCCCGTGGTGCCCTCGGTGTCGTCGCCGAGGTCGAGCGCGGCCTGCAGGTCGGCCAGGACGACGACGTCGCCCGCGACCAGGCCCTCGACCACCTCCGTCAGCTCGGAGCCCACCGCACCGGTGCGCACCTCGACGTCGCTGACGGCGTCGGCGGCGCCCAGCACCTGCACGGTGGTGACGCCCGCGGCCGTGCGCAGGGCCGACGTGGGCACCGTGAGCACGTCCTGCGCGGCCGCGACCTCGACGTCGACCTGCGCGGACGCGTCGTCGAGGACGACCTCGTCGGTCGGGTCCAGCGCGACGAGGACCGTGTACGCGGGCGTCGAGGACTCCGAGACGTCGAGCACACCCACGCTGCTGACCACGCCGGTCAGGTCCGCGTCCGTCGTGCCGACCCGCACCTGCGCGACCTGCCCGACCTCGACGGCGTCGACCGACGTGAGCGGGACGGTCGTGGTCACCACGTGCCCGTCGTCGCCGAGCACGGTGACGACCTGCGACGTCGACCCCGCCGTGACCGTGTCGCCCACGGCGACGGAGACCGCGGCGACCGTGCCGGCGACCGGGCTGGTCAGGTCGACCAGGGTCCGCTCGTGCTCGGCCACCGTGACGGCCTGGGCGCGCAGCGCGACCTCGGCGCGGTCGGCGAGGACCACGGCCGCCGAGGCGACCTCGTCGGTCGCGCCCGCGGTGCCGGAGCCGGTGGCGGTGCCGGTGCCGGTGCCCGCAGCGGATGAACCGGTCGACGAGGTCCCCGAGGACGACGTGCCGGCCGAGGACGTGCCGGTCGAGGACGGGGCCGTCGTCGACGTGCTGCCGGAGCCGGTGGACGACCCCGCCGTGCCCGTGCCACCCGACGAGCCGCCGCCCGACGAGCCGCCGGAGGCGGTGGAGCCGTCCGACGCGGACGCCGCACGGGCCGCGCCGAGGGCCTCGTCGAGCGTCGCCAGCGCGGCGTCGAGGGCGTCCCCGGTCGTCTGCAGGGCCGTCAGGGGATCGGCCAGCGAACCCTGCGCCCCGGTCAGCGCGGCCTGGCAGGCCGCGAGCGCGGCCTGCGCGTCGGCCAGGGGCACGGTCGTCGCCGCCCCGTCGGTCCGGGTGGTCGCGGTGACCGCGCTCGTCGTGGCGACCGCGGTGGTGGCGGCGGTCTCGGCGGTCGCACCGGGTCCGTCGCCGGCCACCGGGTCGGCCGTGGAGCCGTCGGTCGCGCCGTCGTCGGTGGTGCCCGCGTCGGTCGCGCCCGCCGACGCGTCCGCGCCGTCGTCGACCCCGCCGGCCGACGGGTCGTCGCCACCGTCCCCGCCGGCATCCCCGTCGTCGGTGCCGACGACCGTGGTCGGGTCGATCGCGAGGAAGGCCGCGCACGTCGCGCCCGACCACGCGTCGGCGAGGCCGGCGACGGAGGCGGTCAGGGCGTCGTAGGCGGTGAGCAGGTCGGTCTGCGCGGTGGCCACGGCGGACTGCGCGTCCGCGACCGCGGCCCACGCCGCGTCCGCGGCGGCCGAGCCGTCGGACCCCGTGCCGCCCGACGGCGCGCCCGGCGACGCGGTCCCTTCCGACGCGGTCCCTTCCGACGCCGTCCCTTCCGACGCCGTCCCCTCTGAGGCGGCGCCCTCCGACGACGTCCCTCCGACCGTGGTCCCGGACGCGGTGCTGCCCGAGGCGGTGGCGTCCGAGCCGGTGCCCGCCGCCGTGCCGCCCGTCCCGCCCGTCGTCGACGTGCCCGAGGTGCTGCTCGACGACGAGGTGCTCGACGTGGTCGACGCCGTCTGGGACGCCAGGTCGTCCTCGAGCTGCTGCTCGGCGTCCGCGAGGTCGGCCTCGGCCTGGTCGAGCGCGTCCTGCAGCGCCGTCGGGTCGAGGGAGGCCAGCACCTCGCCCGCCGCGACGGTGTCGCCCACGGCGACCTCGACCGCGGACACGGTCCCGTCGGCCGCGAACGCGGCGTCCCGCCGGGTCCGCGAGCTCACGGTGCCCACGGCGCTGACGCTCTGCGCCACGGTCCCCGTCGCGGCGGTCGCGGTGCGGTACCGGTCAGAGCCGCCACCCCCGACGGCCACGGCGATGCCGCCGCCGACGAGGCTGAGGGCCGCGGCGCCGCCGACGACCGCGAGGGCCGTCCGGCGCCGCCGGCTGCGGCGGCGCCCGTCACGCATCGGAGCCCTCCTCCGCGGCGCCGGGCCGCCCGCCTGCGCCGCCCCGGCCCATGAACCCGGTGGTGCAGCCCTCGTCGGTGGGGCTGGTGACCGCGACGGACGTCGCCGCGACGGTGCCGCTGTCGTCGGCCTCCCCCTGCACGGTCGCGCACTGCCCGACGACGACCGCCGTCGCGTCGGCCTCGGCCGTGCGCGTGTACGTCGTGGTGTCGTCGACGGTGATCTGCGCGGTCGAGGACGAGCCGTCCTGGGACGTCACCGCCACGGTCAGCGTCGACCCGTCGACCGCGGTGACGAGGCCCGTGGTCCCGCCCCCGAACCCGCCGCCGCCGCCGAAGCCGCCCTCGGGCATGTCCGTGGGCGCCCCCTCGGGCATCTCGCCGTCCGGCAGCGCGGTCGGGGCGCCGTCGGGCGCCTCCCCCTCGGGCATGCCCGTCGGCATCTCCCCCGGTGTGCCGCCGCCCATGCCCCCGCCGCCGAAGCCCGCGGTGCAGGCGTCGTCGACGGGTTCGCTGATCGCGACGCTCGTGGCTGCGGCCCCGTCCTCGCCGGTCACCACCGTCACGCACACGTCGGTGGTGACGTCGGCGAGCGCGGCGGCGACGGTCTGCGTGAACGTCGTCGCGTCGTCCCAGGTCACGGCGGTCTGGGTGTCGGCGCCCTGCACCTGCGCGGTCGAGCCGTCGACGACCACGACCTCGCCGGACGTGCCGCCCCCGCCGAACGCGCCCTCGGGCAGCCCGCCGGGGGCGGCGACGGTCGCGGACGCGGTCGGGTCGGTGGTCGCGGAGGCGTCGGAGCCGCAGGCGGCGAGGAGCAGCGCGAGGGCGGCCACGGGGGCGCCCGCGGCGATCGTGCGCAGGCGGCGGGTCGAGGTCGGGCGGACGGTGTGCATCAGCGGTCTCCTGGAGGACGTGGCCCGGGGCGGGCGGGGACGAGGGGTGGTCGTGGGGCCGGGCCGCGCGGGGGCCCGAGGGCGGGTGGCACCCGACCGGCGCGGACCCGGCGCCCGGTCGACGCTCACTCGGCGCGCAGGGCGTCGATGGGGGCGAGGCGAGCCGCGCGGGTGGCGGGGTACACGCCGAACACCAGCCCGATGACGACGGCGACGACGACGGAGCCGCCGACGGCGAGCCCGGACACGACGATCGACGTGCCGAGCAGCGACGGCAGGCCCAGCGCGGCCGCGATGCCCAGCGCGGCACCCAGCACGCCGCCGGTCAGACCCAGCACCGACGCCTCGACGAGGAACTGCCGGCGGATCGCCCACGGCGGGGCGCCCAGCGCCTTGCGCAGCCCGATCTCCCGGGTCCGCTCCGTGACGGACACGAGCATGATGTTCATGACGCCGATCCCGCCGACGAGCAGGGACAGCCCGGCGATGCCCGTGAGCAGGACCGTGAGCGTGCGGTACACGGCCGTGGCGGTCGAGACGAGGGAGTCCTGGGACTCGACGGTGAAGTCCGCGCTGTCGGCGTCGGTCGCGCCGTGCAGCGCCAGCAGGAGGTTCTGCACCTCCTGCGACGCGGCCGAGAGCTGCTCGCCCGACGCCGCCTGCACGTAGATCGTCGAGACGGCGTTGCGGCTGGTCCCGCCGACCAGCGTCTGCGCGGCCGTCGACAGCGGCACCAGTGCGACGTCGTCGAGGTTGCTCGACCCGCTCGCACCGGCCGCGGTCAGGACCCCGACGACCTGCAGGTCCGTGGTCCCGACCGTGACGGTCTGCCCGACCACCGACGTGGTGCCGAAGAGCTGCTCGGCCGTCTCGGACCCCAGCACCACGACCGCGGCGGACGACAGGTCGTCGTCCTCGGTGAGGAACCGGCCCTGCGCGACCTCCCGGCCGCGCACCTCCAGCCAGGACGCCGTGGTGCCCGTGACGGCCGTCGTCCAGTTGGTCTCGCCGGCCTCGACGGACAGCTGCGACGACTTCTCGGCGGCGACGCCGGCCACGTCCGGGGCGTTGACCGGTGAGGCGAGGGCCTCGGCGTCCGCGCGGGTGAGGGTCGTGCTCGACCCGAACCCCCCGCGCATGCCCGAGGAGTCGGTGCTCGACCCCGGCGTGACGATGAGCAGGTCGGAGCCCAGCGAGCTGATCTGCTCGCTGACGTCCTTCTGCGTGCCCAGGCCGAGGCCCACGGTGAGGATCACCGCGGCGATCCCGATGAGGATGCCCAGCACCGTCAGCGTCGAGCGCATCGCGTGCGACCGCACCGCGGCCAGGCCCGTGCGGAACGTCTCCAGCCAGCTCACGAGGCCGCCCGCCCGCTCGGCCCGTCGTGCTGGACGCGGCCGTCGGTGACGCGCACGACCCGCTCGGCGCGCTGAGCGACGTCGTGCTCGTGCGTGATCAGCACGACCGTGCGGCCGGCACCGTGCAGCTCGTCGAGCAGCCCCAGGACGTCGGCGGTCGAGACGGAGTCGAGGTTGCCCGTCGGCTCGTCCGCGAGCAGCAGCGCCGGGTCGCCCACGAGCGCGCGGGCCACCGCGACGCGCTGCTGCTGCCCGCCCGACAGCTCGCCGGGCCGGTTGCCGACCCGGTCCGCGAGCCCGACGCGGGCCAGCGCCTCGTGGGCCCGCTCGCGCCGCTCGGCCGGTGCGACGCCGCCGTACACGAGCGGCAGCTCGACGTTGCGCCACGCGGGCAGCGACGGCAGCAGGTGGAACTGCTGGAAGACGAAGCCGATGTGCCGGTTGCGGATCTGCGCGAGCTCGACCTCGTCGAGCTCGGACACGTCCTCCCCCGCGAGCCGGTAGGTGCCGCGCGTGAGGGTGTCGAGGCAGCCGAGCACGTTCATGAGCGTCGACTTGCCCGACCCGGACGGGCCGACGACGGCGACGTACTCGCCCTCGACGATCCGCAGGTCGATGCCGCGCAACGCCTCGAACTCGATCGAGCCGGTGCGGTACGTCTTGCCGGCCCCCTCGAGCTCGATCACCGGGGCAGCGGCCCCGGACCGGGCCCGTGGGCGCCGGGGCGTGGTCAGGACGTCAGCCATTGCCGCCTCCCGTGCCACCGGGGAAGCCGCCGCCGGGGAAGCTGCCGTCGGTGGGCGGCTCGAACCCCTCGGGGAGCTGCCCGCCGCCGGGCAGCTGCTGCTCGTCCGTCGAGCCGGACTGCGTCGACCGTCCCGAGAACACCGTCATGACGACCTCGTCGCCCTCGGCCAGCCCGGAGACGATCTCGACGAGGTCGCCCGACGTCTCGCCGACCTCGACGGGGACGGTCGTCCCGGCGCCGTCCGGGTCCGTCTGCGTGACGCTCGTGGTGCCGTCGTCGGCCGTCGTGACCGCGGCGGCCGGGACCGTGAGGACCTCGGTGCGGCGCTCGTACACGATCTCCACGTCGACGGCGATCCCGTCGTGCAGGTCGTCGTAGCTGCCCGTGACCTGCACCGTCACCGGGTAGGCGGCGGTGCCGGACGTGCTGGACGAGACGAGGCCGATCTCGGCGACCGTGCCGAACACGGTCTGCGCGAGGTCGTCGGACGTCATCTCGACCTGGTCGCCGACGGCGACCTGCGCCACGTCCGCCTCGGCGACCGTCGCGTCGACGCGCCAGGCGTCGGTGCCCACCAGGGTGATGCCGGCGGACGTCGTCGTGGTCGTCGTGGACGTGCCGGCGGCCGACCCCGCGGCGCCCGAGGACGCACCCGACGAGGAGCCGCCGACGGTGTCGCCGACCTCGTACCCGACCGCCGTGACGAGCCCGTCGACGGGGGCGACCAGCGTCGCGCCGTCCATCGCCGCCTGCGCGTCGTCCGCCGCGGCCTGCGCGACCTCGACCTGCGCCGCGGCGGCGTCGACCTGCGCCTGGGCCGCGTCGGTGCCGTCGTCGTCCGTCTGCGCGGAGTCCAGCTGCGCCTGCGCCGTGGCCAGCGTGGCCCGGGCCTGCAGCAGGTCGGCCTCCAGCTGGAGCGTGTCGACCGTGGCGAGCGTCTGACCGGCGGTGACGGTGTCGCCGGCGGCGACCGCCACGGCCGTGACCGTGCCGCTGACCTCGAACGCCGCCGTCTCCTGCACGAGCGGGGTGAGCGTGCCGGTCGTGGTGACGGTCTTCTCGAGGGTCTCCAGGCTCGCCGCGACGGTGCGCGTGGCCGGTGCCTGCTCCTGCGCGTCCGCGGCGGTGCCGCCGCGCCACCACAGCCACCAGGTCAGCGTGCCGGCCACCGCCAGCACCACGAGCCCCGCGACGACGCGCGTGCGCGGGCGGCTCCTCCTCCAGACGCCGAGCATGTTCTCCCTCACCGCCCCGCCGCCGGGGTCCGCCGTCCACGCCGGGGATCCCCGGCCGACGGGGACGCTAGGCAGCCACCCTCGGCCCCCCGTAGGCCCCACCTGTGCCCACCCTGTGACCCCCGTCCCCACCCCCACCCAGCCGCCCGCCACCGCCACCCCGGCCGCCGACCCCGTCCCCACCCCCGCCGACCCCGTCATCGATGCAGCCTCCGCCCACGACGACGCCACAGATCACGGGCTCGGGGAGCCGGCGCTGCCGTCCGGGAGGCACTGGACGCCGATCCACCCCGGCCCGCCGACGCCGTCATCCGTCCCGCATGGGGTCCCTGTCGCGCCACCGATCACGGGGTCGGCGGGACTGGAACAAGCCGGCGGGGCGCCGGGGACGGTGGGGGCCTCTGGTCGGCGGGCGGCATCAGCCCGCCGACCCCGTCATCCGTGGCGTGGGCGGACGTCCCGGTGACAGCGATGACGGGGTCGGCGGGAGCGGGGGTCAGGACCGGGCGGGCACCGGGGTGGGGGTGGGTCAGGTGGGGAGGTGGAGGAGGCCGTCGGCGAGGAGGCCCCGGGCCGAGGGGAGGACGTCGGCGGCTACGTCGGCCACCGGGACGTCGAGCAGCGCGGCCAGCGCCCCGACGACCTGGCCGGCGGTGAGCTCGCCGTCGCACGCGCCGACGAACGCCGCCAGCGCGGTCCCCGCCCGCACGGTGCGGCCGAACCCGCCGCCCTGGCGCAGCAGCACCACGTTCGGGTCGACGGCACCGGGCTCGAGGTACCGCTCCTCGGTGACGTCGGCCGCCACGGTCATGCGCAGGGCGGCCAGGTCCGCGTCGCTCAGGGTGCGCAGCACGTCGTGGGCGGCGAGGCCGGCGGCGAACGTCGGGCCCAGCGGCTGCTGCACGGGTCCGGTGCGCTCCTCCAGGCGACGCAGGGTCGCGACGCCGTCGGCGGGCCGTCGCAGCGTCACGATGCCGAACCCGATGCGCTCGACGTCGCGCGAGGCGAGGTCGTCGAGCCACGCCCCGTAGAGCGTGCGCCACGCGTCACGGTCGGCGGGTGTGGTGCCGCCGTCGCGGATCCACGTCTCGGCGTACTCGGCCGGGTCCTGCTCGTCGCGCTGCACGACCCACGCGTCCAGGCCGGACGCGGCGACCCACGACCCGACCCGCTCGTCCCACTGCTCCCCGCGCCGCACCTCCCAGTTGGCCAGCATCTGCGCCACGCCGCCAAGGGCGAGGACGTCCCCGACACCCGTGACGAGGTCGCGCACGAGGTCGTCCCCGGCGCGGCGGCCGTCCCGGTACTCGTACGCCGGCACCCCGGGCACGCGCGGGGTGATGACGAACGGGGGGTTCGACACGACGAGGTCGAACCGGTCCCCGGCGACGGGCTCGAGCAGGGACCCCTGCCGCATCTCGACCCGGTCCTCGCCGAGGCCGGCCAGCGCCGTGGTGAGCCGGGCGAACGCCAGGGCCCGGGCCGACAGGTCGGTGGCGACGACGTGCGCGGCGTGCCGGGACGCGTGCAGGGCCTGGACGCCGCAGCCGGTGCCCAGGTCGAGCACGCGGGCGCGCGGGTCGCGCACGGTGGCCTGCGCGAGCGTCACCGACGCCCCGCCGACCCCGAGCACGTGGTCGGTCCGCAGCGCACGCCCCGTGGCGAGCTCGCCGAGGTCCGACGCGACCCACCACGTCGCCTCGCCGGTGCCGTCGACGGCCGCGTACGGGCGCAGGTCGACGCGGGCGCGCACGGGGTCGTCCCCGCCGGAGCCGGCGGCCTCGACGAGGCCCAGCCGGGTCGCGCCGTCGACCCCGGTGCGCGGCAGCGCACGTCCGAGCGCCGACGCGGCGACGGGCTCGCCCAGCACGAAGCACCGCACGAGCACCGCGACGGGGTCGTCGCCCGTGCGGGTCGCGCGCTCGGCGGGCAGGGCCTCGCCGCGGTGCAGGGCGGCCGACGCGACGGGGCCGAGCAGCTCCTCGACGCGCTCGACCGTGTACGCGGCGGCATCGAGGTCGGCGCGCAGGTCCGCGACGAGGGCGGGGTCGACGACGGGGACGTCCGGGCTCGCGGTGCTCATGGCCCCATCGTGCCCGGTGCGCGGGCGGTCGCCGCACGGAGGCGATCAGCCCTGCGGCGGGTCCGGCAGGCGCAGGTCGACGACGAGGGGACGGTGGTCGCTCGCCCGCGCCACGGGGTCGTCGGCCGGCACGAGCGCACCGACCACCGGCAGCAACGGGTCCGCGAGGACGGCGTCGATGCGCACCCGCGGCTCGTCGGCGGGGTACGTCGGGTCGTCGACCCCCGCCTCGGCCGCGGCGTCGACGAGGGCGGCGGACTCCGCCAGCGCGGACCACGCGGGCGAGCCCGGGCGCTCGTTGAGGTCGCCGAGGACGACGACGAGCTCGTCGGCCCGGGTGGCGTCGCGCAGCACCCGCGCACCCAGGCGCCCGACGTGCCGCAGCCGCTCGTCGGCCCGCAGGCCGAGGTGCACGACCACGACCCGCACACCGTCCACGAGGGCCGTCGACGCCCCGCGGCGCGTGAGCCCGGGACGCCACGGCAGCCGCACGGCCCGGGCGTCGGTGACCCGCCGGTGCGCGACGACGAGCAGCGCCGTGGTGCGGGCCCCTCCCCCGCCGACGACGAGCCGCATGCCGGTGCGCCCGGCGAACCGCAGCAGCCGGGCCCGGCCGCCCGGCCCGCGCGGGGGCTCCTGCAGCGCCAGCACGTCCGGGCGGCAGGCCCGGACGACGTCCGCGACGCCGGGGTCGCGCAGGCCGTGCACGTTGTAGGTCATCACCCGCAGGGCGGGGTGCTCGTCAGCGGTCACGCGTCCTCCCGATCCCCCCGGGGTCCGGGTGCAGCCTAGGCAGAGCGGACCCTCCCTGTCCGGCGGTCACCCGTCCGCGGCCGAATACGTGCCTTGAGCCGCAGGTCGGGGCGCTACGGTTCACAGCATCCACACAGGGGGGCCGTGCGGTTCCTCCTGCCCTGACCCCGGAGGACCCCGTGCGCCGCACCCCCGCCCTCGCCCTCGCGGCGACCACCCTGCTGCTGACCGCGGCCTGCTCGTCGGCCGAGCAGCCCTCCGCGGGCGCGACGTCCGCCCCGCCGGCGTCCGCGACGCCCGTGGCCGAGGCGGTCGAGCCGCCGACGCTCGAGGAGTGCGTGGTCGGCACGTGGGAGCAGGACATGGACGCGATGTCGGAGCAGTTCGAGGCCATGTTCGCGCCGCTCGCCGCGGAGACGGACGGGCTCGACATCTCGTTCGACGGGACCGCGTCGGCCGCGTTCGCGAAGGACGGGACCGTGACGTCGACCACGGACAGCACGATCGTGATGACCTCCGTGATCGAGGGCACCGAGCTCGTGATGACCATGGTCAGCGGCGGGACGACGACAGGCACGTGGGTCGTCGAGGACGACACGATCACGGTGGGCGACGTCGACGCGTCGGGTCTGACGATGGACGTCTCCACGACGCTCGACGGGGTCGAGACCGAGATCCCGGGCATGGACGAGATGGCGAACGCTGACAGCCTCGTGGGTCAGCTGCCCCCCGCGGCGGCAGCCGTCGAGTGCACCGACGACGAGCTCGTCATGACGACCGAGATGCCGGACGCGTCGATGGCTCCCGCGGTCCAGCGGTACACCCGCTGACGCCCGCCGGGGTCGCCGCCCGTCCTGCGCGCGGCGACCCCGGTCCTCAGCGGACGAGCTCGGGGGCCTCGTGCTCCAGGCGGCCCTCGCGGTCGACGCGGGCGGCGCGCAGCCGGGACCCGATGACGGCCCCGAAGGCCACGGCCGTCGCCACGAGGGCGATCGCCAGGCGCGCGGTGTGGTTCGCGTCGTCGCCGACGGAGATGACCACGACCGCGGGCGCGATGAGCAGCGACACCAGGTTCATCACCTTGATGAGCGGGTTGATCGCCGGCCCGGCGGTGTCCTTGAAGGGGTCGCCGACGGTGTCGCCGATGACGGCGGCGGCGTGCGCGGCCGACCCCTTGCCGCCGTGGTGGCCGTCCTCGACGATCTTCTTCGCGTTGTCCCAGGCGCCGCCGGCGTTGGCCAGGAACACGGCCATGAGCACCCCGGTGCCGATGGCCCCGGCGAGGAACCCGGCGAGCGGGCCGACGCCGAGGCCGAAGCCGACCGCGATGGGTGCGAACGCGGCGAGCAGGCCCGGCGTGGCGAGCTCGCGCAGGGAGTCGCGGGTGCAGATGTCGACGACGCGGCCGTACTCGGGGCGGACCTCGCCGGTCATGATGCCGGGGTGCTCGCGGAACTGGCGGCGGACCTCGAAGACGATGGCGCCGGCCGCACGGGTCACGGCGTCGATCGCGAGGCCGGAGAACAGGAACACCGTCGCACCGCCCAGGATCACGCCGACGAGCGTGACGGGGCTGATGATGTCGTAGCTCATCATCGCGGCGGTCAGGCCGTCCCCGACGTCCTCGCCGACGTCGCGCAGGGTGTGGGCGACGGCGTCGGCGTAGGAGCCGAACAGGGCGGTCGCGGCGAGCACCGCGGTGGCGATGGCGATGCCCTTGGTGACGGCCTTGGTGGTGTTGCCGACGGCGTCGAGGTCGGTGAGGATCTGCGCGCCCTCGGGCGTGACGTCGCCGGACATCTCGGCGATGCCCTGGGCGTTGTCGCTCACGGGGCCGAAGGTGTCCATGGCGACGATGACGCCGACGGTGGTGAGCAGCCCGCACCCGGCGAGCGCGACGAGGAACAGCGCGAGCGGGACGGACCCGCCGGCGACGAGGAACACCCCGCAGATGGCGGCGGCGATGATGCCCGCGGTGTACACGGCGGACTCGAACCCGACGCCGATGCCGGACAGCACGACCGTCGCGGGCCCGGTGAGGGTCGTGCGCGCCACGTGCAGGGTCGGCTTGCTCGTCGTCCCGGTGAAGTACCCGGTGACCCAGAGGATGACGCCGGCGAGGACGACGCCGATGAGCACGGCGGCCGACGCGACGAGCCGCGGGTCGCCCGCGTGCGTCTCGAGGCCCGCGGTGCCCGGCGTGAGCTGGGCGAACGTGGCGGGCAGGTACGCGTACGCCGCCGCGGCGGCGAGCAGCACGCCGACGAGCGCGGAGACGTAGAAGCCGCGGTTGATGGCGGTGAGCCCGCTCTCGGCGCCCCGCACGCGGGTGATGACGACGCCGAGCGCCGCGACGAGGGCTCCCATGGTGGTGACGATCAGCGGGAAGACCATCCCCTGCTCGCCGAACGCCGCACGCCCGAGGATGAGCGCGGCGACGAGGGTCACCGCGTAGGACTCGAACAGGTCGGCCGCCATGCCGGCGCAGTCGCCGACGTTGTCGCCCACGTTGTCGGCGATGGTCGCGGCGTTGCGCGGGTCGTCCTCGGGGATGCCCTGCTCGACCTTGCCCACGAGGTCGGCGCCGACGTCGGCGGCCTTGGTGAAGATGCCGCCGCCGACGCGCATGAACATGGCCAGCAGGGCCGCGCCGAAGCCGAAACCCTCGAGCACCGCGGGCGCCTGCGTGCCGTAGACCAGCACGACGGCGGCCGCACCGAGCAGGCCGAGGCCGACGACGCTCATGCCGACGACGCCGCCGGTCCGGAAGGCGATGCGCGCGCCCTCCGCGCGCCCGCCCGGCAGGGACGCGGCCGCCGCGACGCGCACGTTGGCGCGCGTGGCCAGCCACATGCCCAGGAACCCGATCGCGGCCGAGAACCCGGCACCGACGAGGAAGAACAGGGACCGGCCGAGCCGGACCCCGCCGTCCCCGGGGAGCAGGAAGAGCAGGGCGCACACGACGGCCGCGAACACGGCCAGCGTGCGGTACTGGCGGCGCAGGTACGCCGACGCCCCCTCCTGGACGGCCTGCGCGATCTGCTGCATCGACGCCGTGCCCTCGCCCGCCGCGAGCACCTGGCGGCGCAGCACGGCGGCCATGACCAGGGCGGCGACCGCGACGAGCGCGATGACGGAGACGATCGTGATGCTCGTGGCACCGAGCTGCATGCGTCCTCCTCGACACAGCGCGCACGCCACCCCCCGCGGCGTGCGTCGTGCCCCGCGGCCCCGTTGCCGCCGGACCCCGCGAGTGTAGGGCAGGAGGTGTGACCTGCGTCGCACGAGACGGTGACCGGGCGGCGGCGCCCCGCGGTCGGCACGGTGGACGGCACGGTCCGCGGCACGGTGGACGGTGCACGGCACGGCCGGGCGGTCGGCGCTGCCGACCGCCCGCCCGCCGCGTGTCAGCCCGGCGTGCCGAGGGCGTCCGCGCGCGTCGCGTGGATGGTGAACAGGCCGGTCAGGCCCGTGATCCGGAAGACCTTGAGCAGCCGCTCCGAGGTGATGACGAGCTCGAGGGTGCCGCCGGCCAGGCGCAGTCTCTTGAGCGCACCGACGAGGATGCCCAGCCCGGTCGAGTCCATGAACGTGATGCCCGTGAGGTCGACGACGAGGTCCGTCCGCCCGTCGGTCACCGCCCGCGCGAGCGCGTCGCGCAGCCGGTCGCCGCTGGCCACGTCGACCTCGCCGACCGCGCGCACGACCGTGCGGCCCCCCACGTCCTCCGTGCTCACGTGCAGGTGCATCACAGCCTCCCCCCAGGACGATTCAAGCACCATGCCGCCCGACCCCAACGTTCCGGGGCCCCCGCACGTCTGGGAGGGTGAGCGCGGCCCCGCAGGGGGAGGCCGTGCCACGACGGGACGAGGGTGGGCGCGTGAGGGCCGAGGACGGCAGGGCCGGACGGGTCGCGGCGTGGGAGGACGCGCTCGGCACGCTCGTGCGCGAGCGGGGCCGGGCGCTGGTCGGGTACGCGTACCTGCTGACCGGCGACCTGCGCGAGGCGGAGGACCTCGTGCAGGACGCGCTGGTCCGCACCTTCACCCGCGGGCGCGGCACCCGCGAGGTCGCCTCCGCGGAGGCGTACGTGCGCCGGGCGATCCTCACCACGTACGTCGACGGGTTCCGCCGACGTCGGCACTGGGCGACGATCCGGCACCTGACGGCCGCCCCCGACCGCACGCCGCCCGACGGCCCGCAGGCCGGGCCCGAGCCCGTGGTCACCACGCGCCTGGCCGTGCAGGAGGCCCTGGCCACGCTCGCCCCCCGGGTCCGCGCCTGCGTGGTGCTGCGGCACCTGGAGGACATGACGGTCGCGCAGGTCGCCGACGCCCTCGGTCTCTCGCAGGGCGCGGTCAAGCGGTACCTGTCCGACGGCGCCCGCGCCCTGGGGCGCGTCCTGGGACCGGACGGCTCCGCCGCACCACCACCGACCGACCCGACCGTCGACACCCTCGTCACCCTCCGGAGGACCCGATGAGCACGGACCTGGACGTCGCCCTGAACGAGATCGCCGAGGCCGCCGGCCGCGCGTCCCGCCTGGCACCGGACGAGACGGACGCGCTCGCGGTCGTCCAGCGCATCACGGCACGGGTCCGACGCCGACGCGCGCTGCAGACCGTCTCCGGTGCGGCGGCCGCCGCGGCTGCGCTCGGCGCCGTCGGCCTCAGCGCCGGCCTGCTGGGACCGTCACCGTCGCTGCCGGCCGCCCGTCCGGGCGCCGAACCGGGCAGCTGCGGTTCGGACGTCGGCACGCTCCCGGCGGCGGACGCGTCCGTCGGGACGATGGTCGGCGTCCCGTCGGATGACGGTCGGGGCGGTTTCAGCAGCAGCCCGCCGCTCGGCACCTGGGGTGGGTCCGAGGTGCCGATCATGCTCACCGACGTCGTGCAGGGGAGAGACGTGAACCCGCTGCCGACCGACACCCGCGCGCTGCTGGCCCGCGACGGCGTCGTCGTCTCGACGTCGACTCTGAGGTCCGACCTGCGCGACGTCGTGCCGGGCGCCGGCTCCGAGCAGGTCGACGGCTCGGAGCAGTGGGAGACGGGCACCTCGGTGCTGTCGCTCGGCCGGTGCGACGACGGCCGGCGGCTGCCCCCGGGCGACTACGACCTGTGGGTCCTGCACGTGCGGTCCGGGATGCCTGCGCGGACCGACGGGCCGTGGACCCTCACGGTCGCGGAGCCGCTCGAGCAGATCCCGGCCCCCGCCGGGTTCCCGCAGGAGGTGCCGCTCGCCGGCGGGACGATCGCGTCGGTGCAGGACGGGACCGCCACGACCGACGACGGCTGGGTCGTCGAGGTCGAGGCCCCGGGGGACGACCGGTTGGCCGTCGCCGCAGCACTGCTCGACCACGACCCGGCCTCGGGGCGCGTGCCGGTGACCGGGCCTCTCACGCGGACGCTCGGAGGCCACGTCGTGACGGTCTGGCAGTCGACCCTGCCCGACGGTGCACCGTCGCTGGTCTACCGCGTCGTCCCGCTCGACGTCGCCGGGTGACCCGGGCACGGTGCGCTCACGTGCCGACGGCCGGGACGATCCGGACGTGCTCGCCCGGTCGCAGCTGCGCGGCCCGCGCGCACGCCCGCGGGGTCAGCACGGCCACGACGGGGTAGCCGCCGGTGACGGGGTGGTCGGCACCGAAGACGACGGGTCGCCCGTCGTGGGGCACCTGGACGGCCCCGGGCACCAGCCCCTCCGACGGCAGCTCGCCGTGGCCCGCGAGCGTGAGCGGGTCGCCGTCGAGCCGGACGGCGACCCGGTTGCTCTCGGGTGCCACCGTCCAGGTCCGGCGCCACAGCGCGTCCTGGGCGGCGGGTGCCAGGTGTCCGAGCCGGGGGCCCGTGGTCGCGGCGAGCAGGACCGTCCGCCCCGGCCCTCGCCGCGCCGGCGCCGGGGGGCTCGTGCCGGGGTCGGCGACGGCGGGCAGCCCGTCGAAGCAGGTGCCGTAGGCGAGGAGGTCGCCGGCGCGGACGGGGGCGGGCCCCAGCCCGGAGAGCTGGTCGTGCGCGCGCGAGCCCAGCACCGGGGTGGCGTCGACGCCGCCCCGCACGGCGAGCCACGTGCGCAGGCCCCGGGCGGGGGCGCCGAGGGCGAGGGTCGCGCCGGCGGGTGCGCGGACGGCGACCCCGTGGGGCACGGGCACGCCGTCGAGGTGCGCGTCGGTCTGCGCGCCGGTCAGCGCGAACGCGGTCGAGCCGCCGAAGGTGACGACGAGCCCGCCGAGCAGCACCTCCAGGCCGGCGGCGGAGGTGGCGTTGCCGACGAGCCGGTTGGCGTGCGCGAGCGCGGCCGGGTCCGCAGCACCCGACCGTGGGACGCCGACCGCGGCGAGCCCGGGGCGGCCGAGGTCCTCGACGAGGACGAGCGGGCCGGGGCGCACGACCGTGAGCGCGAGGGGCAGCAGGGCGGGTGCGTCGCCGCCGGGGCCCGCCGGGGCCGGGCCGTCCGTGGCCGGTCCGTCCGTGCCCTGCCGACCCGGTGCGGGGGCGTCCGCGGGGACGGGTGCGTGCCCCGTCGTCGCACCCGGTGCGGGCGCCGCCACGACCGCGGCGGGACGGCGCCGCACGAAGCGCACGGCGTCGCCGGGGGCGAGCAGCGCGGCGCCGTCGCGCCCGCGGGTGACGTCGAACACCGGCTCGGGCGACGTGCCGATCAGGCGCCACCCGCCGGGCGTGGGCCCGGGGTACACGGCGGTGAACTCCCCCGCGACCGCGACCGACCCGGCCGGCACGCGGGTGCGCGGCGAGGACCGGCGGGGCACCTGCAGCGCGGGGTCGACACCGACGACGTACGCGAAGCCGGGCATGAACCCGCCGAACGCGACCCGGTACCCGCCCGGCCCGCCGGCGAGGTGCCGGGCCACGACCTCCTCGACGGCGAGGCCGGTGAGCGCGGCGACCTCGTCGAGGTCGGGACCGTCGTAGACCACCGGCACCTCGACGGTCCGCGGCGGCACGGCGTCGGGGACCCCGTCGGCGTCTGCGGCGTCGTCCAGGGGTCGCGTCCCGGGCCCGGCGGTGTCACGGGCGAGCGTCGCCACGCGCGCGGCCCAGGCCGCCCGGCGGTCGGCGGCGCCGCGGACGAGGACGGTGCGGGCGGCGGGCACCACGTCGAGGACGCCGGCGGGGGCGGCGGTGCGCAGCGCGGCGTCGACCGCCCGGACGGCCCGCAGGTCCGGCAGGTCTACGAGGACGGCGTCCGCGCCGTAGGGGCGCACGACCGGGGCGCCGTCAGGGCCGGGGCCCGTCACGCGCGAGGGCCGGGTGCGGCCGTGGCGCCCGCGTCGAGGTCGACGAACGGGCGCACGGCGAGACCTGCGTCGAGGAGCGCGCGGCGCACCGCCGTGGCCAGCGCCACCGCGCCCGGGGTGTCGGAGTGCACGCACAACGACGCCGCGCGCAGCGGCAGGACCGTGCCGTCGACCGCGACGACGACGCCCTCGACGGCCATCCGCACGGCGCGCTCGGCGGCCTGCTCGGGGTCGGTGACGAGCGCGCCGGGCTGCGTGCGCGGCACCAGCGTGCCCCGGGCGGTGTAGCCGCGGTCGACGAAGGCCTCGACGACGGGCACGAGGCCCGCCTCGGCCGCACGGGCCAGCACGCGCGACCCCGGCAGCCCCAGCACCGCGAGGCCGGGCTCCACGGCGGCGACGGCCTCGACGACCGCCCGGGCCTGGACGTCGTCGTGCACGACGGCGTTGTAGAGGGCGCCGTGCGGCTTGACGTGGGTGACCCGGGCGCCGGTGCCGCGGGCGACGGCGACGAGCGCGCCGACCTGGTACGCCACCTGGGCGCGCAGCACGTCCGGGGGCACGTCGAGCGCCCGCCTCCCGAACCCGGCCCGGTCGTCGTACGACGGGTGCGCCCCGACCGCGACACCGCGGGCCGCCGCGGCCGCGCACGTGGCGGCCATCGTCGCGGCGTCCCCGCCGTGGAAGCCGGTGGCGACGTTCGCCGACGAGACGAGGTCGAGCAGGGCGTCGTCCGCCGGGGGCTCGAGGCGCCAGTCGCCGTCGCCCTCGCCGAGGTCGGCGTTGAGGTCGATGCGCATCACGCGCCGATCCTCCCGCGGCGGGACGGCGGTGGTCACGTCGACCCGCACCCGCGAGCCCGGCGGGCGGGTGCACGGGCGCGCGCCCGCGCCCCGTCCGGCCCGAAACCTGCGGATCGCGCCGCACGGCGCCGATGGGACCGACGGACGCCCTGCCGACCGGCGGCGCACCCAGGGGGACGGGACAGGGCATGACGACGACGGAGCAGGGCACCACGACGGACGTGCCAGACGGGACCGGGCAGCACGCGCTGGACGTGCTGGACCGGTACGGGCTGCTGCACTCCTTCGACGGGCCGGAGTACGAGGACCTCATCGAGCTGGCGACCGACGTGACGGGCGCCGAGCTGGCCACGATCACGCTGGTGCTCCCCGCGGAGGGCGTGGTCCGGGCGCGCGTGGGGTCGCAGGTGGCGACCATCGACGCGGCGCAGTCGTTCACCGCGGTGACGGTCCGGGACCGCCTGCACCCCACCGTGGTCGGGGACATGACCGCCGACCCGCGGTTCGCCGACAACCCGTACGTCACCGGGCACCACCGGGTCCGGGCGTACATCGGGGTGACCGTCAGCTCGGTCGAGGACGAGCCGATCGCCACGGTCGAGGTGTTCGACACCCGGGTGCGGGAGTGGACCGAGCGGCAGGTGCGGCACATGACGATCCTCGGTCGCATGGTCGAGGCGCACTTCGAGCTGCGCCGTCTGCTGCACGAGGCGTTCCAGGGCGACTGACGGCGCGACGCGCACGCGGACGGGCCCTGAACGTCGGCGGAACGCGCGGTGACGCCCGTCTTCCGTGCCGGGCCCGTGCGCCCCTACCGTGGACGGCATGGCGTCGTACCGGGTGGTGACCGAGCGGTGGGAGGTGCTGGGCGCGCCGTTCGACGCGCCCGACGACCGGTCCGCGTTCGCGCTGCTGCCCGCCCACCTGGAGGTGCCGCCCCCGGCGTCGGCGGCGCTGGTCGGCCTGCAGGTGCAGGTCGGGGCGGGGTGGCTCGACGTGGGCCTGTGGTCCAGGACCTCCCCGGAGGACGACGCCGCACCGGCGACCCGCTGACCGGCCCTGTCGGCGGGTCCCGTCCAGGCCCTACCCGGCCGAGGCGTCGAGCGCCCACGCGGCGAGGGCGAGCGCCGGGACGACGACCGCCGCGGCGACGAGCCGACGGGCCAGCAGCGCGTGCGTGAGCGTCCCGCGCGTGCGGGAGGTCCGCAGGAACGCGACTTCCCTGCAGGTGAGCCCGAGCACGAGCGCACCGGCCGCGACCGCCGCGGGGTGCACGGCGCCGCTGCCGTCGAGGTGCGCGCCGAGCGACCACGCGGCCGCGACGGCGAGGAGCAGCACCCACAGACCGACGAGCGGCCCGTCACCCACGACGCGGGCCCACGGTCGCTGCGCGGGCGGCCCGGACCCGCCGTCGTGGTCGTCCGCCCGGGCCTCCGCCGCCCCGCGCAGACCCCAGCCGACGGCGACCAGCAGCGCGGCGGCGACCGCCACGACGGTCCTCAGCACGGCCACCCCGCCCTCGTGGGTCCGGCTCGCGGCGCACGGTCGGCGCCGACACCCCCATCCTGGCGCGGCGCGCGGCGGGCGTCGTCGTCCTCAGGGAGGACACACGGTGCGATGATGCGGCGGTGGGTCCCGGTGAGCTGCTCGACGTGCTGGCGGCGGGCGGGCGCCTCGCGGAGCGGGCCACGCACGTGCGGCACCTGCCGCCGCGCGCCGGGACGCACGGGGACTGGCCCGCGTGGGCGGACCCGGACCTCGTCCGCGGGTACCGGGCGCTCGGTGTCGACCGGCCGTGGGCGCACCAGGTCGACGCCGCCGAGGCCGTGCACGCCGGCCGGCACACGGTGCTCGCGACCTCGACGGGCTCCGGCAAGTCGCTCGCGTACTGGCTGCCCGCGCTGACGACGGTGCGGGCGGCCCGCGCTGGCGCCGTGCTGGACCCGGGGCGCATCGAGTCGGCCCGTCGTCGCCCGACCGTGCTGTACCTGAGCCCCACCAAAGCCCTGGCCGCCGACCAGCTGGCGTCGGTGGAGCGCCTGCTGGCCGCGTCGGGGGTGCGCGACGTGCGGGTCGCCACGTGCGACGGCGACACGTCGCGCGACGAGCGCCGGTGGGTGCGCGAGCACGCGGACGTCGTGCTGACCAACCCCGACCTGCTGCACCACGCGGTGCTGCCGCAGCACCGCACGTGGTCACGGGTCGTGGGGTCGCTCGCCTACGTGGTCGTGGACGAGTGCCACGCCTTCCGCGGGGTGTTCGGCGCGCACGTCGGGCTCGTGCTGCGGCGGCTGCGGCGGGTGGCGGCGAGCTACGGCGCCGCACCGGTCATGGTGATGGCGTCCGCGACGACCGGGGACCCGGCCACCAGCGCGGCCCGGCTCGTCGGCGTCCCGGCGCACGAGGTGCACGCGGTGACGGCCGACGCGTCCCCGGCCGGGCGCAAGGCGTTCGTGCTGTGGCAGCCGCCCGAGCTGCCCGGCGGGGACAGCCCGTGGTCGGCGCTGGTCCCCGACGACGACCCGTGGGCGAGCGTCCTGCTGGTCCCGGCTCGTGGCGACACCGGGGTCGGTGCGGCCGACCCCGCCGGTGACGAGCCCGCCGAGCACGGCCCACGCGACCCGGACGCCGCGGGTGGGCTCCCGGAGCCGGTGACCCCCGAGGGTTCGGGGCCGCAGGGCACCGGCGAGCGGCTCGTCGCCGTGCGCACCGACCGCCCGCGGCGCACGGCGACCGCCGAGGTCGCGGACCTGCTGGCGGACCTCGTCGCGGCCGGCGCTCGCGTGCTCGCGTTCACGCGGTCGCGCCGCGGGGCGGAGTCGGTCGCGACGACCACCCAGGCGCACCTCGCTGCCGTGCACCCCGCGCTCGTGGACCAGGTGCAGGCGTACCGCGGCGGGTACCTGCCCGAGGAGCGCCGGGCCCTGGAGCGGGCGGTGCGCAGCGGCGAGGTCCGCGGGCTCGCCACGACGAGCGCGCTCGAGCTGGGCGTGGACATCTCCGGGCTCGACGCCGTGCTCGTGGCGGGCTGGCCGGGCACGCGGGTGTCGCTGTGGCAGCAGGCCGGGCGGGCAGGACGCGCGGGCTCGGACGGGCTGGTCGTGCTCGTGGCCCGCGAGGACCCGCTCGACACGTTCCTCGTGCACCACCCCGAGGCAGTGCTCGACGCGCCCGTCGAGGCGACCGTCTTCGACACCGGCAACCCGTACGTGCTGGCGCCGCACCTGTGCGCGGCGGCCGCGGAGGCGCCGCTGCGCGCCGAGGAGCTCGACCTGTTCGGCCCGCGGGCCCCGGCGCTGCTCGACGAGCTGACGCAGCGGGGGGTGCTGCGGCGCCGGTCGTCGGGCTGGTACTGGACGCACGCGGAGCCGGCGAGCCGGCTGACGGACCTGCGCGGGGCGGGCGGGCAGCCGGTGCGGGTGGTCGAGACGGCGACGGGCCGCCTGCTGGGCACCGTCGACGCCGCGTCGGCGGACGCGACCGTGCACCCGGGTGCGGTGTACGTGCACCAGGGGCGCACGTTCGTGGTGGACGACCTGCACCTGGACGACGCGGTGGCGCTCGCGACGGCGCGGGACGTGGACCACGGCACCTGGGCGCGGTGGGTGACGTCGACGTCCGTGGTGGACGTCGAGCAGGAGGTCTCCTGGGGGCCGGTGACCTGGGCCACCGGGCAGGTGGACGTGACCACGCAGGTGCTGGGCTACCAGCGCCGGCGCCTGCCGGACCTGCAGGTGCTGGGGACGCACGAGCTGGACCTGCCGGCCCGCACCCTGCGCACGGCCGCCGTGTGGTGGACGGCCCCGGCGGCGGTGCTCGAGGAGGCGGGCGTCACCCTGGAGGCCGCACCGGGGGCGCTGCACGCGGCCGAGCACGCGTCGATCGGCCTGCTGCCGCTGCTGGCGACGTGCGACCGGTGGGACCTGGGCGGGCTGTCGACGCTCGCGCACGTCGACACCGGGCACGCCACCGTGTTCGTGCACGACGGGCACCCCGGGGGTGCGGGGTTCGCCGCGCGCGGGTTCGACCTCGGCCCGACGTGGCTGGCGGCGACCCGGGACGCGATCGCCGCGTGCCCGTGCGCCGCGGGCTGCCCCGCGTGCGTGCAGTCGCCCAAGTGCGGCAACGGCAACGACCCGCTCGACAAGCACGCGGCGCTGCGGCTGCTCACGGCCGTCCTCGCGCACGCTCCTGCCGGCTGACGCAGCACCGCGCGGCACCTCGCACAGGGGGGTTGCGAGGTGCCGCGCGGCGGTCGTGCCCGGGCCGACGTGCTGGGGGTTCGTCGGCCCGGGAGTCTCAGTGGTCGCGGGTGCGACGCATGCGGACCTGCTCGGCGAAGATCGCGCGGCGCAGGGCGGGGCCGGCCTCGTCGGGGTCGACGAAGCGGATCGCCGTGCTCCACCGCGACGCCGCGCTCTCCCGGGTGCGCACGTGCGGCACGGTGCCGGGGGCACCGGTCGCGGCGTCGTCGTCGGGGCCGTCGTGGTCGTGGTCCTGCCGGTCGGAGCCGTCGTCGACGACGCGGGCGCCGGGCACGCGGGCCTTGCGCCGGTCCACCCACGGCGCGGCGCGCACCACGCGCGCGGCGAGCCGGAACTGCGCCTCGCCGAAGGCGAACGTCACCGTCACAGGGTGCTCGTCGGGGAGCCGGTCGTGCAGCACGCAGCGCAGCCCGCCCTCGGACAGGTCGATGGTCATGCCGTCCGCGACGGGGTGCCGGGGCGTGCCGCTGTCCTCCGGGCGCGTCTCGACGCTCACCGGCAGGCCGACGGGCACGCGCACGAACTGGCGCCGCTGCAGCCGGGTCGCCGACCCGACGACCACGAGGCGCCACCCGCGCACGCCCTCGGCCATGCGGTCGATGCGGACGAACCGCACGGGCAGCTCGAGCACGCCACGCTCGGTCGGCCAGACGAGCGTCATGCGGGAGTCCTCGGCAGGCGGCTCGACGTCACCGCCGTACCAGGGCGGCGACACCAGCACGTGGTGCCGCAGCTCGGTCCCGTCGACGACGACCTCGACGTCCTCGACCCGGGTGGGCACGCCCGACCCCGGCTCCGCGGCGTCCGGGTCCAGGACGACGCGCACCCGCTGGTTGACGTGCGGGATGCCCGCCGCGGCCTCGACGACCTCGCGCTCCATCTCCGTGATGCTCATCTTCCGGTACCCCCGACCTCGTCTGCTCAGCCATGCCATCGGACCTCCCGGAGCAGTCGTTGAACGGTCCACCGGGCGAAGCCGGGCGATCGTCCAGTTCGGTGGGTGCCAGCACCCAGCGCCGCCACCCGATCGGCAGCACCCGAGCACTGTCCCGCGTCCCGGAGGGCGCCGCGAGGTGGCAGGCGGGTGACGTCACGGGCCGTTCGACCGTCCGCGCGACGGGCCGAGCCGCACCGCTCCCGCACCCCGGCGGTCGACCGCCGAGCCCGGGTCACGCGTCACGAGCCGTCACCGGCCCCGCGCGCGCGGCGGCCCGTGCGTCGCCGACCGCCGACGCCACCCGGACGGCGACGTCCACGACGCCCGGGCCCGTGACCGTGCAGGACCCGAGGTCGGCGCCGTTGCGGGCGGCGACCTCCGCGGCCCGCGCGCACGGGTCGACGGACGCACCGGGCGACGTCGCCGCCGCGGCGGCGGCGAGCGCGGCGAGGTCCGCGGCCGTCCGGGCGCGTCCGCGCGCGTCGTACGCACCGGCGACGAGCCCGACGGCGAGGAGCAGCGCACCCGCCGCGGCGACCACACCGAGGACGAGGACGGAACCCGCACCACGGTCGCCCGCCGCACCGCGGCGCACCACCGCGCCACGGGCAGCGGCCCCGCCCCGGCGCCAGGCCGGGAGCGGCCCGGTCACGGTTCGACCCGTGCGGTCGCGTCGGCCCGGATCTCGACACCCGCGGCCCACCCCGTCAGCGCGGACGTCACCGTCACGGTCACCCAGTCCCCGTCCCGTCGCACCCCGACCTGCGCGGCGCGCCCGCCGAGGACGGTGCGGGCCGCCTCGACGACCGCCGCGTCCGGCTCGTGCAGGGCGGCGACGCGGGCGGCGGTGCGCGCGGCGTCCTCGGCCCGCAGCCGCGTCACCGACGCAGCCCCGAGCGTGAGCACCGCGACCAGGACCACCGCGACGGCGACCATGCCGATCGCGAGCTCGGCGGTCACGGCACCGCGGTCCCCCGCGCGCGCACCTCCGGTGCGGACGCCGGGGCGACCGCGGTGCCGCCCGCTCACCCGCCGAGCGCCTGACGGACGATCCCCAGGAGCAGGCCCTTGACCTCGTTGCCCTTGAGGATCACCACGAGCAGTCCCGCGAAGCCCACCGCGGCGAGCGTGGCGATCGCGTACTCCGCGGTCGCCATGCCCGCGTCGCGGGTCCCCGTGCGCACCCGCGCCGCGACCGTCGCCACCAGGCGCCGCACGCGCTGCTTCCGTCGTGCCATGTCGTACCTCCCGTGCCCGCGCCGACCGGCCGGGCGTCCGTCCCGCCGCCCTGGTGGCGGCGGGTCCGGTGCGAGCCTGCGGGGCCGCCGCACGCCCCGGTCAGACCCCGGGCGTCCTCGGCGGGGCCGCCCGGCACGGGCACGGCTGTGGGCGGCTCACCCGAGCACGTCCCCGGCGAGGGCGACCACGACCGGGACGAGACCGAGCAGCACGAACGCGGGCAGGAAGCACGCCCCGAGGGGCAGGGTCAGCCGCGCGCCGAGGGCGCCGCACGCGGCACGCACGGCGGAGCGCCGCTCGCGGCGGACCACGTCGGCCGCGGCCCGCAGCTGTGGCCCCGGGGCGGCGCCGGCGGTCCAGCCGACCTGCAGCGCGGCACCGACCGCGGCCGCCGCGGGAGGTGCGCCCGCCCAGGCGG
Organism: Cellulomonas sp. SLBN-39; assembly: GCF_006715865.1. Taxonomy (NCBI): domain Bacteria; kingdom Bacillati; phylum Actinomycetota; class Actinomycetes; order Micrococcales; family Cellulomonadaceae; genus Cellulomonas; species Cellulomonas sp. SLBN-39. Next base: position 2,516,784 of record NZ_VFOA01000001.1, on the reverse strand, counting down.
CGCCCCAGTCGGCACCGAGGTCGAGGGCTGCACCTGCCCGGGCCAGCCCGTCGCCCTCCGTGCCGCCGAGCGCGTCGCCGACCACGACGAGGGCACGCGGCACGGGGGCGCCGGACCGCACGGCGGCCGCGCACAGCTCGAGCACCAGGGCGGGGTCGAGCACGGGCCCGGGGTCCTCGCCGCGACGCCGCGCCCGCCCGGGTGCTGCGGCACGGCCCGCGCACGTGACGGGGGCCGACAGGCGACCGGCACGACGCACGGCCCAGGGGCGCCGGGCGGCGAGCAGCAGGACGAGGACGACGACGGTGACGGCGGAGGGGCTCATGCGGCACGCACCGGCCCGCGGGCCGCGGTGGTCCCGGTTCGGCGGGCGGCGCCGCGCGGGCCGCGGGGTTCGGGCGTCGCGCGCGGGGCGCCGGCGTCGCGTGCCCGGGTGAGCAGGGCGGCGACCCAGGCCCGCCCGGCCAGGACCAGCCCCAGGCCCAGCACCAGGGCGCCGGTGCCGACGCCGCCGTCGAGGAGCACCCGCCACGGCTGCGCGCCGAGGAGTGCGCCGAGCCCGACCCCGGCGAGCGGGAGCCACAGCAGCACCCGGGCGGTGGCCCGTGGGCCGGCGAGCGCGGCCTCGACGTCGGCGGTGTGCTCGGCGTCGGCGCTGGCGGCGGTCGCGAGGTCCTCGAGGACGTCGGCGAGCGGCGCGCCCAGCTCGACGGCGACGCGCGCACCGGCGACGACGGCCTGCACCCGGCCCACGAGCCGCGGGTCGGGGCGCCGCCGGCCGGTGGCGACGCGGCCGAGCACGTCGGCGTCGCGGGGCAGGGCGCCGTGGACGTCGACGCCGAGCACGTCCGACCACGCGGCGCCGGCGGGGGCGCCGGCGCGCAGGCGGGCGGCCACGGCCATCAGCAGCCCGGGCAGGTCGTCCGGCGCACCGGCGCGGCGCCGGGACGGCCCCGCACGCCGGCGGCGCACGTCCGCCGGGCGCAGGCGGCGGGCCGGGGGGCCGGTCGCGAGCAGCGCGGCGACGAGCGCACCGACCGCGACGAGCACGCTCACGCGTCCTCCGGCAGGCCCAGGCGGCGGGCCAGCGCCGGCCACCCCGGGCCCCGCCGCAGCGCGCCCGCGCCGTCGGCGTGCACCGCGGTGCGCACGACCAGCCGGTCGGCGTCGTCCCGGCCGACGACGCCGACCTCGGCGAGGTACCGGCGCCCGCCCGGGCCGCGCTCACGGCGCAGGTGCAGCACGGCGTCGACGGCGCTGGCGGCCTGCGCGGCCACGGCCTCGCGGCCCATGCCCGCGAGCGCCGCCATGGCCTCGAGGCGCGCGGGCACGTCGGCGGCGGTGTTGGCGTGCAGGGTGGCGCAGCCGCCCTCGTGGCCGGTGTTGAGCGCGGCGAGGACCTCGCGGACCTCGGCGCCGCGGCACTCGCCGAGCACCAGCCGGTCGGGGCGCATCCGCAGGGCCTCGCGCACGAGGTCGGCCAGCCCGACGGCGCCGGCGCCGTCGACGTTGGCGCGCCGTGCGGTCAGGCGCACGACGTGCGGGTGCGTGGGCACCATCTCGCCGGACTCCTCGACGAGCACGATGCGCTCGTCCGCGGGCACGAGGGAGAGCATCGCCGCGAGCAGCGTCGTCTTGCCCGCCCCGGTGGAGCCGGAGACGAGCACGTTGGCCCGCGTGGTGACGAGGCCCGCGACGACGGGGGCGAGCGCGGGGGCGACGGACCCGGCGGCGGCGAGCTCGGCCAGCGTGAACGCGCGGGGGCGCACGACCCGCAGGCTGAGGACGGCGCTGGTCTCGGCGAGCGGCGGCAGCACGGCGTGCAGGCGGGTGCCGTCGGGCAGCCGGGCGTCGACGGTGGGGCTGGCGTCGTCGAGGCGGCGACCCGCGGCGGCGGCCAGCCGCACGGCCAGGGCCCGCACGGCCTCGGCCGTCCCCAGGTCGGTGTCGACGCGGCCGAGGACGCCGTCGACCTCGGCCCACACGTCGTGCGGGCCGTTGACGAGCACGTCGGTGACGCGGGGGTCGTCGAGCCAGCGCTGCAGGGGGCCCGCGCCGAGCAGCTCGTCGTGCGCGGTGCGGGTGGCGGCCGCGAGCGCGTCGGGGCCGAGCAGGGCTCCGGCGGCGCGCAGGGCGGCCTCGACGTGCGCGGTGAGACCGCCCGGGCCGGGCGTGCCGCCGGTGCGCAGCGCGTCGCGCACGGCGCGCAGGACCCCGGGGTCGACGCGGCGGCGTGGCGGTGCCGCGCAGGTGTGCCGCACGGGGCCGGGGCGCGCCGCGGCCGGGACGAGGGCGCCCGGCGTCGTCACCACCGGCCGACCCCGAGGCGCCGGGCCACGACGAGGGCCGCCCGGTGGGCGGGGCCGCGGCCGGCGGGCCCGGTGCGCTCGGCCCGGGCGGCCACCGCACGGTCGGCGGGGCCGGACGTCCAGACGTCCACGCCCGTGGTGGTGGCGACGTCGGCGACCCCGAGCCCGCCGGGTGCGGGGCCGCGCAGGACGAGGCCGACCTGGGCGCCGGACGCGTCGAGCTGGGGGCGCAGGGCGAGGGTGCCGGCGACGCAGCGCAGATCGCGGCGCGCCACCACGACGACGGCGTCGCACGCGGGCAGCGGGGCCTGCCCGTCGACGACGTCGGTGCGGTCCAGGTCGAGCACGAGGGCACCGACGACGCCGGCGAGGGCGTGCAGCACGTCGACGCGCACCGCGGGGTCGACGGGTTCGGGCCGGGTGCGGTCGGCGGAGAGCACGGCGCACGCGTCCCAGCGCGGCAGCAGCGCGAGGACGTCGGCGCCGGGGACGTCGCCGCCCGCGCCGCGCAGGTCGGGCCAGCGGGCGCCGTCGGCGTCCTCCAGGCCGAGGAGCACGTCGACGCCCGCGCCGCCGCGGTCGAGGTCGACGAGCACGGTCGCGGTGCTGCGCGCGAGGGTGCGGGCGAGCAGCGCGGCGAACGTCGACGCCCCGACCCCTCCGCCGGCCCCGACGACGCCGACGACGAGCGCGCGCCCGGCCCCCGGGCCCGGCTGCGCGGTGCCCCACGCCCCGCTCCCCCGCGGCTCCGCGGCCCACTGCTCGACACCTGGCTGCACCACGCCTCCCGATCCCGGCGGGCGGGGCGCGGCCGGTCGACCGCGCCGGCCGACCGGCGACGTCCGACCCTGCCGTCCGGCGACGCGCGCGCCCCCTGGTGGCCTGGCGCGGTGAGGCTCAGTGGGCCCTGCGCGGGGCTGTGGGCGGCTCACCCCGCGGCCCGGGGACCCGCAACACCGCCGTCACGACCGGCCGCTACGGTCGGGCGCATGCTGCTCGACCCCGGCACGGGCCCCGTGCGCGCCGCGACCTACCTGCCCTCGACCCCCGACCACGTGCTCTGGGGCCGGCTGCCGTGCGCGGCGGACACCCCGGTGCTGACGGTCGACCCGGGCACGGAGGTCACGGTCGACACGCTCAGCCACGAGGGTCTGCTGGAGGACCAGGGCCGCGACCCGCGGGCGTTCTTCGGCGCGCACGGCCTGACGGACGTGCTGGCCGACGCGGTCGCGCTGGCGGCGTCGGACCACCCGCGGACCCCGGGAGCGGACGGCCCGCACGTGGTCACGGGGCCGATCGCGGTGCGCGGGGCCCGCCCGGGGGACGTGCTCGCGATCACCGTGCTCGAGACCCTGCCGCGCGTGCCGTACGGCGTGATCTCCAACCGGCACGGCCGCGGTGCGCTGCCCGGCGAGATGCCCGAGGGCGGCGCCGACGTGGTGAGCGTGCTGGCACGCCTGGACGCCTCGGGCACGCGGGCGGTCATGCCGCGCGCCGCGGGCAGCGACCGGACGGTGCAGTTCCCGATCGCACCCTTCCTGGGGATCATGGGCGTCGCGGTGGCCGGCGACGTGCGCCCGCACTCGGTGCCGCCGGGCGCGCACGGCGGCAACGTCGACATCAACCTGCTGCAGGCCGGGTCCACGCTGTACCTGCCGGTGCAGGTCGACGACGCGCTCGCGTACCTGGGCGACCCGCACTTCGCGCAGGGCGACGGGGAGGTCGCGCTGACGGCGCTGGAGGCGTCGCTGCGGGTGACGGTGCGCCTGGACGTGCTGCCGCGGGCGCAGGCGGTCGAGGCGTTCGGCGAGCTGGCCGGCCCGCTGGGCCGCACCGCCGAGCACCTGGTGCCGACGGGTCTGCACGAGGACCTCGACGAGGCCCTGCGCCGCTGCGTGCGGGCCGCGCTGGCGCTGCTGCAGGCCCGGTACGGCATGGACCGGGCGCACGCGCTGGCGTACCTGTCGGCGGCGACGGACTTCGACGTCTCCCAGGTGGTCGACCAGGTGACGGGCGTGCACGCCCGGATCCGGCTGGCGGACCTCGAGGACGGGGGCGTGGCATGAGGACGGACCCGCCCGCGGGCCTGATGGACGCGTTCTGGGCGTACGAGCACGCGCTCGGCACCGACGACCTGACGGCCCTCGACCGGCTGTTCGCACCCGGGCCCGGCACGCTGCGCGGCGACGGCGCCGGGCTGCTCGTGGGGCACGAGCAGATCGCGGCGTTCCGGGGCACCCGCGGCGGCGCCCCGGCGCGACGCGTCGTCGAGGTGCACGTGCGGACGGTCGACGACGACCACGCGCTGGTCGTCGCGGTGACCGAGCTCGTCCGCGGCGGGCGCGGGCAGCAGACCCAGCTGTGGGAGCGCACGGACGGCGGGTGGGCCGTCGCGGCCGCGCACGTGCACGCGCCGGCGCCCGCGTTCGACCCGCGCGTGTGGCGCGTCCTCGGCGACCCGCTGGTGCCCGGTGCGCCGGACGGCCCGCTCGCCGGGCGGGCGGTGGCGGTCAAGGACCTGTTCGCGGTCGCCGGGCAGCGCGTCGGCGTCGGGAACCCCGCATGGCTCGCGGGGGCGCCGGTCGAGGCGGAGCACGCGCACGCGGTCGCCGCCCTGCTGGGGGCGGGGGCGCACGTGCGCGGCATCGCCCGCACGGACGAGCTCGCGTACTCCCTGGCGGGCACCAACGCCCACACCGGCGCCCCGCCGAACCCCCGGGCCCCGGGGCGGGTGCCGGGCGGGTCGTCGTCCGGGTCGGCCGCCGCGGTGGCGCTCGGCCAGGCCGACGTGGGCCTGGGCACCGACACGGGCGGGTCGATCCGTGTCCCCGCCTCCTACCAGGGCCTCTACGGCGTCCGCACCACGCACGGCGCGGTCCCGACGACGGGGCTGGTGCCGCTCGCCCCGTCGTTCGACACCGTCGGCTGGCTGACCCGGGACGCGGACCTGCTCGCCGCGGTGGGCGACGCGCTCCTGCCCCCGGGCACCGGCGCGGCACGCACGTCGCGGCTGGTCGTCTCGCCCGCGCTCCTGGCCCTCGCGCAGGACGACGTCGCCACCCGGGTGCGCCGGTTCGCGGCCGACGCCGGCGCCGCGCCGACCACCGCCTGGGACGGCGTCGACCTGGCCGCGTGGGCCGAGGTGTTCCGGCTCCGCCAGGCGTGGGAGGCGTGGCGCGCCCACGGGGACTGGGTGGGCGCGCACCCCGGGGCGCTCGGCGCCGACGTCGCGGGCCGGTTCGCGGCGGCGGCACTCGTCGACGACGCGACGGGCGCCCGCGCGGGCGAGCAGCGCGAGCGGGTGCGCGCCCAGGTGCTCGACCTCGTCGGCGACGACGTCCTGGTGCTGCCGGCGGCCCCGTCCGTCGCGCCCCGCCCGGACCCGGCCGGGCTCGACGCCGTGCGCGCGGCGACCCTGCGGCTCACGTGCGTCGCCGGGCTGGGCGGGCTGCCCGCGGTCGTGCTGCCGACGCCCGGACCCACCCCGCCGCCCGGCCCGGACGGGCGCACCGGCGCGCGGGCCGACCTCCCCGTGGGCGTCTGCCTCGTCGCCGCCCCGGGGCGTGACCGCGAGCTGCTGGCGCTGGCCCGCGACCTGGCGCGCACGACCGCCTGACCCGGGCCGGCCCCGGCCGCCGCACGCCGGACCCGCCCGCACCCGCGCACGGGCAGGTTTCACGCCGCTGAAACAACCGTTTCCCTCGCCGACACATCGCCCGCCTACGGTCGGCGCGGCGGAGAGGACGTGGGATGCGGCTGGAGGAGTTCAACGCGCTGCCCGAGGAGGCGGCGCAGGCGCTCGTGCGCACGTGCGCGGACGTGCCGTGGTGGGCGCAGGAGGTGGTGTCCGCACGCCCGTACGGGTCCGTCGAGGACCTGCAGGCGCACGCCCGCGAGCAGGCCGCGGCGTGGGGCGGCACGGACGTCGCCCAGGCGCTGGCGGACCACCCGCGCATCGGTGAGCGGCACCCGGGGGCGGGCGCGTCGGCGGCGCTGTCGACGCGCGAGCAGGCGGGCGTCGACCCGGCCGACGCCGACGTCGCGACCCGCCTCGCCGCGGGCAACCGCGCCTACGAGGACAAGTTCGGGCGGGTGTTCCTCGTCCGGGCCGCGGGGCGCACCAGCGACGAGATCCTCGCCCTGCTCGAGCAGCGCCTCACGCACGACCCGCGCACCGAGGTCGAGGTCACCGCCCAGCAGCTGCGCGAGATCGCCGAGCTGCGCCTGGCCGGGCTCGTCACGTGAGGGGGCACTCGTGAGCACCTGCTCGACGCACGTGCTCGACGCGGCCGCGGGGCGCCCCGCCGTCGGCGTCGAGGTCACGCTGCTGGCCGCCGACGGCACCGTCCTGGAGGAGGGCCGCACCGACGACGACGGCCGACTGCGCTGGGCGACGACGCTGCCCACCGGCACCTACGGCCTGCGCTTCGCCACCGGGGCGTGGTTCGCCCGCGCCGGCGTGCCCACCCTCCACGCCGCGGTGCACCTGGAGGTGCACCTGGACGACGCCCAGCCGCACCACCACCTGGCGCTGCTGCTGAGCCCGTTCGCCTACACCACGTACCGAGGGAGCTGACGCATGGCCGTCGGAGACATCGTCCTGGGCCCGAACCAGTACGGGAAGGCCGAGGTGCGGCTGGTCCGCGTCACGCGCGACACCCCCGTGCACGAGATCGAGGACCTCACCGTCACCACGCAGCTGCGCGGGGACTTCACGGACTGCCACACCACGGGCGACAACACGCTCGTGGTGGCGACGGACACGCAGAAGAACACCGTGTACGCGTACGCCAAGGAGCACGGCGTCGGCTCGCCCGAGACGTTCCTGCTGCGGCTGGCCCGGCACTTCGTCGACGACTTCCCCCAGGTGACGGGCGGGCGGTTCGCCGCCGACCAGCACGCGTGGGACCGCATCGCGGTGGACGGCGAGCCGCACGACCACGCGTTCGTGCGCACGGGCCGCGAGACCCGCCGCACGGTCGTCGAGGTCGACGGCGACGACGCGTGGGTCGTGTCGGGCTTCACCGACGCGACCGTGCTGAAGTCCACCGGCTCGGAGTTCTGGGGCTTCCCGCGCGACCGGTACACCACCCTCGGCGAGACGACGGACCGCATCCTCGCGACGTCGGTGACGGCGTGGTGGCGCTGGACGAGCCCGGACGTCGACTTCGAGGCCCGCTACCCGGTGGTGCGCGACCTGCTGCTGCAGACGTTCGCGCAGGTGCACTCCCTGGCGCTGCAGCACACGATCTTCGAGATGGGCAAGGCCGTCCTGGAGGCGTGCGCCGACGTGGCCGAGGTGCGGCTGTCCTGCCCGAACAAGCACCACTTCCTCGTGGACCTCGAGCCCTTCGGGCTGGAGAACCCGAACGAGGTGTTCTACGCCGCGGACCGCCCCTACGGCCTCATCGAGGCGACCGTGCAGCGCGAGGGCGCCGCACAGGTGCCGCACGTGTGGGCGTCCGTGCCCGGGTTCGTCTGAGCCGACGAGGACGAGCCGATGACGACGACGATGCCGGACCACCCGGTGGCCGCGCCCCCGCCGGGCGACCTCGTGACGGCGGTGCGCGGGCGGCAGGTGCTCGTCGACGGGACCCTGCGCGCGGCGACGCTGCTCGTGGCCGACGGCCGCGTGGCCGCGGTCGAGGCCTACGACGTCGACGTCGACGGACCCGTGCTCGACGCCCCGGACCACGCGTGGGTGCTGCCGGGCGTCGTCGACACGCACGTGCACGTCAACGAGCCCGGCCGCACCGCGTGGGAGGGGTTCGCGTCCGCGACGCGCGCGGCGGCGCTCGGCGGGGTGACGACGGTCGTCGACATGCCGCTGAACAGCATCCCGCCGACCACCACGCTGGACGGGCTGGCGGCCAAGCGACGGGCGTCGGCCGGCCAGCTGTCCGTCGACGTCGGCCTGTGGGGCGGGGCCGTGCCGGGCAACCTCGACGACCTGGCGCCGCTGTGGGACGCCGGCGTCTTCGGCTTCAAGTGCTTCCTGTCGCCGTCGGGCGTGGACGAGTTCGCGCCGCTCGGCCCGGCGGGGTTCACGGCCGCGCTGCGCACGGTCGCGGCGTTCGACGGGCTCGTGATCGTGCACGCCGAGGACCCGGCGGTGCTCGCCGCGGCCCCCGTGCGCGCCGGCGGGGTCTACACCGACTTCGTCGCGTCGCGCCCGCACGAGGCCGAGACCGCGGCGATCGCCCGCGTCGTCGCGGGTGCCCGGGAGACGGGCTGCCGGGTGCACGTGCTGCACCTGTCGAGCGCGCGCGCCCTGGACCTGCTCGCCGACGCCCGCGCCGAGGGGCTGCCGGTCACGGTCGAGACGTGCCCGCACTACCTGACGTTCGACGCCGGGGCGATCCCCGACGCCTCTGCGGCGCACAAGTGCTGCCCGCCGATCCGGGACGCGGGCAACCGCGAGGCCCTGTGGGACGGGCTGCGCTCCGGCGTCATCGACACCGTCGTGACCGACCACTCCCCCGCGACCGCGCAGGAGAAGCTGCGCGGCGACGGCGACCTGCAGCAGGCGTGGGGCGGGGTCGCCGGGCTCCAGGTCGGGTTCCAGGTGGTCGCGCACGAGGCCGCCGCCCGCGGCATCGGCATCGGCGAGGTCAGCCGGTGGATGTCGACGTCGACCGCCGACCTCGTCGGGCTGACCCGCAAGGGCCGCCTGGCGGTCGGCGCGGACGCGGACGTGCTGGTCCTCGACCCGCACGTCCCGCAGCGCGTCGACGCCCACCGGCTCGCGCACCGCAACCCGATCAGCGCGTACGACGGCGTCGAGCTGTCGGCGACCGTCACCGCGACCGTCCTGCGCGGACGGGTGGTCGCCCGCGAGGGGGCGGTCACCGCCGGCACCGGCCGGCTGGTCCCCCGCCCCTGACGCCACCCGCACGCCCGTGACGCGGGACGCCCCTGACGGAAACACCGGTGAAACGGCCGTTTCGTAGCGTGCCGCCATGACGCTCACGCCCCCGCACCGGCTGCTCATGGGACCGGGCCCGATCAGCGCCGACCCGCGCGTGCTGCGCGCGATGTCCGCCGCGCTGGTCGGGCAGTTCGACCCGGTGATGACGGGGTACATGAACGCCACGCAGGCGCTCTACCGCCAGGTCTTCCGCACCGCGAACGAGGCCACCGTCCTCGTCGACGGCACCGCCCGCGCCGCGATCGAGGCGGCGGTCGTCTCCCTCGTCGAGCCGGGCGACCGCGTGCTGGTGCCGGTGTTCGGGCGGTTCGGGCACCTGCTCGTCGAGATCGCCCGCCGTGCCGGCGCCGACGTCGTCACCGTCGAGGCGCCCTGGGGGCAGGTCGTCGACCCCGCCCGCGTCGAGGAGGCCGTGCTCGCGCACCGTCCGAAGCTCGTCGCGGTGGTCCAGGGGGACACGTCCACGACCATGTGCCAGCCCCTGGCCGAGATCGGCGAGATCTGCGCCCGGCACGACGTGCTGCTCTACGTCGACGCGACCGCGTCCGTCGTCGGCAACGACCTGCGCACCGACGACTGGGGCCTCGACGTCGTCACCGTCGGCCTGCAGAAGTGCCTCGGCGGCCCGTCGGGCAGCGCCCCGACGACCGTCTCCGACCGGGCCCGCGCCGTGATCGACGCCCGCAAGCACGTCGAGCAGGGCCTGCGCACCGACGACGACGAGCCCACCGGCACCGTCATCGGGTCCAACTACCTCGACCTCGCCCAGATCCTCGACTACTGGGGGCCGCGCCGCCTCAACCACCACACCGAGGCGACGTCGATGCTCTACGCGGCGTACGAGTGCGCGCGCATCGTGCTCGAGGACGGCCTCGACGCGACGATCGAGCGGCACCGGGTCGCCGGCGCGGCGATGCTCGCGGGCGTCCAGGGCCTGGGGCTGACCGTGTTCGGGGACGTCGCGCACAAGATGCACAACGTCGTCGCCGTCGAGGTGCCCGACGCCGTCGTCGCCGACGCCGTGCGCGCGGCGATGCTCGACGACTTCGCCATCGAGGTCGGCACGTCGTTCGGGCCGCTGCACGGGCGCGTGTGGCGGATCGGCACGATGGGGTACAACGCCCGCAAGGACGCCGTGCTGACCACGCTCGCCGCGCTGGAGCACGTGCTGCGCGCCCACGGCGCGACGGTGCCGACCGGCGGCGGCGTCGCGGCCGCGCTCGAGGTGTACGCGGCATGACCTCCCTCGTCGACCGGACCTCGGCCGCCACGGTGCTGGCCCGCTGCGACGCGCTCGCGGTGTGCTCGGAGCACCCCGAGCACCTGGACCGGGCGCACCTGACGCCTGCGCTGGCCGCGGCCCACCGCCTGGTCGAGCCGTGGATGGCCGAGGCGGGGCTGCGCACGTGGCGCGACCAGGCCGGCAACCTGTGCGGGCGGGTCGAGGGGCGCGAGCCCGGTCTGCCGGCGCTGCTGCTGGGCTCGCACCTGGACACCGTCCCGGACGCGGGCCGGTACGACGGCATGCTCGGCGTGCTGCTCGCGGTCGCGGTGGTCGAGCGGCTGCGGGACCGGTGGGCGGACCTGCCGTTCGCGCTGGAGGTCGTGGGGTTCACCGACGAGGAGGGCTCCCGGTTCGGGTCGGCGCTGATGGGCAGCCGCGCGCTGGCGGGCACGTGGGACGACGCGTGGTGGGACCGGCGCGACGCCGACGGGGTGACGCTGGCCGACGCCGCGCGCGCGTTCGGGCTGGACCCGGATCTGGTCGGCACGGCGGCCCGGCGCCGCGAGGACCTGGTCGGGTACCTCGAGGCGCACATCGAGCAGGGCCCGCACCTGGAGGAGGCCGACCGGTCGCTGGGCGTGGTGACGACCATCGCGGGGGCGGAGCGGTTCGTCGTCGAGGTGGTCGGCGAGGCCCGGCACGCGGGCGGCACGCCGTACGCGCGGCGACGGGACGCGCTGGTCGGCGCCGCGGAGGTCATCACGTTCGTCGAGCGGACCGCGCGGGCGTCGGGCGCCATCGCGACGGTCGGGCGGATCGACGTCGAGCCGGGCGCCGTCAACGTCGTCCCTGGCCGGGCCGTGATGACGCTGGACCTGCGCGCGGCGACGGACGCCGAGCGCGACGCCATGCGCGCGACCCTGCTCGCCGGCATCGAGGAGCTGTGCGCGGCGCGCGGCCTGACGGTGCACGTGACCACGACGCACGCGGCACCCGCGACGCCCTGCGCACCGTGGCTGCGCGACGCGGTCCGCGCGGGCGTCGTCGCGACCGGCGACGCCGCGCCGATCGAGCTGTGGAGCCGCGCCGGGCACGACGGCATGGCGGTCGCGGCCGTCACGGACGTGGCCATGCTGTTCGTCCGCTGCCACGACGGCATCAGCCACCACCCGGACGAGGCGGTGCGCGAGGTCGACGTCGCCGCCGCCCTCGACGCGTTCACGGCGGCCGTGCTGGCCGTCGCCGACGACGTGGCGGCCCGGGCATGACCGCCCCCACGGCCCTGGCCGCCGCGGCGGACCGCACCGACGCCCCCGCGGAGCCCACGGCCTCGGCCCCGGAGCACCCGGCCGACCTCGACGGCCTGCGCATCGACGAGCGCGTCGCCCTGCGCTACGCCGAGCTGCCGCCCCAGGAGCGCAAGGGCGCGGACGTGCTGCTGGAGCACTTCGGCGACCTCGCCACGTACTCCGCGGCCGAGCTCGCGAGCCTGGCCGGGGTGTCGAAGGCCACGATGAGCCGGCTGTTCCGCAACCTCGGTTTCGAGGACTTCACGCAGGTGCGCGAGCACCTGCGCCGCCTGCGCCAGCACGGGCTGCCCGTGACGCTGGGCGCCACGGCCGACCTCGACGCGCACGTCGAGGCCGAGGGCGCCGCGGTGCAGCGGGCCGTCGCGGCCCTCGGCGTGCACCTCGACGCGGTCGCGGACCTGCTCGCGCACGCCCCGCGCGTCGTCGTCGTGGGCCTGCGCAACAGCTACCCGGTGGCGCTGCACCTGCGCCAGCAGCTCACGCAGGTGCGCCCGCACGTGACGCTGCTGCCGCAGCCGGGGCAGTCGTGGTCGGAGGACGTCGTCGACCTGGGCCCCCAGGACGCGGTGGTGCTCGTCGCGTTCCGCCGCCGCCCGCCGGGGGTGCGGGCGCTGGCCGAGCGGCTGCAGGCCGCAGGAACACCGGTGGTGCTGCTGGCCGACCCGACGGCCCGGGCCCTGGCGGCGCACGCCACCTGGTGGGTGGAGTGCCCGGTGCAGGCCCGCGGGGCGTTCGACTCGTACGCGGCCGCGTCCAGCGTGGTCGCGGTGCTGGCCGACGCGGTCCTGGCCCGGCGCGGACGCACCGGGGAGCAGCGGGTGGCGTCGATCGACTCGGCGTACCGCACGCTCGGTGAGGTCGAGGCCCGCTGATGGACCTCGGCACGGTGACGTCGCTGCGCGCGGCCCGCGAGCGCGCCGACCTGCGGCTGGCGCCGGGCGAGACGCTGCTGGCCGGCGGAACGTGGTTGTTCTCCGAGCCGCAGCCGGGCGTGCACGGTCTGGTGGACCTCATGGCGCTGGGCTGGGAGCCGGTCGAGCGCACGGGCGCCGGGCTGCGGGTGGCGGCCACGTGCACGGTCGAGCAGCTCGCGGCGCACGTGCCGGACCCGGCGTGGGCGGCGTGGCCGCTGGTCGGGGCGTGCGCGGACGCGCTGCTGATGTCGTTCAAGGTGCAGGGCCAGGCCACCGTCGGCGGCAACCTGGCGCTGGCGCTGCCGGCGGGGGCGATGACGTCGTTGACGTCGGCGCTCGACGGGGTGGCGGTGGTGTGGACCCCGGACGGCGGCGAGCGGCGCGAGCGCGTCACGGACCTGGTGCGCGGCGCGGGCCGCACGAGCCTGGCCCCCGGTGAGGTGCTGCGCGCGGTGGAGCTGCCGGAGCACGCGCTGCGGGCGCGCACGGCGGTGCGGCAGGTGTCGCTGACGGCGGTGGGCCGGTCGGCGTCGCTGGTGGTGGCCCGGCAGGACGAGGACGGCACGGTGACGCTGACGGTGACGGCCGCGGTGCCGCGGCCGGTGCAGCACCGGTTCGCCGGGGTGCCGACGTCCGCGCAGGTGGACGCGGTCCTGGCGGGGCTGGAGTGGTTCGACGACGTGCACGGCGCTCCGGACTGGCGGCGTGCGGTGACGACGGTGCTGGCGCACGAGGTCGTCGCGGAGCTGGCGGAGGTGGGCGTGTGAGGGTCGACGGCCAGGAGGTCGCGGCGACGCCCGCACCGGGGCAGTGCCTGCGCACGTTCCTGCGGCAGGAGGGTCACGTCGCGGTGAAGAAGGGCTGCGACTCCGGCGACTGCGGGGCGTGCACGGTGCTGGTGGACGGGCAGGCCCGGCACTCGTGCCTGGTCCCCGCGGTGCGGGTCGCGGACGCCGAGGTCACGACGGCCGCGGGCCTGGGCACCCCGGACGCGCTGAGCCCGGTGCAGGAGGCGTTCGTCGACGCCCAGGGGTTCCAGTGCGGGTTCTGCACGGCCGGCATGGTGGTCACGGCCACGGCGCTCGCGGACGACGACGGGCACGTGCACCTCGACGAGGACGGGCTGGTCCGCCGGTTCAAGGGCAACCTGTGCCGGTGCACCGGGTACCGGTCGGTGCGGGACGCGCTGGCCGGCAAGACGAACGTGGTCCGCGAGGGCGGCGTCGGGGACGCGGTGGCGGTGCCCGCGGGGCGGCGCATCGTGTGCGGGCGCGAGCCGTTCACGCTCGACGAGCCGCCGACGGGCCTGCTGCACCTGGCGGTGCTGGGCTCCCCGCACAGCCACGCGCGGATCACCCGCATCGACGCGACGGCCGCCCGGGCGCTGCCGGGGGTGCACCTGGTGCTCACGCACCACGACTCCCCCGACGTGCTGTTCTCCACGGGCCGGCACCAGCACCGTACGGACGACCCGGACGACACACGGGTGCTGGACGACGTCGTGCAGTTCCACGGGCAGCGCGTCGCCGCGGTGGTCGCGGACTCGGTGGCGGTCGCGCAGGCCGCGTGCGCGCTGGTCGAGGTCGAGTACGAGGTGCTGCCCGCGGTCCTGGACCCCGAGGAGGCCCGTCGCCCGGGCGCGCCGCTGGTGCACGGCGACAAGGACGCGGCGACGTCCCGCATCGCCGACCCGGCGCGCAACGTCGTCGCGGCCAGCCACGGCGAGGTCGGTGACGTCGACGCGGCGCTCGCGGCGGCGCACCGCACGGTGCGCGGCACGTGGCGCACGGCGCGGGTCTCGCACGCGGCACTGGAGACGCACGCGGCCGTCGGCTGGCTCGACGACGACGGCCGGCTGGTGGTGCGCACCAGCACGCAGGTGCCGTTCCTCGTCCGCGAGGAGCTGTGCCACGTCTTCGGCCTGGACCGCGACCGGGTGCGGGTGCTGGCGGCGCGCGTGGGCGGCGGGTTCGGCGGCAAGCAGGAGCTGCTGACGGAGGACCTGGTGACGCTGGCGGTGCTGCGCCTGGGCCGGCCCGTGCAGTACGAGATGACGCGCGAGGACGAGCTCGCGCTGGCCCCGTGCCGGCACCCCATGCGGGTGGAGGTCGCGCTCGGCGCCGACGCGGACGGGCGGCTGACGGCGATGCACCTGGACGTGCTCTCGGACACCGGCGCGTACGGCAACCACGGCCCGGGCGTGATGTTCCACGGCATCCACGAGTCGGTGGCGCAGTACCGGTGCCCCGCCAAGCGCGTGGACGCCGAGGCCGTCTACACCCACCAGCTCCCGTCGGGCGCGTTCCGCGGGTACGGGCTGGGGCAGGTGCTGTTCGCGCTGGAGTCGGCGGTCGACGAGCTCGCGCGCGAGCTGGGCCTGGACCCGTTCGAGATGCGCCGCCGCAACGTGGTGCGCCCGGGCGACGCGTTCCTCGTCAACCACGAGGACACCACGACGGACCTCGGCTACGGCGTCGGCGACGACGACACCCCGTCGTACGGGCTGGTCGAGTGCCTCGACCTCGTCGAGGACGCCCTGGCCACGACGCGTGCGGGCGACACCACGCTCGTGCCGACCGGTGACCGCTGGCGCACCGGCGAGGGTCTGGCGGTGGCGATGATCGCGACGATCCCGCCGCGCGGGCACCACTCGACCGCGACGGTGCACGTGGACGCCGCCGGCCGCTACGAGGTCGCCGTCGGCACCGCGGAGTTCGGCAACGGCACGTCCACCGTGCACGTCCAGCTCGTCGCGACCGCGCTGGGCACGTCCCCCGACCGGGTGCGCCTGCGCCAGTCCGACACCGACCGCTCCGGCTACGACACCGGCGCGTACGGCTCGACGGGCTCCGTCGTCGCGGGCCGCGCCGTGGCCCAGGCCGCGTCCCTCCTGCACGACGACCTGGTCGCCGCCGCCCTCGCCCTGGTCGACCCGGCCCCGGGCGTCGTGCCGGTCGTCGGCCCCGAGGGCGTCCGGGTCGGCGACCGCCTGGTCACGTTCGCCGAGATCGGCCCCCGCAGCGCGGAGGGCTCGCACCACGGCAGCCCCCGATCGGTCGCGTTCAACGTGCACGCCTTCCGCGTGGCCGTCGACACCGCGACCGGCACGGTGCGGATCCTGCAGTCCGTGCAGGCCGCCGACGCGGGCGTCGTCCTCAACCCCGAGCAGCTGCGCGGGCAGATCGAGGGCGGGGTCGCGCAGGGCATCGGCTCGGCCCTGCAGGAGGAGACGCTGATCGTCGACGGCGTCGTCACCACCCGCGCCCTGCGCACCTACCGCGTGCCGCAGATGGCCGACGTCCCCCCGACCCGCGTGCTGCTGGCCCGCACCCGCGACGGCCTGGGCCCGCACGGCGCCAAGTCCATGAGCGAGGCCCCCTACAACCCGGTGGCCCCCGCCCTGGCCAACGCGGTCCGCGACGCCCTCGGCGTCCGCCCCTACGAGATCCCCCTGACCCGCGACCGGGTGTGGCGCCTGCCCCGCTGAAGAAGCCCTCGGAATCTCCCCCACGCCGCCAGGACCACCGCTAGGGTGTCATCTTGCTGAGTCATATCTCGGCACAAATTAGTGACAGGGGGACTAGATGAAGAAGTCTGGTATCGGTGCGCGCGCACGCGTGACACTGATCGCACTGGTCATTGCAAGCGGGACGATCATCGCCGGAGCAAACCCGGCGGCCGCTGGGACGTGTGGACAATCGTTCAACCCGTCGGTCAGCGGCGGAAAGGCCAGCTGGACCCTCACCTGCTCGGGTGGCAAGGTCACCATGTCCGGATGGGTCGAGGACACCGACGCAGACGGTAAGTGCGCACGCGTCAAGGGCGTCTTCAACAACAACATCACCTACCAGACCGCTGGCGCTTGTCCGAAGGGCACCCGCGTCAGCTTCAGCTGGACGGCCCCGGGAACGATCGCCAACGGCTATCTGACGGTGACCTGAGGCAGGTGGGCCGCGGGGTCCGTCTCCCGCGGCCCACTGCCCTCACGATCCATCGGCAGCTTCCTCGAGACGTATCGCCTCGGCCACGAACGCATGCACCGAGTCCGCGTCGACACCAAGGTCCCGCGCCCGTCGGGCCAGCACCGCGGCAGCCTCGCGCACGGGGCCAAGGTCATGCGTCGGAGGTGAGCCCACGACCTGCGTACCACCCCGACGTGACGTCACCACGTAGCCCCCTGCCTGGAGCTCCTGGTACGCACGAGCAACCGTGTTGACCGCGACGCCAAGGTCGGACGCGAGAGCGCGAACGCTCGGGAGTCGCTCCCCTCCCCGAAGCACCCCGATCTGCACCAGGCCCGCGACCTGGCCTCGGATCTGCTCGTACACGGGCACAGGGCTGTCGACGTCGACGGTGATGCTGGGCACCACGTCACTCGCCCTTCTGACCGGGCCGACCACGTGGCAAGGACACCGGCAGCACGCTCATCAGCACCGCCGCACCGGCGAGCAGGACGAACCCCGCCGAGAGCCAGAGGCCGGCGAGTCTCAGAAGACCGTCTGGGTACGACTCCGCGACGGCGACGGCTCCCAGGAAGCCGGGCACCGCTGCCGTGACAAGAACCGACGCTGAGAGCGCGCGGACCGCGCGACGTGCGGTGAGCCGGCGAAGCCGCAGGTCTGTCTCTGCGTCGCCGATCGACGGCCGCTTCTCGACGAGCCGCAGGACAGCCCACAACATCGCAACCAGCAGCCCAGCCCCGAAGACCAGCGTCACGCCGTAGCGGGGGCCAGGGAAGACGCCCACGGTGACGTCGCTCACGAGAACCGGGTACGCGCCCGGGTCACCGTGCGCGAGGGTCTCACCATCGGATCCCGAGAGTGCCGCACCGACCGCTACCACCACCACGAGCAGAAGAAGGCCGACCACCCCGAGCCGCAAGACCCACCCGTCGGCGAGCGCGAGCCCTCGACGTCGGACCAACGACGCACTTCGGACGCGGCCGAGCCTGCGGCGTAGACCCAGCTCCCCCGCCATGATGACCGCCGTGTGGGCGACACCGAACGCTGCGGGCGCCAGGACCTCGTCGAGACCAGGCAGGTCCACGAGCCAGTCGGGTACCAACCAGCCTCGAAAGGTCGCCGCGGCGGCCGCCGCACCGGCGACCCACGCAACGACGGCCGTGACGGCGAGCCAGGCTCGCACACGACGTTCGGACGGCGACACGTCGCCCACGCCCCTCGTCACGCTCTCGTCACTCCGCACGCGCGGCCTCGCCATCGGTGACACGGCCGACGAACGGCAAGGCGCCAGAGGTCATGACCAGGCAGATGCCGACGCCGAGCGCAGCGGGGAGCAACACACTCGACCAATGAGACGTGGGGTTGCTTCCTGCAGCGGCGGCAGCCCACGAGCCTATGAGGCCACCGAGCACCGACGCGAGCGCCACCAGCACGATCAGCGGAGTCAAGACCTCGAGCAGGACCACCTTGCGAAGCACTGCGACAGAGGCACCCGCGGCACGGAGCATCGCGAACGGGCGGCGGCGCTCGACGAGTCCGATCATGGCGGCGACGACGAGACTGAACGAGGCGATCACGACGATGCCGACCACGGCGAGGACGACGATCCGGTACAGCCGTCGCACATCCTGGCTGTACCCGTCGAACACCGTCTGTCTCGTTGCGACGCTCGCTCCGGGGACCTCACCGACGACGACGGTCCGCGCCTGTTCCAGCGCGACCGGGTCGTCGTACCGGAAGACGACGAGCGTCGGCCGGAGCTCGTGGAGCTCCTCACTGATCAACGACGAGTCGACGACGAGGTCCGGCATGTCGGGCCCGCCAAGGTCAGGCATGACCGCCACCCGCGAGACGGGGAGATGCAGCGTGTTGACCGCGTCAGCAGCTGGCGCAAGCAGTGAGGACACCTCGGCGTCCCAGACGCTGTCGAGCGTGATGCCCTCCCCCTGGGCACCCAGCCCGTCAGTCAGGTCGGCCACATCGCCTGTCGCGAGCAGCGGGCCCTCTGCGCAGGGCAGACCGTCGAGCCGGGCAGCCTCGCGCAGCCCGGCGCAGTCGGCCATCCACACGCGGACGGCCCCCGCGCTCGTCTGGAGGGCTCCCTCGTACACGGCGGTCGGAGCCCGGAGGCCGGGCGTGCTGCTCAGCCGATCGACCACGCGTGCCGTCGCGGCGGGCGCGGCGTAGAAGACCGACGCACGTGCCGTCGCGGAGCGTTGACCGCTTCCGTCAGTGCTGGTCAACGTCTCTGCCGCCGCTGGAGTCGTGATGACGAACAACGACGAGACGAGCACGGCCAGGACCACGCTCGCGACGGCGCGGTGGGCGACGCGAGGGGAGTCTGCGAGGCGGCGTCCCGCGAGGAGCGCGGCGACGCGCCCCGAACGCGACATGACGTCGCCCACCACCTGGGTGATCCACGGACCCGCCAGCAGGAGCCCGATCATGAGCAGGGCGAAGGCGACCGCGGTCGCGCGGTCGGCCCCTCCTCCCAGCACGTCTCCGGCTGACGCGCCCGCGACGAGCAGGTAGGCGGCCGGGAGAGCGACGAGCAACGCGGCTGCGCGCCACGACCGCACGCGGCTCGCCCGCGCACCACGCGCGGTCGACATCGGCTCGTCCTGGACGCGTGAGAGCGTCAGGAGCGTCGCGACGACAGTCGCGATCGGCACGCCCACGACGACCGCGACGAACCCCCACGGCGCCGGCGTGAGGTCCGACGGGAACCACCGCCCTGCGTCGTAGCTGACGTGCGCGGCCGCCGGGCGCAGCGCGAGCATCAGGGCACAGCCGAGCAGGGCTCCGACCGTCGACGGGACCACGGACTCGACGGCGGCGAGCTGCGCCACCTGCGCCCGTGTGGCACCGACCAGCCTGAGCGCGGCGAGGCGCTTCTCGCGGCTCCTCACCGTCAGCCGGGTGCCGATCGTCACGAGGAGCATGACGGGTGCGATCGCCCCGACCGCCGCGACGAGGAGGAGCACACCCAGTACGCCGCTGAGCTCCGGGACAGTTCCCGCCTCGGCGAACCGTGTCACCGGAAGGCCAGCGAGCGCAGCGTCCGCAGCCGCGACCCCCCGGACCGCGACGAGGGCGTCCGGACCCTCGAGGGCGACGTCGGCAATGTCGCCGACGTCCGCCCCGTATCGATCGCGTGCCGGAGGGTTGCTCGCGACGAGTTCACGAAGTGCTGGCGACATCACGACCTCGCCCACGCCCGGGAGCGCAGCGATCCCTGGTGGCACGGGGGCACTGGGGCCCGTACCAGCCACGTCGACGACAAGGACGGCCTCCGCGCCGATGTGGTCGGTGCTTGTCGCGATGTAGGTCACGGATCCGTCCGCCGCATGCCCCACTGATGCGGGGTTCGTGAGATACGGACTGCTGATCCAGGCGACGCGGTCGGCCCGCGCCTGCATCGCGGGACCGATGCTCAGGATCAGGAGCAGCAGCAGCGCACCGATGGCGGTGGCGACGGTGGTGACGGCCGTAGGCAGCGATGTGCGCAAGCCTCCGATGACGCCCATCCGAAGACCGAGCCGGATCACGGCGCGACTCCCGCTCGGGAGTCGCGCGAGATCACATCGTCCGAGGGCATCGTCACGCCGTCCCGGACAACGACCTCGCGATCGGCACGAGCGGCGACCGCAGCATCATGCGTGACGATCATGACTGCGACCGAGCGCTCGTGCGCAGCGTCGACGAGCGCTTCGAGCACGCGAGACCCCGAGGTCGAGTCGAGCGAACCGGTCGGCTCGTCGGCGAAGACCACCATCGGCTCGATCACCATCGCACGCGCGACAGCCACGCGCTGGGCCTGCCCCCCGGAGACCTCCCCGGGCCGGCGCCGGCTGAGCTCATCGACGCCGAAGACCGTGAGCCACTCTGCTGCGGCGGCCATCGCCTTCCGCCGCCGGACACCGTTCAGCAGGAGCGGCAGCGCCACGTTCTCGCGAACGGTGAGCTCGGGGACGAGCTGGCCGAACTGGAAGACGAAGCCGAATGCCGTACGCCTCAGGCGTGCGCGCGCCGCATCCGGCAGGTCAGTCACCGACTGGCCATCGAGCCACACCGCTCCCGAGTCAGGCAACGTGATGCCTGCGGCGCACTGAAGCAGCGTCGACTTGCCGGAGCCGCTCGGGCCTGTGACTGCGACGACCTCACCGCGCCGGATCTCGAGCTCCCCCGCAGCGAGCGCGACCGCGCTCCCGTAGGACTTCCGAAGACCTCGTGCCACGAGGACGGGGGCGGCGTGCACCACGTCTCCCAGTTCCCTGGTCGTCACTTCGCGCCTCGCGTGCGACATCGCGCCCCCTGCTGTGCCAGTGTATTAAGACAGCGCTACATTGGCACGGGCCTATGCCGCACCGCAAGGTCAGCACGCGGGGCCGCAACCCACCCCCGCGTCACGCCAAGTCCATGAGGGAGGCCCCCTGCAACCGGTGGCCCCCCACCCTGGCCAACGCGGTCCGCGACGCCCTCGGCGCTCACCCCTCCGAGGCCCCCTGACCCGCGACTGCGTCTAGCGCCCCACTCGCTGACGGGGACGCCCTGAGCCATATCTGATTCAATCGCAACCTTATGGCGAATGCATCAGATATGATGCACCCATGCAGCAGGCGCCGAATGAATCAGATGTGATTCGCCCGAAGTGGTACCGCGCCAGGTCCATGCGGTCCCTCGGCGTCGCGGTCCGTGACGCCCGGGAGACCCGCGGCCTGACGCAGGACGAGCTCGCGGACCTGATCTCGTCCTCGCGACCCACCCTGTCCCGTCTCGAGCGCGGCGCCTCCGTCTCGGCCGAGACCGTGCTCGAGGCACTGGCCCGCTGCGGCTACGAGATGGTCGTCGTCCCGCGCGGCTCCCAGGTCACCGTGTCATGACCGACCGTCTGGTGGTGTGGCTCCACGGCTCGCGTCTCGCCGAGGTCCACCGCCTGCGCAACGGGCGCCTGCGCCTGCGGTTCGACCCCGACGCCGTCCACCGCTACGGCTTCGGCACGTGCCCCCTGTCCCTCTCCCTCCCCGTCACCGACCGCCGGATCCAAGGGCCGGCCCTGGACCGGTTCCTCGACAACCTGCTGCCCGAGAGCAGCGTGCGGTCGGCGCTGGAGCGCGAGAACGGCGTGAGCCCGGGCGACGCGTTCGCCCTCCTGAGGATCCTCGGCCGCGAGTGCGCCGGGGCCGTCCAGCTGACACCCGACGACACCCCGGTCGGCACCGGTCGGCTGGTCCCGATGTCGGACGACGAGGTCGCCACGCTGGTGTCCCGTCTTCCCACCCTCGACCCGCCCGACGGCGAGGTCGTCAGCGCCTCGCTCGGCGGCGTGCAGGCCAAGGTGCTGCTCACCCGGACCGACGACGGCTGGGCGTGGCCGGCCGACGGAGCGATGTCGACGCACATCGTGAAGCCCGAGCCCGTGGCGGACGTGGCCGTCCCCGACCTCGTCCGCTGGGAGGAGTGGACCCTGCGGCTCGCCCGGACGGCCGGCCTGCCCGCGGCGACGGCGGAGCTGGTCGACTTCGACGGCCGCACCGCCGTCGTCGTCGAGCGCTTCGACCGCCAGGACGGCCGACGCCTGCACCAGGAGGACATGGCCCAGGCCCTGGGTGTCGCCGCACGCGACAAGTACGAGCCCTCGACCGGACGGCCGTCGCGGCTGGAGCAGCTCGTCGCCGTCGCGCGCCCGCAGGCGCTGGACCCCGACAGGTTCGTCGCGGACCTGCTCGCCCAGCTGACGTTCAACCTCGTCGTCGGCAACGGCGACGCGCATGCCAAGAACTACTCGCTCACCCTCGGCGAGCGGCCGGCGTGCGACATGGCCCCGCTGTACGACGTCGCACCGATCTTCCTCCTCAACCCGACCTACCAGCACTTCGGGCTCGCGCTCGACGGCCAGACCCGGCTACGCCACCTGACCGGTTCGCACCTCGTCCGCGAGGCGCAGCGCTGGGGGGCTCGACCGACTGACGTGCGGCAGGTCGTCGAGCACGTCGCCACCGCGATCCGCGAGGCCCTGCCGGACTGCGCGGGCGACGGCATCGACACCTCGGCGGTCGCAGCACAGATTGACGACCGTGCAGCCCGGGTGCTGCACGACGCGACCACCGCCACGACGATCTGAAGCCGTCGTCGACGGCTCCGGTCGGCGACCTCGACCCCACGCGCTACGAGTCGTCGCCGTCCTCGCGGTACCCGTGCTTCGTGAGCGCCGCGAGAACGTCAGCCTGCCACGCGTCCTCGTCCGCGACGCTCCAGCCATGACCCCGGCCGCACCGCTAGTGCTGCGGCTCTTCCGGCTCGAAGCAGCCCAGGAGCACCAGG
The DNA here is from genome assembly GCF_006715865.1 of Cellulomonas sp. SLBN-39. Classification (NCBI taxonomy): domain Bacteria; kingdom Bacillati; phylum Actinomycetota; class Actinomycetes; order Micrococcales; family Cellulomonadaceae; genus Cellulomonas; species Cellulomonas sp. SLBN-39. The sequence goes on along the minus strand of NZ_VFOA01000001.1, from coordinate 2,493,812 downwards.
TCGCCGGCGGCGCCGGCAGCACGCGCGGCCTCGACCGGCAGTCCGAACAGCACCGGCACGCCTCGCTCGCCGCAGCGTGGACATCCGCGCACAGCCACGACCGTAGAGGATGCGGCGCGCCCCACGTCCTGACGCAGCCGCGAGCCGCCGCGGCCACGCCTCACCTGTTCAGCGGTCCCAGAAGTACGCGTGCGCCACGAGCTCGGCGTGGGTGGCGTGGCACCGGCGGTACGTCCGGTCGAACTCCCGGTCGGCGGCCGCGGAGTCGGTCTCGCCCGTGTAGTCCACCTCGATGGTGAAGCCCGTGCCGGGTCCGTCGACCCCGGCGGGGCCCGGCTCGTACCCGGCGCCCTGCAGGCAGGCGCGCTCGGCCTCCCAGGCGGCCTCCATCTCCCCGAGCGTCACGACGCCGTCGGCCAGCGCCCGCCGCTGGGGCTCCGGTGCGGTGCCGACGTCCTCGGCGGTGAAGAGCGCCTCGGTCTGCTGGGGGCGCATGAGGATCGCCGGGACGGTGAGGTAGAGCACCGCGAGCGCGAGCAGCACGCCGGCGACGACGGTCAGGGGGCGGGGGCGGCGCTTCATCGGTGTTCTCCTCGGGTGTGCGACGGCTCGGCGGGGCGCGGCGGGTCGCTGAGCCGCAGGAGGCGGCGGAGCAGGTCGACCTCCGCGGCCAGGGCGCGCTCCCCCTGCGGGGTGATCCGCGCCCAGGTCCGCGCCCGCCGGCCGTCGGACCCCTTGCGCAGCTCGACGTGCCCGGCGTCGACGAGCACCTCGAGGTGCCGGCCGAGGTTGCCGTCGGTGAGCCCGAGGGCCCGCTTGAGCCGCGTGAAGTCGGCCTCCTCGTGCTCGACGAGGACGGCCAGTATCCCCAGGCGGGCGCGCTGGTGGACGGTCTCGTCGAGGTCGGCGAGGGGGTGGCGGTCGGCGTCGCTCACGCCGCCGGGGCGCCGACCAGCACCCGACGTTCGACGACGTAGGCGCGGACGGCGCAGGCGGCGAGAACCGCGGTGAGCAGGCCGAGGACGACCGTCCCGGGAGCAGGCCCGAGGAACGCCACATGGTTGTCGATCGTGTAGAGCGCCACGAGGGGGCACAGCACGACGAGCGCTGCGCCAGGGGCCCACAGCAGCGGGCTCCTGCGGCGCAGCCCGATCGCGACGAGGCCGATCCCGAGGAACGTCCCGACCCCCGCCATGGTGACCCCGATGAAGGAGAGCGGGAAGAACAGGGCGAGGGCGAGTGCGATTACCGCCGCGGCACCGAACCCGTCGCGTCCGCCGCCCATGCCCGTGGCGCGCTCCCGCCCGCGCACGACGATCCAGAGCAGCCCGTAGACGATCGCGGGGAGCGCGATGCTCCACCACCGGAAGCCCGGGTCGCCCAGCGCGCGGTCGACCGTGAGGGCGGCGAGCGCGGCGGCGTGCACGGTCAGCACGAGCGAGTCGGTGTGCCGCGCGGCGCGCTCGCGGCGGCGCACGTCGTCGACGAAGTCGGGGAGGCTGCTCACGCGAGTCACTCTGCACCGCAGAGCAAGTGCGGTCAAGGCCGCTCCGGGCGACCCCCGGGCGCGCGAGCCGGGCGCACCGGCGCCCGAGTGCGACGGTCAGGCCGCGAACCGCGCAGCGCGCTCGGACCGGCGGGCCTGGGTCGAGGCCCACGACGCGCACGCACCGAGCCCGACGCTGGTGGCCGCCGACAGGACGACGGGGACCCACACCTCGAACGCGCTCCACCCCACGACGAGGAGGACCAGCCAGACGAGCAGGTGCAGGGCGACGACCCCCGCGCCCGCGCCCCAGAGCAGGCGGCTGCGCCGGTGGAGCCCGAGCGCGACGATTCCGAGGCCCAGCAGCCCGGACATGCCGAACGCTCCGAGCGGGAGCGCCAGCGCAGGCTGCAGCGGCACCAGCACGAGGCCCACGACGGCCGCCACGCCGAGGCCCGCACCGCCTCCGCTCGTCCGCCTGGACCTCTCCCCCGCCCGGACGGCCCACCACGCCGCGCCGTAGACGAACGCCGGCATCACGCCCGCGAGCGCGAACCCGAGGACCGCCAGGCCGATCGCCCGCTGGGGTTCCGCCCCCGCGTTCGACGCCATGACGGCCGCCCAGGCGGCCAGCACGGCGACACCCACGGCGTGGGAACGGAGCAGCACGCCCTCCGCGCGACGCACCGCGATCTCACGTCGGCGCAGGTCAGGACCGACATCAGGCAGGGTGTCCACGCCCTCACCCTGGCGGGGCGCCCGCCCAGCGTCAAGGCTGGCGAGCACTGGCGTCAGCAGATGCTTCGCGCGGCTCGATCGTCACTCGCAGGGTCGAGCCGCATGTCGCGGCACCGCGTGTAGTTGAGCCCAGCCCTGCGACGATGGCCGCATGGCCGGGTTCGTCAGGTTCCAGAGCGCGCTCCGCAGCCCCTCCGGACGTTTCCCTGGGGTGTTCGGCCTCGCCAACGGGCTGGCGCGCGAGGCCGCCCTGTCGGTTGACGACGCGGCGTGGTGGCGCACCGCCAACGACCGGATGACCGCCGCCTACGTCGATCCGTCCACCGTGGACCCGCTCTGCTACGACCCCGACCTCCACCCCGGTGCGCGCGCGTGGTTCAAGGACGACGCCCACGCGCTCATCGCCATGACGCGCGAGTACCTGGCACTGCTCGACCGGTACGGCGTCGCGTGGGTGGAGCTGCGCACGGCAGACCCCGGCGAGGTCGTCTACGAGGACGACGTCCAGGCCGTCGCCGTGCCCCGGACGGTGACGGCGAGCGCACAGCCCGGCCCCGAGGGCTGGACGCCCTGACCGCGGCGGCACGCCGGCGCTCGCCGGGCGACGTCGTCGAGGGCGGTCACGGGCCGAGCAGCGCGAGCGGGACCACCGCGATGCCGTCCGGGCGGCGGTACGCCTCGCGGCCGGTCGTGACGAGGAGCATGTCGGTGAGCGCGTCGCCGAGCTGGTCCTTGAGCCAGAGCAGGTGGCGGACGTCGCGGGCCGTGGGTGCGCTGGCGAGCTTGACCTCGACGGCGACGAGGCGGCGACCGCGCCCCTCGACGAGGAAGTCGACCTCGTGCTCGCCGCCGCGGGTGCGCAGGTGCGACACGCGCGCGTCGGCGGCCTGGGCGAAGACGCGCAGGCTGAGCGCGACGAGCGACTCGAACAGCCCGCCGAGCAGCGTGCCGTCACGCTGGACGGCCACCTGCCCGTCGTCCCCGCGGATCAGCGCCTCGGCGTCCATGTCGAGCAGCACGGCGGCCAGGGCCGGGTCGGCGAGGAAGTGCTTGGGGCTGGAGACGAGGCGGGAGAGGCCGGCCCCGGAGGGCGCGTCCCAGGCCGGGACCGGGTCGTACACCCAGATGCGCTCCAGGGTGTCGCGGTAGGGCTGCGTCGTCGCGCGCGACGGCGGGTCGGTGTGACCGGCGGACGCGGCGTCACGGATGGTCTCGTACGAGGCCGACGTCCCCGACGCGGCGGCGAGCGCACGCATCCACCGACGCAGGCCGGCCGGGTTGCGGACCTCGCGGCCCGCCTCGGGGAAGTCGCGGTCGACGATCCTGTCGACGTAGCCCTCGAGCAGCGCGCGCCGCGGCCGGGGGCTCACGTGCTGCATGCCGGGGAAGCCTCCCCCGATGAGGGCGTCGACATAGTGCTCCAGCACGCGGGAGGTCGCGCCCTCGATCCGGGCCCGTCCCGCCAGCAGGCCCGCGAGCGAGACCGACGGAGTCTCCCACCCACGCTCGGGGAGCGTGAGGGGACGCATCCGCAGGGTCACGATGCGCCCCGCCCCGGAGTGCGTCTGCGGCGTCTCCGGCGACGCACTCCCTGTGAGGAGAAACGCCCCGGCGTCGGCGCCGTCGTCGACGGCGCGACGGACGACGTCCCACGTGACCGGCAGCCGCTGCCACTCGTCGACGAGCACGGGCGGCTCGGCCCGGCTCAGCCGGGCCGGGTCGGCCTCGACGACACCCCTGTCGGCCTCGTCGTCCAGTCGCAGCACGGTCCGGGCCCGGCGGGACGCCGTCGCGGTCTTGCCGACGCCCTTCGGGCCGTCGATGGCGACGGCAGGCAGCTCGGCGAGGTACTCGTCGAGCTGGGCGTCGACGACCCGCGACCGGTAGGACGTCTGCGCAGGTGACATGGCTCAACGATACAGTTTGCCGGGCCCCTAGGCTACAGTTTGCCGAGGCTCTAGGCTACAGTTTGCCGGGCTCCTGGGCTACAGTTTGTCGGGCTCAGCGGGCGATGTCGCGGCGACGGAAGCCGAGGAAGCCCACCGCGAGCAGGGCCGCGATCACGAGCGCGAGCCACGCCAGGCCGGTCCAGTCGGGCGTCGCCGCGAGGACCGCGGGCACGTGCCAGAACGGGCTGATGCCGAGGACCCAGTCGTCGAGGCCGAACGTCGGGCCCAGCAGGGTCAGGACGAACGAGACGAGGACCCCGGCCCACGCGGCGACGGCGTGCGCGGGGCGGGCGCCGACCACGGCGACGGCGAGCGCGACGACGGTCCACACGGCCGGGACGGTCGCGAGGGCCTGGACGAGCACGTCGGCGAACGTGACGCCGATGCCGGCCCGCGACGCGAGCAGCGCGACGAGGGTGCCCGCCACGGTGACGTGGACGGCGGTCGAGGCCAGCGCGAGCAGGACGTGGCTCGCGTAGTAGCGGGTGCGCGGCACGGCACCGGCCAGGACGGGCTCGACGCGGTCGGCGAGCTCCTCGGCGCGGACCTTGAGCACCACCTGCACGCCGGCGACCGAGGCGATGATGCCGATGAGGCTGAGGACGGTCCGGACGAAGGCGCCGACCAGCTCGTCGGGCGTCACCGCACCCGCCGCGAGGATCTGCTGCACGCCGGACGCCCCGGCGAGGAGGTCGTCGACGGAGCTGACGAAGGAGCCGAAGACGAGGCCGAGGCCGACGAACGCGACCGCCCACGTGACGACCGGGCCGCGGTTGAGGCGGAGCGCGAGCCCCGCGGTGCTGCGGATGGTGCCGCGGGCGGGGCCCGGCCGCGGGGCGAGCACGCCCTGGCCGTAGTCGCGGCGCCCCTGCAGGACGAACGCCAGAGCGACCACGGCCACGGTGAACGCCAGGGCGAGGAGCAGCGGTGCCCAGCGGTCGCCGCTCGCCGGTCGGGTCTCGAGCATCCAGCCGAGCGGGTTCGCCCACGACGTCCACGCCGGCGCGTCGGTCGAGGCGAGGAACCCACGCAGGACGAACAGGACGCCGAGCGTGCCGACGGCGAGCGAGCTCGCGGTGCGGGCGTCCGAGCCGATCTGCGCGGTGACGGCCGCGACGGCCGCGAACATCGCCCCGGTGGCGGTGAACGTCGCGCCGAGCAGCAGCGAGCTGGCCCATCCCCCGCCGCACAGGACGGTCACCAGGCCCGCCACCACGCCCGCGGCGACGGCCCCGACGAGCGCGACCGTGACGCCGACCATGAGGCGGGCCGACCGTCCCATGACCCCCGAGGCCAGCAGCTCGGCCTGCCCGGAGTCCTCCTGGGCACGGGTCGCGCGGACGACCGCGAAGACCGAGCCGAGCGCCACCAGGAACCCGCCGAGGGCGAGGCTGCGCCAGGCGGCGAACCCGTCGACGGTGCTCAGGTCGTGCGCGGGCCCGAAGATCAGCCCGAGCGCCGGGTTGGCGCCGATCGTGACAGCAAGACCTTCGCGGTCCGCCGGCGTGGGGAACACCCACGGGTAGACGAGCACCGAGCTCGCCGCCAGGCCCGTGGCGATCGCGACCCACGGGGCGAGCAGCCGACCGTCGTGCCGCAACGACGCACGCAGCAGGGTCCGCGTCCCGGCGAGCGGGCGGCTCACCGCGCGTCCTCGGCGTCCCGGTCGTCGTACAGGCGCAGGAACAGGCTCTCCAGCGACGGCGGCGACACCGTCAGGGACGTCAACCCCCAGGGCGTGAGGGCGGCCATCGCGTCCCCGACCCGCTGCGGGTCCACGCCGGCCGTGAGGGTCAGGCCGTCGAGGTGTACGTCGTCGAACGCCGTGAGCGCGTCGGCGTCGGGGGCCCGCTCGACGGTGGCGCGGACCGCGCTGCGGGCCTGCCCGCGCAGGTCCGCGAGGGTCCCCGACCGCACGACGCGGCCCTCGCGGATGATGCTCAGCCGGTCGGCGAGGGTCTCGACCTCGGCCAGGATGTGGCTCGACAGCAGCACGGTGGTGCCGCGCTCGCGCGCCTCGCGGACGACCTCCTGGAACACGTTCTCCATGAGGGGGTCGAGCCCGGACGTCGGCTCGTCGAGCACGAGCAGCTCGACGTCCGAGGCGAGCGCGGCGACGAGGGCGACCTTCTGCCGGTTGCCCTTGGAGTACTGGCGGCCGCGCTTGGTGGGGTCGAGCTCGAACCGCTCGACGAGCTCGGCACGGCGCCGCTCGTCGAGCCCGCCGCGCAGCGCGCCGAGCAGGTCGACGGCCTCGCCGCCGGTCATGCCGGGCCACAGCGCGACGTCGCCCGGCACGTACGCGAGGCGACGGTGGAGGTCGACGACGTCGGCCCAGGGGTCGGCGCCGAGGACGCGGACCCGGCCGCCGTCGGCCCGCAGCAGGCCGAGCAGGACCCGGATGGTCGTGGACTTCCCGGCGCCGTTGGGCCCCAGGAACCCGTGCACCTGGCCGCGCTCGACCCGCAGGTCGAGCCCCTGCAGCGCGGGGAACGCGCCGAAGGACTTGGTCAGCCCGTCGATCTCGACGGCGGCGTCGGAGGTGCTCATGGGCGTCTTCTCCCGTCGGCGGGGCGCCCGGCTCCCGGGCCCACGCCCAGTGAACTCCTCAGGTGATGAATTCCGCAAGGGTGGAACTCTTCAGCAGATGAATTCTCTGCGTGCGGAGTAGCCTCGCGGCATGACGAGCACGGCACGCCGGCGGCCGACGGGGCGCCGCGCCGGCGACAGCGGCACCCGCGACGCGATCCTCGACGCCGCGCTGCGCCTGTTCGCCGCGCAGGGGTTCGAGGCCACGTCGCTGCGGGCGATCGCCGCGGAGGCCGGTGTCGACGCGGCCCTGATCCGCCACTTCTTCGGCGACAAGGAGTCGCTCTTCGCGACCGTCGTCACCGACCGCACGGAGTACCCCGCGCACCTGGCCACCGCCACCGTCGCCGACCGCTCGACGGCCGGCCGCGCGTTCACCGAGACCTACCTGGGCCTGTGGGAGGACCCCGCCACCCGGCCCGTGCTGCTCGCGCTGGTCCGCTCGGCGACGACGTCCCCCCGTGCGGCGGGCATGCTGCGGGAGTTCCTCGGCCGGCTCCTGCCGAGCCTGCTCGGGCCCGGCGACGAGCACGTCGAGCGGGTGGTGCTGGCCGGCTCGCACCTGCTCGGGGTCGCCGTCGCCCGCCACGTCGTCGCCGTGCCGCCGCTGGCCGCGCTCCCCCTCGACGTCCTCGTCGACGAGATGGCACCGACGATCCAGCGCTACCTCGACGGCACCCACCGCTGAGGCGACCCTCGGGTCAGCGGCGGTGGAGGGGACCCGCGGTCGTCGACAGCGGCCGGCCGGAGCCGCCGTGCCGGGCGGCGACGACCTCCGCGAGGACCGACAGCGCGACCTCCTCGGGCGTCGACCCGCCGAGGTCGAGGCCGATCGGCGAGCGCAGCCGGGCGAGCGCGTCGGCCGGGACGCCCGCACCGACCAGTGCGGCGACGCGCCGCTCGTGCGTGCGGCGCGAGCCCATGGCGCCCACGTAGCGGGCCGGGGACGCGAGCGCGGCCGTGAGGGTCGGGACGTCGACGCGCTGGTCGTGCGTCAGCACCACCACGGCGTGCCCGGCCGTCAACGGGTGCGCGGCCAGCCAGCGGTCCGGCCAGTCCCGGATCACCGCGTACGCGTCGGGGAAGCGCTCCTTGGTGGCGAACAGCGGGCGCTGGTCGAGCACGGTGACGGCGAACCCGCAGGCCGCGGCCAGCCGGGTCAGGGCCACGGCGTGCTCGCCGGCGCCGACCACGAGCAGGGGGTGCGCGGCCGGGGTGCGCAGCGTGACGAGCGGCGCGTCGGTGCAGCTGCGACCCTCGGCGTCGAGCAGGACGCACGCGTCCAGGCCCTGCGCGGCGCGGCGCACCTGGTGCAGGGCGGACGCGTCGAGCGCGGTGACCTCGTGCACCAGCACCGTGATGGTGCCGCCGCACATCAGCCCCGGCTCGCCCAGGTCGTCGCCGATGCCGTACGAGACGACCTCGGCCGGGGCGCCGTCGAGCACGGCGGTGCAGCGCTCGACGAGGTCGGACTCGACGCACCCGCCCGAGACGCTGCCCGAGACGGTGCCGTCGTCGCCGACGACGAACGAGGCGCCGACCGCCCGGGGCGCGGACCCCTCCACGCGCACGAGCGTGGCCGCCGCGACGCGCTGACCGGCGTCGAGGCGGCGGCAGAGCTCTGCGGCCTGGTCGAGCATGCCCGGCACGCTACGAAATGATTGTTTCGAGAACTGGCGCGCGGGGGTAACGCCGCAGAAACAGCCCTCCCGCACGATCGACGCCCAGGACCAACGAGAGGGCCGAGCATGTCGATCGACGTGGACCCCGTCAGCACCGCCGCACGCACCGCCTCCGCCGCGGCGCACGCAACGACCGTTCCGGCCGCGCCGACCGTCGCGCAGGGCACCCCCGAGGACGCCCGCTGGCTGCGCCGCGCCGTGGGGCTCGCGACCGCCAACGTCGCCGAGGGCGGGGGGCCGTTCGGCGCCGTCGTCGTGGCCGGCGGCGTCGAGATCGCCGTCGGGCAGAACCGCGTGACCCGGGACCTGGACCCCACCGCCCACGCCGAGGTGCAGGCGATCCGCGCCGCGTGCCGCGCGGCGGGCACCTTCGCCCTCGACGGCATGACGCTGTACACGTCGTGCGAGCCGTGCCCCCTGTGCCTGGCCGCGTGCCTGTGGGCCCGCCTGGACCGCGTGGTGTTCAGCGCCGACCGGCACGACGCGAGCCGCGGCGGGTTCGACGACTCCGCGTTCTACGAGCTGTTCGCCCGCGACCGCGGCACGTGGGACCGCACCCGCGTGCACGAGCTGCGCCTGCCGGAGTCCACGCGCCCGTTCGACGCCTGGCTCACGCACGCGGCCCGCACCGACTACTGACGCGGGCCGCCCGGACCCCTCCGACGGCGCCCTGGACGGTCGACCGAGACCGAACCGTGACCGTCCACGGGCCCGGTTAACACCGGCGACACAGCCGACGACCAGACCCGACACGCCGGCTCCGTACCGTCGCCGCCCGGAACACCTGTTTCACCGCAGATGACCCACCCCCGTCCCACGCCGCGCGAGCACGTCGCGCCGCACGTCCGAGATGGAGTGCCGATGTCCCTCCCCCAGCACCCCCGCCGCACCCGCCTCGCGGGCCTGACGGCCGCCGGCGCCGCCCTGGCGCTCACGCTCGCCGCCTGCTCGTCCGGGTCCGAGGCCGAGCCGGCCGCGGGTGGCGAGGCCGCCGACCTCGGCGAGCTGACCGTCCAGCTGTCGTGGATCAAGAACGCCGAGTTCGCGGGCGAGTTCTTCGCCGACAGCAAGGGCTACTACGCCGACGCCGGGTTCAGCTCGGTCACCCTCAACGCGGGCCCGGGCGCGACGGAGTCGATCGTGCTGTCCGGCGGCGCCGACTTCGGGCTGTCCAACGCGGTCGCCGTCGGGCAGGTCGTCGCGGAGGAGGACGCCCCGCTGAAGATCGTCGGCACGACGTACCAGAAGAACCCCTTCACGATCCTGTCGCTGAAGGACGGCGGCGACATCGCCACCCCCGAGGACCTGGTCGGCAAGAAGATCGGCGTGCAGGCCGGCGGCAACGAGGCGCTCTTCGACGCGCTGCTCGAGGTCAACGGCATCGACCCGGCCGACGTCGAGAAGGTCCCGGTCGAGTACGACCCGTCGCCGCTGGTCAACGGCGAGGTCGACGGGTTCCTCGCGTACGTGACGAACGAGTCGATCATCGTCGAGTCCGAGGGCCACGAGGTGACGAACCTGCTGTTCGCGGACAACGGCCTGCCGTTCGTCGCCGAGTCCGTCGTGACGACGGACGAGATGATCGCGAACGAGCCGGAGAAGGTGAAGGCGTTCCTGCAGGCCGAGATCCTCGGCTGGAAGGACGCGGTCGCCGACCCCGAGGAGGGCGCGCGCCTGGCCGTCGAGGAGTACGGCGCGGACCTCGAGCTGGACCTGGAGAAGGAGATCCAGCAGGCCACGATCCAGGCCGAGACGCTCGTCGTCACCGAGGAGACCGAGGCCAACGGCCTGTTCACGATCTCCGACGAGCTCATCGAGCAGAACATCGCGACGCTGGCCGCCGCGGGCATCGAGGTCGAGGCCGAGGACCTGTTCGACATGAGCCTGCTGACCGAGCTGCTCGAGGAGCAGCCCGAGCTGGCCGAGTGAGGTCCCACCCGTGACGCACGTGCAGCACGACGCCGGTGCCCAGCAGCCCCTCACGGGGTCGCTGGGCACCGGCGTGCGCCTGGACCACCTGAGCAAGACGTTCACCACCGGCCGCCGGCACGTCACGGCCCTGCAGGACACGACGCTGTTCACCGACCGCGGCAGCTTCCTGTCGCTGCTGGGCCCCTCGGGGTGCGGCAAGTCGACGATCCTGCGCATCCTCGCCGGCCTGGAGCAGCCCACCAGCGGCACGGCGCTCGTCGAGGGCCGCACGCCCGTCGAGCTGCGCGCCGAGCACGCGCTGGGCATCGCGTTCCAGGACTCCGCGCTGCTGCCGTGGCGCAGCGTCGTGGCCAACATCCGCCTGCCGTTCGAGGTCGCGGGCACGAAGCCGGACGACGCGCTCGTCGCCGACCTCGTGCGGCTCGTCGGGCTGGAGGGGTTCGAGAAGGCCAAGCCCGCGCAGCTGTCCGGCGGCATGCGCCAGCGCGTCTCGATCGCCCGGGCGCTGGTCGTGCAGCCGTCGGTGCTGCTGCTCGACGAGCCGTTCGGGGCGCTCGACGACATGACGCGCCAGCGCCTCAACCTCGAGCTGCTGCGCATCTGGACGGAGAAGCCCGCGACGACGCTGATGGTCACGCACGGCATCTCCGAGGCGATCTTCCTGTCCGACAAGGTCGCAGTGATGAGCCCGCGGCCCGGGCGGGTCAAGGAGGTCATCGACGTCGACCTGCCGCGCCCGCGGACGCCCGAGATGATGCGGACCCCGGAGTTCCACGCGCTGCACGACCACGCGTCGGAGCTGCTGTTCGGCGGGGGCGACGCGTGAGCGCGCCGGCCGACGTGCGCCCCGACGCCCCGGCGGCCGGCACCCCCGCGGGTGCTGGCCGCCGGGTCGTGGCCGCGCTGCGCGGTGCGCTGCCGGGGACGCTCGGCGTCCTGGGGATCGTCGCGGTGTGGTGGGTCGCCGCCGTCACGGTGCTGGCGGGCACCACCATGCCGACGCCGCTGGGCGTGGCGCAGGCGTTCGTCGACGACGGCCTCGAGTTCTACGTGGCCAACATGTCGATCACCGTCGAGGAGGCCGTCCGCGGGTTCCTCGTCGGCAACGGCCTGGCCCTGCTGCTCGCGTCGCTGGTGCTGCTGGTGCCCGCGCTCGAGCGGCTGATCATGCAGGTCGCGGTCATCAGCTACTGCCTGCCGCTCGTGGCGATCACACCGATCCTGTACATCGTCATCGGCCCGCCGCCGTCCGGTGAGCCGTCCGGCACCGCCGTGGTGCTGGCCGCGCTGTCAGTGTTCTTCACCACCGTCGTCGGCGCGGTGCTCGGGTTCCGGTCCGCCGACCCCGCCAGCCTCGACGTCGTCACCGTCTTCGGCGGCGGGCGGTGGCAGCAGATGGTCAAGGTGCGGCTCGTGGCCGCGCTGCCGGGCATCATCGGCGCCCTGCAGATCGCCGCACCGGCCGCCCTGCTCGGCGCGATCCTCGGCGAGTACATCGGCGGCGTCGACCGGGGCGCCGGCCCGGCCCTGGTCAACGCCGGGCAGAGCCTGAACTCCGAGCGGGCGTGGGGCATCGCGCTGGTCTGCGCGCTGCTCGCGGGCGCCGGCTACGCGCTGTTCGCGCTGGTGGCCCGGGTCGTCACGCCCTGGGCCGGCGGGCAGGCCGGCGGCACGGTCGGGGGCCCGGCATGAGCGCCGCCACCACGACGCCGCCCGCCACGGCCCCGGCGGGCGAGGTGCTCGCGCCCCGCGGCCACCTCGCGTGGCGCCGCGTCGGCCGGGTGCTGCTCGACGCCCTCACCACCACCGTGGTCGTGCTCGTCGTGTGGACGGGCCTGCTGGCCGCGTTCGACGTCTCCCCGTACGTCGGCAAGGGCCCCGCGCAGGTCTGGGAGTTCCTCGTCACCGACGCCGACGCGGGCGAGAACCGCACCGAGGTGGTCCGGCTGCTCGGCGAGACGCTCACCGACGCGTCCATCGGGTTCGTCGCGGGCATGCTCGCCGCGCTCGTCCTGGCCGCCGCGATCGTGCTGTCCCGCAGCGCGGAGGGCGCGATCATGCCCGTCGCGATGCTGTTCCGGTCCGTGCCGCTCATCGCGCTGGCGCCCATCATCATCCTGCTCGTGGGCCGCGGCGTGGCCTCGGTCGCGGTGATGAGCGGGATCGTCGTGCTGTTCCCCGCCCTGGTCACGATCGTGCTGGGGCTGCGCTCGGCGTCGCCCCAGATGCGCGACGTCGTGACCGTCTTCGGCGGCGGGCCGCGCACGGTGCTGCGCCTGGTGCAGCTGCCCGCCGCGCTGCCCGCGGTGTTCGCCGCGGTGCGGATCTCCGTGCCCGGCGCCATCACGGGTGCGCTGATCGCCGAGTGGCTCGCCACCGGCGGCGGCATCGGGTACGGCGTCGTCTCGGCGGTCGGCCGGGCGCAGAACACCAAGGTGTGGGCGCTGGTCGTGGTCGTCACGCTCGCCTCCCTGGTGCTGTACACGCTCGCGCAGCTGCTGGAGCAGTGGGTCCTGGCCCGGTTCGGCCCGGCGGCGGGGCGTGCCTGAGCCGCTGCTCGGGATCGTCCTGGCCGCCGGTGCCGGGCGCCGCATGGGCGGGCCGAAGGCGCTGTGCCGCACCCCGGCGGGGGTGCCGTGGCTGCACCTGGCCGTCGACGCGCTCGTCGGCGGCGGGTGCGGCCCCGTGCACGTCGTGCTCGGCGCGGGCGTCGACGACGCCCGCGCGCTCGTGCCCGCGGGCGCGGAGGTCGTCGTCGCGCACGACTGGGCCCGCGGCATGGGGGCGTCCCTGGCCGCGGGTCTGACCGCGGCCCCCGACGAGGCCGTCGCGGCCGTCGTCACGCTCGTCGACCTGCCCGAGCTCGACGCCCGCGCGGTCGCCCGCGTGACCGCCGCACCCGTCGGCCCCGGGCACCTGCGCCGCGCCGTCTTCGACGCCCGGCCCGGCCACCCCGTGCTGGTCGGCCGCGACCACTGGGCGCCGCTCCTGCCGCACCTGCACGGCGACGCCGGTGCCCGCGGCTACCTGCGCGACCACCCGCCCGTGCCGGTCGACTGCAGCGACCTGCCGGGCGGGGTCGACCACGACACGCCCCGCTGACGCGCCGGGACCCGCGCACCCGCCGCGGCCGCCGCTACGCTCACGCAGGTCCCCGTCCCAGCGCCAGCAGCGGAGCGTCATGGCCGACCAGACCGGTGCGCGTCCCGCGCGCACGGCCGCGTTCTTCGACCTCGACAAGACGATCATCGCGACGTCGTCCGCGACCGCGTTCTCCAAGGGCCTGCTCGCCGGCGGGCTGCTGACGCGGCGCTCCGTGGTCGCCGCGGCCTACGCCCAGATCGGGTACCTCCTCGGCGGTGCGGGACCGGCGGCGACCGAGCGGCTGCGCGCCGCGCTGTCGCGCACCGCGGCCGGGTGGGACGTCGACCTGGTCTCGTCGATCGTGCGGGACACGCTGCGCGAGTCGATCGAGCCGGTGGTCTACGCGGAGGCCCTCGAGCTCATCGCGCTGCACCACGCGTACGGGCGCGACGTCGTCGTGGTCTCCGCGTCGGGGGCGGAGGTCGTCGAGCCCATCGCGCAGATGCTCGGCGCCGACCACGTGGTGGCCACCCGCATGGTCGTCGAGGACGGCCGCTACACCGGCGAGATCGCCTTCTACGCGTACGGCGAGAACAAGGCGGTGGCCGTGCGCGAGCTGGCCGCCGAGCGCGGGTACGACCTGGCGCGCTGCTACGCCTACTCCGACTCCGTCACCGACGCGCCGATGCTCGCCGAGGTCGGTCACGGGTTCGCGGTCAACCCCGACCGTGCGCTGCGCCGCCTCGCGCAGGCCGAGGGGTGGGGCGTGCTGACGTTCCGCCGCCCGACGGCGCTGCGCCCCGCGGCACCGTCGCGGCGCTCGGTGGCCACCGGGGCCGCGCTCGCCGTCGCCGCCGTGGCCGTCGTGCTCGCCGCCCGGTGGTGGCGACGCCGCCGGTCCGGATCCTGACACCGCCGGCTCAGCTGGCGGACCGCGGCACGCGCTGACCTGCGACCCCGCGACGGACCGTTGCCGCCCCGCCCGGCCGGGTGTATCAACGACCCACAACTGCACGACCGCGAGAGCACCCACGCGCAGGATTGCCCACCTCTGGGCAGGTCGACCGGGCTCGTCCCGTCGCGACCGCGAACAGTGCACGCATGATCACTCTCCGGCCGGTGGTCGGCTACGGCGTCCCGACGACGGGGCGCCGTCGTCGTGCCCGGGCCGTGCGGGCCCGGCGCGGACGTCAGGCAGCCGGCAGCCGGCCCGCCAGGACGGCGTCCGCGACGACGCGGGCGCGCGCGGCCCCGGAGCGCACCGCCTCCGCGTACCCGACGAGCCACGCGGCCACCCCGTCGGGCGTGCCGGTCGCGAACCGGGCCGCGCCGGCCAGGTACGCCGCCGGGACGTCCGCCCACACCGGCTCGGCGAGCACCGTGCCCGTCGGGTCCAGGCCGCGCGCCGTGAGCAGCCAGCGCGCCGCGGCCCGGGCCACCACGCCGTTGCCTGCGGCGAACGGCCGGACCACCAGCAGCTCGGCGTGCACCACGGCGGCGACCACCAGGGCCGGGGCGGTCGACGCGGCGACCACCTCGACGAGCGCGCCCGTGCGCGCCGCTGCGTGCTCGGGCGACGGCGCCGCTCCCAGGCCGCGCAGGTCGTGGGCGTCGCCGTCGCGGGGCCGCCCCACCGCCGCGGCCGGCAGGAGGTCCGCCGCGGCGGCCGCGTGCAGGCGCGCCAGCAGCTGCGGCAGCGCGACCGACGCCCCGGGCGCCCGCCCGCCGAGGTCCGGCATCGCCCGCTCCACCACGGCCTGCGCCCGCAGCGCGCCGTGCGCGAGCGCGTCGGCGGGGTCGGCGCCCCGGCCCGCGGCCGCAGGACCGGCCCCGGCGCCGGTCGCCCACGAGCGCAGCACGTCCACCGGGACGCGCGCACCGTCGAGCTGTGCCGACGCGCGCGCCGCGTGCAGGCCGGACTCGGCCCGCACCTCGCGCCACCGGCGCCGGAACGCCTCGTGCCAGCGCAGCTCCTCGCAGGCGGCCCGGGCGGCGTCGACCGCGTCGGCGACGCCCGGCAGCCCGACCAGGTCCCGCAGCGGGTCGCCGCTCACGCGTCGAACACGGCCTCGCCGCGGGCGGGCAGCGCCACCCGCACACGGGCCAGCATCTCCTCGCTCATCGGCGGGAGGGCGTCGAGGTCGAACCACGCCGCGGCGGTGTTCTCCCCGTCGGCCGGGCGCGGCTCGCCGCTCACCCACGCGAACCGGTACGTGTGGTCGAGGTACTGGGCCTCGTCGCCGTTGTCGTACCGCATGGGCGGCAGGGCGTGCACGCGGGCCAGCCGCTCGGGCACCGCCACGACGTCCGCCTCCTCGAGCACCTCGCGCGCACCGGCCCGCGCCGGGTCCTCCCCCGGGTCGACGATGCCCGTCACGGGCGTCCACGCGCCGTTGTCGGCGCGACGCACCAGCAGCACCTGCGTGCGGCCGTCGACCTCCCGGAGCACCACCGCCGTCACCCCGGGCAGCCAGAGCAGCGCGTGCCCGACGTGCGCGCGCAGGGCCAGGACGTGGTCAGGGGTCGGCACGGCGCGATCGTACGCGCGGACCGCCGGTCGCGGACCGCAGCTGCCCCGCCCGCCGCAGCCCGCCGCCCGGACACGGCGCGGCGCCAGGGCCGAAGGTCCATGATGTCGTCATGGTCTCCGCGCCCTCCGTGTCGTCGTCCATCACCGCCCGGCTGGAGGTCAAGGCCCGGCCCACCGCCGTGTCCGACCTGACCACGGCCATCGAGAAGGCCGGCGGCATCGTCACGGCGCTCGACGTCACCGCGTCGTTCCACGAGGCGATGACCGTGGACGTCACGTGCGCGACGCGCGACGTCGACCACGCCCAGGACGTCGTCGCCGCCCTGGAGAACCTCGACGGGGTCGTCGTCAAGCGCGTCTCGGACCGCACGTTCCTGCTGCACCTGGGCGGCAAGCTGTCCGTGGAGTCCAAGGTGCCGCTGCGCACCCGCGACGACCTGTCGATGGCGTACACCCCGGGCGTCGCCCGCGTGTGCCAGGCCATCGCCGAGCACCCCGAGGACGCCCGCCGCCTCACCATCAAGCGCAACACGATCGCCGTGGTCACCGACGGCACGGCCGTGCTGGGCCTCGGCGACATCGGCCCCCTGGCCGCGCTGCCCGTGATGGAGGGCAAGGCCGTGCTGTTCAAGCGGTTCGCCGACATCGACGCGTTCCCGATCTGCCTCGACACCACCGACGTCGACCAGATCGTCGAGACCGTGTGCGCCATCGCGCCGGCCTTCGCCGGCATCAACCTCGAGGACATCTCCGCCCCACGCTGCTTCGAGGTCGAGCGCCGCCTGCGCGAGCGCCTCGACATCCCCGTCTTCCACGACGACCAGCACGGCACCGCGATCGTCGTGGTCGCCGCCCTGCGCAACGCGCTGACCGTGGTGGGCAAGCAGATCGGCGACGTGCGCGTCGTCATGTCCGGCGCGGGCGCCGCCGGCACCGCCGTGCTCAAGCTGCTGCTGGCCGCCGGGGTGCGCGACGTCGTCGTCGCCGACATCGACGGCGTCGTGCACGTCGACCGGCCCGGCCTGACCCCGTCGCTGCGGTGGACCGCCGAGCACACCAACCCCCGCGGGACCACGGGCACCATCCACGACGCGGTCGTCGGCGCCGACGTGTTCGTCGGGCTGTCCGCGCCCGACGTCATCACCGCGCACGACGTGTCGCGCATGGCGTCCGACGCGATCGTGTTCGCCCTGGCCAACCCCCGGCCGGAGGTCGACCCCGACGAGGCCGCCCGCTACGCCGCGGTCGTCGGCACCGGCCGCTCGGACTTCGCGAACCAGATCAACAACGTCCTCGCCTTCCCCGGGGTGTTTCGCGGGCTGCTCGACGCCCAGTCGCACACCGTCACCGAGCCCATGCTCCTGGCCGCGGCCGAGGCCCTGGCCTCCGTCGTGCGCCCCGAGGAGCTGAACCCCACGTACATCGTGCCCAGCGTGTTCAACCCGGAGGTCACGACGGTCGTGGCCGCCGCGGTGCGGCACGCCGCGGAGGCCGAGGACGCCGCCCGCGAGCGTCGCCCCCCGACCGGCGAGATCGCGGCCGTGCGTCGCCGCTGACCTCACCCCACGTCCTGCCCTTTCGTCCCATGTCCGGGGGCGCGGCTCGCGGGACCCTGGTCGGGTGCTGAGCATCCCCGAGGCCGTCGCGACCCACGTCGACGGTGCCGTCCACAAGGTCGAGCTGGTCCGCACGCCGGGCCTGTTCCTGGTGCGCACCATGCTCGCCGGCGCGTACATCGGCATCGGCGTGCTCATCATGGTGACCGCCGGCGGTCCGCTGGTCGTGGCGGGCAGCCCGGGGGCGCCGCTCGTGCAGGGCGCGGTGTTCGGCATCGCGCTGACGATCGTGCTGGTCGCGGGCGGCGAGCTCGCCACCAGCGCCATGATGATCCTCACGCAGGGCGCGATGGCCGGGCGCATCGGCTGGGGCCGCGCGGGCGCGGTGCTGCTGGCCGTCCTGGGCGGCAACCTGCTCGGCGCCCTGGTCTTCGCCGCGCTGCTGGCCGGGTCGGGGGTGCTGGCGCCCGAGACCGCGGCCGGGCAGAACATCGCCCGGATGATCACGCACAAGGCCGAGGCGACGACGCTGCAGCTCGTGGTCCGGGGCGTGCTGTGCAACCTCATGGTGTGCCTGGCCGTGTGGTGCTGGGCGCGGCTGCGCAGCGAGGTGGCCCGGATCCTCGTGGTTTTCGCGTGCGTCCTGGTGTTCATCACCTCCGGGTTCGAGCACGTCGTGGCGAACATGACGACGTTCTGGTTCGGGCTGCTCACGGGCGTGCCGGGGGCGACGGTCGGGGAGTTCGCCCGCAACCTGCTGGCGGTCGGGGTGGGCAACACGCTCGGCGGCGCCGTGCTCGTCGGGGCGGCGTACGCCTACGGCGCGCGACCGGCGCCCGCGGACACCTCTGCGGAGGACGCGGCGGTGCCCGCGCAGGCTGGGGCGCCGTCCGTGCCCGCGGAGACGGCCCCGGAGACGCCGGCCGCCGCGCCGGGGCGCCGACCGGCGGGAGCAGGCCTGCCGCACTAGCGTGGTCGGACGAGGCGTCCGGCGGACGCCGCCGCGCGACCGCAGGAGCACGCCGTGAGCACCTCCGACCCACAGAGCCCTCGCACGACGACGCCCGACGGCGGCGCACCCTCCGTCCCGCAGCCCGCCGAACCTCCCGCCGAGCCGCCCGTCGACACCGGGCGCCACGCGGTGGCCCGGCCGGCGCCCGCACCGCCGGAGGACGTCCCCGCCGACGCGCACACCGGCCCCGCGCTGGTGCCCGGCACCGGGCCGGTGCCCGTCGTCGCCGCGCCGGCACCCGCTCCCCCGTCGGCCGCGTCGCCGCCCGTGCCGCCACCCGCCGGGCCCGCCGCCGCGCCCCGGCCGGCGACGGGGACGACCCCCGCCGTACCGCGGACGGTCGCGTCACCGGTCGAGGACCCCGCGGACGAGCTCTTCCCGGACCCGAACGCCCCGCGCACCCCCACCTGGGGCGCGCACGTGGGCGGCGTCCTCGTCGCGCTGCTGATCACCCCGTTCGCGATCGGGCTGACGCTGCTGGGCCAGTCCCGCATCCTCGTCGTGCAGGCCGGCGCCTGGGACGCGTCGCTCGACGTGCTCGGCATCGTGCTGGTCTCGATCGGCCTCGTGCTGCTGTGCACGGTCCTGGCGCTCGGGCTGTGGACTGCGGCCGTCCCCCTCACGGCGGGGACGGTGCTCACCGTCACCGGGGCGTTCGCGCTGTACGCCCCCGGCGTGGCACGGGCGCAGGCGCTGGAGATCGTGACGTCGGACGCCTGGACCGTGACGGTGACGCACGTGGTCGTGGCCGGCACGTCGGGCACGCTGCTCGTGGCCGGCGCCCTGCTGCTCGGCGCCGGCCTCGTGACGGCGCTCGCCCGCCGCCGGGGCGTGCACCTGGGGGTCTTCCGCGAGCGCAACCGGCACGCGGGCGCGCACCCCGTGCCGCACCCGCCCGCGCCCGCCGCCCCGCACCCGGAGCCGGGCGCCACGTCGCCCGCCTGACGCCACCGGCGGGCCGGACGGGCCCGCACCGGATCCGGGTGGGGGGCGCGCCGGCGCACCGGCGGGACTAATGTCCTGGTGGCGGGCCCCTCGCCGGGCCCCGTCCTTGCACCGATGCCGCTGCGGAGGAGAAGCACCGTGACCGAGCCGTCCCCGACGCCCGCCCCCGTCCCGCCCGCCGAGACCCGGCCGGCCGGCGCCCCCGCCGACCGCGGCGGGCTGGAGAACCTCAGCACCGAGGACCGCCGGTTCCCGCCCGACCCCGACTTCGCCGCGCAGGCCAACGCGCACGCGGACCTGTACGCGTGGGCCGCTGCCGACCGACCGGGCTTCTGGGCGGACCAGGCGCGCGACCTGCTGAGCTGGTCGACCCCCTTCACGCAGACCCTCGACACGTCCGACGCCCCGTTCTTCCGGTGGTTCGCCGACGGTCGGCTCAACGCCGCGTACAACGCGGTCGACCGGCACGTCGAGGCGGGCCACGGCGACCGGGTCGCGATCCACTTCGAGGGCGAGGGCGGCGACACCCGGACGCTCACGTACGCGGACCTGCAGCGCGAGACGTCGAAGGCCGCGAACGCGCTGGCCGCGCTGGGCGTGCGCACGGGCGACCGGGTCGCGGTCTACCTGCCGATGATCCCCGAGGCGATCGTCACGATGCTCGCGTGCGCCCGCCTGGGCGCCGCGCACTCGGTCGTGTTCGGCGGGTTCTCGGCCGAGGCGCTCAGCTCGCGGATCCTCGACGCCGAGGCCAAGGTCGTCGTGACGGCCGACGGTGGGTTCCGCCGCGGCACGGCGAGCGCGCTCAAGCCGGCCGTCGACGAGGCCCTCGCCAAGGGCGCCCCGAGCGTCGCGCACGTGCTCGTGGTGCGGCGCACCGGGCAGCCCGTGGAGTGGACGCAGGGACGCGACGTCTGGTGGCACGACGCCGTCGAGGCCGCGTCGGCGCAGCACGAGCCGGTCGAGGTCGACGCCGAGCACCCGCTGTTCATCCTCTACACGTCCGGCACCACCGGGAAGCCCAAGGGGATCTTCCACACCACCGGCGGGTACCTCACCCAGGCGGCGTGGACGCACCTCAACGTGTTCGACCTCAAGCCCGAGACGGACGTGTACTGGTGCACCGCCGACGTCGGCTGGATCACGGGGCACACCTACGTCGTCTACGGCCCCCTCGTCAACGGCGCCACCCAGGTGGTGTACGAGGGCACGCCCGACACCCCGCACAAGGGCCGCTGGTGGGAGATCGTCGCCAAGTACGGCGTGACGATCCTGTACACGGCCCCCACCGCGATCCGCACGTGCATGAAGTGGGGCGACGCGATCCCCGCCGAGCACGACCTGTCGAGCCTGCGGGTCCTGGGGTCGGTGGGCGAGCCCATCAACCCCGAGGCGTGGACCTGGTACCGGCGGGTCGTCGGCGGCGACCGCACCCCGGTCGTGGACACGTGGTGGCAGACCGAGACCGGCGCCATCATGATCAGCCCCCTGCCGGGCGTCACGACCGCCAAGCCCGGGTCGGCGCAGGTGCCGCTGCCGGGGATCGCCGCCGAGGTCGTCGACGACACCGCGCAGCCCGTGCCGAACGGCTCCGGCGGGTACCTCGTGGTCACCGAGCCGTGGCCGTCGATGCTGCGGGGCATCTGGGGCGACCCCCAGCGCTACACGGACACGTACTGGTCCCGGTTCCGCGGGCTGTACTTCGCCGGCGACGGCGCCAAGAAGGACGCGGACGGCGACGTGTGGCTGCTCGGCCGGGTCGACGACGTCATGAACGTCTCCGGCCACCGGCTGTCGACCACGGAGATCGAGTCCGCGCTGGTGTCGCACACCTGGGTCGCCGAGGCCGCGGTCGTCGGCGCGTCCGACGACACGACGGGCCAGGCCGTCGTCGCGTTCGTCATCCTGCGGCAGGACGCGTTCGACGTGGTCGGCACCGACCCGGACGCCGTGCAGCAGACGCTGCGCGACCACGTCGCCAAGGAGATCGGGCCGATCGCCAAGCCCCGGCAGGTGCTGGTGGTGCCGGAGCTGCCGAAGACCCGCTCGGGCAAGATCATGCGCCGCCTGCTGCGCGACGTCGCCGAGCACCGCACCGTCGGCGACGCGACGACGCTGGCCGACGCGTCGGTGATGGACCTCATCGCGCAGGGCCTGCAGCGCCCCGCCCCGTCGGCGGACTGAGGGCCCGACCAGGGCGTCGGCCGGGCGGCCGCGGCGCGGGCTGAGCGTGCGAAGCGTTTAGGCCCGTGCCGCGGGCGGGCGGGCGCTGGTTGTCTGGCCAGGCACCCGCCCGCCGACCGGCCGGCGGACCCGGCGGGCGGGTGCTCCCCCACCTCTCTCGCGGAACGAGGACGTCCATGAAGAGTCTGCCCACGCGCGCCGTCGCGGCCGGTGCCGCGGTCCTGGTCACGCTGACCGGTGTCACCGCGCTCGCCACGTCGGCGTCGGCCGCCGACCCCGTCGGCCTGCACATCTCCGGCACCCGGCTCGTCGAGCAGGACGGCACGCCGTTCGTCGCACGCGGCGTCAGCCACGCGCACACCTGGTACGTGTCGCAGACGCCGACGGCGCTGCCCGCGATCCGTGCCGCCGGGGCGAACGCGGTGCGCGTCGTGCTGTCGAACGGCACGCGCTGGACGCAGAACAGCGCGTCCGACGTCGCCGGCGTGATCGACCTGTGCGAGGCCAACGAGCTGGTCTGCATGCTCGAGGTGCACGACACCACCGGGTACGGCGAGCAGTCCGGCGCCGCGACCCTCGCGCAGGCCGCGCAGTACTGGGTCTCGCTGAAGCCGGTCCTCGAGGGCACCGAGGACTTCGTGCAGATCAACATCGGCAACGAGCCCTACGGCAACAACCAGGCGGTGTCGTCGCAGTGGGCGGCAGACACCTCGGCGGCGATCCAGACGATCCGCGCCGCGGGCCTGGACCACAACATCGTGGTCGACGCGCCCATGTGGGGCCAGGACTGGGGCGGCATCATGCGCACCCAGGCCCCGACGGTCGCCGCGGCCGACCCCGACGACAACACGCTGTTCTCCATCCACATGTACGGCGTGTACGCGCAGGCGTCGACGATCACGTCCTACCTCGACGCGTTCGAGGCCAACGGCCTGCCGCTGGTCATCGGGGAGTTCGGGTTCGACCACTCCGACGGCAACCCCGACGAGGACACGATCATGGCCGAGGCGCAGGAGCGCGGCATCGGCTACTACGGCTGGTCGTGGTCGGGCAACGGCGGCGGTGTCGAGTACCTCGACATGGTGACGTCCTTCAACCCGGCGCAGAAGACGCCGTGGGGCGTGCGGATCTTCGACGGCCCGAACGGGATCAAGGCGACCGCGCAGACGGCCACGTACTTCAGCGGCAGCACCCCGACGCCCACGCCGACGCCGACCGTGACCCCGACGCCCACGCCGACGGTCACGCCCACCCCGACCCCCACGCCCACGCCCACCGTCACGCCGACGCCCACGCCGAACCCCGGCGGCTGCACGGCAAGGCTGCGGGTCGTCGGCTCCTGGCCCGGCGGGTTCCAGGGCGAGGTGACCGTCACCGCGGGCGCCACGGCCACGCAGGCGTGGCGCACCACGTTCACGCTGCCCGGCGGCGCGAGCGTCACGCAGGGCTGGAGCGGCACGTTCGGCGGCAGCGGCAGCGCCGTCACCGTGACGAACGCCGCGTGGAACGGCACGCTCGCCGCCGGCTCCAGCACGGCCTACGGCTTCATCGGCTCGGGCACCGCACCGACGGGCACCGTCCCCGTCACCTGCAGCTGACCCGACCAGCACCGCCGACCGGCCCTCTCCCCCTCGCGGGGGGGAGGGCCGGTCGCGCGTCACCAGCCGAGCGTGCGCCGCAGGTTGACGACCGCCTCCCGGCCCGCGCGGTTCGCGCCCACCGTCGAGGCGCTGGGCCCGTAGCCGACCAGCTGCACGCGCGGGTCGGCCACCACCCGGGTGCCGTCCATGACGATGCCGCCGCCGGGGCCGCGCAGGGCCAGCGGCGCGAGGTGGTCGAGCGCGGCGCGGTAGCCCGTGGCCCACAGGATCGTGCGTGCCTCGACCACGTCGGGCCCGTCGACCCACCCGTCGGGCAGGGGCTCGTCGGTCGTGTCCCACGCGACGCCCGTCGGGGTGATGCGCGAGAAGACGGGACGGGCGCGCAGCACCCCGGCCTCGATGCCAGCACGGTTGGCCGGGGACAGCGGCAGACCCGTCGCACCGACCACCGAACCCGGCGGCAGCCCGGCCCGGGTGCGGCCGTCGACCCGCGCGACCGCGGCGATCCCGGCCTCGGGCGCCAGCCGGCGCTCGTCACCACCCGCGACCCACAGCGGCGGGCGGCGCGTCACCCACGTGGTCGTGGTCACCAGCGCCAGGTCGAGGAGAACCTGCACCGCGGACGTCCCGCCGCCGACGACCACGACGTGCCCGTCCGCGAGGTGGTCGGCGCCGGCGTAGTCGCGGGCGTGCAGCTGCCGCCCGGTGAACGTGGCGCGGCCCGGGTACGCCGGCCAGAACGGGCGCTGCCACGTGCCCGACGCGTTGACGATCCCTCGCGCCGCCCACACCACCGACTCCGCGGGGTGCTCCACGTGCCGTGTGGTGACCAGCAGCCGGTCGTCCGGGCCCGCCTCGACCCGCACCACGCGCACGGGACGCTGGACGTTGAGACCGAACGCCTCCTCGTACTGCGCGAAGTAGTACGGCACCGCCCGGTTGGCCGGCTCCGCCGGGTCGGGGACGACGAGCGGCAGGCCCGGGAGCTCGTGCACGTGGTGCGCGTCGGCCATCGTCAGGCCGTCCCACCGGTGCTGCCACGCGCCGCCGGGCGCCGCGTTGTCGTCCAGGACCACGAACGTGCCGCTGGCCTTCTCCCACCCGGCGCTACCGACGGGGACGAGACCGGTGCGCCGCAGGTGGTGCCCCGCGGACAGGCCGGCCTGCCCGGCGCCGACGACGAGCACGTCCACCTCGACCGGCCGCGGCTCCTGCGCACGACGGCGGGCCCGCCGGCTCGGCGCGGCGACCGGCGCCTGCGCGGGCAGGTCCTGCGGGGGCGCGTCCGACGCCGCCGCGGGTGTCCCGTGGCCCTCGGGTGCGGTCTCCGTCACCGGCTCGGCCTCCGGCTCGGGCTCGGGCTCGACCACCGGCTCAGGCTCCGCCTCGACCAGCGGCTCCGGCTCGACGACCGGCTCCGGCTCCGGCTCGACCACCGGCTCCGGCTCCGGCTCGACCACCGGCTCCGGCTCCGGTTCCGGCTCGACCACCGGCTCAGGCTCTGGCTCGACCACCGGCGCGGGCTCGGACTCGGGCTCCTGGTCGTCGACGCGCTCCGGCTCGACCTCCACCGCAAGCGCCACCTCGGCAGCACGGTCGGGTGCCGGCGACGGCGCAGGCTCCGGCGCCGGTGCATCCAGCGGGGCGCGCTCGGACCACGAGGTCAGGCCGGCGTCGATCGTCGGCGCGAGAGCGGTGACGGCACGCTCCTGGTCGGCGGCCCGCTGGGCCTCCTGCTCCGCCTGCTGCCGCAGCGCACGCAGCGCCCGGCGCGAGAGCGGGACGGCACCGCCAGCAGGGGCTGGCGCTCCCGGGGCGGGCGCACGCCCCACGGACGCGCCCGCAGCAGGTGTGCCGGGTGCAGGCGTGCTGGGCACCTCCGGGCTCGGTGCCGTCGCACCGGGGGCCGGGGCCGCCGGCGGCGGGGCTGTCGGCGGGGAGACGGACAGGAAGGGCACGGGCACCGCGCCGGGGACGAGCACCCGTGCCCGGTCCGGGGCGTGCGCGGGGTCCAGCGCCGGTGCAGGGGCGAGGGGCCCGGCGACGGGCGGCAGCACGGGCGTCTCGAGCCGCGCCGGCAGGACGGGGAGGTCGTCCAGCGGCTCGGCGTCGACGGGGTTCACGGACCGCCCGACGAGCGGGTCGCGGGGGCCCGGGACGGCTGCGGGGACGGGGCCGGAGCCGCTCGTGCCGGCGGCGTCGGGCTGCTGCGCGGTGCGCGTGTGCGGTCCGTCCATAGAGGGCACCACGGTACCGGTTCCCCACCCCGCGCAGGCGTCCCCGAGGGCTGCCCGGCCCCTGCGGATCACCCGCCCCGGCGACCGCCGGACGGGTGGGCCGTGGTGGGATGGGGGGATGTCGGACGACGTCGCCACCACGGTCCTCGCGCTGCCCGCACCGCTCGACGAGCGCACGTCCGCGCTGGTGCGGGCGCTGCAGCGGGACGCCGCCGCGCAGGACGGCGTGCCGCCGCTGTCGGAGCAGCCGTTGCTGCGTCTGCGTGACGGCGAGGCACCGGTCGTGCACCTGGTGGGGCACGGCGTGGCGGGGGTCCCCGCTGCCACGGCCGGGCTCGTCGGGTACGCCCAGGTGGACGTCGGGTCCACCACGACGGCCCGTGCCGAGCTGGTCGTCCACCCCGACCACCGCCGGCGCGGCGTCGGGTCGGCGCTCCTGGCGGCCGCACGTGCCCGGGCGGCGGAGGTCCCCGGCCGCCGTCTGCACGTGTGGGCCCACGGCGACCTCCCCGCGGCCCGGGCGCTCGCCGCCGCGCAGGGCATGCCGGTGGTGCGCGAGCTGCTGCTCATGGGCGTCGACCTGGACGCGCACCCGCCGGCCGCGCCGACACTGCCGCCCGGGGTGCGGGTGCGGGCGTTCGTCCCCGGGCAGGACGAGGACGCGTGGCGCCGGGTCAACGCCCGGGCGTTCGCGCACCACCCGGAGCAGGGCCGCATGACGTCCGACGACCTGCGGTCGCGCGAGGCCGAGGCGTGGTTCGACGCGGCGGGGTTCCTGCTGGCCGAGCGCGACGGGGTACTGCTCGGCTCGGTGTGGACGAAGGTGCACCCGGCGGGCGAGGCCCCGGGCGCGGCACCCGACGAGCGCGTCGGCGAGATCTACGTGGTCGGCGTGGACCCGGACGCGCAGGGCCTCGGCCTGGGCCGGGCGCTGACCGCTCTCGGGCTGACCCACCTGCGTGACGCGGGCCTGCGCCGCGCGCTGCTCTACACGGAGGCGGACAACACCGTCGCGGTGCACACGTACGGGCGGGCCGGCTTCACCACCGTCTCCGCCGACGTCATGCACGACGCCACCGAGGTGGCTGCCGGGGCCGGTGACGGCACCCCGGACGGGCCGGTCGGTGGCACGTCGGGACGCACGTCCGGCACGCCGCACCCGCAGGACACGACGAGTTCACCGAGCGATGCCACGATGGGTGCATGACCGACGCCCCCACGATGGACCCGGAGCTGGCCGCCCGCATCGCCGAGCACGTCGAGGTCGTCGAGCAGCCTCCGCACCCGCACGACACGCCGCTGCCGGACGACCGGTTCCTCGACCGTGAGCTGTCCTGGCTGGCCTTCAACCAGCGGGTGCTGGAGCTGGCCGAGGACCCGGACGTGCCGCTGCTCGAGCGGGTGCGGTTCCTCGCGATCTTCGCGTCCAACCTCGACGAGTTCTTCATGGTGCGGGTCGCGGGCCTCAAGCGGCGGATCGCCACGGGCATCGCGGTGACGGCCGCGTCGGGCCGCTCGCCGCGGCAGGTCCTCGAGGCGATCAGCGAGCGGGCGCACGTGCTCATGGCCCGGCACGCGGCGGTGTTCGCCGAGCAGGTGCACCCGGCCCTCGCCGACGAGGGCATCCGGATCGTGCGGTGGGACGACCTGGGCGACGCCGAGCAGGACCGCCTGCACAAGTTCTTCCGCCGGCAGATCTTCCCCGTGCTGACCCCGCTGGCCGTGGACCCCGCGCACCCGTTCCCGTACATCTCGGGGCTGTCGCTGAACCTCGCGGTGAGCGTGGTCAACCCCGCGAGCGGCAAGGAGCACTTCGCGCGCGTGAAGGTGCCGCCGCTGCTGCCCCGGTACATCGCCGTCGACGCGTCGGGCCGGCCCAGCGCCCCGGACAACCACACGGGCGCCGACAAGTCGCCGACGTCGTTCGTGCCGGTCGAGGACGTCATCGCCCAGCACCTCGACCAGCTGTTCCCCGGCATGGAGGTGCGGGAGTTCCACACGTTCCGCATCACGCGCAACGAGGACGTGGAGGTCGAGGAGGACGATGCCGAGAACCTCCTCAAGGCGATGGAGAAGGAGCTGCTGCGGCGCCGCTTCGGCCCGCCCGTGCGCCTGGAGATCGCCGAGGGCATCAGCCCCCGGGTCCGCAAGATCCTCGTGCGCGAGCTCGGGATCGCCCCGGAGGACGTCTACGAGCTGCCCGCCCCGCTGGACCACACGGGCCTGAACGTCGTCGCGGACCTCGACCGGCCCGAGCTGCAGCACCCCCGGTTCGTGCCCTCGACCCACCGGCACCTCGCCGAGGTGGAGTCCGCGACCCCGACGGACGTCTTCGCGGCGATCCGTGCGCGCGACGTGCTCCTGCACCACCCGTACGACTCGTTCTCGACCTCGGTGCAGACGTTCCTCGAGCAGGCGGCCGCCGACCCGCACGTGCTGGCGATCAAGCAGACCCTGTACCGCACGTCGGGCGACTCCCCCATCGTCGACGCCCTCATCGACGCCGCCGAGGCCGGCAAGCAGGTCCTGGCGCTGGTCGAGATCAAGGCGCGGTTCGACGAGCAGAACAACATCTCGTGGGCACGCAAGCTCGAGCAGGCCGGCGTGCACGTGGTCTACGGGATCGTCGGCCTCAAGACGCACTGCAAGCTGAGCCTGGTGGTGCGCCAGGAGTCCGACGGGCTGCGCCGGTACAGCCACGTCGGCACGGGCAACTACCACCCCAAGACCGCGCGCCTGTACACCGACCTGGGGCTGCTGACCGCGGACCAGGAGGTCGGGCAGGACCTCACGCGCCTGTTCAACCAGCTGTCGGGCTACGCCCCGAAGTCCCGCTTCCACCGGCTGCTCGTGGCGCCGCGCCAGGTGCGTTCCGGGCTCGTCGACCGGATCGAGCGCGAGGCCGAGGCCGCCCGGCGCGGCGAGCCCGCGTGGATCAAGATCAAGGTCAACTCGATGGTCGACGAGGCCACGATCGACGCGCTGTACCGGGCGTCGCAGGCGGGCGTGCCCGTCGACATCAACGTCCGTGGCATCTGCGCGGTGCGCCCGGGCGTCCCGGGCCTGTCGGAGACGATCCGCGTCCGGTCGATCCTGGGCAGGTTCCTCGAGCACTCGCGGATCTTCGCGTTCGCGCACGCGACGCCGTCGCCGGACGACGGGTTCGAGGGCCCCGAGGTCTACATCGGCTCGGCCGACCTCATGCACCGCAACCTCGACCGTCGCGTCGAGGCCCTGGTGCGCGTGGCGGACCCGGACCACGTGGCCGAGCTCGTCGAGCTCGTCGACGAGTCCGTGGCCGACACGACGTCGTCGTGGCACCTGGCGCAGGACGGGTCGTGGACGCGGCACCACCAGGGCCCGGACGGGCCGCTCACGGACCTGCAGGCCGTGCTGATCCACCGGCAGAGGCGCCGTCCGGGCACCGCCCGGTGAGCGCACCGCGGACGGTCGTCGAGGCGGCCGGCGCGCTGGTGTGGCGGGTGCGGGCGCGCGAGATGCAGGTCGCGCTCGTGCACCGCCCCCGCTACAAGGACTGGTCGTGGCCCAAGGGCAAGCTCGACCCCGGCGAGTCCGCACCGGTGGCGGCGGTGCGCGAGGTCGAGGAGGAGACGGGCCTGCCCGTCGTGCTGGGTCGCGCCCTGCCCGGGCTGGAGTACACCGTCAACGGCGGCACGCTCAAGCGCGTGCACTACTGGGCGGCGCAGGTGGCGGGCCGCTCCGACACCGCCCCGATGTCCGCCCGCCCGCCCGTGCCGCACACGGACCGCGACGAGATCGACCACTGGGACTGGTTCGACGTGCGCGCCGCCGCGGGCATGCTGACCCGCCGCGAGGACGTCGCACCGCTCGACGCGCTCGTCGAGGCCTACGCCAAGGACCGCCTCGGCACGCGGGCGCTCGTGGTCGCCCGGCACGGCCAGGCCCGCAAGCGCTCGCTGTGGGGCGGCACGGAGGAGGACCGCCCGCTGACGGGGCTCGGGCAGCGCCAGTCGCGCGCGCTGGTGCCCCTGCTCGCCGCGTACGGCACGGCGCGCGTGGTGACCAGCCGGTGGGAGCGGTGCGCCGCGACGGTCACCCCGTACGCGACCGCGGCGGGCCTGACCGCGGAGGTCGCCGACGTGCTCACCGAGGCCGAGCACGTCTCGTCCCCGGCGCGCGTGGCCGCCGTCGTCGCGGACCTGCTGCACGACCCCGCCGACGCGGTGCTGTGCACGCACCGGCCCGTGCTGCCGACGGTCCTCGACGTGCTCGCCGAGCACTCGCGCCGCGTCGTGGCCGACGCCCTGCCGCGGACGAACCCGTTCCTCGCCCCCGGCGAGGTGCTGGTCGCGCACACGGCCCGCACGCCCCGCGGTCCCCGCGTCGTGGCCGTCGAGACCCACCGCTCCCCGCAGGCGATCTAGTCGAGATCGTAGTGACACACGCCTGGCCTCGACTATCGCCTAGCGAGCGGCGACGCGTGACGAGACGCGGGACGTCTGATAGGACTGCTTGATGACCACCGAAGCGGGCGATGAGGCAGACTTCTTCATCTCTTACGCCAAGGACGACGGACGCCGCTGGGCCGAATGGATAGCATGGACACTTGAAGAGGCCGGTTTAACGACCATCCTCCAAGCTTGGGACTTTGTTCCCGGCAGTTCATTCATTAATGAAATGCATCAGGCAAGCGCCTCCGCTCGACGGACAATCGCACTCCTTTCCCGGAACTATATCGCCTCAGACTTTGCGGCCGTAGAGTGGCAGGCGGCCTATCGCGAAGACCCACTTGGGGCAAGCCAGAAGCTTCTCGTTGCCCGAATAGAAGAATGCACGCGACCAGGGCTTCTGGGCAGCATTGTCAGCTTTGACCTTTTTGGAGTTGGCGAAGAGGAGGCGAAACGCACGCTGTTACGATCCGTCCGCGCCGACCGATCTAGTCGAATGAAGCCAAGCCAAGCCCCGACGTTCCCTTCCCGTCGCGATAGTCACAGCACTCGGCCGGATTTCCCTTTCGCCAGACGTCAAGCCTGGAATATTCCGCCACGCAACGCTCATCACCTAGATAGGATCTCGATATCTGGCGGCTTATCAGCGCTATTCGAGGCAGAGCCCGGCACCGCCATTGCAACCCTAATCGGCATTGGGGGGGCGGGGAAAAGCGAGGCCGCAGCGGAATGGGTCCATGCGAATCGAGAAGGATATGCCGTCTGCTGGTGGGTGGATGGGAGAAGTCAGACAACCGTCACTCAGGGACTTGTCTCACTGCTAAGTGAACTCGGAAGGCACCCGCAAGAGGACGAAGGCTCCGACGCCATACTTGAGGCTCCGTCTGTGCTCTCGGAGGTTGGCGACTGGATTGTCCTATTCGACGGTGCAGACGATCCGGACGTAATCCGCAACACGCTTAGCACGTTTAGTGCTATCGAATCCACGGTACGCTCGCACGTGATAGTTACATCCAGAAACAGCACGGTCGGCGGGTTCGGCAAGATGATCCCAGTCCATGTCTGGAATGACCTGGAGGCGCTCGCATACATTGGCACCCGCGGTGGATCATCGTCGATATCTGGCGCGATCGGACTGGCGGGACTACTCGGTGGCCTTCCACTAGCCCTAGACCAGGCTGCGAGCTACATGCTTGCGACAGGAATCGACCCGGCCGAGTACGCCCAACTATTCACAGAGCACACCGCTGAGATGCTCAGGAAAGGAGCTCCGGCGGCGAACTCCGATCCCATGATCACCCTATGGGACATCTCTCTCGCAGACCTCAAGGCACGGAGCCTCGCCGCCTCACAGCTGATTAACCTGTGCGCCTACTTCTCCGACGCGCGCATTCCCGTGGATCTATTCAGGGATCAACACTCGGCTTTGCCGTCGCCGCTCGCCGAAGTCGCTGGTGATGGGTTTGAGATCCATGAAGCGGTGGCGCTTCTGCACGAAATGGGCCTCGCTAGGTACAGTTCGGGGAGTTTTCGCCTTCATAAACTGACGCAGGCCGCGATCAGGGCGACACATGCTCGGAGTCAGAGCATTGAGGAGTTGGCGTGCGCAACACCCGCGCTCTACCTCCTGCGCACAGCCCTTCCATCGTTTGTGATCGGGAAAAGCGAAACCACCGGCCCCTGGCGCGAACTATTTCCTCACGTCATGTCGGCGGTGTGGAACATGCAGTCTACAGATAAGTCGGACAGCCATTCCGCGCTGCTGGCAGGTCAGCTCCTAAGCGACGCTGGCGCCTTTGCCCAGTTCTCCGGGGCGCATGACATGGCGAGAGAACTCCTTTCTTCGGCCCTTGAACTCGAGCAAGAGAGGGGCGAAAACGGAGAGACGCGAGCGCACCGCCTCAATGATCTGGCACTTTCACTGAAAGCATCACAGCGCCCACGCGAAGCTCTGCCACTGGCTGAAGAAGCCGTGGCGCTGATGCGCAAATCGGTCGGCTCTCACGACATCAACACCGCCACTGACATTTCAACGCTTGCGAAAATTCTGGACGACCTAAATGATTTTTCTCGAGCCCGGGAGCTACTCGAGGAGGCTATTCAAATTACGAAGGAAGCCCTAGGCCCTCGTAGTCGACCCCTTGCGCGCCGATTCAACGATCTTTCGCTTGTCCATCTCCATCTGGGCGACAGTCAAGTAGCGTTTGATCTTATCGAAAAGTCTGAAGCCATGGCTAGAGAAATACTTGGAGATGAGCATCCCGAGTACGCCGCGATCCTTGCGAATATGGGCTCGATCCACCACGCGCTGGGGCGATCGGAAGCCGCACGGAAGTGCCTATTCAGGAGTCTAGAGATTCTTGACAATATCTCGACGAGGCATCCACATTCACCAATGGTGATGGTCGAGATTCTCAAGTTGGACCCATCCAGCACCGACGCGGCCATAGAGGATGTTCGTAAGCGCATGACCATACTCGGCTACGCTGCTTGACTCCTGCCGTAGACGCGACCGGGCGCTAGTTGCGGCCCACCGTCTCAGGGCGCGACAGGATCGCAAAATGTCTGATATTGGCGAGGCCATTCTCGACGCGTCGCCGCTAATCTATCCAAGCGCTGTCGAATTCAAGCATGAAGACGTCGGTGAGCGCTGACCGCGGACGGTAGAGATAACCCTGAATTCTCCACTTAAGCCAGACCTAAGCCCCGCGCCGCTTGAGGCCGGTCGTAATGACAGTGCGAGAGCAGGCAGGGCCCGTGTCGCGGCCCCGGCCTGCTCTCACCCTGCGGCCTGTCGAGAGTGATCTGCGCAATCGTCTATGAACGAGATACAACCCGACTTCGTGCGCGGTGGTGCCGGTCGGGTGTCAGGCCTGGAGCGCCCGCCGTCGGCGGCTGACCACGAGGGCCGCACCTCCGGAGACCAGCAGGAGCGCGACGACGCCCAGGGCGACGCCCACGGAGGCGCCGGTGTCGCTGAGCCGGTCGACCGGGCTGCCGGCGACGGTGAACGCGACCTGCGCGAGCACCTCGCCGTCGGCGTCACGGGCCTGCAGGTGGTGCACGCCGGGCTCCAGGTCGGTCGGGACCACGACGGTCGCGGTCGCCGCGCCGTCGACGACCTCGACGTCGAGGAGCTTGCGGTACGTGCTGGCCACGCCGATCTCGACCTCGTCGACCGCGAGCCCGGTGAGGCGGAACGTCACCGGCTCGCCGGGGCGGACACGCGTGCGGTCGAGCGTCATGCTCGGCGCGCTCGTGCCGGGGGTCGGCGTCGCCGTGGGCTCGGTCGTCGGCCCTGCGGTGGGCTCGGCGGTGGGCTCCGTGGTCGGGCCCGCCGTCGGGGTCGCGGTCGGCGTCGGGGTGGGCGTGGGCTCGCTGTCGAGCGCGACCAGGCCGGTCAGCGCCGCCTCGACGAGCGCCACGGCGGCGTCGACGTCGTCGGCGGTGGTGCGCGAGCCGGCCAGCACGACACGTCCGACCTCGACGGCGTCGTCCAGCACGGCCAGCGACGCGGGCGTCCAGGCGGACCGGTCGACGGCGTCGGCACGGTCGAGCACCGCGACCAGCGCCGAGGTGTCGGCGGGCGCCCCGGCGGCGGGCGTGAGCACGAACGCGTCGACCCAGCCCCACGCCCCCGCGGGCAGCTCGCCCTCGAGCGCGACGGTCACGGTGCCGGCCTCGGTGAGGACGACGTCCTCGACGGTCGCGGTGCGCAGCTGCTGCCAGCCGGCGAGCGGGAGCTCGGCCGAGCGGGTGCCGGAGGCGGTGGTCGCGGACAGCGTGACCGCGCCCTCGCCGCCCTCGAGGCTGCCGTGCCCGGTGGCGCTCAGGGTGTAGGTGCCCGCGGGCACGTCGGCGACGGTCTGCCCGACCCCGAGCGTGTACGGGGTGCCGAGCCAGAAGTTCACGGCGCGGGCACCGGCGGGGGCGTCGGAGCCCTCGGCGACCTTGGCGGTGTCCCAGGTGATGGTCCACATGCCCAGGTCGTCGTCCTCGAACCCGCCGTTGCGCAGCAGGTTGGCGGCCGTCACCTCGACGGTCGCGGTGACCGCACGCCCGGCGGCGGTGGTGCCGCGGACCGTGTAGTCCCCCGGGCCGCGGATCCAGTCCGTCGCACCGCTCCACGTGACGGCCTCGTCCTCGACGGAGCCGTCGTTGTAGGTCACCTCCACGGTGGCGGGCAGCGTGACGTCCTGCCCGTCCTCGACCGTGACGTGGACCTGCTCGACGGAGACGACCTCGCGGGGCGCGGTCGCGCCGGTGCGCACGTACCGGAACACCTGCAGGGACTCCAGGGGCGTGCCGTCGGTGGCGAACATCGCCTGGTTGTCCCACGCGGAGCCGCCGTACCACTGGCCGGCGTCGTGGGCGTCGTACTCGCCCGCGAAGCTCGACGCCCAGCCGGAGCCGTGCTCCTCCCACAGGAGGCGGTTGGCCTCGACCTCGCTCGCGGGGCCGACGGGCAGCCACGCGGGCTCCCAGTAGAAGACGCCCACGCCGGCGTCGCCGAGGGCGTGCACGGCGGCGACGACCTCGCGCCACGCCGTGGCCTGGCCCTGGACGCTGACCGGGTACTGCGTGGCCTCGGACGCCAGGTCGATGACGTTCCCGTGACCGTCGCCGTCCTCGAGGGTCGTGGCCCACGACGTCTCGGCGACCATGACCTGCTTGCCATAGGTGTCGGCGACCTGGCCGAGCACCGCCGTCAGGTTCGTCGTCGTGCCGTGCCAGAACGGGTAGTACGACGTGGCGAAGACGTCGTAGTCGACGTCGCGGGCGTCCAGCGCGGCCGCGTACCCGGCGTACCGGCCGGCGGTCTCGGGGTTGGTGAAGTGCAGGGCGACCTGCGCGTCGGGCAGGACGTCGCGCACGGCGGCGCTGCCGGCGGAGAAGATCTGCGCCATGCCGTCCCACCCGGTGACGCCCGCGATCCCGTTGTTGGTCTCGTTGCCGACCTGGACCATGGTGACGTCGACGCCGGCGTCCTCGAACGCCTGCAGGCTCGCCGTCGTGTAGTCGGTGACCTCGGCGGCCTTCTGCTCG
This sequence comes from Cellulomonas sp. SLBN-39, assembly GCF_006715865.1. NCBI lineage: Bacteria > Bacillati > Actinomycetota > Actinomycetes > Micrococcales > Cellulomonadaceae > Cellulomonas > Cellulomonas sp. SLBN-39. Next base: position 2,458,811 of record NZ_VFOA01000001.1, on the reverse strand, counting down.
ACGGTGAGGTCCGCCCACGCCTTGGGCGCCTGCTGCTTGGCGGGGTCTGCCCAGAAGTCCGAGTAGTGGAAGTCCACGAGCACGCCGAGCCCGGCGGCGGTGGCCCGCTCGCCGATCTCGACGGCCCGGTCCACGTCGACGTTCCCGCCGCCGTAGCCGTTGCCGTCCGCGTCGAACGGGTCGTTCCAGACCCGCACGCGCACGTGCGTGACGCCGGAGCCGGCGAGCACGTCGAACAGGTCGGCCTCCTGGCCGGACGCGTCGCGGAACACGACGCCGGACTCCTCGAGGGAGAGCACCGAGGAGACGTCGACGCCCTGGACGAAGTCCGCGGCGAGGCCGTCGACCTTGTCGACGACGATGCCGGCCTCGACGGGCCCGTCGGCGGCCCCGGCGGGCAGGGCGGCGAGCGGGGTGAGGACCAGGCCGCAGGCCGCGGCGACCGCGACGGTCCTGCGTGGATGACGTGCGCGCACGTGGGTGTCCCTTCATGTCGATCGTCGTCGTTCGAGCATGGGCGGCGCCCGGCCGGGGCGGCAGGGCGCCGCACCCGCCGCGGCCCGGGGAGGGGTGGGGCCGCGGCGGGGTGGTGCGTGGTGGTGCGGGTCAGCCCTTGACGGAGCCGGCGGTCAGGCCGCCGACGATGTACTTCTGCAGGACGAGGAAGAGCACGAGGACCGGCAGCGCGGCGATGACCGCACCGGCGGCGAACAGGCCCCAGTTGGCGTTGAGCTGCTGGGAGACCCACCCGTACATGCCGACCGCGAGGGTCCAGTTGCGGTCGGACGTGAGGATGACGCGGGCGAGGATGAACTCGCCGAACGTCGCGATGAACGACAGCAGGCCCACGACCGCGAGGATCGGCGTGACCAGGCGCAGGATGATCGTCCAGTAGATCTGGGCGTGCGTGGCCCCGTCGATCTTGGCGGCCTCGTCGAGCTCGCGCGGGATCGTGTTGAAGAACCCGTACATGAGGAACGTGTTGGTGCCGAGCGCACCACCGAGGTACACGGCGATCAGCGCGAGCTTGCTGTTCAGGCCGAGCGCGGGGACGACCTCGCCCAGCGCGATGAGCAGCAGGAAGATCGACACGAACGCGAGCATCTGCGGGAACATCTGGATGATCAGCAGCGCCGTGAGCCCGCCGCGGCGGCCGCGGAACGAGAACCGCGAGAACGCGTACGCGGCCGCGGCACCCATGAGCACCGAGCCGACCGCGGTGGCCCCGCCGATGACGAGGCTGTTGACCGCCCACGACCAGAACCGGGTCGCGCCCAGCGCCTCGAAGTTCGCGGTCGAGAACGACTGGAACAGCGACGTGGACCCCGTCAGCGTGCCCGAGCTCGCGACCGCGGCCGAGAGCACGTAGACCAGCGGGAACGCGGCGTAGAAGACGATCAGCGCGGCGAACGGGTACTTCCACCCGACCTCCGCGAGCCAGCGCGAGCGGCGCACGCGGGACCGGTCGTGGGTCGTCGTCACGGTGGCCATCAGAGGACCTCCTCCAGCTTGCGCGTGCGTCGGAACGCCAGGGCCGAGATGGTCCCGATGATGACGAAGATGATGATCGACAGGGCGCTGGCCAGGCCGAAGTCCGCCCGGCCGCCCGCGACCCCGGAGATCTGGTAGATCATCGAGATCAGGATGTCGGTGTGCCCGAGCACGGCCGCGGTGTCGGTGAACCGGGGCCCGCCGCCGGTGAGCATGTAGATGATCGTGAAGTTGTTGAAGTTGAAGGCGAACGACGAGATCAGCAGCGGCGCGGTCGAGACCAGCAGCAGCGGCATGGTGATCGACCGCCACGTCCGCCAGCGGCCGGCTCCGTCGATGCGGGCCGCCTCCATGACGTCGTCGGGCAGCGACTGCAGCGCACCGGTGCACACGAGGAACCAGTACGGGAAGCTCAGCCACAGGTTCACGCCGATGATCGCCAGCTTGGCCAGCAGCGGGTCCTCGAGCCACGGGATGCGGGTGTCGAAGAAGAACAGCTGGTTGATGATCCCGTAGTCGGGGTTGGAGTTGAGCATGCCCTGCCACAGCAACGCCGACAGGAACGCCGGGAACGCGTACGGGAGGATGAACAGCGTCCGCAGCACCTTGCGGCCGCGCACGCGCGGGTCGTTGAACACGATGGCGAGCAGCAGACCCAGCAGGAAGCTCGTCGCGACCGTGAGGATCGCGAACGCGAACGTCCACACGGTGATCCGCAGCAGCGGGCCCGAGTAGTCGTCGTCGGTGAACGCCCGCGTGAAGTTGTCGAACCCGACACCCACGCGCCAGCCGACCGGCAGCGCGGTCCCGTCGGGGGCCACGAAGCTGCCCTCGTCGCTCGCGGAGTACACGACACCGGTCTCGGTGTTCGTCATCGTCACGGCGTCGGGGTCCCAGACCAGCGCGGAGCGGTACACCGAGCCGGTGGTGCCCTCACGGGTGCGGATCGAGCCGGCGTCGGCGTCGTCGGAGACCGGCACGCGCAGGTCGACGATTTCCTGCTGCAGCGCCTGGTCGCTCATCAGGGTGGCGTACGGGACGACCTCCCAGCCGGGCACGGCGCTCACGCGCGTGCCGTCGAGGGTCGCGTCGGGCGCGGCCACGAGCGGCTCGTCGGCCGAGCCGACCCGCACGACCCCCTCGTCGACGATCGCGAAGCCGTACGCGCCGTCCCGCTGCACGATCGTCAGCGGGTAGCTCGGTGCGTCCTCGACGCGGCGCTCGTTCTGGATGAGCAGCGCGTCGACCGCCTGGTCGCGGGTCGTGTTGTGGCCCGTGCCGTAGTTGGTCATCGCCACGTAGGCGGTGTAGCCCATCGAGAACAGCTGGAAGACCAGCAGGAACACCAGGCCGGGGAGGATGTACTTCATCGGCAGCGCCCGCTTGCTGAAGTACGCCCAGTCGGCGAGCACCAGCAGGACCAGCGACGCCGCGAGGATCCCCCACGCCCCCTGCACCCAGGCCGCCCACACGACCCCGACGCCGACGGCGTTGACGACGGCCATGAGGGCGAGCTTGACGAGGAAGCCCCACCCGGTGCCGTCCCAGCGCCGCGCGTGCGGCTCGCGGACGGTGCCGCCGGGATCGGCCGGCGCGGGGTGCACGTGCGTGGACATGTGTCCTCCGAGGGAAGGGACGCTGCGTGGAGGGGTGGCGGGGCACCGGCCGGACGGTGCCGGAGGGGTGGCCACGTGGGGGCGGCCGGTGCCCCGCCGGGATCAGGTCGGGATCAGCCGAGGTTGGACTCGAGGTCCGCCAGCATCTTGTCCCAGGCCGCCGCCGGCTCCGCGGAGCCGGAGATGATCGACGACTGCGCCGCGTTCCAGTACTCCCACACGTCGGCCATCTCGGGGATGGACGGCATGGGCGTGCCGTTCTGCGACGCGGCCAGGAAGCCGGCGACGATCGGGTCCTCGGCGACGGACTCCGCGACCTCGCTCAGCGCGGGGATGCGCGGGTCGGCCTCGTACAGCGCCGTCTGCGCCTCGGGCGTGGCCATGTAGTTGGTGAGGAAGTCGTTCGCGAGCAGCGCGTTCTCGCTCTGCGCGGAGACGTAGAAGCCCTGCACGCCGACGAACGGCGCCGCGGTCTCGCCACCGGCGGACGGGATCGGGTCGACGGCCACGTCGATGCCGGCCTCCTCGAACGCGGCGATCGCCCACGGGCCCGCGATCGTGTACGGCGCGTTGCCGTCCGCGAACTCCTGCACGGCGATGTCGTACGTCCAGTCGGTGCTGAACAGCCCCGTGCCGGCCATGCCGTTCTCGCCGAGCCACGCGGCGAACGCCTGGCCCTCCTCGCCGCCCATGCCGATGTCCGTGGTGTACGAGCCGTCCTCGTTCTGCTCGAACACGGGTGCGCCGAACGACGTCTGCAGCCCGTAGTACGTGTACGCGTCACCCGTGGTGCCCGCGGTGTTGATGACGAACGGCAGCTTGGCGCCCGAGGCGCGGCCCGCCTCGATCATCGCGTCGAACGTGTCCGGCGTCGGCTCCGGCGCCAGCTCGGTGTTGCGGACCACGGCCACGGTCTCCAGCGCGTACGGCAGGCCGTACAGCTGGCCGTCGTACGTGAAGGCCTCGGTCGCGACGGCCTCGAAGGCGTCGGCGTCGGCCAGGTCCACGGAGTCGACGACGCCGTTGACGATGAACGAGCCGAGCCAGTCGTGGGCGCCGACCGTGATGTCCGGGCCCTCGCCCGTGGGGACCTGCGCGAGGAAGTCCGCGCGGATGTCCTCGAAGTTCTTCTGGACGAGCTCGACGGTGACGCCGGTCGCGGCCTCGAAGTCCGCCGCGGCGGCCTCGACGGCCGGCTGACGGTTCTCGTCGACCCAGATCGTCAGGGTGCCGGTGCCGCCGGCGCCGGCGGACTCGGACGCGGCGGGCTCGGCGTCGCCGCCGCTGCAGGCGGCGAGGAGGGCGACCGTCGCGACCATCGCGACCGGGAGTGCTGCTGTCTTGCGCATGGACGTTCCTTCCGGTGAGGTGCCGCAGCGCGCGCCCGGAGGGATCGCTGCGCTGCGACGGAGGGGAATGCGGCCGGGCGACCTCCGTGTCGCCCGGCGGGGGTCACTCCTGCGGGCCATCACCCCCGGTGGGCCGCCGGACGACGGCGACGGCGCCGGCGGGCAGGTCGAGCGCACCCGCGACCCGGGTGCCGGTGAGCAGCTCGACGCCGTCGCCGAGCCGTACCTTCGCGTCGTCGCCCGAGTGGTTCAGGGCGACGACGTAGTCCGCGTCCGCGCCGCGGCGCGTGACGACCTCGACGTCGTGCGCGTGGCCCGGGGGCACGACGCGCGCGTCGTCGTAGACGGCCGCCAGCACCGGCGCGAGCTCGTCGATCCCGAGCCGCGTCGAGACGTACCAGGCGGTGCCGTCGCCGAACCGGTTCCGCGTCACCGCGGGACCGCCGGCCGCCGGGCCGTCGAGGTAGGAGGCCACGACCTGGGCCCCCTCGAGCGCGATGTCGTCGGCCCACACGTCGGCCACGATCTCGCGCTCCTCGCCCCAGGTCCAGAGCAGGCGCGCGGCGTCCCCGGCGCGCAGCGGCAGGAACTCCTCCACGGTCAGCCCGAGGACGTCGCGCAGCGGTGCGCCGAAGCCTCCGGCGTGCACGGCGTCGTTCTCGTCGACGACGCCGGAGAAGAACGACACCAGCAGGGTCCCGCCGCCGGCGACGTACCGGCGCAGGTTCTCCGCCGAGGCCTGCGTGAGCAGGTACGACGCGGGGGCCACGACGAGCCGGTAGCCGGACAGGTCCGCACCCGGGTGCGCCATGTCGACCGTGAGCCCGTCGCGCCACAGCCGCTCGTAGTACGCGCGCACGCGCTCGCGGTGCGTCACGTCGACCGAGGGCCGCCACTCCAGATCCTGCGCCCAGAAGGACTCGGTGTCCCACAGCAGCGCGACGTCGGCGTGCACGCGCGAGCCGCGGACCTCCGCGAGGCGGCCGAGGTCGGCGCCGAGCGCGGTGACCTCGCGCCACACCCGCGAGGTCGTCCCGGCGTGCGGGAGCATCGCCGAGTGGAACTTCTCCGCGCCGGAGCGCGAGGCGCGCCACTGGAAGAACAGCACGGCGTCGGCGCCGCGGCCGAGGTGCGTCAGGGAGTTGCGGGCCATCTCGCCGGGGCGCTTGGCCACGTTGCGCGGCTGCCAGTTGACGGCCGACGTGGAGTGCTCCATGAGGATCCACGGGCGCCCGCCGGCCACCGAGCGCGTGAGGTCGGCGGCCAGGGCGAGGCCGACGTGGCCGCGCTCGTCGGCGGCCGTGAGGTAGTGGTCGTTCGCGACGACGTCGACCTCGCGCGCCCAGGCCCACAGGTCCGTGGTCGCGCACTCGTTGGCCATGAAGTTCGTGGTGACCGGCTGGGTGGCCCGGGCCTTGATGGCGTCGCGCTCGGCGACGAAGCACGCACGCAGCTGGTGGTCGGTGAACCGGGCGAAGTCCAGCCGCTGGGCCGGGTTGGCCACCGAGGGCGTCGCCGCGGGGGCGCCGACGTGCTCCCACTCGGCGTACCGCTGGCCCCAGAAGGCGGTGCCCCACGCGGCGTTGAGCCCGTCGAGGGACCCGTAGCGCTCCTGCAGCCAGGCGCGGAACGCCGCGACCGACGCGGGCGAGAAGTCCTCGCCCACGGGGGCGCCGTACTCGTTGTGCACGTGCCACATGACGACGGCGGGGTGCTGGGCGTACCGGTCGGCCAGGGCCGAGGCGATCCGCACGGCGGCCTCGCGGTAGGCGGGCGAGCTCGGGGACGCCATGCCGCGCGAGCCGAAGCCCTGCACGGTGCCGTCCCGCGTGACGACGCGGGCCTCGGGGTGGGCGTGGAAGAACCAGGCGGGCGGCGACGCCGTGGGGGTGCCGAGGTCGACCGCGATGCCGTTGCGGTGCAGCAGGTCGAGCAGGTCGTCGAGCCAGGCGAAGTCGTGCTCGCCCTCGCGCGGCTCGAGCAGCGCCCAGGAGAAGATGCCGACGCTCACCAGGTTGACGCCGGCCTCGCGCATCAGCGCGACGTCCTCGTCCCAGACCTCGCGGGGCCACTGCTCGGGGTTGTAGTCACCCCCGAAGGCGATCGCCTCGCGCGGGAACCAGCTCGTGTCGCTCATGACGCTCCGTCGGGTCGTGCTGCACGGCCGCTCGGCCTGTGCACGGTCACAGCCTGTGACCGTGCACAGCATAGGCACACGTCGGGTGGGCAGCGCCACCGCCCGATACGGGTCGTTATGGACCTGTGACCGCGCACAGGATGTCGTCCCAGGAATGGCAGCGCTCCCGCCTGCCGGCGGGCTAGAGTCGTGCTCCGTGGAGAGCACCGCAGGGGGCCGTCGCCGACCGACCATCCGCGACGTCGCGGCCGAGGCCGGCGTCTCGCGGGGCACGGTCTCCCGCGTCATGAACGGCGGGCACTGGGTGTCCCCCGAGGCCCGCAAGGCCGTCGAGCAGGCGATCCGCTCGACCGGCTACCGCGCGAACCTGCACGCCCGCAGCCTGGCCACCGGCCGCTCCAACTCGGTGGCGTTCCTGCTGACCGAGCCGCAGCACCTGCTCTTCGCCGACCCCAACTTCGCGATCCTGCTGCGCGGCGCCGCCGAGGCGACCGCGGCCCGCGGCATGACGCTCATCCTGCTCGTCGCGGGCACCGAGACCGAGCGCGTCAACGCCGCCGCGTACGTCTCCGACGGGCACGTCGACGGGGTCCTGCTCATCTCGTCGCACGCCGACGAGCCCCTGCTCGGCGACCTCGTCGAGCGCGGCATCCCCACCGTGGCGTGCGGGATCCCCCTGGGCTGGTCGGGGCGCGTGGCGTCCGTGTCCGTCGACGAGGTCGGCGGGGCGCGCACCATGGTCGGGCACCTGCGCGCGCAGGGCCGCCGGCACGTGGCGATGATCGCCGGGCCGCTGGACACCCCCGGCGGCCGGTTCCGGCTCGCGGGGTACCGCGAGGAGCTCGGCGACGACTACGACGAGCGCTACGTCGCGCACGGCGACTACAGCGCGTCGTCGGGCGAGGCCGCGATGGAGGAGCTGCTCGCACGCGTGCCCGACGTGGACGCGGTGTTCGCCGCGTCCGACCTCATGGCCGCCGGCGCCCTGACCGCGCTGCGCCGGCACGGGCGCCGGGTCCCCGACGACGTCGCCGTGGGCGGGTTCGACGACTCGGGCCTCGCCGCGACCCTCGACCCGCCGCTGACGACGATGCACCAGCCCTTCGACCTCATCAGCGCCGAGATGGTGCGGCTGCTGCTCGACGTCGTCGCCGGCGCGCCCCGCACGTCCGTGACGATGCCCGCGCGCCTGGTCGCCCGCGCCAGCGCCTGAACGCCGGACGCCGGGCGACCCGCGGCGGCGGGGCCCGGCGCCCGGCGGGTCCGGCCCGTCAGCCCAGCAGCGGGTGCAGGACCCAGAACACGACGGCGGCGACGGACGCCGCGGCCGGGATGGTGAGGATCCACGCGCCGGCGATGTTCTTGGCCACGCCCCACCGCACGGCCGACAGCCGCTTGGTCGCGCCCACGCCCATGATCGCGGACGTGATCGTGTGCGTCGTCGAGACGGGGGCGTGCAGCCAGAACGCGTTGAGGTAGAGCACGACCGCCGACACCGACTCCGCGACGAAGCCGCGCGCCGGGTCGAGCTCGATGATCTTGCGGCCCAGGGTGCGCATGATGCGCCACCCGCCGGCGTACGTGCCGAGCGAGATCGCCGCCGCCGCCGAGAGCTTGACCCACAGGGGGATGCCGTCCTCCGGCGTCGCCCAGCCGACCGTCAGCAGCGCCAGGAAGATCACACCCATCGTCTTCTGGGCGTCCTGCAGGCCGTGCCCGAGCGCCATGGCGGCGGCCGAGACGGTCTGGGCCACCCGGAAGCGGCGGTTGACGCGCGAGGGCGCCTTGTCCTTGATGAGCCAGAGCAGGCCGGCCATGAGCAGGAACGCCAGGCCGAAACCGACCAGCGGCGAGACGATCATCGGCAGGACGACCTTCTCGACGATCGCCGACCCGAACACGCCGAACCCGGCCGCCAGCCCCGCACCCACGAGCCCGCCGATGAGGGCGTGCGTCGAGGACGACGGCAGCCCGAACCACCAGGTGATGAGGTTCCAGGTGATCGCGCCGACGAGCGCGCAGACGATGACGACGAGCGCGCTGTGCGACGGCGCCCCCTCGAGGTCGACGATCGACGTCGCGATGGTCTCGGCGACCTCGGTGCCGAGCAGCGCACCGGTGAAGTTCATGACGGCGGCCATGACGAGCGCCGCACGGGGCGTCAGGGCGCGCGTCGAGACGGAGGTCGCGATCGCGTTCGCCGCGTCGTGGAAGCCGTTGGTGTAGTCGAACCCGAGGGCGAGCGCGACGACGAAGACGACCAGCACAGGTTCCACCGCGCTCAGGACTCCTTGAGCGCGATGGTCTCGACGGTGTTCGCGACCTTCTCGAACGCGTCGGCCGCGTCCTCGAGCTTCTCCACGATCTCCTTGAGCTTCATCAGCAGGATCGGGTCGGAGATCTCGTCGAACATCTGCGCGAGGAGCTTGCGGTGGACCTTGTCCGCCTGGTTCTCGAGGCGGTTGACCTCGACCCAGTACTCGGAGAGCGAGTCCATCGAGCGCAGCCGGGGCATGGCCTCGGCCGTGAGCTCGGCCGCGCGCTGGAGCACCTGGACCTGGTCGGAGACCCGGGCGGGCAGCTCGTCGACCTTGTACAGCACGATGAGGTCGGAGGCCTCGTCCATGAAGTCCATGCAGTCGTCGAGGTTCGACGCGAGCATGTAGATGTCGTCGCGGTCGAACGGGGTGACGAACGTCTTGTTCAGGCGACGCATGATCGTGTGCGTCGCCTCGTCCGCGGCGTGCTCGGCCGCGGCCATCCGCTTGTTGATCTCCTTGCGGGTGGCCCGGTCGGCCCCCAGCATCTCGGCCAGCAGGTTCGCCCCCGTCACCAGGTGCGTCGCCGAGTCGGCGAAGAGGTCGAAGTAGGACGTGTCGCGCGGTGTCAGGCGCAGGCGCACGGAACTCTCCCGGTGCGAGAGGGACGGGGACGGTGCGGGGCTCGCCGCGGTGCGGGGCCCCGGCCTTCTGCCCCCGGGGGGCTCGGGCCGCGCTCAGCCTAACGGCCGGTGAACGGAGGATGGACCGACGAGGGTCCCCCCTGGGCATGAATCGGCTGTGACGTCGGCCCGCCGCGCACAGGGGGCGGACAGGGGCGCCGGGAGCACGCCCGAGGCAGTCCCGAGGCAGTCCCGCGGCAGCGCGGCGGGGCTGCCGGAGGTGGGGCGACGCCGGGCCGGGAGCGCCTCTCGGCGCGTGGCCGCTCGAAGCGGCTGGTGATGGAGCCCGGGGCTACCGCGGCCCGGCGTCGGCACCAGTCTACGCGCCGGGGCCCTCCGTGCCGAGGGCCGGACGGGGCGGCCGGACGCGAGGGCGGGGCCGGCCGGTCAGACGAGCCGGTCGGCGCGCCAGAGGTGGGCGGCCTCCGCCAGCTCCTCGGCGGTGCGCACGAGCGACGCCGCGCCCCGCGTCGTGCGGCGCGCAGCACCGGGGTCGAGCACGTCGAGGTGGTCGGCGTCGAAGGCGGTCCCGGTGGCCAGCACCTGGCAGAACGCCGCGGCGCGCTCGAGCGCCACCGCGAGGTCGCCGGTGTAGACCCCGGAGAGCACGGCGTCGGCGACCGCGCGCACGTCCGCCGGCCCGGGCGGGCTCACGACGCCCGCGACCGCGTCGTGCACGGGCGCCGCGGCCACCCCCTGGCGGTACCGGTCGGCGACCACCTGGGGGTCGCGGACCACCCACTCGCGCAGCAGGTACAGCCGCCACAGCGCGCCCGGGAGGGTGCCGGCGGGGCTGTCCGACCACAGCTCGGCGACCACGTCGAGCCCCTCGGTCTCGACGAGCGCGACCAGCCGGGCGACGACGTCCGGGTCCTGCGCCTGCCGGCCGGCGCGCACGAGCGCGGCCGCCGTGGTGTGCGCCACCTCCTCGCGCAGGACCGGGTCCGGGCCGGGCACGGCGGCCATCGCCGCCGGGTCGCGCAGCACGGGACGGTGCGGGCGCCCGCCCGCGCGCGAGTCGTCTGTCGTCATCCGGCGATGATGCCCCCGACCTCCGACGCGGCGCACCTGCGCCCTGCCGCGACCCACGTCACGCCCGCCCCGCGTGCGGACCCCGCGCACCGGGGCGAAGGTGGTCGGGCCCGCCGCAGGACGGACGGGTGCAGGACCAGGGACGACACGGAGGTGGATCGATGTCCGATGCAGGGGCGCCCGGCCGGTACCGGGGCAGGGCGGTCGGCCTGGCGGTGGCCGCGGCCGTCGGAGGGTTCCTGTTCGGGTTCGACTCGTCGGTGATCAACGGCGCCGTCCAGGCGGTGCAGGGGCAGTTCGCGCTGTCGGGCGTCGTCACGGGCCTCGTCGTGGCGGTCGCGCTGCTCGGCTCGGCCGTGGGCGCGTGGGTCGGGGGGCACCTGTCCGACCGGTGGGGCCGCACGCGGGTGATGGTGCTCGGCGCCGTCCTGTTCTTCGTGTCCTCGATCCTGTCGGGCCTCGCCTTCAGCGCCTGGGACCTGGCCCTGTGGCGCGTGATGGCCGGCGTCGGCATCGGCATCGCGTCGGTCATCGCCCCCGCCTACATCGCCGAGATCGCGCCGGCCGCGATCCGCGGGCGCCTCGGGTCGCTGCAGCAGCTCGCGATCACGCTGGGCATCTTCGCCGCGCTGCTGTCCGACCAGCTGCTGGCCGTCACCGCCGGCGGGGCGGCCGAGACGCTGTGGCTGGGGCTCGAGGCGTGGCGGTGGATGTTCCTCGTGTGCGCCGTGCCCGCGGTCGTGTACGGGGTGCTCGCGCTGCGCATCCCCGAGTCCCCCCGGTACCTGGTGGCCACCGGCCGCCGCGACGAGGCCGTCGACGTGCTGCGCGACGTCCTGGGGCCGGACGAGGACCCCGAGGCGCGCGTGCAGCAGATCGAGCGCACCATCCGCCAGGACGAGCAGGTGGCGCAGCAGGCCAGCCTGCGCGGGCCGGTGCTGGGCCTGCTGCCGGTGGTCTGGGTCGGCATCCTGCTGTCGGTCTTCCAGCAGTTCGTCGGGATCAACGTGATCTTCTACTACTCCACGACGCTGTGGCAGGCCGTCGGGTTCGCCGAGGAGCAGTCCTTCACGTTCTCCACGATCACGGCGGTGACGAACGTCGTGGTGACGCTGGTCGCGATCGCCCTCGTCGACCGGGTGGGCCGGCGCCCGATGCTGCTCGCCGGCTCGGCGGGGATGACGGTCGCGCTCGGCACGATGGCGCTCGCGTTCACCCAGTCGACCGGGACGGGCGAGGAGCTCACGCTGGGCGGTGCGTGGGGCGTGGTCGCGCTCGTCGCGGCGAACGCGTTCGTCGTGTTCTTCGGCGCCACGTGGGGCCCGCTGGTGTGGGTCCTGCTCGGCGAGATGTTCCCCAACCGGATCCGCGCCGCCGCCCTCGGCGTGGCGGCGTCGGCGCAGTGGGTCGCCAACTTCCTCATCACGCTGTCGTTCCCGGAGATGCTCGCCCGGTTCGGCGCCACGGCGCCGTACCTGATGTACGCGGCGTTCGCGGCGCTGTCGTTCGTGTTCGTCCTGACGAAGGTGCCGGAGACGAAGGGCGTGGAGCTGGAGGACATGGAGGGCCTGCAGGTGCACCGGCGCGGCCGCGGCTGACCGCGCACCCCGACGCCCGTCGCGCCCCTGGTGCGGCGGGCGTCGTCGCGTCGTGCCGTCGTGGGGGCCGTCGTGGGGGCCGCCGTGGGCGTCGTCCGGGCGGGGTGCGACGCACCTCACCGTTCCTCACCCGGCCGAACGGTTGCCTCGGGTAAAGACCTGACGTAGCGTTGCCCGAAGCAACAGTCTCGGGCGCCCGCGCCCGCCGCTCCCGACCGTCGACGACGCCCGGTCGAGCCCCCTCCCCGTCCGGAAGCGAGCCCTGCCATGACCACCGTCCCCACCCGTCCGCCCGTCGACGACGCCGCCCCCGCCGCACCGGCGCCGCGCATGTCGCACCGCGAGGTCCTCGAGGCGCTCTCCGGGATCCTCCTCGGCATGTTCGTCTCGATCCTCGCGACGAGCGTCGTGTCGTCGTCGCTGCCGCGGATCATCACCGACCTCGGCGGTTCGCAGTCCGCGTTCACCTGGGTCGTCACCGCCACCCTCCTCACGACGACGGTCTCCACGCCGCTGTGGGGCAAGCTCGCGGACCTCGTCGACCGCAAGCTGCTCATCCAGGTCGCGCTCGTCGTGTCCGTGGTCTCCGCCGCGCTCGCCGGCCTCGCGCACAGCACCTCGATGCTCATCGGGATGCGTGCGCTGCAGGGCATCGGCGCCGGCGGACTCACCGCCCTCGGCACCGTGCTGATCGCGGACATCATCAGCCCCCGCGAGCGCGGTCGGTACATGGGCCTCATGGGCGCCGTCATGGGCGTCGGCATGGTCGGCGGGCCGCTGATCGGCGGCGTCATCACCGACACGGCGGGGTGGCGGTGGAACTTCTTCATCGGCCTGCCGTTCGCGATCGCCGCGATCGTGGTCCTCCAGCGCACGCTGCGCCTGCCGGCCGTCGCCCGCCGCACGGTGCGGATCGACTGGGCGGGCGCGGTGCTGCTGTCCGCGGGCGTGACGCTGCTGCTGCTGTGGGTCACGTTCGCCGGGTCCTCGTTCGACCGGGCGTCCTGGCCGAGCGCGGCGATGCTCGGCGGCGCGGTCGCGCTGCTCGTCGTCACCGTGCTCGTGGAGCGCCGGGCGGCCGAGCCGATCATCCCGCTGGGGCTGTTCCGCAACCGCACGGTCGTGCTGGCCGTGGTCGCGTCCGTCGCGGTGGGCGTGGCGCTGTTCGGCACGCAGGTGTTCCTCAGCCAGTACATGCAGCTCGCGCGGGGCCGCACGCCCACCGAGTCCGGCCTGCTGACCGTCCCGATGGTCGTGGGGATGCTGCTGTCGTCGACGCTGTCGGGGCGGGCGATCTCCGTCACCGGGCGGTACAAGCGGTTCATGGTGGCCGGTGCCGTGCTGCTGGTCGCGGGGCTCGGGCTCATGGGCACCATCGACGAGACGACGTCGTTCGTCGTCGTCGGCGCCTACCTGCTGGTCACCGGCGTGGGCGTGGGCATGCTGATGCAGAACCTCGTGCTGGCCGCGCAGAACACCCTGCCGCTGCGCGACGTGGGCGCGGGCACGGCGATGGTCGCGTTCTTCCGCACCCTCGGCGGCACGATCGGGGTGTCCGCGCTCGGTGCGCTGCTGTCGTCACGGGTGGGCACGCTCACCGCGGACGGGCTCGCGGGCATCGGCGTGGACCCGGGGGCGCTGGGTTCCACCGGGTCGGGCGCGAGCAGCCTGCCGGACCTGGCGACGCTGCCGGGGCCGGTGCGCACGGTCGTCGAGCACGCGTTCGGCGTGGGGGTGGCCGAGCTGTTCCTCGTGGGTGCGCCCGTCGCGCTGCTCGCGCTGGTGGCCGTCCTGCTGCTGCGCGAGGTGCCGCTGGGCGACCGGTCCAACCTCGACCGTCTGCTCGACGAGCAGGACGCCCCGGCGACCGCCTGACGCGTCGGCGGGCCCGCCCGGCCCGCCGACGCCTCAGCGCGGCAGCCGGCCGATGTCGGAGTTGAGACGACCCAGCAGGTCGGCGAGCGCGGCAAGGTCGGGCTCGCCCCAGTGCCCGAGGGACGTCGCGAAGAACGCGTGGCGCGCCTTCTTCGCGTGCGCGAGCCGACGGGCGCCCTCCTCGGTGAGGCCCAGCGGGTGGTTGCGCGAGTCGAGGGGGTCCGTGCCCCGCGCGATCAGACCGAGCTGCTCGAGGCGCGCCAGCTGACGCGACATGGTGCCGCGGCCGACGCCCAGGTGCCCGGCGAGGTCGGAGGCCCGGATGCCGGGGGTCGCGGCCACCGTCGTCAGCAGCGTGTACGCGCCGGCGTCGAGGTCGGGGTGGATGTCCCGCGCGAGGTGGGCGGAGGCCGCACGGGCCCGGCGCATGAACAGCCCGAGCTCCTGCTCGACGCGCAGCAACGGGTCCGTGGTCATGGGCTCATCCTGGCCCAGCGGGCACCGGCTGCGCATCGCCCGCGCCGGGCCGGGCGCAGCGGATCCCGTGCACCGGGTCGGGCACGGCGGACCCGGCGCGTCGGGTCCGAGGAACGGGCCCGGCGGGCGGGTCCGGTCAGTGCGCCCAGGTGCGGCGGCGCCGGGCCACCTGCGCGATCGCCGAGACCCGCGCGGGCTCCAGGCGCACCGGCATCGCCCGGAACGCCCCGGGCACCTCGTGGCGGGACAGCACCAGGGCGTCCTGCGCGGGGGCGTCGGGGTCGCGGTCGAGCATGGCGTGGATGACCAGGACGGCCCGCACGGTGACGCCTGCGCAGCCCGCGGCCTGCAGCAGCCCCTGGACGCGGGACGCCTCCAGGCGCGCGTCGCGCAGGTGCGCCACGGCCCGGCCGTCCACGCGCATGGAGCGCCCGGAGACGGTGACGCTCTGCTCGGGGTGCCGCCGCTCGGCGACGGTGAGGATGCCCCCGGGGCCGACGAGCAGGTGCTCGACGACGGTGCCCTGGCGGCCCAGCGGCACGTCGTGCAGGACCTGCCAGCCCTCCTCGGCGAGCCGGTCCAGCCGGGCGGCGACCGAGCCGGTGCTCTCGCCGGTGCGCGGCACGGGGTCGGTCTCGAAGGTGTCGAGCGAGCCGAGGGGCTGCTCGACGGTCAGGACCAGCTCGGCGACGTCCTTGCGCAGGTACGCCTGCGCGGCGCGCCGCACACCGGCCTCCAGCAGCGGGTCCTCGACCGTGACCTCGCCGGACTGCAGGTCCACGGACCCCAGGGCCGCACCCGTCTCGAGGGTCACGTACAACCGGTCGGCGCCGTAGCGTCGCCATCGTCGGACCGTCAGCACCTCCTCCACCTCCGCATTATCGGCAGCGGCGGGCCCGAACTGCAGCGGGTGAACAGCACAGTTTCGTCACGACCCTGGCGTGTCGGGACGCCAGGGTCGTGGCGTGTCGGGCCGCCGCGGCGCGTCGCGCCCCGGCGGGTCGTCAGCGGGCGTCGTCGGGCTGGGGCTCGAAGGTCAGGCTGACGGAGTTCATGCAGTACCGGTCGCCGGTCGGCGTCTGGGGCGCGTCGTCGAAGACGTGCCCCAGGTGCGAGCCGCAGCGGGCGCAGCGCACCTCGGTGCGGACCATGCCGTGGCTGCGGTCGGTGATCAGCTCGACGCGGTCGCCGGCGAGCGGGGAGAAGAAGCTCGGCCACCCGCAGTGCGAGTCGAACTTCGTCTCGGACCGGAACAGCTCGTTGCTGCACGCGCGGCAGCGGTAGACGCCCTCGCGGCGCTCGTCGAGCAGGGCACCGGTCCAGGCGCGCTCGGTGCCCGCACGGCGCAGCACGGCGAACTCCTGCGGGTCCAGCTCGGCGGACCACTGCTCGTCGGACTTCTGCACGGGGTAGGGGGTGCTCACGGTGTCCTCCTGGTGTCGGTGGCGATGGGCACAACACGGTGGGGACGCCGGGCGTTCCCACCGCGAGGACGGGGTCCGCCGGCCCGCCCGAGCACGTCCGTCGTGAGGCCGGGGCAACTGTCCGGCGCGCCGAGGTGTCGCTCACCCGGACGGACGACTTAGTGTGACCTGACGCCCGTCACCCCGACGCTGCGAGGTCCTGTGCCCCGAACGTCCCGCCGACGCAGGAGCTTCACGCGCACCTTCGCCGTCGTGAGCCTCGTCGGCATGGCCGCGCTCGGGGTCGCGCTCGTCCTCGTGACGTCGGCGCAGATGCAGCGGCAGGCCGCCGCGGACGGCACGACGCTCGCGCGGGTCGTCGCGGGGTACGCCGCCGGGAGCGTCCCCAGCAGCGCATTCGTGACGGGCGTGCTCACCGACGAGACGCACGCACGGGTGACGTCGCAGACCGCGGGGTTCGCCGGCGCGCTCGTCGAGCTGCGGCTGTGGAGCCTGGACGGGCGCCTGATGCACAGCTCGGACCCGACGACGACGAGCGGGCTGCCGCACGCCCAGCGGTTCGACGCCGTCATGGGCGGGCGGGCGGCCGACGCCGTCGTGCAGCGCGAGGTGCGCCGCGGCGCCGCCGGCGCGGCGGCCGAGACGACCGTGCTGGACGTGTACGTGCCGGTGCAGGCGTCGCAGACGGCGGACGGGGGGTCGGCGGGCGCGGCGGCGCCCGGCGAGCAGGTCGGCGTCGCGGAGGTCGTGCTGGACCACACGGCGAACCAGCGCACGCTGGCGCGCGCGGTGCGCGACGTCACGCTGGTCGTCGCGTCGAGCCTGGTGGTCCTGTGGCTGCTGCTGTTCCGCATCGTGACCAGCACGTCGCGGCGGCTGCGGCACACCGCGCTGGAGAACGCCCGCCTGGCCATGCTGGACTCGCTGACGGGCCTGCCGAACCGGCGGCTGCTGGCCGACCAGATGCGCAAGACGATCGCCCGCGCGGAGGTCGACGGCACCCGCGTGGGGCTGATCCTGCTGGACGTCGACCGGTTCAAGGACATCAACGACACGCTCGGCCACGACCACGGCGACGAGCTCCTCGAGCAGGTCGCCGAGCGGCTGCGCGGCGCGCTGCGCGACGAGGACGTCGTGGCCCGGCTCGGCGGCGACGAGTTCGCGATCCTGCTGCCGGACGTGCGCACGGTCGCGAACGCCGAGCGCCTGGGCCGGCGCGTGCGGGGCCTGTTCGCCCGGCCGTTCGAGCTCGGCGGCATGGCGCTGCACGTGGAGACGTCGATCGGCGTCGCGTGCCTGCCGGACCACGCGGGCGACGCGTCGGCCCTCATGCGGACCGCGGACATCGCGATGTACGTGGCCAAGCACCAGCGCACGGGTGTCGCGGTGTACTCCCCCGACGTGGACGACTCCTCGCCGGCCCGCCTGGTGCTGCTGGGCGAGCTGCACGCGGCGATCGAGGCGCAGGCCGCGGGGCGCTCGGCGGACCTGACGGGCGCCCCCGGCAGCGCGAGCGAGCACGCGCAGCTCGAGATGCACTACCAGCCGAAGATCGAGCTGGCGTCGGGCCGCACCGTGGGCTTCGAGGCGCTGCTGCGCTGGCGGCACCCGACGCGCGGCGTGCTCGCGCCCGGCACGTTCATCCCGCTCGCGGAGCAGTCGGGACTCATCCACGAGGTGACCGAGCTCGCGCTGACGGAGACCGTGCGCCAGCTCGCCGTGTGGCGCGCCGAGGGCCGCGACCTGCCGGTGGCCGTGAACCTGTCGGCCCACGACGTGGCCACGCCGGCGGTGGTCGACACCGTCGAGGACCTGCTGGCGACCTACGACCTGCCGGCGCGCCTGCTGGAGGTCGAGATCACCGAGACCGCCATCGTCGCGGACCGCTCGCGGGTCGTGCCCGTGCTGCACCGGCTGCGGGGGCTGGGCGTGCGCGTCGCCATCGACGACTTCGGCACCGGGACGACGTCGATCTCGCAGCTGCGGGACCTGCCGGTGGACGAGCTGAAGATCGACCGCCTGTTCGTGCAGGACCTCGGCGAGCGTGCGCGCGAGGGGTCCGAGGTCGTCGTGCAGGCCATGGTCGACCTGGCGCACTCGTTCAGCCTGACGGTGGTGGCGGAGGGTGTCGAGGACGAGGCCACGGCGGCCGTCCTCGGACGCCTCGGGGTGGACCGCGCCCAGGGCTTCCTGTGGGCACGACCGGCGCCCGCGGCGCACGTCGCGGCGGGCGCGGCACCGACGGTCCGTCACTCGTCCGAGTGAATCTGGCGGAACTCCTCAAGTCCGGCCCGCGCCCTGCCGAAGGGGGCGATGGGGAGAGGTGCACCCTCTCCGCCATCCCAGGCCGTGACGCGTACGAACGAGGGACACCCGGATGATGGACGACCTGCTCGAGGAGATGATCGACCCCGAGCCCCCGCGCGCCGAGGTCATGCGCCGGCGGCGGCTGTGGACGACGGGCGGGATCCTCACGCTCGCCGCCGTGGGCGTGGCCTCGCTGACGACCGCCGCGGTGTTCACCGACCAGGACACGTCGTCGGGGAGCATCACCAGCGGGACGCTGCAGCTCGCCGCGGCGCAGTCGGTGGCGTTCGACGTGCCCACCGAGGGCCTGGCCCCCGGCGGCACCACGTGGGCGCCGCTGACGGTGGAGAACCGCGGGTCGCTGCACCTGCGGTACGGCATCTCGCTGCGCGCGGACGCGACGGACCCGGCGGACCCCATGCCGAGCCCGCCGTCGGACGTGACGCCCGCGGCCCTGACGGACGTGCTGCGCCTGCGCGTCTACGTCTCGGCGACCTGCGACGCCTCGGTCGACGGCACGGAGCCCGTCGCGGACTCGGCGGCCCTGCTGGGCGGCGGCGCGACCTTCGGCCTGCCGACGGGCGCGACCCCGGTCCCGGTGCTGGGCTCCCCGGGCGACGCGCAGGACCCCGCCGGCACGGGCGGGCTCGCCGACGAGCGGGGCCTGGCCGGCGCGAGCGGCACCGAGGCGCTGTGCCTGCGGGTCGACATGGACCCCGCAGCGGGCAACGAGTACCAGAACCGGGCCGCGGACGTGGCCCTGACGTTCAGCTCCGAGCAGACCGTGAACAACGGGGGCGCGCTGACCGGGCCGTCGCCCGTCGACGGCTGACGGGCGGGCGCGCGGGTGCCCGGGGCGGGGGTGGCGCAGGCGCGGTCGACGCTCGGGCGGTGGCCCGGGGCCGACCGGCGCACGCCTCGCCCTGCCCCGGCGAGGCCCCGGGTCCACCTGCCGCTGTGGCGCCGGGCCGCGGGCGTCGCGCTGTGGGTCGTGGTGGTGGCCGGCGTCGTGCTGTACGCCGCCAGCCTGGCGGCGCCCCTGTGGTTCCAGGCCCAGGGCCAGCGCCTGCTGGTCGTCACGTCCGGCTCGATGGCGCCACGGTTCCAGGCCGGTGACGTCGTGGTGCTGCGCGCGGTGCGGGACGTGTCGGAGCTGCGGCCGGGGCTCGTCGTGACGTTCCAGCCCGTCGGGTCCGAGAACCTCGTCACGCACCGGATCGTCTCGCTGCACCAGCTGCCCGCGATGGAGCAGGTCGCCGCGGACGGGCAGATGGCGGAGGTCGTCGACGCGACCGGCGAGCCGACCCTGCAGGGGTACATCCGCACCCAGGGCGACGCGAACGCCGACCCCGACCCGAACGCGACGCCGTTCGAGCGGGTGCGGGGGGTGCTGCTGGCCGTGCACCGGGGGTGGGGCGAGCCGCTGGCCTGGGCCACGTCGGCGCAGGGCCGCGCGACGCTCCTGGCCCCGCCGCTGCTGGCGCTGGCGCTGCTCGAGGGGCTCTCGCTGCTCGACGCCCGCAGGGCCCGGCGCCGGCGCGTCCCGGGGCGCGAGGACGACCGGAGGCTCGATGCGCTCCTCCTCGACTGACCGGCGCGCCGGTCCCGCCGCCACGCCGGACGCCCGAGGGCTGCGGGGGCGGCTCGTCGTCGCGCTGCTGCTCGCGGCCTGCGTGGCGGCAGGGCCCGCCCTGGGCCGCACGGGCGCCGTGTTCGTCGACCGCACGTCGACGACGTGGCAGGTGCGCTCGACGGGTGCCGAGGACCCGCGCTGGCCCGCCCCGGAGCCGACGTCCGACCCCGCGCCGGCCCCGACCGACGCGCAGGACCCCGGGCCCGCGCCGACGGCCGACCCGACGCCGCCGACCGTGACCGCCGTCGCCCCCTGACGGCGCCCGCCCCGCGCTCAGAGCCCCAGCGCGCGCACCCGCTCCCCCGTGCCGAGGGTCGGCGGCTGGTGCAGGAGGTCCACCTCGACGGCCGTCACGACGCCGACCGCACCGACACCGTCGTGCAGGGCGCGGAACAGCCCGGGGTGCTCGTCGCGGCTCGCGCGGCGCACGTCGCCGGCCGCCGTCACCAGCTCGACGGAGCGGACGGCCGACGGCGCGACGCCGAGGGCCCGGGCCGAGGGCCCCGGACCCGGGGTGAGGTAGCCGGCGAGCGCGACGGTCGGCGGCCCGGAGCACGCGGGCACGAGCCGGTGCGCGGCGGCCGCGGTGACGACCTCGCCCCAGGGCACCCCGGCGCCGACCTGCGCGGTCCGGGTGCCGGGGTCGACGTAGACGCCGTCGAGCCAGCCGGTGACGACGAGCACGGCCCCGGCCAGGTCGCCGGCGCCGCCGTGCCCGACTCCGTGGGTGGCCACGTGCACGCCGTGGGCCCGGGCGGCGTGCAGGACGGCGACGAGCTCGTGGGTGCGGTGCACCTCGACGACGGCGACGGGCCGCAGGGGGCGCAGGGGGCGCAGCACGCCCCGGGTGCGGCAGTGCCGGTCGTAGGCGGGCGTGGCGGGCGGGTGGACCGCTGCCGCGCAGGAGGCGAGCGCGTCGAGCACGTCGGGCTCCGCGTCGGCGGGCGTGGCGGTCGTCATGGGGCGTCCTCCGCTGGTCCTTCGCCCCGCCGTCCGGCGGGGGCGCGGGAGAGGAGCGCGCAGCGGCGCAGGTGATACGTCGCGGGGTCGGCCGTCTCGGCGGGAAGCCTCGGAATAGCCCGTCGGGGGGTGGTGTTGACGGCACCAGATCGATGCAAACGCATAGACTTCAGGTCCACGACGACAGCGAGGTGCACCATGCAGTTCGGGATCTTCTCCGTCGGTGACGTCACCACCGACCCCACCACGGGACGCACGCCCGACGACACCGAGCGGGTCCGGGCGATGCTCACCATCGCCGAGCACGCCGACGCCGCCGGCCTCGACGTCTTCGCCACCGGCGAGCACCACAACCCGCCGTTCGTGCCGTCGTCGCCCACGACGATGCTCGGCTACCTCGCCGGCCGGACGAAGAACATCATCCTCTCCACCGCCACGACGCTGATCACCACGAACGACCCCGTCCGCCTGGCCGAGGAGTACGCGATGCTCCAGGTGGTCGCCGACGGCCGGATGGACCTCATGATGGGCCGCGGCAACACCGGGCCGGTGTACCCCTGGTTCGGCAAGGACATCCGCCAGGGCCTGCCGCTCGCGATCGAGAACTACGCGCTGCTGCGCCGCCTCTGGGAGGAGGACGTCGTCGACTGGAGCGGGAAGTTCCGCACGCCGCTGCAGGGCTTCACGTCCACGCCGCGCCCGCTCGACGGCGTCCCGCCGTTCGTGTGGCACGGGTCGATCCGTTCCCCCGAGATCGCCGAGCAGGCCGCGTACTACGGCGACGGGTTCCTGCACAACGCGATCTTCTGGCCCATGGAGCACACCGCGCAGATGGTGAACTTCTACCGGCAGCGGTACGAGCACCACGGGCACGGCCGCGCCGACCAGGCGATCGTCGGGCTCGGCGGGCAGGTCTTCGTGCGCCCGAACAGCCAGGACGCGTGGAACGAGTTCCGCCCGTACTTCGACGTCGCCCCCGTCTACGGGCACGGGCCGTCGATGGAGGACTTCACGGCCCAGACCCCGCTGACGGTGGGCAGCCCGCAGCAGGTCATCGACCGCTACGGCGCCTTCTGGGAGCAGGTCGGGCACTACCAGCGCCAGATGTTCCTCATCGACCACGCCGGCCTGCCGCTCAAGACCGTGCTGGAGCAGATCGACATCCTCGCCGAGCAGATCGTGCCGGTGCTGCGCGCCGAGGCCGAGTCCCGGCGTCCGGCCGACGTGCCCGCGGCCCCGCCGTCGCACGCCGAGCGTGTCGCCGCCGCCCGCGCGGCGGGCACCGTGCCGCACGCGGCGGAGGTCGCGGCGGACCGGTGGACCGGCCGCACCGCGGAGGACGACCTCGCCGCGGCCGACGCCGCGACCGTCGCCTGACCCGCACGCCCCCCGACCCATCCCGGCCCGCCGTCAGCGACGGGCGCACCCAGGAGGTGCTCTCATGGACGAACGCCAGATCGTCGTGGTCTCCGGCGGCATGTCGCAGCCGTCGTCGACCCGGCTGCTCGCCGACCGCCTCGCCGAGGCGACCGCGGGCGAGCTGCACGAGCACGGGATCACCGCGCACGTGCGGGTCGTCGAGCTGCGCGACCTCGCGCACGACGTCGTGGACCAGACCCTCACCGGCTTCGCGCGCGGCGACCTCGCCGACGCCCAGCAGGCGCTCGCCGCGGCGGACGCCGTGATCGCCGTGACGCCGGTCTACGCCGCGTCCTACGCCGGGCTCTTCAAGTCCTTCGTCGACGTGCTCGACCCCGACGCGCTGCGCGGCACCCCGGTGCTCGTGGCGGCGACCGGCGGCAGCGCCCGGCACTCGCTCGTGCTCGACCACGCGCTGCGCCCGCTCTTCGCGCACCTCGGCGCCGACGTCGTGCCCACCGCGGTGTTCGCCGCGACGGACGACTGGGCCGACGCGGGTGGCGACGACGTGCACCCGCTGCCCGACCGGGTGCGCCGCGCGGGCCGCGAGCTGGCGGCCCGCGTGGCCGGGCGGCCGCCCACGCGCCGTGCGGGGCTGTACGACGCGGTCCCGTCGTTCGAGGACCTGCTCGGCGGGGCCTGACGACCGCCGGCCGTCACGGTCGGCGGCACGCACGACGAGGGCGGACCCACCGGTCGGCGGGTCCGCCCTCGTCGCGTGCAGCGACGCGTCCGACGACGCGTCAGCGGGGTCCGCGCCGGTGCGCAGGCACGAGCCCCACGGGTGGGGCAGGGCTCACTGGTGGAGCAGCGTGAACGCCGTCCCCGTGCCGGTGGGCTCCACGTCGAGCTTCTGGTCGGCGAGCGTCGTCGCCGCCCGCTCGTCCACGTAGACCCGCGCGGAGCCCTCCGTGACGACGTCGTCGCCCGGGGTGGGCCCGGCCACCAGGGCCAGCTCGAACCCGCCGGCCTCCTGCTCGGCGATGCGCAGGCCGCCGCTCTCCTGCGGCAGCCCGGCGCGCTCGGTGAGCGTCTGGACGGCGGTGCGGGCGTTCTCGGTCAGGGTCAGCACGGGAGTCTCCTCTCGGTCGCCTGGGCACGGCCCCGCGCCGGCGGGGTCTCCGCCGGACCGGGGCGGACGAGGTGCCCGTCGGTCGCCCCTACCGTGCGCACGCCCGGCACCCGTCCGCAAACGCAGGTCCGGCTCGTGAGACCTCTCCCGACACGCCGGACGCCCCAGAGGCGGGTGCCGCTCGAGCCACCTACGCTCCGCCCCGCCGGTCGTCGTCGGCCGGGGTCGCCGGCCGGCGGGCGCATGCCTCGCCGGTGTGGTCACGATGGGCCCATGGACCACGCACCCGCTCCCCTCGCGCTGCCCGGCGGCGCGATCCCCCTCCTCGGCCTCGGCACGTGGCAGGCCGACGGCTCCGACGCCGAGCGCGCCGTCAGCACCGCGCTGCAGCTCGGCTACCGGCACGTGGACACGGCGACCGGCTACGGCAACGAGGCGCAGATCGGCCGCGCCCTGGCGCAGGTCGGCATCGACCGGGACGACGTGTTCGTGACCACGAAGCTGCCGCCCGACCACGGCGACCGGGCACGGCGCACGCTGCTCGAGTCGCTCGCGGCCCTCGGCACCGACCACGTCGACCTGTGGCTGATCCACTGGCCGCCGTCCGGTCAGGCGAGCCCGCACGTGTGGGAGGAGCTGCGCCGGGCGCGGGACGAGGGGCTGGCCCGGTCGATCGGGGTGTCGA
This sequence comes from Cellulomonas sp. SLBN-39, assembly GCF_006715865.1. NCBI lineage: Bacteria > Bacillati > Actinomycetota > Actinomycetes > Micrococcales > Cellulomonadaceae > Cellulomonas > Cellulomonas sp. SLBN-39. Next base: position 2,434,795 of record NZ_VFOA01000001.1, on the reverse strand, counting down.
ACTACTCGGTCGCGCAGATCGACGAGCTCGTCGCGGCGACGGGCGAGGCACCGGCCGTGAACCAGATCCCCTGGTCGCCGGTCGACCACGACCCGGCGCTGCTGGCCGCCCACCGTGAGCGCGGCGTGGTCGTCGAGGGCTACAGCCCGTTGCGCCGGACGGACCTGTCGGCGCCGGCGATCGTCGCGGCGGCCCGGGCGCACGACGCGACACCGGCGCAGGTGGTGCTGCGCTGGCACGTCGAGCACGGGGTGGTGGTGATCCCGAAGTCGGTGCGCCGCGAGCGGATCGAGGAGAACCTCGGGGCGCTCGACCTCACCCTGACGCCTGACGAGGTGGCGGCGATCGACGCGCTGGCGGGCTGAGCCGGCGGGCGTGGCGTCGGGATGCCCGTCGCTGCGGCCGGTGGCTGCGCTCCCACGGCGCACGTGCTCGCCGGACCCGGAGGTCGACGAGCACGTCGGGCGGGGGTCGGCCGAGAACCACCACCGCGTCCTGCGTGATCGGCGTCACGCCGTTGTGCCGCCTTCCGCAGGTCTACCGGACCGGCGGGAGTGACGTCAACCACATCGGACGAAACGGGTCGCCCCGGTGCCCCCGGGGCCGAGAGCGCCGCGTCGCGGTCAGCCGAGCAGGCCCAGCAGCCACGACGTCAGGGGCGTGCCGGACGTCAGCGACACCCACCAGATCAGGCCGAGCTGCACCGCGGCGGTCACGACGATGACGACCTGGCGCCGCCGGGTCGGCCGACGCACCGCGAGCAGCATCACGTACAGGACGACGAGCAGCAGGTACGTCTGCCCGCCCGGCTGGCGCACGCCCAGCCACAACGACGTCCACAGACCGACGACCGCGATCGCGGGGGCGATGAGCGACCACGGCTCGCGCACGGCCCGCGCCCACGCCGCGACGAGGAACAGCGGGGACGCCGCGATGCTGAGCAGCACGGCTCCGGTCGCCGCCTGCGCGGCCGGGCCGACCCCGCCGGGGAACCACGTGGCGCCCGCCTCGAGCAGGCCGCCGAACTGCGTGGGCGAGAACCACCACGACAGGTACCACCAGAACCCCATCGCGGCCGCCGGCGGGAAGAGCAGCACGGCGACCGTGGCCAGCTGCGCCGACGGGCCGCGCCGTCCGGCGTGCCGGGCGAAGAACGGGGCGACCAGGCCGAGGGTGAGGGCGTACGGCCACGCGGCGGGGTCGACCATCACCGCGACGCCGAGGGCCAGCCCGGCGCGGAACCCCGCCTCGGTGGAGCCCCGCTCGACGAACGACGCGATCCCCGCGAGCGCGGTGACGAGGAGCGCCAGGCCGAGGACCGACTGCAGGTCGGTCGCCACGAGGTACGTCGTCGGCGGGGCGAGCATGACGGTGGCGACGACCGCCGACGTGGCCCATCCGCCGAACCCCTCGCGGACCATGGTCGAGGCCAGCCCCTGGAGGCTGAACGCGACGACGGCCGCCGCGACGAGGACGTACCCGAGGCCGCTCTGCCCGAGCAGCGCGGCGAGGCCCGCGGCGAGGGGCGGCCACACCTCGCCGACCCACGCCAGGTCGGTGTCGCCCCACACGACGAGGGCGCCGCGTGCCGCGAGCGCGGCGTTGGGCCCGACGGGCTCGGGCCCGGGCAGGGCCCACCACGCGAGCGCGGCGAGCGGCACGAAGTAGACCAGGCGCAGCGCCCACCGGTGCGCGGGGCGCACGGGCCACGCGTCAGCGGCCTGCCGGTACCGGATCGTCGAGGCCGGCAGCGTCGACGCGGGTGAGGCCATGGTCGGTCTTCTCCCAGTAGTGGGGGCGGAAGGCGAGCTGCCAGAGCGCCTTGTAGGCGGCGACCGCGTGCAGCAGCCAGTAGAACGGGTTGAGCAGGGCCCACAGGACGAGCTCGTACCGGCGCCGCTTGAAGGCGCCCATCATGGAGACGTAGGTCATCAGGACGCTGCCGACGCCGAGGTTGGCCAGGCTCAGCCACAGCGCCCAGCCGGGGAACAGCACGGCGAGCCCGCCGGGGCCGAGGGCGAGCGAGGCGACGAAGACGAGGTACAGCACCGGGACGGCGAGGAACGCGGCGGGGGTGCCGGCCACGAGGAACAGGAACGCGAGGACCTGCCGCAGCCCGGCGACCTGCACGAGGCGCAGCGGGTGGCGCACGTGCACGAGCGTCGTCTGCATGTACCCCTTGATCCAGCGGGAGCGCTGGCGCACGAAGTTGCCGTACCGGGAGTTCGCCTCCTCGTACGTCGTGGAGTCGATGACGCCGACGCTCAGGCCCTCGGCGGAGGCGCGGATGCCGAGGTCGGCGTCCTCGGTGACGTTGAACGGGTCCCATCCGCCGAGCCGGCGCAGGGCGTCGGTGCGGAAGTGGTTGGACGTGCCGCCGAGCGGGATGGGCAGGGTGCCGTACTCCAGGCCGGGCAGCATGTAGTCGAACCAGTAGGAGTACTCCAGCGTGAACATGCGCGTGAGCAGGTTCTCGTCGGCGTTGAAGTAGTTGAGGGCGGCCTGCACGCACACCAGCCGGTCCGACCCGGCGCGGAACGCCGCCACGGCCTTGCGCAGCTGGTCGGGGTCGGGCCGGTCCTCGGCGTCGTAGATGACGAGCATCTCGCCGGTGGCGAGCATGAGGCCGACGTTGCAGGCCCGCGGCTTGGTGCGGGGCTGCCCGTCGGGCACGACGACGACGCGGATGTGCTCGGGCGGGTGCGCGGCGAGCGCGGCGTCCCGGGTCTCGTCGTCGTCCTCCTCGACGAGGACGAGCACCTCGAGCAGGTGCGTCGGGTAGTCGAGGGCGCCGAGGTTCTCGATGAGGCGGGCGACGATGTTCGCCTCCTTGTACACCGGGACGAGCACGGTGTAGCGGGGCAGGTCCTCGTCGGCGACGCGGTCCTGCGGGGGCGGCGCGAGCCGGATGAGCTCCTCCATGCGCGCGCCCCGGAACGACGTCCAGAACTTGAAGGCCACGCCGACGAGGAACGCGGCGCCGACGACGACGGACGTCGCGACGAGCGTCTGGCCGGGCCAGCGGACCAGGACCAGCACGAGGACGAGGAGCAGCGCGACCGCCGCGGGCTTCTGCCACCCGACGAGCACGCTGCGCGCGGACTGCTCGGGCGCGCGCCGCCACAGCCCGAGGGTCGCGTCGTCGAGGACCTCGTCGCGGTAGGTGGCCAGCAGCGCCGCGTCGAGGTCGGCGGGGGCCATCTCCTCGATGACGACGTCCGCGTCGGGCGGCAGGCGCAGGGCCCGCAGCGCGGAGCCGCGGCGGGCGCGCCCGACGCTGGAGTCGACGCCGACGCGCGGCGTGCCGTCGGCCGCGGGCGGGAGCACGACGAGGCGCGCCCGCAGCGCGGTCTCCAGCCTCAGCTCCACGTCACCCACCCCGTCCCGGCCGCATCACCCGTCCGGCCCTGCCCGGCACGCTAACCAGTGCCGGGGCGCGAGCGGTGGTGCCGCCCGCCGGGGTGGCCGCCGGGCACCCCGGCAGACGGGGGCGAAGGGGACGAGTCGACCGGGCGCGCGCGCGGATTTCACCCGCCCCGTCGCCGGTCCGGCGGTGCCGCACCCCCTTCCGGGCCCTGCGCCCGGCCGCCATGATCGAGGTCCGACGTCCTGCCCGGCACCGTCCGAGGGCCCAGGTGCCACACCTCGACGCCCGGCGCGCCGCGCGGCGTCCGGGCCGTGCGGCGGGGTGCGCCCACCACCGTGCCGCACCCAGGGGGCTGCTCGTGCTGCCGAACCAGATCCGTACCACCACCGTCACGCTCGGACCGTTCGTCGACGACGTCGGGGCCCCGTGGCCCGGGCGCGTCACCGTGACCTCCTCGACGCCGCGCGTCTGGGCGGCGACGGGCGCGGTCGTCGCGCCGCGCGCCGCACCGGTGCCGCTCGACGACGACGGGCGCGCCACGCTGAGGCTGCCGTTCACCGACCAGCCGGGGTTCACCGACGGCGCCGGGCGCGCGCTGACGGGGTGGACGTACACGCTCGCCCTGACGCTCGACGGGCAGGAGTACGCCCGGCACACGTTCGCGCTGCCGTCACGGCTCGCGTCGTCGGACGGCGTGCACGTCGACCTGCTGCCGGGCGCCGCGACCGTCGGTGCGCGGGGTGCGGGCTCCCCCGGCGCCGCGCCCGGACCGACGGGACGGGCGCGCCGGGCCGGGGCCGACGGGCCGTCCGCGGGCACCGCGCTGGCCCTTGTCCCGGCGGTCCCGGACGTCCCGCCCGCGCGCGGGGTGTCGCGCCGCGACGCCTTCCGCGCCGGCATGGTCGCGCTGGGCGCGGGCGCGGCGATCAGCGCGTCCGCGTCCGCGTCGGCGGCCCACGGCCCCGCCCCGGCCCGGCCCGCGGGGGTGCTCCCGCTGGCCCAGACCATCAACGACGACCTCGTGATCGGCTCGACGGCGACACCGCGGACGCTGACCGTGAAGTCCTCGGGCGCCGGCGGGACCGAGTCCGGGCCGTCGTACTACGACTCCACCGGGCGCATCGTGCTGGAGGCGTACCAGCCGCACTTCCGCTGGTACGGGGAGTCGATCCGGGTGCAGCTCAAGGACCCGCGCGCCAAGGGCATGCTCACGTACCAGGCGCACTGGCCGCAGCCGCACTACCCGGACGGGGACTTCACGGGCCGCCCCACGCACCCGAGCTTCCCCGTGACGATCGCGTGGATCGGCGCGCACTTCCTCGACAACGACGACCCGAGCCTGCTGCGGAACAACCTCAAGCACGGGCACCTGAACTTCGAGGTGCCCGACTCCCGCGGCGATCTGCAGACCCGCCTGGAGATCAAGATCATCGACACCACGACCGGCAAGATCGGCACCGACCGGTCGGCCGTGCGGACCAACATGGCCGACTTCGAGGTGGGCGTCGGCACGCAGCACGAGCAGATGCGGATCGTCGGCAACGACACCCGCCCCAAGGACCTCGCGTTCAGCCTCCAGCACGGGCCGACGCAGCCGCGGTGGGTGCTGCGCACCACGCCGCAGGGCGCGAACTTCCAGTTCCTGCGCTACCTGTCCGACGCCCGGCTCGTCGACGCCCCGCTGCAGCTCGACCGCGAGTCCGGCCGGGTCACGGTGGGCGGCGACGACGGCACCGCCGCGGGCCTGCTCGTGCGGCGGAACGGCGCGGCGCCCGCGGTCATGGTGGAGACCCTGGCCGCCCGGGGCGGGCAGGGCGTGCTCGTGCGGTCCGCGGCGGGCGACCTGCAGGCCACGGCGGTGCAGACCGACGTGGTCGGGGACACCCAGCGGCGGTTCGTCGTGACCGCCGACGGCACGCACCAGTGGGGGGACGGCGCCGCCGCCCGCGACACGCAGCTGTACCGGCGGTCGCCGAACCAGGTGGGCACGGACGGCGGGGTGTTCCTGCGCAGCAGCGGCACCCCGGCGACCGCGTCGACCGGCGGCGTGCTGTTCGTCCAGGACGGGGCGCTGCGCTACCGCGGGTCGCGCGGGACGGTCACGACGATCGCGCCGGCCTGAGCCGGACGACCCGGACGGCCCGGGCGGCGGGAGGGGTTCCTCGCCGCCCGGGCCGTCCGGGTCGTGCCGCGGGGGTCAGTGCCAGCCGGAGCCGACCGCCCGGACCAGGTCGCCGTCCGCCGTGTCGCCGGACAGCTCCCAGAAGAACGCCCCGCCGAGCCCGCGGTCACGGGCCCAGTCCATCTTCGACGCGATCGTCGCCGGGGTGTCGTAGCTCCACCACTGGGTGCCGCAGTGCGCGTACGCGGTGCCGGCGACCGTGCCGGTGGCCGGGCAGCGCTGCACGAGCACCTCGTAGTCCTCGATCCCGGGCTCGTACGTGCCCGGTGCCGCACCCGTCGCGGTGCCGCCGGGCGCGGACTGCGTGACGCCCGACCAGCCGCGCCCGTAGAACCCGACGCCGAGCAGCAGCTTGTCGGCCGGCACGCCCTTGGCGAGCAGCTTGTCGATCGCCGCCTGGGAGTGGAAGCCCGCCTGCGGGATGCCCGCGTACGACGTCAGCGGGGAGTGCGGGGCCGTGGGGCCCTGCGGGGCGAACGCGCCGAAGTAGTCGTACGTCATCGGCATGAGCCAGTCGAGCTGGTCGGCGGCGCCTGCGTAGTCCGTGGCGTCGATCTTGCCGCCGGTGCTGCCGTCGGCGGTGATCGCCGCCGTGACCAGTGCGTCGTCGCCGAACTCGTCGCGCAGCGCGGTGACGACGCGGTCGAAGGCCTGCGGGCCGCTGGTGTCGCAGGTCAGCCCGCACGCGTTGGGGTACTCCCAGTCCACGTCGATGCCGTCGAACACGTCCGCCCAGCGCGGGTCCTCGACGAGGTCGTGGCACGACTTCGCGAACGCCTGCGGGTCGGCCGCGGCCTGCGTGAAGCCGCCCGACCAGGTCCACCCGCCGAACGACCAGATGACCTTCAGGTGCGGGTGCTTGGCCTTGAGCTCGCGCAGCTGGTTGAAGCTGCCGCGCAGCTCCTGGTCCCAGGTGTCCGCGACCCCGTCGACGGACTGCGCCGCCGTGTACGCCTTCTCGTAGTCGGCGTAGGAGTCCCCGATGGAGCAGCGCCCTCCGGTGGTGTTCCCGAAGGCGTAGAGGATGTGCGTGAGCTGGTCGGCCGCGCCCGAGGTGTCGATGTCCTTGACGTGGTAGTTGCGGGCGTAGACGCCCCACTCGGCGAAGTACCCGACCACGCGGCCGTCCGTCGCGGGCGGCACCGTCGGGGTGCTGGTGGGCCTCGGGGTGCTCGTGGGCGTCGGCGTCGCGGTGGGCGTGGCCGTCGGCGTCACGGTCGGCGTGGGCGTCGGCGTGCTGCCGTCACCGGTGCAGGACGCGCCGTTGACCGTGCAGCCGGTCGGCGCGCCGTAGGGACCGGAGGCGACGTAGCCCCAGCTCTGGCTCGCGCCCGGGGCGAGCGCACCGGCCCAGGACTTGGACCGGAGCACGTAGTGCTGGCCGGTGCGGACCATGTCCGCGTCCCAGGCGCTGGTGATCGCACGCCCGGCGGGCAGGTCCATCTCGATCGCCCAGGACGGGATCGACGAGCCCGTGCCGTTCTTCACCGTGACCGCGACCTGGTGCCCGGTGAACCAGTCCCCCTGCGACGTGAACGTCACGGTGACGGCGCCTGCGGCGGTGGCAGCCGGTGCCGCGGCGAGCCCGCCGACGACCACCGCGAGCGCGGCGACCACGGCGGCCAACCCTCGCGTGCGCCGTCGGGGCGGGTGGTCGGTCCTCTTCTCGTCCGTGCTCCGTCGCATGGGGCGGCTCCCGTCGTCGAATATGTAAGGAAGACGTACAAATCGGACAGGTACGACGCTAGCCCCGTCGCTGGGAAGTGGTCAATCATCAGATGACCGAGGACCGCGCCCGGCACAGCGCTCGACCGGTCAAGGAGAACCCACATCTGCGCAGGTCAGAGGCCACCAGGTCACACGATCGGGTGCACCTCACCCCGCCGGAGCACGACGACGGCCGTGAGCACCGACGACCAAGTCATCGGATGGATGACCACAGGTGGACCAGCGCGACGTCCACGAGCCTCGGCGAGGAGGTCACGCCCACGTCGCAGACCCCCGGCCGACGCCACCGTCGTCCGGCAAGCGGTGCGCTCGTCGCACGCGGGGTCGTCGGACCGGTCGAACCCCCACCCGGTCGGCCCGTCCGGCAGATCGGGGCAGCAGCATCCCCACCTGGCAGCACCTGTGCGCTGACCTGCGACGTCGTGTCGGTGGGGTGAGGCAGTATGCCCCTCTATGACCGTCGAACCCGGGCCCTCGGCCGAGGCCGTCCGGCGCGTGCGCACCGCGGCCGCCGCGTGGCGCCGCTCGCTGCTCAACGTCTCGGGCACGAACAGGCTGCTGCACCTGCACGACCGGTCGGCCACGATGCTCGACCTCGACGCCGCGCACGCCCCCGCGGTGGCGGCGCTGCGGGCCGGGTCGACCGTGCGCGTGCCGCAGCTGTTCCCCGCCGCGGGCGCGCGCGCGGTGGCCGCCCGGACGCTGCGGGGCGTCGCGGCCGGTGGGCGCACGGCGGCCGAGGAGCTGGGCATCCACGTGACGTACCTCGTGGTCGGGCTCGCGACGTGGGACGCCGACGCGACCGGTGCCCTCGACCCCGACGACGTCGCAGCGACCGACGCCGGCCCGGGCGCGGACGACGCGGTCACGGCGGGGCTGCCCGACGACCCCGCGGCCGACCTCGACCCCGCGCACCCGGACGGGGCGGGCACCGCCGACGCCGCCACCGAGGAGGCGGACGAGGGCCGCACCGGCCACGGGACGCGCCGCGAGCCGCGGGCACCGGTGCTCATGCGCCGCGTCGACGTCGTGCCGCGGGCGGGCACCGCCGACGGGTTCGAGCTGACCGTGACGGGCGAGCCCGAGGTCAACGCGGTGCTGCTGCACCTGCTGCGGCACCGGTTCGGCGTCGACCTGGACGAGACCGCGCTGCTGGAGCACGCGACCGACGACGACGCGGTGCTCGACGCCGTCGAGCGGGCGTGCGCGCGGGTCGTGCCGGGGTTCCGCGTCGAGCGCCGCCTCGTCCTGGGCAACGTGACCTACGCCGAGCGGCCGCTCGTCGAGGACCTCGCCGACGACGCCGCGGACTTCCTCGCCGCGAGCGACCTCGTGGCGGCCCTCGCCGGCGACCCGCAGGCGCTGTCCGCGGTGCGCACCGCGGGCGCCCCCGTCAGCGACGCGGCGCCGGACACCACCCCACCGGGGGACGAGCACCTCGTGCTCGACGCGGACGGCTCGCAGAGCTACGTGGTCAACGCGATCGCGGCCGGGCAGAACCTCGTCGTGCAGGGGCCGCCCGGCACGGGCAAGTCCCAGACCATCGCGAACGCGATCGCCGAGCTCGTCGCCCGCGGGCGCACCGTGCTGTTCGTCGCCCAGAAGCGCGCCGCGATCGAGGCCGTGCTGGACCGGCTCGACCGCACCGACCTCGGGCACCTCGTGCTCGACCTGTTCACGACCGGCTCCTCGCGGGCCGCCGTGGCGCAGGAGGTCCACGAGGCCATGCAGCGGCGCACCCAGGTCGGCCGGCCCCGGGTCGAGGCGCTGCACGACGAGCTGGTCGAGCACCGCGCCGTGCTGGTGGACGCGCACGACGCGACGCACGAGGTCCGTGAGCCGTGGGGCCTGGCGCTGGCGGGCGGGCCGGACGGCACGTGGGGGCTGCTGGACTGGGCGGTCGCCACGCAGGCGCACGCCGGCCGGCCGACCCGCCTGGACGCCGACGCCCTGGCGCGGTGGGACGCCACGACGCACGAGCGCCTGCGGTCCGCGGCCCGGGCGCTGGTCGACCTCGGGGGCGTCGGGCCCGGGCTGCAGGGGCCGGGGTGGTCGCTCCCCCACCTGCGCACCGCGCAGGCCGTCACCGCGGCGCACGGGGCCGCCACGACCGTCGCCTCACGGCTGCCACCGCTGGCCCGGCAGGTCGAGGCGCTGGCGGCGCAGGTCGGGGCGCCGACGCCCGCGACGTGGGCGGCGGCGGACGCGCTGGTCACCGACGCAGGCGCGGCCGACGCGCTCGCCCGCCGCGGGTTCGGCGCCGCGCTGGACCCCGCCCGTGACGTCGCCGAGCTGGTGCGCACGGCGGCCGCGCTCGGCGGCCGGCCCGCCCGACGCGACGCCGGTGTCGGCGCCTGGGAGGCGCGGGCGCTGGTCCGGCGCGCCCGCGCCGAGCACCCGGGCCACGACGACGCGACGCTGGCCGCCGCCCTCCTCGAGGCGGTCGCCCTGCGCGAGCGGCGGCCGGCGGCCGCACCGCCGCCGTACGCGGCGCTCGCCGACCTCGCGGGGCCGTGGGCGCAGGTGCGGGTCGCGGTCGACCGGCTGCGCGCGGCCGTGCGGGACGTGCCCGTCGACGACGCCGCGCCCGCCGAGCTCGCGGCCACCGCGCGCCGGCTCGCCGCCGACCCCGTGCACCGCCGGTTCCCCCGCCTGCACGCGCTGCGCGACGAGCTCGTGGCCCTCGGCTGCGCCGCCCTCGTGCAGGACCTGCACGACGACCCGCCCGCGGACGGTGACGAGGCCGCCGACCGGCTCAGCCACGCCTTCGCGACGACGGTGCTGGAGCAGGTCGAGGGGCAGGACCCCCGCCTGCTGGGTGTGGACGCGACGGTGCGCGACCGGGCAGCCGAGCGGTACGCGGCCTGCGACGCCCGGGCGCGGGAGCTCAACGCCCGCCGCATCGCCCGCGCGGCGGCCGAACGGCTCGCCGACGCCCTCGACGCGCACCCGCGGCAGGCCGAGCTGCTGGCCGCCCAGCTGCGGCGGCGCCGCGGGCTGCTGCCGCTGCGCGGGCTGCTCGCGCAGGCCCCGGACGTGCTGCTCGCGGCCAAGCCCGTGTGGGCGGCGTCCCCCCAGACCGTCAGCGAGCTCCTCCCGCAGGAGCAGGTCTTCGACGTCGTGATCTTCGACGAGGCCAGCCAGATCCAGCCGGCAGCGGCGCTGCCGTCGATCGCGCGGGCCCGGCAGGTCGTCGTCGCCGGCGACAGCCTCCAGCTGCCCCCGACGACCGTGTTCACCACGACGCTCGACGGTGACGACGAGCCGGACGAGGACGGACCGGCGCTGGCGGTGCAGGATGCGGAGAGCATCCTCGACGCGGTCGAGGTGCGCCTGGGCCCGCAGCGGTCGCGTCACCTGTCGTGGCACTACCGCTCGCGCGACGAGCGCCTCATCGCCACGTCCAACCGCTGGGTGTACGAACCCGTGGGCCGGCAGATGACGACGTTCCCCGCCGCCGACGGGCCGACGTCGCTGCAGCACCTGGTGGTCCCGCGGTCGCGCGGGGTCGGGCGGCACAACCTGTCGCCGCGAGCCGAGGTGCTCGCGGTCGTCGACCTCGTGCTGGAGCACGCGCGCACCCGGCCCGAGGAGTCCCTCGGCGTCATCGCGTTCGGGCAGCGGCACGCCCAGCGGCTGACGGACGAGCTGGAGCGGCAGCTGCAGGACGCCCCGGACGCGGTGCGGGCCTGGTTCGCCCCCGACCGCGACGAGGCGTTCTTCCTCAAGAACATCGAGCGCGTCCAGGGCGACGAGCGGTCCCGCATCATCCTCACCGTCGGCTACGGGCACGGCGACGACGGGCGGCTGCGGCACGCGTGGGGCCCGGTCCTGCAGGCCGGCGGGCACCGACGCGTCAACGTCGCGATCACCCGGGCCCGGCGCGACCTGCTGCTGGTGACGAGCTTCCGGGCCGACGAGGTCGACGAGCGCGCGAGCGACGCCGAGGGCTTCGCACTGATGCGCAGGTTCATCACGTTCGCCGCGACGGCCGGGGCGTCGTTCGGCGACGAGGGACCCACGGGCACGCCGCTGAACCCGTTCGAGCACGACGTGCTGCGCCGCCTGCAGGACGCAGGCCTCGACGTGACGCCGCAGTACGGGGTCGGCGGGTACCGCCTGGACTTCGCGGTGCGGCACCCCCACCGGCCGGGTCGCTTCCTGCTCGCGGTCGAGGCCGACGGCGCGTCGTACCACTCGGGCACCACGGCCCGTGAGCGCGACCGGCTGCGCCAGGAGGCCCTGGAGGCGCGGGGCTGGCGGTTCGTGCGCGTGTGGTCGACGGACTGGTTCCGCGACCCGGACGCCCAGGTCGACCGGGTGCTGCGCGCCTACCGGGCGGCGCTCGACGAGGACGCCGCGACGCCCGGTCGGGCCGGTGGGACGCCCCGGCCGGGCGCGGGGGAACAGGCCGAGGAGCTCACGGGCACGGCCGGGGTTCCCTCGCCCGCGCCGACCGGGCGACGCGGCCCCCGGCCGCTCGTGCCGCCCGGTCACGACCTGGCCGCGTACACGGACGTCGAGCTCGACGCGATGGTCCGGTGGGTCACGAGCGACGACGTGGTGCGCACGAACGCCGAGGTGTACGAGGCCGTCAAGCGCGAGCTCGGGTTCCAGCGCAACGGGTCGGCGATCGTCGCCCGCATCGGTGCCGCCGTGGCGCGCCGCCTGGCGGACGCCGACGCGCGACGATAGGCCCGTGCCCGCCCGCGCCCACCCCGCGCTGCCGACCGCCTGGCTGCTCGTCGCCGGGCAGATGCTGCTGCTCGCGGCCCTCGTCCTGCTCCCGGCCGGCGAGGCGTGGCCGGTGCCCGGCTGGCTGCGGGTGCTCGGCCTGGCGGCCGTGGCGGGCGGGCTGGTGGTCGTGCTCGTCGCCGCGACCGCGCTCGGCCGGGGCCTGACCGCGGTGCCGCTGCCCAACCGGCACGCGGTGCTGCGCACGGGCGGGCTGTACCGGTGGGTGCGGCACCCCGTGTACTCGGGGCTGATGCTCGCCGCGGCGGGCGTCGTCGCCGTCTCGGGGAGCGCCGTCCGCGTGGGCGTGCTCGTCGCGCTGGTGGTGCTGCTGCACGTCAAGGCGCGGTTCGAGGAGCGGCACCTGACGGAGCGGTTCGACGGCTACGCCGCGTACGCGGCCCGCACGCCGCGGTTCGTGCCGTCACCGCGCCGCCGCGGCTGACGTACCGCCGTTTGCCGGGCCCGCCGCACGCGGAGGACACTGCGACAGGTGGACACCATCCGCACGGGCACCAGCGAGTACGACCGGTTCGGGCCGTGGATCGACGAGGTGCGCAGCCCGGACGACGTGCCGCGCCTGTTCCGCGGGCACGCTCTCGACCTGGACGCCGTGCGCCTGGTGCTGAAGGTCCCCCGCAGCATCGCCCGCCGGGACGCGACGCCGGACATGGACCTGTACGACCACCTGCTCGTGCTCGGCGCGGAGAACCTCACGGTGCTCAGCCGCACCACCCCGGACCGGCGCGCCACCCCGTACGGCGCCGGCTACGCCGAGCAGACCGTCCCGCTGCACGAGATCGCCGTGGTGCACGACGTCGTCGACCTGCTCCACGGCCGCCTGACGGTCCGCACGACGACCGGCACCGACGTGACGGTCAGCTACAACGGGTCGGCCCGCGCGCACATCACCCGCCTGGTCGGTGCGCTGCGCGACGCCGCCGCGTCCGCGCCGGCCTCCACCGTCGGGGCCCTGCTCGCCGAGGGCGCTCGCGCCGCGGTGACGGACAGCCCGACGCGGGCGCTCGGGCGCGACGACCAGGCCCTGGAGGCCGACTTCCGCGAGGTCGCGGGCGTGGGCGCGCGGCTCACGGTCTGGGCGGCGCACGGCCGCCGCCGCCTCGTGCCGCGCGGCACCGGGTGGGACGGTCTCGTGCACCGGCTGGCGCACAGCCTCTCGCCGGCGACGCTCCAGGGCGCCGTGCTGGCCGGCGGCGCGGGCGCGCTCGAGGTCTTCGGCCGCCGCGAGCAGGTGAGCCGCGGCACCGCACCGGTCGTGTCCTCGTCCCGCCTGGTCGTTCCCCTGTCCACGCTGACCCGCCTCGACGCGGGCCCGGACCCCCGGTACGAGGAGACCGTGGTGATCGGCCTGCACACGACCGCCGTCACCACGACCCTCGTCGTCCCGGAGGACTCCGCCGCCGCACGACTCGTCGCCGGGGTCACGGGCCCGTCGGGCGTGGCCCGCGCCCGCTGACCGGCCAGGCCGGACGCTGCCCCACCGTCAGTCCTCGACGACGTCCAGCCCCTGCTCGCGCAGCCGCGCCAGGCTGGTCAGCATCTGCTCGACCGCCTCCGGCGGGTGCCGCTCCCAGTCCCGCAGCTCGTCGACGACGCGCAGCGGGTGGTGCGTGCGGTAGGACCGGGTGGGGTTGCCGGGGAACCGCTTGTCGGTGACGTTCGGGTCGTCCTCGAAGGGCCCCTGCGGCTCGACGACGTAGATCCGCCCGGGCCCGGGCACGTCGCGCAGCGCGGCGGCGAGCTGCGCACCCCAGGCGGCGGTGCTCACGAGCGTCGTGAAGTACACGTGCCGCAGGGCCCGGTCCTGGAAGTGGGACCGGTGCCCGGGCGCCAGGTGGTCCCCGACGTCGAGCACGGCCGCGGTGCCGTGCAGGAACGGCCCGGTCACGTGCCCGCACCGCTCGTACGTCACCGGGCTGACAGCGTCGCCCGGCTCGTCCTCGTCCACGTCGACCCCCTCCCCGGCGCGACCGCACCGCCGTGCTCGGTCGACCGTCGACGAGGCCGATCGGGGTCGGATCCGCGGGCGCGACGCTACCCGTGCGCCCACAGCTTCTCCAGAGCGCGTCCGCAGCGCCGGTCGACGAAGACCTCGCGGTCGTTGACCCGGGCCCGGGAGAAGAGGGTGCCCTCGGACACCAGGCGGAACGTCACCGGCCGTTCCTCCCAGTCGACGTGCACCGCCGTCGACCCGACCGACGTGAACGGGTAGCCGAGCCACGGGAAGCGGGCAGCACCCGCGCGGGTGGGTGCACGGAGCACCTCCGGGATGTCGCCGGTCGTCATGGCACGCCCTCGTCGTCGGTCCGGACGACCCTCTCATCGGCAGCCCGGTCGGACAACGCCGCTCCCGCCGCAGACCGTGGGAACACGGTGCCGCGCCCCGCGCGTTGGGGCGGGCGTGAGCACACCCACCAGCAGCCAGGCCGACCCGCCCGCCGTCACGTTCGGGATCGACACGTTCGGCGACGTCACCGTCGACGCGCAGGGGGCGCCGGTGCCCGCGCACCAGGTGCTGCGGGACGTCGTCGCCGAGGGGGTGCTGGCCGACGCGGTGGGCATCGACCACTTCAGCGTCGGCGAGCACCACCGCGACGACTACGCGATCTCCGCGCCCGAGGTGGTGCTGGCGGCGGTGGCGGCGCGGACGGAGCGGATCACGCTGGGCTCGGCGGTGACGGTGCTGAGCTCGGACGACCCGGTCCGGGTGTACCAGCGGTTCGCGACGCTCGACGCGATCAGCTCGGGTCGGGCGGAGATCACGGTGGGGCGCGGGTCGTTCACGGAGTCGTTCCCGCTGTTCGGGCACGACCTGGGCGACTACGAGGTGCTGTTCGAGGAGAAGCTCGACCTGCTGGCGCGGCTGCGCGACGAGGGCCCGATCACGTGGACGGGCAGCACGCGGGCGCCGCTGCGGGGGCAGCGGGCGTACCCGACGACGGAGCGCGGTGCCCTGCCGGTGTGGGTGGGCGTGGGCGGCAGCCCGGAGTCGGTGGTGCGGACGGCGACGCACGGGCTGCCGATGATGCTGGCGATCATCGGCGGTGCGCCGGCGCGGTTCGCGCCGTACGTGGACCTGTACGCGCGGGCGATCCGCCAGCTGCACGGCGAGGACGCCGTGGTGCCGCCGGTGGGGGTGCACTCCCCCGGGTTCGTCGCCGACACCGACGACGAGGCGCTGGACCTGATGTTCCCGCACTTCAAGGCCAACCGGGACCGGATCGGGCGTGAGCGCGGGTGGCCTCCCACGAGCCGCGCGGAGTTCGAGCGCGAGGCGTCGGAGGGGGCGGTGTTCGCGGGGTCGCCGGAGACGGTGGCGCAGCGGATCGCGTCGACGGTGCGCGAGCTCGGGGTGCAGCGCTTCGACCTGAAGTACTCCAACGGGCCGATGCCGCACGCGCAGCTGGCGCACGCGATCGAGCTGTACGGGACGCGGGTGCTGCCGCGGGTGCGCGAGCTGCTGGCCGAGGGGTAGTCAGGCCGGCGGGGGCTCGGGGCGGGCGTCGCCGGCGAGGTGGGCCCGCTGCCCGTCGCGGTCGAAGATGCTGAGGATCTCCACGGGGCCGTCGTGCGCGAGGATCGCGTGCGGCAGCATCGTGGAGAACTCGGCGGCCTGGCCGGCGTGCACGAGGACGACGCGGTCGTCCAGGTGCAGGCGCACGGTGCCGTGCAGCACGGTGAACCACTCGCGGCCGGGGTGCACGCGGGGGCCCTCGAGGGGGCGCTCGGCGGTGATCCGCATCTTCGCGACGGACAGGCCGTTGAGGTCGCGCTCGCGCGAGAGCAGCCAGGTGGTCAGCCCGGGCGTGCTCTGGGGCTCGGCGCGGATCACGACGTCGTCGTCGTCCCGCTCGACGAGGGCGTCGATGGTGGTGCCGAGCGCGCGCGCCAGGGGCACGAGCTGGTCGAGGGCGATGCGGCGGTGCCCGGTCTCGATGCGGCTGAGCGTGGACGGGCTGAGGTAGCAGCGGGCGGCGAGAGCGTCGAGGGACCAGCCGCGGGCGACGCGCAGGCTGCGGATGCGGTGCCGGACGACCTGGTCGAGATCCTCTTCTTGCGTCATGCGCAAGACTGTATGCCTTTGGCGCATGCCGTGCCTACCGTGGAGGCATGACGACGCCCCCCGCTCCCCCCGCCCCGCACCCCGGCACCACGGCCCGCACGCCCGACGACGTCCTCGACGTCGTCGTGGTCGGTGGCGGCGCCGCGGGCCTGTCCGCCGCCGTCGTCCTGGCCCGCTCGCTGCGCACGGTCACGGTCGTCGACGCCGGTGCGCCGCGCAACGCCCCCGCCGCGGGCGTGCACAACCTGCTGGGCCGCGAGGGCACGCCGCCCCGCGACCTCGTGGCCGCGGGGCGGCGCGAGGCCGAGGGCTACGGTGCCCGGGTCGTCGACGGCCGGGTCGTCGCCGCACGGCGCACGGCCGACGGGTTCGCCGTCGACCTGGCGTGCGGAGGCACCCTGCACGCCCGGCGCCTGCTGCTGGCCACCGGGCTGGTCGACGAGCTGCCGGACGTGCCCGGGCTGCACGAGCGGTGGGGTCGGGACGTGCTGCACTGCCCGTTCTGCCACGGGTGGGAGGTGCGCGGCGCACGGGTGGGGGTGCTGGCCACGTCCCCCGCCGCGGCGCACCAGGCGCTGCTGATGCGGGCCCTGACGCCCGATGTCACGCTGCTCCGGCACACCGGCGACCCGCTCACGGCCGACGACGAGGAGCGGCTCGCGGCGCTCGACGTGCGCACCGTGCACGGCCCGGTCGTCGGCCTGGACGTCGTCGACGACGCGCTGCGGGGCGTCCGGACGGCCGACGGGGGCACGGTGGCGCTCGACGCGCTCGTGGTGGCCCCGCGGTTCGCGGCCCGGGGTGCGCTGTACGAGCAGCTCGGCGGCACGCTGGTGACGACGCCGTTCGGCACGCACGTGCCGACCCAGCCGGGCGGGCGGACCGACCTGCCGGGGGTGTGGGCCGTCGGCAACGTCGGCGACCTGACCGCGACCGTGGCGGTCGCCGCCGCCGCGGGCGTGCAGGCGGGCGCCGCCCTGCACGGGGACCTGGTGGCGCAGGAGGCCGACGCCGCGGTGGCGGCCCGCCGGGCGGCCGCCCGGGAGCGGGTCAGCCGGACGGGATGACGCGGCCGTCCCCGAGCCGCCGCTCGAGGTCCTCGGGCGACGACGGGTCGGCGAACCAGGGGCCCTGCCCGGCGTGGAACCCGTGGGCGGCCGCGGCCACGACCTCGTCGGCCGTCCGCACGCCCACGGCCACCAGGAGCCGGTCGGCGCCGCCCTGGCGGCGCCGACCCACGGCGAGCAGCGGGTCGTGCCGCAGCCCGCCCGAGGCCAGCAGGTCCGCCGGGGCACGCACCACCCGGACCGGCGCGCCGAGGCCCTCCGGGCTGCGGACGTCCGCCTCGAGGTCGACGCACACGCCGATGCCCTGGCGCGCGACACCCACGAGCGCCTCGCGCACGTCGCCGACGAGCACCGCGGACGCGGGCACGGCGACCACGAGGTTCGCCCGCGGCGCCCCCGCGGCCCGCGCCGCGCGCACGAGCGCACCGGTCCCCGCGAGCGACTCCAGCAGCCGTCCCGGGGCCCGTGCCAGCACGAACGTCGACCGGTCGACCAGCCCCGACCTGCGCCACCGCCCGAGCTGGCGCAGCCCGGACGCGACGAGCCACTCGCCGACGGGGTGCAGCAGGGCGGAGTCCTCGACGTCCCGGACGACGTCGTCCGCCCCGACCTCGTCGAGCGCGACCGACACCTCGATGCCCAGCACCCGCCCGGACCCGAGGTCCACCACGGGCTGGTGGCGCAGCGTGAGCCGGCCGTCGCCGAGCGCCCGCCGCACCTGCCGCAGGACGCGCGCACGCTCCTCGGCCCGGGCACCCCAGGCCGGGTCGAACACCTCCACGCGCCCGCGCCCGCGCCGCTTCGCCTCGTACATCGCCGCGTCGGCCTCGCGCAGCACGCGGTCCACGTCGTGCGTGCCCTCGCCGGTGACGGTGACGCCGACGGAGACACCCACGCGGACCTGCACCTCGAGCCCGTCGACGTCGATCACGATCGGCGCGCCGAGGGCGTCGCGGAGCCGTTCGGCGAGCCGTCGCGCGGCGGGGACGTCGGCGACGTGGGGGCAGACGACGACGATCTCGTCACCGCCCCACCGGGCCGCCGTGTCACCCTCGCGGACGATCGAGCGCAGCCGACGCGCCACCTCGACCAGCACCTGGTCGCCCGCGGGGTGCCCGTAGGTGTCGTTGACCTCCTTGAAGCGGTCGAGGTCGGCGAACAGCACCGCGACCCGGCCGCCGTCGTGACGCGCCAGGTCGGCGAGGGCGAGCCGCAGGTGGTCGGCCGCCAGGTGCCGGTTGGGCAGCTGGGTGAGGGTGTCGTGCATGGCCTGGTGCGCGAGCTCCTCGCGCACGGCCCGGGTGGACGTGACGTCCTCGGCGTGCACGATGAGGTCGCCCTGCCCGCCACCGCCGTCGGCGACCTGGACGGCCAGGTGCACCCAGACGACGTCGCCGTCGCCGCGCACGAGCCGGGCCTCGCACACGCCACGGCTCTCCTCGCCGGCGAGCAGCCGCTCGACCAGGGCAGCGCACACGGGCCGGTCGTCGGGGTGCACGAGGTCGACGAGCGTGGCGCCCATGAGGTCGGACCAGCGCAGGTCCAGCAGCACCTGCAGGGCGGCGTTCACCTCGACGAGCGTGCCCGCGCGCGGACCGCCCCCGAGCGCCACGGCCATCCCGACGGGGGCGTCGTCGAACGCGGAGCGGAACCGCGCCTGCGTCTCGAACAGGGCCTCGGTGGCCACGTCGACCTGCTCCGCCAGCACGCCGAGCTCGACCCCCATCGCCGCGCGCGCCACCAGCCCGCCGAGGAAGTGCCGCTCGCCGGCGTCCGGGTCGGGCAGCACGCGGGCACCGCCCAGGAGGACCATCACGAGCACGCCGAGCGGCCCGTAGACGCCCTGCAGGGACCAGACGAGCACACCGTGCGCGTCGAGCCCGCCCAGCACGTGGCGCAGTGCGTGCGGTGAGCCGACGACCCGCAGCAGGTCCGGCACGGTGAACGCCGCGGCCGCCCCGACGGCGAGGCCCGCGGCCAGCTCGGCGAGGCCGAGGTCGAGGTCGGGGCCCGCCGCGTCGAGCGCGTCCTGCAACCGGTCGCGGACCTCGGCGTCCGGGTGGTGGGCGCTGCCGGCGTCGAAGGGCGCCCCGGTCCCGATGCGGACCACGACGAGGGTGCGCGCGTAGACCGCCATCGCGTCGGCCACCAGCTCGCCGAGGCCGATGCCCCGCAGCGTCCCGTCGCCGGCGACGGCGGCGAGCGCGGCCACGCGCCGGTCGAGGAGGCCCCGCGCCGAGACGTCGGAGCCGAGCACGAGCACGCCGCCGGCGGGCCCGTCGGGGCGGTCCAGCACCGGGAGCACGACCGTGTCGACGACCGTCCCGGCGTCCACGAGGTCGAACCGTCGTGCCTGCGCGGAGGCGAGCACCGCCCGGGCCGCCTCGACGAGCAGCGCGGGCCGGGTGAGGACCTCGCCGCGGAGCGCGTCCCACGTCCGGTCGTCGTCCGGCACCCGCTCGTGGGCGAGCCGGCCGCCCACGTAGCGCAGGCGCAGGCCCGCGTCGGCCGAGAGCACGAGCGACCGGGACCGGTCGACCAGGTGCGCCAAGGGCGAGTCCAGCGCGGCGTCGACGCCGTCGGGGGCGACGACGGGGTCCGCGACGTCGGCAGGGACGACCGCGGGGGCAGGGTCCGGGGCGGGCTCGCCCATGGCCCACCTCCGTCCGGGTGCGCCCCTGCACCGACCCGCCCGACGCGCCGCGGCGCGCGTCCGTCCGGGTGAAGTCTCCCACCACGGACGCGCGACCGGCAGAGGACCTGGACACGTCGACGGGTGACGTGGCGGGTGAACCTGGGGCAGGAGAGCGGTTCCGCGGGTGCACAGGGCTATGACGGGACGCATGATCGACCTGACATCTCGCGGCGAAGCCTGGAAGGGGTCACCGATGCACGTCGTCGACGGATCCGAGGACACCGGCCACCTTCCCGGGCAGGACCGGTGAGCGCCCCCGGGTCCCGCGCGACGGACGCGGCCCTGGAGCACGTCCGCGAGGTCGTCGTCCGCGCCCTCGACGACCTGCGCCGCCGCAGCGGCCTCGACAGCTGGATGCTCGCCCACCGCGACGGCGACCAGCAGGTGGTGCTGCACGCCGTCGGCGCGGCGCTCGCGGCCCCCGGCACCCCCGTCCCCTGGGCCGAGACGTTCTGCGCGCTGCGGGCCGAGGCCGGGGCCCCGAGCGTCGCCGGCGACGTCAGCCAGGTGCCCGCCTACGCGTCCCTCGCCGCACGCCGCACCCCCGAGGTGCGCGCGGTCGTCACCGTCCCCGTCGTCTCGCCGGACGGCGAGCTGGTGGGCGACCTGTGCGGCCTGGGCACGCACGCCGTGCCCGACCTCGAGCAGCACCGGGAGGCCGTCGAGCTGCAGGCCGCGCTCATCGGCTCGCTCATGGCCTTCGAGCGGCACGTCATGCGCGACCGGCGCCGGGCCGAGCAGGCCGAGCGCGCCGCCCGCACCGACCCGCTCACCGGGCTCGGCAACCGGCGCACCTGGGACGACGCCGTCGAGGCCGAGGACGCCCGGGCCGCCGTGCTCGGCACACCCGTGGGCGTCGTCGTGGCCGACCTCGACGGCCTCAAGCACCTCAACGACGCCGACGGCCACGCGGCCGGGGACGCCGCGCTGCGGGCCGCCGCCGACGCGCTCCAGGCGGTCGCCGCGGCCGAGCACCTCGCCGCGCGGCTCGGCGGCGACGAGCTGGGCCTGCTCCTGCCCGAGGCCGACGCGGCCCGCACGGCCGAGGTCGTGGAGCGCCTGCGGGCCGCCTGGCACGACGCGGGCGTCGACGTGTCCGTCGGCTGGGCCGTCCGCGACGCGGGGCGGGGCCTGCGGGACGCGTGGCGGGTGGCCGACGCGGCGATGTACGCGGACAAGGGCAGGCGCAGCGCCGCCGCACGGCGCGCCGCACCCGCCGTGCCCCGCGCACCCGAGGGCCGGGCGCCCCGGCTCGGCAACCACGAACCGGTCGTCCGCGCGCTGCGCACCGATCCGCGCGGCGGCACCGCCGGCGACGTCGACGCGCTCCTCGAGCTCGTCACCGCCCAGCTCGGCCTCGACGTCGCGTACGTCAACGAGCGCCGCGACGACCACTGGCGCATCCGCAACGTGCACGCCGACCCGACCACGGACCTCGAGCCCGGCGACCTGTCCGAGACCACGAACAGCTACTGCGAGCTGCTGGTCACCCGGCAGATCCCGGCCGCGGTGCAGGACTCCCACGACGTCCCGGCGCTGGCCGCGCTGCCCGCGACCGACGACCTCGCGATCACCGCGTACGTCGGCACCCCGCTGCACCGCAGCGACGGGTCGCTCTACGGCACCCTCTGCGCCTACGCGCACGACGCGGAGCCCGCGCTCGGCGACCGCGACGCCGGGGTGCTGCGGGTCGTCGGAGGGCTCGTCATGAGCATCGTCGAGCAGCACGACCGCGAGGACCGGCTCCGGCACGACCTGCTCGAGCGGCTCGACGGGCTCGCCGCCGCCGGCGGGCCGCGCATGGTCTTCCAGCCCGTGGTCGCGCTCGCCGACGGGAGCGTCGTGGGGCACGAGGCGCTCAGCCGCTTCCCCACCGGCGACCCGGCGGAGTGGTTCGCCACCGCGCGCAGCGCCGGGCTGGAGGAGGACCTCGAGCTGACCGCCGTGCGGTCCGCGCTGGCCCGGCTGGACGACGTCCCCGGGTTCCTCGCCGTCAACGTGTCCGCCCGCACCGCGGGCCTGCCGGCGCTCGGCCGGGTGGTCGGCGGCTGCGACCCCGCGCGCGTCGTGCTGGAGCTCACCGAGCACACCCCGGTCGACGACTACGCGGCGCTGCGCCGCACCCTCGCCCCCCTGCGGCGGGCGGGCGTGCGCATCGCCGTCGACGACGTCGGCGCGGGCTTCGCGAGCATGCGGCACGTGCTGGAGCTCGTGCCGGACGTGCTCAAGCTCGACATCAGCCTCGTGCGCAACATCGCGACGGACTCCTCGCGGCAGGCGCTGGCGGCGTCGATGCTCGCGTTCGCGGACAAGACCGGGGCGCAGGTCGTGGCCGAGGGCATCGAGACGGCCGACGAGCTGGACTACCTGCGGACCATGGGCGTCGGCCTGGGCCAGGGGTACCACCTGGGGCGCCCGGCCCCTCTGGCGGCGTGAGGACCGCTCACCCGGGCGGCGGCTCGCGGCGCAGCAGCTCCCACACCGACGGCAGCAGCAGCAGCGCGGCCACCGTGTACGCGAAGTCCTCGACCGGTGCCACGCCGATGCGCCAGCCGAGGATCAGGTCCGGGTCGTAGCCGACCAGGCCGACGCCGACGAGCACGTTGTCGAACACGGCCGTCAGGGCGAGCATGACCGCGCCGGCGACGAGCAGGGCCGGGACGTGCGGGCGGGCGCCGCGCCGACGGGCACGCCGCACGGCGAGCGCCGCGACCACGAGCACCGGCACGAAGAACAGCGTGTTGACCAGCAGGTACGTCATGCGCCGCGCACCTTCCCGGTCGCGCTCCCGGGCGCCTGCGCGCGCCGCCGGAGCGTGAGCACCCGGTGCGCCCCGCTGACGGACAGCATCGTGCACCAGCACAGCAGCAGCAGGAAGAACACCTCCTCCAGCGGCAGCTCGGGGCCCACCAGCACACCCGTCATGAGGTGCGAGCCCACGCCGCGGAAGAAGATCCCCGTGGTGATGCCGACGACGTCCCAGGCGAGGAAGAACCCGATGCCGACGGCCAGCACGACCAGCGCCCGGCGCGGGTCGCGCCACACGAACAGCCGCCACCGGTGGTCCACGAGCCCCAGGCACCCGAGCGAGACCAGCAGGCACGTCAGGTAGACCAGACCCACCCCGCGTCCTCCTCCGTCGACGACCCGCAGGACGGGCGTCCTGCCGGACAGACCGTAACCCGTGCCGGGCCGGCCTGCCGCGCAGGTCAGGCCCCGGCGCCCGCGGCGGGCAGCGGCGGCAGCGCCGGCTCGTCGAGCCACCGGTGCAGCAGGTCCGCCACGTCCGCGGCGCGGCCGGGCCCGGCCGCCGCGAGCGCGTGCGCCCGGAAGTCGTCGGTGGTCACGGCCCGCCCGGCCTGGGCCCGCGTCCACCCGCGCAGGAGGGCGTCGCCGGCGGCCCGGCCGAGCAGGTGGTCCAGCGCGTGCAGGGTCAGGGCCCCGCGCTTGTAGACGCGGTCGTCGAAGATCCGGTCGTACCCGGGGTCCGACAGCACGAGGTCCTGCGGACGCCGGCGCAGGCGCGCGTGCCAGCCGCGCGCGAGCGCGTCGACGCCGTCGCCGCCGGACGCCTGCGACCACCGCCACTCGGCGTAGCAGGCCGGCCCCTCGTTGAGCCAGATGTGCTGCCAGGACGCCACGCGGACGCTGTTGCCGAACCACTGGTGCGCGAGCTCGTGCGGCACCAGCCGGGCGTCCTCGCCGCGCGCGTGCAGGTGGTTGGCGCCGAAGATCCCCATGCCCTGGGCCTCGAGCGGGATCTCCAGGGTGTC
Organism: Cellulomonas sp. SLBN-39; assembly: GCF_006715865.1. Taxonomy (NCBI): domain Bacteria; kingdom Bacillati; phylum Actinomycetota; class Actinomycetes; order Micrococcales; family Cellulomonadaceae; genus Cellulomonas; species Cellulomonas sp. SLBN-39. The sequence goes on along the minus strand of NZ_VFOA01000001.1, from coordinate 2,411,165 downwards.
GGGCGTGACGACGAGCGTGTACGCGTCGAACGGGTAGGGCCCGAACACCTGCACGTGGTGGTCCATGATCGCGCCGTGCCCGGCGAACGCCCGACGCGCCTCGGCGGCGCACGGGCCGGCGGTGACCAGCAGCTGCGGCACGGGCCCGTCGGTGAGGCGGTGCTCGTCGTACCGGCCCACCTGGACGGTCGCCAGGTAGGTGGCGGTGGGCACGCGCTGCTCGTACACCCAGGTCGTGGTGCCGGCACGGGCGGTCACGGACGTCAGGGCGCCGTGCGCGACCGCGCGGTACGGCTTCTCGACGCTGACGGCCGTGCGGTAGGTGGCGGCGAGGTCGGGGCGGTCGACGCACGGGAACCACGAGGGGGCGCCGGTGGGCTGGTTCGCGACGAGCACGCCGTCGTCGAGCTCCTCCCAGCCGACGGGGCCCCACGGGCTGCGCACGGGGGCGGGCCGGCCGGCGTAGTCGACCGTCACGGTCAGGGGCTCGCCGGCCGGGGCGGGGCCGGCCAGGCGCAGGCGCAGCAGCCCGTCGCGGTGCGCCGAGCGGGCGAGCACGGCACCGGCCACCGTGACCCCGCCGACCCGCGGGCCCCGCAGCTCGAGGACGACCTCGTCGACGTCGGCCAGCGGCACGACCGTCAGCACGGCCCGCGCCGTGAGCCGGTTGGTCGCCACGCGGTAGCGCAGGTCGAGGTCGTAGTGCTGCACGTGCACGTCGGGCGACCCGCGCCAGGGGCGGTAGGGGTCGGTGCGGGCTGCCGTCATGCGGCGGACGGGTCGGATGTCCAGGGGGCGATGGGGTTGCCGACCCACCGCGACCCGGCGGGCACGTGCTCGCCGCGCAGCACCAGCGACGCGGGGCCGACGGTCGCGCCGGCGCCCACCCGTGCCGCCGGCAGCACCACGCCGTGCGGGCCGAGGGTGGCGCCGGCATCGAGGCGGGCCACGTCCAGGCTCATCACCCGGTCGTGGAAGAGGTGGGTCTGCACGACGCAGCCGGTGCCGACGGTCGCGCCGTCGCCGAGCTCGACGAGGTCGGCCTCGGGCAGCCAGTAGCTCTGGCACCACACGCCGCGCCCGATGCGCGCACCCATCCCTCGCAGCCACCACACCAGGGCGACGGTACCGGTGCCCGGGTCCGCCAGGAACGGCGCCGCGACGAGCTCGGTGAAGGTGTCCGCGAGCTCGCCGCGCCACACGGGCCCGCTCCACAGCGGGTGGTCGCCGGTGCGGAACCGGCCCACGAGCAGCCACTTCGCGACGATCGTCACGATCCCGGCCAGTGCACCCGCGCCGACGAGGACCGCGCCGCCGAGCGCCGCGGCCACGCCCCAGCCGGCCTCGCGCACCAGCACCTGGAGGGTGAGCAGCACGCCCAGGCCCAGCAGCGCGACCACGGCCGCGGGCACCACGCGGGCCGCCTCGACCGCGCCGCGCGCGACCCGCAGCCGGGTCGGCGGCTCGTAGGTGCGCCCGGGGTCGTCGAGGGTCGCGGCGCGCGGCAGCAGCACCGGCGGGGAGCCGATCCAGCTCGAGCCGGCGCGGGCGCGGCGCGGCGTCGCGGACAGCACGGCCACGAGGCCGTTCTTGGGCACCGTGCGACCGGGTGCGGTCATGCCGGAGTTGCCGACGAAGGCCCGCCGGCCGACCTTCGCGACCGCGACCCGCACCCAGCCGCCGCCGAGCTCGTAGGGCGCGACCATCGTGTCGTCGGCGAGGAACGCCCCGTCCTTGAGGCGCATCATCGACGGCAGGCCGATGACGGTGGAGATCTCCGTGCCGTGCCCGACGCGCGCGCCGAGCAGCCGCAGCCACGCGGGCGTCGCCACGGACGAGTACAGCGGGAACAGGACGGTGCGGGCCGCGTCCATGAGCCGCTCGACCGTCCACGCCTGCAGCGCGGCCCGCGAGCGCGCGGAGTGGAACCCCTCGCGCAGCCCGGCGCCGGCCCCGCGCACGGCGGCCACGACGAGCAGCGCGTAGGTGGCGTAGGCGGCCAGCAGCGCGGGGACGAGCGCGACGAGGGCGCCGCGGGCGACGTCGGCGAGCGTCGTGGCGTCGTGCACGGCCGCGCCCACGACGAGCAGGCCGACGCCGACGGCCAGCACGGGCAGCACCGCGACGAGGGCTCCGGCGGCGGCGATGGCGACGAGCCACAGCGCGGGCGGCAGGCCGTCGGGCCGGTGGGCGGGCCAGGGGTGCCGGGCCTCGCGCACGCGTCGGGCGGGCGAGCCGGACCAGTACTCGTCGTCGCCGGTGCGCCCGTGCACGGCGGACCCGGCGGCGACGTCGGTGCCGCGACCCACGCGGGCGCCGGGGTAGAGGACGCTGCGGGCGCCGACGGTCGCGTCGGCGCCGATCTCGATGCGGCCCACGTGCAGCACGTCGCCGTCGACCCAGTGCCCGGCGAGGTCGACCTCGGGCTCGACCGCGCACCGGGGGCCGAGGGTGAGCAGGCCGGTGACGGGCGGGGCGGCGTGCAGGTCGACGTCGGCGCCGACGCGCACGCCCAGCGCGCGGGCGTACAGGCCGACGAAGGGCGCGGTGGCGGGGGTGAGGGCGCCGACGCCGTCGGCGACGCGCTCGGCGGCCCAGATGCGCAGGTGCACGGACCCGCCGCGGGGGTAGGTGCCGGGCGTCACGCCGCGCAGCAGGGCGCGGGCGACGAGGGCGGGCACGCCGAGCCGGCCGAGGGGGCTGACGGTGAGCACCCACCCGGCGAGCACGGCCCACCACGGCACGGGCAGCGCCCACGCGGGGGCCCACGCCCAGGTCGCCACGAGGTTCAGCGCGGCGAGGGCGGTCAGCCAGCGCAGGGCGACGAGGGTGCGCACGGCCAGGACGACGAGGAGCTGGACCACCTGGGTGGTGCGGGGCACGGGGGCCACCGCGCGGACGGCACCGGGCGTGGCGTCGGCGGGGGCGAGCGTGTCGAGGTGCGCGGCGAGCTCGCCGAGCGTGGGGTTCTCGTAGACGGCGGCGACGGTGACGGCCGGGTACCGCGTGCGCAGCGCGGACACGAGCTGGGCGGCGGTCAGCGAGGACCCGCCCTGGGCGAAGAACTCGTCGTCGGGGTCGGTGGGGGGCACCCCGACGACGCCGGCCCACTGCTCGGCGACCCACGCCGCGGTGCCCGTGAGCGTCCCGGCGGGGGTGCCGAGGTCGGGCAGGGGCCAGGGCAGGGCGTCGCGGTCGACCTTGCCGGAGGTGCGGGTGGGGATCTCGTCGACGGCCGCGACGAGCGGGACCATGGAGCCGGGCAGGAGCTCGCGCAGCCGGGCGGGCAGGTCGCCGGCCCGGGTGCCGGGCGCGAGCACGACGTACCCGACGAGCAGCGCCGTGCCCGCGGCGGTGCGGCGCACGGCGGCCGCGGAGGCCACGACCCCGTCGAGGGACGCCAGCGCGGCGTCGACCTCGGCGAGCTCGATGCGGTGCCCGTTGACCTTCACCTGGTCGTCGGCGCGGCCCACGAACAGCAGACCGGTCTCGTCACGGACCACGAGGTCGCCCGTGCGGTAGGCCCGGCCCGGCCCGAGCGCGGGGTGCGGGGCGAACCGCTGGGCGTCGAGCGTGGCGTCGAGGTAGCGGGCCACGCCGACGCCGCCGATGACGAGCTCACCGGTCTGCCCGTCGTCGACCTCGGTGCCGTCGGGTCCGACGACCGCGAGGTCCCACCCGTCCAGGGGCAGGCCGATCCGCACAGGCCCGTCGGGCTTGAGCAGGGCCGCGCACGCCACGACCGTGGCCTCGGTGGGCCCGTACGTGTTCCACGTCTGCCGGTGCGGGCGCCACAGGCGCTCGGCGAGCTCGGGCGGCACGGCCTCGCCGCCGAAGATCAGCAGCCGCACGGCGTCCAGGGCGTCGACGGGCCACAGGCCGGCGAGCGTCGGCACGGTCGAGACCACGGTGATCTCCCGCTCGACGAGCCACGGCCCGAGCTCGAGGCCGGCCCGCACCAGGGCGCGCGGCGCCGGCACGAGGGTCGCGCCCGAGCGCCACGCGAGCCACATCTCCTCGCACGACGCGTCGAACGCCACCGACAGTCCCGCCAGCACCCGGTCGCCCGGGCCGAGGGGCGCGTCGGGCAGGAACAGCCGCGCCTCGGCGTCGACGAACGCCGCCGCGCTGCGGTGCGAGACGGCCACCCCCTTGGGCCGGCCCGTCGACCCGGACGTGAAGATGACCCAGGCGTCGTGCGCGGGCGTCGGCGGCGTCGGGCGGCCCCCGCGCACGGGCCGCGGCGGCGGGCCGAGCACCCGACCGTCCGGGCCCACCGGCTCGGGCCCGTCGCCCAGGACCACCGCGACCCCGGCCTCCGCGAACACCGCGCGGGCCCGCTCGTCGGGCTCGTCGGCGTCCACCGGCACGTACGCCGCGCCCGCGTGCAGCACGGCGAGCACCGACACGTACAGCCCGACGGTCCCCGACGACGCCCGCACCCCCACGCGTGCACCCGGCACCACCCCGACCGCCGCGAGCCGGCGGGCCCGTGCCGCGACGGCCTCGGCGAGGGCCGCGTACGTCAGCTCCTCGTCGCCGTCGTCGATCGCGACGGCCGACGGGTGGGCGGCCACGGTCGCGGCGAACACGTCCACGAGGGTGCGGGCGTCCGCCGCCCGGTCCCCCGCGCGCAGCGCCCCGCCCCTGACCCGACCGTCCTCGCTGCTCACGCCCACCCCTCCCGGCCCGCGACCACGTGCCGCGTGCGCCGCCGCATGGTGACGATCCCAGGTGAACGGCCGCTACGCCCCGGTGAACACGCGGGGTCGCCCCACCGGCGCGGGAGACGAGCGGGCCGGTGCGCAGGTGGGACAGCAGGCCGTCGTCGTCGAGGACGGTGGTCACCCCAGCACGTCGACGTGCGAGCGGCGGTCAGAAACGGCCGCCGCCGCCGCGACGGCCGCTGCTCCGGCTCGACGCGCTGCGGCCCGGGGTGCTGCGGCGCGACGACGAGGACGACGAGCGGCGCGACGTGCTCGACGTGCGGCGCGCCGAGCCGGAGGACCGGCGGGACGACCCGCCGCCGCTCCAGCCGCCCCCCGACCCGCCCCACGTGGCACCCGTGGACCAGCCGCCGACGCTGCTCGGCGCGGTGGCGCGCCGGGCCGCGTCGAGGTCCGCGCGCGCCGCGCGGTGCGCCTCGGCGAGCAGGGCCACGGCCCGGTCCGCCAGCGTCGCGGCGGTCACGGGGTCGACCGGTGCGGCGGCGTGCGCCTCGGTCAGCAGGCGCTGGCCCTCCGCGAACCGCGTGCGGGCACCCGCACCGACGGCGGACCGCTGCGTGGCGAGCAGGTCGGCCCCGGAGCGCGCCGACGCGTCGCCCTGCGCGAGCAGCACGGGCAGCCGCTCCCGGGCGCGCGCCAGGGCCTCGGCCTGCGCACGGGCGGGGGCCAGGAGCGCGTCGAGCCGGGCCTCGGCGTCGGCCAGCCGGTGCAGGGCGGCGGGCGGGTCGCCGGCGGTGCGGGACGCCTGCGCGTGCGCGACGGCTGCGCGGGCGTCGGCGACGGCAGCGCCGACCTGCGGGTCCGTGGGGGCGAGGCGCGCGGCGTCGTCGACGTCGGAGCTGATCGACGTGACGGCCGCGTCGATGCGGGCGGGCGCGGCGGCCAGCTCGGCGGCGAGGTGGTCGACCGCGTCGAGCAGCGCGGTGGCGCCGGCGAGCGCGCCCTCGGCGTCCCCGGCGCGGAGCACGGCCGCCGGTCGGTCGGCGTCGAGGACCGCACGGCCCTGCGCGACGGCGTCGCGGGCGTGCGCGACCTGCGCGGCGGCGGTGCCCGCGTGGTCGGCGACCGGGGCGACGACGCTCGCGGCGTGGTGGGCGGCGATGCGGTCGAGCACGGTGCGGGCGGTCGCGGTGCGCGCGTCGAGCGCGTCGGCGCGGGCGGCGAGCTCGTCGAGCACCTGGGGGGCGCGGGCGTGCAGGTCGCGCAGCCGGGCGAGCGCGTCGGTCTGGGCGTCGAGGACGTCGTCGACCTGGTCGCACAGCGCGAGCACCCGCGTCAGGCGCGCGTGCCGCTCGGCGTCGGGCAGGTCCGCGCCGTCGTCCAGGCCGTGCTGCGCCTCGAACGCCTGCGCGAGCAGCGCCCGCGCCTCGTCGAGGGCCGCGACGAACGGGCCGACGGCGTCCGGTCCGAGCTGCGCGTCGGCGAACCCGAGCTCGGTGGCGCTGGCCTGCACCGCGTCGTCGGCCGCGACGAGAGCCTGCCCGGCGCGGCCCGCGAGGGCGTCGAGGTCGGCCGCGGCGGCGCGCCGGCGGCGCCACGCGACGAACCCCCAGGCGGCAGCGGCCACCAGGACCGCACCGGCGAGGATCCCGAGCAGCACCCGGCCCGCGCGTCCCTCCCCCGCGACCTCCTCCTCGTACCCCTGCGCGGCGGCGACCGCGGCGCCCGCCCAGTCGTCCTCGCGCAGCGCGGGCTCGATGCGGTCGGTCTGCACGCGGTCGAGCTGGGCGTCGGTGAGCCCGATCGCGTCGTCGACGGACACCTGGTAGCGGCGGGACTCCACGGCGACCGCGAGGAGCACGTCGTCGCGGCCCAGGTCCGAGGCCTGCGCGGTCGCGTCGGCCCACGCGGCCGGGTCGAGGTCGTCGAACGTGTCGACGTAGACGACGAACAGCTGGTACGGCGTCCGGTCGGCGAGCGCGTCGACCGCGGACCGGACCTCGTCGGTGCGGTCGCCGAGGACGCCGGCCTCGTCGGTGACCTCGTCCACGAGGTCGAGGGGCGGCGCGGCGACCGCGGCGCCGGGGGCGAGCAGCGCACCGGCCGCGACCGCGACGGCACCGCCGCGCAGCACCCGCGCCGACCAGGTGCCGCCGGACGTCCGGGCCGGTGACGTGCGGGCCGCCGGCGGGGCGGGCGTCGCTGGGCGCATGGGGGCGGACCTCCGGGTCGACGAGCGCGCGCGGTGCGCGACCGCCGTCAGGATCCCGCCCCGACGTCCGGCTGCCAAACCCGCCGCGGACCGTCCTCGGCCCGCGGTGCCCGAGGACGACCGTGGGCCCGCCGACGACGTCGACGGGCCCACGGGAGAGGGTGCTGCTCAGCCGGCGGCGACGAGCTCCCCGGTCGTGCGCACGGCCGACGCCTGCGTCGGGACGAAGCCGACCAGCGGGCCGCGGGCGGCACGGGCCGCGCGGGCGGCGACCTCGGCGAAGTACTCCTGGCGGCGACGGTCGGCGACACCGCCGGGGCGGTCCGACTTCTCGACCAGGTGCGGGTCGAGGTGCGTGTTCATGCCGTCGCGCAGCATGCTCAGCGCCTGCGAGCGCATCTGGCTGATCCGCGACTGCGTGACACCGAGCTCGTCGGCGACGTCGGCGCAGGTGCGGTCCTGGAAGAACAGGCCCTCGACGACGACCCGCAGGTTCTCGGGCAGGCTCGTCACGGCGGCCCGCAGGTACTCCAGCCGCTCACCCTGGATGGCGACGTCCTCGGGCAGGAGCGCGTCGTCGACCGGGTCGTACGCCTCCTCGGTGACGATCGCGTCGATGCTCAGCAGGCGGGTCTGCGCGATGTCGCGGGCGGCCGTGACCTGGTCGACGGCCATGCCGGTGGCCTGGGCGACCTCCTCACGGGTGGGCGTGCGGCCCAGCGTGCTCGACAGGACGTCGGCGGCCTGCACGACCGTCTTGGCCCGGGTGCGGGCGCCGCGGGAGATCCAGTCCATCGAGCGGAGCTCGTCGATGAGCGCGCCGCGGACCCGCAGGGCGGCGTAGCGGGCGAACGGGACGTTCGTCGACGGGTCGTACGCCCGGGCGGCCCGGACGAGCGCCAGGTGGCCGGCGGAGATGAGGTCCTGCCGCTGCACGTGCGCCGGCATGCGGCTGAGCAGGGCGTTCACCTCGTGCGTGACCACGGGCATCGTCGTGACGACGAGGTTCTCGAGGTCTGCGGGCATGGCGGAGGCAGTGGTCGTGGTCATCGCGATCACGCCCCGCGGTTCGGCGTGGGCAGCGAGGTGCCGGCGGCGCGGGACGCGGCCATGGCGGCCCACGCGGACAGACGCTCGGCGGAGGGGCGCAGGACGTTCTGCGCGGAGTTCTGGGGGTGGCCAGCGGCCGGGTGCAGCTCCATCGGAGTCTCCCTCTGTTCGGTAGCCCGGCTGACCTCTGGGGTCCCGTGGCTTTGCGTCCCCACCTCGCGATGGGTTTGCCGTTTCGCAGTGCTCGATCAACGTACGGCACACGGTCGGGCGCGCCAACCCCCCCTGGGTGAAACCACCCACGAATCTCGCGAAAATCCTCAACTCGATGACCTGGACAGACGTCCGTGAAATCGCTTGCCTGAGCAATTCCGGACGTACCGCGCCCCTCGGACCTGCGCCGATGCCAGGATGCTCCCGTGCGCGCCCCCTCACACCGGTCCTGGCAACCTTCACCCGCTCCCGCCCGCATGCTGGGACACGTCCTCGGCTGCGCCCTCGTCGTCGGCCTCGTGGTCGTCGTGCCGGGGACCGCGGCCTCCGCGATCGACGCCACGGAGGGCCTGCGCGTCGAGGACGGCACCACGTACCGGCTGGACCTGGCGGGGTCGGTCGTGCACGTGGAGCACGTCGCGACGATCACGCACGAGATGTCCGCGCAGTACTACTTCCCCGACCACTGGGTGCCCGTGATGGCCGGGGCCGTGGGCGTGACGGCCACGGCCGACGACGGCACGGTGCTGCCCGTGACCATGGAGCCGGGCGACGACGTGGTCCGCTGGGCGGCCGTCGACCTGCGCCCGGACCTGCAGGCGGGGCAGACCCGGACGGTGCGCGTCACGTACGACCTGCCCGCGCAGGAGCCGCGCAACCCGTCGTTCGCGCAGGTCAACCCCGCGTACGCGACGTTCCCGCTGTTCACGGCGGCCGATCCCGGGCTCGGCTCGGTGCGGGTGGAGGTCCCCGCGGGCGTGGACGCGTCCGTGGTCGGCGACGGCCTGGAGCGCACGGTCGACGACGACGGCACGCAGGTGTGGACCGCCGACGGGATCGAGGACAGCACCTGGTGGGCGAACGTCGTGGCGCACGACGACGCCGAGCTGGCGCAGGAGCTGGTGTTCTTCAACGACATCGGCGTCAAGGTGCAGGCCTGGCCGGGCGACACCGCGTGGCTCGACCTGACGACCGACCTGGTCGAGCGGGGCCTGCCGGTGCTGCGCGAGACGATCGGCCGGCCGTGGGGCACGGACGGGCAGCTGACCGTCCGGGAGACCTCCACGCCGTACGTGTACGGCTACGGCGGCTGGTACCAGCACGAGGAGTCCCTCATCGAGGTCGGCGACGCCCTCGACGCGCACGTCGTGCTGCACGAGATGTCGCACGCGTGGTTCAACCACGAGCTGTTCGACGGCCGGTGGATCAACGAGGCCCTCGCCGACGAGCTCGCGGCGGTCACGATGACCGAGATCGGCATGGACCGCCCCGTGCCCGACCCCGTCGACCCCGGGTCGGCGGCCGCGCTGCCGCTGAACGCGTGGGAGGACGTCGACCTCGGGGCCCCCGACGCGGAGGAGACCGAGGAGTACGGGTACGGCGCGTCGTTCTGGCTCGGGCACGCGCTCGTCGACGAGATCGGCGTCGAGACGACCGGACAGGTGCTGGCCGCCGCCTGGGACCGCGACCCCACGTACCCGGCCGCCACGGACGAGTCGCGCCACCCGCACGCGATCGGCTGGCAGGGCTTCCTCGACCTGCTCGAGGGCGTCGGCGGCTCGACCCGTGCGACGCAGCTGTACCGGGACCTCGTGGTGACCGACGAGCAGCAGGCGCTGCTGGACGAGCGGGCGCAGGCGCGCGAGGCGTACGCCGCGCTGGTCGAGCGCGGCGCCGGCTGGGCGCCGCCGGCGGCGCTGCGGGACGCCATGGCGGCCTGGGAGTTCGACGACGCGCAGGCCCTGACCCCGCGGGTCGGCAAGCTGCTGTCGGCGCGGGAGGCCCTCGACGCCGACCTGGCCGCGATCGACCTGACCGCCCCGGCGGCGTTGCGGCGGACGTTCGAGACGAGCACCGACCTCGCCGCGCTGCACCGCACGCTCGCCGACGTGCGGGACGCCGCGCGGTCCGTCGCCCGGGCCGACGCCGCCCGCGCGGACGCCGGCCCGCTGGCGGTGGTGGGCCTCGCGCTGCACGACGTCGACGGCGACGCCGCCGCGGCCCGCACCGCGCTCGCCGCCGGCGACTGGGAGGGCGCCACCCGGGCAGCCGACGCCGCCGACGCCGGTGCGTCCGGCGCCGCCCGCGACGGCGGCCTGCTGGTGCTGCTGCTCGTGGTCCTCGCCGCCGCGGCGTCGTCGGTCGTCGTGGTGCGCCGCCGCCGGCGCGCCGTGGCCCCCGCGACGGGCGCCGGGGTCGAGGTCGGCGCAGCGGGCGCCGTCGTCGCCGAGGTCGGCGCAGCGGACGGGACGGCTGTCGGAAATGACGCCGCGCCCGCGGCCCCCGCGGGGGACGATGGGGCCATGAGCCAGACCCTGAGCACCCTGACCGCCGACCTCACCACCGCCATGAAGGCCCGCGACGAGCTGCGCCGCGACACCCTGCGCCAGGTCATCGCGGCCGTGCGCACCGAGGCGAAGGCCGGTGACGTCGAGCGCGAGCTCGGCGAGGACGAGGTGCTGCAGGTCCTGGCGCGCGAGGTCAAGAAGCGCCGCGACACCGCCGAGACGTACACGCAGGTCGGTGCGACGGACCGGGCCGAGCGCGAGACCGCGGAGGCGGAGATCATCTCGACCTACCTGCCCGCCCGCCTGACCGAGGCGGAGCTGGAGGCCCTGGTCCGCGACGCGGTGGCCGAGGTCGGCGCGACGAGCATGCGCGACATGGGCGCGGTGATGAAGGTCGCCACCGAGCGTGCGGGCACGTCCGCCGACGGGCGCACGCTGTCGGCGCTGGTCCGGCAGGCCCTGGCCGGCTGACCGCCGCGACCGGCGCCGCCCGCGAGGCCGACCTCGCGGGCGGCGCCGGTGCCGCGTTCACCCTCGGTCGGCCTGACCGCCCGAGCGGCAGGCCGCTCAGGCGGTCACCGTGAGGAGTCCCAGCGCGGCGACGGCCACGCCGAGGACCACCGAGACGGCGACCAGCACCACGTGCACGACGAGGAAGCGGGTGGGGCGCCCGCCCGCGTCGCGCGCCCGCGGGTCCTGGGCGACCCGCTGGAGGAACCGGGGCCACACGACGAG